>JAICWP010000036.1 GCA_025934735.1 Terriglobales bacterium | reverse complement strand
GATGGTAACAAGTGAAGGTCACAAAGTGTGATTGTGCGGATTGCTGAAAACGCTTGAGGCCATGCGGCATGGGGAAACGTTAGGAGGATTCTTGCCTGCGTGCAGTGATGGATGACCCAGGTTAGCGCCCAAAACCGGGGCACGAACCTGGGCCACCTGCCGGCAAATCTTCCGGAAACTCGCATAACCCCGCCTTCACCGGCTTCCGCCCAGCAAGCCAAGATCAGAGCTTTAAAGGAGAGAGGAAGGTGTAGGAAGATGGAGTTTGTGCTAGCGTGAGCCATGACGAAGCGAGATTTGATGTCGGACGACGTGGACCTCCTTAAACGTGTTTACGACCGCTTCAACGCTCGTGACATGGAGACGGTGCTCGCCGCCATGCACGAGGATGTCATTTGGGCAAACGGCATGGAAGGCGGCCATGTCCACGGACGCGACGAAGTGCGCAGCTACTGGACACGTCAGTGGACGATGATCGATCCGCACGTCGAGCCGGTCACGTTCGCCCAAGGCCCCGAAGGCGAAGTGATTGTGGAAGTCCATCAGCTCGTGCGCGACCTCAGCGGAAATCTTCTAGCGGATAAGGTGGTCGGACACGTGTTTCGAATCAACAACGGCTTGATCAAGCGCTTTGATATCCAGGGCGCCTAATTCCCAACTCCACTGCCTCTTTCCTGCCGGAGATGTTCCAGCGCCATAAAATGCTTCGGATGGATGACCCAGGTTAGCGCGCAAAAGCAGGGCGCGAACCTGGGCCACCGGCCGTCGCAACGGATTTATGAGGTGCGGTTCTAAGGAACAGGCTGCACCCGCGCGAACAGGATAGCGCGGTGGTCGTCGTAAATTGCGCGCCATTGTGGCAGTTCTTTGAGGGCGTTGGCGAGCGCCCACTCAGGCGGAATCAGAACCCAATTCACTCTGTTCTTATCCAGCACTTCCTGCCAGCCAGGCTGAATGTTCTTAACCTTGATGTAATCACGGACGAAAGGCTCGCCGTAGAAGTCGTGGCGGTCGTCCATGAAAACCTTGTAATCGGGACCGAGGCGGTAAATGAGATACCCGCCCCAGTAGTCGGGATTGAAAACCTGCGAACGAATATCGTGAGGGGCGAGAAAGTCGGCGGCAGCTACCGGAAAGCGTTTGCCGTCAAAGTGAGCCTGCATCAGGGGCTTGGCACCCAGGCGGCCGCCGTTCAGGCAAACCACGAACGTGAGCGCGACTGCGGCCAGGGGAAGAATGTGGCCGCGCAGTCCCAGTTCCATGTCGGACATGCGGACAGCGAAGTTTTTCCAGCGCAAGAAGAGGGCGCGGGCGCGAGGCGCGAGTTCTTCCGCGGCGCTGGCCCGTTCCACCGCCCCGGCCAGCAGCGGTGTGGTGGTCAGCACCAGCAGGATGCAGGCGATGGGGATGTTCCGGGCAGCGTAGAGTCCGGTGTAAACGCTGAAGAGTATGACCAGCAAATGGCTGGGACGCAGGCGGGAGCGGTTCACGGCCAGGGCCAGCAGGCTGAGCAGCAGCAGCGCGGCAAAGAATTTCTCCGCCGCCCCGTGGAAGTTGGGGGAAAGAAACTCCTGGATGTTATTCATGTAGAAGCGGCTGCCCAGGTATCCGTAAATATGCAGCCACAGCTTGTAGCCATAAGGGTTGACAAGGGTCGCAAGAAAACTCAGAAGTCCCGCGATTTCCAGCTTCCGGGCTGCGGTTCTTGCCTTGGCGCGCTCCTCGAATGCTTTCGCTGTGATGGTTTCCCAGACTGCCCCCAGGAAGTACAGCCCGATGAGGGCCAGGCCGACGAGAAAGCCGCCGTGGATGTTCACCCAAACCAGCATGAGTACCGGCAGCCAATAGAGCCGGCGCCACCAGCCGCGCTCGCTGGCGCTCTCCAGAATGTCCCAGAAGATGAGGGTGAATGCCCAGGTGAACAGGTGAGGCCGGGCAAGGAAATGAATACTCGACGCGAAGATCGCCAGTATGACCAGCAATGCCGCCATCAGAGGGTAACGGTTGCGCGCCACCGCCTTGCGGAACAGGCCGGCGAAGACTCCGGCAATGAGCAGCGCGCTAAAAAAGATCACACCGTTCAGCCCCATGCGGCTGTAGATGATTCCGGCGCCCAGGTCGTAGAGCCATTCCCAAGCAAACCAGGGCCGTCCGGGCATGGTGTACGAGAATGAATCCTGGTGAGGGATGGCGTGGGTGGCGAGGATATGCTGGCCGTTGCGGATATGCCACCCGGTGCCGGCATCGCCCAGCAGGCGCTGCTGCAAGCCGCCGTAAGTCAGGCCCAGCAGCAGGAGCAGAAAGATAATGTCTGTGATAGAGGGCATCAGGGCCCTGAACCAGGCGGGCGAAGGCCGCGCGGGGACGGTTCCAATGGCCGACCGGACTTCGGCCACACGGGACGAACCGCTGTGGGCGCCGACTGTCATAATGGACGGTTTGAAGATGGGCGACTGATCCTGGCGTTATTCACGTCAATGGGCAATCTTTCAAGGCTTAAGTCATCTTATCCAACATTCAGCGGCAAAGGAATTGACTGATGGGGGCGCCCGTGTAGGAAATTGCATCACTATCTTCGAACAAGAAAGGAATGGCGGATGCAGGACGGCAAGCATCTTTCGGGCCAAGTGGCGATTGTGACCGGGGGCGGGCGCGGCATCGGCGCCGCCATCGCCGCCACTCTGGCAGAGTTGGGAGCGATCACGGTGATCTGCGGCCGCACCCGCAACACGCTGGAGAAGACAGCGGAGCGCCTTCGCACGGCGGGGCATCGGTGCGAGCCAATGGAGTGCGACATCACTGATCTCAGCTCGGTGCAGAAGCTGGCGGCGCAGGTGGAGCAGGCCTTCAGCCGAACCGACATTCTGGTGAACAACGCGGGGGTCGGCGGATTCGCCACTCCTCTGCACCAGTTGCCGCCGGAGGAATGGGAGCGCACGCTCAACACCAACCTGCGCGGCGTGTATTACATGATTCGCAGCTTTGCCCCGCTGATGATTCGCGGCGGCAAGGGCGACATCATCAACATTTCTTCCGGAGCGGGCAAGAATCCCCTGCCCAACGGCGCCGCTTACGCCGCTTCCAAATGGGGACTGAACGGACTCAGCTACTCGATTGCCGAAGAGCTGCGTAACTATCACATCCGTGTAGCGGTGATTTGCCCAGGCTCGGTGCACACCGAATTGGGGCCGCACACCGGCAAGGATCCCGGGAAGATGCTGCAGCCGGAAGACGTGGCGCACGTGGTGAAAATGATGGTGACGCAGGCGCCGCAGTCGTTTGCCAGCGAGGTGGTTCTGCGGCCCACGCAAAAACCTTAAGGTACCGCTGTAAGCAACTTCGCTAAGTCAATAGATAATGATGACTTCGCAACCAATCTGACGGGTGGTCCCAGCACTCGGGCGAAGGTAATCATTACGGCTGTAAGGGTTTGTATTCTGCGCCTAGCGGGTGCTACCATCCGAATGGGTTCAGCGGGCAGGTTGCGGGCCTTTTCCAGGCTCGCCGACATTCCTGAAGCTCCAGGAGGTCTTTTATGGCAGATGATAGCGGCAATGGATTCATGTGGTTCCTGGCAGGACTGGGAATCGGGGCGGTGGTGGGTGTGTTATACGCACCGCGCTCGGGCGCGGAAATGCGCGAAGCCATTCTGGATAAAGCAGAAGAGGGCCGCGACTTTGTGAAGGGCCGCGCTCGCCAAGTGCGGGAGCAGGCCACTGACTGGGTGGAACGCGGCAAGGATGTGGTCGGCCAGCAGAAAGATCAGTTTCGCTCGGCCTTTGAGGCCGGGCGGCAGGCCTATCGCGAAGCAACAACCGAAGGGACCACGCCCAAGAGCTAGTCTTCGGCTACCGACAACGGATCAGTATGGAACATCTCAATGTGTTTATCGCGCTGACGGCTGTGGCCATAGCGCTGCAGTCGTTAGTGCTGTTAGGTATTTTTCTCTCGCTGCGAAAAACCAGCGCGAAGGTGGACACGCTGACCACCGAACTGCGCACGCACGCGTTGCCTGCGCTTCAATCGGCGCAATCGCTGATTACAACCTCCGGCCCCAAACTGGAGGAAATTGTCAGCAACGTGCACACCACCACCGCTCTGGTGCGCGGCCAGGTGGAGCGCCTGGACAACACGGTGAGTGACATCATTGACCGCACGCGGTTGCAGGTGATCCGAGCCGACGAACTGGTCACACGCACCCTGGACCGGGTGGAAGACACCACAGAAACCCTGCAGCACACCGTGGTTTCTCCGGTGCGGCAGCTGACCGGGATCATGCAGGGCGTCTCCGTGGGATTGGGAGCGCTGTTCCGGGCTCGCAACCGGCGCCGTGCTGGCGGCAATGGCACCGGCGAGCCGCAGGACGAGATGTTTATTTAGCTGAATAGCTGGCTAGCTTCAGCAAATCCAGCCGCCGCCCACCACCACATCGCCATCGTAGAAAACAGCAGCCTGGCCGGGGGTAATGGCACGCTGCGGCTGGTCAAAAGTGACCATCGCCTCATCTGTGCCGATGGGCTCAACCGTGGCGCTGGCGGGCTGATGGCGATGACGGATCTTCACGCCCACGCGGATGACGGAAGTTGGCTGCTCCACCGCAATCCAGTTCAAGCGCTTGGCGCGCAAGCTCCGCGAGTAGAGTTGCTCGCCGTCTCCGACCATGACCTGGCGGTGCTCGCCGTTGATCTGAAGCACGTAAAGAGGCGAGCCGGTGGCTACGCCGAGTCCCTTGCGCTGGCCCACCGTGAAATTGTGGATGCCGGGATGGGTACCCAGCACTTCCCCACTGCTGCTCACCAACTCGCCAGCGGTGTCGGGAAGCGACTCGCCCTGCTCAGCCAGGTAGGCGTCGAGAAACTTCTTGTAGTCGCCGCCGGGGACAAAGCAAATCTCCTGCGAGTCGGGCTTGTCGGCCAGTGCCAGACCGTGATGACGCGCGAGCTCGCGCACCTCCGGCTTCAGCAGCCCGCCCAGCGGAAACAGCGTGCGGCTAAGCTGCTCCTGGGTAAGGCCGAAGAGGAAATACGTCTGGTCGCGGGAGGAATCCACCGCGCGCTTAAGAAGCCAGCGGCCGCCGGCGCTATCGAACTCGATGCGGGCATAGTGGCCGGTGGCGAGGTGGTCAGCGCCAATCTGCCGCGCCGTAACTAGTAGCTGGTCAAACTTCAAGTGATTGTTGCAAAGGCTGCAAGGGATGGGTGTGCGCCCGCTCAGGTACTCGGAGACAAAGGGGCGCACCACTTCCTGCTCGAAGCTCTGTTCGTGGTTGACCACGTAATAGGGGATGCCGATGGTCTCCGCGACGCGGCGCGCGTCATAAACATCATCGAGGGAGCAACAGCGGCCCTGCACCGCCTCCGGCATTCCCTCGCGACCAGCCAGCCGCCGCTGGTTCCAGAGCTGCATGGTCAGGCCAATCAGGTTGTAGCCCTCGGCGCGCAGCATGGCCGCGACGGTGGAAGAGTCCACTCCGCCCGACATGGCGACGGCGATGGTTTCAAAAGCAGCCATTAGCAAAAACCAGCCCTTAGCATTTAGCTAACTGCTATTACTGGGGTCGCCGGCGATAACTCCCTCAATCTAGCCACAGCCGCGGGCACGAGTGATAGCGCCAAATCTACCTCTTCCGCCGTGTTCTGCTTGCCCAGGCTGAAGCGGATGCTGGCGCGGGCGCGCTCGGGCCGCAAGCCCATGGCGGTGAGCACGTGGGATGGCTCAATCGCTCCCGAAGAACAGGCTGCGCCAGTGGAAACTGCCAGCCCCTTCAGGTCGAGGGCAATCACCAAGGCTTCCCCTTCAATGTAATCAAAATAGATGTTTGCCGTGTTGGGCACGCGCGGCGCATCCGCGCCATTCACGGCGGCGGAGTTTACCGCCTCCAGGACTCCCGCCTGCAGGCGGTCGCGGAGCACACCCAATTGCTGCACGCTGCCGTCACTCAAGCCGCGCTGGGCGATTTCCGCGGCCTTGCCCAGCGCCACAATGGCGGGAACATTTTCCGTGCCGGCGCGGCGCGAGCGCTCGTGGCTGCCGCCATAAAACAGCGGCTGCAACAGAGTTCCCTTGCGCACGTAGAGGGCGCCAATGCCCTGCGGCGCGTGCATCTTGTGACCGGAAATGGAAAGCAGGTCGCAAGCGATGCGCTTCACGTCTATAGCCACCTTGCCGGCCGCCTGCACCGCGTCGGTATGGAAATAAATGTCGGCCTCAGCCGCAATCCGGCCAATCTCCTCCACCGGTTGCAGCACGCCGGTTTCATTGTTGGCCATCATGATGCTGACCAGGCGCGTGTTGGGACGCAAGGCCCGGCGCACGTCACCCGGGTCAACGAGTCCGCGGCCATCCACGGGAACATAGGTCACTTCGCAGCCCATCTCCTGCAGGCGCTTGCCGGAGTTCAGCACCGCGTGGTGCTCAATGGTCGAGGTGATCAGGTGGTCGCCGGATTTGAGCAAGCCGAAGATGGCGAGGTTGTCGGCTTCGGTGCCGCCGCTGGTAAACACAATTTCCGAAGCGCGACAGCCGAGCAGGGCCGCTACGGATTCGCGCGCGCGCTCGACCGCGGCCCGCGTCTCCTGCCCATGGTGGTGGATAGAGGAGGCATTGCCGAAGCGCTCGTTGAAATATGGGCGCATGGCCTCCAACATGTCCGGCAGCACCGGCGTGGTGGCGTTGTTATCGAAATAAATGCGGCGAAGGGACCCCACGAATCTATTGTAACCCGGAGAGCTAAGTGGCCAAGTTGTACAGCGCTGGGGTATTTGGTCGCGATCATTGTGCCGGAGTGCTGCCCTGAATTGGCTATGCCGAGCGGCGCTCTCCACACCAACGCCTGGCCCCACTCAAGCCAAAAGCGGGCTTGAATGGGCCACCCGCCTGAAGCTGTGCGCTTCCGAAAGAACAATCCGATCAACGCCGGTCTATAGGCACGTACTTCTGCGGGTAGGCTGGACCTATGTAGTCGGCGCGCGGTCGGATCAGGCGGTTGTCGTCCAGTTGCTCGATAACGTGCGCCGCCCAGCCGCTGATGCGCGAAACCGCGAATATAGGCGTGAACAGGTCAAGATCAATGCCAAGGACGTGGTAGGTGGAAGCGGAATAGAAATCCACATTGGCGTTCAGCTTCTTCTCCGTGTTCAGCAGCTGCTCGATGCGGCGCGACATCTCGAACCACTGCTCCTGGCCGCTGGAAGCGCCCAGTTCGCGCGACATCTGCCGCAGATGCGTGGCTCGAGGATCTTCGGTGTGGTACACCCGGTGGCCAAAGCCGGGAATTTTTTTCTTCTGCGCCAGCATGCCGCGCACGTGGTCCACGGGATCGGCCCCGGCCTTAGCGATGGTTTCCAGAATGCGGAACGCAGCTTCGTTGGCGCCGCCGTGCAGCGGGCCTTTCAGTGCGCCAATAGCCGAAGTACTCGCGGAATGCATGTCCGAAAGCGTGGCCGCGGTCACACGCGCGGCGAACGTGGAAGCATTCAATTCGTGGTCGGCATGCAGGATCAAAGCGATGTCGAAGGCGCGCTCCGCGGTGGGCGAAGGCTTTTCCCCGGTCAGCATGAGCAGGAAGTTGGCCGCGTGGGAGAGCGAGGGGTTAGGTTCGACGACCTGTTGGCCTTTGCGGATCCGGTCATAAGCCGCCACAATCATGGCCATCTGCGAGGTCAGGCGGACCGCCTTGCGCACATTGGCATCGTGATCGTTGGCTTTCTCATCAGCATCATAGAAAGAGAGGGCCGAAACCGCGGTGCGCAGCACGTCCATGGGCAGGGCGTTCTTCGGCGCCTTCCGCAAAAAGTCAAGGATGGCGGGATCCAGCGTGCGCTCTTTCGCCAGCCGCGAGCGCAGATCCTGCAACTCGCTCCGGCTGGGCAGCTTGCCAAACCACAGCAGGTAGCAGACTTCCTCGAAGGTGGAGTGGTCGGCCAGTTCGTGGATATCAATGCCACGGTAGGCCAGAATGCCACGGTCGCCGTCTATGTAGCAGATACGGGAGGTGGTGGCGACAATGCCTTCCAACCCCTTTGGAGGATGAGTAGCCGACAAACTGGACATAGGGTCCTTTCGCACCAGAAGCGCCGGAAGGCGGCGGTTGCGCACAAGCCGCTGTGACGGGCGTCACGCAACTCCTTGTTATACCGCACTTTGCAGAAGATTTCCAATGTGTCACCGTTGCCTAGCTGCTATTGCTGGGTCGTACAATTAAGGTTTTCCGCCGACCCGCGGACGGATTTCTATGTCCTGCCCCGAGCCGTACTTCTAAGGAGTACTTCTTATGATGAGACGCCCTCTCCTGCTCAGTTGCCTGTTAATGCTTTTCCTCGGTGGTTTTGCCTCGGCTGATCCAGGCATGTGGCTGTTTGAGGCTTTCCCCGCTGCCAAAGTGAAGGCCAAATATGGATTTGATCCCACGGCGCAGTGGCTCAACCATGTGCGGCTCTCTTCAGTGCGCTTCAACAACGGAGGCTCGGGCTCATTCGTTTCAGCTGACGGGCTTACGTTCACCAATCATCACATCGCCTCCGAATGCATTCAGCAGCTTTCCACGGCGGGCAAGGACTACATGAAGACAGGTTTCTATGCGCGCACTCAGGCGGAGGAGATGAAGTGCCCGGCGTACGAGCTCAACCAGTTGGTGGGCATTGAGGATGTGACCGCGCAGGTGAAGGGTGCGGCAAGCCCCGGCATGGCGGTCGCCGAAGGGGGGCAGGCACAGCGCGCGGAGATGTCGCGCTTGGAAGAGCAATGCACGAAAACGACAGGGTTGCGCTGTGATGTGGTGACGCTCTATTCCGGCGAGGCTTATCACCTCTACCGCTACAAGAAGTACACCGACGTGCGCCTGGTGTTTGCGCCCGAGTTCGACGCCGCTTTCTTCGGCGGTGATCCTGATAATTTCGAATACCCGCGCTACGACCTGGACATCTCCTTCTTCCGCGTTTATGAGAACGGCAAGCCGGTTCACCTGGACAACTACTTCCAATGGTCGCCCCAGGGGGTGAAGGAAAAGGAGCTGATTTTCGTTTCAGGGAATCCCGGTTCGACGGGGCGGCTGTTGACTATGGCGCAACTGGAGTTCCTGCGCGACTTGGACTACCCTACGCGCCTGAAGGTCTATCAGAGCCGGATAGCAACCCTGGAGAAATTCAGCGGCCAGTCGCCCGACAATGCGCGGATGGCACAGGAAGACCTGTTCGGGTACCAGAACTCGTTAAAGGCGGTCACCGGTTATCTTTCCGGTTTGCAGGACAAGCAATTGATGGCGAAGAAGGCGGCAGACGAGCAGAAGCTGAAGGACTTCGTCAATTCCGACGCCAAGCGAAAGGCCGAATTTGACGACCCCTGGACGGCGCTGGCTGAATCTATGCAGGTGCAAAAGCAGATTTATTTGCCGCTGACCTACGTGGAAAGAATGCGCGGCTTCACCGGGCTGCTGGCGATGTACGCGCGCGACCTGGTGCGCGGCGCCGAGCAAAGGCCGAAACCCAACGGCGAGCGCTTGCGGGAATTTCGCGAGTCGGCGCTGCCTTCCCTCGAGGACCGGCTGTTCTCGACCGCTCCCATCTACAAGAGCCTGGAAGCGGCGGAGTTGGCGGACTCTCTGGCCGGCCTGCAGCAGGCTTTGGGAGCCGACAACCCGGTAGTGCGCGAAGCATTGAACGGCAAATCGCCGGAGCAAGCGGCGCATTACCTGGTTGACAATACCAAACTTGAAGACGTAGCGACGCGGAAACAGTTGTGGAATGGCGGAGAGGCAGCTATTAAGGCCAGCACCGATCCCTTAATCGTCCTCATGCGGCAGATTGAACCGGAGGCGCTGCAGGTACGCAAACAGTATGAGGATCAGGTGGAATCGGTAGCCCGCCGCGACGGAGCCGTGCTGGCCAAGGTCCGCTTTGCCATGGGCGGGCTGAGCGAGCCTCCCGACGCCACCTTCACGCTCCGTCTCAGCTACGGCGAAGTCGAAGGATATTCAGTGGCCGGCAAAGGCTACCCTTATTACACTTCCCTGGGTGGCGCTTACCAGCACGCAGCGGCACATGGGAACAAGCCGCCGTACCAACTGCCCCAAAGCTGGATGGAGCACAAGGCTCAGGTCAAGCTGGCTACGCCGCTGAATTTCGTGTCCACCGCCGACATCATCGGGGGCAACTCCGGCAGCCCAACCATAAACAGCAAGGGCGAGGTAGTGGGCATCATTTTCGACGGCAACATCGAGTCGTTACCCTGGAACTTCGTGTACAGCGATACGGCAGCCCGCGCCATCAGCGTGGACTCGCGCGGGATTGTGGAGACATTGCACAGCATTTACGGCGCCAACCGAGTGGTGCAGGAGTTGCAAAGCGGCCACGAAGCTACCGGCAAGTAGCTGACGGGACTTTTTGGTCGGACCACCTCGCGATGCCGGAAGCAGGCTTGGCGTTAGGAATCAGGTTCGACTGAAACCGGCGGCATCGCGCTTCTGGCGGGCCAGCGATTCCAGATATCCTTCGGGATTGGCGGAATCATCCTGGGCTGCGCCCAGACGCGCTCGCAAGCGGGCAGCAATCTGCTCCGCGCTTTGCCGACGTACTTCCGGGGTCAAATCGTAGCGGCGCTGCAGGAAACGCTCGATCAGTTCCAGCTCGTCGCCGGAAATCTGCATAGCGGGCGATAGGGCTTCGCGGGCAGACGCAGCGAAATCCGGTTGCACATCCTGCATCGCCTTCTCATGGACTACGACCGTTCCGGCCACGATGTCACCTATGCGCTTGTTCCGTGCGGTCAGAAAAACCGAAATAATGCCCACCACGTACGGTCCTGGAAACTGGTCCACCAGGCGCAGCAGGTTGCGCGTCACTGCCTCATAAACCGTGATGGGACGGCCGGAATCGCTGATCACGCGAATGCGCACCAGGCGCTTGCCGGGCGTCTGCCCGTTCCAGAAAACTTCAAACAGCGCATAGTACCCGGAATACAGAACGAAAAGACCGATGAAGAAAATGGCCGCCACCCAGGTCAAGACTCCAGGATTGATGCGGGCCACGGCGGGGACCAGCAATTCCGCAATAAACAGAAGCAGCAGGAAGCCGAGCGCCTGTATCAGCGTGTCCAGCGCAATGGCCAGAAAGCGGCTGCCAATTCCGGCGAGAGGAAATTCCAGAGGGATTTGTTCCGGTGTTTCGATGGTAAGCTTGTCCGGCGAGTACACCTGTGATCTCCACGCATTGGCTGGAAAAACGGCAGCCCTACTGGCGGCGGCTGGAGGCGCTGGTGGAACAATCGGGGCGGCGTGGCGTCAGCCGGCTCAGCCGTTCCGAACTGCAGGAACTGAGCCTTCTCTATCGCCAGATCGCTTCCGACCTCTCCACCGTGCGTGAGGACCCCGCCAGCCGGCAGATTTCCGCTTACCTGAATCAGTTGCTGGGCCGCACCCACAATCTGGTTTACATGGGACGCAAGACCAATGCCGCGGGCATTGTACAATTCTTTCGCTCAACCTACCCCCGCCTATTTCGCGAAAATCTCGCCTATCCCGCGACTGCGTTCCTGATTTTTCTGGCGGCCGCCATCGCCGGCATGGCCTTGTGCTTTTCCGATCCCGGCTTTGAGCGCTACTTCCTGGGCGCACAGATGATTGACACCATTGAGCAGCACCGCATGTGGACGCACTCGGTGGTGGCGCTTAAACCGCTGGCCTCCAGCCTCATTCTGACGAACAATATTTCCGTAGCCCTTGGCACCTTCGCCAGCGGAATTGCCGCCGGCCTGGGCACTGTGGCCATGCTCATCCTCAACGGACTGCTCATCGGAGTGATCAGCACCGCCTGCTGGCAAGCCGGCATGAGCAGTCAATTGTGGAGCTTCGTAGCTCCGCACGGAGTGCTGGAACTGCCCGCCATTTTTATCGCCGGAGGCGCGGGCTTGCTGCTGGCCCGCGGTCTGCTCTTCCCCGGAACCCTGCCCCGGCGGGATTCGTTGATCGAGGCCGGCGGAAGGGCCGTGCGCCTGGTGCTGGGCGTGATTCCCATCCTGGTGATCGCCGGCTTCATTGAGGGCTATCTTTCCCCCTCCGACTTCCCGATTCCGCTGAAGTTTGCACTGGGAGCGGCGTTGGGCACGGCGCTGGCGTTGTACCTCAGTTCGAGCCGCCAGGATTGCCAGAAAATTGGCGATTGAAGACTGAAGACCGGAAAGTCCTGCTACAGCAAGCCGCGGTCCTTAATTTCCAAATACTGGTTGACCACCGCGGTGGAAACCTGGTCGGGGGGCATTTCCAGAGCAAAAGCTCCCTGATCGCGCAAGCGCCGCAGCAGCAACTCCCGGCGGTGCGACATCTCCTGGGCCGCCATGACGCGGTACATATCGAGAGGATTTTCCGGGGCGCGCGCCAGCAACTCCAAAACCTGCGGCTCGGAAAAGCTGATGAACAACAGCAGGTGTCGGCGGGCAATCTGCAGGGCCGCCTGGATTACCTCCGGGGTCATGGCGGTCTCCGCCAAGTCGGTAATCCAAACCACCAGGCTGCGGCGCTTCTGCATACCCAACAGCACGCGGGCGGCACGCACGTGGTCCGCTTCGGCCACTTCAGAATGCACTAGGCTGAGCTGCTCTACCAGGGTGCGCATGTGCAGGCTGCCTCGTCCCGGCCCTAGCTGCTGTTGCACCCGGCGCCCATAAGCCAGCAGGGCCACGCGATCGCCGGAATACTGGGCCACGTGCGCCAGGGTAAGCGCGGCGTTGACGCTGAAGTCCAGTTTCTGCAGCTTGCCAACGCGCCCGCGGAGCAGCCGGCCCGCATCCACCACCAGGCACACCGCCTGGCTGCGCTCGATTTGGTACTGGCGAGTGATGAGCTTGGCGCGCCGCGCCGTCGCCGTCCAGCAGACGTCGCGCAGTTCGTCGCCATCGCGATACTCGCGCAGGCTCTCGAATTCCCTGCCCAGGCCGCGCCGGCGCGTCAGCCGCCGCTCCAGTTCGATCTGGCGGCTGCGCAGCAGGTACAGCATATGGCGCTTGGCTTCGCCCAGGTTGGGATAAACGCGAATGGTCTGCGCCAAATCGGCGCGCAGCCAGCATTCCGCGATGCGCCAGCGGCTCTGGCAATGCAAAAAGAGCGGCCCGAGGTGCAGGTCGCCGCGCTGCCACGGCTCAACCTGGTAAACCGAACGAGCTTCGCCCCAGCGGTCGGTCTGGAAGTGCAACTCGGGGGGCGCCCGGCGCAAGCTGGCGGGAACGTCGTCTTGCGCCGTGGTGTAGTAGATTTCGCCCAAATTTCTCAATTCAATTCGGATTTCAGCGGGAGTGGAAAGCGCGGGCGCCGCGGTCCAGATGCGGCTGGCCTCCGGCTGGGCGCACCGCAACCGCCGCAGGTCCCAGATGAAGACCGCCAGCAACAGCACGTCCCAGGCCAGCAGGCCATAGAGGGCGCGGCGGTCCCACCAGGCAGGCACCAGCCACAACAGTCCCACCAGAAGCAGAAGAATAAGGCGCGGCCCAATGCCGAAGCCCCAGCGGCGCCAGCTTCGCGCCACTACGACCCGGGGCTCTGGAATCAGGCTGCCCAGCATTATTTAGGAACCTCGACTGCGGCCAGCAGGTCGCGTACCACGTGCTCGGCGCTCACGCCTTCCAGGTCCGCCTCAGGCTTGAGCACCACGCGATGGCGGAGCACAGCGGGCGCAATCTGCTTGACATCGTCCGGCACTAAATAGTCGCGGCCATCCATGGCAGCAATCGCCTTGGCCGCCAGCAACAGGTTGAGCCCGGCGCGCGGGCTGGCGCCCAGGCTGAGCGACGGCCAATCGCGGCTGCGCCGCACCAGCTCACTCACGTAGCGGAAGATGCCCGGCTCCGCTTGCACCGAGCTCACGGCTGCGCGAGCCTCGCGCAGGGCCTCTATCCCAATGGACTGCAGCTCCATGCGGTCCAGCTGGCGCGCGTCAAAGCCCGACTGATAGCGTTCCAGAATCGCAATTTCCTCCTCGCTGGAAGGATAGCCGACATGGATCTTCAAAAGGAACCGGTCCAGTTGCGCCTCGGGCAGCGGATACGTGCCTTCAAACTCAATGGGGTTCTGAGTGGCGAACACGGTGAAAAAATCAGAGAGCTGGTGACGGGTGCCGTCAATGGTGACCTGTGCCTCCTCCATGGACTCCAGCAACGCCGATTGGGTGCGCGGCGGCGTGCGGTTGATCTCGTCCACCAGCAGGAGATCGGTAAACAGCGGTCCGCGGTGCAGGGTGAAGCCGCCGGTGGTGCTGTTGAAGATGTTGCCGCCAATCACGTCCGCCGGCATCAGGTCAGGCGTGCACTGCACGCGCTGAAATTCCAGTTGCAGCACCTTGGCGAGGGCCTTCACCGCCAGCGTCTTGGCCAGCCCAGGCACGCCTTCGATGAGGGCGTGGCCGCGGCATAGCACCACCACCAGCAGTTGCTGAATGAGTTCGTCCTGGCCGACCAATACCCTGCCCAGTTGCGCCCATGCCTGCTCGGCAAGGCTGCCTACTTTTTCCATGCCCGCTCTCCCACCTTCTGTAATGAAAGCACGTCGCTGTAGCGGTGCAGGGCCTGCACCAGTTCCAGCGCCTTGCCGTCCTGCAGATCCAGATCGTCCTGGGCCTCGCGGCAGCGCTGCAGCGTCTCCAGCAGCCCTTCCGTGGGTGCAAGCCGCTGCCGCGTCGCCTTATCCAAATCCACGTCTGAGGCGGTTAGCGGCATTCCCAGACGCTTAGCTAGCAGGAAGCGGAAGCGCTGGCAGGCCACCTCCACCGCTCCCCGGGCGGCATGCGCACGCTGATAAAGTCCGCCCAGCGTGTCAATGAACTCCAGCGAGGAGAGGCGCGATTCGCGCGGCAGCGGATGGACCGGGCCGCTGCGCCGCGAGAATGCCAGGAGAGCCAGTGCCAGCAACACTCCCAACTGTGCCGCGCCCCAGGGCAGCGGCGTGCGCGTAAAATAGTGTCCCAGCAAGCGTCCCTGCCCATGAAAGTATTCGTCCCAGAAAATGCGCGTGCCCTGCGGCGAGCCGGCGAAGTTCAGCAACAGTTCCAGGTTGCCGGAACGTTGAATGCCCGCATTGGTCAATGGCGTGGAGGCAGCGAGCCATAGAATTTGCCCCCGGCCGACGTGATAGAGCACCGCGACCGGCGCCTCCGCCGTGCCATAAAGCGGAATGTAGCGGGCGGCGGTGCCGTTCCACCTGGCCAGCGGCACCAGCGTTATATTGGCGGCGCCGCGGGTCAAAGCCCCGGGAAAGAGAGCAGGAAACTCTTTCCAGTCCACGGCCAGCACATCGTTCGCGCCGGCGGCGGCTTCCGGCAACACCATGTCAGCCCTGATCCCAGTCGCCAGGATCCTCCCGCCTGACTCCACATAGTGGCGCAAGGCCTGGCGCTCATCCTTGGTGGGCTGGATGATGGGGTCGGCGAGGATCAGCAGGCTGTCTTGGGCATTGAGCGCCTGCGGCGGGTCCAGCCAGCGCTCCGTTTTGTACCCCAGACTCTGCAGCGTGAGGAAGGCAGCCTTGGCGCCATCGGAACCGGCCGAATAGCTGGAAGGGTAGATGGACGCACTCGGAGCCTGGGTGCCGACCAGCGCGGCGATCACGGCCAGCACCAGCACAATGGCCGCCGCGCCGATTAATAGCTTGCGGTCGCCGCTATCGAGGGCGAATTGCATCCCAGGTTCTCCAATTCCTGCAGGGCGGACTGCGCTTGCGCCGGGGTCACCGGCCGGTATCCGTACCACACCATCTCGAAGCTGCGAGTCAAACTTGCCATCGGCTCGCGATGCTGCGACCCGCGTGGCAGCAGGCGCAGGTATTCCCGCGGTGTGCGCGACTCGTCCAGACGCCACACTCCCATCTGTTCCAGCCGGAAAACAGCGGCCCAATAGGAACAATGAACCGCGTCGCGATAGCGCTGCTCGGCGGCGGCTGTCCGGGCCGCATCCGCCCACTGCTTCCATCCCCAGGCGCTGGAAGCAGGCGCCTGCAGACCCAGGCGCGTCATGCCGCGGGAGGCCCGCCGCAGGTTGCGCCACAGCATCAATGCCAGCAGAAGAAACGCCGCCCCTAGCAGGAACCAGGAAAGCACGTTACCCACCGAGGGCTTCAGGTGCAGGCGGCCCATCAGCTTCTCAACTTGCCGGCCAATCCAGCGCCACACGCGGGCCCACATCAGATCCCACCAACTGGGCGGGCGCACAAAGCGGAATTCGCGGCGGCTGAGCACGGCTTTCAGCTGCGCCCGCGCAATTTGCGAGGAAGGAACCTCCGAGGGCCGGGTCAGCGCCTGCGCCTGTTGCAATTCCCACTGCAGCCTCTGCTCGATCTCCTGCTGAATGGTGGCTCGGTACCGGATATCTTTCTCCCAATGAGCTAGGGCCAGCACCAGCCAGGCATTGGAGATCGTGAAATGTTGGCCGGCGGTTTGGAGTTCGAGCTTCAGAGGAACGGAGTGGCGCAGGGCGGGAGCGTTTTCGGGATGGGCGGGCAGCTGCGCCACTCCCGTCGACCAACTCTGTAAATCGGCAATATAGCCCGCGAGGTCAGGGGAGGCATTGGACGCCTGTGCGCGGGTGCTTACCGCCATCAGCAGCCATAGCAGCACCGCCGAACAGAATTTCCGGGAAGAACGCGACATGTTTAAGCGCTGGGCGCGGCAGCCACCGCTCCTCGAGCGGGCTGCACCCCGGCTTGGTCCACCAGCGACATCATTAGCTGCAGGTCAAACGCCTCTTTGCGGACCCGGATATCGTAATACAGCAGGACCAAACCTATCATGATCAAAGGGGCGGAGAGCGCCTGTCCCAGGCCGCCAAACACCGAACTGAGCGAGAGCAACCAGATGGCTACCTGGCCGTGGCGGGCCATCAGAATCATAGCGATGTAGAAGGGGCCCTGGAAAATCATCAGGCTCACGTAAGTGATGATCAAAGTCAGCAGCAGGAGAAGAAAGCAGCGCAGGTAGTTGCCCTTCATGAGCTGCACGCTGCGGCGAATTGCCTGCCCCGCGCGCACGTCCTCCAGCACCAGGCTCGGGATACAAATGCTGTAGCGGAGGATCAGCCAGATGGTAGCTCCGAAGCTGACAGGAAATAGCACCAGCATGGTCAGGCCGATTACCACGCCCATTGCCGAGCCGCGCCCCACTGTCATTGCCGGAATGAGCAGTGCAAATCCAACCCCGATCAGCAGAAAGATACCAAATACGCGCACCGCCACCAAGAGCATGAGCCAGAGCAACCGCCCGATGCGGCCGCGGATGCGCCGATAGGATGCGGCTATGGTCGCTGTCCGTCCCAGATACACATCGCCCACCGCGAAGGTGCTGGCGCCCAGAGCCACCGCGTACACAATCCAGTACGCGATCATGGCGACAAGGAATCCGCCAAACGCACCACCGATAAACGCGGCGTTAACCGCGGGAGAAGCCGGCCTGGGGCCGATCATGGGCGCCTGAACCAGAGCCATCAGGATGCCCGCCGCCATGGCCAGCAACGAGGGCAGCAGCATGATGCCGAAAAATAACAGGAAGTTCTTGCGGTAGACGCTAAACATACGGTCCAGCAGTTCCGCGAGGCTCAGCGGCTGCAGTACTACACCGGGCATAAAACCTCCGGAGAACAGGGTCGCGATTGGGCGGATACTACCACAGGGTTGTCGGGAAACGTGTACTTAGAAGCTACCTGTTCCAAAACCAGGGACAACCTGCTCAAAGGAACCTTCCTGCAGGCCGCAACAGACCCCTACCTGGACCTGACCCTGTGGGCTGCTACCAGCGCCTGTCCCAGACTGAGCCCGCCATCTCCCGCGGGCACCTCCGAATGCGTGAATACCTGGAATCCTTTGCCACGCAAGCATGCCTGGAGGTGCTCCAGCAGGAAGCGGTTGTTGAAGCTTCCGCCGCTCAGGCAGACGCGATCGAGTTGCGTGCGTTGGCGCAGAGTCTCGGTGGCGCTAGCAAGGGCATCAACCAGGGCCAGATGAAACCGTGCGGCGATAATGCCGGCGGGAGTTGTTTTCTCCACATCAGCAAGCAGTTCCACGAACAGCCGGCGGGTGCTGAAGATGAGCTGGCCAGCCTTCTCCACGATTTCCAGTTCATAGCCCGTCCCGGCGAGGGTCTCGTCCGTGGCCATTTCGAGCTCAATAGCTGCTTGCGCCTCGTAGTTCACCTGCTGGCGTACTCCTGCCAGAGCGGCCACGGCATCGAACAGGCGGCCGCAGCTGGAGGTGAGCGGCGAGTTCAGGTTGCGTTCCATGGCTTGCAGCAGAACTCGAACCTTAACCGGATCAAGCTGTTGCACAAATGGAATCTGCAGCCGCAGGAAGTCGCGTCCGAAATGCCGGTAAAGATAGCTGAGGGCCATGCGCCAGGGCTCGCGCACGGCCGCTTCGCCGCCGGGCATAGGGACATATTCCAGATGACCGGCGCACTCGAAGCCGCCGTAACCGGCCAGCAGCAACTCGCCGCCCCAGATGTGGCCATCAGTGCCATAGCCGGTGCCATCCAAGGCGATGCCGATCACGCGGCCATTAAGATGGTTTTCCGCCATGCAGGCGACGATATGGGCGTGATGGTGTTGCACTCCCACCAGCGGCAGCTTCTTCTGCCGCAGCGCCCATTGGCCGGAGAAGTAATTGGGGTGCAGGTCGTGCGCGATGGCAGCGGGTTGGATTTCCAGCACCCTTTCCAGGTGCTCGATGGCTTCTTCAAAAAACGAGTACGCCTGCGGATTTTCCAGGTCGCCCACGTGCTGGCTCAGGAACGCGTGCCGCCCCTTGGTGAGACAAATGGTGTTCTTCAGCTCGCCGCCCACCGCCAGCACGGAAGGGATCTCTTCCGCCAGGAACACCGGCACAGGAACATAGCCCCGCGAGCGGCGCATCTGGCGGGTGCGTCCTTCGGAGATGCGCACTACAGAGTCGTCGCAGCGCAGCAGAATGTCGCGATTGTGCACCAAGAAGAAATCGGCAAGCCCGCGCAGCCGCACGACCGCCTCAGCATTATCAATCGCAATCGGCTCCTCGCTCCGATTGCCGCTGGTCATCACCAGCGCGGAGAAGTGCCCCTGCTCCAGCAACAGGTAGTGCAAAGGGGTGTAAGGGAGAAACAGCCCCAAGTCACGGTTGCGCGGCGCTACAGCCTCGGCGATGGCGGCTTCACCCCTTCGCCGCAGCAGAACGATGGGTCGCTGCGCTGAGGAAAGAGTCCTGCGCGCCGCCTCGTCGAATTGGCAAAGTGTCTCCGCCACGTCCAAGCTGGGGACCATCACCGCGAAGGGCTTATCCACCCGGCCCTTGCGCTCACGCAATCGCTCCACCGCGCCGGCATTGGTTGCGTCTACGGCCAAATGGAAACCGCCCAGTCCCTTGATAGCAACCACTGCGCCTTGCTTCAGGAGCTCCGCGGCTCGCCGTATCGGATCTTCACCCGCGAGCTTCGCGCCCGAGTCGTCCCATAACTCCACCTGCGGCCCGCAGGCCCAGCAAGCGTTGGGCTGAGCATGAAAGCGTCGGTTGAGCGGGTCGTCATATTCTTTCTGGCAGGCCGAGCACATGGTGAAGGCGGCCATGGAGGTCAGCGGCCGGTCATAGGGAATGCCGCGCACAATGGTGAATCGCGGACCGCAATTGGTGCAGTTGATGAAGGGATATTTGTAACGCCGGTCGCGGGTGTCAAACAGCTCGCGCAGGCAATCGGCGCAGATCGCCACGTCGGGCGAGATCAAGGTGCGAATTGCCTCTTGCCCCTGGCTGGCGAAGATCTGGAATCGTTGATCGCCATGGCAAGGCAGTTCCCGAACGCTGACCCCGGTAATGCGCGCCAGCGGCGGCGCCTGGGCCGGAAGGCAGGTCAGGAAATCGTCCACCGCCTCTCCGGCACCTTGAATTTCGATGACCACACCCGCCGCTGTATTACGCACACTGCCCTTCAGCCGACGCTCGGTGGCCAGGCGGTATACATAGGGCCGGAAGCCCACGCCCTGCACGATGCCGGAGACCGCAATTTGCTTGCGCACCTGCATCAGGTCACCAGTTCCGCCCGCACCTCCAGACCGCGCCGGCGTTCCGCGATCCACTGCTGCCACGAATCCAGCCCCGCTCCCGTCAGACAGGACAGCTTTACTATTTCAATCGCCGGATTGATGCGGCGGGCATTGTCCTCCGCGGCTGCAATGTTGAACGGCACGTAAGGAAGCAGGTCGGTTTTGCTCAGCACCAGCAACTTCGATTTCAGGAAAATAGCAGGATATTTGAGCGGCTTGTCCTCGCCCTCGGTGACGCTGAGCACCACGATTTTGGCGGCTTCGCCCAGGTCGTAGCTGGCCGGGCACACCAGGTTGCCGACGTTCTCGATGAACAGCAAATCGAAGGCGCCGGGGCGCCACTCCGCCAGCGCGTGTTCAATCATGCGCGCGTCCAGATGGCAGGTTCCGCCGGTGGTGATCTGGCGCACGGGAAAGCCGAAGCGACGCAGGCGGGCGGCATCGTTCTCCGTCTGAATGTCGCCGGTGAGCACGGCCACGCGCTGGTTGGCGGAAAAGGCTTCGAGGGTGCGCTCCAGCAGCGTGGTCTTGCCCGAGCCGGGAGAGCTGATCAGGTTCAGGCAAAGCACGCCTTCCTGGGCAAACCGCCCTCGCAACTGGGCAGCAATGCGGTCATTCTCGCTGAGCACTTTGCGCTCAAGCGGCACCTGGCTCATAGTCCTCCATTTCCAGCGAGGCCAGCTCCAGTTCGTCCCCGCTCACGAATTCCGTCTTTGCCTCTCCGCATTGGGGGCAGGCCAGGTTGTAGTTGGTAACTGTAAAAGTCTGAGCGCACGCCGGACAGCGCTGCTGCCGGGCGCAGCTCTCGATTTCCAGCTGTAGCGGCTCCAATTTGCTGTCACGCACCAGCACCTCAAAGCAAAAGTGGAGCGCCTCTGGGTTCACACCCGACATCTCGCCCACCCGCAGCTTCACCATGCGCAGGCGGGCGCGCGGATGCTTTTGCGCCTCCTGTTGCGCCTCGTGCAGCACCGAACTCGCAATACCCAGCTCGTGCATAGAGCCTCAGCAGATGCGCGGCAGTTGGTCGCCAGCCAGCATATCAACAATGCGCGTGGTGCCCAGCGGGGTGCGCATGGTCACAAGGCCGGGATGTTCGCGCTTTACCGTCCCGATGACCCGCGCTTCCCTGCCTAGAGAATGACTACGCATCGCCTGCAGTAAATCCTGTTCTGCGCCCTCGGCGACGATGGTGACCAGCTTGCCCTCATTGGCTACATACATCGGATCCAGGCCAAGGAGTTCGCAGGCGGCCCGCACTTGTTCGTGAATCGGAATGGAGCTCTCATCGAGCGCGATTCCCACCTGCGACTGCCCGGCAATTTCGTTGAGAGCGCTAGCCAGCCCGCCGCGCGTGGGATCGCGCATGCAGCGAATCTTTTCCGTGGCCTTCAGCATCTCAACCACCAACCCGTGCAGCGCGGCGCTGTCGCTGTGAATGGTGCTTTCGAACTCCAGCCCCTCGCGCTGCGCCATAATGGCCATGCCGTGGTCGCCGATCGGCCCGCTCAGCAGAACGCGGTCGCCCGGCTTGGCTTGGTTGCAGGAAAGCGAGAGCCCAGGCGGCACCAGACCGATTCCGGAGGTGTTGATAAAGAGGCCATCCCCGCTCCCCTGCTCTACCACCTTGGTGTCGCCCGTCACCACCTCAATGCCTGCCTCGCGCGCCGCATCGCGTAACGACCCCACGATCCGCCGCAGCTCCTGCATCGAGAAACCCTCTTCGATGATGAACGCTGCGCTCAGGAACAGCGGCCTGGCGCCGCCCATAGCCAGGTCATTCACTGTGCCGTGCACTGCCAGCGAGCCGATGTCGCCGCCCGGAAAAAACAGCGGCTTAACGACGAAGGAATCGGTGGTAAATGCCAGCCGGCAGCCGTTTACGGTGACAATTGCCTGATCGTCCAGGCGGGACAGGGCGGCACTATCAAATGCGGGCAGGAACAGGTCGCGAATCAGTTCGGAGGTAAGCCTGCCGCCGCCGCCGTGGCCGAGCAGTACGGTTTCCCCTGCCGGCAAAGGGACGGCACAGGCGAGCGTGGCCCCGTGTTTCGATTCATTATCCATTCTCTGCCTTCGAAACGGGCGGGACGTGCCAGCGAAACTGGTAGTAGGCGGCACAGGCGCCCTCTGCCGAAACCATCCCCGCGCCCAGCGGATTTTGCGGCGTGCAGCGCTTCGCAAATACCGGGCATTCGTGGGGACGCTTCAGTCCCTGCAAGACCTGTGCGCTGATGCATTCCGGCGGCTCCGGCGCCGTAATCTCTTCCAGCCTAAAAACCCTCTCCGCATCGTGCCGCGCAAATACCGGGCGCAGGCGCAGGCCACTCTGCGAAATCATGCCCAAGCCACGCCATTTACGGTCACATACTTCGAACACTATCTCCATGATCTGTTGCGCGGCAGTGTTGCCCCGGTAGCCCACCGATCGCGCGTACTGGTTCTCCACCACGGCCCGGCCATCCTCCAACTGCGCCACCAGCATGGCAACGGATTCCAGCAAGTCCACCGGCTCGAAGCCGCCGACCACGAAGGGCACGTGGAATTCCCGCGCCAGCTGGTCATATTCTTGGTAACCCATAATGGTGCACACGTGGCCGGGAGCAATGAATCCCTGCACCCGGTTTTGCGGCGAGCGCAGCAGCAGGCGGATGGCAGGAGGCACCAGCACGTGCGCCGCCAGCAGGAAGAAATTCTCCAGGCCCAGGCGCCGCGCCTGCCATACCGACATCGCGTTGGCCGGGGCAGTCGTCTCAAAGCCCACCGCGAAAAAAACGATTTTTCGCTGCGGCTCAGCGGCAGCCATCTTCACCGCATCCATGGGCGAATAGACAATGCGCACATCGCCGCCTGCCGCTTTCACATGAAACAGGTCGGAATGCGAGCCCGGCACCCGCAGCATGTCGCCATACGACACCAGCGTGACTTCGTGCCGCGAAGCCAGCTCGATGGCCTTGTCAATGGTTTCTAGCGGAGTGACGCAAACCGGGCAGCCGGGTCCGTGTACCAGCTGAATGCCCGGCGGCAGCAGCTCATCCAGGCCGTAGCGCATGATGGTGTGGGTCTGGCCGCCGCAAATTTCCATGAGTACCCAATCGCGGGTGGTGCGGCGGGTAATTTCGCTGGCCAGGGCGAGAGCGATGCGTTGGTCGCGGTACTCGTCCACGTATCTCATCGCTAATCACGCGGACCGCGGGATGCCGGGAAGGAGCTGCAGAATCGCGTGGTCCGTCCTGTACCCACCTTAATTTCTTGTGGGCACAACGGGCGGTGACTGGGGTCACGATGAGCGGTGATGTGTGCCATGCGCCCTCTCGCGAATCGCGCTTGCTGGCCTGCCGAGGGCCACTGGCGTCATCAGATTTCGGGCGGCTCCAATTCCTGCTCCAGCACGCCCATGGCTTTCAGCGCCTCGTAAGTGCGCTCCGCCTCCTGCCGGTCCACGCAGCTGATGGCAAAACCCACATGCACCAATACGTAGTCGCCCGTCTTTGCTTGCGGCACCAGGTCCAGGCAGGCCTGGCGCACGATGCCGCCAAATTCCACGCGCCCCACCCGCACTCCGTCGGCCACGTTGGTTTCTAAAATCTTGCCCGGAATGGCGAGGCACATGGCACATTCTCCCTTTTCAGCGTAACCGCTTTACCGTTCTGGAGTCACGGTCATCCGTCACATAGCCTGGGCGGTTACAGTCCGAGGCTGCCCGTCACTTCACTTACATATGTGATAAGCATCACCGGCCCCCTGTCAGCCGCAGGCTCAGCTACGCTTTTTAGAAGCAGCTTCCGTTCCCTTCGAATGAATCCGCATGAATCATTGCCTTTGCTGCCCCCGCTGGCGCACAATGCTGCTCCACAACTGATTCCATGATGAAAAGCCTTCTTCTGCTCCCCTCGATTTGTTTACTGGCGCTTTTCGCCGCTGCCCAATCGCAACCTGCGGGACAAACTTTCGATCTCGTCATTCTGCATGGCCGCGTGATGGATCCGGAATCCGGCCTGGACGCGGTGCGCAACGTGGGCATCACCGGCAACCGCATTGCCGCCATTACGGAGGATGAAATCCGCGGCACAAAGACCATAGACGCACGCGGACTGGTTGTGGCCCCAGGCTTCATTGACCTGCACTCCCATGGCCAGGATGCGGAGAACTATCGCTACAAAGCCATGGACGGCGTCACCACCGCCCTGGAACTCGAAATCGGAGTCGGCGACATAGACCAGTGGTATGGGCAGCGCCAGGGCAAGGCGCTCATCAATTTTGGCGCCACCGTCGGCCATGTTCCCACTCGCATGCGCCTGATGCACGATTCCGGCACCTTTCTGCCTCATGACACGGCCGCGACCACTGTTGCCACTCCCGAGCAAATTGCGGAAATGAAACTTGACCTGGAGCATGGCTTGGCGCGCGGCGCGCTGGGCGTGGGCTTTGGCATCGGCTACGTTCCCGCGGCCACCCGCTGGGAGATCATCCAGATGTTCTCTGCCGCAGCCCAGTACCACGCTCCGGCCTTCGTACATCTGCGCGGAGGTCTACGAGCTTTTTGTATCGCAGTCTCGATCAGCTACCTTGGCGAGCAGACGGAGTGCCGGGCTGGCTCGGGCTGCGTTGACAGCCGGCAAGCGCGTAAGCTAAAAAGCCCGGTTCGGCAAGATAGATAGGAAAGCCATTGTCCGAAGCAGAGGAGCTTTTTTATGTCGAAATTTGTGCTGTGCGCGCCGCTGTTGCTGGCTCTGGTATCGCTGGGACAGGGGCAGAAGCTGGCTGCTACCCCGCCCATGGGCTGGAACAGCTGGAATCATTTCGCCTGCAAGGTGACCGCGGCCGACGTGCGCGCTGCCGCTGACGCCATCGCCAGCAACGGCATGAAAGACGCCGGCTACACCTACGTCAACATTGACGACTGCTGGCAGGGCAAGCGCGACGCCCAAGGCAACATTCAGGCCAATGAGCGCTTTGGCGACATGAAAGCGCTGGCGGAGTATGTCCACAGCAAGGGCCTGAAGATCGGTATTTACTCCTCGCCTGGCCCTAAGACCTGTGCCGGCTACGAAGGCAGCTACCAGCACGAGAAGCAGGACGCGAAGCAGTACGCCGCCTGGGGATTTGATTACCTCAAATACGACTGGTGCAGCGCTGAAAAGGTTTATAAGCCCAGCCAAATGCCTGAGGTTTATAAGAAGATGCATGACGCGCTCGCGGCCACGGGGCGGCCCATCGTGTTCAGCCTGTGCCAGTATGGCCTGACCCGGGTGTGGCGGTGGGGTGGGTCGGCGGGGGGCAATTTGTGGCGCACTACGGATGACATCAGCGACAACTACGACCGCATGTCCGTAATCGGCTTCGCGCAGAACGGGCTGGAGCGCTTCGCCGGGCCCGGCCACTGGAACGATCCGGACATGCTGGAGATCGGCAACGGGCACATGAGCCATGACGAATACGTCACGCACATGTCGCTGTGGTCGCTGTTAGCTGCGCCCTTGCTGGCCGGTAACGACCTCTCCAAGGTAAGCCCCGCAGACTTGGCCATCCTGACCAATAAAGAGGTGATTGCGGTGGACCAGGACTCCAAGGGCGTGCAGGGACGCCGGGTGGCCGAGGAAGGGCCGCTGGAGGTCTGGGCCAAGCCGCTGGCCGACGGCAGTTACGCAGTTGGTCTCTTCAATCGCGGGCAGTCGGCAAATCCCGTGACTTTGCAATTCACGGGCATCGGCATCCACCGAGCCGTCAAGGTCCGCGATCTATGGGCGCACCGCGATCTGGGCTCGTTCACCAGTAGTTACACCGCAACCGTGCCCCG
This sequence comes from Terriglobales bacterium, assembly GCA_025934735.1. Lineage (GTDB taxonomy): Bacteria > Acidobacteriota > Terriglobia > Terriglobales > Acidobacteriaceae > JAICWP01. Next base: position 1,976 of record JAICWP010000036.1, on the reverse strand, counting down.
CCATGGAGCGGTGATGCTCAAGGTCAAATGAGCTGCGGGATGCCAAACTAAACTGGCCCTCGGGGCCCCTCTGCTGATCTGAGTGACATGGAAATCGCCTGCCAAGCGTTCTGTTTGAAGGGGCCAGCGTGTGCTCGCAGCGCGGGTTGGAGAGGCTCGCGATATGCAATCCTTTGCAGGTTTTGCGCTACACAACTGCAAACGCTGCCGTTAGCTTCTTTTGTAAAGTCTTCTCACACAACAAATATCGTTTCGGATATCAACTTGCTCAAGGACGGGCCTCGCCCGAAACGGCGAGTCAGTATGCCTAGCTAGGCGGGGAGGACTTTCGCAGAATGAGAAAATTCACTGTTTTGGCAGTCTTCTGTGGGATGCTTTTGCTGGCGCCGTCCATGTTTGCTGCTGCCTGTCCTGATGCAACTGGCAGTTCTGTGTCGGGGGCCTATACATCGGGCGGAGCTGGCTGCAACGTTGTAATCACCTTTAACGCGAACGGCTCCATCTCAACCAGTATTCCAAACGCTAACCCGTATGACGGGGTTGAAGATACGCTGGTCGGTGTGGTCAACAACACCGCGGCAGCTATCACGAGCTTCAACCTGGCCAGCAGCAGCAACAGTCAATTGTTCGGTTTCGACGGTGATGGCGCCTGTGAAAATGGCGGTGGCATTTACGAATCTGTAGCCAATTGCACGGGAGCGATCGATACTAATGGTTACGGCGGGCCGGGCGTAACCTTCAGCAATATCAACGGTGCTCTGACCGCTGGAACGGTCAATTTCGCCGGCGGTATCGCTGCTGGTGGAACGGCCTGGTTCAGCCTGGAAGAACCGCCCAGCTTGAGCCTGGTAGTCAACGGGGTACCGGAACCGGCATCGCTGTTGCTGCTGGGAACCGGCTTGTTGGGCTTCGGCTTCACCCGTCTGCGCCGCCGCAAGTAGTCGAACGCGCGGTTGCCAGCACGAGCACGATCAAAGGCACGGGCCTTCCCCCTCGTGCCTTTTTTATTTTTGCCACGCGTGAGTCACGCTCGCGGAGGCGACTCTTCCCAGCCAACGTTCGATGCTTCGCTGGATTCACCTCATCTTCAGCATTCAGATAGTCGGACGGGTGGCCCACACAACGCGGTGTTCGTTGTGTGGGTAGTGGAGAGCGTCTTGGCTGAATTATTTCAACCCTGACTCGACTAATCCTCTATTTTTCCATTCAAGCCAAAATCGGGCTTGGGTGGGCCACTCGCCTGAGTGATTCAACATCATTTTGATTCTCAACTTCCCCACTCAAGCCAAAGTCGGGCTTGAGTGGGCCACCCGCCACGTGCCGAGGTTGCAGGTTACGCTGAGCACAGCTAAATTAGGTGCGAGACTTGGAGCTGTACATGAAGACACCGGTGGAATCTGCCTCGGCATCCATTGACGAGAAGATCAAGGAACTTGGGGACTGGCGTGGGAAAATGCTCGCCAAAGTGCGCGAAATCATCCATCAGGCAGACCCTGAGATCGTCGAAGAGTGGAAGTGGGCCAGGGCGACATCGCCGGGGACTCCCGTCTTCTCCCACGGCGGCATCGTCTGCACGGGAGAGACGTACAAGAATGTCGTCAAGATGACATTTGCCAAGGGGGCTGCGTTGCCGGACCCCTCCGGTCTATTTAACTCCAGCCTCGAGGGGAATGTCAGGCGCGCCATTGACATCCACGAAGGCGACAAGCTCAATGAGGCAGCCCTGAAGGACCTGATCCGCGCTGCCGTGGCGCTCAATCTGAAGGGCAAGAACAAGCCGAAGCCCTAGCCGCCGGCGAGGCATGGAACTCGCTTCGGTCGAAGTGACCGGCATTCTGGATCGAAGCCAATGATCCCATTGCCGCCGATCAACGTTATCGGCGTGTCATCGCGTGCAAACGCTTCAGTTCGTCAAAGGACAATGGCTGAGAATAGATGGTGAGCGCGGAAGGAATCGAACCTTCAACCTACTGATT
>JAICWP010000043.1 GCA_025934735.1 Terriglobales bacterium | reverse complement strand
TGGTGCCGAAGAAGGGACTCGAACCCCCACACCCTTGCGGGTACATGGACCTGAACCATGCGCGTCTGCCAATTCCGCCACTTCGGCGCGTGACGTACCAAGACAGCCAAATGCGGCTGTGCTGAGGAAGAATTACGCTAATATTGTTACAGGCACTCTGCGGAGTGTCAAACCGGCCGGCAATTTGGGCGGCAAATCGCGGCGAGGGTAAAAAAGCGCAAGGTAGGCAGCAACTCTTCAGGCCTAAGCTGCTGTCCAACTTCAGGGCTGGAGAAACCTCCAACCCGCCCCTTTCCGGCATCCTAGGTATTTGTGAACGGCACGAGGAATTCATGACGCCACCGACGGTACCTCCGGCAAAAATGGCAACTGAAGTTGTAACGCGGCTGCGCAGCCTGGCTCACGATTTGAGCAATTCTATCGAGACCGTCATGCAGGCTTCCTATCTGCTGGCCCAGGCCAAGCTCGACGACAACAACAAGAAGTGGGTGGAGCTGATTGACAACGCCGCCCGCGACGCCGCCCGCATCAACCGGGAAATTCGCGAAATCCTGCGCTCTCAGAGCTGAGCAGCCGCCGCTCAGGCCGCTTTCTGCAGCGGAGGTTCGGCCAGCGTGCGCAGAAAATCCTGCGCCGTGCGATAACCCTCCAGAGTCCCCACATCCATGTAATGCTCGCCGGCATGTGTGGCCCGCACCGTGTTGCCGGCGGAAATATAGGCGTTCAACAGGTCGCCCAGGAACAAGTCTTCGCGGTGGCGCGCCTCCCACAGCAGCTTCAGGGCATGAAAGGCGGGTCCGCTGGCGGTGACCGCTCCCCAGATCCAGTGCGAATGCGCGTCCGGCTTCTTGACTTCAACCCTCTGCACGTAGCCCAGTTGGTCGCAAACCACAGCGTCGAAGGCGGCCGCATCCAGCACCGGAAACAGCACCAGGTTCACCTCTGCTTCGGGGTGGGCGTCGAGAGCGGAACGGTAGGCATTCTCTGGAAACCAGATCGTGTCGGGCAGTCCAATCAGCACCTGCTGGTGCAGTCGCGCAAAGGGCTCGGCGCGGAACAGGGCATCGCACAGTCCCAGCGGCTGCTGCTGCACCACATAAAAAATCTGGGCGGCGTATTCGCGCTCGGCAAAATACCGCATGATGTCGGTCTTCTCTGCGGAAATAACCATGCAAATCTGGTCGGCCCCGGCGGCGATCATGCGCTCCACCAGGTACTCGGCCACCGCTTTGGGGCGCTGCACCCCATCCACGGCACGCGAACCCACCGGCAGCAGCTCTTTGGAGCAGCCCAGAGGCTGAATGCGCTGGCCGGCGCCGGCCGCGGGAATAATGCCCATCATGAGGCCACCTCCATAGAGTTGGGACGGCTGCGAGCGCTCACCGCCTCTTCACAATAGTTGATCAGTTGTCGGGCGCGTTGTTCCCCGCTATGTTCCTCCAGCGTGCGCTGGCGGGCTCGATGGGCCATGGACGCCAGTTGCTGGTCATCCAAGCCCAGGGCTGAAACTACCTCGCCGGCGCTGCCCACCACCACAATCTCGTCCCTGCTGAAAAATTCGTTCAGCCCTTCCCACCAGTCGCTGAGGATGGGAGTGCCGCAGCCCGCCGCCTCAAAAAAACGTCCTGAGGGGCAGTAGCCGGTGCGCGCCATTCCCTCACGTGTGATGTTCAGCGTGGCTCGGGAAGACGAATAGAGCGCGGGATGATCGGCCGGAGCTACATGGTCAAAGCGGGTTAGGTTCCCCGGCCAGTTCCACTCGCGAGGATAAAGCGATCCCGCCAGCACGAAACGTTCTTCCGGCAGGCGCCCCGCCGGCTCCAGGAACAATTCTTTTAGCTTGTGCTGCCGGTCAGCCGAGTGTGTTCCCATGTAGCTCAGCCGGCACTGAAATTCCGGCCGCGCCTGCACCCGCGCGTAGACTTCTGCGTCCACACAGCCGTAGAGCGGGCGCGCGCGCCGCGCTCCCCACACTTGCTCCAGTTCCTGCAGAATGGCCCCGCCGGTAAAGGAAAGGTAGAGATCGTAGGCGGGAATCTGCTCCGCGACCACGTATTCCACTCCCCCACCCTGCAAGTTTTCCAGGGTCACGGGAGTGTCCAAGTCATAGAAAACGTGGAGAGGACTGGGCAGCTCTAAGACCTCCTCGGCAATTTGCGCACCCTGGGGGCAATAGCTGCCGATCAGAACCACATCGGACGAGGCTGCATCGGCCAGCGCGCGATGCCGTACCGTCTCCCAGTCCGGGTAAAGCACCAGGTTGCAGTAATCGCACGAGGTAAAGTCGCGGCGCCAGTAGTAATACTCCACATCTTTTTCGTAGAACGTGCAGTCGTGCCCCTGGCGGTGCAGGGCGCGGAGCAGTGCGCGGTAAGGGGTGGCGTGTCCATTACCCCAGGAGGATGAGAGCGTAAGCCCAAAAATAGTAAGCTTCACCGTTGAACGCGGGACGATTGCCGCGCTTACTGAGATGTGAGCAGGTTGCGCTCTGTTGCCGTGTGCGGTCTCCGGCGCGGCTGTAGTCTAAGAAACTGAAACGCAAGAAGTTGTCTCTCAACTGCAGCTATGGCAGACAATCGCGAACCTGCTTACCTGTATTTGACGACTACTGGCCGGCGCAGCGGGCAGGCGCGGGAAATTGAGATCTGGTTCACTCGCCGCGACGGCTGCTACTACGTGATCGCGGAATTCACTACCAGTCACTGGGTGCGGAACCTGCTAGCCCTCCCGCGGGTGGAAGTGCGCCTGGGCGATCAGCGGTTTAGCGCCATGGCTCGCATCATCAGTCCGGATACGGAACCGGAACTCAGTGCCGCCGTGCAGCAACTTTCGCGCGAGAAATACGGCTGGGGCGAAGGCCGGGTAGTCGAACTCAGGCCCAAAACCGGCTCACCGGCGAGCAGCGGTTAAGCTCATAGCCCGTCGGCCCGGCTCAGTTTGAGTTTCCCGCCTACATACAGGTTAATGACGCTGTGCCGCTCACCTTCGGCGAGGTGTTCGTGACGGTGTTGGTCACCGTGATGGTCAGGTTCACAGGAGCGCTCGCCGTCACCGTCACCACGCCGGCCCTAACGCACTTTGCCGAACCAGAGTCGCTGATGCCAGCGATCAACCCATTTGCAGTGGACCAGGTAAGCCCATCCGCCTGAGTCAATTGCCGGGTGGAATGGTCGCTGAAGGTGCCGGTTGCGGTATAGCCGACCGACCCCCCGCTGGCTATGCTGGCCGTGGCGGTTGAAGGGCTCACCGAAATGCTGGTGAGCGTGGGATGGCCGGCGCCGCAGCCCATCAGCAGGAGCGCAGCAGCTAGCACAGGAAATACTAAAAACCTAATTTTGTCGTTCATGGCCGTTGCTCCCGGGGTTAGATGCTGGCACAGAACCGCTGTGACACCCGGGCCACCCGGCTGAGACACCTTGTTTCAAAATGAGACTCCAGCGTGGTCTCCTGCTGAAGGACGTAGTCTCTCGCCACGACAAATCAACAACTTAGCTGTCCAACTTGAAACCCGTGGTTTGGCTGCCAGCTTGCACAGGCGAAGGTGCAAGTTCCTGTCCGGCGGTGGTGATTGCGGAGCAGGCGCTGCCGAGGCAAGTTGTGACCCAGAAGAGAGCGACCGGCTGGCAAGTGAGTGAGCAGTCTGCCGTCGGCAGGTTGGCCAGGTTTTTTCCCGAGGCCAGTCCGGTGCGAATTCCCGTAACCGTCAGCATACAGGGTAGGGAAACTCCCGAGCCTGAAGCCACGGTGATAGAGTTCGGTACGCCACGCGACGTGTTATTTGCCTGCCGCATGCCCCTGGAGTTCGCCGACAAGGTGCGGCTGCAGACTCCGGATGGCTCGCTTGCTACTGACGCCTGGGTAGTTGCAGTGCATTATCACGAGGGCCACGCCGCCGTATCGGCGCGCTTCGCGCAGGAATTAAAGAACTGGCTCATCAAGTCCTAGGGAAATAGCCCGAAACTTGGCAGTAAATGCGACTGGCACTGCCGGGCCCTTGCGGGCGTAGCGGCAAACCAACAAAATAAACGGCACCAACCTGGAGAAACGAACGTGGAGCAGCCCACCGTCCTGGTTTTATCCACCGATGCGGAGTTCGCCCGCGGCATTCTGGCGCGCTGGCAAACAGAGCGCAACGTGCCCGCCTTCGCCCTGATGAGCAACCGAGTATGGAACGGAGCTGCCACCGCGGCTTTCGACTTGGCGCTCGTCGGTCCTGTGGAGAATGCCGCTGATCCGCTGCTCCCGGCTTTGGAGCAGACCGGCAATCCGTTCATCTGTGTGTGCGCCAATGCGGCCGCCGCCCAAGCCACCCGGGAGAAGTTTCCCCGTGCCCTGGTTCTGCGGCATTACGAAGAATGCCTGGACGCGCTGGTTGTGCTGGGGGGAGAGTGCCTGCGCCGAGTGGAAGCAACTAAACGCGCTCAGCAGGCGGAGCAGGCAGCTGCCGCCAGCCAGCGCCAGGCCACACTGGGCCGCTACATGGTGGAAATGCGGCACGGCCTGAACAACGCGCTCACCTCCGTACTGGGCAACTCGGAATTGCTGCTGCTCGAGCCGGGAGCGTTCTCCGGCCAGGTGCGTGAGCAGATCGAGATCATTCGCAACATGGGCCTGCGCATGCACGAGATCATCCAGCGCTTCTCCTCTCTGGAAATGGAGATGAAAGTGGCGGAAGAGCGCGGCAGCCCCGCTGTCTCGGCCAAGAACTTCGCAGCCGCCCGCAGTTAAGCCAGCTCTACTGAATACGGGGATCGTACAAACCGCCTCAGGCCGCAGGCCGCCAGCCGTACCAAAATAAAACGACCCGCCTCACCCCATCCCGGCTACGCGCCCTCGATGCGCGCGCCTAAGAAGGAATGGTGCGGGTCGCCGGTAACTGATGGGATTGACCTAGGGGTCTCACGAGCGCCCCAGGCTAACTCCGGGTCCCTGAAGACTTCCAGGGGCGGCTTTCCCAGACTCACCGGTAGTTGGCGGACTCTTGCGAGTTACGCCCTAAGTCCCAGTCACCTCGCTACTACATTTTCCGTCACAATCCATTGGATCACCTCCTTTCCGCGTGAAGTCAGATTAATACTGCATCTACTCAGGGTCAAGAAACAGCAATTGATTAGGCGTAGCGAGTATCTAGAGAGTAGCTGGTAACGAGTAGTTGGCAGTTGGAGCCGGTGTGGCCGGGCAGCACCAGCTTCCGATTACCATCTTCACACTACTGGTTTGAGCACTAAAAGCCCTGTCCGCCTGACATCTGTCCTGCGCCCGCTAGCCCCTCCTAAACTAAAGACTCACTTAGGCTTTCCAGCGATAAGCGTCTGGTTGTGGCAGGCCGATGTGAGCCAGCACGCGGCACACGAACTGGTGCGCCATGCCTTCCATGCTGGAAGGCCGGTTGTAAAAGGTGGGAATCATCGGGTAGATGGTGGCGCCGGCATCGGCAGCCCGGTAGAGATTGCGGATGTGGATTTTGTTGAGCGGCGTTTCGCGCACACACAGCACCAGAGGACGCTGCTCCTTAAGGCAAACGTCGGCAGCCCGCTCGATGAGGCGCACGGCAAAGCCATTGGCAATACGCGCCAGGGTTCCCACGCTGCAGGGCATAACAATCATGCCCTCAGAGGGATAAGAGCCGCTGGCCACGTTGGCGCCGATATCAGCGTTGGCTTGCTCGTGAAATTTAGCTGAGCTCTTGCCCAGCAGCTGGGGCAGAAGGCGGCTGCGGCCGCGGATGCCAAGTTCTTCCGCCAGAACGCGTAAGGCGTTGTCGGAGGCGATGAAGTTGATGGTTTTTACCCGGCGGTCGCGGTTCAGTGCCAACAGCAGCTGCCGAAGGAACAGTGAACCGCTGGCGCCGGTAGTAGCGACGGTTAGGTTTTGAGGCCCCGCTGAGTTAGTAAGAGTTGGCATCTAAGAGAGTCATAGACGAGGTTTCCCAGTATCCCCTGGAAACCTGAGGATAGGGAGAGCAGCTCCGGCAAGTCAAGGAAGGCTGCTGCTGGCCCCTCCCCTGGGCAAGCCGCCCGCGGCCAGCAGTTCCTGACACCGGTAAACGATCCGCAACCATGGCCAGTGCTTCCACTTTGCGATGGCGCCGCAGCGCCGCTCAACTCCATGCCTTAGCGCAGGTGGAGCGCGAAATTCGCGCCACCGATCCCAACAGCCGGCGCAAGTACCTGCGGGATTTCAGTGAGGCATTTCGCAACTATCAGGCTGTGCTGAACCGCGAACAACTGGAAGGCATGCTGCAGGGCGCCGGCATCCTGCTGATTGGCGATTACCATGCTCTGCCTGCCTCCCAGAAGTATGCCGGCGAGCTGATCGCGCAGCTGGCTACCAGCAATAAACGTCCGGTGGTGCTCGGGTTAGAAACGATCTTTGCCCGCGACCAGCACATTGTGGACGAGTGGATGCGGGGCGAAATCGAGGAAGACGAACTGCGGGAGCGCATCCGCTTCGACCTGGATTGGGGGTACCAGTGGGCCCCGTTTTACGAGCTGCTGGCAGACGTGCGAAGCCATGGCGTGCTGATCTATGGATTGGATTGCAGGCCGCGCGACGATTTGCGCAAAATCGCGGCCCGCGATCGTCATGCCGCGGATAAGATTTGCGAGCTGCGGCTGCGCCACCCGGAAGCGCAGATTGTGGTTTTGTTCGGCGAATCGCATCTCGCCCCTAATCACATTCCCGAATTACTGCAGAAGCTGCTCCCCGGGGAGCGCGTGCTCACCGTCCTGCAGAACGTGGATTCGCTGTATTGGAAAGCGGCCGGAGAGCGGCGGGAACGGGTGGAAGCAGTGCGGGTGCGCGAGGAAGTAGTTTGCGTTTTCAACTCCACGCCTTTGGAGAAATACGAGAGCTACCGCCTCTGCCTGGACCGCTGGAGCCGGGAAGGCTCGGCAGCGCCTGATTTCGGTCCCACGGTTTATAACCTGATTGAGGGGCTGGCCCGCTTCCTCAACATCAACGCGTGCTCCTCGCATAATGGGCGGCAGCCCAAGTTCCTGGTGGACCAGTTGCCGGAAGTCTATTGCCGGTCGTCAGACGAACTGCTGCGCAAGCTGCTGCAGCGGCGCATTGCCGCCGAACCCGACCGCAAGGCCATCCGCGCCCGGTTGGCGGAGCAGGGCAGCGCCTACCTGCCGGCCATGAACTCAATCTATGTGACCGATTTCCAGATGGTGCACGTGGCCGAAGAGGCGGCGTCGTTCCTGCACCACGCCTGCCGCGGCTCGGTAAGCAAGCCCCTGAACGGCAATGGCAACGGACAGCTTGAGCCCGAGGACCGCTTCTATACGCGCGTGCTGGAGCACGCCTTGGCCTACTTAGGTTCGCGAGTACTGTATCCGGCGCGGCCGCCGGTGCGCGAAGCCGATCTCTATGCGCTCTACTCGCACTCGCAGGCGGAAATTGAAAGCTGCCATGCGTACACCTACGCCGAGTTCATGCGCATGATGGATTTTCTGGTGCTGCACAAGGACTACGAAGGCAGCACGCGCCGTTACGTGGCCACCCCGGCCCTAATCGAGGAAGGCGTGCACTTTACCGGGGAGCGCTTCGACTTCGCCACGCGGCAGCTGGGACACATGCTGGGAACGGAACTCTACGACGCCTACGTTGCGGGGCGCGTCAGTAAGCGCTTCTTGCGCTCGCTCTTCTTCCACAAGGAGGAGGGCGGCGAGCCGGCTCGGGACTTTTATTTTGCGATCGTGCGCCGTACACGGCGCTCACGGAAGCGGTCGGCCTAAAAGAAGCCGCTCAGCGATCAGCACTCAGCGACGAGCAATCCTCATAGCACTCTACATTTGCCCTTGCGTACGGCAGGGGTTGCAAAGTTTTGACGAACACTGCACATGTAATTGCGTTCACCGCTTGCTCGCAGCATCGTTGTGGTCGTAGCTGATCACCCTCGTAACGAACCATTTCCCATTCTCGTACTTCCACAGGTGCACGAACTTTGCATCGCCTTCATCGGTGTCAATTCCCGGATGTGAGAACCTGTGCGTCCCCAGTTCGACGGCACCGTAGCCTTTCATTGGATACACCTCGAGTGTTCCCTTCACCAGTTCGCGGTGCACCTTGCCGCAGATGTTCTGTTTAACGGCTGCTACCAGTTGCTCGCGAGTGGTCGCCACCAGCCCACCCTGATCGTGATAGAACTCCAGGTGTTCGGGGAAAAAAGACCCAAATTTCTCCAATTCGCATCGGTTGTAGGCGTCGAACAGCTCCGCATCGAGCTTCTGGATCATCCGAAACAGCTCATCCCGCGACATCTCACCCGGATTGTTATTTACGTGAGCCGTCATTGCCGAGGCATTCACCGTTACAGGGTTCTTGACTTGTGCGAAGCACTGCGTCGCCATCGATGCGGCCGCCACTATCACCCAAATAGCCCATCCGCTCAGCTTTTTCATGCGGCCTCCCGTCCTGTTGTTGTACGAACCTCCAGAGCGGATTGTTCCGCGCCTTCAGCGCTCGATCTCTTTGGCAGAAGCCCCGGCCCGATTTCAGGGGTAATGATTGGCGTGAAATCCCCTTCACGTTCCTTGCCCTTGCCCCGGAAATGGTGGAACTCGATAAAGTACGTGAACGCCTTCCATGAGAAGGCCGGTCGGAGTCAAGTCGGTTCTTTGGTTTTTCTTTTCATGGGCAAGGTTTTCTTTCCGTCCGGGTCGCCACTGTCGCCATCCTTCCATCCGCACTCTGGGTGAGCGAGAT
>JAICWP010000001.1 GCA_025934735.1 Terriglobales bacterium | reverse complement strand
CTTCGGCAAGCCCGGCAAGCAACTGAAGGAATTCGGATGGGTTCACGAGATTGCCTGCCCCTCCGAAAACACCCTTTTTGCCGCTGAACTGCTGAATTGGCGAGTACAGAAACTAACCCTGCATCCGTCGCACTGACCAAAGTTAATGCTTCGGAACGATCCGGCCGAGTTGGGGATTTAACCCTCCAACTCGGCTCCATCTAATCTCCCCGGTCTGCACTCCCATCCATAAATGACAGTACAAACTGTTTGACAGGCCTGGGGGTGTTTGTTAGAGTCGCGCGGCATTGGTGGCATGCCAGTATGCTCTCGGCAAACTGTTGCCGGGACGGAAGATCGGTCCTGCCTGAACGGAGCGCCGCAAGATGGCGACCCAACGACCCGGGTTCGAAATACCTCTCCTCGATTTCGCCGCCAGCCTCCTGGTTCAAGGTGATACGGCGCAGCGCGCCCAGGTGATCGCCGAGCAGGTGGCGCAGCTCGAGCCCGGTTCTGACGTCGTCGTTTATGTCATCGAAGCACCAGAGGATCCGGGCTGGACAGCCAGGGGTCTGGCCGGCAACATTAAGATTAGCCGCGAAATGCTGGATTTTCAGACCGGCACCCTCGGCAGGGTGGCCGAATCGCAAACTCCCCTGGTGCTGGATGGGGCGCAACTGGCGCGCGAAGATTATGGCCACCTTGATGTTCGCCGCACCCTGGTTTCGCTGGTCTATGTCCCCCTGATTGCCGAGGGAGCGTTGGTGGGCGCTATCGAACTGGCCGGTTACGAGCGACCGGTTTCTGAGGCTCTCCTCGACGCCGTGAGCGCCATCGCGCAGCTAGGGGCTCCCGCCATTGCCAGTGCGGTTGCCCAGCAAGTGGAACGCAACAACAGCCTGCAGTCCATTACCCGGGTTACCCAGATGTATGACCTGGAAAAGGTCTTCAATTCCAACTTGGAAATGGACGAACTGCTGGCCACCATTGCTTCCAAGGTGCAGGAGGTAATGAATGTACAGGCGGCGAACGTCTGGATGGTTGAGGGTGAGACGGTTACGCTGACCAACCGGGAAGGCTCGGACCCTACGGTAGAGCTCGGCGCCCGGCAGGCTCCGGCGGACGGGGTTGCGGGCAAGGTCTGCGACAACGGCGAAGCGGTTCTGATTGACGACGCCGAAGACGAACGCTTGCACGCCCGCAACGCCAATATAGAAGAGGGAGCCGTTTTCTCCCTGCTGGCCATGCCGCTAATGGACCGCGAATCCCTGGTCGGCGTGGTCGAGGTGCTCAACCGCCTCGACGGCCATCCCTTCGATGAGGACGACCAGTTCGTTCTCACTAACGTCTGCGAGACCGCCAGCAACGCCCTGCACAACGCCAGCCTGCTGCTGGCCGAGCGCAAGCTGGAGATCCTGCACACCCTGGTCAAGGTCAGCACGGAAATCACCTCTACTCTGAACCTGGACCGGGTTCTGCAAACGGTGGTCAACGGGCCCTCGGCCGTCATTCCCTATGAGCTCGCCGCCATCGCTCTGGAAGAGCGGGGCCGGACCAAGTTGCGGGCCGTCTCCGGTAAATTGCAGATCTCACCCGGCGATCCGGAGACCGCCGACTTGCGGGAAATCCTGGAGTGGGCGGCATTTTTCGACTCCGATGTTTCTGCCGCCCAGCACGGAAACGAAATAACCTCCTCTCGCGCCGACGCGCAGGAAAAATTCCGCCGCTACTTCCAGACCACCGGCATGCGCGGCTTTTACGCCGTGCCTTTGCGCGACGAAGAGGGCGGCGTCGGCATACTCTCTTTTGAGAGCTCCGATCCCGATTTTCTGACCGAAGCGCATTTTGAAATGATTCGCGTGCTGGCCGCTCAGGCTACCGTGGCCATCCGCAATGCTTCGCTATACCGCGAAGTGCCTTTTATCAATGTGCTGGAGCCGCTCATCCACAAGAAGCAGAAATTTCTGGCCCTGGATAAGCGGCGGCGTGCTCTCTTCATTGCTGGGGCCGTTGCGGCGGTCGTATTTCTGGCGGTTTTTCCTTTCCCCATGCGGGTGGAAGGAGGCGCCACGGTCTCGCCGGTGCGCCTGGCCAAGATTGAGCCTGAGGTGACGGGCGTGGTCCGCCAGGTCTTCGTACGCGAAGGGCAACATGTCACTCGCGGCCAGGTTCTGGCCGACCTGGAGGATTGGGACTACCGGGCGGCGCTGGCCGGGGCTGAAGCCAAGTACCAGACCTCGTTTTCCGAAATGAATCGCGCCCTCGCCCACAATGACGGCGCCGCCGCCGGCGTGCAGCGGGTGCAAGCCAATTACTGGCAATCCGAGGTGCAGCGAGACCAGGAGCGCCTGGAAAAGACCCACCTGCGTTCACCGGTGGATGGCTGGGTCACTACGCCGCACGTGCAGGACTTCGCCGGACGGCAGCTTAAGCCGGGAGATAATTTCGCGGAAGTAGCTGACAACTCGACCGTTACAGTAGACGTAGCGGTGGATGAGCCCGACCTGCCACTGCTGCACCCGGGCGCGTCGGGCTGGGTCAAGCTGGACAGTTTTCCGGCCCGCACCTTTCGCGGGACCGTGGACATCGTCAGCCCGCAGAGCCAAGTAACGGGCGACCAGCGCACGTTCTTCGCTCGGCTGCAAGTTCCCAATTCCAGCAATGTAATTCGCGCCGGCATGGGCGGACGCGCCAAGGTGGCAGCCGGCTGGCACCCAGTCGGCTACGTGATGTTCCGCCGGCCGTTTATGTGGATTTATGCCCAGCTATGGTCTTGGTTTGGATGGTGAAAAGTGGGGGAAGAATGCGCCTCAACTTGACGGTTCTCCTAATTCTCGTGGCAGGTTTGGTGGGCTGCGGTAAATCGGGCCCTGACACTCCGGTGCTGGCGGCGGCGCCCGAAGCTGCCGTTCCGTCCACACCTTTGTCCGGCGCACCTCGCCCGCAAGAGGCCGCGTTTATTGCTTCGGGGCCGCTGGTGGTGGAGGACCAGGTGGATATTGCCGCCCAGCGTCCCGGCGTGGTGGCGCAACTCCTTGTGGATGTGGGACAGTCGGTACGCAAAGGCCAGTTGCTGGCGGCGCTCGACGACCGCCAATTGATCGCGGAGCGCGATGCCGCCCAGGCCCAAGTCGAGGTCGCTCAGGCAAATCTGAAGGACTGGCAGGCGGAAACCAAGATGGCGGAAGCCGATTTCCGCCGCGCCCAAGGCATGTTCAAGGCGCAGCTCAACACCCAGGAGCAGCTTGATCACGCCCGCTATAAGTGGGAAGGCTCCGTCTATGAGATTGACAAGGGCAAACAGGAACTGCTCCATCGCCAGGCGACGCTCCAGGCCATGGCCCTGGAACTGGAAAAGACGCATATCCGGGCTCCCTTTAATGGCTTAGTAGCGCGCCGCTACGTTCGCCTGGGCGAGCAGGTTGCGACCGGCGACCGGCTCTTGTGGGTGACCGCAGTCAAGCCGTTGCGCGTCAAGTTCACGCTTCCGGAATCATTTATCGGGCAAATCAGGCGCGGCCAACTGCTGGACGTGACCTGTCTGGAAGATCCCGCCAAGCATCCCGCCAAGGTCATCCAGGTGAGCCCGGTTGTGGATCCTTCCAGCGGCACCTTTGAGGTGCTCGCGCAGCTAATCAATCCGGGCCCCAATCTCCGCCCAGGGATGACGGCAAATATTCGGGTTGAGAAGGCGCGATGAACATTCTGGAAGCGCTGGAAGTTGCCCTTCCGGAACTTCCCAGGAATACGGGCAAGCAGCGCTTTCCCCGGCTTGATCCGCGCGTGATCGCCCGCGAACACGTCGAGCAGGGCGCTCCCACCGTGCTGGCTAAGATGCCGGGAGCGGACAGCTTTATCCGCTTCACCACCGAACAATGGAAGCTGATTCAGCTTTTTGACGGCGAGCGCTCCTATGCCGAAATCAGCGAGCAGTCTACCGCGATTGCCGGGGCTTTCTACTCACCGGATGAGGTGCGCGACCTGGCCACATTCCTCCAGGAAAACACCGACCTCCTGTACAAAACTGCTCTAGAGCAGAACATCACCCTGCACCAGAAGCTGCGCAGCCAGCGCCAGCACCGCCGCAGCCGCTTTCACGACCTTGCCGATGTTCCCCTGGCGGACTGGAAGTTTGCGGATGACTATCTCTCCCGCATTCACCCTTACCTGAAGTTCATCTATACCCGCTGGTTTACCTTGCTCACCCTGGGAATGTTCGCGGTCATGCTTTACCTGTGGCTGGATCGCTTCCATGAGATCTGGTCCGACAGCTTCGAATATTACAATTTCACCGCCAAAGGCTTTTCCGACCTGGTGGAGTTCTGGTTTCTGTTCGGGGCCATGGCCTTCATTCATGAAACTGCGCATGGCCTGACCTGCAAGCACTATGGCGCCAAAGTGGAGAAAATGGGCTTCATCCTGATGTACTTCGCGCCCACTTTCTACTGCGACGTCACCCAGATCTGGATTTACGGTGGCCGCTGGGAGCGGGTGGCCACAGTCATCGCCGGTATCTGGGCCGACCTGATGATCTGCGTGGCGGCCACCATCGTCTGGTGGGCGACGCCCGTGGGCATGCCCAGCCACGACTTTGCCTACAAGGTGATGATGATCACCGGCATCGGCGTCAGCCTGCTCAATTTGAATCCACTGATCAAGCTGGATGGCTATTATCTGTTTTCAGAACTCAGCGGTGAAGTAGACCTGAAAGAGAGAAGCACCGCGTACGTTTCGTCCTGGGTGCGCAGAAATATTTTCCGCCTCCCCGTGGAACTGGAGTTTGTCTCCCGCAGCCGGCGGGTGTTTTACCTGGTTTACGCTTTGCTTTCTGGTATGTACAGTTATGGGCTGCTTGCGGTGGTAATCGTATTCGCTTACCACGTGGTTCGAGCCTACTCGCCCGAATGGGCCTTTCTGCCTCCCCTGGTGATCGCTTATTTCATGTTCCGCACGCGAATCAGGAGTTCCATCACTCTTATGAAGACAGCCTATCTGGACAAGAAAGAACGGTTGCGGCAATGGGTCAGTCCGCCGCGCCTGGCGGGCATCGCGGCATTAACAGCGGTAGTCTTGTTTGCGCCCGTGTGGCCGCAATTCGTGCGCGCTTCCTTTATTCTGGAGCCGGCCCGGAGGGCCATCATTCGCGCCCAGGTTCCCGGGCAGGTACAGCAGGTTTTCATTCACGAGGGAGAACAATTGCAGGCTGGTGAACCGGTGGCGCAACTCAGCAATTTGGAATTGCAATCGCAGGCCGCGCGCGTCCATTCCGATTTGCAGGTGGCCACTGCCCAGACAGTGGAGTCCCAGTTGCGCTACTCCGGCATGGGGCCGGCGGAACACTTGCGCGATCAATTGACCCAGCAGGATCGCTTCCTCAATGAGCAGGTGAGCCAGTTGCGCCTGCGATCTCCTCTTTCCGGGGTAGTGGTTACGCCTCGCCCGAACGACCTGCGCGGCTCCTACCTGCCAGCCGGCCGTGAGGTGGCCGAAGTGGCTGACCTTTCCACTATGCTGGCGCGCATCTTTGTGCCGGAGTTTGCCATGCGCGACATTCACCTGGGCGCTCCGGTCAAACTGCTGCCCGCTTCTCTTATGAGTGCTATTCCGGGCAGGATTGAGGCCGTAGCTCCCGCCGCCGCGCAAATCGATCCCAGTCTCGCCGACAAAAGCAATCTGCAGGGCATCAACCTGCCTGATTACTACTTAGCTACGGTGCGCTTCCGCAACCAGCAGATGAACCGCGAGGGGGAGGCGGGAACGGCCAGGATTTTTGTTCGCCACCGCAGCCTGGCAGGTTTTGGCTGGGAATACTTCCACGACATGCTCACCCACCGGGTATGGTAAGCATCCGGACAATAGAAAGGCCGCGCTTCGGGCGCGGCCTCAGTCGAAGTGGCGATAACGTACCGGTACTTAGTTGTAGGACAGCTTGGCAGAGACCTTCGGGGCCACCTTGGGAGCCACCTTCGGCGCTACTTTCGGTGCGATCTTGGGAGCTATTTTCGCAGTGACCTTAGGAGCGATCTTCGGGGCTACCTTCGGCGCGATCTTGGGATGAATCGCCGGTCGAACTCCCGGAAACTGCTGCGGGTTCTCCTTCTCGGAATTCGCCAAAATGGCCTTCGTTACTGCGGTGCGCTGGCTGATTAAGGACTTTTTCTGGACCGACATTCGGAGTCTCCTGTTTCGCTTTTTGGTTCCGTCACTTGCCAGAGGCCAGCGCGGACATGCTTGCTAGTGCACCCCGTGTGCCAAACGGCCCTTCTTTAACGTCGTGGCACGGTCTCTTCTTGTTTTCAATAACCTGCAGCTGGTAAGCGTTTCGAGCCAGTAGCGGGAGAGGCCGTCTCTTCCTGCCTAGCGATTAAATTTTCAATCTGGGTTGGATTAATTTTTAAACTTTCCCAGCCGCGTATGACTTTTTAATCGCGCGCGATGCGGTATTTGCGGCACAGATAGTGCATCTTCTGTTTGTCTATTTGCAGCAGGCGCGCAGCGGCAATCTTGCTCCCGGAGCAACGTCGCAGCGCCGCCGTCAGATAAGCGACCTCGATGCGGGCAATCTCCTCGTCAAACTTAACTCCCCCCTCGGGAATCAACAGCGATTCCTGGCTGGCGGTGCTGTTATAGAGAATCCTCTGCGGCAGGTGGTTAACCTTGATTACCGGGCCGTCCACCATCAGCACCAGCCGTTGCACCAGGTTCTCCAGTTCGCGGACATTGCCGGGCCAGGAATCCTCCTCCAGGATGGCCATTACGTCCGGCTCCACCCGCTTGGGCTCGACCCCATTGGCGGCGCAGTAGCGGCGAAGGAAGTGGTCCACCAGCAAAGGGATATCCCCCTGCCGCTCGCGCAGCGCGGGTAAGACGATGGGCACCACGTGGATGCGGTAGTAGAGGTCTTCGCGGAAGCGGCCCGCCTGGACCATTTCCTCCAGTTCCTCGTTGGTGGCGGTAATCAGGCGGAAATCAATCTTTTTGGGGCTTTTGCCGCCTATCCGCTGCACCGCCCGGTCCTCCAGGACCCGCAGGAGCTTGGACTGGAGGGGAAGACCGAGGGTGGCAATTTCATCTAGAAAAAGGGTGCCCCCATCCGCCATTTCGATGTGGCCGGCGCGGGAATTGCGGGCATCGGTAAAAGCGCCTTTTTCATGGCCGAACAGTTCGGCTTCGATCAGGTTGTCAGGCAGGGCGGCGCAGTTCAGGCTGATAAAGGACTTATCGGCTCTGGGGCTCATGGCCACGATGGCGCGGGCCACCAGTTCCTTCCCGGTCCCGCTCTCGCCGCGGATGAGGACACTGCTGGTGCTCCCGGCCACCCGGCGGATAGCGTCATAAACGCGCTGCATGGACTCGCTCAGGCCGATGAGGCCGCAAAAAGACGACTGCGGCACCTCTTTGTCCTTCCGCGAGCGGTATTCAATTTCCGCCATGCGCTTTTCCAGGGCGCGGGCGAGAATAATCTGCACTTCGTGAAACTCAATGGGAGCGACAAAATACTCGTCCGCGGTCGCCTCCATGGCTTTCCAGCGCAGATTGCGGCTATTGGAGCGGGTCATGGCTACCAGCACCAGATCTGGGTGCAGGTTGCGCAGCTCGCGCAAGCCGGCTACGCCCACATCGCTGTTATCGCCCAAGGTGTCGAGGTCGAGCAGGATGGCGTCCAGAGGTTGCTGTTGCAAGGCGGCCAGCAGTTCCTCCCAGGTTTGCAGCAGCTGGAGTTGGTAGTCGTTGCCCAGGTATTGAGAGGCTTCCGGGCCTACTTGTTCATCAGTGGTGACAATGGCAACCGCGGGAAGGGCCGGCTGGGGCCGGGTGGCGGCGCGATTCATGCTGTCTCCGTGCTGGCGCGGGGGTCCGCGCCAAGGCGCCACATTATGTCAAAAATTCACACGTGTGACATGAAATTTTTAGCTCGTCGCGGTGCCGCCGGCCGGCCACATCATTGGTTGCAACGGAGGCACACTTCCCGTATGGTGGGCGACGCCATTGTTAGCACCGGCCTGTCGCCGGTCGCCGGGCATGTTTTGCGCCCGGTTTTTCTGCGCCACTTGGGCGGTGGGCTCCAAGCCTCGCCCGCTATGAGGAAACATGGACATTAACATGCAGAGGCGGTCCCAGGTGGAAATCATCCAATTGCGGGGGCCCCTGCGCCTGGGCCCGGCGGTAAATGAGTTTCGCCAGGCGCTCGATGAATCGCTGAGCAACGGCGACACGCGCATCGTCCTTGACCTGGCCGAGGTGCCCATGATTGATTCCAGCGGCATCGGCGTGCTGATGAAATCCCTGGCCTCGGCCCGCCAGCGCGGCGGCAACATCAAGCTGGTCAATCCCTCCAAATTCGCCGTCCAGACCCTCCGAATGGTGGGTCTGCTGAACCTGTTTGAAGTCTTTCCCGATGCGGATGCGGCCGTGGCTTCCTTCGCCTGAGCGGAAACCATGTCCGACGCCATCTCTCCAACTCCCGCTCCCGGCACCGGCCAACCCGCCTTGCGCCCGCAACTCAGCCTGGCCATCCCGGCCGACGCCGAGCAGATCGCCAACGCCACCGATGCGGTTCTGGCCTGCCTGGCGGGCCTGAAGGTGGAGGAAGAAAAATGCATGGCCATCGGCCTGGCGGTGCAGGAGGCGCTGGCCAATGCCGTAGTGCACGGCTGCCAGAACGATGTTTCCAAAACCGTTCAGTGCGAACTGAGCTGCGATGACCAGGGGCGGGTGCTGATTGTGGTGGCCGACCCTGGGCCCGGCTTCGACTTCTCTGCTTCCCGCGAGCCGGTGGTGCAGGATGTTTACAACGACCACGGGCGCGGGGTTTTTCTCATTCGCCAGCTTATGGACGAAGTCAGCTTCGAGCGCGGCGGCAGCGTCATCCAGATGTGGAAATACTAAGCGCCGAGTCCACCGCCACCCCTAGTCGCGGGTTTCGTAGCCCAGTTTCTTTGCAAACCGGGGAATGTTTACACGTGCGGGGAGCGGCTCTGCGGCTGCAGCTCTGGCTTTGCGCCGACTCGCAACATCCTATGCAGCAACCCTGAAGATTGGAACTCAGATTGCAAAACTTTCGTATCTGTTCTTGATTGTCCGTGCCGGTGCGGGGAGCGCATTGATGTGAACCTCATGCATACACGGCGTCCCGTGTGGCAGCTCGTCGAAAAGCATGGCAAGATTACTCTCCAGCCTTCGTTGTGGGTCCTGCGGAGAAATGCGGCAGTCACTTCTGGTTCAGAGATAACCGGATAATCTGGGTTTAGTCGCGTCATTGTCGTAAGAATGGTTATCGCCCTCAGCCGGAACGGCCGCGCATACCGGGAACTTCCCGCTCGGTTAGTGTTGGCATCGGATGGTTGTTTCGGGCGACAATCCAATCAACATTCGTATGTCAATGCGTGACGATCAGGATTCAGTCGCTCCATCTCCAGTTCTCAGCAATGCTGAAATCGCCGACCGGCTAGCTAGCCTCGTGCAACTGCTCTCATCAAAAAAGGAAAATCCTTACAAGGTCAAGGCATATCAGCGGGCTGCCGCCCGAATCCGCAACCTCTCGGAAAGCCTTGACGAGATGGTCCGCGATCAGGAGGACCTGACCAGGTTTGCCGGGATCGGCGAGGCGATCGCGAGCGCCATCCGGGAAATCGTCACAACCGGAACTCTCGGAGAGCTCGAAAAACTGCGTGCGCAGGTCACGCCGGCCGTCGCCAGCATTACCAGCCATCCGCGGCTCGATCCGAAGCGCGTCATGCGCGTGTACAAGAAACTGGGCATTTCATCCCTCGATGAGTTACGTCAGCGGTTAGAGAACGGTGAGATTGAAAAGCTGTTCGGCGCCCGGATGGCGCAGCACATCCGGCAGGGACTTATCGATGTTCACGCCATGCTGCTGTATAACGCGGACGATCTCAACGCTGCGATTGAAGCATTTCTGTTGGGGCCATGTGCAGTAAAACGCGCGGAGGCTGCCGGCGATTACCGGCGCCGGGTGGATGTAATCGAGGAGCTCGTCTTCGTCATCGAAACGGATGACTTTCCCGCGGTCGTCGCCCGCATGCAGCGCTATGGCGGCAGCACACCGGTAGTCGAATCGGAAAAAGACCGTGCGCTCTTCTCTCTGTCGTCCGGCATCCTGCTTCGATTGCAGCTGGCCGGGAAAGAGGACTGGGGATTTCACATGGTGGCGTGTACAGGATCTAACGCTCATTTGAAAAAGCTGGCCGCTGCTACGGCTCCGCTCCGCGAGCTGAAATCGGGAGCATTCAAGTCTGAAGCAGCCCTTTATCGCAAGTATGGCCTTCGCTATATCGAACCAGAACTGCGAGAGGGGCACGTTGAGGTCGAACGTGCGAAAGCGGGTACTCTTCCTGTCCTTGTGACTTCGAAGTATATACGCGGCGATCTTCACGCTCACTCGATGTCAAGCGACGGCGTCGATTCAATCGAAGACATGGCGGAGGCGGCGCGGGACCGCGGATACGTGACGCCACCCACGAACTGGGCAATGATGTAGCCAAACAAGTCCTGCAACTGCATCTTGCCCTCGGCAAAGAAGCCGAGAGATACAGCGGGATTCAGGTGAGCACCGGATATGCGCCCATTTCTCAATTACTTATCAGTGCAATGCAACCGCTGACTCAGTGTTAGGCGGTCCGCCCGCGACATTGCAAACATCGGCGGAACGATGAGCATTTTTGCGTCGCTGTGGAACGAGATCATGCGGGCCGGATATACTTCCCCATGATCAGTGCCGCCGCTTCGGGAGCCAAGCAAAATGCCTGATTACCGAACTCTTGATTACGTCCGCTGCAGGCAGTTCTTGGAATCCAGATCGGCCGGGGATGACCAGATCCGAAACATCAAAATGTTCGTGGACAATTGGGCGGCCCTGGTACTGGCCAGCGAAACGCAGAACTACATTGATCACAAAAGGGCTCTGGATCGACTGGACGCGCTTGCCAGCCGCGCAGCAGCCGAGCGATTGCAACTGCTAGGGTAGACGCCTGGCGGTGGCAGCGCTTCCCCTCTCATTGCCCAAGGCAATCGGCTGGGAATCTCGGATGGCATACCCAGATTTAACTCATGCACAGTAGAATTTGCGTCACATGCCAATAAGCCCTTCGGACTTACCGTGGTGGGGTTGGTTGCTCTGTTCCGCTGTGGGATTTGTCATGTGTTTAATCAGTATGAACCTCAGCGATGACGGAAAGGGCGCTGCTTAGCTGTTATCGCAGGGCTGGGCGGCTTGATTACTGCTGCTATTGGTGTAGCTCTTTTCGTTCAATGGGTCTGGACGACTAATTCAGCCCCGCTCTCCTGAAGCTCTCTCCTGCCGCAAATTCCTGGATGAAAATCCCCGCCCACCGCATTTCAGGAAGAGGCAGCACACGAATCAATCAGGAGGACCTTGTATGCGAAAGACGACTCTACTGGCAATGGCAGCCACAGCAGTTTTGGCAGTGGCGTCCTTGGCGTCCGCTTCCGACGATCCGGTGATCTTATGGCGGCAGATCGTGGGCATCATACCGGCTGGCAACGTTGTGGGATCGGGCACCGGCGCAGTGATGGGCGGGTTTGCGCCGTGGACAACCACGTCCGGTGTGGCCCGTGTAAACCTGGCAACCGGGGTAGCGCAGTTCCTGGTACACGGACTGGTTTTTGCGGGCACGAATTTTCTGGGCACTCCCGGACCGGTCACTGAAGTAAAAGGCACCCTGATCTGCGATGTGGACGGCAGCGCCGGGGGAGGCAATTCCGTTCTGGTGGAAACACCGGCGGTCCCCCTGAGCGCGACGGGGGACGCTCACTTCAGCGGCAGCCTTGGCTCCCTGCCCTCGGTTTGTCAAAGCGGAAGAAACGTTGCGTTCGTAATTCGCGCAGCGGCCTTCGCTGGGAATCCGGTGCCGAGCGGGCCGTGGATCGCGAATGGGGCGGTGCTGGTGCACCAACACTAAAGAACATCGGGCGAGCGGGATCACGCAAGAGCTGCCGCCACCCGTCATGGTTTACGCTGGGCCAGAACGCGCCCGCGCGTGGGCGATGAAGCAGGCGGCAGCAATCTCGCCGCTAGCGATGAAGGCGCCTATGCATGTGCGCCAAGCTCAGAGCGATTGAGTTGCCCGTGTTGAATTGGAGGGTGCGGGGTTTTGCGCAGCTTATGCCGAAGTAGCTGTTGATTGCCAACCGATGCTTTCCGGCGCATCTTCGAGCGCGTAGCCCTGCCGCTTCCATTCGGCAAAACCACCCGACAGCGGCCGCACGCGTGTAATCCCCATCCTTCGAAGTTTGAGCGCCAGACTGGCGCTCGAGGCTTCATTGGGTCAGGTGCAATATAAGATGATTTCGCGATCACGCGGAATTTCGTTGTGCCGTCGAGAGAGCTCATCAGGCGTCATCCGAAGGGCGCCCGGTATCACTCGAGGATCGGTCAGCATGTCCAGAGCATGCCGCAAATCTACGACGTAGGGGCTCTGCTGTCCCTGGATCAGATCCCACACCTCTTTGGGAGTAATGCGCGCCACCCGCACATCATTTTGAAACTGGCGCCTCCGATAAGAACGCCAGCCCAATATGGCCATCGCGCCAATAACGGCAAGTCCCAGCGACACGCTCTTAAGCGAGTCGGCGAAAACGGAAAGCTTATCGATTCGCTCGCCAAGGACCCGGCCTAAAGCAAGGTACGCTCCAACGTAGAGCAGGCTGCCAAGAAAATCGTACGAGAAAAACGACCACAGAGAGATCCCTGAGTTGGCTGCCAGTGGAACGGCAACAGCGCTAACACCGGGGATGAATTTGGCAACGACCAGCGAGCGGCCGCGATAACGCG
Source organism: Terriglobales bacterium (assembly GCA_025934735.1). Lineage (GTDB taxonomy): Bacteria > Acidobacteriota > Terriglobia > Terriglobales > Acidobacteriaceae > JAICWP01. The sequence continues at coordinate 449,831 of JAICWP010000001.1, read as the reverse complement.
AAATGAATTCCGAGCTACGGCGGACACACGTTTCCGGCTCCAGGGAAATCTTGCAAAGCAGGCGGAGAACCGCGGAGCCGCGCTGCTTGCCGAGGGCGTACCAAAACGTATCGCCGATCAGGCAGCCCAGAATGCCGACCGCCAATGCGCTGGGCAAGGTGAGCTGGCCGGTGGCGGAGAGCACACCGGCGGCAATCAGGATTGGCACCGCCGGCACGGGCGCGCCAAGTTGTTCGGCAGTGATCCACGCGAACAGCACTAGATAGCCATGTTTAGCCATCTCAACCAGGCTTTCGTGCACACCGCCCAAGCGTTTCTCCTTGATTGAGCCTTAATGGTAACTCAACTAGCTCGACCAAGATGCCCCTCACGACTCCCTGGCCGCTGCCGGGCATGGGCCGAAGAGATTGTCACCATCGTCACGCGTCTGGCGCATTTCGCCGCTGGCTAGTTCGCCGCACTCTTATAATGGACAGGTGAGTTCCTCAAAAATGCAGAAAGTAGCGGAAGCGGACTTCCCTACCCGCTGGGGACAATTCCGCATCCTGGGCTTTGAAGCCGAGTTTGGCGAGGGCAAAGGGCAACGCCGGGAGGACGCGGTGGCGCTGGTGATGGGCGACCTGATGGGCCAAGCTCCCCTGGTCCGAATTCACTCGCAGTGCCTGACCGGCGACGTTTTCGGCTCGCTGCGCTGCGATTGCAGGCAGCAACTGGAGATGGCGCTCTCCATGATCGCCGCGGCCGGCGCCGGCGTGCTCATTTACGAGCAGCAGGAAGGGCGCGGCATCGGGCTGATGGCCAAGCTGCGCGCCTATGAACTGCAAGACTCCGGCCTGGATACGGTGGAGGCCAATGAGAAGCTGGGCTTCAAGGCTGACCAGCGCGAGTTTGCCCTGCCCGCCAAGATTCTGCATCACCTGGGAATCCAAAAGGTACGGCTGCTTTCCAATAATCCTGACAAGGTAGCGGCGCTGGAAAATTCCGGCATTAAGGTGGTGGAGCGGGTGCCCTGCGAGGTGGAGCCCAATGCGCACGCGGAAAACTACCTCAAGACCAAGAAGGAAAAGATGGGGCACCTGTTCGGGTCGCGCTAGGTCTTCAGGCAGGGTTCTTCAACGCAGAGGACGCAGGGAAGAAACGTCCTGAGGGCAGTGACGACTTGGCTACATTATGTCGCCGCTTCGCGGCTGAGCAGGATGCGCAGCGGCTGAAGCCGCAGGTCGTCTGATTCGGTTCGGCACGTCTGAAGGCGTGCCCTGATACGAACCGTTTTTGTTGTGAATAGCGCAATCGCGTGCTCTTGTCTGCTACATTCTTGCGCTGCGCGGGTGACGGTTTCACATTCCTAAGATTCGCGATTTTCCCATCATTCTCCGATTTCACATTTTACTTAGGATTGAATCTTGGCGGGCCCGGCGGCTCGACGGTGAAATGCTTTTTAGCGCCTCTTCCAATTCATGCCGGTGGCGCACGGGAAGTGTGGCCAACGCGGATTGGGCCAGCGCTATATAGGCGGCCCGGGCTCGGGGAAGTTTGCCCAGCGCCTGCAAATGGCGGCGCACCGTGGCGACATCGCCGCGCACCAGAGGACCGCTGAAGGCATCGGCGGAGCCGAAGGCGCCGTAATTGCGCAGCGTCTGCTCAAGGATGGGCAGCATTCGCTTGCGGGCTGCCGCCGGCGAGCGCACACCCGCCGCCATCGCCACCCGTTCCGCGGTAGCCAGCAATGCAATCAGCAAAGGCGAGGCGAACGCTCCCCACGCGTGGTATAGCGCCTTATCCCTCGGCCGAATCGAGAATGCTTCGGCGCCAACGTCGCGGACCATCCGCCGGGCCGCGCGAACGGCGGGCGAGTCGCCCTCAATGGCGAAAGGAACTCCGGCCAGCGAGCGGCTGGAGTGGCGCACAAAGGTCATCAGAGGGTGCGCCGCCGCCACTGCAGCTCCGCAGCGGCGCAGTGGCTGCAGCTCATCGCTGGGCAGCGCGCCACTGGGATGAAGCGCAATTTTTCCGCGCCAGTCAGCGGCCTTCGTCAATTGCCGGGCGCAGAGGGCAAGATTGGAATCAGGTACGCAGAGCCACACTACATCGGCCACAACTCGTGCTTGGGATAAACGAACGGCGGCGCTGCCAACTTCCGCGGCCAAGCGGCGCGCCCGCTGCGGCGAACCGGCATTCCGGTAAACGATTTCGCTGATGGGATAGCTGGCGCCGTGCAGCGCCCGGGCCAGCGCGCTGCCCAGGTTTCCGGCTCCCACTATCGCAATCCGGGGCTTGGCTGCCATTCCGGCGCAGGATAACAGAAAGAGCGGCGGGAACCGTTCCGCGAAAACCAGCGTATCCTTAAACGGTGCCCAAGGAGGCTGACCGGCATTTCTAGCTTGTCCTCACCCGCGCGTCCCGCCCTGCTGCTGGCCACCAGCTTTGCGGCCGGACTGAATGTGTACGCCACCGTGGCGACGCTGGGCTTGCTGTCCCGCGCTCAGGTTCTGGTGCTGCCTCCGGCACTACACCCGGTAGCCAGCTGGTACGTGATCGGGGCCTGCGTGGCCTTGTTCCTGGTGGAATTTTTTGCCGACAAGATTCCCGCGTTCGACCTGGTGTGGAACGCGTTGCACACCTTCGTGCGTATCCCGGTTGCCGCCTTGCTGGCTTGGGGCGCCGCGGCACAGCTTTCACCGGGAATGCAACTGTTGGCCGCGGTGCTGGGCGGGGGCATTGCCCTGGCGGCGCACGGCGGAAAAATGGCGGCACGCCTCGCCGTAACCCCTTCCCCGGAGCCGCTCTCCAATATCGGACTCAGCCTGGGTGAAGATGCGCTGGCCGTTTTCCTGACCTGGTTTGCCAGCCAGCATCCGTACATAGCGGCGGCTATAGTCATCGTCGCCCTGCTGATGGTGGTGCTCATGATTCGCTGGGTCATCCGTGCCATGCGATCGCTGTTTCGAGGAGCGGAACGCCAGATTGCGCATACCTCCAGCGCCGCCTGAACGGATCGCCTCGCCCAAAGATTTGTGTGATTGTGCAAAGATTTGAACTTCGCTTTACGCACGGCGACGAGCCAAAGCAGAGACTACCTGCATTTTCAACTACTTATCTCGAAGGCCTGATGTGATGGATATAAAAACAAGTGGCACGCGGCTTGCATTTGTGCTTGTGTCCGTTTCCTCGCTCTCTGAGTAGCTGCACTGAGCGCGGGGCGCATAAAACGGCTGAAACCTCAGCCAGAATGCGCGATCGGCGCTCAGATTTGCGCCGCGCTGCGATGTAAACGCATCCAACTCGACGCTCCGAACCGGGCCAACCAGCCCGGTTTTTTTTGTTACTGTCCGAGTTTGGCCAGCAAGTCTTGCGGATGGACAGGCTTAGCCAGAATTTCAAATTCGTGGCCCTGAGCGCGAGCGGTTTCCAGCAAATCGGCGGTAGCGGCCTGCCCGGAGAAGAGAAGGATTTTGCATTCGGGAACGGACTGCCGCACCTGGATGGCGACATCAATGCCGGTGATGGTCTCGTTCTTGAAAATCACATCGCTGATAAGCAGGTTGGGGCGGAGCTTGCGGGCGCGATTAATGGCATCCTCGCCGGTGTAGATGGGCAAAGCCTCGAACCCGTTCTGATTGAGGATGATGGCCAGGGTATCGGCAATGACGTGCTCGTCATCCACCACCAGGACTTTAGGTTTGCCGTTGCTCATTCTGGCAGTTCCTCGATGTTAAGCCGAATTTCGCATTATATCCAGAACACCCCTGTTTTGGCTTGCGAGTCCAACTTAAGCCCACCGGAGACGACTGACAGGACTGCTCTAAGATGCGGCAAAGAGAATAGTTGTTGGATTACCTGGCCGGGCGACCGGGCAGTGCGGGCCAGGATCCGCCCCCGGGTAAGCAATCGGTTCTCTTGGCAACCTGCCCAAAGGACCTGTCCCCAGCCATTACCTACGTAATGATGCTATCCCAAGCGGGGAACCGTAGGCTTAAACAACACCGGTCTACAGAGGGAGCACTCTATCCGCGCGCCAGAAACAGACTCGCAAAGCCGTCTGCCCGCTGCCCAGGCCTTCGTCCACAGCCTGAACATCCTGGTGAAATACGTGCGCCTGTACGGCTACAAACACAGGCGGACGGAAGAACAGTTCCGCATTGCCTGGGATGAACTGCAGGCGGTGATAGCTATGGGCGGCGAAGGCGGGCTGCTGCTGGGAGTTACGGGGCAGCAATTGCTGGTGGGCGGAATGCCGCTGGAATCGGGGCAGGCTGAGCGCAGCTTCGCCAAGCTGCTTTCGGCCGCCGGGCTGGCCAGCTTGCAGTTTTCCGCCAGGGTGACGGAAGGCGATTTTTCCCGCCTGGTGAGGGGCTTTGCGCTAGGGGGATCGAGAGCCCAGGTAGTAGCAGACCAGATCAAGGCGGCGGTGGGCGAAGGCGAGAACGCCACCATCAAGATCAACGAGATCCGCTTTGTCGCCCATGATCCAGCCACGGGCGAGGTGCCGCTGGCGGCACAACTAGCGGCACAGAACCTGGGACCGGAATTCCGCGACTGGCTGAGCGACCCGCAAAAATTGTTGCAGCTCATAGCGGCGGCGGAAGGGGCCAAGCGTGGTTCCCTGCCCGCGGGTGCGCTCGCGAGCGCAGTATCCACCGGCGTGAGCAAAGTTAACGGGCCCGCAGCAGCGGCCGCCGCTCCCGCTTGGATTTCGCTGCAGGAAGCGGAAGTAATCGAGGCCATCCGGCTGCTGACCAAACTGGGAGAGTCTTGCGAGGCGGGAGATCTGGCCGTCGTGCAAAAGCGGCTGAGCGAGGATCTGGAGCGGGCGGCGCCGGAGGCCGCGACCGCGCTACGCCAGGCGCTGCAGAAGCTGGCGTCACGCCTGCCAGAGGGCTCGGGCGACAGCCCGTTGCTGATGAAAGCCGCCGAGCACCTGGCCATCCGCTTTGCGCTGGAGCGCTATGAGCGGGGCGAAGTGCGGGTGAACGCCATCCACGAAATGCTGGAGCGCATGAGCCGCGAGATGGAGATGCTGCGGCGCGTGCTGCGGGTGCATGAAGACAAGATGAGCCACGCCGGCATTCTGGTGGAATCGCACGCCGACATTCTGGACCGGCAATTCTGGGCGGAGGTGCCGGAATCAGGCAAGAGGAGCGTACTGCTCTCGCCGGATGCGCCCTGCGTGCCACCGCGCAACGTGCGCTCGTTCGTGGAAGAACTGCTGCAGGCCAAAGACTGGGAAGGGGCCGGCGCGATCCTGCGCAATTATTGCGATTGCGTAAGCAGCCCCGACGCCGATTCGCGGCGCAAGGCCGCCACAGGAGTGGCGCAACTGGCCGACCTCTACGTCACCGCCGAAGATGGGCTGTTGCCCCACGCCATCCGGCGAATTTCCGAACAGCTGATCGTGGAGGCGGTGCTCGACATTCAGGGCCTGCTGAGCGCGGCTTTCGTGCGCATCAGCCAGGAAGCGGGCGACCGGCGCCGCTACGGAGCCGTGGAAGAAGTAGTGGCTTCGATGAAGCGCATCGAGCAAAAGCGCCCGGTGCTGGCACAGGACTTGCGTCCGCGGGTTGGGGTGGACAACCGCCTGCCGGAATTCCTGGAAGAAGCGTTGCAGCTGCCGGAGGTGCCGCCCGAACTGGTGGACATGCTCAAGGGCATTCCGCAGGCGGCCACTGAGCAGATTGCGGAACGGTTCGCGCGCTGCCACCGGCGCGAAGAATGCGACCGGCTGGTGGAGTTGATGGAGCAACTGAAGGAGGATGGCGCGCGCCATCTGCGGGAATTGCTGCGCCTGGCGCCAGTGCGGCAGGCAGCCAGCAGCGTGGGCTTGCTCAGCCGGGTAAATCCCATGGCGGTGCTGGAACTGCTGCCGTCCCGGCTGAAAGAGTGGGACCGGTTCTACCATGACGCGGTGGTGCGGCAGATTGCGGCCAGCAACGCACCGGAACGGGGACAGATTCTGTTCGAAATGCTGGACGTCTTGGACCATGCGGTGCTCCCGCAAGCAATTGATGAAATCGGTTTCAGCGGCGATCACGCGCTGACTTCCGGGCTGATAGTGCTGGCGGATGAAGGCTCGGCGGAGGCCCGCTCGCCGTTCCTGCGCCTCAAGGTGGTGGAAGCTTTGGGCAGACTGAAGGACGCCGCCGCCATTCCGCTGCTGCGCGCCATGGTGGAAGCCCGGAAGATGTGGAGATGGATTTATGCGCGCGAGCTGCGCATTTCCGCGGCGCAGGCGATGGTGAAGATTGAGCCGCAATATGGGCCGCAACTGGTGACCGAGGGCGGCTTCACCATGAACGAACTTGACCTGCAGCCGCTGGATGCGGAGTACAGCCTGCCCTGGGTGCGGCAGCGCCGCTACCAGCGCATCATTCCCCTGCGCGTCGTACCGGCGTTCGCCAGCAGCTCCTGGGGCCGCTCGGAACTGTCAGTGCGCGAACTGAGCCTGGGCGGCGGCGTTGCCAGAAAGACCACCGACCTGCGGCTGGGTTCGGATGCCGCGCTGGACTTGCAGTTGGGATTGCGCCACATCAAGACCCAGGTGCTGCTGCGGCGGGCGCGCCAGGGCGAAATCAGCTTCGAAATCGTGGACATTGAACTGGAAGAGCGTTCCAAGCTGCGCCGCATCCTTGCTGACCACTTGAACCGGATCTCCGCGCCGGTGGCGTGAGAAGCAGTACTCAGCACTCAGCACTCAGCAATCAGCATTCAGCCGCAAAACCAGCCGTCCATCGCGGGCGAGAGCCTGCGGTATGATGTATGCCGGTTACGATCGGCTGGTCTGGTTTTCGTGTAGAGCGATTACACGAGCGCGTAGGTTAAAGATGGTACTGCTTGGGAACTCTTGTTCAAGGTGACGGCCCGGGACTTGATGATGCTCAAGAAACAGGTATTTGCAATCGTTCGGTTCGACACTTTTCAAGATCCTTCCGTTCCCATAGAGAATCGAGTAACGGTAACGAAGGTTATGTTTGATCGCGAAATAGTTGAAGCGGAGGTACAGCGGCTGAATAAGGAGAATGGCGGGAAATCCTGCTTTTATTTTTCTCAGGCTACCCGGCTTATCGAGGCAACATAGCCTTGCTGCGACAGGCGTGCGCGGGCGGCAGGCCCGCGCGAGAAAGGGTGAGGCGAGCTGCGCTCGCCCGCACAGGCGAGGGCGCCTGTGCCCACAAATTCTTTTCCCTATCAACAATTCTCTGCCAGAACACAAATCCTGGCATAACGAAAAAGCCTCTGTCCTGGACAGGGCAGAGGCTCTTAAACGAAGTTGCCGGTGAAGTCTACGCCACCTTGGCGAAGATGATGACCAGGGTGTAAAGGGCCAGGGATTCGATGAGGGCCAGGCCCAGAATCAGGGCCAGGGTGATACCGGGGCGGGCAGAAGGATTGCGCGCCAGGGCCTCGGCGGAGGCGGCAGTAGCCTTGGCCTGGCCGATGCCGCAAACCGCGGAGGCAATGGCCATGGCAAAGCCGGAGGTAATGGCGACCCAGTCGGCGTGCGACATGCCACCGCCGCCCTGGGCATAGAGTGGCGTGGCCAGGCACATGGCCGACAACGCCATAAACAAGTAGCTCAATCTACGCATGGTGGTTCTCCTTATGGATTGCCGCCAGTGGGTGGTTGGCGTCATCCTCGTGCAGACGCCCTCACGCTGAACGGCGACTTCGTAGTACCCAGCACCTAGTTAAAACCGACTCCTGCGTTAATGTTCTTCCCCGACCGCTCCTTGCAAATAAACCGTGGTCAGCAGCACAAAGATGTAGGTCTGCAGCAGGGAGACGCCGATGTGCAGTCCCAGGAAGGCGATAGGAACGCCGATAGGAATGAGCGAAAAGAAGACCAGCGTCACCATGTCGCCGGCAAACATGTTGGCGAAAAGCCGCACGGTAAGCGAAAGCACGCGAGCCAGGTGGCTGATGATCTCGATGGGGAACATCAGCGGAGCCATCCACAAGAAGGGCCCGGCAAAGTGCTTGAAATAAGCAACACCGTTCTTTTTCAACCCCTGCGCGTGGTAGTAAAAGAAGGCCACGATGGCGCAACCCAGGGGAACGCTGGGCACGGCGGTGGGGGAATCAAAACCGGGAATCATGCCGATCAGGTTGCAAATCAGGATGAAGAATCCCAGCGCGACCAGGAAAGCGGTATAGCCTTCGCTGTGCGGGCCGATCACCTGATGGCTCTGGTCTTTGATGAAAGATTCAAATCCTTCAATGATGTGCTGCAGGCCGCCGGGATGCTCGGCGGAAAGGCGGCTGCGTACCAGGACAAACAGAGCGATGAGAAACGCGGCCACCAGGATCTGCATGGCCACAAAGTCAGTAATGGGAGCGTTAGGGTGGACGGGTTGAACGCCCAGCGCCCGCATGGCGGAGTCCACCGGGCCAGCGAACAGTCGGTTCAGGAGTGCGGTAAACCACAGTTGTTCTGGCATGCGGATGAAAACTAAAAGGCCCAGCTTCTATTAGAACCCGTGCCGCAAGGCGGCGTAAAGCTCGTATCCGGCTTCACACAGGACTGCCGCAACGGGCAAAAACAGGCCCGCAAACAGGCCATACAGGCTGGCGGGAGAAATTTTGAATATAGCATAGGCGGCAAACGCCATCAAAAGGTAGCGCCCCAGAAAACGCAATACGACGCCCGCGCTGGAGGGGCATTCGCCGGTGGCGGTTACCTTGTCTGCCAAAGCTGTGACCACGCGCTTCAGCCAATAGAAATTCACGTAGGCGATGGCGCAGCCGACCAGAAATCCCAGGGCGATCTTCAGACCAAAACGCAGCAGAACAAACCCAGCCACGGGGATAGCCAAGCCGAGCATGAAGCGGCGAATGCGGGGCAGGGCGCGGGAGTAGAAGGCCTCCGAGGCGGCCTGGCGCCGCACATCAGGTTCGAGCCGATTCAGCACTACTTCATGATAGACGAGAAGGCGCAAGGTGCTTCGACTCCGCAGCCCGGTTTGCGAGCGAACGGCCCTGCTGCGCCCAGCATGACAGGATGAAGCGGAGAGTAGCGGTAGTGCACGCGAGATGCTTCGGGCCTGAAGGCCCTCAGCATGACGCCTTCCTGCGGAAGGCCCTTCGCACGCGATGCCGTTGCGGCAGTCGGCGAGACGCCGGCGCTACAACTTTGCGCTGCGAACACCGGGAGCGGGGCTTCGCGCCGCCTGCACGGGGCATAGCCCCGTGCCCACACACTCCAACTACGGCTGCTTGGATTCGGAGGACATGACGGTGCGGATGAGCTCGACAAAACCGGCGGCGATTCCCACGATCAAACCTGCCAGATACAGCCATTTTGTGTGCAGCCAGCGATCCAAACCGATGCCAATGAGCCAGCCGACGAAGGTGGCGGCGGGCAGAACCAGGGCCAGTTGACTGTAGCGGGCGACCTGGATCCAGAGGCTCCGCTTTTCGGCGTCGTCGGGCTGGTCGGGCTGGCGGTCGGGGTCCGGCATAGGTTCGTGAGTTGCTGGTCGTTAGTCGCTGGTCATTGGCAGAAACAACGTCCTTCGCGAACGACTGGCTACCGATAGCTCACGGCGGAACTTAGTGGAACAGGCTCGTCAGTTGCAACGGCTGGGCGATGCTCAGCGACCAGCCGGCCGCACGAATAAACAAATCGGGGAAGATGCCGATGCCTACGGTGGCGATGCCGGTAATGGCCAGCGCCGTAGCCATGGCCGGGGAGAGCGTCACCGGACGCGTATCTACAGCCTTGCGCATGAACATGGCGTTGGCAATGCGCATGTAGTAGTAGAGGCCGAAGACGGCATAGAGCACAGCCACGGCCGCGAGCTGGTAATGCCCGGTTTCAATCAAGCTGAGGAAGATGAAGTACTTCCCGTAAAAGCCGGCCAGAGGTGGAATGCCGGCCAGCGAAAGCAGGAAGATCAGCATCAGGACAGCCTCAGCGGGAGCGCGGGTGATGAGTCCGGCGATGTCGTCAATTTCGTCGCCGATGACGTCGCGGCGGCGCAGCGAAGTAATCACCGCGAAGGCGCCCAGATTCATGAAAGTGTAGACCAGCAGGTACACCAGGATGCCCTGAATCCCGGTGGCGCTGGGCGTGGTGCTGGAGCCGGCGATGAGGCCGAGCAGCATGTAGCCGACGTGGGCGATGGAGGAGTAGGCCAGCAGGCGCTTGAGATTGTTTTGCGTGAGCGCAGCCAGGTTGGCGCCCGTCATGGTGGCGATGGCCACAAACACCAGCAGCGGCACGTAAATGGGCCGCATGGGATATAAGCCGCTAAGGAAAATGCGCAGCAGCATGGCCCAGCCCGCCGCCTTCACCGCCACCGACATGAAGCCGGTAATGCTGGTGGGCGCGCCTTCATAGGCGTCCGGCGCCCACTGGTGGAAGGGGATGGCGGCGATCTTGAAGAACAGGCCGGTGGAGGTGGTAACCAGCGCGAGAATGGCGATGGGATCGTGCGGATTCTCGCGCATGTGGGTGGCCAGGTGCTCGCCGATCAGCTGCAGATTCGTGCTGCCGGTCAGGCCATAGAGCAGCGAAAGGCCGTAAGCAAAAATGCCGGAGGAGAAAGCGCCCAGCAGCAGGTATTTAAGGGCGGCCTCGTTGGAGCGGCGGTCGCTGCGCAGGAAGCCGACCAGCACATAAGTGGAGATGGCCATCAGCTCCAGGCCGATGAAGATGAGCACGATGTCGAAGCCGGCAGCCATGCACATCATGCCTACAACCGAGAACAGGATGAGGGCGTAGAACTCGCCGTGGTTTTCGCGCTCAATCTCCAGGTAGTGCGCCGACATAAGGATGGCGATGCCGGCGCCCACCAGGAACAGATAAAAGAAGTAGATGGCGAAGCGGTCCACCATCATGGAGCCCATGAAGCCGGTGTAGCTGAGCACGCCCTGGCCGGCGCGGGCATAAGCCAGATGAATGCGGATGACGGCGGCGGTGGAGAAGGCAAGGCCGATCCCGGCGGTCCAAGCATTGATGGATTTCCATTCCGGCGGCAGCATCAGGTCAATGAGCAGGATGCCGAGGGCAAAAATGGAAAGCAGGATCATGGGCAGGGCAAGGAGGTAATCGCCCGCCGAAAACCATTGTGAGATGGCGCCGGGCACTAGCGGCCTCCCTCGCGGACGGCAAGGGTTTTAGCGGGGGCATTTGCGCCAGCGGCAGTCGCGGGCGCTAGTCCTTCACTTCCCTTCTTCACTTCCATGTTGGTTCCGGGGTAGCCGGGGCGCACGGTCTGTACCAGCTGGTTCACGGGCTGCTGCAGGATTTCAAAGAACGGCTTGGGATAAAGGCCGATCCAGAAAGCAATGGCGACGAGCGGCGCGAAGTAAACGAGTTCGCGCAGGTTCAGGTCGCGCAGCTTTTCGTTTTTAGGATTCGTGACCTTGCCGAAGAAAACGCGCTGATAGAGCCAGAGCAGGTAGGCGGCGGCGAGAATGACGCCGATGACGGCCAGGCCGGCCCACAGCTTGTTCTCCATGAAGGTGCCCTGCAGGATGGTGAACTCGCCGATGAAGCCGTTGAGCAGGGGCAGTCCCATGGAGGAGAGAAACATGATCATGGTGATGGCGGCGTAAACCGGCATGACGTTGGAGATGCCGCCGTATTCGGCAATTTCGCGGGTGTGCCGCCGCTCATAAAGCACGCCGACAATCAAGAAGAGCGCGCCGGTGGAGATGCCGTGGTTGATTTGCTGCAGCACGGAGCCGCTCAGGCCCAAGGGGTTGAGCGCGAAAATGCCCAGGGTGCAGAAGCCGAGGTGGCTGACGGAAGAGTAGGCCACCAGCTTCTTCATGTCCTTCTGCATGAGCGAGACCAGAGCGCCATAAATGATAGCCACGATGGAGAGGCCGATCATCCAGCCTCGCACTGTTGGCTGGGTGACCACGCTGGGGAAGAAAGGCAGGGAGAAACGGACAAAACCGTAGGTGCCCATCTTCAGCAGAACGCCGGCCAGGATAACGGAGCCGGCGGTGGGCGCTTCCACGTGGGCGTCGGGCAGCCAGGTGTGGAAGGGGAACATCGGCACCTTGATGGCAAATCCAACGAAGAACGCAAGGAAGAGCCAGATGGCGAAGTGGAACGGAATGGCGGGCGCGGTTTTATAAAGCTCGGGGATGCTGAAGGTGTAAACGCCGGTGACGCTGTGGTTATTGAAATACAGGAACAGGATGCCGAGCAGCATTAGCACCGAGCCAAGCAGGGTGTAGAGGAAGAATTTGATGGCGGCGTAAAGCTTGCGCGGGCCGCCCCAGATGCCGATCAGCAGGTACATAGGGACGAGCATCGCTTCCCAGAAAACGAAGAAGAGGAAGAAATCCAGGGCCATGAAGACGCCGAGCATGCCGGTCTGCAGCACCAGAAACCAGACGTAATACTCCTTGGTGCGCTCCTCGATGGCCGACCAGGAGGAGAGGATGGAGATCCACCCCAGCAGCGTGGTCAGCATGATGAGCAGAAAGGAAATGCCGTCAATGCCCAGGTAGAAACCGGCGCCGATGGAGGGTATCCAGTTACTAGGCGCGCCCTCGATGAACTTGAAGCCGGGCTGGAAGCGCTGCGCCCAGAACCAGGGCACCAGGGGCAGCGAGACTAGCAAGCCGGCGAGGGCGAAGATGTTGGCGATCCAGCGCACCGCGTTCTTGTTTTCCCGCGGCACGAAGAGCAGAAGGATCGCCCCCGCCAGCGGGGTGAACAAGATGATGGAGAGAATGTGATTATGCATAAAAGCAGTTCTCAGTTCTCGGCTCCCAGTTCTCAGAAAACCAGTCGCGACCGCGCAACCCGGATCTCAGCTCAGCGAACTGAAAACCACTACCGCCAGGCGTAGTACGCCACAAAGCCCAACAATCCTGCGACCATGACCAACGCGTACCACTGCACCAGACCCCACTGCAGTAAGCGCACGGGGTATGACACAACTTTGGAAACCATCGCTGGGCCGTTCACCAGCACGCCATCAATGATGTAGGTATCCCAGAGCCGGGAGAGCGTTCCCAGAGCGCGGGTGCTCCATCCGGCGCCGTTGACCACGCCGTCAATCACGTATTTGTCGAAATCGGACGAAGCTTCGCCCAGTCCCATGACTCCAAGGCGCACCGGCCCGAGCTTCCGACGGCCGGTGAAGAGATAGTCGTAGCCCTCATCCACGTAGTACTTGTTCATCAGAAGCTGGTAGGCTGGGGGCGCGACGGCGGCGACGGGCTCGACGTAGCCGCGGTCTGCGTGGCGATAGAACTTCCACGCCAGTCCCCACCCGCCGAAAGCCACTCCCAGGGAGAGAAACATCAGCAAGTACTCGGTGCCGCTGGTGTGCTCCTTCTGGGCTTCACCAGCCGCGAATTGCGCCGGCGCTTGCGCCTGCATAACCTGTGCTTCCGGCGCGAAGACCGGCGCCAGGAAAGCGCCAAAACGGTCGGAGCCGCCCAGGCTGTGAGGCCACCCAAGGAAGCCGGCGAATAGGGAGAAGAAGGCCAGGATAATGAGCGGCACGGTCATAGAGCGGGGCGACTCGTGGATGTGGTGCTCCACTTCGTGGTCCATGCGCGGGTGACCGTGAAAGGTCAGGTACATCAGCCGGAACATGTAGAGCGCGGTCATGGCGGCGGTGACCCAGCCAATAATCCACAGCACGTGGTAGGCGCTGGTGTCCTTGGCCCAGGACTGCCACAGGATTTCGTCCTTGGAGAAGAACCCGGCAAAAGGAAAGATTCCGCAGATTGCCAGGGTGGCGAACCACATGGTCGCGTGAGTGGTCTTGATGCGATGGCCCAAGTCGCCCATGTTGCGCATGTCCTGTTCGCCGCTCATGGCGTGAATAACCGAGCCGGCGCCGAGGAACAGCAGAGCCTTGAAGAACGCATGCGTGAAGACGTGGAACACGCCGGCGGCAAAAGCGCCCACGCCCAGGGCCAGGAACATGTAGCCGAGCTGGGAGATGGTGGAGTAGGCGAGCACGCGCTTGATGTCGTTCTGCACCAGGCCGATGGAGGCGGCAAAGATGGCGGTCAGAGCGCCCACAATGGCCACCACCTTCATGGCTTCCGGAGCGAGCACGAAGAGCGCGTTGGAGCGGCACACCATGTAAACGCCCGCCGTGACCATGGTGGCGGCGTGGATGAGGGCGGAAACAGGCGTGGGACCCTCCATGGCGTCAGGCAGCCAGACATAAAGCGGCAGCTGCGCCGATTTGCCGCAGGCGCCCACAAAGAGAAGGAGCGCGGCCATGGTGATGACAGGATCGCCCACGGCAAACTGGCCGCTGCGCGCCAAGTGAGTCACGGTGGTGAACGAGAACGATCCGAAGTACCAGGCGATGGTGAACATGCCCATCAGGAAGCCGGCGTCGCCAATGCGGTTCACGATGAACGCCTTGTTAGCGGCGGCGCTGGCCGATGGGCGATGGAAGAAGAATCCGATCAGCAGGTAGGAACACAAGCCCACGCCTTCCCAGCCCACAAAGAGCATGGGGTAGTTGTTCCCCAGCACCAGCGTGAGCATGGAAAACATGAACAGGTTCATGTAGCCGAAGAAGCGGTAGTAGCCGCCCTCGTGGGCCATGTAGCCGACCGAATAAATGTGGATCAGCATGCCCACGCCGGTTACGAACAGCAGCCAGATGAGGGAGAGCGGGTCGAGCAGGAAGCCAACGTCGGCCTTGAATTCCACTGGCGTGCCATTGTGCGTGAGGTAGGTGAGATGGCCGGTGCCGCTGCCCAGCCAGGTGTACATCACCTTCTCAAAGGGCGCGCCGTTGTTGGCGTGCATCCAGGGCACATACTGCAGGGCCACGCCGCAGGCCATGACGAAAGCCAGCACCGTGGCGCCTACGCAGAAGGCGCTGACCGCCGGCTTGGAGAGCTTGCGTCCGAAGAAGAACATGGCCGCGGCGCCAAACGCCGGCAGCAGCGGAATGATCCAGATGTGGGTTAAGAAGAACATGTGTTTTCGGCTGCTAGCTGGTAGCTACTAGTCACTAGCTCTTATGCTGCTGGCTTTCAGCTTTCACCTTTCAGCAATTAGCACTTGGCAATTAGCATTTAGCCGTGAACCGCATTGCCGATAAGGGTGGCTGGCCAAATGCTAAGTGCCAATTGCCAACTGCTACCCATACACTAACTACCAGCTACTAATTACCAGCTAGCTACCACTTCAGTAAATCCACTTCATCCATGTTCACCGTCTCCTTGTTGCGGAAAAAGGCGATGAGAATGCCGAGGCCGACTGCGGCTTCAGCGGCAGCGTCGGTAATCACGAATACAGCAAACACCTGGCCATGCAGGCCATACAGCCGCGAAAAAGCGACCAGGTTGAGGTTCACCGCGTTGAGAATCAGTTCAATCGACATCAAAATAATGACCACATTGCGGCGCGTGAGCACACCGATGGTGCCCAGCACAAACAGGGCCGCAGCCACGACGAGATAATGAAGAGTGGTGATTGGAACCATAAAAATCTGCTTCCTGGCTGTCTAGCTTTCTAGCCAGCTAAATGCGTTTCTTGGCCATGACCACCGCGCCCACAATCGCCACCAGCAGCAGCAGCGAGGCGATTTCAAAGGGCAGCATGTAAGTGCCATAGAGCCACACCGCCACCTGCTGCGTGTTCAACTGCTCGGGCAGCTGCACGGTGCGTTCTGGGAACACCGACTTACCCTTCGCGTAAACCAGAATAAAAAGCACGCCAAGAGCGGCAGTGGCGGCAATGCCCACCAGCCACTGCTTGTTAAACTGGCTTTCGCGCTCGACCCGGCTCACGCTGACCAGCATGATCACAAACAGGAACAGCACCATGATGCCCCCGGCATAAAGGATGATCTGCACGCCGGCGACAAAAGGCGCGTAAAGCATCAGGTAAAGCCCGGCCAGCGAAAGCAGGGTAAAGATGAGCGCGATGGCCGAGTGCACCGGATTTTTACGGGTGATCACCAGCACGCCGCTGATCAGGGCCATCGCCGATAAAAAGTAAAAAAAGAACGGGGTGGCGACGGGATTCATACCAGCACCCCCACGACAGCGGTGGCAATGAGCACGCCCAGGCCCATGGGCAGCATGACCTTCCATCCCAGCTTCATGAGCTGGTCAAAGCGATAGCGGGGAAAAGTGCCGCGATACCAGATGTACAGATACATGAAGACGGCAACCTTGGCCACGAACCAGAAAATGTCCTGAATGCGGTCGCGCACCGGAGGGATCAGCAACACCAGGCCGATGCCGGCCAGCACCAGGGCCAGCGCACCCAGGCCGCCCTTCTGAATTTTCATCAGCGGGTGCTTAGGCATGCGCAGCGTGCCGATAAAGGCAAAGGCCGCGAGCACAAAAAAACAGACCGCCGGCACCAGGGAAAAAGCAAAGTCCACGGCGCCCAGGGGGGCTGCGTGTTCCCAGAAATTGGGGATGGTGATCGCCGGCCCGTGCCAACTGGGAAAGGGGCGCATCCAGCCCCCCAACCACAAGGTGACCGCGATGGAGGAGACGGCCAGCATGGCCGTATATTCCGCTAGGAAGAAAAGCGACCAGCGAAACCCGCTGTACTCGGTGTGGAAGCCGGCCACCAGTTCCGACTCCGCTTCCGGAAGGTCGAAGGGAGCGCGGTTGGTTTCCGCCACCATAGCCACGGCGAAGACGAACAGCGCGACCAGCCCCAGGGGGAAGAATTTGAAAGCAAACCAGGTATGCTGCGCCGCCTGCGCCTGCACGATGCCGATCATGCTGAGGGTGCCGCTGCCGCCGGCGTTGAAGCTGGTCATGAGCACGGCGGAAACCACGGCCAGGCCCATGGCGATTTCATAGGAGACCATCTGGGCGCTGGAGCGCAGCGAGCCCATGAGCGGGTAGTGGGAGTTGGAGGCCCAGCCCGCCATGATGATGCCCAGCACGCCGAGTGAGGAAACGCCGAGCATGAAGAGGATCCCGATATTCATGTCGGTAACCGCGTGGGTAGGGCCAAACGGGATGACGATGAAAACGGTGAAAGCGGCGATGACCACCATCAGCGGCGCCAGCCAGAAGACGACCTTATCCGCGTTTTCGGGGATGATGTCTTCTTTGAGCAGCAGCTTGAGCGAGTCGGCGATCGGCTGAAGCAGGCCGTGTGGCCCCACCCGCATGGGGCCAAGGCGAATCTGCATGTGGGCCAGGATCTTGCGCTCCAGCCAAACCATCCCCATCACCGCCAGTGAAATACCCAGAAAGATTAGAAGGATGTAGATGAGCGCCCAGACCCAGTTCCCTGCCTGGCCGGGCGTAACGTTCGAGCTCAGGTAGCCGGTGACGTAATCGAGCATCAGCGGTCCACCTCGCCCAGCACGATATCGAGGGTGCCGATCACAGCCACCACGTCCGCCACCAGTTGCCCGCGCACCATCTTGTCCAGCGCCTGCAGGTTTACAAAGGAGGGTGGCCGCACGCGAATGCGGTACGGCTGCGTAGAGCCGTCGCTCACGATGAAGTAGCCCAGTTCGCCCTTGGGCGCCTCGATGGAGTGGTAGATTTCGCCCACGGGCGGTTTGAGCACCTTGGGAACCTTGGCCATGATAGGTCCCTCGGGAATGCCTTCGACCGCCTGACTGACGATGCGCAGCGATTGCCGCATTTCCGCAACGCGCACCAGGTACCGGTCGTAGGTGTCACCATTCTGGCCGGTGGGAATTTCGAACTGAAATTGAGAGTAGGCGGCGTAGGGCTTGGCTTTGCGGAGGTCCCACTTGACGCCGCTGGCACGCAGCACCGGTCCGGTCACGCCCAGGTCAATGCAGTCGGGCCCGGAAAGCACGCCTACGCCCCTGGTACGTTCCACCCAGATGCGGTTGGTGGTCAGAAGCTCTTCGTACTCATCAATTTTAGGAGTGACGAAGCTAACGAACTTCTTCACGTCGGCCTCGAAGCCGTCGTAGGTCTCGTACAGGCAGCCGCCGATGCGGAAGGCGTGGGTGGTGAGCCGGGCCCCGCAGTATTTCTCGTAAATCTTCAGGATTTCTTCGCGGTCGCGGAATGTGTAAAAGAGCGGCGTGATGGCGCCGATGTCGAGGGCGTGCGTGCCCAGCCAGAGCATGTGGCTGGCCAGCCGGTTGAGCTCAGTCAGAATGACTCGGATGTAGTTCGCCCGTGGCGGCGCTTCAATGTTGAGCAACTTCTCCACGGCTTCGCAGTAGCCCAGCCCGTTGGAAACCGCGGCCACATAATCCATGCGATCCACATAGGGATTGAACATGGTGTAGGTGCGGTTCTCCGCAATTTTCTCCACTCCGCGGTGCAGGTAGCCGATGACGCACTCCGTGCCCCTCACCTTCTCGCCATCGAGTTTAAGGATGACGCGCAGCACGCCATGGGTGGAGGGGTGCTGCGGCCCCATATTGAGGACCAGTTCGTTGGCGTCAAGAAAAGTATGCTCACGCTCGGCGAGATCGAGATGGGAGGCGCCACCCGACTTGGTGGGATCGGTCATTGGCCGCTCTCAATCCCTAGATTAATCTGCACCCACTCCTGGTCCTGCTGGATGATGCTGTGGTCCTTGCGCAGCGGAAAGCCTTTCCAGTCCTCGGGCAGGAGGATGCGGCGCAGGTCGGGATGACCGTCGAAACGGATACCGAACATGTCGTAGACTTCGCGCTCCAGCCAGTTGGCGGTGCTCCACAGGGGAACGGCGCTGGGGGCGGCTTCGCCTTCGGCCAGCAGGGTCTTGACCCGAATGCGCTCGTTGCGGTTGAACGAGTAAAGAATCCAGATCACCTCGAAGGGTTGGGCACGCTGCGGATAGTGGGTGGCAGTGCAATCCACCAGGTAGTTGAACTCTTGCTCGTCATGGAGTTCCTGCAGGACGTCGTATACCACCGCACGTTCAACCACCATGTAGCTCTGGCCCAGGTAGGTGCTGGCCTCGCGAATGCCGGAGCCGAAGCGCTGCTTGAGGCCGGCAACCATGTCCGATTCCCAAGGCATGGGGACTGGACCAGGGGGCTTGGGCGGAGGCGGAGGGGCAGTGGGTTTGGGCGGCACGGTGACCGGCGGCTTGGCGGAACTGGGAGAGGAAGACGACGGTTGCGACGCCGGCTGATCTGGATTCGGGGAGGTATTGCCCTTGGTCTCGTCAGGCATTGTTACGCCATTTTCCTGGGGCCGAACCGTGCAAACTGCTTGGAGAGTCGCATACGTTTTAACAGTGGGCGGACAGCAGTGTCAACGGAACAGGCTCACGAGTTGTGGTGATTTTCATCACATCCCGGGGTGCGGAGCGCCCTCTGAGCCCTAGACCCATTCCAGCGCGCCCTTCTTCCATATCCAGATGTAGCCCACGATCAGGATGCCAAGGAAAATACCCATCTCGAGCAGGCCGAACTTTCCCAGCCAGCGGAAGCGCACGGCCCAGGGGAGCAGGAAGATGGTTTCCACGTCAAAGACGACGAAGAGAATGGCAACGATATAGAAGCGAACGGTATAGCGGCCGCGGGCGTCGTCCAGCGGGGTAATGCCGCATTCATAGGGCATGAGCTTGGTCTTGTGCGGGTTCTCCGGGCGGACCAGCTTGAACAGGACCAGCGTGACCGCGGGAATGGCGAAGGCCACCCCCATGAACAGAAAAATGGGCACGTAATTTTGCGGCATAGGCCTTTATCCCGATTGCGATGGCTGGCTATTTAACCCGTCAATATACCTTGAGTGGGGCGTGGCTTCAATGGAAGAGGATCACCGCGGGATGTGATGGGGAGCACGGAAGGGGTACGTAGCAGCTGGAAGTTGGTGGTTGGTCGTTAGTCCTGAGCCCCAGCGAGAGTGTGATGCGTGATCGGAACCGGCCAGTCCATCGGGCGCAAGTTCCCCCTGCCAGCTACGAACCACTAACTAACGTTCCATTTATAATCCGCACGTGGCCCTTGACGAGAAGATTTACGAGCTGCGCCGGCAGAAGCTGAAGCAGATTGAAGCCCTGGGGCAGCCGGCCTATCCGACGCAATTCGAGTTCACGCATACCATTCCGCAGATTCTGGCGGAGTACGGGGGGAAGACGGCCGAAGAACTGGAAGCGGCTCGCGTCAACGTGCGCGTGGCCGGACGCATCATGGCCATCCGCCTGATGGGCAAGGCGGGCTTTGCCCACCTGCAGCAGAACGGGCAGCGGCTGCAGATTTACTTGAAAAAGGACGCGGTGGGCGAGAAGGGTTTTGAGCTCTACAAGCTGCTCGACCTGGGCGATTACGTGGGCGTAAGCGGATACCTGTTCCGCACCCGCACCGGCGAGCTGACGGTGCACGTGGAGACCCTCACCTTCCTGGTGAAGGACCTGCTGCCCCTGCCGGAAAAGTGGCACGGCCTGACTGACGTGGAACTGCGTTACCGGCAGCGCTACCTGGATCTGATCATGAACCCGGAGGTGCGCGAGGTTTTCGTGAAGCGCGCGCGGCTGGTGCAGTCGTTCCGGCGTTTTTTGGGGGAGCGCGACTATATAGAGGTGGAAACTCCCATGATGCAGCCCATTGCCGGGGGCGCGGTGGCACGGCCGTTTGTTACCCACCACAACACGCTCGACATCAGTCTTTACCTGCGCATCGCCCCCGAGCTTTACCTGAAGCGGCTGACCGTAGGCGGGCTGGACCGGGTGTTCGAGATCAACCGCAATTTCCGCAACGAGGGCATCTCCACCCAGCATAATCCCGAGTTCACCATGCTGGAGTTCTACCAGGCCTACACCGACTTCCGCGGGATCCTGGCGCTCACCGAGGAGATGCTGGAGCAGGCCGCGCGCGATGTAACCGGGGGAACCAGGGTTAACTACGGCGAACAGGAAATTGATTTCGACCGCAGCCGGTGGCAGCGCCTGACCATGCGCGAGGCCATCATCAAGTTCTGGCCGGAAACCGCCGGCCCCAAGCCGCAGATGAGCGACTTCGCTTCCGGCGAGCGGGTAGCCGTGCTGGTGAAGCGCTTCAACACCGTCCACCAGCACATGCCCTACGATCCCAGCGCGCCTGTGGGCAGAACCATTGCCGAACTGTTTGAGGCGGTGGCCGAGGAGCACCTGGTGCAGCCCACCAGCATCTACGAGTTCCCGGTGGCGGTTTCGCCGCTTTCCAAGAACAAGCCCGACGAGCCGGAGTGGGTGGAGCGGTTTGAGATTTACGCCGGGGGCATGGAGATTGCCAACGGATTCAGCGAGCTCAATGACCCGGAAGAGCAGCGGCGGCGCTTTGAGCAGCAACTTTCGGAGCGCGAGCGCGGCGACGAAGAAGCCCACCAGATGGATGAGGACTACATTCGCGCCCTGTCGTTCGGTCTGCCGCCCACGGGTGGATGCGGCGTGGGCATTGACCGCGTGGCCATGCTGCTGACCGGCTCGCCCTCTATCCGAGACGTGATCCTGTTCCCTCTGCTGCGGCCGGAGCGTCAAGGAGAGGAAGCAGAAGAGCCGCAACAGGCCGCCTCCTCGTAGCGATGGGCTTGGTCCATTCCGAGAGCCGCGAGGTTTGCCTAGCGTGGCAGAACTGGGTCAGTTCTTCGGTGGATCGGCATCGGCCTTGGGCGGCTTGATGACCTGCGCCGAATCCACCCAGAACAGCTGAAAATCGCTGAACTTGTGTGTGCGCTGGTAACGGTGCCCGTGATAATCAATGTACAGATCGGCGAGCTGGGGTAGCCACAGGCGTACGGTGCCCTTGCGAAAGTCTACCGGCCCATATTCGATCACCATGTGTTCCCTTTCGAGGCGGGCCTTCCTCGCCGGTTCCAGCAGATCGGTTTCCATGCGCAGCACCTGGTAAGTATCCGCCGCAATCCACGCCCGGCCTTTTAAAGGCAAAGGGAAATATCGGTTATCCATCTGCAAGACGTGAAACTGATTGGGCCGGTCGGGGCGCTGCGCAAAATGCAGCTGCCAGGCAGGGCGTGCAGCGGATTCGGTTAACCCTTCACAGGTAATAGCAAAATCTCCGATATACAGAGGATGAAAGATCAATGCGAATGCCGCGCTTCCGGTGTCATATACCTGGGTATCTGCAGTCACCTCCGGATCTGTACCCTTACGGTATTCCTCCACACTGGGCGCGCCCGCTTCCTGGTTAATCTGGGCGACATAGTTGAATGTACGTTTGGTCACCGTTCGGAGGTGTCCTTTCTTCGGCACCTCCATGTGCTCGATCTGCTCCCGGGCGCTAAACCGTTGTAGGTTGGCAGCCAGTTCCTCCACACGACGGCTAGCTTCCTGAAGCACCTTGGGCAAGGGACAGGGCACATCAGTGCGGGTAGCCGGGATGGTTTCGTCTACATCGGGAGGCGTCAGTGCCCCCGAGAAAGCGCTTGGCGTCAGCTCCTCCGCGCACGTCAGAGTTTTTGCCTGGTACAGGGCTCCGCTTTCATTGCTGAACCAAGTGAAACCGCAGGCCCTGCTGGTTTCGGTGAGTGACAGCTCATATTCCGATCCATCGGATGCAATGATGAACCGAAGATGGAATCCCGCCAGCGGTTCGGACTGCGATTGCAGATCCATGCTTTGCAGCCCGCGTACGTCCTGGGATGCCGCTTGGGTGTTCTGCTTCCCCTGCCCGGACTTGGTCAGTTCTGGAAAGGTGGCGTAACGTCCGTGCAATTGCAGAAATTCCCGCTCCGCCGTATTCACCATCTTCACGAAGTTAAGTGCACTGATTCGGTCCTTTGCCGCCTGGTGGTCGACTTTGTCGCCGGCCTGGAGCCTCATAGGCGCGAAGGAGCAGCAGCCAATCAGGACCATGCATATCCATAGACGACGCATATCTACCTCATCCGCATTACTTTGTGTCGCTTTGGAACGCCTTATGCAGCTTTTTTGCCAGCTTTTCAACTTCTTCGCTTTTCTTCAGGTCGTCGGAAGCAACCGTTCCTGAAGGGGATTGGTCAAGATCCTCTTTGATTTCGGCAATCAGCTTGAGAAGTCGTGCGGTGTTCTGCTTGAGGAGTTCTTTTTCCTTATCGGCCTGTTGGACTTGCTTATCGAGGTCGGTGTCGCCCGGTTTGGGCGGAGTTTTGTGAAATGTCAAATCCGCCGAAGTAGGCGCCCAAGGCACAGTTTGGCCTGGAGCGTTGGTGGAGACATTTCCCTTTGGAGATGGTGTCGTACGCTGCGCCCAAGTCCACGCCGAGAGGGCGAAGAGGGCCAGGGTAACGCTGCAAATTGTTCGAAAACGCATATTACCTCCGCAATCGAGGTGTCGGATTCAGAAACTGGGTTCGGCCGCCTGGAACTTTCGCGAAAAGGTAGGGAGTGCCACACTGGCCGGCACTGCAGGCAGAATGCTGTCCTCCGGCAGTGCAAATGTCAATAGCAAAGAGCCTCGCTGGCAGGGCCGCCCCACGCCAGAATGGTGATCACGCACGCCGGAGGCTAGAGGGCTACTCCCTTCGTAATGGGGCTAAGCCGAACACTGTTACCAACGGCTCCTAAAGCCCGGTTGCGGGTTTGACCGCGCCCCGCCGCTCTCTTATATTCAAGAGAGTGGTGAGTTTGAGTGAGCCCTACCGAAACCAAAGATAACTGCAAACGCGAACTGCAGGTGGAAGTGCCCGCCGAGGTGGTGGCGCGCGAAACCGAGTCCCTGATCCAGCGCTATCAAAAGATGGCCCGCCTCCCCGGATTCCGCCGGGGACACGTTCCCAGCACCCTGATCCGGCAGCGCTTCGCCGAGGACATCAAGACCGACATTGTAGAGAACCTGGTGCCCAGGTACTTCCGGGAGCAAGCGGAAAAGCAGGGGCTGCACCCAGTGTCGCAGCCGCGCATCACCGACCTGCAGATTCAGGAAGGCGAGCCGCTGCGCTTCAAGGCCAGCTTCGAAATCCTGCCCGAGGTGGAGGTTTCCGGCTACAAGGAATTGCGGGTGGACAAGGCCGACACCGGAGTTTCCGAGCAGGAAGTGGAGGACGCGCTCAAGAATCTCCGGGAGCAGCACGCCAGCTACACGCCCGTCGAGGGACGCACCCTGGCTGATGGTGACTTTGCCCAGGTCTCTTTCAACGGCGTGCCTAAGGAGCCGGGCTCCAAGCCGGTAAATGTGGATGAGGTGCTGGTGGAGATCGGTGGGGGCAATACCATGGCCGAATTTTCCGAGAATCTGCGCGGGCTATCAGCAGGCGAGGAACGCACCTTTGACGTCACCTACCCCAAGGATTTTTCCGAAGAGCGGCTCGGGGGAAAGACCTTCACTTATACCGTGAAGGTGCACGGCATTAAACAAAAGCATCTGCCGGAGTTGAACGATGAGTTCGCCAAGCAGGTGGGGGAGTTCGCCAGCCTGGAAGAGGTGACGAAGCGGGTCCGCGAGCATCTGGAAGAGGACAAGCGGCGTACCGCCGAGCGCGAGGGCAAGGAGAAGCTGCTGGATCAACTGGTGCAACGGCATGAATTCGAAGTGCCGGAAGCCATGGTGGAGCGCCAGGTGGATGTGCGGCTGGACCGTGGCCTGCGCGCCCTGGTGGCCCAGGGCATGCGTCCCGAAGAAGTGAAGAAAATGGATTTCGCCCGCTTGCGGGCGGGACAGCGCCAGACAGCGCTGCAGGAAGTGAAGGCCTCGTTGTTGCTGGAGAAAATCGCCGACTCGGAAAATATCCAGGTTGACGAGCAGGAGGTGGAAAAAGAGGTGGAAGCCATCGCCCGCCAGGCCAAACAGCCGGTGGAATCGGTGCGGGCTCGATTGACACGCGATGGTGCCCTCGATAGAATCCGAAATAGACTCCGCAACGAAAAGACCCTCGATTTTCTCTATAATCAGTCTGCCTGAAGGGCAGGCTTTTTTCGATTCTCCCCCAAACTCAACCAGGCGTGGTTGGGAGGAGTGTGGCAGGTGAATGTGAAAGACCCACAGATGATGCTAGTACCGATGGTCATTGAACAAACGGGACGTGGCGAACGGGCTTACGACATCTATTCCCGCTTGCTGCGTGACAATATCATCTTTATTGGCACGCCCATTGACGACAATGTGGCCAATCTGGTGATCGCGCAGATGCTGTTTTTGGCGCAGGAAGATCCGGAGAAGGATGTGCAGCTTTACATCAACTCCCCCGGAGGCTCGATCACGGCGGGCATGGCAATTTACGACACCATGCAATACATCAAGAATGACGTGATGACCTTGTGCGTGGGACAGGCGGCCAGCATGGCGGCGCTGCTGCTTTCCGCGGGAAGCCCCAAGAAACGGCTGGCTCTGCCCAACTCGCGCATCCTGATCCACCAGCCCTCCATGGGCGGGCTGTCAGGCCAGGCCACCGACATTGATATTCACGCGAGAGAGATCCTGCGCATGCGCGAAATCACCAACCAGTTGCTGGCCAAGCATACCGGCCAGAAGCTGGACAAGGTGGAGAAAGATGTGGAGCGCGATTTCATCATGAACGCGCAACAGGCCAAGGAATACGGAATCATAGACGATATCATCTACAACACCAGATAGAGGTAATATCGCCTATCCACGAGCCGCCAACCGAGGCAGCCGAGCTTTAAACGCACCGCCGGACTGGGCGCAAGTTGTAACCGGCAAGGGCGGGGAGGAACAGAGTTAAGTGAAAACCAGATCGGGTTCGGACGAGATTCTTCGCTGTTCGTTCTGCCATAAATCCCAGGACGCGGTGGCCAAGCTGATTTCCTCCCCCAGCGACTACCCCCGCGCCTACATCTGCGACGAGTGCGTGGCGGTGTGCAATTCCATCCTGGAAGACGACCGGGCTGAGACTCACGCTGCTGCCGCCGCTCCCAACCACCTGCCCAAACCCCAGGAGGTGAAAACCTTTTTGGACCAGTACGTGATCGGGCAGGAGGTCACCAAAAAGAAGCTGGCGGTCGCGGTTTACAACCACTACAAGCGCATCTACATGAACCGTCAGCGCAACAGCGATGTTGAGCTGGCCAAATCGAACATTCTGCTCATCGGCCCCACGGGCACGGGCAAGACCCTGCTGGCGCAGACCCTGGCCAAGATGCTGGATGTGCCCTTCGCCATCGTGGACGCTACCACGCTGACCGAAGCCGGGTACGTGGGCGAGGATGTGGAGAACATCATCCTCAAGTTGCTGCAGGCCGCCGATGGCGATGTGGGCCGGGCGCAGACCGGGATCATCTACATAGACGAAGTGGACAAGATCGGGCGCAAGGACGAGAACCCGTCCATTACCCGCGACGTCTCCGGTGAAGGCGTGCAGCAGGCGCTGCTCAAGATCCTGGAAGGCACGATCGCCAACGTCCCCCCGCAGGGCGGACGCAAGCACCCGCACCAGGAATTCACCCCGGTGGATACCACCAACATCCTATTCATTTGCGGCGGCGCTTTCGTAGGTCTGGAAAAGATTGTGGCCCGCCGCGTGGGCAAGAAGGCCATGGGCTTCAAGGCCGGCGAGGACGGCGACCAGGAGGCAGTCAATCCCAAGAAGCGGGATACGCAACTGCTGGCCCAGGCGCAACCGCAGGACCTGATCAAGTTTGGCCTGATTCCCGAGTTCGTGGGCCGCATGCCGGTGGTGGGCGTGCTGGATGACCTGGACGAGGTCGCGCTCATCGAAATCCTGACCAAGCCCAAGAACGCCATCGTGAAGCAGTATCAGCGGTTGTTCGAGTTCGAGAATGTGCGCCTCAAGTTCAGCGACGACGCCCTGCGCGCCATCGCCCGCGAGGCCATGAACCGCAAAGTGGGCGCCCGCGGCCTGCGCATGATCCTGGAAGAGTTGATGCTGGAATTGATGTATCATCTGCCAGGCCAAAAGCGGGTCAAGGATTTCGAGGTCACACGCGAAATGGTGGAGAAGCGCGACGTCTCCATCTCCATGATGGAAAAGGCCGGATAGGCCAGGAAAGCACATTACAGGCGGGACGAATCTAAAGGACCAGGAGCGAAGGTGACCACCAAGGAAAAATTCGAGACCCGAAAGCTGCCGATGATGCCCATCCGGGACGTGGTCATCTTTCCCTACATGATGACTCCCTTCGTGGTGGGCCGAGCCTCCAGCGTGCGCGCCCTCGAAGAGGCATTGACCGCCGACAAGAAGATCTTCCTGGCCACCCAGCACGACGCCAGCATTGACGAGCCCAAACCTAACGAGATCTACCAGGTGGGCACGGTGGTGAACATCGTGCAGAGCCTGAAGCTGCCCGACGGCAACATCAAGGTGCTGGTGGAGGGCATCGAGCGCGGCAAGATCCTGCAGGTCACGGAAAATGACGGCTTCATGGAAGCCAGCGTGCGCCTGGCTCGCTACAACCTGGAGACCACGCCGGCGGTCGAGGCCGGCATGCAGCGCGTCACTTCCCTGTTCGAGCAGTACGTGAAGCTTTGCCAATCCCTGAACTACGAAACCATGATCGCGGCTGTGCGCATGGAAGATCCGGCCAAACTGACCGACACCATCGCCGCCAACCTGCAGCTTTCGATCGAGGAAAAGCAGGAACTGCTGGAAATTTTCGATCCCGCCGAGCGCTTGAATCGCATCGCCGACGTGCTCGACATTGAAATCGAAAAGCTGAACATGGACCGCACCATCCAGTCGCGGGTGAAGCGGCAGATGGAGCGGGCGCAGAAAGAGTACTACCTCAACGAGAAGATCAAGGCCATCCAGAAGGAACTGGGCCGCGGCGAGAAGAGCGAATTTGACGAACTGAAGAAGAAGGTTGACGCCGCCGGCATGCCCAAAGAGGTGCACGAGAAGGCTATCCAGGAACTGAAGAAGCTGGAGGCCATGCCGCCCATGTCAGCCGAGTCCACGGTTTCTCGCAACTATCTGGACTGGCTGCTGGCTGTGCCGTGGAAGAAGCGCTCCAAGGAAATCCGCAACATCTCCCGCGCGGAGAAGGTGCTGAACGAAGATCATTACGGGCTGGAGAAGATCAAGGAACGCATCCTCGAATTCCTGGCGGTGCGCCAACTGGTGAAGAATCCCAAGGGCTCCATCCTGTGCTTCGTCGGGCCTCCGGGCGTGGGCAAAACCTCGCTAGGCATGTCCATCGCCAAAGCCACGGGGCGCAAGTTTGTGCGCATGTCGCTGGGCGGCGTGCGCGACGAGGCCGAAATTCGCGGCCATCGCCGCACCTACATCGGCGCCCTGCCCGGCCAAATCATCCAAATGATGAAGAAGGCGGGCACCAAAAACCCGGTCTTCATGCTGGATGAGGTGGATAAGATGTCGATGGACTTCCGCGGCGATCCCTCGGCGGCTCTGCTGGAAGTGCTCGATCCCGAGCAGAATTTCATGTTCGTGGACCACTACCTGGACGTGGAATACGACCTCTCGCAGGTGTTCTTCATCGCCACCGCTAACGTGATGCACACTATTCCGGCGGCGCTGCAGGACCGCATGGAAGTGCTGCGGCTGCACGGCTACACCGAGGCGGAGAAGATCGAAATCGCCAAGCAATTCCTGGTACGCAAGCAGCGGGAACAGGCGGGGCTGACGGAAAAGAACATCGTCTTCAGCGAAGACGCCATCGTCAGCATCATCCGCTACTTCACCCGCGAAGCCGGCGTGCGCAATCTGGAGCGCGAAATCGGTAACGTCTGCCGCAAGGTGGCCCGCCGCGTAGTCAAAGAGGGCGAAACCTACAACATCAAGATCACGGCTGACAACATCGAGGAATTCCTGGGCGTGCCCAAGTACCGCGACTTGGCGGTGCACGAGAAGAACGAGGTCGGACTGGTCAATGGGCTGGCCTGGACCGAGGTGGGCGGCTCCATTCTGACCACCGAAGTCACGGTGGTGGATGGCAAAGGCAAGCTGCTGTTAACCGGAAAGCTGGGCGACGTCATGCAGGAATCGGCGCAGGCGGCCATGTCCTACATTCGCTCCCGGGCCGCGCGCCTGGGCCTGCCGCGCGAGTTCTACCGCAACCTCGATATCCACGTGCACGTGCCCGAGGGCGCCATTCCGAAGGACGGGCCATCGGCCGGGATTACGATTGGCACAGCTATTGCCAGCGCGCTCAGCGGCATCCCCGTGCGCCGCGATTTGGCCATGACGGGAGAGATCACGTTGCGAGGCAAGGTGCTGCCCATCGGCGGCCTCAAGGAAAAGCTGCTGGCAGCGCACCGCGCGGGGCTGTTTGAGGTCCTCCTGCCCAAGGAAAACGAGAAGGATCTGCCGGACGTGCCGGAAAACCTGCGCAATGCCATGAAGCTGCAGTTCGTGGACACTATGGACCAGGTACTGGCGCTGGCGCTGGAGCGGCCGTTGCCGGAAGTTGGCGTGACCGGCACGCAACCCATGCCGTCGCTGTCCACCCCTGAGGCGGAGCATCCCTCAGCGCACCAGTAGCGCTTCTCTTAAGCTTCCCAACCGGCCCGCCACAAGGCGGGCCTTTTTGTTTGCGCAACCTATATAGGCACGGGGTCCCGCCCCGTCCAGGCGGGGCATAGCCCCGCCTCCACGCATGTATTGGCTGCCAGGCAGTATTGCTGAACTGCATATCTCCTGTAACAAATCTCCGCCAGTTGCATTTATGGATGTGATCGGGCAAGAGGGAGCACAGGGGAGGAAGCCATGATTGAAGCCAAAGTCACTCTTACTCAACCACTTAAGACGCAACGCCAATTTGTGGCCCGCAGCGGAAGCGGGCATCACCTGCTGCTGGATGACAGCGCCGGGGCGACTGGGCCCAAGCCCATCGAATTGGTAGCGGTCGGACTGGCCGGATGCACCGCCTTCGACGTCATCACCATCCTGCGGCAGAAATACCGCCAGCATGTAACTGCTTACGAGGTGCGCGTAGAGGCCGATCAGGCGGAGCGTCCTCCGCAGGTTTTCACAACGGTGCGTATCCATCACGTGATCACCGGATACGACGTGGACCCGGCAGCGGTGGAGGAAGCCATTCGCCTGTCGGAAGAGAAGTACTGCTCAGTAGGGGCCATGGTGAAGCAGACCGCTGCCTTCCACACCACGTACGAAATCGTGGCCGAGATGGGCGCGGAAAAGCCGCAGCCGGTGGCCTGATGCGGGATGACAATGGCGGTTCAGTGTGACGGCAGTCACTGCCAAGCACCCCGGTTGCAGACATACGCTAGTGACATTTACACGAGGACCGGAACAGAGTTGATGGGTTCGAACCCAATTCGGCGGAAGATCGCTCTATCAGCGGCAGTGATCGCGGTCCTGCTGGCGCCGGCTGCCCTGGGGCAAGCCCCGCTCAGCCTGCGGCAGGCGGTCAGCATGGCGCTGGAGAAAAATCCGCAGCGGAAGATGGCGGTGGCCGACCAGCATGCCGCCGCAGCGGGCGTGCAAGAGGCGCGTTCCGGTTTGCTGCCGCGCGTGAGCTTCACGGAGAGCGCCACCCGCGGAAATGATCCCGTCTACGTGTTCGGGACGCGCTTGCGGCAGGAGCGGTTCACGGTCGCGGACTTCGCGCTGAACCGGCTGAACACGCCGACGCCGATCGGCAACTTCAGCTCGCGCTTTTCCGGCAACTGGAGCCTGTTTGACTCCTTCGCCAATGTAAAAAACCTAGCCCGGGCAAAGGACCTGCAGCAAGCCGCCGGCCATCAACTGGAGCGCGCCGACCAGGAAACCATTTTTCGCGTGGTGCAGGCCTACCTGGGGCTGCTGCTGGCGCAAAAGCAGCAGGACGTGGCCGAGCAGTCAGTAAAGACGGCGCAATCCATTCTGGACCGCAGCCAGGCCCGCTACCAGAGCGGCGTAGTGGTGCAGTCGGACCTGCTGAGCGCGCAAGTGCGCCTGGCCAGCCGGCAAGAGGAACTGATACGCGCGCGCAGCAACCTGGCGTTTGCCGCCGCCCAGCTCGACACGACCATGGGGGTGCCGGCGGATGCGGAATTTCAGCCCTCGCAAGGGCTGAGCGAAGGGGCGCTGCCCCGGGCGGCACTCCCTGATTTGGAGAAGCGGGCGCTGGCCTCGCGTCCCGATCTGAAGCAGATTGAAGCCCAACAGACGGCGCAGGAGAAGGCTGTGTCCATCGCTAAGTCGGCCTTCGGCCCCAAGCTGAACGCCTTTGGCGGCTGGGAAACTGAAAGCGCCACGCTTTCCCAGGTGCAAGGCAACAACTGGGTGGCGGGGCTGGAACTGCAGATGGACCTGTTTCAGGGCGGCGCCAAGAAGGCCCAGCTGACGCGGGAAAAGGCTCTGCAGGAGCGGATTGCGGCTATACACCAGGCGGCCGCTGACCAGGTGCGGCTGGAAGTGAGGCGCGCCTATTACGATTTCGATTCCGCACGCCAGCAGGTGGTAGTGGGGCAGGCGGCGGTAGGGCAGGCGGAAGAGAGCATGCGCATTAACCAAAACCGCTACGACGCCGGCATTACTACCATTACGGATTTGCTCACCATCGAAGAGGCCACGCGTAGGATCCAGACCGACTACTGGGAAGCGGTCTACCGCCTGCGCACCAGCTACGCCAATCTGGAACTGGCCACGGGAACTCTGAGCGCCAGTTCGGCGGTGATCCAGCCATGAACAAAATCATCAATTTTCAAGAAACACATGCGGCGGCTAAAGCCGCTCAGCATGACATTCCAAATGGAGTGGAAGCGCAGGGCTTCAGCCCTGCGAAAAGGCTGCTTTTTAAACGGGCTTTAGCCCTGGTAGCGATGCTGGCTGTCATGCTTTTCTTCGCGGCCTGCAGCAGCGAGCCGCGCACCGTCTCCGCCGCTCCGGAAACGGTTCGAGATGTGCAACTGCTTACCGCGCAGCGCGCCACGGTCCCCGACTGGCTGGAGGCTGTAGGCACGCTGCAGGCCGCGCAAACCAGCCAGCTTGCCAGCCAAATCATGGGCAACGTCGTGGAAATGCGGGTGAAGGAAGGCGACAGAGTAAAGCGTGGCGAAGTGCTGGCCGTGCTGGAAGACGCGCAGCCCCAGGCTGGAGTACAACGCGCAAGAGCCGCCGAGAACGCCGCCCAGCAGGAGATCGCGGCGGGGGATTCGGACAACACCCTGGCCGAGGCCACCTTCAAGCGCTACCAGGATTTGTACAACAAGAAGTCGGTTAGCCCGCAGGAGTTCGACGAAATCAAGGCACGGCGGCAGGCCGCCGCCGCCCGCAGCCAACTGGCGCGGGCGGGATTGGCGCAGGCGCAGGCGGCGCTGGCCCAGGCGCAGACCACGCTGGGCTACACCCGGGTGCGCGCGCCCTTTGATGGCGTGGTCACGGAAAAGCGCGCCGATCCCGGCACGCTGGCCAGTCCCGGCATGCCGCTGTTGGTGGTGGAAGACCAGCGGCGGTTCCGCTTGGAAGCCAGCGTGGACGAAGGCGATATCCACCTGATCCAACTGGGGCAGGCGGTGCCGGTCGCACTCGATTCCGTTCCCGGAAAGCAGTTCAGCGGCCACGTGGCGCAGATTTTGCCGGCGGCCGATCCCGCCAGCCGCAGCTTTGTTGTGAAGATCGAATTGCCAGCGGATGCGCGCTTGCGCTCCGGACTGTTCGGACGTGCCCATATCCCACGGGGACATCGGCAGGCCATCCTGCTTCCCCGCAGCGCAGTGCTGGACCGCGGCCAATTGCAAGGAATCTACGTGGTGGGCCAAGACCGGGTAGCCACCCTGCGCTACATCACGCTGGGCAAAGCTCAGGACGAGCAGGTGGAAGTGCTCTCTGGATTGCAGGGCGGAGAGCGCGTGGTGGCCGCCCCCGGGGATCGGGAGATGGTAGGAAAGCGGGTGGAAAGCAATTAGCAGCTAGCAATTAGCACTTAGCCAGTCCACGGCAGCGGCGGGGGTGGCAAGTGGTTTAAGGGCTAAATGCTAACTACTAATTGCTAAGGGCTTCCTGGCTGAATACTAAGTGCTGAATTCATCCGCAGCACTCCGCGTTAATCCGCGGGAAAGAACTTGGTGAAGACATCCGACGACAAATCGTCCCCTCTGCGGCTGGCTGGTCGCATCGCGCACAGCTTCATCCAGTCGAAACTGACGCCGCTGGCCATTACGGCGGCGCTGCTGCTGGGCGCCTTCGCGATTTGGCAGACGCCGCGCGAGGAAGAGCCGCAGATCATCGTGCCCATGCTCGATGTTTTCGTGCAGATGCCGGGAGCCTCGGCGCAGGAGGTGGAGCAGCGCGTCACCATTCCCATGGAGAAGCTGCTGCGCGAGGTGCCCGGGGTGGAGTACCTCTACTCCACCAGCCGGCCGGGCGTAAGCATGGTCATTGTGCGCTTCTACGTCGGGCAAAAAGAAGAAGACGCCATTGTCAGGACCTACAACAAGCTCTATTCGAATTTCGACCGCATTCCCCCAGGCGCTTCACGGCCGCTGATCAAGGTGCGCTCCATTGATGACGTGCCCATCGTGGCGCTGACTCTGTGGGGGCCGAATTACAACAGCTACCAGTTGCGCAGCATTGCCGGCGAACTGGAGCAGTCGCTCAAACAGCTGGACGACGTTTCCGAAACCAAAATTATCGGCGGGCAGCCGCGCCAAGCGCGGGTGGTGCTGGACACGCAGAAGCTGGCGGCCTATGGACTAACGCCGGGGGCGGTAGTGGGGCAGCTGCAGCAGGCCAACAGCCGCGGCTTGGCTGGTAGTTTCGCCCGCGACAACCAGGAATTCCAAGTTGAGGCTGGGCGCTTCTTCACTCGCACTGAGGATTTGCAGCAGGTGGTAGTGGGCGTGCACCAGGGCCGCCCGGTGTATCTGCGCGACGTGGTGCAGAGGTTGGAAGATGGGCCGGCGGAGCCGGACAACTATGTTCTGTTTGCGAATGGAGCAGGAGCGGTTCGCCCCATCCAGGCCACCCAAAGCCCCGCCTCGACACATGCGTCGGCAGCTCCCGGCGCTGAGTATCCGGCGGTCACCATAACGATCGCCAAGCGCAAAGGAACGAACGCCAGCATCATCGCGGACCGCGTGCTGGCCCGCGTGCATGAGCTTCGCGGCAACTTGCTGGCCAATGATTTGCAAGTCACAGTGACCCGCAATTACGGCGAGACCGCCAGAGACAAATCCAACGAACTGCTCAAGCATCTGCTGCTGGCGACGCTCTCGGTCACGCTGCTGGTGGCGCTGGCGCTGGGCTGGCGCGAATCGGGGGTGGTGCTGCTGGCCGTGCCCGTCACCTTGGCGCTTACACTGGCCATTTTTTATTTCTACGGCTACACCCTGAACCGGGTGACGCTGTTCGCGCTTATCTTCTCCATCGGCATCCTGGTAGACGATGCCATCGTAGTGGTAGAAAACATCGTGCGCCATTTCCGCCTGCCTTCCAGCCGCGGGCGCAGCCTGGCCACCGTGGCCGTTGAAGCCGTGGACGAGGTGGGCAATCCCACCATCCTCGCCACCTTCGCCGTAATCTCCGCCATCCTGCCCATGGCCTTTGTGCGCGGGCTGATGGGGCCCTATATGCGGCCTATCCCGGTGGGCGCCTCAGCGGCCATGGTGTTCTCGCTGATCGTGGCCTTCGTGGTATCGCCCTGGGCGGCGCTGCGGCTGCTTCGCCACTACGCGGGCGAAAACGGGCACGCCCTGCACGAAACTGAAGGCTGGACCACGCGCCTTTACCGGCGGCTGATGAACCCGCTGATTGTCCATGCACGTTACCGCTGGTTCTTCCTGGGCGGCGTGGTGGTCCTGCTGCTGGCTGCGGCCACCTTCGTGCCCCTGAAATGGGTTCGCGTGAAGATGTTGCCCTTCGACAACAAGAGCGAGTTCCAGGTGATCATTGACATGCCCGACGGCACCACCCTGGAGCAGACGGCTCATGTGGCGCAGTCCCTGGGACGCTATCTGGGGCAACAGCGCGAGGTCACGGATTACGAGATTTACGCCGGCACGTCCGGACCCTACAACTTCAATGGCCTAGTGCGGCATTACTTCCTGCGGCGGGGGCCCAACCAGGCGGATATCCAGGTGAACCTGCTGCCCTTGGATGAGCGCAGCGCGCAGAGCCATGAAATCGCGCGCCGGCTGCGGCCGCAGCTGGCGGCTATTGCCCAGCCCTTTGGTGCCCGCATCAAGCTGGCGGAGGTGCCGCCTGGCCCGCCGGTGCTGGAGACCATGGTGGCCGAAGTTTACGGCCCCGACTTGAAGCGGCAGACGCAGGTAGCCGCACAGATCAAAAGGGTATTCCAGAAGACGCCGGGCGTGGTGGATGTGGACTGGTACGTCGAGGACCCACAAACCAAGTACGACATGCAGGTGGATCTGGACAAGGCGGCGTTGCACGGCATTTCCGCTGCCGATGTGACCCAGACCATGCGCATCGCCCTCCATGGCGCCGAGGCCGGGCTGCTGCACAATCCCAATTCGCGGGAAGATGTGCCCATTGAGGTGCAGCTGGCCCGTCCGGAACGTTCCAGCATGCAGGACCTGGGCGCGCTCAAGCTGCCAACGGCCGATGGCCACCAGGTTTCGTTAAACGAGGTCACCAACTTCAAACAAACCACCATTGACACCAGCATCTACCGGAAAAACCTGCGCGAGGTGGTTTATGTGACCAGCGATGTTTCCGGCGAGGAAGAGAGCCCGGTTTATGCGCTGCTGAAGATGCGCGAACCCATTTCCCAAATCAAATTGCCCGAGGGCTACCAGCTGCGGCAGTACACCGGCACTACCCTGCCCGAGTCCACCGAGCGCCTGAGCATGAAGTGGGACGGGGAGTGGCATATCACCGTAGAGGTGTTCCGCGACCTGGGACTCGCGTTTGCCGCCGTGCTGGTGCTGATCTACATCCTGGTAGTGGGCTGGTTCAAGTCGTTTAAGACACCGCTGGTGATTATGGCGCCCATTCCGTTGACCCTGGTTGGCATTTTGCCCGCACACGCGCTGATGGGCGCGTTCTTCACCGCCACATCCATGATCGGTTTCATCGCTGGCGCGGGCATTATTGTGCGGAATTCCATCATTCTGGTGGACTTTATCGAGTTGCGGCGGCGGCAGGGCATGCCCCTGGCAGAGGCCGTGGTGGACGCGGGCGCGGTGCGCTTCCGGCCCATGCTGCTGACTGCGGCGGCGGTGGTGGTGGGCGCCAGCGTCATCCTTTTCGACCCCATTTTCCAAGGGCTGGCGATCTCGCTGATGGCGGGGGAAGTAGCCTCCACCGTGCTCTCGCGCATGGCGGTGCCGGTTTTGTATTACCTGAGCGAGCGCAAAGGCGAGGCGGCGAGAATGCCATCTGCTCCGGTACTGGCGCAGAGCGCGGACTAGAGATGGATTGTATAGGGGCAAAGCCCCGTCCCCACACAGGCTTTGTTATGACGGAGGTAACACCGTGACAATTGAACGTTCTTTAAGACTGATCGCTGGCACGTTTATACTGGCTTCGCTGGCCCTGGGACACTGGGTAAGCCCGTACTGGTACCTGTTCACCGCCTTCGTGGGCTTGAACCTGTTCCAATCGGGCCTCACCAACTGGTGCCCAATGATGGCATTTTTGCGCCGGATGGGCATTCCAGCGGTGTGCGAGCCCAGCACCTCGGCAGTCAAAATGGGCGCTGCCGGTGTCAAATAAAATAGAAGGAATTATGCGAAAACTATCCAAAGTGAATCGAGCCATTCGCAGTGTCGCGGTACTGTGGGGTTTAGCCAGTATCATGTTGTTAATGGTGCCGGTGATCCGAGCGGTGGCCGGGTAGCGGCTGAGTCGGTCGCCGAGCCGGGAGCGGGTTAGAGCCATCCGGTTGAATGTATTCTCCCGAAACCACTGCGGCTAAAGCCGTAGTTCTCTTCGCCAATATTCGTGCGGCTGAAGCCGCACGCTTCCACGACAGCGCAAACCTGACCAGTGCAAACTTTCTTGTGGAGAGACGCAACATACAGCGTCTCTAGCGCAGGTAGCTCTGCCGTTGCATTCTCCCGGTGGAGAGGATAAGCGTAACAAGTCGCGTCGCTACTATAGGTTGCTGCTCTTGTGTTGCATTCCGCATCGCGGGATGTGCGGCAAAACACCTCGCCGCCGGACGTATCTCACCTCTAAAAGTGACCCCAGTCACAGCACTAAACCCTTCCAACGTTGAAACTTGCCATAGAGCATGGTGCTGCTGATGAGTTCTGAAACACCAGGCTCGGCGGCTTAATTCTTGGATGGGAGAGCAACGTCATCATGAAACTCAGCAAACTCGCGGCCCTGGTAGGAGTTATCGCTGTAGCGCTATTCATCATGTTGCCCAATCTGTCATGGGCGGAGGACGGTGGAGCGCTCTACAAAGCAAAGTGTGCCATGTGCCACGGCGCGACTGGTGAGGGCAAACCGGCGGCCAAAATCCCCAGCCTGGTGTCGGAAAAGACACAAGGCATGTCGGATGCTGAGCTGACCGATTTCATCGCCAACGGCGGGCCGAGCAAGAAAGCTACGCACGCCTTCGAAAAGAAGGGCGTCACGCCGGAGCAGGTCAAGGCGCTGGTGGCTCACATCCGCGGCATGGGCAAGAAGTAGAAGATTGCTGTCCCTGTTGGCAGGGCTGTGGCTACCACGTGCTTGGGACTGGTGGCCGGAATGACACAGGAGCGTGCGGTGAAGCAGTCAATGGCAAATCGGCTGCTCGACCTGCAGCGTGGTTCGGCACCTTTCCCCGGACCGGGCTTGACGCTCCGCATAGCAGCGCTTACAGGGACGGCCCACCCGGGTCCCGTACCAGCGGGGCTCGGGTGGTTCCACTGTAGTCCGAGTTTGTCCTGGTCACCTCCCCCTCCCTCCCCCATCAGGCGGGCTTCTTCTTTCCACTATGTTCCGCCGTCTGTAACCGCAACTGAGTTCCCGGGAGAAACCCATGAGCAAGGCCCTGTTGTACGACGCCACGCTGTGCATCGGCTGCAAACAATGCGAGCAGGCGTGCGCGGAAAAAAACCAGCTGCCATATAACGAGACGGTGGCCGGCGAGGAGCGGCAGTCGGACCACAAATTTACCGTGGTGCTGAGCAAAGGCGACAAGTTCATGCGGCGCATGTGCATGAACTGCCAGGATCCGGCGTGCGCTTCGGTGTGCCCGGTGGGAGCGATGCACAAGACCGCGGCGGGCCCGGTGATTTATGAAGAAAGCCGCTGCATGGGCTGCCGCTACTGCATGGTGGCGTGTCCTTTCGGCGTTCCAAAATATGAATGGTCCAAGGTATTGCCAAGGGTGCAGAAGTGCACCATGTGCGCCGACCGCGTGCAAGCCGGCAAACCGACGGCATGCGCCGAAGCCTGCCCCACCGGCGCCACCAAGT
Source organism: Terriglobales bacterium (assembly GCA_025934735.1). GTDB lineage: Bacteria > Acidobacteriota > Terriglobia > Terriglobales > Acidobacteriaceae > JAICWP01. The sequence goes on along the minus strand of JAICWP010000001.1, from coordinate 411,765 downwards.
TCGGCGAGCGTGACGAGCTGATCAAGGAAGCGGAACAGCGGTTGCATGACAACCCGGGCAAGTATGTCAACCACGTGTACGGGCTGACGGAAGTGGGCGGAACCTCGGTACTGATGCTTTCCAGCGTGCCCTTCGAGGAGTTCGGCTTCCCTGCTGAACTGACGCGCGACCCACTGCCCCTGCTCACCTACCGCGTGCTCTCGCGCATTCCGGATTTTGTGCCGCTGGGCGGAATCCTTCTGGGGGGTGTGTGGTGGATCACGCACCGGCGGGAGGAAGTGGCCGCGGCTGAGGCACAAGAGAGCGCGGAAAAAGAGGCCAGGAAAGCGAGGAAGAAATGAAATTCCGGCTGACCTTCTGGAAAGCAGTCCTGATTGCCTTGCTGGCGGCCGCGGCTTACGCCACCGTGGTGCGCTTCGCTCAAGGCCTGGGCCGCTCCACCAACCTTAGCGACCAGTTTCCCTGGGGACTGTGGATCGGGTTCGACGTGCTGTGCGGCGTGATGCTGGCGGCGGGGGGCTTCACCCTGACCGCGGCAGTGCACATCTTCAACCTGCAGCGCCTGAAACCGATCGTGCGGCCCACCGTGCTAACCGCGTTCCTGGGTTACGTGCTGGTGTGCGTGGCGCTGATGTTCGATCTGGGACGACCATATCGCATCTGGCACCCGCTGGTGATGCGCAACCCGCACTCGGTGATGTTTGAAGTGGCCTACTGCGTGATGCTCTATACCAGCGTTCTGGCGCTGGAGTTCTCGCCGATCGTGCTGGAGCGCTTCCGGTTGGAGCGGCCGCTGAAGATCATCCGCAAGGCACTTATTCCGCTGGTCATTTTAGGCGTAATTCTCTCCACGCTTCACCAGTCATCTCTGGGCACGCTCTACCTGATCATGCCCAATAAGCTGCACCCGTTCTGGTACACGCCACTGCTGCCGGTGTTCTTCTTTCTGTCGGCGATTGCTGTGGGTCTGGCCATGACCATCTTCGAATCATCGATGAGCGCCAAGCATTTTGGGCGGCAATTGGAATTGCCCATCCTGCAGGAGTTGGGAAGGGTGCTGCTGGTGGTGCTGGCGGTTTACGGGATCCTGCGAATTGAGGACCTGGTGCACCGCGGCGTATTGCAGCAGTTGTTCGCCGGAGCGTACCAGCGCTATGAAACCCTGCTGTTCCTGCTGGAGTTGGTGCTGGCCCTGGCGGCGCCGCTGGCGCTGCTGGCTTTCAGGCGGGTGCGCAGCAGCCCCGGCGGCCTCTACCTGGCGGCGGTGCTGGTAGTGCTGGGATTCATCACCAACCGGCTGAATGTGAGCATTACGGGGATGGAATCGTCGGCGGGGTTGCACTACATCCCGCGCTGGACGGAGCTGGCAGTCACCGGCGGCATCATCGCTTCCGGTTTTGCCATGTTCGGGTTAGCCGTGAAGTACCTGCCCATCTTCCCTGCCGACGAACCGCTGCCGGCGCGAGAAGAGCCGCAAAAAGCGGTTGGCGGCAACGTAGTGGGAGAGGCGATACCGGAGCATGCGGGCGATTGAGCAAACCGGAGCAGCCTGGCGCCGAGGTCTGACCTTGGCCCACAGCCTGGGGGCAAAACTGATTCTGCTGCTGCTGGGCGCGATGGTGATCATTTTCGCGCTGCTGGGTTTCGCGACCATCCGTCTCCACCGGCATCACCTGGAAGCCGCCACGCTGCAGGCGGCAGAGCGGGTCAGCGATGTGATCAAGCGCAGCACTTCGTACTGCATGCTGCGTAATGACCGCGAAGGGCTCTACCACATCATGAGCACCATTGCCGGCGAACCCGGGGTGGTGCGAGTGCGCATTTTTGACCAGCAGGGGAAAATCAGCTATTCCACGGACCCGAGCGAAGTCAATCGCAACGTGGACAAGGGAGCGGAAGCGTGTTATGGCTGCCACGCGCAGTCGCAGCCCATGGCGCGGCTGGACCGTCCTGACCGATTCCGCATTTATAAGCCCAATGGCCACCGGGTGCTGGGCATCATTACGCCCATTGAAAATCAGCCCAGCTGCTCCAACGCGGCCTGCCACGCGCATCCCGCCAGCCAGCAGATTCTAGGCGTGCTGGACACCAACCTGAGCCTGGCAACGGCGGACGCCAGCCTGGCCCAGGGAACGCGCCGCCTGCTGGCCTATACGCTGGTCGCGGTGCTGCTGATTGCCTTTCTCAGCGGGGTGTTCGTGTGGCAGGTGGTGCAGAAGCCAGTGAAGCGGCTGACCGCGGGCACGCACAAGCTCCGCGAAGGTGAGCGCGGCTACCAAATTGAGGCCACCTCCAGCGATGAACTGGGCGAACTGGCCGATTCCTTCAACGGCATGAGCCTGCAATTGCGGAAGGACGAAGAGGAGATCACCGCCTGGGCGCGCACGTTGGAAGACCGGGTGGAGGAGAAGACGCGGGAACTGAAGCGCGCCCACGAGCACATGCTGCAGGCGGAAAAAATGGCCTCCGTGGGCAAGCTGGCGGCGGTAGTAGCGCATGAAATCAACAATCCGCTTTCGGGCATCCTGACCTACGCCAAGCTGCTGCGGAAATGGATGGAGCGGCCCGACGGTGGCCGGGACAAGCACAAAGAGGCGGAGCAATGCCTGGAGCTGATCGCCTCAGAAAGCAGGCGCTGCGGCGACCTGGTCAAGAACCTGCTCACGTTCTCGCGCGTTCAGCCCATCAACCTGCAGGCCACCGACATCGCCGCGGTAATGAACCGCTGTTATCGCCTGGTGCAGCACCAACTGGAGCTGAGCAATATCCAGTGGCAGGAAGAGATCGCCCCCGGACTGCCGCCGGTGATCTGCGACGGAGCGCAAATCGAGCAGGTGCTGCTGGCTCTGGCCATGAACGCGGTTGACGCCATGCCCCGCGGCGGCAATCTGTGGCTGAGCGCCGCGGCCACTTCCGACGGCCGTCAACTGGAGCTGAGGGTGCGCGACGACGGCAGCGGCATCGCGCCGGAAATCCTGCCGCAGATCTTCGAGCCTTTCCTCACCACCAAGGAAAGCGGGCATGGAGTGGGCCTGGGATTGGCCATCAGCTGCAGCATCGTGGAGCGCCACGGGGGAACAATCGAGGTGCAGTCAGAATTGGGACGGGGCACGACTTTTATAGTGCATTTGCCGCTACAGGCCGGGGCGAAAGAGGCCATGGGCGCGAAACTGGCGGCAGCGGGCAAAGCGAGGTGACGAAGGTGAACGGCCAAGGCAGGTTGCTGATCGTGGATGACGAGCTCAGCGTGCGCGATTCGCTGAACAAATGGTTTCACGAAGAAGGTTACGAGGTGGGCACAGCGGAGAGTGCCAGCGAAGCGCTCTCGCGGATGGCGGAACAGCGCTGGGATGCGGCCCTGCTGGATATCAAGATGCCGGGCACCGACGGAATCGAACTGCAGCGCCGCCTGCACGAAGTGGACCCGCAGCTGATCGTGATCATGATGACCGGCTACGCCTCAGTGGAGACGGCGGTCGCAGCCCTGAAGAACGGCGCCTACGATTACGTCACCAAGCCGCTCGATCCGGACGAAATTGCGCACCTGGTGAAGAACGCGCTCTCCCACCGGCATGCCGAGCAGGAAAACATTGCTTTGAAGGAGACCGTGGCCGAGGTGATGCGCCCTCCGGACATGGTGGGCAAGAGCACCGCCATGCAGCGCGTGCTGAACGCGATTGAGACCGTCGGCCCCACCGATGCCACTGTGCTGATCACCGGGGAGAGCGGCACGGGCAAGGAGTTGGTCGCGCGGGCAATCCATGCCGCTAGCTCCCGGCGCTACAAGCCGCTGGTGGTGATTCACTGCGGCGCGCTCACGGAAACCCTGCTGGAAAGCGAGCTCTTCGGGCACGAGAAGGGCGCTTTTACGGGAGCGCAGTACCGCAAAAAGGGAAAATTTGAAGTTGCCGAGGGTGGCACGGTCTTCCTCGATGAGATTGGCGATATCAGCCTGAAGACGCAAACCGACCTCCTGCGGGTGCTGCAGGAGCGCGAGATTACACGGGTAGGCGGCAACCAGCCCATCAAAGTGGATTTCCGCTGCGTTGCCGCCACCAACAAGAGCCTGGAGACACTGATCGAGGAGGGCAAGTTCCGCCCCGACCTTTTCTACCGGCTGAACGTCTTTCGCATCGAACTGCCGGCTCTGCGAGAGCGCGCGGACGATGTGCCGGCGCTGGTGGAGCACTTCGTGCAGAAGTTCTCCCTGGCCATGAACAAGCGCATCAGCCGGGTGGCGCCGGAGGCCATGTACGCTTTGCAGCAGAACGACTGGCCGGGCAACGTGCGCGAATTGGAAAACGCGGTGGAACGCGCCATGGTGGTGGCGCAGGAGCCGGAGTTGCGGGAGGCAGACTTCATTCTCAAGCCGCGCAACCACAATGGCACATCGTCCAAATCGCTGGAGGAAATCGAGAAGGCGCACATCCTGAGGGTGCTGGAGGGTTGCGGCTGGAACCAGACCCGGGCAGCCGAGATCCTGGGCATTGACCGGGTAACGCTGCACCACAAAATCAAACGCTATGGCTGGAGCCGGTCCACGGTTGCAAGCCGATGAAGCTTTTGCACCTGCTGCCGATCGGGAACTTCGACGGCCAGCTGCTCCGGGAGCTGGGCGCTGCCCTGGGCGGGCTGTTTCGCGTCTCTTTTCGCGTCCTGCCCCGCCCTTTGGATCCGGAGTTTGCCTTCCACCCGGAGCGGCAGCAATATCACTCATCTCAGGTTCTGGCGGCCATGCAGCCGCTGCTCACGCAGGACTGCTGGCGGATGCTGGCGGTCGCGGCCGTGGACCTTTACATCCCCATTCTGACCTTTGTATTTGGCGAGGCGCAGATTGGGGGTCCGTGCGCAGTCGTCTCCAGCTATCGCCTGCGCCAGGAGTTTTACGGACTTCCTCCCGATTCGGGAATATTGCGGTCACGCCTGTTGAAGGAGGCGGTGCACGAAATTGGTCATACACTGGAGTTAACCCACTGCCACGACTATCGCTGTGCCATGGCGGCTTCGCACGCCGTGGAGTGGATTGATATCAAGGATGCGTGGCTGTGCGGCCGCTGTCAGGGGCAAATGCTGGGCGGGAGCGGAGAAACGTCGTCGGCCGCCGGTTTTCGGCCCTCGGCGCGGAAATGAGCAGCAATCATAAGGAGGTCATCATGCTTACTAAGGAACACGCACGCACTGAACAGGAGGACACAGGTTCGCCGGAATTCCACGAACCCGAGACCTGGGTAGGCCACGCTCCAAAAAGAGAAATCCAGATCTGCTTTGCGGCTACCCATGTAGAAGCGTGGGAAGCAGGAACAGAAGCGGTGATCAGCTGGCAAGGCAAACGGTTCCGCATTGTTTGCGAAGGCAAGGACGTGCCGCTGATTCAGACCACGAGGGGGATTCTGGTGGGGGAGTAAGCAGCAGGACTGGCTGGCTCACTAGCTGTCCGCTTCAGTCTGACGTAGGGGTGGTGGTGGGCGGCAACACGGATTGGCGCAGGCTGGCGGCGGTAGCAGGATCAAAGCCCTCCAAGACCAGCACGAAATTGCCGTGAGGCTCGACAAAGACTGGCCCTTCTTCCGTGTTCCACTGAGTAGTAGCGTCGGCGATGGAGACTTGCACGCCGGCGGAGGGCTGCGCCGGCCGCGTCCCACCAGCAGGCTCAACTTGCTTGTACTTTTTCTTTAACGATTGGGCGTAAATGCCAGCAAATCTGGTCGCCTGCTCCGGCTCCGCCCATTGCGAAAGGTAGAGCAGGGCCAGGCTGTCAGGCGAGGCATTCTTCTGGCGCGCGGCATAATAATAACCGCCACGCCATTGCGGCCAGAGCCGCCGAGCGACAGCTTCCCCGGCATACTGTTCCACCAGCACGGAAATATCAAATTCACCCACCGCGCCCACATCCACCTTCTGCCAGGACTTGCCCAGCACCTTCTCCAGTTTGGGCGGGTGCAAAGGCGCAACATGCTGGCCGGCCAGGTATACGGCTGGCTGCATCACCTCGCGCGTGTTCAGTGGGGGATGCCGCAGCACGCCATCGAATGCGGCCTCCTTCCCCTGCCGTTGCAGCAAGGTGCGCTCAAAATCCAAACCATAGGTGTAAGGAAAAGCGAGAGAATCCTTGATGTAGAGCGGGGCGGTGTTGAAAAGCGGGGAACCCGAGGTCGCGCTGGCCTTCATTTGCGCAACAATGTCGGGAGCATCGAGAATGGACTTGCCCAAGGGCGCCAGCTCGTAATCAGTGAGCACGACCATGGCTTGGCCTTCGGTGACGGCCTGGCGGGCGGCGACGGCTTCGTCATCCTGCACGTCCGCATCCTTCTTCTCCGCACCCGGACCATCTTTCAACCAGCGCTCGAGGTTAAAACTCTGATCCTGCAGGGCGTGCGTGAGTTCGTGGGCCAGTACCGGTTTTTGTACGTCCGCGTCCACCCAGTCGAGCAGGTTGACGGTTCTGGACTTGGGATCGTAGTAGCCGGCCACCTGCTCGCGCAACAAGTTGACCAGGAAGGTTTGCAGATCAAAGTTGCGGGGCAGCAAGCCGAATTTCTTCAGGACCAGTTCGGAGCGGCGCAGGCGCTGCGCGTCCTTGTCGTCGCCCATGCGGCCTTGCACATACTTCATTACTTGGTCGCGGCTGACCAGGGCGCGCTTAACGGAATGGCGAATGGGGAGGCCGGTGTCCTGGCTGGCGAAATGGAGAATATCGTCAACCGAGCGAAACAGTTCCTCGGCCTGCTGCGGCGTGATATGGGTTTCCGGCTTGGCGGCGGGGGAGGCTTGTGACTGGGCAGGAGCGCTGGACGGAGGGGCGGGCTGAGGCGCGGGAGTGGAATCTTGCGCCAAGACGCCGCCGGCCAGCAGCGCGGCAGCCAGCAGCAATTTGCAGGTGACTTTAAGCAACGGTAGCGTGGCCTCCCGGTACTCGGAACACGGTACTAGGTACTACCGACTATAGACCGTAGGCTGCGGGCCCTTTTCCAGAGTCTGCCGGTCCCAGATGGCGCCCTCGCGGGAGTAGTTGGCGAGTTCGAAATCCTGGGTCAACTCCAGCGCGTCGGTGGGACAAGCGTCCTCGCACAAGCCGCAGAACATGCAGCGACTGAGGTCGTAGGTGAAGGTGGTGAGTTCCTTTCGCCGGGTGGCGGCATTGCGCTCGCTGGTGACCACGATCAGGTGCTCAGGGCAGGCCAAGGCGCACAGGTCGCAAGCGATACACATGGTCTCGCCGCTATCAGGATTCACGTTCAAGCGCGGCGCCCCGCGGTAGCGCTCAGCCACCTGCGGCCGCTGCAAGGGATACTGCTCGGTGTAGACCTCTTTTGGATCCTGGTACCGGAAGGTTACGGACAATCCCTTAAGCAGGTCTATTAGGAAGACGCGGCGAAGCACGTTGGAAATGGATAGTCCCATAGGTCACCGAAAGGTCAGTTTATCACTGGATGCAAGCGAAAAGGCTGCCCGGAGCCGCAGGACCGGGAACGAGCGTTCTGCTCCCGGTGTTGCGGCTTAGGCAGCCCTTCGTACTGTGAGCAAGCGGTTGTGGCCGCGTCTCCAGGTTCTTACTTGCGACGGCGAGTGACGATGCCGGCAGCCAGCGAGCCGAAGCCCAGAAGCCCGAGCAAGGGCAACGGGGATGCGGTCTGCGGCAGATTGCCGGCGGCCTTGTTCTGGGCCGTCTGCGTGTTGTCAGTGGCAGCGGCAGCGCCAGTCTGATCGGCACTGGCGGCGTTCTGGTCAGCGTTCTGACCGGCTGCGGCTGCGTTCTGGTTCGAGTTTTCGGTTCCGCTTACAGCGCTGTTGCCGGTGGCGGAGGGATTATTCTCCGCGGCGGCGCCGCTGGACGGATTCGAGCTGCTCTGATCGCTGGGAGTAGCCGGCTGAGCGGAGCCCGCATTGCTGGACGAGCTGCTCTGGGTGGTGGTGGTCGAAGTAGTCGACTGCTGGCTAGTCGTATCAGTTCCGCTCGGCGAAGCGCTGGGAGTTCCCGAAGCCGCGCCGGCCGGCTGGTTCTGCTGCATGGCAGCCTGGTCGTTGGGGTTAGTGGTGGCGTTCTGGCTCGAAGCCGAACCGGCCTGGGTCGTGGCTCCCTGGGGAGCAGCCGCAGCCGAGCTCGACGGACTAGTTTGGTTGGCCTGTGCCGCCTCGCCGGTAGCGCCGGTTGGCCCCGGGTTAGCAGCGCCGCTGCTGCTGCTGCAGCTATCAGCGATGTGCTGCACCGAGGTGACAGCCAGGGAATTACCTGCTCCGCTGCTGGAAGAAGCGGTGCCGGAGCTGGGGTTGGCCGCGCCGGAAGTGCCCGTGGCCGATGAGTTGCTGCTCGTGCCGGTAATGCTTACTTCGTGGCCCACGTGCTGCTGCAGCTGGCTGGTGTCGCCAGAGAGCGTGTAAGTGGTGCCGGTGGTGTCCTGGGTCAACGTGTAGTTGCCGTTGGAACCGCTCAGGCAGCCCTGCACCGTGGTTTGGCCGCTCGCCGGCGAAGCGCCCTGAGCGTTGGCTCCGGCCTGGTCGCTGGGATTGGACGGCGAATTGGGGTTGTTGGGATTGGCAGCTGGGGTCTGGCTCTGGTCAGGCGCCTGCTGGGTTTGCGGGGTAGCCTGTTGTCCGCTGTTGGGGTCGCTTGACGATGTTGTGCTCTGATCTTGTGCCACCGCCACGGCCGCCCCAAGCAGCAAAATGGATGCCAAGGTAAGTACTCGCTTCATGCATCTCCTCCGATGTTTCCTGCTTCTGGCGCTGAAAGCAGGATGACTCACCATTAGAGGGAGCTTCTGGATGCGGGGTTTGCTGCGGGCAGCTGGTGAGACTACCGGCTCGGAAGGCTACAATGCTGTTCTCGTCATGAAATCCGCCACTCCCGATGAGCTATGGATGGAGGAAGCACTGCGCCAGGCACAACGAGCGCTGGAAGCGGGCGAGGTGCCAGTAGGAGCCATAGTGGTGTGCGAAGGAAAATTGGTGGGGCGGGGGTTCAACCGCAACCTGCTGGACGGCGATCCCACGGCCCACGCGGAGATGGTGGCGCTGCGGCAGGCGGCCCAGGCCCTCGGCAACCATCGTCTGCTGCAGTGCGAGATGTACGCTACCTTGGAACCCTGCCCGATGTGCGCGGGAGCGCTGGTACATGCCCGCTTGCGGCGCCTGGTGTACGGCGCTGACGATCCCAAGGCGGGAGCAGTGCATTCCGTGCTGCCGGTGCTCAACCATCCCGCCTTGAACCACAGCATGCAGGTAGAAGGCGGGGTGCTGGCAGGGCGCTCCGCGGAGATGCTGCAGGCCTTCTTTCGGGCTCGCCGGGCAGAGCAGAAGGGCTGACCCCGGCCAGGAACCCAGGACCGCCGCCCTCATGCGAGCTGATGCATCGGGTCACGATATTTAAACGCATCCAGCCCGCATTTAATGTACCTTCCCTGGGGCCACGTCCGGGCTGGTGCCCCCCATCCAACAGGATAAAGGGGGTAAGCAATGGCAGACTACGCTAGCAACATGCCGCTCACGAGCAGCAATCGTGCCTCGTGGTCGGCAATCTTTGCGGGAACGTTCGTGTTCCTCGCAATTTCGATCACGTTCCTTGCTTTAGGAATCGCCATCTTCGGCGGCAGCGCCGCTTCGCCGACGTCCGGAACCATGGCGACCGGAATCTCGATCTGGCAAGGCATCGTGACCCTGTTCGCGCTGTACTTCGCGGGGCGCACGGCTGGCCGGCTTAGTGGCACTGGAAACCGTAGCATCGCCATGTACCATGGGCTGGTGACCTTCGGAATGTGCATCTTCTCCGCCATTCTGGTCGCCGTGCTGATTCTGGCGCCGGCCGAGATCGCCAACGCGGGGAACGCTACCGTCAGCGTGCTGACGGTACGGCACCTGTTCACAGAAGGCGGCTATGCGCTGTTCGCGGCGCTATTCGTGGGCGGGTTCCTGGCGGCCTCAGGAGCGGCCAGCGAGGCAAAGCATAACGTGGCGCCTCCAGTGGAGCGCCCGAGCAACCTGAGATCGGTGGCCTAGAAACCGAGCTCACAGCGACCGGACCAGCCGGCCCTGACCAGGGGGCCGGCTTTTTTTTGACTGATCTGCCTTTCTTGAATTCGTTTGCCGCGGATGAACCCGGATGGAAGCGGATGAGAACCCTCGCTGGTGAACCCTGGCCCGCCATTCTCCCTGCCTCTCCGCCTCATTTAGAATGGCAGAGCAGGCCTTGGTACAAGCGGCCTGCCGCACAATTCGGAAGCGGCCCCTGCCACCAGTCCAGGGCGTCCGTGGCGCGGAGAGATGGGTGAGTGGTTGAAACCGCACGCCTCGAAAGCGTGTATACGGGGAACCGTATCGGGGGTTCGAATCCCTCTCTCTCCGCCATTGCATAGACCTGAACAAACTGAGGTCCTTCCGAGGACATCGCCGATGCGTTGCATTCACCGGAGTATTCAAAGGTAAGCTGGCGACCTACCGCCGGATGGGACAATTTTTACGTGATCGTCGGCTCGTCTGCCGGCGCCTTGATCGGATTGCAGTTTGTGGTTATCACTCTCATTGCCGAGATTCCGATCGAGAAAGATATGGAACGCGCCGGCAGCGCGTTTGCAACGCCGACCATCATTCACTTCGGATCTGTGCTGCTGATATCGGCGGGCATCAGCGCCCCCTGGCACGGAATCGCTGGCGCGGTGATTCTCTGCGGAGTCCTGGGCGTGGCCGGAATGGTGTACGTCCTGATCGTGGCGCGGCGCGCGCGAGTACAGACCGCCTACGCGCCGCAGTTGGAGGACTGGCTATTCCATGTTCTGCTGCCCCTCGCGGCCTATGCAACGCTAGCTGGATCGGCCTATGCGACTCGCTCGAATGTTCGCGGGGCACTGTTTGGTGTTGCCGGGGCGGCGCTGGTGCTGCTCTTCATCGGCATTCATAACGCCTGGGACGCGGTCACTTACCACGTTTTTGTGGTGAAAAGACGCAGGGGAGCAGAGGCTGAGCGGGATCGCTGAATTCAGCTGGCGGAGCGCTCGCCGGCGGAGCGCAGCGCGGCTTTCAAATTCAGGTTGCGGATCAGACGGTGCAGGTAGTTGGGATGGATGCCCAGCATGTGGGCGGCTTCCGTGTAATTGCCTTCCGCCTGCTGAACCGCTTGCAGGATGAGCTTCTTCTTGAGCTCGCTAACCGCGGAGTGATAGCCCGCAGCCTGCTCCGCGGCCGCAGGCTGGCCTTCCACGATAATTTCCGGCAAGTCCTCCGGCATAACCACGTCGCTGGAGCCGAGGAGCACGGCATGCTCCATCACGTTTTCCAGCTCCCGAACATTGCCGGGCCAATCATAGTACTGAAGGCAGCGCACGGCTTGCTGCGAGATTCCCAGCACGCGCCGGTTGCAGCGCTGGCTGCAGCGGGCGAGAAAGTATTTGGCCAGCAGGGGAATATCCTCGCGACGCTCGCGTAACGCCGGCATGGTGATAGCCACCACATTGAGCCGGAAGAACAAGTCCTTGCGAAACCGGCCCTGGTCGGAGGCGGCACGCAGATCCTGATTGGTGGCGGCAATCAGGCGGACGTCCACCCGGATGGGCTGGGCCCCGCCCAGGCGCACGAATTCACGCTGCTGCAATACGCGCAGCAGTTTGGATTGCAATGCTGGCGCCAGCTCCCCAATTTCGTCGAGAAAAATGGAGCCTCCGTTGGCCAGCTCAAATTGTCCCTTCTTCTGCCCGGCGGCGCCGGTGAAGGCGCCACGCTCATACCCGAAGAGTTCGCTTTCCAGCAAAGTCTCGGGAATGGCGGCGCAGTTGATAGCCACAAAGGGCCGCTGGACCCGGGCACTACCCCCGTGCAGGGCTCGCGCCGCCAGTTCCTTGCCGGTGCCGCTTTCACCACATAACAGGACCGTGGCATCAGAAGGGGCGATTTTGGCGATAAGTTCCAGAGCGTGGCGCAGGGCGGCGCTCTCCCCCACCAGATTGTGTTCGAGTTTCAGGTCGGCGTGCAGGCGCTGGTTCTCCTGGCGCAGAGATTCCAGCCGCCATACACGCTGGGAAGCCAGGGCGGCGATTCCGGCAATGGCGGTTATCATCTGCAGGTGCTGCTGGTCAAAGTGGATGGCGCCCTGGCTGCTGTCGAGATAGATGGCACCCAGCACTCGGTCGCCCGCCAGCAGCGGGGCACAGAGCAGGGAGCGCACTCCCTTCAATTGCAAACTGGTTGCGTCCTGCAGGGAAACCTGGGTCTCCACGTCATTGGCCATAACCGAAGCCTTGCGTTCCAGGACCTGCCGCACCACGGTGCGGCTCACCGGCACCGGCTGGCCCGGGCCAGCGCCACGGTCCCAGGCAAATGCGGGAGTGAGGTCTTCCGGGTTGGCTCCGGCCAGCAGAATCGCTCCCCGCTCGGCGGGAATGATTTCGAAAATCATGCCCAGAAGCTGCCAGTAGAGCGATTCGGAATCTTCTATAGAAGCGGTTTTGCCCGCGATAGTAAGCAGGGTGTTCAGATCTCGCAGGGTACGCGCCTCGGCGCCTGCCGGGCCCCGCTCCGGGGGGTACGGGATATCTGCGGCGAGGAGCCACTGCGGAACGAACAGCACAGTATCGGTTTCCTCTAATTGAACGGGCGCCGACTGAGCTGCCGCGGGGGCTTCGCCCTCGCAGAAAAAACGAAAACAGCAGTCGCCAATCGTAAGCAGATCGCCGTGTTTGAGCTTGTGGCAGTTAACCGGGATGCCGTTGACGAAGGTTCCATTGCGGCTCTCCAGATCGTGGACCATGAGGGCGCCGTCTTCGTGGCGAAGAGCACAGTGGCGGCGAGACACCCAGGCGCTTTGAACACAGACCTGGTTGTCGGCATCGCGGCCGATACATACTTCGGAGGCATCGAGCGCGAAGGTAGTGCCGTTCAGCGGACCGGCGATTGCGACCAGGACCGGGGACATACTCCCTCCCCTCTGCTCCGTCTAGCATAGCTCCAGAATCGCGTTCTGCGGCAGTTAAGCAAGCTCCATGAGCCCAGGGCCTTCCGCTCCCGGATGTGCCGATTTCTATCGGATCCGATAGCCGGGCTATCTGATTGGATGGGAAGGGAGCGCTGAAACCATCACGGACGAAGTTTTCTTCATCCTCCACCCTGTTCACAAGGCACTGAGAACAGCAGAGTTAGAAAGCCGGCGGGAAATTCGTGGCCATCTGCGGATTATGGAACGCGGGATGCACTCTGCACCAGCGGTTGCTCACAGCGAGGATATTGGAAAGGAGAACGACGATGAAGAACTATGCGGCAATTGCTCTGGTGGCGTGCGTTGTTTTCGTGACTCTGGCGTCCGCGCCCAGCCATGCACAAATACTGGTAAAGGCTGATGTGCCTTTCGAGTTCTCCGCCGGGCAAGGGATGCTCCCGGCCGGGAATTACGCCATCACGCAGAATGGAATTCAGGCTGCGGTGACTCTCTCGTCGGGGCGTCGTGGGGTCCAGATTATGCTGCCCCAGACCATCGAGTTTTTGGACCATCAGGACGCCACGAAGTTGGTGTTCCACCGCTATGGTGACCAGTACTTTTTGGCGGAAATCTGGTCCGGCCTCGATGGCTCGGTGCGCAAGCTGAATGTTAACCCGCAGGAACGGCAGCTGGCGAAGTCCGGGATTAGTCCGCAGGTCGCGGTTGTTTACGGCAGGAAGACGATCAGCGGAGATTGAGTTTTTCAGGGGGCAGGAGAAAACCCGGAGCTCGGACTCCGGGTTTTTCTTTTGCTTTCGCGTCCCCGCGCCAGCGGCGAGAGCGACCACCAGGAGCTATACTATCCATTCTGCCGTGAGCACGGCCCCAGGAGTCATGGTGATCCCCAGGCAACTGTCACGATGTTCGGCATTTTTCTCCACCCTCCTCCTTAGTGGCGCCCTGGTCGGCGGTTCCCTGCCTTTGCGAGCGCAGGGCATGCATGACACAGCACCGGGCAGCGGGCCCTCCAATGAACTGCCTCCCATTCTGAAAAACGTGAGGTACGAGCAGAAGCTGGACAGCCAGGTTCCGTTGAAACTGGCATTTCGCGACGAAGCTGGAAGAGAAGTGCGACTGGGCGAGTATTTCGGAAAGAAGCCGGTGGTGTTGATCCTGGCTTATTATCGCTGTCCCATGCTGTGCAGCCAGGTGCTGGCGGGGGCGACTCACGCCTTTACCCAGCTTCCCTTCCGTATTGGGCAGCAGTTCAACGTGCTGACCGTGAGTTTTGATCCGCGTGAAACACCCGCCCTGGCGGCCTCGACCAAAGAGACCTACCTGCATAGATACGGCCATCCCGAAACTGCGAACGGATGGCATTTCCTGACGGGGCAGCAGCCGGAAATCGCGGCCCTCACCGAGGCGGTGGGGTTCCATTACGCCTGGGACGCGCAAACCCAGCAATACGCGCACGCCACCGGCATTGTAGTGTTGACGCCCAGCGGAAAGGTGGCGCAATACTTTTACGGAATTGATTATCCGGCGCAGGACCTGCGGCTGGCGCTGGTGCAGTCCTCCCAGGAAAAGATCGGCTCTCTCGCTGATGAAGTGCTGCTGTACTGCTGCAAGTACGACCCCAATAGCGGCCGTTACACGGCGATTATGGGCCGGGTGCTGCAGATCGCCGGAGCTTTCACTCTGCTGGTCCTGGGGGGAGTGCTGTCCCTGCTGTTCTATTTGGACAGGAAAAAGCGAATCGAACTGGAAAAGGCGGCAGCGGAGCGCGAATCGGCCTTGTCGCCGCGCTAGGCTCGCACCCAGGATTATTTTTTGCGCAAGACCTTAGTCAGTGCCTTCAACAATGCCGGCGCTTCTGTCCGCAATTCGCTCAGGCTGGCGCTCACCAGTTTGCGCAGGAGGGCCTCGCCCGCCGGGGTGATGATCAAGCGCACCACCCGGTGGTCCACCTCATCGCGCTGGCGCTGGATATAGTGGCGCTGCTCCAGGCGGTCCACCAGTTCGACCACACTGTGATTCTGGATCTGCAGGCGCTCGGCGATTTGACCCACTGTGGGCCGCTGACCCTTAGGCATGCCCTTGACGGCCAGCATGAGTTGGTATTGCTTTGGTTGCAAACCAAGCTGGCGGGCGGCCCGGCGTCGGCGCTGCAGAAACCGTTCGAGCTGATGGCGGAATTCGGCCAAGGCAAGATAATCAGTGGCGGACAGGTCTGGCAATCTTTACCTCCGGTGCTGGTGCATTGTAGCTGTATGTAAGCCCGTCTGCTATAACTGGCAACCTACCTTATGGAAATAGCACCAGAGCAGACGCAACGCTTCTGGCGAGGATCAATGGGAATTGAAGCAATCGCGGCAAGTATTCTGAGTCGTTCCCAGCTTTACAGAAAAGCGTGGGTAGTGGTTTTGGTGGTGGGCGGCGCCGTGCCGCTGGGCCTGGGACAATCCAGGGCTCCGGGGATGAGTACGGATGCCGCCAGGCTGACGCGTTCCGACAAAAGCTTCCTGCGCAACGCAGCCGAAGAAAACGAAGCGGCCATTGAACTGGGCCAAGTGGCGGAGCAGAAAGGGTTCAGCGCCAGGGCTAGAAACTTTGCCCGCACGCTGGTCGCCCAGCGCAGCCGCGCCCAGCAAGAACTGCTGGCGGTGGCCCACACCTTTGGGATGGCGCTGCCCAAACAGCTCAGCCGTCGCGACCGTAAAGCCAAGCAGCAACTGGAGAAGCATTCTGGAGCAGAGTTGGACCGGTTGTTTCTAAGCCGTATGGCGCTGGACCTGGACCGGCAATATGGAAGCTATGAGGATACCGCCATGAGCACGCAAAATCCGGCGGTGAAACGCTATATTGAAACCCTTCTTCCTGACGTCAAGCACCAGGACCAAGTAGCCAAGGCAATTGCTCCGGGCGAGGGTGCCGGCTCCAGCAACGACCAGTGACGCAGGCTGGCTGCTCGCGAATGCGGCCAACCGCACCCCTAAGCGGTCCCATCCCACCCCAAAAGGGACAAAATCAGCCAGAGTGGGTTCTCCAGGCAGGAGCCGCGGAGCGATTGCAACTTTCCGCGGCGGCAGTGCTTCGTTTAACCCATCCGGCAAAGTATGGGAGGAACCAGGATGCACAACAATTGGAGCATTGGGTTGGCAGCCGCAGCCATGCTGCTGGCGGGGAGCGCGTTTGCCCAGCAAAGCCCGGCCAGTTCGAAAGGCACGATGAACAGCCGGCTGAGCTCGGCAGATCGCAGTTTTCTTCAGGAGGTGTCGCAAGACAATCTGTCGGAAGTGAAAACCGCGAAGATGGTGGAGGAGAAGACCCAAGATCCCGCCATCCGGCAGTACGCTAAGGATCTGGTGAACGATCACACGCAGGCAGAACAACAGCTGAGTTCGGTGGCTACCTCGGTGCACGTCACTCTGCTGAGCCAACCGAATGCTAAGCAGACGGCAGCCTATGATCATCTGAAGACGCTCTCCGGCAAACAACTCGACGTTGCGTTCGTGAAAGATAACTTGCGGGACCACCAGAAGGATATCCAGAAATTCGATGGCGAGATCAAGAACAGCCAGGATCCTTCTGTGAAGGATTTCGCCGCCGCGATGCTGCCGCATCTTCAGGACCATATCCGACTGGCTGAGGACTTGGCCGGCAACATGGATATGACCGGTAAGGCTGGCCTCAACCATCCTACCGAAGCAGTCAGCCAGCAGGCGCTGACGCACAACTCGCGGAACGAGAGCGCCAACAACCAGAGTCCTCGCCAGTACTGACCGCGTCGGCTGAGAACAAAAAAGACTTGCAGGTGGAAAAGGGCGGGCAACCGCCCTTCTTTTTTACTCGAAGCGCAGAGCCTCGATGGGATCGAGGCGGGCCGCTTTGCGCGCAGGATAGAAGCCAAAGAAGATGCCCACCGCACCGGAAAACAGCGCGGCAACGGCGATGGCCGCCGGTGAAATAACCACCGCCCAGCCCAGCAGACGGGTAATGAGCAGTGAGGACCCGATCCCGAACAGAATGCCGACAGCGCCTCCCAGAAGGCTGAGCACCACGGCTTCGGTGAGGAACTGGCGCTGCACGTCATCCTCGGTAGCGCCAATGGCCATGCGGATGCCAATCTCGCGGGTGCGTTCGGTCACCGAAACCAGCATGATGTTCATGATGCCGATGCCGCCCACAATCAGCGAGACGCCGGCAATGGAGGCCAGCAGCAGGGTCATGACGCGCGATGACTCATCGGCCAATTGCGCGATATCGGCCAGGTTGCGCACAATGAAATCGTCATCCTGACCGGGACGAATACGGTGGCGGTCGCGCAGCAGCGCCGTAATCTCCTGCTGGGCGGCATAGCTGGCCTGACGGGAAACCGCCGAGACCACGATGAAGCGCAGCCAAGTATCTCCGGTCAACTTCTTCTGCAAGGTGGTGATAGGCACGAAGATGACGTCGTCCTGATCCTGCCCCATGTGCGCTGATTGGCCCTTGGCATTGAGCACGCCCACCACGCGAAAGGGCAGATCCTTTATGCGGATGGTTTGCCCCACTGGGTCGGCGGCGCCGAAAAGATTCTGGCGCACTGTGTTGCCGATAACCGCCACATTGGCGGCGGCCTCAACGTCAGGTTGAGTAAAGGGCACACCCGCCGCCAGCGTCCAATCGCGAATGTCGAAATATTGCGGTTCGGTTCCCTGCACATTGGTGAACCAGTTATCGTTGCCGAAAACGACTTGCTCGGCGGAGCTGGCGCCAGGCGCGGCCGCACGGACCGCCGCACACTCGCGAACAATGGCGCGCATGTCGTCATACACCAGGCTTTTGGTCTGGCCCCAGCCCAGGCGCAGGCCGCCGCGATTGACCGTGCCGCTGGACACGAACACCACGTTAGAACCCATGGCGGAGATTTGCTGCTGCACTGCCTGACTGGCTCCCTGGCCCACGCCCACCATGGCGATGACCGCGCCCACGCCGATGATCACGCCCAGCATGGTGAGGCTGGAGCGCAGCTTGTTGCGCGAGAGCGCCCGCCAGGCTACGCGCAGAATGGACAAGAAATCCATGACAGGTCTCAATCCTCCAACTTAGGCAGCGCCTTCAGAACCTCGCCAGCGCGGGGGCGGTCGGCCACGGGGTCGTCGCGCCGGATCTTACCGTCGCGAAAAAGCAGCGTTCGCTTCGCGAAGCGCGAGATATCGGGCTCATGCGTAACCAATACGATGGTGAGCCCCTGGTCGTTGAGCTGCTGAAACACATCCATGATTTCCACCGAGGTGCGGCTGTCCAGGTTGCCGGTGGGCTCGTCGGCCAGTAGGATGGAGGGACGGTTGACTAGGGAGCGGGCAATGGCTACGCGCTGCTGCTGCCCACCGGAGAGCTGCGACGGAAAGTGATCCATCCGGTCTTCGAGGCCCACCGTGCGCAAAGCCTCGCGCGCCCGCGTCAGCCGCTCTTCTTTGTTGAGCTGGGCATAGAGCGTGGGCAGCTCGACATTTTCCAGCGCGGTGGTGCGTGAGAGCAAATTGAATCCCTGAAAGACGAAACCCAGCTTGCGGTTTCGGATAGCCGCCAACGCTTTCTTGTCCAACTGGGCAACGTCCGTGTTCTCGAGCAGATAGCGGCCGCTGGACGGGCGGTCCAGGCAGCCCAGCAGATTCATGAAGGTGGATTTGCCGCTGCCGCTGGCGCCCATAATGGCCACAAACTCGCCCCGGCTGATGGTCACGCTCACTCCCCGCAAGGCGTGAACGCGTGTCTCGCCAAGCTCGTAATACTTGTGGACTTCCTCCACCCGGATTAATTCAGAGGTGGGGCGCGAGGTATCAGCAGGCGAGGCGGGTTGAACGACAGTGGACATTGTGATTGGTAATTGCAATCGCTAATTTGCAGTCTGCCACGCCTCTCACCGCCGCATCATGCCGGGCCCGCTGGGCGCACGGGTCCCGGCTTCCTGCCCAATGGCCAGCTCATCTCCGGGCTGCAAGCCGCCCTTGAGCACCTCGGCCACGGCGGTCTGCGTGTGGTCGGTGATGCCGGTGCGGATCAGCACGGGCTCGATGCTGCGGTCGGGGCGCAGCCGCCAGATAATAGCCTCATCGCGGCGTGGCAGGCGCGGTCCCTGCAGCCCCACTCCCTGAGTCTTCGGGGGCTCGCCATTGCTGGCCCGAGGCGCGGTCGCGGCGTGCGGCTCCGCGATGCCGTACTGGGCATAGAGCTGTCGTATGCGCTCGGCGCTCATCGCCGGCTTAAAGCGGAGCGCCGTGTTGGGAACTTCCAGCACGTCTTCGGCGGTGGCAACGGGGATGGTTACATAGGCCGTCATGCCAGGAAACAACTTCATCTCCGGATTCCCGAAAGCAATCACCGTGTCGTAAGTAACCACATTCTGCACGATGGTGGGATTCAGGCGAATCTGCACCACATGTCCGCGGAAGGTCTGGTTGGGATAGGCGTCCACCGTAAAGGTCGCCTGCTGACCTACCTTGATGTTGCCGACGTCGGATTCATCGGTTTGCGTGTCCACCTGCATCTTGGTCAGGTCTTGAGCGATGTTGAACAAGGTAGGCGCCTGCAGGGAGGCGGCGACGGTCTGGCCCACGTCCACGTTGCGCGCCACCACAATTCCATTGATGGGTGCTTGAATGGTGGTGTGGTTCAAGTTGGTTTGGGAAACATCCACGGCGGCGGATTTGAGGTTCACCTGGGCAGCAGCCTGCTTGACCGTAGCTTCGGCGGCGGCCACCCCGGCAGCAGCCGTGTCGGCGTTGGCGCGAGCCAGGTCCAGTTGCTGCGGGCTCATCACGCCTTCCTTGGCCAAGCCCACGGTACGCTGGTAGTCGGCCCGGGTCTGCACGGCAGTAGCCTTGGCTTTCTCCAGCTCCGCCTGAGCCGCGGACTGGTTGGCGCGCGCATTCTGCAGGTCCGCCTTGGCCTGAAGCAGCGCGCCTTGAAACAGAGAAGGCTCAATCTGCGCCACTACCTGCCCCTGATGCACGTGCGAGTTGAAGTCGGCGAACAGCTTGGAGATGGTGCCCGACACCTGCGAGCCCACTTGCACGGTAATGACCGCATTTATGGTACCGGTGGCCTGCACCACGTCATTGATGGTGCCGCGCTGCGCCCTGGCAGTGAAGTACTGCGACTGCGGCGTGCGGTTATAGGTGAAGCCAACTACCATGGCGATGGCCACCAGCAGAGCCAGCCCGAGCAGCCATTTGTGCTTGAGGAATTTCATCGCAAAGTTCCAATTTTATTGCAACAAGGCGCGGGGTGGCTGTCAATGATTTCCGCACGCGCTGGCTGTGATAGGCGGCACAGACTCGAGCACCCACTGTGCTCTCAGAGGTATCGAGCTTAGATGTTCGGCGGTTGCGGCGCTGGCCACCCTTTTAGGGACGCACCTCGTGATCAGCCCTCACCACCACCGGCAGTGTGGGCACGTAGAGGCTGGCTGAGTTCACAGCTGTGGGAGTCGAACAGCGATTGCATTTCCTGTTCCGCCTCATCCTCTTCCCGGGCATAGGAATGGAACTCCATCCTGCAGATCTCGCAAAAGGCTAGTGCGATGGGCGTGCGTTTAACAATCTTGAGCGTCCGCTGGCGCATGGCACATCATCCCATAACGCGCGGGTTATTCGCTGATATCACACGCTATCTCCAATTTGCCAGGAAGGCGGCCCTCCTCCTTGACAGATTAGGAGAGTGTGGGTTACCTTCCTAATCTATTTAGGAGTGCGAATGGCGCCCAAGGCTGAGCTGCTTCCCGGAACCCTGGACCTGCTGATTCTTAAAGCCGTGTCGCTGGGCCCGCTGCACGGCTATGGGGTGCTGCTGCGCATTCAGCAGATTTCCGCCGGAGCGCTGCTGATCGAGCAGGGCGCGCTCTACCCCGCGCTCTACCGGCTGGAAGAGCAGCACTTGCTGGCCAGCGAGTGGGGCACCTCCGAAAATAACCGCCGCGCCAAGTATTACCGCCTGACGCGGCAGGGGGAAAAGCGGCTGCGCGATGAAACTCAAGGCTGGAACCGGTTGGTCGCGGCCATGTCCGCGGTTCTGGGCTCCAGCCCGAAGGAGGCCTGAGCGCATGGCGCTGACTTCTATTTTCGACCGACTGTTCCGCCGCTCCCGCCTCGACCGTGACCTGGAGGAGGAAATCAGGTCCCACCTGGCGGAACGCGCTGCTGATCTTCAGCGTTCGGGCATAGCCGAGGCCGAAGCTGCCCGGCGCGCCCGTCTCGAGTTCGGCGGGATCGAAAACTACAAGGAGAAATGCCGCGAAACCCGGCGGTTCCATCTCCTGCACGGCTTCCTCGAAGATCTTCGCTTCGGCTGGCGCATGCTTTGCCGCGCGCCCGGAGTGTCTCTTTTGGCGTTGCTGTGCCTCACCGTCGGAATCGGGGCCAACGCCGCGGTCTGGAGCTGGATTGAGGGCATCCTGCTCCGTCCTTTTCCCGCCGTAGCCCACCAGGAACGCATGATGGCTATAGCCGGGACTCATCGTGGCACCACGGGAGAGGCGGACCCCGACCTCTCCTGGCCCGAGTTCCTCGACCTGCAGAGGAGCTGCACCCTCTTCGACGCCTTCATCGTGGACAAGATTACCGGCACCACGCTGGGCATCGGCGACCATGCCGAGCGCGCCACCGGCAGCATCGTTTCGTCCAACTACTTCGACGCCCTGGGGGTTCACCCTATTCTCGGCCGAGGCTTTCTGCCGGCGGAAGATGCAGGCCGCAACTCCCATCCTGTAACCGTGATCAGTTACCGGCTATGGAAGGACCGCTTCCATGGCGATCCGGCAATTATCGGCAAGACGCAAAGGCTCGAGGGCGTGCCTCACACCATCGTTGGCGTCGCCCCGGAGGGATTTAATGGAACGTTTGTAGGCTGGGCTATCCAGTTCTGGGTTCCAGTTTCGATGCAGGAGACTTTTGATTCCACCGGGTACAAACTGGAAGATCGCAGTTCGCGCTGGATCGAGGGCTTTGTCATGCTGAAGCCCGGCGTCACACAGGAACAGGCGCAAAGCCAAGTCACGGCGGTAGCAACTCGGTTGGCAGCCGCCTATCCCGCTACGAATCGCGCACGCGACATCACGCTGTTTCCGTTGTGGAAGACGCCTTTCAACAATGCCCGCACGCTGCTGCCAACTCTGGGAATTGCCCTCGCGGTGGTCGTCTTTGTGCTCCTCATCGCCTGCGCCAACGTGAGCAACCTGCTGCTGGCACGGGGTGTGGCTCGCCGCCATGAAATGACCGTTCGGCTGGCGGTGGGCGCCAAGCGCGGGCGGTTACTGCGGCAACTGCTCACCGAGGCTTTGGTGTTATCCACACTCGCCGTAGCCGCGGGTCTCCTGTTCGGCTACTGGTGTCGCAACCTCCTGGCGCTATTGCTTCCCTCACGCGGCGGGCTGACCATGAGCCTCCCCGGCGAGCTTGACTGGCGCGTTCTGGCGGTCAGCGCTGCGGTTTGCCTCATTGCCACCGCCTTGTTCGGGGCGGTTCCAGCGATTCAAGCCAGCCACGTGGACCTTGCCGGAGCGATCAAGGCGGAGTCGGCCAGCGTGGTGGGCGGAAGGCGGCGCGGGTTGGCGCGCTGGAGCCTGGTCCTGCTCCAAGTCGCCCTGAGTTTTGTTCTCCTGGTGGGAGCTGGCCTGCTGCTGCAAAGCCTGCGCAACCTGCAGAACATCAGCCCCGGTTTCTCCACTCGCGTCCTGACCACCTGGGTGGACCTGAAATCCGCAGGTTACGACCAGCAGCGAGCCGAAGATTTTGAAGACCAGTTGATTGATCGCATTCAGGCCGTACCCGGTGTGCAGTCGGCGGCGTTCGCGCAAACTGTGCCTTTCGGTTATCGCTCTTACTCCTCGGCCCCGGTCGCGATTGAGGGCTACCCAACTGCGCCTGACGAGCGGCCCACGCTCGAGTTCAACCAAGTGGGTCCAGGATATCTCGCTACCATGGGCATTCCTGTGCTCTCGGGCCGCGAGTTTACCCGCGCCGATAACGAAGCCGCTCCGCCGGTTGCGGTGGTGAACCAGGCTATGGCCGCTCAATATTGGCGGGGGCGCGATCCGGTGGGCAGCCGATTTCAGGTTAACGGTCGCTGGCTGCGGGTAGTTGGGGTCGCCAAAGACTCGAAGTACAGGAGCTTGACGGAGCCGCCCACCCCTTTTTTTTACGTGCCCACGCGCCAGAGCACCGGCGGGCTGGTGCTGAACATCCGCACCTCGCTACCTCCGCAAGCCATGGCGCTCACCTTAGCTCGTGAGATTCACTCGCTTGATGAAAACCTGGCGCCTGGCGAGGTCATCACCATGGGAGAGCAGGTGGCGCGCACCATGGCGTTTCAGCGCGTTGCACTGAACATGCTGACAGTGTTTAGCCTGCTGGCGCTGCTGCTGGCCGCCATCGGAATGTACGGGGTCATGTCTTACACCGTATCGCAGAGCCGGAGGGAACTGGGATTGCGGATGGCGCTGGGCGCGGGACCGCGCGATCTTCTACGGCTGGTGCTGTCGCACGGACTTACCTTAACTGCGGCTGGCGTCGCATTGGGCGCCGCCGTAGCCCTGGGCTCCTCGCGGCTGCTTGGGTATTTGCTCTACCACGTGAGCCCGCGCGATCCCGTGGCCTTCGCGTCGGCCCTCCTGGTGATGATGATGGCAGCGCTGGCCGCGTGCCTGCTGCCGGCGTGGCGGGCGGCGCGCATTGATCCTGTGCGGGCGCTGCGAGGGTGAGATTTCCTACCGCGCTCCCAGGTTGCCGCCCAGGTGCGCAAACAGGGTTCCGAAAATTTCAATCCCATCCCACAGGTTCTGCAGGCGCAGGTTCTCGTTGGCGGCGTGCTGGTTGTTGTCGGCGTTGGCGATGGGCACGCCGATTACCGGCACATGCTTTTTGCCTTCGAACAGGTACATGGGCACGCTGCCGCCCAGGCTCACCACCTGGATGATGGGGCCGCCGGTGGCCTCTTCAATGCTGCGCACCACCGCCTTCGCCATGGGATTCTCTACCGGAGCGCGATAGGCAGGATAGCCCGGGCCCCACTCCAGCTTGACCACACGGGGATGAGCGCGGCGGGTGGCCAGGTCGGGCGTCTGGTGGACGATGAAAAATCCCTGGCGTTCGATATGCTGCTCGATTTCCTGCCGCACCCGTTCCGGCGTCTGGTTGGGCACCAGGCGAATGTCGAACGAGGCGCGCGCCTCCGTGCTGATGACGTTGGCCGCCTCCTCGCCCACATGGCCCGCCTGGATGCCGTGCACATTGATGGCGGGCTTCAGAATCTGCTCGGCCAGCTTGGCTCCGTCGCCTTCGGGCTGGGCAATGGCCAGCTCCTGCTCGAGCTGTTGGTCAGCTGCGGGAGTCTGCGCCAGCATGCGACGCTCGCTAGGCGTGAGCGGCCGTACGTCGTCATAGAAACCGGGAATCAGGATGTGGGCGTTAGCATCGCGCATGCTGTCCAGCAGGTGGGTGAGCAGCATGATGGGATTGGGTGCCCAGTTCCCATAGTGGCCGCTGTGCAGAGGGTGCGCCGGGCCATACACGGTCATTTCCATATCAATGTCGCCGCGCGAACCGTAATCCACCTGCATGCGCCCCGACTGATGCACCGGGCCATCGCACAGCAGCCAGGCGTCAGCAGCGATCGCCTCCGGGTATTTGGCGATGATTTCAGCCAGGTGTGGCGAGCCCGCCTCCTCTTCCCCCTCGAAGAAAAATTTTAAATTGACCGAAGGCGGAACATGGGCAGCACGCAAGGCATCAAGCGCAGCCATGGTGGCTTCGATGGGCGCCTTGTCATCGCTGCTGGAGCGGGAGTAAATGCGATCCTGAGGATTGAGCGATTTCTGCGCCTGCCCATCCACTATCTGCCCAGAGGGGTCGCGCAGCACCGGGCTGAAGGCGGGATGCTGCCACTGTGCCGGGTCCACAGGCTGGCCATCGTAATGCGCGTAAATGCCAATAGTGCGGGTGGCGCCCGGTGTGCGCAGTTCCCCGAAAACGATGGGAGACGCCCCGGCAAGGCGAAGCAGCTCCACCTTCACGCCGCGGGCCTGCAGCATGGCCGAAATCGCCTGAACATTGCGCTCGATGTCAGCGGTGTCGCCAGCATGATTGGGAATAGAAAGCAGGTTCACGAATTCGCCGAGAATCTGCTTCTCGTGGGCGCTACGGTAAGCGCGCAGCTGCTGGTGCAGGCGCGAGGTTGGATTTTGTGCAGCGCTTGGCCACACAGAGAAAAGAAGTACCGCGAGCGTTGCGATTTTCATGGGCTGAGGAGAATCTTATCCCAGCTTACAGCGGCAACTATTACGAAGGCTGAGTTCCTGTCTGCAGCAGGCCGGCCGGCGAACGGCAGACATACTTCTATAGACCTGCATCCAACCCGGCGCATGCACATTCTAGCGGCGACACGGCGACTCATGTAGTATTAGCTGCGCCTCCTGACCATGGATAACGAAGAAGCAATAGACCGACCCGAAACACGGGCCATCAACTGGCTGGCCTCGGTAAGCGGAGATGTGCACTTCTGGGTGCCGACCCTGGTGCTGATCGGCGGACTCCTGCTTCTGCGATGGGTCAGCTAAGCTCACCCGCGACGGCTCCTGGCCCGGCGGTGCTGGAGCGCGTGCGCACCCTGCAGCGCGTTGGCGTTTTGTGCGGCATTGCCGCCGGCGCCTGGCTGGGCGCCGCTGAAGTTCCCACCAAGCTGGTCACCACCGGCATTTCTCCGGTCCTGATTTCCTTCGCCATGGTTGCCGGCGTCTTCCTGGGACGCTGGAGCCTGCCCGCCATGGTGCGCGGCACCTCCGGTATTCGGGCCGACATTGTGGAGGCTCCGCACCTGGTGATCTGGGCCATCATCGCCGGATGCCTGTGGTCGGTGGCCAACACTCTCACTATTTTCGCCATCCGTGACCTGGGCCTGAGCGTGGCGTTTCCTTTGTGGAACACCAACGGGCTGATCGGCATCCTCTGGGGTGTGCTCTTTTTCGGCGAGTTGCACCACGCCGGCTGGCGCCGCTGGGGAGCGGTGGGTGGCGGCGCTGCCATCATTTTTGTCGGCGGCATGCTGCTGGCGCGCGCCTCCTCCAGCCAGATTGCCTCCCACGTGGCCGTTCGCGGTATTGCAGCCGCCCTGGGCGCGGGCGTGCTCTGGGGGAGCATGTACATTCCCTACCGCAAGGCCTACCTCTCGGGCATGAACCCGCTGTCATTCGTCTCCTTCTTCACCATTGGGGAACTAGGCATGATGACCGCGCTGGCGGTTGTATACATGGGCGGATTTCATAACCTTTATCGCCAGCTCAGCGGAGCCCAGGACGTGCTCTTCTGGCTGTTGGCTGCGGGTTTCGTCTGGGTGATCGGCGATATTTTCCAGCAGTACGCTGTTAAGTACATCGGCGTCAGCCGTGGCATTCCCATCTCCAACTCCAACCAGTTGTGGGGACTGCTGTGGGGAGCCGTGGCCTTCGGGGAGTTTCGCGGCTGGCAGCACGGAGCGGTGGCGGGAGCGATCTGGGGTTCGGTGCTGATGGCGCTGGGCCTGGCCGCCATTTCTTTTTCCGTAGTTGACAACTCCGAATACTTGAAGTGGGTGGAGGCGGCCGAGCGCGAGCACCGGCGCTACGGCATTGATATTGAGTTTGTGCGTTCTGGCATGGAAGGCCGCGCCAGTACTCCACCACAGCGCCGCACCTGGCTGGACTGGATGCTCGTAGCCATGGCTACGGGCGCCTTCGTGTGGACAGGCACGCGCGCCCATTGGCCGTCCCTTGCGTTAGATGGAACCGCGGCCATTGTGCTGCTGGCCCTGTGCCTGGCGCTGCTGGCTGCGTGCGCTACCGCGTTGTGGAAGGTTACGCGCTTCAACTGATGCCCAGTTGCGAGTTTCAGGTTTCGAGTCTCAAGTTTCAAGCAGGCGATCGGTGCGCAAGGCCCGCAACCATGTAAGGCGGAGCCTCTGTGGAAACGCTGCAGATGTGTGGAAGCCGCGGACTTCAACTCGGGAAATAATCGCCCGGAAGGCATTCGGCATAACCCTTGAGGCAATCAGTAGCGCAAATGAGACCCATCACCTCCATCCTGACGATCTCCTTGCTTTTCCTCCTTCCCTTCGCCGCGCACGCCCGCATGCTGAAAAATGTTGTTTACGGCCATGCCGGCGGCATGGAGCTAACGCTTGATGCCAGCATCCCTGACGGCGCTGGTCCTTTTCCCGCGGCGGTATTGGTGCACGGCGGCGGCTGGGTCGCGGGCGATAAGCAGCAGTACATCACCTATATATTTGAGCCGCTCAGCAGAGCGGGCTTCGCCTGGTTCAGTATCAACTACCGCCTCGCGCCGCAGTACAAGTTTCCCGCGCCCGCCGACGATGTCCTGCAGGCCATCCGCTATGTCCGAGAGAACGCCAGTAAATACAACATTGATGCCAAGCGCATCGCCCTGATTGGCGAGTCCGCCGGCGGGCATCTGGTCTCCTACGTAGGCGCGCGTTACCCCGGAACGGGTGTGGCTGCGGTTGTTTCCCTGTACGGCATTCACGACTTCATCACCGCGGCCATGGAGTGGAAACCTTTTCCCCACGAAGTGCTGGACCTGTTCGGCATCAAGCAGGTCAATGCGGAGACCGCGCCTCTGCTCATCAAGGCTTCGCCAGTGATTTACGTGAGCAAGAACTTGCCGCCTTTCCTGCTGATTCACGGTTCCAAAGACGAAGATGTGCCCTATGACCAGTCGGTGGAGATGTGCGACCGCATGAAGCAGGTGGGGGCGCGCTGTGAGCTGATTACCGTTCCCGGGGCGCCCCACGGCATGGACCACTGGGAGCCCCATCCCGAGTGGCACTGGTATAAGAAGGCGATGGTGGACTGGCTGGAAAAGACCATGGGCAGTGGTCGGTAATCAGGAGTCATGACCGGCACTCGACCCCAAGCCGCCCCGCACGGGAGTACAAGTTTGCTGAGCCGCTATTTTGGGTTCGAGCGCGCCGGCACCACCCTGGGACAGGAAGTGACGGCGGGCGTGACCACATTCGTCACCATGTCTTACATCATCGTGGTCAATCCCGCAGTGCTCAAAGCTGCGGGCATTCCCGCCCAGCCCGCCATGGTGGCCACCATCGTAACCGCTATTTTTGGCACGCTGCTGATGGGACTCTATGCCAACCGGCCCTTTGCGATCGCGCCCTACATGGGAGAGAACGCCTTCATCGCATTTACCGTGGTGCAGGTGCTGGGCTACAGCTGGCAGGCGGCGCTGGCCTCGGTGTTCATCGCGGGAGTGCTGTTTCTGCTGCTGACTGTGGTGAAGCTGCGCCAGTGGCTGGTGGATGCAATCCCTTCCGCGCTGCGCTACAGCTTCGCCGTGGGCATCGGACTGTTTCTGACGTTCGTAGGGCTGAATGAAACCGGCATCGTCATGCTGGGCACCCAAGGCGCACCCGTACGTACCGGGCATGTGACCTCGGCGCCGGTGCTGGTGGCCATCTTCGGCTTCGTGCTCATGGCGGTGCTGATGATCCGGCGCTTTCCTGGGGCCATCCTGGTGGGAATTGTGACCACTGCCCTGTTGGCGTTTGCCGCCAAAGTTGCACCGCCGCCGCATGGCTGGATCAGCCTGCCGCCCAGCCTTTCCCCCATCTTGTTCAAGCTGGATCTTAAAAGCGCGTGGAGCTGGGGTTTCTTCCCCGTGGTGCTCACCATTTTCGTCATGGCTTTTGTGGATACCATGGGAACGTTGATTGGGGTGTCAGCGCGCGCCGGATTCCTGGACGAGAACGGCAATCTACCGCAAATTGAGAGGCCGATGATCGCGGACGCGCTCTCCACCACCTTCGCGGCGCTGGTTGGCACCACCACGTCTGGGGCCTTCATCGAGTCGGCCACGGGAGTGGAAGCGGGCGGGCGCACCGGAATGACCGCGGTAGTAACGGCGGCGTGCTTTGCCGGAGCGCTGTTCTTCTCGCCTTTCGTAGCTGCCATTCCGCCGCAGGCCTACGGGCCGGCGCTGATCGTGGTGGGGCTGCTCATGCTTGCTCCGATCACTAAGATCCGTTTCGACGACTTCACCGAACTGATTCCCGCCTTCGCCGTGGTAGCCTTGATGAGTTTTACGTACAACATCGGAGTGGGCATTACCGCCGGTTTCGTGCTCTACCCTTTCTGCAAGCTGGTGGCGGGGCGCTTTCACGAAGTCAAGGCGGGGTTGTGGGTGCTGGCCGGGCTTTCGCTGCTATTTTTTATTTTCTATCCCTATACCTGATGATTCGCTTCGGAATACTGGGCTTCGGATTGCATGCGGTGAAGCGGCTGATGCCGGGCTTCGCCGAAGCCAAGAACTGCCGCGTCAGCGCGCTGAGCCGGCGCAAGCTGCAGGACGCGCGCGCCTCGGCCAAGCAGTTCGAGATTCCGCTGGCCTTCGATTCCGCCGAGGAATTGTGCAAATCGAAGCAGGTGGATGCGGTTTTCGTGGCAACGCCCAATGCCTCCCACCTGGCTGACGTGCTGCTGGCGTTGAAGCATGGCAAGCCGGTGCTGGTGGAAAAGCCCATGGGCATGAATGCCGCCGAGTGCAAGCAAATGGTGGAGGCGGCGCACAAGGCCAAGCTGGCGTTGGGAGTGGCGCAGGTGTTCCGCTTTGAAGACAGCACAGCGCGGCTGCGGGAGCGGGTGGCATCGCACGAGTTGGGCAAGCTCATCTTCGCGCGCAGCGAATTTTCCTATCCTGGCCGCAATCATGCGCGCGCCTGGCTGAATCAGCGCGCCGTGGCCGGCGGCGGACCCGTCGCCGACGTGGGCGTGCACTGCATTGACGCGCTGCGCTTTATTCTGCAGGACGAGGTGCTGAGGGTAAGCGCGCGCACCACTGCGGACCGTGAATCGGGCGATGTGGAATCTGCAGCCGTGCTGTCACTGGAGTTCAGCCGCGGCGTGCTGGGCGCGGTGCTGGTTTCGACGCGCGCCGCCTACCGCACACCCCTGGAGATCGTCGGCGAGGGCGGCGTGCTGCGCGCCGATGATGCCCTGAACGTCGAACATCCCATTCGCATTGAACTGCTGCGTGAGGGCGAGATCGTGGACTCCGAGCGTGTCTCCAACCACCTGGCCTATGCCCGCCAGGTGGATGCCTTCGCTGCCGCCGTGGAGGGCAAAGTCGCCTTCCCTGTGCCTGGGGAGGAGGGCTGGACGAACCAGATGATTCTGGATGCCGCCTACCGCAGCGCCAAGAGCGGGAAAGTGGAGAAAGTCAGTTCGTAGTAGGTTTCTCCGAGGAATGCAAAACCGGTCCCTGGCTGTACTTCCATCCCTACATTCGGCCGTGCAATTCAGGATGACAATCCAGGAATTACTGTGCGCTGGCAGGCGTCACAGGTATTGCAGGGACGGTTGGAGGCAGGCCGCGCGCTTGCAGAATGGCCCAGTGCCACTCGTCGTTGGGGCCGAGGTTCAAACCCAGGATCTGCGTGAAAGCGGTGGTGGACAGCGGCGCCGCCGAGCCTTTCAGGTGATACAGAAAAGTCTGGTCGGGCTTCTTAAGTTGGGGCAAAGGGCCGGCGCTGGCGGGCAGCAACCGCGCTGAATGCACGATGGCAGCCATCTGGTTCTCGTGCCTCACCACGGTCACGCCGACGGTGATTTCCTGCACGTCCCAGTTGCTGCCGTTATATATGGAAAGTTGCAACGTGTCGCCGGAGATCACTGCTGGGCCATCCAGTTTGCCCAGCGCCCCTAGCGGCAGGTCCACCGGCACCGCGGCATTGGCGGCCGGCGCCGAAGGCGCTTGCGCGCTGAAGGCAAGGCTGCAGGTAATCTCGGGCTGGGATTGGCTGGCGTTAGGCTGGGGCGTAGGCGGCACCAGGCCAGCGGCCAGGGCCCGCTGTTCCGTTTCCTGAATCAGTGTTGGCAGCTGGGAAAAATTATCGTTGGTAATGACGGGCAGCTCGGCCTTTTTTTTTGCGCGCAAGGAGCGCGCGATATCGCCTAGTGACTCGTTCTGCTGGTCGGCGGCCTGAGCACACGCTGGCTTCCCTGAGCCTAACCCCAGGGCAGCGGCAGCCAGCAACATGCAGATCGTCCGCTTCATAAGGAAATGCGTGCTCTCCTGATGCGCATTCTAGCGGCCTCCGGCGCGCAGGCCAGCGCCCGCGAACTCAAGTGATTACTAGAAATTGCGGTCATAGGAATTCTACCCACGGCGGGAAGGAAAGAGAGGGAGGGGTAGGGTCACGTTGGTCGTAGCCCAAGCGCGCGGGATGCCCTATGGTCACTTGACCTTTGGGGCGCGTGTGCCACTATTTGGTGAGACGATTGGCTCTACGGCAGACGTTATGGTGTGTGCCTATTTCTCGCGCGCTCTGCACCACCCTGAATGGGTGCTGTGCTGCCTTATCATCGGCTGCGCTATTGGCAGCCCTGCGCAGTCGCTGCCCCAAGCAACCCCTAATTCGCCATCGGAAAGTGATGCGCCTGCGGCGAGCAACATCCCACAGGTGCTCTACGACCGCTATATCCGGGTCAATGTGCCCGCCGGTTGGCAGGAAAAACGCTCCTGGGAACTGGGCGAAGACCGCTCCCTGCCGCTCTACAATCCGATGAACGAGTCGGTGGTATTCGTGTGGGGCTTCGACCGGCCGGTGTATCGCCACGGGTACATCGAATCGCTGGCCACCGGCGACCGGCTCAGCCGGCGTCTGGAGATGGACTTGAGCTTGTGGTCAGCGGAGGCTTCCCGTTACTACGCCATGGTATCCGGCGGCTTCATGGTGAAGACCAGCACCCATACCGTCACAATGGGACCCTCCCTCAAACCGGGACAGGTGCGGTATCTGGGCAAGCTCAAACTGGGCCATGCCGACCTGGACGTGGTGGAGTACGTCTCCGCTGCGAAAGTGGACCATGCCTTCGCCGCCAAATACAAGATGAGTCCCGAATTAGTGGGCAGCCAGGCGCAAATCCTGTTTGGGCAAGCCACCTTCGGCCACGCCACGCACGGGTACACCTTGGTAGCTTGCCGCTTTACCTCTCAGCCTGAGGACACGAACTGGGTTCGGCTCCTGCTGGAAAACATTGAGTTGGTCGGCAAGAGGGAACGGGAGAAGGCTGCAGCTGCGGAGCGTACCCGCGATGCCTTAAGTCACGCCACCGCGGTGATCGAAGATCGCCGCTACGCCCCGGCCATGGCCCAGCTTCACGCCGTGCTGCAGCAGGATCCGCAGAACGACAATGCGCTGATGCTGCAAGGCGAGGCGCTCCTGTACGAGCACAAGCTGGCAGAGGCAGAAAAGTCGCTGCGCCAAGCCATCAGCATTAATCAGAATAACGACCGCGCTCACTTCCTGCTGGGGGCGGTGTTGTGGGAAGAGAAAAAACACGATCAGGCCAGGGCGGAATGGAACCTGGTGCAGCAGATCAGCCCGCTGTACCCGCAAATCGAACAAGTGCTGCTGCAGAAAAGGGCACAGCACCCAGTAGCCGCAACTGAAAAGGAACCCTAGCCGCCCGCGTCCGACTCAGGTCTAGAGGCCGCCCATGGAGCGGAGCCGCGTAACCGGATCCGCAATCGGCTCCCGTTTAAATACCCAACGCGCCACCAGGAATCCTAAAGCTACCCACCAGACTTGCAAAGGCTTCATATATGTGTCACCGGGGCCCTTGGCCGGGGAAGCTGGGCTTTCCCAAAACGGTACCGCCGGGCAATCGAAAGGACAATGGCCCGAAGGTACCAGAGGCCGGTTACGACGGTCACAGCCCGGGTGCAACCGTTTGCAGGAGATAAAATTCTCCTGCCCGGCAAAGGAGCGGGTAGACCGGATGCATTACCTTCTGTTCTACGAGGTTGCCGACGATTATGTGGCGCGGCGGGCGGAGTTTCGCACCGCCCACCTGGAAAAGGCCTGGCAGGCGAGCGAGCGTGGCGAACTGGTGCTGGGCGGGGCGCTGGCCAATCCTTTGGACGGAGCCGTCCTGCTGTTCCAGGGCGACTCGCCGGAGGTGGCGGAAAACTTCGCCCGAGCCGATCCTTACGTCATCAGCGGTGCGGTAAGGCGCTGGTACGTGCGGGAATGGACGACCGTGGTTGGGGAAAACGCAGCCAATCCCATTCTGCCAGAAAACATGGCGGCCGCACGCAAGACCAAGAGCTCTTCCTTGCCGGGTGGCACTTCCGTAGCGAAGGGCATGATCCTGCGCATGTGGAAGGGGCAGACGACTCCGGCCAACGCTGGCAAATATGTTGAGCACTTAGGCAAAAGAGTAGTTCCGGAACTGCGCGCGATTGGCGGACACCGCGGAGCCTATTTGTTGCGGCGGATGGTCAACGGTGCGGTCGAATTTGTCGTGCTCACGCTGTGGGATTCTATGGCGGCCATCCGCACGTTTGCGGGTGCGGAAACGGAGAAAGCCGTGGTCGCGCCGGAAGCCCAAGCCTTGCTCAGCAGCTTTGACGACTTCGTGAGGCACTTCGAGGTGGTGCAAGGAGACTTTAACCGTTTCTGAGCTCCCAGGGTTAAGCACGATTGGAAATTGCTGCTCTTCTCCTCGATACCCCAGCCGTATCAGAGGATGATGCACACGAGCGCTGAAAGCGCGGTCGCTCTCTGACATGCGGCGCGGCACGGTGGCACAACTCTCGCAAACGAGATAACATCTCCTCTTCCCATGCGCCGATCCATATCTACTGCGCTGGCGGTCATCCTTTGGGCGGCCTCGGGGATCCCACTGGGCGCGTTCGGGCCTGCCGTTCAAGCGTGCTGCCGACGCACCGGAGCGCACCACTGCGCTGCCATGAGGAACGGTACGGCAGTGGATACAGCGAGGTTCATACGGGCACACGACTGCCCCTTCCGTTCGTCAGTCAGTCTGATTTCCACTCAGGTCGCACCCTCCCCAACCCTTGCCTCTAACGGAGTCCCTTCGCCCGGTCTAGCATTACGACTCAGTCTCAGCCAGCATGCCGAAGCAACGCAGTTGAGTTCCTACGACTGGCAGGGACGGGCCCCGCCATT
Organism: Terriglobales bacterium; assembly: GCA_025934735.1. Lineage (GTDB taxonomy): Bacteria > Acidobacteriota > Terriglobia > Terriglobales > Acidobacteriaceae > JAICWP01. The sequence goes on along the minus strand of JAICWP010000001.1, from coordinate 377,855 downwards.
CTGCCTCCCCCCAGCCTGATCTCCAAACTAAATAGGCTTCTTCAGCGGATTAGCGCACTGTAGCTGATCCAGCGGAGGTTTCATGCGCAGCACCTCGGCCGGCAGCACCCTACTGGCTCTGCTGTGCCTTTACGGCTCAGTCTCTCTGGCCACCGTTTTCGGCAGTGTCCGTGGCGTTGTCCACGACCCGGAGCACCGCCCCATCGCGGGTGCAACAGTAGTCATCAAATCAGCCACTTCACAGTTCGAGCAGACGACGAGTACGGATGATAATGGCGCTTTTGCGTTTTCCTCGATCCCTGTGGGCCAGTACACGATTTCGGTGTCGCACGATGGCTTTCAGCCGGAACAACAGGCAGTGTTCCTCAACTCCGGGAGTGCTCCCGTGCTTCACTTTCCGCTTCTGCTTGGGACGGTGCATGAGCAGGTCGAAGTCTCAGGAGCCCCGCCGGAGATGAACACGGAATCCAGCACCGCCGAGACCACGGTCAGCCGGGCCGAAGTCAATCACACGCCGGGCGCGGACCGCACCAACAGCCTTTCCATGATCACCGATTTCGTGCCCGGTGCGTACATGGTTCATGACCAATTGCACGTTCGCGGCGGGCATCAGGTCACGTGGGCGTTGGACGGCGTGCCTCTTCCCAACACGAATATCGCCAGCAATGTCGGCGCCCAGTTCGACCCTAAAGATGTGGATTACCTTGAAGTGCAGCGCGGCGGTTATTCAGCCGATTACGGCGACCGGGCCTACGGCGTTTTCAACGTCGAGCCGCGGACGGGATTTGAGAGCAACCGGCAAGGCGAACTGGTCCTCGGCTACGGATCGTACAATTTCACTGATGACCAGTTGAGCTTTGGCGACCACTCCACCCGCTTTGCCTACTACGCCAGTTTGAACGGCAACCGCAGTAACCTCGGGCTTGAGACCCCTACGGCGGACGTCTTGCACGATATGGACAGCGGAGGCGGCGGATTTACCTCGCTGATTTTCAACCCTGCCCCCTCCGACCAACTGCGCTTCGTCGGCGCTGCGCGCGCCGACTACTATCAGGTGCCAAACACCCCCGACCAGCAGGCGGCCGGCATACGCGACCGGGAGCGCGAGCAGGACGCTTTCGGAATCTTCTCGTGGATTCACACTCTCAGCCCCGACACCCTGCTCACCATTTCGCCCTTCTATCATTTCAACCGCGCCGCATACGTGGGCGGACCGGTCGATGTGCCCAGTCCCACGGACAACCGAGCTTCCCACTATGCCGGGGGGCAGGGGACCGTCTCCTACATCCGGGGGAAGCACAATTTCCGGGCAGGAGTTTATGCCTTTGCCCAGCGCGATAACGAATTCTTCCGGCTCGCCACAAACGACGGCAGCGGTACGGTTCTCGAGCAGCGCCAAGCGCCGGACGGAGCCCTTGAGGCGCTGTTTGCCGAAGAACAATTCAAGGCCACCTCCTGGCTGACCTTGAATGCCGGGCTGCGGTTCACCAACTTTTCTGGCCCGTTCTCGGAAAACGCCACCGACCCGAGGGTGGGAGCGGCAATCAGAGTGCCGCGCCTGAACTGGGTGTTGCGAGGTTTTTACGGACGCTACTATCAACCACCGCCGCTGCTCACGCTTTCCGGCCCGCTCCTGCAATTGGCGGCTACACAGGGTTTTGGGTTTTTGGCGCTCAAAGGCGAGCGCGACGAGCAGCATGAGCTTGGTATTACAATCCCCGTCCACGGCTGGGTCTTCGATGCTGACAATTTCCGCACCGGAGCACGGAACTTCTTCGACCATGACGTGCTGGGCAACTCCAACATCTTCTTCCCCCTGACAATTGATCACGTGCGAATTCGCGGGACCGAAGTTACGGTGCGCTCACCACGGCTGCTAAAGCTAGCTAACGTTCATTTGGCATACTCGCACCAGTCTGCCGAAGGTACGGGGGGTGTGGTGGGCGGCCTGACCGATTTCAGTCCGCCCCCTGAGGGACTCTTCTTCCTTGACCATGACCAGCGGAATACACTCAGCACCGGATTTACGGCTGGCCTGCCATGGCGCGTTTGGCTTAGCAGCAACCTGAATTATGGTTCGGGCTTTCTGAACGGCGATGGACCCGCGCACTTGCCGAGCTATCACACGATTGATTTCTCGGCGGGCAAGGCTTTCGGTGAGGACTGGGATGTGAAGTTTACCGCCTTGAACCTGACCAACAAACGGTACCAGTTGGACTTGAGCAACACGTTCGGAGGGTCGCATTTCGCCTACCCGCGCACCGTCGCTGTCCAGCTCCGCTACCGATTCCATTACTGATGGAGCGAGGCAAAGTTGAAGACGACTTTCAGCGGGTTACCAACCCCGGAAGGCACCTTGCTGCCGAGCCAGCCAGGATCGAAAGGCTTGACTCCATCAGAAATCGGCAGCGCGGCCTAGCCGGTTGCCGGGCTCAGCCTGAATCGCCAGCGACGACCTCCTCTGAATATCAAAACGACACCCCCAACGAGGCCTGATAGCTGCGCGGGGTCACGAAATGGGTGCCGCTGAAGGTTGAGAGGAAGTTGTACAACGCGACTTTGTTCGTCAGATTGACCACGGTGAAGGTTAGGTTCACGTGGTAAGGCTCGGTCCTGAACACATTCTCGAGCCCCGTTCCCAGGTCGAATAGGTGGCGAGGAGCGATTCGCGCAGGGTTATTATCGGGATTGAAGGTACCTGCAGCAGGGATTCTGACCCGGGTCGCCCCGAAAGTCGGCGCCGAACAACTCGTGATCCCGGACATGGGCGTAGCGAAAATATTGCCACAAAACAGCCCGATTTGCGTCTGCTGGTCCGGGTCAAGCCCCAAAGCGGTGGCAAAATCGGTCACCGCGCCGGCCACTAAGCCGCTCTGGTAGTCCCAGGTGAATGCGAACCACGGACCTGACTTCCCCACCTGATACTGCAAGTGCGTGTTTTGCTCGAACACCTGATCGTGGTCAATGCGAAAAGGACCGCTGGCCGCCACCGGCGAATTGAAAATAATGCCGCCCACCTCCGATCCGAAGAAGCGCGACCGGGCATGTCCCATGACCGTGTAGGCGCTGAGCCCATGCCACAGCGGGAAATTGATGCGGGCGGAAAAACCGTCAATCTTCGACTTCTTCCATTGAATCGGGAAAGCCAGCGGCGTATTCAGGATCACATCAAAGTCGTAGTCACCCGTGGTAAATTTCCAGAAGTAATCGGCGGTGATAGACAGGTGCCGATCAATAGGCTGCTCGAAACCTACGTCGTACATGTTGCGCCGCGCGGGCGTGATGGGCTGTGCCCCGAAGGCACCAAAGATCCGCTGGGCGAGTCCACCCTGCCCGGTGGAACTGGAAAGAATCAGGTTCTCGTTATAGGGCGTCAGGAAGAGGCGCCCATAGGACGCGCGCAGGACCGTGCTGGTTTTTTTAACCTGGTAAGCCAGGCCAACCCGGGGCTCAATACCGGAGCCGCTGCTTAGCCCGTTGTAGTTGTCTCCGCGCAAGCCCGCTGAGATGCTGAACTGGCGCACGCTGATCGTATCTTCGACATAGGCTGCTTCCTGTTTGATGTCAGTCGCGCCGCGGAAATTAAAAAGCAAGCCTCCACGGGTAAGATCGAGGGGTAGCAGGCCGGGCTGGAAACTCGGATTGGGCAGGAATCCCGCTCCCGGGCATTGCGCCGGGCTCAGCACCCCGGCAGCGATCGCCGGGGCTCCGGCTGGAGTGGTGCAAACCGCGTTAAATAAGGGATCGGTTAATCCGGTTTGAAAGTTCTCTGATAGGAACGTGTGATAGAAGTTCACGCCCGCCTTGGCGTTGTGAATTCCTTTAACGTAAGACAGATCCACCTTAACGCCTGCATTCGTCAGCCGCCGGCCCTGCGACAGGGTTGCCGGCTGATCGGCAAATCGGTCGGCGCTGGGGAAAAATCCGACTCGGTCCTGACGCGCGTAGGCGTTCGCGGTGAGCAGAGTCGAAGCGTTGAAGAGGTGCGTGTAGCCAGGGGCAAAGTTGAACGTCTTCAGCTCCTGCCGCTGGTTTTGCCCGGCATTCAGCTGGTCAAAGTCGTTGGGAATCTGAAACCACGAGCGGGAGAGCCACCAGTCGAGATGAAAGCTGTCGGATGCATTCGGCTGATAATCCAGGCGGTCAAAAAAGTTCTCCACATTGCCTTTATCGTGAATCGGGAAAAACTCAGGGGAATCCAGGAAACGCCCGCTGTTCACTCCATCGAGGGACAAGAAGTTCCCCCATTTTCCGGTGCCGATGCCAAAGGTCACGCTGCCGTTGGAGGTGCCGAAGGAGCCGTAACCAGCGCTTACGCTGCCGAAAGGCTTGGGCTGGCCCAGTGCCGATCGCGTGGTGGTGCGCACCACCAGGCTTGCTTTGTCGCCGAATTCGGCCGGCGGAACGCCATTGATGATCTCCAGCGACTGGATATTGTTGGTGGAAAGCTGGTTGGAGAACACGCGGCTTTGCTGGTCAGAAATGGGCTGATTATCCACGCTGAAGGTCGTATCGGAGTGCTCGCCCAAAGGATGGAACATGCCGTTGGAATCGGCAGCGATGCCCGGCGAGGCTTTCGTGATTACGGAGCTCAGGCCGGTGCTGACGCTCTCCTTTGGGAGTCTCTGGGCTATGCTGCCGTTGATATCTGTATGTGCGGTGGAGTCATTTTCCACTAAATCCTGGCCAGTGGCCTCCACGTTCACGGTTTCGCTTGTTCCGGCGATTTGCAGCGTGATTGGCAGGCTAAAAGGAACCGAGGAACGCAAATTGACGTCCTCCGCCGCCGTTTGGAACCCCGTTGCGATTGCGGTCAGATGATAAGGATTAAACGGAATGTTGCTGAAGGAGAAATTCCCGGACGAGTCAGTGGTGGCCGACTGCTTGAATCCACTGACCGGATTCTGAATTTCTACCTTAGCTCCGGGAATTACCGCTCCAGTCGAATCCGTGACTTTGCCGACGATAGTGCCGGACGTAAGCGACTGCGCCTTAGCAAGATTTGAGAGAAGCATTAACAACAGAGCGAAAACAGCGAACCGCGCCCGCAGGTACATACCTTCCTCCCAGGGTGTCAGCTAGTTATGAAATGGAACCGGTTTTCAGGTCCGGGCTAGCTGGCCAAGGGAGGGGGGCGGACGAACAGGTCGAAGATGACGAAGCGTGAACCAGCAATTGGGATTTGCTGGATACGTGCTGGGGCAAGGGCCCTGGCCGTGTGAATAAGCTGACAGGTCGGTGCTGGCTTAGCAGAATGTGCCGCAACACAGAGCGAGCAGCGAATAGGAGAGTTCGTCGCTTCCGCCCTGAAATGGATGTGACTGGCTTCGCCGATAGCCGCAGTTACGGTCAGCAATAGGCAAACCAGGGACAGCATCCGTTTGCCCCGGCCGAAACTTGCGATCTGTACCTGCGGCGACACCTTCAGACTCGTTACAGCATTTTACTCTAGCAGCCCGCTGTAGCGAAACACCACAACGGCATGAACCGTGATCGGATACACCAGAACATTTTAAGCGGCACTTAGACCTGCAGCACATCTCCGTCGCGGGCGACCAGCAGGTACCAGGCAGGATTAACGAAGAAGCCGAGGAAGAGACGCGAAACCAGGCCGGCGACGATGACAATCGCGAAGGGTTTTTGCGTATCGGAGCCGATGCCGGTGGAAAGCGCGGCCGGCAACAGACCCAGGCAAGCAACCAGCGCGGTCATCATGATAGGCCGCAGCCGCAGCAGGGACGCCTCGCGGGTGGCGGAGTGAATGTCCATGCCCTCCAGTCGCAGCTTGTTGATGTACGACACCAGAATGACCGCGGTTTCCACGGAGACGCCCAGCAGAGCCAGCAGTCCGAGGACGGAGGAGACGCTGAACGGAGTATGGCTCAGTTTGAGCGCGATGAGCGCGCCCACCGGTTCCGTCATAACCACGCCCAAAGCGATCGTTACGGGAAATTTAAAGTTGCCATAAAGCGCAAACAGGATCAGAAAAATCAGAACCACCGCCAAAGGACCGATAACATTGAGCTGCTCCTTGGCCGCCACATACTGGCTGTATTCGCCGCCCCAGGTCATCCAATAGCCTTGGGGCAGAATGATGGCCTTCTTCACCGCTGCCTGGCCGTCCTCGACAGCGCGGGCCAGATCGCGGCCTTCAATGCTGTACTGGATGCCAATGTAGCGCGAGTTGTTCTCGCGATAGATAAAGGAAGCGCCATTGCCCTGGGAAATGGTGGCTAGCTGCGCCAGGGGAATGAGCGTCCCATCCGGCGTACCCACCTGAAGATCGCCGATCTGCTGGGCACTGCTGCGGAACTGCGGCTGCATGCGGACCACCAGGTCAAAGAGCTTCTCGCCCTGAATGACCTGGGTGGCGGCCTGGCCGCCCACGGCAGCTTGCACCACGTTTTCCACATCACCCACATTGATGCCGTAGCGGGCGATTTTCTCCCGGTCCACATCCACCAGCAGGCTCGGCTGGCCCAGCTCGCGCACCACGGTCAGTTCGGTGAAGCCGGGCACCTGGGCTAGAAGCTTCTTGATCTCGAGCGCAGACTTCTGCAGCACCTGCAGATCAGGACCATAAACCTTGACGGCCAGGGAACTCTTCAGACCGGTCAGCGCTTCGTCAACCGCATCTTCGGCGGGCTGGGTGTAATTGAAGATAATGCCGGGAAAGGCGCGCAGCTTGGAGTCAATTGAGCCGATCAGTTCCTGCTTATCGCGGATGCTGCCGCTCTGCCAGGCCTGGTCTTTGTAGGGCTTCAGGCCGACGTAGAACTCACAGTTGAAAAAGCCGGTGGGATCGGTGCCATCGTCCGGGCGGCCCAGTTCCGAGGCCACCACCGTCACTTGCGGGTACGACATGAGGATCTGGCGGATCTGGGGCGCGATCTTGCTGGCTTCCTCGAAAGAGATCGTATAGGGCATGGTGGCTCGCACCCAGAGCGCGCCTTCGTCGAGGTGCGGCATGAATTCGCCACCGATAAAGGGAACGAGCAGAAGCGTGGCGCCGAAAATGGCCGCCGAAATCAGCAGCGTCAGCTTGGGGTGGGCAAGCGACCAATCTAGCTGATGAGCGTACTTTTCCTTAATCCACTCGAATGGCTTGTTGACTCGATCCTTGACCCCGTTCTTGAACCACAGCGAAGCCAAAACCGGCACGAGGGTCAGGGTGAGTATCAGAGCTCCGATCAAGGCGAAAGACATGGTCTCCGCCATGGGGTGGAAGAGCTTGCCGGAAGGGCCGCTCAGGGCATAGATGGGCAGATAACCCGCGATGATAACGGCGACGGAATAGAAAATGGGGCGATCCACGTCGCGCGCCGCCAGCAAGATGACTTCATTCACCTTGATGGGCTGGCCCTCGCGCAAGGCGAGTTCGCGGTAAATGTTCTCCATCATCACCACAGTGCCATCAATGATGATGCCGAAATCTATGGCGCCAATGGAGAGCAGGTTGGCGGAGACGTCGTGGGCATGCAGGACGATAAAGGAAAACAGCAGAGCTAGCGGAATAGTAAGGGCAACAATCACCGCGGCGCGAATGCTGACCAGGAAAAAGATGAGAACCACCAGGACCAGGAGCATGCCGCGGAGCAAGTTGCTCTCCACGGTATCGGTGGTCAGATTCACCAGCTCGCTGCGATCGTAGAAAGGACGAACCTTCACGTCCTTGGGAAGAATCTGCTGGTTGAGCTGCTTGGTCTTTTCCTCTACGCCTTTGAGCACGGTCTGGGTCTGCTCGCCGCGGCGCATGAGGATGACGCCTTCCACTGCGTCATTATTGTTCTCAAATCCGAACTGGCCCAGCCGTGGAGCGTTGCCAATAACGACCTGGCCGATATCCCTGACCCGGACTGGGGCGCCTTTGTTGCTGGCGACGACGATGTTGCCGATATCGTCCGTGTCGCGCACAAGACCCAGGCCGCGCACGTAATAGAACTGGCCGCCCTGGGAATAGAATCCGCCGCCGGCGTTGCCGTTATTGGCAGCAAGGGCATTCATCACCTGGGGAACGGTAAGGTGGTAGGCATAAATCCGGGCCGGATCGAGCAGCACCTGGTACTGCATGGTGGTGCCGCCCAACCCGGAATCGTCGGCCACCCCGGGAACTGATTTGTAAGCGCGCTCGACCACCCAATCCTCGATCGTCTTCAGCTCTTGCGGACTGCGATCGGGACTCTCCAGAACGTAGCGATAGACCAAGCCGCTGGGGCTGAACAGGGGGGCCATGGTCGGCGTCACGCCGGGGGGCAGTTGGGGCTGCCCCAGACGCTCGAACACCACCTGGCGGGCAAAGTAATCGTCGGTACCTTCCTCGAACGTGAGCCGGATATCAGAAAGCCCATAAAGCGAGATGGAGCGCATCACCTCCATGCGCGGCACTCCGTTCATTTCCACTTCAATGGGCAGGGTGACCAGGCGCTCCACTTCCTCGGCGGCGTGGCCTGGCCATTGGGTGATGAGTTCCACCATGGGCGGGGAGAGATCGGGGTACGCGTCTACCGGCATGCGCTGGAAGGAAATGACCCCAGCCACCGCCAGGAAGGCGGTGAACATCAGCACCAGGAAACGCTGGCGCAAGGCGGCTTGAACAATGCGGTGAATCATCCCGAGTTAGCGCGGACCGGTGCTGTCTCCCTATTGCTGCAGTGAATTGGCGAATTGCAGGAACAAGCTGCCATTGCCCACGACCTGTTCTCCCGGCTTGAGGCCGGCGAGGATCTGGGTGACCCCGTGATTGCTCTCGCCCAACTTGACCACGCGGCGGGCAAACTGGTTGTTGGTCTGCTTGACGGAGACGTAAACGAAAGGCTCGTTCTCGGCGTCGCGCAGCACCGCCGAATCGGGCACGGTAAGTGCGTTGTTGATGGCGCCGGCGGCGACGGTGACCGTCACATACATGTCTTTCTTCAGGCGCCGTCCGGGATTCTGCGTCACCACGCGGGCCTGCACGGTGCGCGAAGTTGGGTCCAGACCCTCGGCCACGTACGAGATCTTGCCCCGGAACTGCTGACCAGGATAGGTGCTGGTAGTGATGATGACCGGATCACCCGCATGGACGTAGGCCAAATCGTCCTGGAAAACATTGGCCAGCACCCAGACGGTGCTCATGTCGGAGATGGTGAAGCATTGCGTGTTGCCCGCCTGCACCACCTGCCCCGGCGAGATCAGGCGCTCCACCACTTCGCCAGCGATAGGAGCCCGCAGGGGCACTTCCGGAGATGCCGGCTTAGAAAGGACGGTCTCGGGATTGGAGATGCCGATGATGGTCAGGGCCTGCTCCGCTGCCACCATGTCGGCCTGCGCCTGGGTGCGGGCTGATTCGGCCGCCTGCAAGTCGCGCTCAGCGATGGCGTTATGCGCGTACAAATCCTTGGAGCGAGCGTAGTTCTTGTCCGCCAGGTCGAAAGCGTCGCGCGCTTTCAAGTAATTGGCTCGCAATTGGGAATAATCGGGACTGGCCAGGTAGAGCATGGGCTGGCCCTTGCCCACAGCTTCGCCCGGCTGCGCCACAATGCGGGTAACCGGGCCGCTCACCTGGGTGATCACAGGCGTGGTGCGAAAGGCATTGAAGGCCACGGCGCCGCTGAGGCGCAAAATGCGGCGCAGCGAGGTGGGCTGAACCGTGACCACTTGCACGTGCGACATCTGCTCCGCGGGCACGCTAAACAGCAGGGAGCCGCCGCTATTGGGATTGGCCGCCTCCGCCGTTTTGGGGGCGCCGCTGTTGCAGGCAGCAAGCGTCAAAACAGCGGTCAGCCCTAAGCCGGCCAGCCCATACCAGCCGAGCGGATACCGCGGATTGCGATTGGCTTGGCTCATGGTAAATTCCTGGTTCCTACCGCTTCCTTTAACTGTTCAACCGCGGTCATGTACGAGGCTAGAGACTGGCGATAGGCCAGTTCGGTGGCGCGATAACTGCGCTCGGAATCCAGGAAATCGAGCAGGCTGGCGCCACCCTTCTTATAAGCATACTCGCTGATATCGCGGGAATCCTGCGCGTTCTTCAGGTAACCGCCAATGTAAAGCTGGACCACCTGCTGGTTGGTGCTGACGGCTGCGTAAGCGCTCTCCACATCCGTCAACACGATATCGCTGGCGGCATAGGCATTTTCCTGTGCCTGGGTGATGGCATAGCGGGTGCGCGCAATTTCACCCTGGTTGCGGTTGAAGATGGGCAGTTCCATGTTCGCGAACCAGGCTGCGGAAGTGAAACCGGATACGTGGGAAAAATTAATGGCCAGGTTTACGTCGCGCTTGCCGTTAGCTCGTTCGAGTGAGTATGCGCTTTTGGATGCGGTTACGCCCTGTTGTGCCGCAATCAGGTCAGGGCGCTGGCGCAGGGCCAGAGCTTTGAGGTCATCCTCGTTCGCCGTGACCGGCTGGTAAGCCAAGTCGCCCGCGACGTCGTAATTTTCCGGAACGGCGGTATAGCCCATTAGCTGGCGCAGGGTGGCGAGAGCCTGCACGCGGGCCACTTGCGCGGCCGAGACGTCGGTCTGGAACTGCAGCAACTGCAACTTGATCTTCAGATAATCCGCTTGGCTAATGTCGCCGGCTTTGTAGCGTTCCTCGCTGATGGTGACCGTCTGCTGAAAGCCGCTCAGATCCTGCTGGGCAAACTGCAGGTTGGAATCCGCCAGCAGGGCGGCAATGAATTGCTGGGCCACATTGAAGGCCAGAGTGCGCTGGTTGTCCAGCACTTGGGAGCGGGTTTGCGTAGTCACATCGCGCGCCGATTGCAGGCGATGCTGGCGCTTCCCGCCGCGCTCAATCAGGTAACCGATGCCCACATCGAATTGCGACAATTGCTGCAGCGTGTCGGAGGTGGTTGAGCCCGAAGGGTTGCCGAAAATCGGCAGAAACTGCGAGTCCCCGCTTAGCACCGGGTTCGGACGAAGATTGGCGGTAATTTCTTCCGCCTGCGCCTGCTGAATGGTCGTTTCGGCGGCTTTCAGAACATGACTGTGAGTGAAAGCCAGGTTGATCGCCTGGTCGAGCGTGACTCGCACCGCCGGAGCCGGCAAAGGAGCAGGCGCCGTGTTCTGACCCGGAGGTGCCGCAGGCTGGCTGCCGCCGACTTGAGCGCCACAAATCCCGCTCAACGAGACCACAACAACCCAGGAGAACACAATAAGGGCGGAACGGTCGAGAAGCCTGCGTTTTATCACCATAGGAGAAAGCTGTGCGTGGAAGCCACCCCACCCTTATCTGGCGGTCCAAACCGAAACTGTGCGGGCGGATTGAGATCGCGCACTGTGCTTGCATTCGGGACTTGCCAGACGCAACTGGCTGCCCGTCCTCCCCTTCTCGACACGCCCCTGTGTTGATTTGTTTCCATTCTAAACGCAATCGGCAGGAACTCACCAGCGAAGCGGTGGGCGGGACCCGGGAAGGAACGAGGGATAGGTTTCAAGGTTTCTAAGGTTTCAAGGTTTCAAGTGTTGAGTTTCAAGCTTTGAGAGCGGCTCCGTCACGGTCTGAAGTGGGGGCTAGGTCCGAGGTCCGCGGCCGAGAACCGACTCCGGACTCCCGACTCCGTTGTTTCACTGGCGGGCAAAAGCTGCCGCAGGAATGTCATTGGCTTGCGGAGTAACCCGTTGCAGATCCGGCGGGACGTGGGCATTAACATCGCGCACCGCCCATGCCATCGCACCGGTGAGGAGTGCCTGGTAGGCGGGGTTGGACCACACGTCTTGGCGATGGCCGAGTGCGGTGTAGAAGACGCGCCCACGGCCGTAAATGCGCGCCCAGGTGTTGGGGTAGGGCGGGCGCTGGTAGAAATTTCCCTGCATGCCCTCCGTTTCCAGCACCAGCAGGACGTGCAGGTCGGGCGGGAAGGCACGCAGGGCGTACCACTCCTCGGTGACTTCGATTCCCTGCCCCAATCCCTGCATGCCTGGAAAATGGCTGTCCGCTACGCGCACGCGCGCTTTCTGCTGCTGGCCGTGACCCACAAATTCCGCGCCGATCATGGCGATGTAGGAATCGAGTTGGGGGGAGGGCTTCTGGTCACTGTGCGCTGAAGCGGGCTCGAAAGTGTCGGTGGCGGAATGGGTTCCGATGAAGCCCTTCCCCTGGTGAATGGCGCTGAGGAAGGCCTGCTTGCCTTCCTGGGTCATGGGCGGGTTCTTGTCCTCGCCCGCGGTGGTGAGGTCTCCGGTCGTATAGAAGAGAAAAGCGTCGTATTGCGACAAGCTGGGCTGGGAGAAGATGGTGCCGTCTTTGGTAGCGGTCACCTCTATACCACGTTTCTGGCCCAGGTCGGTCACAATCTGCTCGGCCACGCTCAACTTGGCGCCATTGCGCTTCACCATGTCATGCTCAAAACCGGAGGACTTGGTGAACATGAGCACTCGCTTGCGGGCAGAGGTTGGCTTAGCCGCGGCCAGGCTGTTCAAACCCAACCCCATGGCCCCTGATCCGAAAAAGCGCAGCAGTTCCCGACGATTCATCAATCGTCAGAGTAACGGGTTTTGCGCCGGCGCTCAAGACATCCGCGCCGTTCCTCCGAACTCCGATATTCGTGACCCAGGTTGGGTACAATAGCGCGTCATGGCCGGGTACTCGGGCACGCCGCTGGTGAAAAAGCTCGGCATCAAGCCGGGGCAGCGAATAGCCCTGCTGGGCGGACCGCCGCAATATCGGAAGACATTGGGATCTTTGCCGGACCAGGTGAACTGTGCGGAACAGCTTAGCGACAAGCTTGATTTCATCCAGCTGTTTGTGACCAGCCAAGCGGAGTTGAAGCGCCGCTTTGCCGAGTCAAAAAGGTGCCTGGCGGTGAATGGCTCGCTCTGGGTGTCCTGGCCAAAGAAAGCGTCCGGTGTGGCAACCGACCTCAACGAGAATATCCTGCGGGAAATGGGCTTGGCTTTGGGGTTGGTCGATGTGAAAGTCTGCGCCCTGGACGAGACCTGGTCGGGGCTGAAGTTCGTGTATCGGTTAAAGGATAGGTTGTGAACAAGATGAAAATGGCGGTCATACTAATGCTGGGCATGGCGGTGTCAGCCATGGCGCAAGCACCACGCCGGCCCGCGATTGTAGGCCTCTCGCACGTGACCTTGCGGGCCGCCGACCTTGCAAAATCGCGGCAGTTTTATAGTACGGTACTGGGGCTCGCCGAAGAGCCCTCAGGCAGCTTGCAGCACGCGCGCTTCCGCGTAAACCGGCATCAGTTCATCGAATTCATTGCAGCCGGCACCCGTGCGCCCAGCGATCGCCTGGTCGAGGTAGGATTCGAAACCACGGATGCGGAAGCGCTGCGGCGCTATCTAGCAGCCAACGGAGTTCAAACGCCGCGGCAAGTCACGGTAGCGGCTGACGGCACGCGCAGCTTTGATGTGCATGATCCGGAAGGCCACCAGATCTGCTTTGTGCAGTACGTCGCGCCGGAACACGGCTCCTCGGCCGACCAGGCGATCTCCGAGCACATGATTCACGCCGGCTTTATCGTGCGCAACCGTGCCGCTGAAGATCACTTTTACCAGCATCTGCTGGGCTTCCACGTTTACTGGCATGGCGGCATGAAAAATCACGAGACCGACTGGGTGGACATGCAGGTCCCCAACGGCACTGACTGGCTGGAGTACATGCTGAACGTGGAGCACAACCCTTCCCCGCGCGAAGCCGGGGTCATGCGCCACCTGGCCCTGGGAGTCGCCGATATCAAGCCTGCGGTGAAGCTGGTGCAGCAGCGCGGCTGGCCCATGCCGGAAAAAGCCGAGGTGGGGCGCGACGGCAAGTGGCAGCTGAACCTCTACGATCCCGACCTGACCCGTGTAGAAGTCATGGAGTTTCGGCCGGTCGAGACGCCGTGCTGCGCGCCCTACACCGGGGAACATCCGCACTGATTACAAGTGCCCTGGGGTCAGCGGAACCAAAACCGCGGAGGATGACAAGAACATCAGTGATTCCTTTTCACTAAACACCCGAGATTGACTTCTCAGCGTACTCGGCGTCCTCTGCGGTTGTCATTGGGTTTTGCGGTTGCTGACGTGACCACTGGCTCCTGACTACCCTTACAATAGAGGCAATCATGTCTGCCCCAAGCAAAGTCCGTCCGCAAACAGCCGAGATGCCGCCCGTCCCCTTAACCCTGGAAGGCTCCAGCGTGCTGCACCAGATGATGCGCTTCCGCTGGGCGGAATGGCGGCGGCTCAACCCCGGCGAGCGCAATCGCCTCCTGAATGAAGCTCAACCTGTGCTTCAGGAAATGGAGAACCGGCAGAGCGGACTCTATTCTCTGCTGGGCCATAAAGGCGAGTTGATGCTGGTGCACTTCCGGGCTTCTTTCGATCACCTCAAACAGGCGGAATTGCAGCTGGCGCGCACCGGCCTGAGCGACTACCTGGAAGCTACTACCTCCTACCTATCGGTGGTTGAGCTGGGGCTTTATGATTCCTCGGTGAAGTTATACCAACAGCTGGTCGAGCGCGGACTGCAGCCGCATTCGCCGGAGTGGAATGCCGAGGTCGAACAGGAGATGGAGCGGCAGCGGGCCGCCATGCGTCCGCGCCTCTACCCGGAGGTGCCGCCCAACCGCTACATCTGCTTTTATCCCATGGACCGGCGCCGGGGTGAGGACAAGAATTGGTACACCCTGCCCATCGAGGAACGGCAACGGCAGATGCGCGAGCACGGAATGGTGGGACGCCGCTACGCCGGCGAGGTAAAGCAGATCATTACAGGTTCCATCGGCTTCGACGACTGGGAATGGGGTGTGGACCTGTTCGCCGACGATCCCTTGGTCTTCAAGAAGCTGATTTATGAAATGCGCTTCGACGAGGTCAGTGCCGTGTATGCCCTCTTCGGGCACTTCTACGTAGGCGTGCGCTTCCCGGCCGCACAACTGGGCAGGCTGCTGGAAGGCGAACTACCCAAAGGCAATACGAATCCGCAACAACACTGAGCGTGCAACACCAGGCGGAGCTGCGCCCGTGAAGCCCGCCGGAGAGCCGCCGGGGCGCTACGCTGTGAACTTGCGCACCTCCCGCGAATCCCAAATCCGCGATTTCTACCGCGAACTGTTCCGCCTATGGGGCCGCCAGCATTGGTGGCCGGCGCAGAGCCGCTTCGAGGTCATTGTCGGCGCTTACCTCACCCAGAACACCGCCTGGACCAATGTGGAGCGCGCTCTGGCCAACCTGCGCCGCGCCCGCCTGCTGCATTTAAACGGCATTCGTGGGGTGCCCCTGGCGGAACTTGAACAACTGATACGCCCCGCCGGCTATTTTCGCCAGAAGGCGGCACGCCTTAAAACGTTTATCAACTTTCTGGACACGCGCTACGCCGGCTCGCTCGACCGCATGTTCGCCCGCTCCACCGCCGAATTGCGGACGGAACTGCTGGCCCTGAATGGAGTCGGCCCGGAAACCGCCGATTCCATCCTGCTTTATGCCGGCGGACATCCCGTCTTCGTGGTGGACGCCTATACTCGCCGCCTGCTGGAGCGCCATCGCATCCTGCCGCAGGATGCACCCTATGAGGAGATACGGCTCTTGTTTGAACAGGCTTTAAGGGCACAAGAATGGTCGGTGACCAGTGATCCGCGGCCCGTGGGCTCGCGCCAGGCTGGTCAAGGAGCCAGCCACTCCCCTTCCCGCATGAGTACCGCTCACCGCAGCGAACTGGCCCAAGTCTTCAATGAAATGCATGGCCTGATCGTCGGCGTCGCCAAAAACTACTGCCTGGCTTCCAAGGCGCTGTGCGAGCAATGCCCATTGGGAAAGTTTCCCCATAAACGTGTTCGGGCGGGCACCCGCCGGCCTCGTTTCACTGGCGGAAGAGAGACATAGCGCAGCTATAATGAGGAACACGGCGGGGCGGCTCCGGCCGTCTCCGAACGGTTGCCACGTGCCCTCCCGATTGCCCAAACGCGACGAGCCCTCGCGCCGCAGGACGGCCATCATCCTGCTCGCTGCGGGCTCGTTTGTGCTGTTCACCATCCTGCTTTCTCAAGCTTCATTCAACTGGCCCGTATTCCAGCCCAATGCCACTGAGCAGCCCTTTGTGTTCGCCGCGCTCTCGGCCCTGATATTCCTGTTATTCGTCATCCTGACCTTCGTGCTGGCCCGCACTTTGCTCAAGCTGCTGGCAGAGCGGCGCGTCGGCGTGCTGGGGTCGAAGTTCCGCACCAAGATGGTGGGAGGAGCGCTGCTGCTCTCTTTCACCCCGGTGCTGTTTCTGTTTCTGTTCGCGTACGGCCTGATGAACCACTCCATTGATAAGTGGTTCTCCCGCCCGGTGGAGGAAGTGCGCGAAGACACCGAGGCGATGACCCGCCTGCTCTCTGCCTACGCCGAAGAGAATGCGCACCAGGAGGCGGTGCTGCTGGCCAGCGCGCCGGAAACGCAGCAGGCATTCCTGAGCGGCAACTTTTCCGGAGTCGCCGATCTGTTCGAGCGCCATAAGCCCACGCTGCAGGGTGGCTTTGCTATCGCCCTGCGGCAGGGCCGTGCCGAGGCCAGCTTCCGCGCCCCCGAAGCCTGGTCGGTGTTGGCACCCAAATTGCCCCTGAAGCAGGCTGCCGCCAATCGACCGGCACGCTTTTCCTGGAATGGAACCGATTACATTTTGGGGAGCGAGCGCGTGGGACAGCAAGGCGCCATTCTCGTAGCTATGCCCCTGCCCCCGGCTTTCTCTGACACGGTTCGCCAGATTGATGAAAGCCAGCAGCGCTATTTCCAACTTGCCCAGCAACGCAAGCTGGTGCGCCGCACCTACATGGAACTGCTGGCCCTGCTCACCATGCTGGCGCTGTTCGCGGCTACCTGGCTGGCGCTGTTCACTTCCAAGCTGGTCACGCGGCCAGTGGCGGCCCTGGCGGAAGCAACCCAGCAGATCTCTCGCGGCCGCCTCGATTACCGGGTGCAAGTAGCGGCCGCCGACGAACTGGGCGAACTGGTGGCCTCATTTAACCGAATGGCGGAAGACTTGGAGAACAGCCGCCAGCAGATTATGGCCTCCAGCCGCGACCTGGAAGACGCCAATACCGCCCTGGAGCAGCGCCGCCGCCACATGGAAACCATCCTGGAGAGCATCCCCACGGGCGTGCTCTCGCTGGACGCCGGGAGGCGAGTCACGCATGCCAACGTCGCTTTGCAGCGCATCTTCAGCTCCCGCGCGCAGACCGCAGGCGCTTTCGATTTTCTGGCTGGCGCCACGCTGGCCGATCTCTTTCCGCCCGAAATTGTGCAAGACCTGGAGCCGCTGCTGCGCCGTGCTGACCGCATGGGAGTGGCCACCAGCCAGATGGAACTGAGCTGGTATGGAGCCACGCTCAACGTCGCCGTTACCGTTGCCGCCCTGCAGCACGAACACCAGCGGCTGGGCTACGTGGTCATCTTTGAAGATTTGTCCGACCTGCTCAAGGCGCAGAAGCAGGCGGCCTGGCGCGAAGTGGCGCGGCGCGTGGCCCACGAGATCAAGAATCCGCTTACCCCCATCGCTTTATCGGCCGAGCGCATCCGACGACACCTGGAGCGCGGCAGCCCGCCCGACGCGGTTTCGCTTTCGGTGATCAATGGCTGCGCCGAAACGATTGCCGGCGCGGTGGAGACGGTGCGCTCTCTGGTGGACGAATTCTCCGCCCTGGCCCGCTTCCCTGCCGCGAACCCGCAGCCCGCCAACCTCAATGCCATCGTGGAGAGCACGCTCTCAATGTTCAACGGTCGGCTGGATGGAATTGACGTGCGCACGCTTCTGGCGCCCGACCTGCCGCGCGTGCTGGCTGACCCCGAGGCCATCAAGCGCGCCTTGGCCAACCTGATTGACAATGCCGCGGAGGCCACCCAGGAGTCCCTGATGCGCGAGATTGATATCTCCACGGCCGTGGTCCCCGGGCGAGATGCGGTCGAGATCGTTATTGCCGACACTGGCCCCGGCGTCACTCCGGAATTGAAAGAGAAGCTGTTCCTCCCTTATTTCTCGACGAAAAAGCGCGGTACCGGCCTGGGACTCGCCATTGTGAGCCGCATCATCGAAGACCACCGCGGCTCCATCCGCGTGGAGGAAAACCAACCGGTGGGCGCCCGCTTTATTCTGGAATTGCCGGTGGCGGCCGAAACCATGGCTTCCACCGCGGTCGAACATGCATAACATTCTCATCGTGGACGACGAGGCCGGCATCCGCCAGTCCTTGAAGGGCGTGCTGGAGGACGAAGGCTACAAGGTGGCCGCCGTGGACAGCGGCGAAAGCTGCCTCGACACCCTGCGCCGCCGCTCCTTTGACGTCATCCTGCTGGACATCTGGCTGCCGGGCATGGACGGTCTGGATGCCCTGGAGAAGATTCGGGAGTCGGAGGGCGCGCCCGAGGTCATCATGATTTCCGGCCACGGCACCATTGAGACTGCGGTTCGTGCCACCAAGCTGGGCGCTTTCGACTTCCTGGAGAAACCGCTTTCCCTGGAAAAAACTCTCATCCTCGTGAAGAACGCGGCGGAATCCCGGCGCCTGCGGGGCGAGAACCGCGACCTTAAAAAACAGCTGCTGGCCAAAAGCGTGATTGTGGGCGAAAGCATCCCCATGAAGGCATTGCGCCAGCAGATCGGGCTAATGGCGCCCACCAATGGGCGCGTGCTCGTCTATGGCGAATCAGGAACAGGCAAGGAACTGGTGGCCCACGCCATCCATGCCCAGAGCCCGCGCAAGGAAGCAATGTTCGTGGAGGTAAACTGCGCCGCCATTCCCGAGGACCTGATCGGGAGCGAGCTTTTCGGACATCGTAAGGGCTCGTTTTCCGGGGCAACTTCCGACAAGGACGGCAAGTTTCAGAAAGCGAACGGGGGAACGCTGTTTCTGGATGAAGTGGGCGACATGAGCCTGAAGACCCAGTCCAAGGTGCTGCGCACCCTCGACGAGCAGCGCTTCACCCCAGTTGGCGGCGATGACACCATTACCGTGGATGTGCGCGTGATTGCCGCCACCAACAAGGATCTGGAAGAAGAAATCTCCAAGGGGAACTTCCGCGAGGACCTCTTCTACCGCCTCAACGTGATTCCCTTCTACGTGCCGCCGCTGCGCGAGCGCAAGGAAGATATTCCCCTGCTGGCCCGCTACTTTCTCAAGGAGTTTTCCGCCACCTACGGGCGCCGCCCGCGCGAGATCACCGACGACGCCATAGACGGGCTGATGCGCTATTCCTGGCCGGGCAACGTGCGCGAACTGCGCAATGTAATGGAGCGCATCGTTATTATGAATCCCACTGCCTTTAAGCTCGACCGCAAGCATCTGCCGCCGTTGGTGTACCGCGATGGCAGCCGCCGCCTGCTGGGCGACGCCTCTACCCTGCACCAGGCTCGCGCCGCCTATGAGCGCGATTACATCCTCAAGAAACTGGATGAGAACCACGGCAACGTGAGCCGCACTGCCGAGGTGCTGGGCCTGGAACGCAGCCACCTGTACCGAAAAATGAAATCCCTGGGGATTGCGGTAAAGGAGTAGCTGGAAACCGGGAGTGGGGAATCGGTCGGTCGTCGGCACTCGTGCCTGATGAGACCAGCGGCGTTCGTTACATGTGATGCTTCGCCCCCGGAGCTTTTTTCCTTTCCACGGTGCTAACCAGGGCGGGGAGATCTCGTCTATCTGTCCGCCTGACAGTCGCGGATGCACCGAACTATCTCCTCAGGATTGGACATTTCAAAAATTCGTCTGGACGGAGCTGATGATGAAAATAGTGCGAGTTTCGACAACGTCTCTGGCCCTGTTGTTTCTGGCCAGCCTATGCCAGGCGCAGTCGGCGGTGCTGAATATTCCCCGGCCGAGCCAGCACGCCGTGCTCACCCAGCGTATCGGCATTACCGACATCACCATCAACTACCACCGTCCGCTGGTGAACGGGCGCAAGATCTGGGGCGACCTCGTGCCCTACGGGCAGGTGTGGCGCGCGGGCGCTAACGAGAACACTACCATTGCCTTCAGCGACCCCGTCACCATCGAAGGCCAGCCACTCGACAAGGGAGTTTATGGCCTGCACATGATTCCTGGAGAAAACGAGTGGACGGTCATCTTCTCCCGCAACGCAACCTCCTGGGGCAGCTTTACTTACAAGCAGGCGGAGGACGCCCTGCGGATCACGGTCAAGCCCCAGCCCGCCGACATGCACAATGCGCTGACTTATGACTTCGACCAGCTGACTCCGACTTCCGCCGTGGTGGAACTCCAGTGGGAGAAAGTTGCGGTGCCCTTCAAAGTGGATGTGAATGTCAACAAGATCGTGGAAGACAGCCTGCACCAGCAGCTGCGCGGTCTGGCCCAATATACATGGGAAGGCTGGGACGACGCCGCCAATTACCTTCTGGCGCAAAAGACCGACCTGGACGAGGCGCTCAAATACGAAGACCAGTCCATCGAGGTGGAGAAGCGCTTCGACAACCTGCTGACCAAGGCCAGCATTCTGGAGGCGCTGGGCCGCAAGGATGATGCTGAGGCTAACCGTAAGCAGGCGCTGGCCATGGCCAATCCGCTGCAACTGCACCTTTACGCTCGCCACCTACAGGCCGAAAAGCATCAAGATGAGGCCTTCGCCATCTTCCGCGAGAACGCGAGGAAACATCATGACGAGTGGTTTGTGCATAGCGGAATGGCGCGAATCTATTCCAGCCAGGGCAAGTTTGACGATGCGGCGAAGGAGATGAATTTGGCGCTGGCCTCCGCTCCCGACGGGCAGAAAAGCTATGTCGAAAGCCTGGTCAAGCGGCTACAGTCGAAGCAGGATATTAACTGAGAAGGTAGGTGGTAGTTGGCAGCTAGCAGTTGGTGATCTGTCGTTGCTAGTTGCTATCAGCGCTGGCAGGGCCGGCCTAGGCGCCGGACTCAAGCAATGGATTTTGCCGATTGTATTTCGGAAGGGCGCGGCTTTAGCCGCGCCGCGGCCAGCCCACAACTATTCAGGCGGCTTTAGCCGCAGAGGGCCGGGAACGTCGGCCAGATGGTTAGAGTTCCGTCAGCGGCGTGGCAGTTCTTGACAGAATGCGCACTCAGCCCTTCGCCTTGAACTCCGGGCCCCGCCGCACAAGTTTCTCCAACTGCCGCCGCCAGTCCAGGCCTTCGACGAACTCGCGGGAGTTGCGCCAACCCGCCCGCACCTTCACGAACAGCTCCAGGAATACCTTCGTGCCCAGCATGGCTTCGGTCTCCAGCCGAGCCTGGGTGCCGATCCTCTTCAGCATCTGCCCCTGGCGGCCGATCAAAATGGCTTTTTGCCCCTCCCGTTCGCAGTAGATGGTGGCCGCAATGCGGGTCAGCTTGGGTTTTTCCTCGAACTGCTCGATGATGACCGTGGTCGAGTAAGGCACCTCTTCGCCGGTGCCCAGCAGCACCTGCTCGCGAATGATCTCCGCCGCCATGAAGCGGGCAGGCTGGTCCGTGAGCTCGTCCTCGGCGAAATAACGCGGCCCCGCCGGAAGTGCCTCGACAATTTTGTCCAGAAGCACATCCAAACCATCCCGCTTCCGCGCCGAAATAGGGATAATCTCTTTAAAATCGTAAAGCTTGCTGTAGCGCTCGATCAGGGGCAACAGCTCGTCTTTCTGAACCAGATCTATCTTGTTAAGCAGCAGAAACACGGGCGTGCCCGCCTGTTTTACCAGGCGCAAAACGTGCTCATCCAGGCCGGCGCCACGGTTCTTATCTCCTGAGCGATTGTCAGCCCCACGCTTGCTGGCATCCACAATGAGCAGCACCAGGTGGCAGCCTTCCAACGCTTCGCGAACTTCCACCATCATCTTGCGGCCCAGGGCGCTGTCCGGCTGGTGAATGCCGGGCGTGTCAATCAGAATGACCTGCGCCGCGGGACGCCTGCCTTTCTTGGGCAGGTTGAGGATGCCCTGGATGCGGTTGCGCGTGGTTTGCGGCTTGCGCGTGACAATGGCCAGCTTCGCTCCCACCAACGCGTTGAGCAGGGTGGATTTGCCGGCATTCGGCCGGCCCAGGATGGTAACGAAGCCAGAGTGAAGGGGCATGTGGCAATTTAGCAGCTATGCAGGTGATGCGTAAGAGCAACCGTCCCGTTTACAGCAACTTAATCTGCTGCGGCTCGGTGGGTTGCACGGCTTTGATGCGCAACCGCTCCACCCGTCGGTCGGTGGACTCCAGAATTTCAAAGCGCAGGCCTTCGCCTTCCACAACTTCGCCCTTCTGCGGAATGTGACCAAGAATTTCGCTGACCAGGCCAGCCACGGTAGTCGCTTCACGCCCGTCCAAGCGAACTCCAAACAACCCATCCAGGCGGTCCACGTCCATACTCCCGGGGACTATGTAGGAATTATCGGCATCGCGGACAATGTCGGCCTTGCTCTCGTGCTCATCGCGGATTTCGCCCACAATTTCTTCCACCAGGTCTTCGATGGTCACCAAGCCGGCCACTCCGCCGTACTCGTCCACAACGATGGCCATGCGGACGTTGTTCTTCTGCATCTCGCGCAACAGTTCGCTGGTGCGCTTGCTCTCCGGCACGAAGTAAACGTCGGTGTGCATCAGGCTGCCCACGGTGCGTGTGGGTGCTTCGGTGTCGGCTATTTGCAACAGGTCGTGAACGAAAACAATTCCCTTAATATCATCCAGGGAACCTTCGTACACCGGCACGCGCGAAAAGCGCTGCGAGCGCAGCATCTCCAGAAAGCTCTCCACTGTGGTGTCCGCCGGCACGGCCACCATTTGCGGGCGCGGAGTCATGGCCTCACGGGCCGTCTTGTCCCCGAACTGCACCACCGATTGAATCAGGTCCCGGTCCGCCTCTTCCAGAATTCCTTCCTCTTGCCCGGCTTCGATCAACGCATCTACCGCCTCGGCAGGATGATCGGGGAGCTCTTCGGCGTGCTCGCGAGTGAGCGAGGCCACGGATTGGCAGAACCCAATCACCAGCGTGACCGGCATGACAAGGTAGATGAGCACGCGCAGCACCGGTACCAGCGACACCAGCCAGGTGCCCTGGGTGCGGGAGAAGAACACGAAGGGCAGCAGCCGGTTGCAGACAATCACAATCAGCACCAGGCTGATGGTGGCCTGGATGATCTCCGGCGTGTTCCAGCCCTTTTCGTGAAAAACGGCGTAGCCGACCATCAGAGCGATGGCCGCCATGCTCAACTGGGTGAGCACCGCCATGGACAGCGCCGCCCGGGCGCGGCTCACCTTCAGCCGCGGCTCCACCCGTTGCTCGAAAACGTCAATGTTGTCCTGAAACTCGCGGGAAAGAAACTTGCCGATTTCCGTGTATAGCCGCTCCACGTAAGAGACCAGTGTGAGCACACCCAGCATCAATACGATAGGCAGGGCAATGGCACTCATCAACTTCGGCCTTTCCGCCGCGGGGCGTATCCGCGCCGCACCTGCTCGGGGCGGGCATCATCATCGAGGTTACGCTCGGTCAGCGAGAGCGGCAGGCGAAACTGAGCACGCAGGCGTTCTTCCTTTCGCGCCATGCGCCCATTGTCGCGCTCGTGGTCATATCCCGCCAAGTGCAGAACCCCATGCAACAGCAATACTTTCACTTCTTCCGCCGGACCATGGCCAAATTGCTTTCCCGCGCGGGCCGCCACATCGGCGGAAATAGCAATGTCTCCGGCAAAGCCTTTGCCCGTCCCGCCATCAGTGGGAAACGATAAGACATCCGTCGCCTGGTTTTTGCCGCGATAGCGGCGGTTCAGGTCGCGGATTTCCTGGCTGCTGGTTACCAGGACATTAACTTCTCCGCGCAAGCCCGCAGCCCGCTGCGCCCGCCCCAGAAAACGCGCTAGAGCGGTCCGGCTCACGCCCGCCAATTTTTTCCTGAGGATAATCACAGACCTTGCAAAAAACAAAGGGGAGAGCCGCCAAAAGGGCTCTCCCGTCCAAGCTTCACTGGTTATTCTTCAGCCGGCGCGGCGGCGGGTTCCCTTTCTCCCGCCGGCACGGAGCTCCTGCCATTGCCGTTGCCGCCCTTTCCTTCCAGCGAAAGCGACATCTGGTCTTCGGCGACCTTGGCCTTGTGCTCGTCGTAGGCGCGGATGATGCGCTGCACCAACTGGTGGCGCACCACATCGCTCTCGTCGAACCAGATAAACGAGAGCCCGTCCACATTGTTCAATATGTCGAGCGCTTCCAACAGGCCGCTGCGCCGGTAATTGGGCAGGTCAATCTGCGTAACGTCTCCGGTGATCACCGCCTTGGAGTTGAAGCCCAGCCGGGTAACGAACATCTTCATCTGCTCGGAGGTGGTATTTTGCGCCTCGTCCAGAATGACGAAGGAATCATTGAGCGTGCGCCCGCGCATGAAGGCAATGGGCGCGATCTCGATTACGTTCTTTTCCAGGTAGCGGTCTACTTTTTCGGGGTCCAGCATGTCGTAAAGGGCGTCGTACAGGGGCCGCAGGTAAGGATCAACCTTCTCCTGCAGAGTGCCGGGCAAAAAGCCCAAGCGCTCGCCGGCTTCCACCGCCGGGCGCGCCAGAATGATGCGGTTCACCCGCTTCGCCAGCAGGGCGGAAATGGCCATGGCTACGGCAAGGTAGGTCTTGCCCGTACCCGCCGGGCCGATGCCGAACACCATGTCATACTTTTCAATAGCTTCCAGATAGCGCCGCTGGTTGATGCTCTTGGGCTGCACCGTGCGCCGGCCAAAAGAGCGCTGTTTGCCGGCCTCCGCCAGCCCGCGCAGGCTGGCGCTGGGATCGTTGATCACAATGCGCAGCATGCTGCCCAGGTCGCCGTTGTTGAAGACGAACCCGGAGCGCTGCAGCTGGTCGTAGTCGGAAAACACCTGCTCGGCGCGGTCTACATCGCGGGCCGCGCCCTCGATTTCCACCGACTCGGCCTTCAGGTTAATGGTAACGTTCAGACCGCCTTCCAGCAGGTGCAGGTTTTCGTCCCGGGTGCCAAACAGGGTGCCGATGTTGGGCGTGATTTCGATATTTTTCTTCATTTACTGTCGGGTTTTAGCCTCCGAATGCACTATCAGCCCAGGAGTTCCCATGAGATTGGCGATTGGATGAGCTGCGGGACGCGCCGCCGACCTCAGCGTACACGCGTCGTAAGCGACTGGCGCACAGGAATTTCTGCCTGAAGAAGAGATTGACGGGAATGCTCGCCACCCAGTGCAAGCAACTACCATTGGCCGTAGGGTACCCCCCTACCGGGCCGGAGTCAACGGCTACTGACTTACCGGCCACAGGTATCCTCTACGCAGTTATTTGATGAGCGCGAAAGCTAGAAAGATACGTCGCCGTACTCCCCGCCAAGCGCCCTGGTATCAAAGCGGAAGCCGCACTGTCCTACCCTGGTTTGACCATTCCTGCACCCCTCCCGTAAAATCAGAGGGTTGCAACGAACCAGCTAAGATCCTCTGAAGGTAGACCAGCAGACATGGCCAATCATTTTTCGGCGCTCAAGCGCGCCCGGCAGACTGAAACGCGCACCACCCGTAACCGTACCCACCGCACGCACCTGCGTTCCGTCCTGCGCAAGATGCGGGAAAGCATCGCCGCCGGCAATCGCGAGCAGGCGGAGCAATCCTTTCGTGAGACCGTTTCCGTGCTCGACAAAGCCATCCAGAAGGGTGTGCTGCACGAGAACACCGCTTCTCGCTACAAGTCACGGCTGAGCGCCCGTGTTCGCGCCATGGCCGCAGCCAAGTAGCCCGGCTCCATCGGCAAAAACTCAAAGGCGAGCCATTCGGCTCGCCTTTTGTGTTCTTTCTCCATACGCGGCGGTGGCCCACTCAAGCTGCTCTTTGCTTGAGTGGGTAGTTGGAGGAAGTACTCGGAAGCCTGAGATGAGGGGTGCCAACTAGCATCACTGCCCCGAACTGGGCTTCTGCTGATAGGCCGCTTGCAGGTACTTGCGAGCTTCTTCCAGGGCACCCTGGGTGTTGTCGTTGGTCTGCAGGGCCTGCCGGTATTCGTTGGTCGCGCGCTCGCGCTGGCCGGTCAGGTCGAAAATCTTGCCCAATTGGATATGGCTCCAGACCTCCGTCCACTTAGGTTCCAGATCACCCGCTTCCGCCGAGCGGTACTCGTTGGCGGCAGCCTGGTAGTTGTGCTGCAGAAAGAACACCTCGGCGATGCGGTAGTGAGCCAGCGAGCTGTTCTTGTTGATTTCCAGCGCCTTCTGGAACTCGGTGAGCGCCTGCGCCAAATCGCCTTGTTTGACCAGTCCCTGCCCCCGAAGGATGGCGGTGCGTACTTTCACATCCGGATCGTTCTTCAGCACCCAGTCGTTAGGATCAATAACGATGCGCCGCGGACGGCCATAGGTATCCACTGTGTACGGCGAATCGGTGCCCACCACCTCGATGCGCTTATCTTCGGTTTTGCCGTCGGTTTCCACCTTCAGTTCCACCGGCATGCGGAACAAGTCCAGATCCTGGGTGATCTCGCCCACAATGCGGAAACCCTTACCGCTTCCCAGGCGGTACACGGTGTACTTGTTCTTGAAATCGGGAGCGCCGGTCGAGTTCAGCCACTGGGTGAAAAACCAGGTGAGCTGCTCGCCGTAATGCTGCTGGGCGATGTTCTCGAAATCCTCTACCCTGGCCGATTTGCCGGCAAATTGAATGGCGAAGCCGCGCATGGTGTTATCGAACTTGTCGTCGCCCATGATCCAGCGCAGCATGTTTAGGATTTCCGCGCCCTTGTCGGTGGTCAGCGACTGGAACTCCGGCGAGAAAGGGTCCATTTTGCCTACGCTGGCCAGGGGCACGGTGTCGTAAGCGAGGGCGCCCACGCTGACGTCCTTCATCATGTCCTGAAACGCCGTTTCTCCCGCCGCCTCTTCCACGTAACGCACCTCGGAATAACGGGAAAAGCCGTCGTTCAGCCACCAGTCGTTCATGCTGGCCGGGCTCACCGAACAGCCCCACCACTGATGAGCGATGGTATCCGCAAGCAGCCGGTAGTTGACCTTTTCGCTGATATTGCTCGACGACAAGGCAGCTAGCTCCGGCGCCCAAGCGGTGGGCAGCCCCGCGTCGTCGGGAATCTCCACCACTTTCAGATTCGTGGAAAGCGGCTGGCCATAGAGCGAGGAAAAGTACTGGAATTCCTTGGCAGCGGTCTCGCCGTATTGCGGAGCAATGCTCTTGTGAACGGGCTGAAAATAGACGTGAACGTTGAGGCCGCCGGCCTTGTACACGCTGTCGCCGAACTGACCGGCAATGATGGTGCCGGGAAAACTGGGCTTATCCCAAACCAGGGTGAAAGTATGCACCGCGCCATTGGCTGTGCCCGCTTCAGGTTCGCCCACAGGGGACGGGAGACGTTCACGCTCGCCGCGCCGGCGCCGGGTAGAAGCCGTTTTTGTTGCGGGCTCTTCCACCTTGCGAGCACCACTAGCCACCGTGGTTGCGCCGCTGCCAATCACCGTCATAAATACCGGCACCGTGACATGCATGGTGGCGGTAAAGCGGTTGATGCCATAGCCGCTGACCGGAAACCAGCGCCCGGGGTAGAGCAGATAAGAAGCCTCCGGGCCCACGTAAGCCAGCTTCAGGCCCTGTACCGGGCTGTTGTCGCCAGACTCCAGCGTACCTGCGTAATCAATCGTGAGCGTGGTCGAGGAGCCCTTGCTCAGGCCGTTGGGCAGGGCGACGCGAATGGTCGAATCCTGGGTGACGCGCTCCACCGAAAGCGGTTTGCCATCGGCGTCGAGCACGCGGGTGGGCCGCAAATCGTTGTGCAGTTCGAAAACCGCAACGCTCAGGTCTTCTAAGGCAGTGAATTTGACCTGAACGTGGGCCACCAATTGATGCTTGGCGGGAATCAACTGGGCGTCAATATCGTAGTGATCTACCTGCAGGCGCGGTTTTTCAGCGGCTTTGGCGGGGAGGGTCGCCAGCAATGCCAGCACCGCCGCCAGGCACAATAAGGCCCGGGACTTCTGTCTTACGGGTAACCAAAACATTTTGTCTCCCGGAGAGCTATGCAATTTCGATGTAAGTTCAGGCAAAAAAGATGCGAAACAACTGTTTTCCTGCCGATTTTCCGTCAGCCCGCGCTTCTGTTCTCTGACTCCAGCGCCGAAATGCAAGGGCTAGCTCTTCCGCTCCGTAGTTCTAGGATAACGCAGCCAGCACTGCTTCCGCAGCACGCTCTGACGCGGGCTGGGCCGGGCCTGCCCGCAGGCGCTCCCGGACGCGCGCGAGTCCGGCCAGCATTTTGGCCCGCTCCGCTGTATCGGCCAGCAGTGGTTGCAAACGGGCGACAATCTTCTCCGCCGTAAAATCCGACTGGACCAATTCGGGAACGACCTCCTCGCCCGCGATCAGGTTGACCATGGCAAAGTGGCGGAGCTTGACCAGGGGACGTCCCACTGCAAAACTGAGGCGCGAGACGCGGTAAACCATGATGAAGGGCGTCCCCATCATGGCGGCTTCCACCGTGGCCGTGCCGCTGGCCACCACCGCCGCGCGCGAGTGAACCAGCGCGGCGCGGGCATCCGCCACTAAGCGAATCCCACTTCCCTTGCCCAACAACGAGCGCAGGAACGCTGGCTCAAGAGTGGGCGCCACCGGCAGCAGAAACTCATAGCCCTGGCCAAGGCGGGCGGCTGCGGCCACTAATGTCGGCAGGTTCATTTCCACTTCCCGGCTGCGGCTGCCAGGCATGAGCGTTACCCAGGCCTTGGCGGGGTTGAGCTCGTTTTGGCGGCCCAATTCGTCGCGGCTGACGCTGGGCCGGGCGACCTCAGCCAGGGGATGGCCAACAAACTCCGCCTTCACCCCCCAGTGACGCCAGAAATCCACTTCAAAGGGGAAGATGGTAAGAGCCTGGCGCACGTACTTGCGCACGATACGGGCCCGCCGCTGCCGCCAGGCCCAGAACTGGGGCGCTACGTAGTAGAGCACCGGAATACCTCGGTGATGCAGGGTACGAGCCACACGAAGGTTGAAAGCGGGTGAATCTATGACCACGCCCACATCCGGCCTGCGCTCGGCGATGGCACGCCGCAAACGCCCAAAACGCGCATAAATCCGTGGAAGGTGGCGCAGGATCTCGGTGATTCCCACCACCGCAATGTCCTTGGCGTCCACCACGGTATCGCAGCCGGCCGAGCGCATGCGCTCTCCCCCGAGGCCGAAGACCTCTACGTCCGGGCGGCGACGGCGCAGAGCTTCAATCAGCTGCGCGCCGTACATGTCCCCAGAGGCCTCCCCAGCGGAGATGAGGATGCGCGTGGGGTGATTGGCCGCGGGTGGCCCGGTATTCGCCGGGATGGCCGTGGGTCGTTGGTCGTTAGTCGTTGGCAAGTTTGTCCGATGAACGCATCAGGATAACAAGCTTGACAACCCGCGGGTAATTTAACGAGACGGATGCACACACGCCTTACCGCCGAAGCATCACGCGGATTGTGCGTCTGATACTCAGTGGGTGCGCCTAAAGTCGCTTCGGGGCGACGCCGGAATGGATTTTAAATCTGAGCGGTCGGCGTTTCCGGCGGAGCCTGTTCGCGGGTGAGGGCGCCCGCACACAGAGACTCTAGTCGTCGCCGGCCACGCTGATGCTGGGAGAGCCGGCGGGAATCTCCTGGTCTTTGTACTGCAACTGGTACAGCTTCCAGTAAATGCCGCGATTGGCCAGCAGTTGCTGGTGGGTGCCCATCTCGCGCAGCTTGCCCTTGTGCATTACCAGGATTTTGTCGGCGCGCTGCACAGTGGAGAGGCGGTGGGCAATCACAATCGAGGTGCGGCCTTCCACCATGCGGGTCAGCGCCTCGCGCACGCGGAATTCCGTTTCGGTGTCCACGCTGGAGGTGGCTTCGTCAAGGATCAGAATTTTCGGGTCATGGGCCAGGGCACGGGCAAAGGAAATCAGCTGCTTCTGGCCGGTGGAAAGGGTGCTGCCGCGCTCGCGCACGCTCTCTTTGAAGCCATCAGGGAGGCTGCGAATAAAATCGGCGATGTTGACTTCTTCCGCGGCCCGCTCCACCGCCTCATCCTCAATCCAGGCCGAACCCAGGCGGATGTTTTGTTCCACGGTGCCGGAAAACAGGAACGGATCCTGCAGCACCACGCCGTAGCGCCGTCGCAGTGCATTCAAATCCATGTCGCGAACGTCCACGCCGTCAATGCGCACGGCCCCGCGCTGCACGTCGTAGAAGCGCATGAGCAAAGAGATGATGGTTGTCTTCCCCGCCCCGGTATGGCCGACGATGGCCACAGTCTCGCCCGGCTCGATGGCAAAGCTGACGTCGCGCAACACCCAGTCCGGCTCTTGGGCAGCAACAGCGGCGTGGCCATCCCCCGTGGTCGCCTTTCCCTCTTGTCCGTCGGCGCCGCCAATGGGAATGTTACGATAAGCAAACCACACGTGATCGAACTCGATGCGCCCCGGCCCAGCCGGCATCTTGGTTGTGGCCGGCGATTCCACCTGCGGCGGCGTGTCCAGCATTTTGAAGATGCGCTCGCTGGACGCCATGGCCGACTGCAGGATGTTGTACTTTTCGCTCAGGTCCTGAATGGGCCGGAAGAAGCGCTGCGCATACTGGATAAAGGCAACCAGCACGCCCAAGGTGGCCACATGTTGGATCACGTCGCGGCCGCCAAACCAGATCACGCTGGCGATGGCGATTGCCGACAGAATTTCAATTACCGGGTAATACACGGCGTAGGCCATGATCGCGTCCATAAACGCGTCCATGTGCGAGGCATTGATCTGGGCGAACTGGTCGAAGGCGCGCTTCTCGCGGTTGAACAACTGCAGCACCATCATGCCGCTGACGTGTTCCTGCAGGTAGGCATTGATGCGGGCGATCGCCACGCGAATGCGGCGGTAGGAATCGCGCACCCGCCGCCGGAAAATCATGGTAGCGATGAAGATGAAGGGCAGCACGGCGAAGGTGATCAGCGCCAGCTTCCAGTTCATCCTCATCATGATGGCCACAATGCCGGCCAGCACGAACACATCCTCGAAAATGGCCACCACGCCGGCGGTGAACATTTCGTTGAGCGCGTCCACGTCGGTGGTGACGCGAGTGACCAGGCGGCCCACCGGATTACGATCGAAAAAGCCGACATGCATGCGCTGCAGGTGGCGGAAGATCTGGCTGCGCAGGTCAAACATCACCGCCTGCCCGGTCCACTGCATGTAGTACGTCTCTACGTACTCCAGGAAAAAGCTGATCACCAAGGTGCCCACGTATAGTCCCGCGATCTGGGCGATGCCGGTTAGAGGCGCGGAACTGAGCTTCGAGCCCAGCCAGGTACTGGCTTCCGGGCCAGGCACGTGGGCCAGGTACTTATCCACCGCAATCTTGGTCAGGTAGGGGCCGAGCACGTCGGCGCCGGCCTTGAAGATGATGGCGACCAGGGCAATGGCCACTTGCCACTTGTAGGGGCGCAAGTAGGTGAGCAGCCGGCGCATCAGACGGCTGTCGTAGGCTTTCCCCAGTATCTCTTCTTCGTGGATGTTGCTGGCCATCGGCTAGATAAAGACTACCCTAAATAGACGATCTGATGCGAGAGTAGTCCTGGCGATTCTTTTCAATAAGATTCGCGGAAATTCGACCGGATTCAGCCGGGTTTAACAGGGCCAAACGCAGCTCAACCGGGGAAGATGTGCAGTAGCTGTGCAGTGTTGTGCAGTAGCGCCCGGGGGCCGGTTTGCGGGATCATCGCTAAGCGGAAATCGTGCCCGTTTTCGTCGAAGCGGCCTGGGTTGACGCTCGTGTTGGATAGCAATATGTAGCTCGTGGATCAGCAGGTTGCGCCGGTCGGCAGTGGCGTCACTGAAGAATGCGGTTTCGGGTCTGGCCTGGTCGGTTCCTGGTGGCAGAAATTAGGCGGCGGCTACCCGGCTTTCACTGCACTCGCTTGCTGACGAAATATCGGCACACGACTAGATCACTACTCTCAGTGATGGACATCACTGAAGGTTTGGGGTGAGGGTGTATCGTGGAAATTAGAGAATCAATCGTGGGAAGCGCCGTGACGCGCTTCTCATTTTGCCTTTCCGTCTTGCGCTTCGGCGCTTCCCATTTTTCGGCACGTCGAGCATTGCTCGATTTGATGGTCAGCAGCAGTTGGATGCCTTCGGGCGAGACATCAACTACCTAACCAGGGAGCATCCACATGGTGGGCACGTGCGCTAACCCAGCCTGTTCGGCTCGTTTCCACACCCTTCAGCGCGGAAAGCTATTCGTGGTGGAAGCCACGGCGGATTCGGAGCCGATCACCCCAATAGAAAGCAAGCCAGTGTTTGTTCCCATTCCCCAACGGATTCTATATTTTTGGCTCTGTGAGTCCTGTGCAAACACGATGCGAGTTGTATTTGACCGTAGGAGCGGCGTTAGGGTTGAGCCATTGTCGGTTGCTGCGGATCACGTGCGCCCGGTCGCTGTGGACAAAGCTGTGAGCTACAAACAAGTGGCATGAATGACATGCAGATTCCCACACCAAGGAGGATTATCAAGATGCCGAATCCCACACGCACTCCTACTCCCAAACCGGAAGCGGCTCCATCCCCTGAGATGATTCAGGAGCAGATTCGCTATTTTGCCTACGAGCTGTACGAACAACGCGGAAGAGAAGACGGTCACGATTTGGATGATTGGCTGAAAGCGGAATCGGAGATTTCCGCGAAAGCCAAAACGATGGCAGCATAGCCTTAGCAGCAGCATAGCCTTAGCAAACGTGCTGCGGATGATGACGCTGCATATAGCCCACTTTCGCCTTGGGAATGGCTCTCCATACAGGCGGGGGTGGGCGTTTTTATGGTTCAGACAGCCAAGCAGGCGGGATCGGCGCGAGATGGCCTGGCGCAAGCGTAGTCAACGTAGTTAGGTATAGTCAGGGTCTGACTGCGCAAACTCACAGAAAATAAACGTAGTTAGATACAACGTAGTCATGTAGTCACTGGACACGAGATTCCTCGGCGACGCCATGCGCGATGACCGCTAGTCAGCTAGCCAGCTTCCTCAGCACCAGCGCCGAGTTCTTCGACCCGAAGGCCACGCAGTTGCAGATAGCGTGCTCGATCTGTGCGACCCGCCCCACGTCGGGGACGTAGTCGAGGTCGCACTCGGGATCGGGCTGCTCCAGATTGATGGTGGGAGGAATGCGCCCGTGTTCCATGGCGACCAGGGTGGCAGCCACGCCGGCCGCCCCGCAGGCGCCCTGGGGATGGCCGATCTGCGATTTCAGCGCCGACATCGGCGTCCTCTCGGCTTGCTTGTCCAACACCAACTTTAGGGCGCGAGTCTCCACCCGGTCATTCAGCTGCGTAGAGGTGCCGTGCAGGTTGACGTACTGCACATCCCTGGCGGTAATGCCCGCTTCCTCCATGGCCAGCTCGATGGCGCGCGCCGGTTCCTCCGCGTTTTCCTCTATGCGCACCCGGTGGTAGGCCTCGCAGGTGGAGCCCCAGCCCGCCACCTCAGCGTAGATGCGGGCTCCGCGGGCGCGCGCGTGCTCGTATTCCTCCAGCACAAACATCCAGGCGCCCTCGGAGAGCACAAAGCCGTCGCGGTCGGCGGAGAAAGGACGGGAGGCTCGCTCGGGAGCATCGTTCCACTTGGCGGTCAGGGCCCGCAGAAGCATGTAGCCCTTCATGATGCCCGGCTTGATGGGCGCGTCCACGCCACCCACCAGGATGGCGGAGTGCATGCCGGCCTGAATGTGCCGGAAAGCGTAGCCCAGAGCATCGGTGGAGGAGGTGCACCCGCTGGTGACCACGTGGCTCATGCCGCGGAATCCGAAGCGCATGCTGATTTCGCTGGACTGCGTGCCCATGGTGCCGCTGGGAATGGAGAAGATGCTGACATGCCTGATCTGGCCGCTATGCCAGAGCCGGTACTGCTCTTCGGAGAATTCCTGCGCCCCGCCGCCGGTGCCCAGGATCACGCCAAAGTCACGCTTCTCCTCGATAGACATGTGCTCGTGCTCGAAGCCGGCGTCGCGCAGCGCTTCCGAGCAGGCCGCCACCGCCAGTGGCACCACCCGTGAAACGTGCTTGCGTTCGTGCGGCTCCACCCAGTCCAACTCATTGAAATCACGGACCTCACCCGCGATTTGCACCATCTGATTGCCGGGATCGAAGCTGGCGATGCGCGCCACCCCGCTCTTGCCCGCCAGCACCGCGCGGCAGAACGCTTCCCGGCCAATCCCGTTGGGACTGACCACACCCATCCCGGTAATCACCACGCGTGCCATGACTTACTCAGATGTGAGCACCTGGGCTGCGGTTACGCCCCGGCGCACAATTCTTCCCGCCAAAATGGGATAATCAACTCGTTACACGAGAATGCCGCTGGGATTGTACATTTCCGTTCCCTTCTGCCGCACTAAGTGCAGCTACTGCAACTTTGCCTCGGGGGTGTTTTCCCAAAAGGTATTTGCACGCTACGTAGACCGGGTATGCGAGGAGATGAGGCAGGCGCCCGGCACGGCGGCCGTGATGGGAGGGCATTTCGAGCCTGCGATTGACTCCATCTACCTGGGCGGCGGCACGCCCACGATCCTGCCCGGCGAAGACTTGCAGCGGCTTTTTGCCGCCATTCGCCAGCAGTTTTCCATCGCGCCTGACGCCGAAATCTCCGTGGAGTGCGCACCCGGAAGCCTGGATGAACGAATGCTGGGGACCCTGGCCCGCTGCGGCGTGAACCGGGTGAGCCTGGGAGTGCAATCCATGGTGGATGGCGAAGCCGCTGCCGTGGGCCGCCAGCATAAGAGGGCTACTGTGCTTGAAGACATCGCCCACTTGCGCGCCGCCGGCATTCACAACATCAACCTGGATCTGATCGCCGGCCTGCCCCATCAAACTCCGGCGAGCTGGACAATTTCTCTCGACGAGGTTATTGCCAGTGGTGTGCCCCACGCCAGCGTGTACATGCTGGAGGTGGATGAGGATTCACGCCTGGGACGGGAGTTGATGGCCGGTGGCATCCGCTATCACGCCCACTTTGTGCCCAATGAGGATGCCATTGCCGACTTCTACGTGGAAGCTTGCCGGCGGTTGAACGTGGCAGGCATCGCCCAGTACGAGATTTCCAACTTCGCCCGCCCTGGCGCGGTTTCGCGGCACAACCTGAAATATTGGACACGGCAGCCGTATCTCGGCTTCGGAGTGGATGCCCACTCTATGCTGGAAGCGTCTGCCGACGCCTACACATTGTTGCGAGCTCACCCGATGCGCTCGCGGCCCGGAGATACGCCTGGCGATAACGGCGGCAATCGTCCCTGTGACGTATCTCAGGCCAATGTGGAGGCGGTGCGCTTCTCCACCTCGGATTCGCTGGAAGAATTTCTCGCGGGCGCTGCGCTGAAAAAGATGCCGGTCTCCTGGGCGGAAGCGCGCGAAGAAGCGTTCTTTTTGGGACTACGCCTCAATCGCGGAGTGGACCTGCGCACCATCGCGTTGCGCTTTGGCTTGCCTGCCGAACTGGAGGATACGGTCGCCCACCTGTGTGCTGACGGCTTGCTGGAGCGGGCCGGCAGCAACATTCGTTTGACCGACAACGGACGACTCCTGTCCAACGAAGTATTCCAGCGCTTCCTGGCGTGTGACACGGCCGCGCGGATGTAGGAACGCAGGCCCTTGTCCGCTACACAGCAGAGGAGTTGGAACCTTCGGCGTCATACTGAGGGCCTTCCGGCCCCAGGCATTTAGCCTGCCGCGGCCCCAGGACGTAGGAGGGCCCCACCCCGCAGACATTCTTGTTGACTTTGACCCTCGCCCGCATCTTTCATTAGACTTTTCTTGCAGCGGCAGCATAAGTGCCCTACTGGCTGATGCTGATTGCCAACTGCCTATGCCCTCCCAAAGCGAGCCTCGACCCTCGATCGTTGACTTGCGCAGCGACACCGTCACCCGGCCCACCCCGGAGATGCGACGCGCCATGGCCGAAGCCGAGGTGGGCGACGACGTTTACGGCGAAGACCCCACCGTCAATCGGTTGGAACATCGGGCGGCGAAAATCTTTGGCCGCGAAGCCGCCCTCTTCGTACCCAGCGGCACCATGGGCAACCAGATCGCGATCAAGGTCCACACCAGGCCCGGACAGGAAATTATCTGCGAGGAACGCGCCCACATTTTCAATTATGAAATGGCCATGCTGGCGCATTTTTCCGGCTGCCTGGCTCGCCCGGTGCCCGCGCTCGACGGCATTCTCACCTGGGACCGCGTTGAGCGGGCGATTGCGCCGAAAATTTATTACCGCGCCCAGACCGGGCTGATCTCGCTGGAGAACACCCACAACATGGCCGGCGGGACGGTTTACCCGGCGGAGGTTTTCAACGACATCTGTGAGCGGGCGCATCAGGCGGGTTTGCCGGTCCATCTCGATGGCGCACGGATCTTTAATGCCGCCACTGCGCTGGGCAAGCCAGTTGCCCAAATCAGCGGGAAAGCCGATTCGGTGATGTTCTGCCTTTCTAAGGGACTGGGCGCGCCGGTGGGATCTCTGCTGGTGGGAAGCCGCGCCTTCATAGACCAGGCGCGGGTTTACCGCAAGTCGCTGGGCGGAGGCATGCGCCAAGCCGGCGTGCTGGCCGCCGCCGGGCTGATCGCGCTGGAAAAAATGCCGGCACGCCTGGCCGAGGACCACGCCAACGCCAAATTTGTGGCTGCGGGCCTGGCACAAATTCCCGGCCTCCGCCTGGATGCGAGCAAGGTCATCACCAACATTCTGGTATTCAATGTTGCCGGGACAGGCATGACCTCGTTCGACATCTGCAAGAAGCTGGCCGAACACGGCGTGCTGGCCAGCGGCATTGATTCCGAGCATATCCGCATGGTCACCCACATGGATGTGGACCGCGCCGGCTGCACCCGCGCTCTGGAAGCTGTGCAAGCCATGTGCGGGCATGGCCGTCGCGTCGGCGCCGCCGATTGACCGAAGCTGTATAGCACCCGCTTGAATATCCCACAATTAAAACCGCAGAGGACGCGGAGGACGCAGAGGTATAGAGTGAACAAGCAATTGGGCCATTAATGTCCGCCCCGTGCGCTTGGCTTTCAGCTGACTCCTGACTGCTGGCTCCTGACTACTTTTGTGTGCGTGGCATCTAAATTGGTATGGATAGGGTAACCATGAAAATTGAAATCAAGCGCTGCTTTCTTTGAGCCGACATTCGCCATCAGGCCGGGAGCCTGAAGCGCGAACTGGAACAACAGCCCGGAGTGGACAAAGTAAAGCTCCGGATGGGAGGCGGCGGCGTGCTGGACATATTTGCCGACGGCAAGCTGGTGTTTTCCAGAAAGCAGGCCGGCCACATGCCGACAACCCAGGAAATTCTCAGCGCGATTGGCGCAAGGTGATATTTCGGTGGGTGTGCGGCGACTGCTTAAGGCTTGAATTATCGCGTCTGGGATCAAGTCTTGCCTCCATTGCCAGCTCCAGTTTCCACGCACCGGCTTAAAATCGCTCGCTCAGTCTCGCGCTCCTTCCCCCTGACTTCCGCCGTGTGTTCTAATAAAATGTTTTTGCCGTGGTGAAGACGTAACTTGTTATGTCTCCTCTCCAGGGAGGTAACGGTTTTGGACTTTCAGCTAAGCGAGGAACAGCAGCAACTCCGGCGTAGCGTGCGCGAATTCGCCGAGCGTGAAATCCTGCCCAACGTTATGAAGTGGGATGAGGCGGGCGAGTTTCCGCTGGCCACCATCAAGGAACTGGGCAAGCTTGGCCTGATGGGCGTGGTCTTCCCGCCCGAACTGGGCGGCGCCGGCATGGGCTATGTGGAATACGTCACCGCCATCGAAGAACTTTCGCGGGTGGACGGGTCGGTTGGCATCATCGTGGCCGCGCACACCTCGCTATGCGCGAACCACATTTTTCTCGCCGGCAACGAGCAGCAGAAGCACAAATATCTGCCGCGCTTGGCGTCGGGTGAGTTCATCGGCGCCTGGGGACTGACTGAGCCCGGCTCCGGTTCTGACGCAGGCAGCGCCCGCATGAGCGCCGTGCGCAACAAGCATGGCTGGATCCTGAACGGCACCAAAACTTTTTGCACCAACGGCCACTACGCCGATGTGCTGGTGGTGATCGCGGTCACCGATCGCGCCGCCCATACTCATGGTCTTTCCGCCTTCATCGTGGAAAAAGGGACCAAGGGATTTCGCCCGGGCAAAAAGGAAAACAAGCTGGGCCTGCGCGCCAGTGACACCGCCGAACTGATCTTCGAAGACTGCCTGATCCCCGAGGAAAACCTGGTCGGCGCCGAGGGCAACGGCTTTATTGACGCTATGCGTGTACTCGATGGCGGGCGCATCTCCATCGCCGCGCTCTCCCTGGGCATGGCCCAGGGCGCCTACGAAGCGGCGCT
Organism: Terriglobales bacterium; assembly: GCA_025934735.1. Taxonomy (GTDB): domain Bacteria; phylum Acidobacteriota; class Terriglobia; order Terriglobales; family Acidobacteriaceae; genus JAICWP01. The sequence continues at coordinate 339,624 of JAICWP010000001.1, read as the reverse complement.
GAATTATTCCAAGCAGCGCAAGCAGTTTGGCCGCGCCATCAGCGATTTCCAGGCAATCCAGTGGAAGCTGGCCGATATGGCCACTGAAATTGATGCCGCCCGCCTGCTCACCATGCGCTCCGCCTCTATGAAGGATGCAGGCATGAAGACCACGCTGGAGTCGTCCATGGCCAAGCTCTATGCCAGCGAGGTGGCGGTCAAATGCGCCAATGAGGGAGTGCAGATTCACGGCGGCTATGGGTTCATCAAGGACTATCCCGCGGAAAAGTTCTACCGCGACGTGAAGCTATGCACCATCGGGGAAGGCACCAGCGAAATTCAGCGCATGGTAATCGCGCGGCAAATCCTTAAAGACTGACAGCTTATGGCCGACTTCGCCGCCACCCCGCAGCCCGCAGTCACCGATGAAGACAAGACCATGGCCACGCTCGCCCACGTGTTGCAGGTGGTGGGTTGGTGGATTGCGCCTTTGATTATCTTCATCATGAAGCGACAGTCGCGATTCGTGTCGTTTCATGCGCTGCAGGCGCTCCTCTTACAGGTGACTGCGGTTTGTGTGTGGATATTGTTCATGGCCGCTTTCTTCGCAAGTTTCTTCGCAACCGTCGCGACTGCCCACCCGGGGCCGAACCAACCCCCGCCGACGGCAATGTTCGTTATGTTTCCGCTCATGTGGCTATTCATGTTTGGCTGGTGGGGTCTGCTATTGGTGGTCGCCATCGTCTATGGCATCAAGGCTGGCCGCGGCGAATGGGCCAGCTATCCGGTCCTCGGCGGCCTGGCGCGACGCATTCTGAAGATGTAAATGGTGTTCAACTCACGTGCGCCAGTCGGGCGCGTCACTGGAAACTTGAAACTTGAAACTTGCACCTGACACTGTTAACCGCCTTCGCAGCGGCGACCCGCGCACCCTGGCGCGGGTGATCACCGCCGTCGAAAACCGCTCGCCGGAATCCTCGCAGCTGTTGCGCGCGCTTTTTCCCCACAGCGGACGCGCCCGCGTTATCGGCATGACCGGCGCCCCCGGCGCGGGCAAGAGCACGCTCGTGGACCAACTCGCCCGCGAATACCGCAAGCAGCAGCACACGGTCGGCATCATCGCGGTGGACCCGACCAGCCCTTTCAGCGGCGGCGCCATTCTGGGCGACCGCATCCGCATGCAGGCCGACCATGCCGATGCCGGCATCTACATCCGCAGCATGGCGACGCGCGGCTCGCTGGGCGGCCTGGCCGGCACCACCGCCGATGTGGCCACGGTGCTCGACGCTTCCGGGCGCGACCTGGTGCTTATTGAAACTGTGGGAGTGGGCCAGGACGAGGTGGACATCGTCCGCCTGGCCGATGTCACCGTGGTCATTCTTGTGCCCGGCATGGGCGATGACGTGCAGACCATCAAGGCCGGCATCATGGAGATTGCCGACATTTTCGTCATCAACAAGAGCGACCGCGAGGGCGCGGAGCGCGTGGAGCGCGAAATTCGCGCCATGCAGTCGCTGGCCGCGCGCCAGGATAACTGGAGCCCGCCCATCATCAAGACAGTGGCTACCGAGGGCGCGGGCACCGCCGAACTGGCCAAGGCTATCGCCGATTACGAAGCCTATCTGGCCAAGCACAATCTGGTTGTCAAAAAACGCGCGCGCCACTGGCATGACCGCCTGCTGGAGATGCTGCGCGATGCGCTGTTACGGCGCGTGGTGCGCGAGCAACTGGGCGAAGAGGAAATCAGCCGCTACGCCGCTGAAGTTGCCGAGCACAAGCGCGACCCGTATTCTCTAGTAGAAGAGATTGTTGCCAGCCTGGGGAAAAACGATGTTCGACATTGACCATCTGGGAGTCGCCGTCAAGTCGCTGGCCGCCGCCCGCAAATTTTATGAGAACCTGGGACTCGAAGTCGTCGGCGAGGAGACAGTGGAAGGCGAGCAGGTGCATTTGGCGATGGTGCCGGTGGGCGAGAGCCGCATCGAACTGCTGGAGGCGACCTCCTCAGATTCGACCATCGCCCGCTTCATCGCCAAGCGGGGCGAGGGGCTGCACCACATCGCGCTGCGCGTGAACGATCTGGCCGCCACCGTGGAACGGCTGAAACAAAAGGGCACACGCCTGATCTCCGAGGACATCAAGGTCGGCGCCGGCGGCCATCTCTACGTGTTCGTTCATCCCTCGAGCACCGGCGGCGTTCTGCTCGAACTTTGCGAAGACCCGCCCCAGGGCGTTTGACCATGCTGCTGCTGGCGGCCGACACATCCGGCAAGCATGGCAGCATTGCGCTGGCCCGTGGTGACCAGAAAAGCTTCGAGAGCTTGGAGGTTGTCCCCCTGGCCGGGGGCACGTTTTCCGCGCAACTGGTGCCGCAGATTGCCGACCTTATCCAGCGGCATGGCTTTTCCAAGCACAATCTGGACGGATTCGTGGTCGCCTCCGGCCCGGGATCGTTTACCGGACTGCGCGTTGGCCTGGCGGCAATCAAGGGCCTCGCGGAAGTACTGCAGAAGCCTATTGCCGCCGTGTCGCTGCTCGAGGTGCTTGCCGTATCTGCACAGGTCGAGGCGCAAGTCGTCGTGGCGCTCGATGCCGGGCGGGGCGAGGTTTATGCCGGGGAGTACGAGGTTTTTGCCGGACATGCGCGGCTGGAACGCGAAAGCTTGTTAAATGAAGAAGAATTGGTAGCTCTGGCGAGAGGCAAACTCGCTCCGGTGGTCACGCCTGACGAACCGGTGGTGCGCTGGACGCAAAAGCACGGACTGGAGGCGCTCGCGGTTGAGTATCCGCGCAGCGACGCTCTTGCGCGAATCGGTCTGAAAAAGCTGCTGGCAAGGGAAACGATTTCTCCAGCCGACCTGGAAGCTAACTATATTCGCCGTTCCGATGCGGAAATATTTGCCAAGCAGCAGTAGTTGCTAGTTGGTAATCGCAACTTTGAAACTTCCGAACCTTTGAAATTTTGAAACCGGTATCCTCTACAATCTTCCCGTGCCCGATTCTGCCAATCCTCGCCTGGAGCGCGTGCTCGAGCAATTGCGCCTTTACGAGCACCCGCTGGTGAGCTTCGACGCGCGCGTTAAAGGCGATGCGGTCGAGGTCATCATCAACTTCAAGCATCCGCCCGTGCCCGTACACACCTACTATTTCGACCTGCACCCCCGCGACCTCGACCACCCGCAGTTCGAGTGGAGCTTCCAGCACCAGCTCTATGCTTGTCTGCACGACTACATCATCGAAATGTTCTCGCGCACGCCCCAGGATCGCGCCCAGCGGCAGCGCGAAGGCCTGTGAGGCTGCGCCAGAAAATTGAAGAGGAGATTCGGCGCCGCGGCCCCATTCCCTTCTCCCGCTACATGGAGATGTGCCTGTACGACCCGGAACTGGGCTACTACGCGGCCCACGCGCAGCAGTTCGGCAAGACCGGCGATTTTTACACCTCCAGCGACGTGCATGCGGTTTTCGGACGCTTGCTGGCGCGCCAGTTCAACGAGATGTGGCTAGCGCTGGGCTCGCCATCTGCCTTGCGGATAGTGGAACTCGGGCCCGGCCGCGGGCTCTTTGCCCAGGATGTGCTGGACTGGTCGGAAAAGAAATTTGCGGATTTTTTTCAGGCAGTGAGTTATGTGCTGGTGGAATCCTCTCCGGCCTTACGTCGGCGGCTGGAGGAAACGCTTCGACGGCATATCGAGACCGGGAGAGCCACAATACTTGAAAAGCTGCCGGCAGAGCCAACGATTTCGGCCATCATTTTTGCCAATGAATTTTTCGACGCGCTGCCGGTGGAGGTCGTTTCACATCGCGGCGAATTGCGCGTGGGCTGCGAGCAGGGCCGCTTCGTGGAAGACTTTGTGCCGACGTCAGCGGCGGCGCTAGATTACCTGGACCGCTATAGTGTCCACCCCGAAGCGGGCGAGCGGGTGGAAGCGGCGCTCGCGGCGCAGGAATCTATGCGAAAGCTCGCACAGCGGCTGGGCTGCGGTTTCGTGATGGCGATCGATTACGGCTACACGCGCGACGAACAACTGGCCGGCCGGCACCGCGGCACCGTAACCGCCGTCCGCCGCCACACCATCAGCGCCAGCCCCTACGAAGCTCCCGGCGAACAGGACATAACCGCGCACGTGAACTTCACTGCCTTGCAGGCGGCTGCCCGGGAGGGCGGACTCGAGCCGCGCGCGCTCCTCACCCAGGCGCAGTTTCTGATGGGCATCGGCGAAGCTAACCAGTTTGCGGATGCCTTCGAAGAAACCCGCCTCCCGCAGGAGCAAGCCAAAGTGGCGCTACAGCTCAAGCACCTGGTTACACCCGCCGGCATGGGCGAGCGCTTTCACGTGTTGGTGATGAGCAAGGGAGTGGATGCCGGCAGCGCCCGGCGATTGAGTGGGCTGAAATTTGCCCGCTAAACAGAAATGCATAGGTCCTTCGGTCGAGCTCGCCCTTTGGCAAGCTCAGGACAGGCTCTCGCTGTACCGGCGCTTCCGCAGGATGACATTTTGTATTTGACGAGCAATGACCAGGGTTACGCAGGCGCCGAACGGCCAACGATCAACAGCTGTTCTTCACACCGGCAGCTGTTCCTGCTGCCAGCCCGGCGCGACGGGCTGCGCCTCGGCGGTAAGGTCCAGCACCAGCTTTTCCAGGACCAGGCGCTTGCCGGCGGGATTGGAGCGCAGGGCGAGGTCAGCGCGGGCCACCAGTCGGATGGCGCGTGTCAGCTCCCGTTTGGATTTGTAGCGCCGCGCCTGCTTGATGATGTCCTCGGCGGCAAAGGGCGGAACTCGAAAACCCTGCCACAGTGCGGCCCACAGCATGCGAGTATCGCGCACGTTGCGCTCCAGGATAACCAGCATCTGGCGAAAACTCTTGGCGAGCATATAGAGATGGCCGATAGCCGCATCTTCGCCTTCCCCAGTGGAGAGAATGGCATCCAGCACCTGCAGCGCTTTCACCCTGTCCTTGGCGGAAATGGCGTCGGTCAGCTCGTACAATGAGCGCTGCTTGGCGGCCAGCACCATGGTTTCAACATCGCCTAATGTGATTCGTTTTTTCTCGCCGACAAAGAGCAGCAGCTTTTCCAATTCGCCGGCGAGCATGGTCATATCGCCGCCCAGCGCGTCCACCATTTCACGAGCGGCGTCGGAATCAATCTTTGCCCCGTCTTGCGCGGCCTGCTCGGTCAGCCAGCGCACAGCTTCGTTCTCTTCCACCCTGGCCAGTTCCACGATGCCGCAATAATCGCCCAGGGTCTCACGAATTTTTTCGTAGCGCTCCTTGTCGGTTAGCTCCATGCGGCGAACATCGGCGGGAATGCTGATGTGGTCGGCGACAAAAATCAGCAGCGCGTCTGGATTGGGATTCTTGACGTACACCTCGATGGCCTCGAATTCGGCCTCGTGCGACCCGCGCCCGTACAGGTTCTTCACCCCGCGAATGAAAAACACCTGGAAAGGAGCCATGAGCGAGGGTGTACGCGCCCGATCCAGAATTTCGCCCAGTTCGGTTTCCCCCAAGTCAAACTCATAAAGCGCGAAGTCGCGCAGGTCGGCGGGCACCAGGGCCTGCAGTACAGCCTCGCGGCAGCGCCGGCGGAAAAAGCTCTCATCCCCAACAAAAACGTAGGCAGGGCGCAGCTTGCGGCTGTTCACCTCGGCTACAAAACGCTCGGATGGGGCAAACGCGCGCATCAGTAGGTCTCCAGAACATCGCTGACCAGGGCGCCTGCGAAATCGCGCGACAGCCGCTCCATCGCCGGCGACTGTTCCTGAAAAAAGCTGGAAGGCGAACTGCTTATCTGGTATTGCTCGCGGAAGACATAGCTGGGATTGTCATAAAGGACCTTGCCACCTTTGTCGGTGAGAGTGGCCTTGATTCCTACCTGCACTAATACCGTGGCCACGCGCCCAGTGCGCGAATCCAAAGTGAGCGGACCCACCGCCGCATACAGAACCGTTCCCCGCAGGGTGGCGTCGGCCGAGCGATCCTCCCGGCTGACCACGTGGTAGCGGGTGCGAGCGACGAATTCGTGCACTACCGCCGCCGTCAGGTCCTGCTCGATGCGGTAGGTCTGGGAAGTGTTCACAAACACTGGAATGGCCAGCGTATGCAGCTCGGTGGGCAGCTTGTTGTTGTGCCCAGCCTCATGATAGCCACAACTGGTGAGGATTACGGCCAGGCAGGCCGCCAGCAGCATCGCTGCGCCGCGCTTCACTGGATCTTGCCTCGCGGACGGGCTGTGGCCATCTCCTCCGCAATTTCCACGGCAGTGTTGGCCACAATTCTCAGGTTGTCGGCGGCCGCCCACACCCAGATGCCATTCTCATGGCTGCCATCGCGGCGGCAGGTCAGCAGGATATCTGCCTGTCCGGCCGCGGTGATCGTGCTGGGCGATTCCTCCGCCCCCCGGCTCACTACCACGTGTTCCCCGGCCAGCGCCTGCGCCATGTCGCCCACCGACAAACTCTCCTCCATCTCAAAGTAAATGGAGAAGGCGTGTCCGTGGAAGACGGGAGCCTGTACCAGCATCAGGGCAGGCACGAGGGCCTGGCCGGCGGTGATGCGCCGGTAATGATCGAGTACGCGCCGCTCCGCCGCTTCCAGCGAAGGCAGCGCCTTCTCTCCGTAGCGCGCTACCAGGTTGAAGGCCACCTGGGTATCGAAAACCTTCCGCGGCAGTTCGTGGAAAGAAAGCAGGTTCACCGTCTGCTCATGCAACTCGTCCACACCGCGGCGGCCCTGTTCTGAGGCCGGTTCGTAGACCATCACGGTGGCCGACCGCAGTTTGCCTGCTTTCTGCGCCCGCAGTACCAGCAGCGCCAGAACCACGGCGGCAGGGTGCGCCGCCACCACCGGCGCAGGCTCCAGATCCGGAGGCGAATTGCGCCCCAGTTGCCGCTCCACCCAGGGTGAACGCAGCAGGGCGCCGGGCACGTTCTCCAGCCCGAAAGAGAGGTCCACGATGGCGCTGCCCGCGCGCCGCGCCAGTTCCCAGTTGCGCCGGGTAAAGCTTTCGTCCGACGTGAAGAAGGCGAAGTCCACCTTTTCGAAGTGCTCCGGGCGCACCGCCTGCACAAAGCTCACCTCGTCGCCCACGGCCTCGAGCTGGCCCAGCGACTCATCGTCGTCCAGTAGCTTCACGTCGCGGCGGGGGAAATTGCGATCCCCCAGCACCTCCCCCAGTTCTTTGCCTTTCAGGGTGGCTGCGCCCACGATGGCCACGCGAAAGCTGCCGGCAGCGGGCGATTGCGGCCGTGAAGGCGGAGCCGATCTGGAATCTTGCTTCATCGCACCTCCGTGGCTTCGGTGTAAGCCGGCGGGGGCGGCGGACTGCCGCGGCGGTGCAGCACATACATCAGCCGCCAGAACACGCCCGAGAGCATGTAGGTCATGGCAATCAGAAACAGCACCGGCCGGGAGAAGAACCAGATAGCGGCGAACAATAACCCGAACACCACGATCAGGCGGAAGGGATGGCGGCGGCGCCAGTCGATATCCTTGAAGCTGTAAAAACGCCACGTGCTCACCATGAGAAAGGCCGCGCTGAGCATCAGCACCAGCCAGATCAGGGCCACCCACCACAGGGCGATGGGGTCGCCGCCGGCAAAATGCACAACGGCAGCCACCACGCCCGCCCCCGCCGGAATGGGCATGCCCACAAAATATTTTTTTCCTGGGCGACCGGGATTGGAAGGTTGCGGATTCACTTGAATGTTGAAGCGAGCCAGCCGGCTGGCGCCCGCCATTAGAAACACGAAACTGGCAATAATGCCCGCCTGCATCAGCTCGCTGTGCCACTCGGCGTGCGCCATCGGGGGCATGAGGTGAAAGCCCCACATCCAGGCCAACAGGGCCGGGGCCACGCCAAAGGTGATCACGTCGGCCAGCGAGTCCAATTCCCGGCCAAAATCGCTGCTAGTACGGGTCATGCGGGCAAAAAACCCGTCCAGCGCATCGAAAATGATGGCCAGGCCGATGGCCTTGGCGGCGTTGTCGAAATGCCACGGCTCCATCACGCTGGCCTGGATGACCTGCGAAATGGCGTAATAACCCGCCGCGATGTTGGCGGTGGTGAACAGCGAAGGAATCAGGTATGCACCTTTGCGCTGCCGTTTTTCGCGAAAGGGAGCATCTTCCTTGCGCCGCATGGGAAAAGGCGGTTCTGTCATTTCAGACCTCCGGGTTGGCTGTGAAAGGCCAGGGTGGACTGCAACTCCGAGCGCTCGCTGCCGACGTAGGCCAGTACGCTGGACCCGCCTTTCACCCGATCTCCCACCTTCACCTTCACATCGGCAGTGGCGTCCAGAAGAACGTCCGTCCGGGAGCCGAATTTGATCATGCCCACGCGTTGGCCGCGCTCCACCCGATCGCCGATCTTTTTGCTGAACACAATGCGCCGCGCCAGCAACCCCGCAATCTGCTTGAAGACCACGCTTTGGCCTCCCCCATCAACGGTCACAATGTTCTGCTCGTTGTGCTCTGCGCTGGCCGCTCCCATGGCATTGCGGAACTGGCCCCGCTGGTAGCGCACGTCACGGATCACACCGGCCACCGGCGAGCGGTTCACGTGCACATCAAATACGCTCAGGAAAATGCTGACGCGGCGGCGGGCAGCTCCCTCCACCTCGACCATGGAAACATCCGTAACTTTTCCATCGGCGGGCGAAACCACTGCTCCCGCGGCGGTCGGGATCACCCGCTCCGGATCACGGAAAAACCAGAGGAAAAACGCGGCCAGCACCAGCGCCGGCAGACCCCAGGCCGGGGCTGTGAGCCATCCCACCAGCACCGCTACCCCAAACAGGGCAAGCCCGTAGTAGTACCCGTCCCGAACCATGAGATAGGAAAGATTATATGGGCAGTGACCCAGACTATGCTCGGATTCTATGAAACAGGTGGGTTGCGGGGTTCGGGCGCGAACAGACACCCGCCCTCGGGCCTCTGGCCAGAGGCGAAGTGGCGATTAAGCGACCTGATTGGCAGTTCTATACTGCCGCTCAATCAGTTCCATCTGGTCCTTGAGCCGCAGTTTTAGCTTCTTAAGCCGGACTTCCTCCAGCTTTTCATCTTCATTGAGATATCTTTTTTGGGTGAGTGCGTCGAGGCGTTGAGCGTACTGAAGGTGTTCTTGAGCCAACCGGCGGAATTCGTCGTGGTTGGCCATCAGCAAGTCTCTTGGAGAGAGCATCCTGCTTGGCCTCCTGTCAACTTCTAGCCCCACGCTAGCACACCTGGGTTTGCCGCTTCAACCGATTTTCCAGGTCTGGTCGCAAATTTCGCGGCGGGTTCAGCCCTCTTCCTAATCTGGGAATTGCTGGCCAGGTCAATCAAGTTAAACCCTTTCCTCTGAATGCATTTGAGGAGATTCATTAAAGCTGTACCGGTACAAAATAGCGTCTTCTTGCGGATTCTGATAGTAGCGGGATCGAGTTCCGGCCAGCACAAACCCGCAGCCCTCATAGAGGCGGCGAGCGGCGGTATTAGAAGCGCGCACTTCCAGAAGAATGGCCACCGCATGCTGCCGGTTAGCCTCCTGCAGAAGAGCCCGCACCAACTGGGTTCCCAGTCCCCGGCGCTGGGCCGCAGGCGCCACCGCGACGTTTTCCAGCTCCCACTCCGGGCCCGCAGCCTGGGCCACCAGGAAGCCCGATAGCTGGCCATTCTCCACAACTAATGTAAGCCGTGGCGGAGCGTCGGCCTGAAAAATCGCCTCGTATTGCGAGCGCGACCAGTGAGCGGCGGTGCTTGTGGCCTGTTCCAGTTGGACAAGGGCATGAATGTCTTCCGGAGTGGCGCGGCGAATAGCGGCTTCTGTCACAAGGGATATTGTAGAAGGCCGAAACCTTGAGCTTCTGAAACCTTGAAACCGGGCGAAGCCCTGCCCTTTCGAGTGAAAGCCGTGCCTTTCGTGTGCGCCCTTCGTGCACATCCGGCGCAGGCCAATCTCCTAGCATGAAATCGCCGGAATACGGCCAAGGATGTTTATGCGTTTTCTGCTAATGATTCCCCTGCTGTGGTGCTCTTCTGCCCTGGCGCAAGTTCAGCCGTTGGACTTTCACAACCACAAATTCTGGGACAAGAGGAATATCGCCATCCACAGCGCCAACTTCGCCATGCAGACGGCGGATGCTTTCACCACCCGCCACGTGCTCGATCGCCACAATGGAATCGAGCGCAACCCCTGGGCGCGGCAGTTTGTAACCCGCGGCTGGGGCGGCCAGGCGGCCTACAGCTGGGGGCTGAGCGTGGGCGGCTCGGTTCTGACCAGCTACCTGATGCACCGCACCGGCCACCACAAGCTGGAACGGATTCTGCCCATGATCGAGGTCGGCTACACCGCCGGCACCGTCTTCGGCATGAACCTGCGGCACCGCGACACGCCGCAGCTGCCTTAAGCCAGAGCCGCGACAATGGCCTGGACCAGGCCGGGGATGGTGTACTCGCGGGCTTCGATGTCCACCGGCAGGCCCGAGTCGCGCAGGTTTTCCGCGGTGACCGGGCCGATGGCAGCCAGCTTGGTTCCCTCCAGGAGCGCGGGGCGAGGGCCGCCGCGCTTCGTGTTAAGTTCCAGTAACGAAACGAAGTTGCGCACCGTGGAGGAGCTGGTGAAGGTAATCACATCCGGGCGGTGAGGGCCATCCTGCAGCGCCGACCGCAGCAGGCCCCGCGACGACTCGGGCGCCACGGTTTCGTAGGCTTCGACCACGTTGACCAGGGCGCCGGCGCGCCGCAACTCATCGGGAATGACGTCACGTGCGATCTTGGCGCGCACCAGCAGGATGCGCTGACCCTTCACCTGGCCGCGCAAGCTGCTCACCACCGCTTCGGCCACATACTTTTCCGGCACCACGTCCACCTGCAATTGGAGTTCTTCCAGGGCCTGCTCGGTGGCCGGTCCGATGGCGGCAATTTTGAGGTGAACCAGGTTGAGGGGATCGAGCCCCAGCTTACCAATGCGCTCGGCCAGCGCTTTCACTCCATTCACGCTGGTGAGGATGAGCCAGTCGTATTCGGAAATCTGCTGTAGCGCCTGGTCGAGGGCCTGGAAGGAAGCGGGCGGCCGAATCTCGATCAAGGGAATCTCCAGAACTTCGGCGCCCAGTTCGCGCAAGCGAAAGGAGAGGGCCGCGGCCTGATCGCGGGCGCGGCTCACGACGATGCGTTTGCCGCGCAGCGGCGCAGGCTGAGCCCCAGAAGCGGCCTCGGCGGCGGGCATGTTTTTCTTTTTCATCAGGGCTGCTGGGGCGCGGCCACCGCGCTCCCATAGACTTCCTGCAGAATTTGTTGGGCCCCGCGGGCCAGCAGAGCATTCGCCACCGACGCGGCCAGCTTTTCGTAGTCGGCGCCCTCCTGGGTTTCGCGCAACACTCGCGACCCGTCAGGATGGGCCACCACCGCGGTCAGGTGAAGCCGTTGGCCGCGCGCCTCGGCAAAGGCGCCGATGGGCACTTGGCAGCCACCTCCCAGTTGATGCAGCAGGGCGCGCTCGCAAGTGGTAGCGGTACGGGCAGCGGCATCATTGAGAAACAGCAGGTGCTGCCGGGTGGCGCTTTCACCGGCACGAATTTCAACGCCCAGTGCCCCCTGCCCGGCCGCGGGACACATGATCTCGGCCGGAATGAATTCCCGCACCAATTCGGTGCGGCCCAGGCGGCGCAGGCCGGCGGCGGCCAGGATGATGGCATCAAACTCGCCTGACTCCAGCTTGCGCAGCCGCGTGTCCACGTTGCCGCGGAGGGGTTGAATTTCGAGGTCGGGCCGGAGCACTTTAAGCTGCGCCTGCCGCCGCAGGCTGCTGGTGCCTACCCGCGCCCCTTGCGGCAGGTGAGATAAGCCATCGTGCTGCTGCGAGAGCAGCACGTCGCGCGGGTCTTCGCGACGGGTGATGGCGGCCAGTTCGAAGCCTGGCGGCACCTCAGTGGGCAAGTCTTTCAGGCTGTGCACCGCCAGGTCCACCCGGCCCTCGGCCAGAGCTTCCTCGATTTCCTTGGTGAACATGCCTTTCGTGCCCACCTGGGCCAGGGTGACGTCGGTGATTTTGTCGCCGGTGGTGCGGATGATTTCCAGCTCCACCTGGTGCCCCTGTTCCCTTAGCAGGGCGGCGATGTGGTTGGCCTGCCAGAGGGCCAGCTGGGAGCCGCGGGAGCCAATGCGTAGCGCCGCCATTCAGGAGCGCTCTCCTGGGTCGTCGGCCGAAGCGCCGCGGGCCGCGCTCGCGTAGTGACGGGCCTTCTCCTGCAGGTTGAACAGCTTGCGGATGAGCTCGACGACGGTGGTGGCCTCGGGCTCGCGGGCCGCGGTCTTGAGCGCGCTAATGGGGGTGTGCATGATCTTGTTGATGATGCCGCGGGTAAGGGCCTCGAGCGCCAGCTCCTGTTCCGGCGTGAGCGGACCCAGGCGGCCGCGCACCCGGTCAATTTCCGCCTGCCGGATGGTCTCCAGATGATCGTGCAGGGAAACGATGGTGGGCACCACGTCGAGCGTCTTGAGGCGCGCTTCGAATCGTTCCACCTCGGCCTCGACGATGGCCTCGGCGTGTTCCGCCTCTTTCCGCCGGTCGGCCACGTGCGAGCTGACCGCGGCCTGCAAGTCGTCAATGTCGTAGACGAAGATGCCGTCCACCCGGTTCACCTCGGGGTCCACGTCGCGCGGGACAGCAATGTCAATGAAGAACATGGGCCGGTTCTTGCGCCGGGCCATGAAGAGCTCGGCGTGCTCCCGGCGGAAGATGGCGAAGGGGGCGCCGGTCGAGGTCAGAACGATGTCGGCGCGGTCTGCGGTCTCATAGAGCTGCTCAAAGAGCATGGCCTGGCCGCTGAACTTACGGGCCAGCTGCTGGGCGCGCTCGTAGGTGCGGTTGGCCACGAAGATGGTGCCGGCGCCGTGGGCCATCAGGTGGCGGGCCGCCAGCTCGCACATCTTGCCCGCGCCCACCAGGTACACCACCCGGCCTTCGAGCGAGCCGAAAATTTTCTTCGCCAGCTCGACCGCCACCGAGGCCACCGACACCGCCGAGGAGCCGACCTCGGTTTCGCTGCGCACCTTCTTGGCCACGGCAAAGGAGCGCGAGACCAGGGCGTCAAGATGGGTGCGCAGGGCGCCCACGGCGCGCGCCATGGCGTAGGCTTCCTTAACCTGCCCGAGGATTTGCGGCTCGCCCACCACCATGGAGTCGAGGCTGGCGGCCACGCGGAAGAGGTGGCGGATGGCCTCGTGCTCCCGGTATTCGTAGAGGCAGTTAGCGTAGCGTGCCGGGTCCACCTGGAAGTAATCGCGCAGGAAGCCGCGCAAGTCGGTTCCAGGCTCGCAGTTGGCCAGAAGCTCCACCCGGTTGCAGGTGGAGAGAATCATGGCTTCCTCGACCCCGGGATATTCGGCCAGGCGGCGCATGGCCTCGGGCAGGTGGGATTCGGGAATGGCCAGCTGCTCCCGCACCTCGAGAGGCGCAGTGGTGTGGTTGACGCCGATGAGCAGGAAGTTCATGGCGAAACGAAGCGGTGCACCACGCTGAAGAAATTGGCTGCCCAGGCCACCACCGCCGCCAGAAAGGCAAAGGTGGCAAGATAAGCGGCGCGGCGCCCCCGCCAGCCCGAGTTCCAGCGGGTGTAGAGCATGAGCACGTAGACCGCCCACATCAGCACTGAGAGCAGCACCTTGGGATCGCGGAAATAAACCGCGCCGTACTTGGCCTGCGCCACTACCGAGCCCGCCACCAGGCCCAAGGTCATGAAGGGGAAGCCCAGGAGCAGGGAGCGGTAGCCGATCTGGTCAATGGTGTCGAGCGGCGGCAGCTTGCTCAGCGTGCCGCTGGGGCGCTTCGATTTGAGCGCCCGCTCCCCCACCAGGTACAGCAGGCTGGCGCCGAAGCTCAGCACCAGCGCGGCGTAGCCGGTAAAGATCATCACGATGTGGGCGATGATCCAGCCGTTGCGCACCAGGGGCGTGGCCAGCACGATCTTCTGCCCGCCCATGGCGGAGACAAAGGTGAGCAGGAAGACCAGGGGAAAGACGAACACCCCGGGGGTGGTGGTCTGGTAGCGCCAGTACACCAGCATGAAACCCACCATGACCACGAAGGCCAGCAGCGATTCCGAATTGTGAACGGAGGCGAGGAGCAGGGTGCGCTCGGCGGCGAAGGCCTCGGTCAGGGAAACGAAATGAAAGACCATGGCCAGGCCGGCGGCGTGCAGGGCGATGCGTCCCAGCAGGTCCGAGCGCCGCACCAGGATGAGCAGGGCATAGACCAGGCCGATGCCGTACAGCACCACCGCAACTCGCAGCCAGAAAAGGGGCATGGATTCGGTTCATCCGCCGGCCCACACCTAAGCCGGGCGGGTACTTCCGTTGTGCTGATTATATAGGGTGGCGGAATTCGCGGCGGCGGGACAGCGAGCTTCGTCACCGGAACATGTGACGCGGGTCACAGAGGAAGAGAGCCCCAACTCGGAACATCAACCGGCCACCCCCTTTCTCCACTACTCCACGCCCAGCGTGGCCAGAAAGTCCGCGACGTTGGCCGCATCCACCGCCAGGCGGCGGCTCTCCTGGCGCAGATTCTCAAAGCGATCCAGGGCCTGGAAGAGGCATACTTTGGCGGCGGCGTACTGCTCGGAGTCGGTCAGGGGCCTGCCGTGCCCGGTGGCCCAGGACTGGAGGGCCTCGCGGCGCACAAAGACGCTGACCGCAAACAGGGTCTTGCGGTCGGGGGTGACGTCAAAAATGTACTCCGTCGCCGGGGCTTCGGGGGCGTCGGAGAGGGCCTCGCGCTTGCCCACGAAATAGTACTGGTAAACATAGCCCGCCTCCCCGGTGTAGGTTTTCATGCGGCGAACCGTCATCGCGCCCTCGGAGGTGCCGCTCACCAAGCTGCCGGCGGCCCGTCGAATCCTCAGGAGCATTGTCGCAAAAAGGAGGACTCTATGCAGACCGCTTTAAACTCGTCCCTCGAAGAGCGCCTGGCCCGGCTGGAAAAAGGGAGCCGGAGGTGGCGCGCCGCGGCCCTGATGCTGCTCGTGGCCGTGGGCATCCTTTTGACCGCGGCTTTCAGCGGGCAAGACCAGTTCGACCGCGGCTTCATTCTGCCGCCCCGGGGAGAAGGCATCCGGGCGCGCGCCTTCCTGCTCACCGACCGCGAGGGCAAGGTGCAGGGGGAATGGACGATGGAGGGCGGACAGCCGGTGCTGAAGTTCTATGCTTCAAACGGAAAAGTGCTGTGGCTGGCGCCGCCGCGCACCGGGTACAAGCCGGTGGAAGCGAAGTAAACAGGATTTGCCGATTGAAGATTGACGATTGATGATTGCACAAGCAGCCGTCAGCAGTCGTCAGCACTCAACCGGCCGCGCTTTCCAGGAATGAAGTTCTGTGCATTGGGATTGGGCATGGATTGTTTTCCGTTGGTCCATCAATTGGCTGGATGCGGAAGCTCTTTCGTTGAACCATCCATAGTCCATCAGTATCCCGGCGCGGCCTCGCGCAGGCGCTTGGCGGCGGTCTCGGAGCTGAGCGGGCTGAAGTACACCTCCTTGAAGGTGTAGGAGCGGGCCCGCCCGGCGACGACCGGCAGGATCTCGATGTGCCAGTGGTAGTCCTCGTCAATGGTCTTCCAGTAGCCCAGAACCTCGGAGCGGTGGGTGCTGTTGGGCGAGGTGTGCAGCACCAGGTGAAAGTCCTCGGTGATGGAACGAATGCGGATCAGGGTGCGGCGCAGCAGGGCGGCAAGGTCGAGCAAGACGGCGCTGCGGCTGAGGGCAAGGCGCTCAAACGAGGACTCGTGGCTGCGGGGCAGGATCCAGGTCTCGTAGGGGACGCGGGGAGCGTAGGGGCAAAGCGCGGTGTAGTCGCCGCGCATCTCGACCACGCGCACTCCCTGGCGTTCCTCCTGCGCCAGGATGTCGCAGAAGACGCAGCGCTCCTTCTGCACGAAGTAGTCGCGCCCGGCGCGCAATTCGTAGAGCACGCGGCGGGGGACGAAGGTGGTGGCGGTCAGCTGCGAGCTGGGATGCTCGAATTCCTGTCCGGCCACGGACCCGTAATCCTTAAAGATGCTGACGTACTTGAAGCGGCGGTCGCGCTTGAGGTCGTGGATGCGCTGCCCGGCGAGCAGCAGGAACTTCTCGATTTCGGCGTCGCTCGCGTTCCACAGCTGGCGGTCGTGGCGGATATTCTCGACCAGCACCTCGTGCGCCCCCACCGAGCGCATGCGGTCGTAGATGCCGTCGCCGCGGCGCTGCGGGTCGCCCTCGATGTGATACATGGGCGCGGGGTGGACGACGGCGCGCGCCGACCAAGGGCCGCCGTCCAGACTGGCCACGGTCGAGACCACCTGCGGTTGCGCCGCGCTATCCGGACAAAAGCGGCAGGCGACCCCCTCGCGGCGGCCCGCTTCGGGGGCATCGCCGGTAATCACCCAGGAGCGCGTAATCGGGTCCTTGCGCAATTCCATCCCTTAGAGAAAACACCTTGAAGCGTCTACAGTCAATGGCCCAGGGCTTTCTTCACCACCGAGACGCAGAGGACGCGGGGAGGGTTTATTTGCCTTATTCCCTTAGGACGGCGTGAACCACGCGACCAGCACGAGTTTCCGGGAGCACGAACTAAATGACAGAAGGCAACCAATAAGTTTTTCTCGCCGGGCTCGGCGTCTCGGCGGTAAGACCTGGTGTAATTTGCTTTTTGCAAGACAGCGCCCGGTTTTCCACAGACTTTGGTGTGGCGCTGAGGTATCTGGCGGCTGTTCCCGGCTTCCTGCGCACGCTATAATCCGCCCAGAATTACCCCATGAGCGTGAGCGAGCCCTCCACCCCGCTGATGCGGCAGTATGCCGCCATCAAAAAGGAACACCCGCAGGCGCTCCTGTTCTTCCGCCTGGGCGATTTCTACGAGCTCTTCTTCGAGGACGCCAAGGTGGCGGCGAAGGAGCTTGAGATCACGCTCACCGCGCGCAACAAGGAAAAAGGCGTGGCCGTGCCCATGTGCGGCGTGCCCTACCACAGCGCCGATAACTACATCGCGCGGCTGATCCGCAAGGGTTTCAAGGTGGCCATCTGCGACCAGATGGAGGACGCCCGCCTGGCCAAAAAGCTGGTCCGCCGCGAGGTAACCCGCGTGGTCACGCCGGGGACGGCGGGGGACTCGAGCCTGAATTCGGAGGACAACAATTTTCTGGCCGCCCTCGCCCGGGCGGGCGAGGCCGTGGGCTTCGCCGCGCTTGATCTCTCGACCGGCGAGTTCCGCGCCACCGAGTTTCGCGGGGAGGAGGCCGAGCGCCGGATCGCGGAAGAACTCGGCGAGCTTCGTCCCCGCGAACTGCTCTACGCCTCCTCCCTGCCCCTGCTCGAAGGCTGCCCCAGCGACGGCCGCGCCCAACCGCTCAGGGCGAACGGCAGGGGCGAGGCCGGCTGGACGGAAACCCCGCTCGAGGACTGGGTCTTCGCCCCCGACCACGCCATCCCGCTGCTGGAAAATCATTTCGGGGTGCTCTCGCTCGAGGGCCTGGGCCTGGCGGCGAAACCGGCGGCGGCGGCGGCCGCGGGCGCCATCCTCTACTATGCCCGCTCCACCCAGCGGGGGACGCTCGAGCACGTGGACCGCATCGGGTTTTATGAGCGGCATGACTGCCTGGTGCTGGACGCGGTCACGGTCAGGAACCTGGAGCTCATCGAGCCCCTCTTCGCCGGCTCGGGCGACGGGGGCACGCTATTTCGGGCGCTCGATGCCACGCTCACCCCCCTGGGCAAGCGCCTGCTGCGCGCCTGGCTGCTTCGGCCTTCGCTCGATGCCCAGGAAATCAACGCCCGCCTGGACGCGGTGGAAGCCGGGGTGAAGGACACCATGGCGCGGGAGGAGCTGCGGCGGGCGATGGACGGCATTCTGGATCTGGAACGACTGCTCAGCCGGGTGACGCTTGAGACCGCCAACCCGCGCGACCTGCTGGCGCTGGCCGCCTCGCTGGCCAAAATTCCGGGGGTGAAGCAGGCGCTGGCCCGCTTCGACGCCGCGCGGCTGAAGAATCTGGAAACCGCGCTCGACGATTTGGGCGAGCTGCGGCAGAGAATTGGGGCGACGCTGGTTGCCGAGCCCCCGCTCAGCTTCGCCGAGGGCGGGGTGATCGCCGCCGGGGTGGACGCGGCGCTTGATGAGCTGCGGACCCTGAGCCGCTCGAGCAAGCAGTACCTGGCCCAGGTGGAGCAGCGCGAGCGCCAGAGGACCGGCATCGGCTCGCTCAAGGTCAAGTTCAACTCCGTCTTCGGCTACTACCTCGAGATCTCAAAAAGCAACCTGCACCTCGCGCCCGCCGATTACGAGCGCAAGCAGACGCTGGTCAACGCCGAGCGCTTCACCACCCCCGAGCTCAAAGAGTACGAGTCCAAGATCCTCGACGCCGAAGAGAAGATCGTCGAGATCGAGCGCCGCCTCTTCGCCGAGCTCCGGGCAGCGGTGGCGGGCGAGGCCCGGCGCATCCGGCAGACCGCACTGGCCCTGGCCGAGGTGGACGTGCTCGCCTGCTTCGCCCACACGGCGGCGCTCGGCCACTACTGCCGCCCGCAGCTGGACGAGAGCTCCGATCTGGAAATCGCCGAGGGCCGCCACCCCGTCCTCGAGCGCCAGGAGCTAACCGGCGGCGGCGACCGCTTCGTGCCCAACGATCTTTACCTCAATGCCACCACCGACACCATCCTGCTGGTGACCGGGCCCAACATGGGAGGCAAGTCCACCTATCTGCGGCAGACGGCGCTGATCGTGATCCTGGCGCAGATGGGCTCGTTCGTGCCCGCGCGCCGGGCACGCCTCGGCCTGGTGGACCGAGTCTTCACCCGCATCGGAGCCAGCGACAATTTGGCCCGCGGGCGCTCCACCTTCATGGTGGAGATGACGGAGACGGCGGCCATCCTCAACACCGCCACCCCGCGCTCGCTCATCCTGCTCGACGAAGTCGGGCGCGGCACCGCCACCTACGACGGCCTGGCCATTGCCTGGGCGGCCATCGAGTACCTGCACGCCCGCACCCGCGCCAAAACCCTGTTCGCCACCCACTACCACGAGCTGACCGAGCTGGCGGACAAGCTCGCCGGGGTGAAGAACTATCATGTATCGGTGAAGGAGACCGGGGGCGGCATCGTCTTCCTGCGCCAGGTAGAGCCGGGGGCGGCCGACCGCAGCTACGGGATCGAGGTGGCGAAGCTGGCCGGGCTTCCGGGGGAGGTCATCGCGCGGGCGCGGGAGGTGCTCGAGGAGCACGAAACCGCAGAACGCCGGCTGACGAATCAACTGGCGAGGGGCGAGTCGCAGCCGTCGTCCGTGCAGCTGACCATGTTCACCCCGCTCTCCGGGAAGATCGTCGAGCGGCTCCGGGCGGCCGACTTTGACCGGCTGACGCCGCTTGAGGCCCTGAACCTGCTGGCCGAGCTGAAGCGGCAGGTGGGAGAAAGCAGCAGCTGCTAGCGGGTGGACGGGTGTTGGTCGTGGGTCACGGCATTCGCTGGCAGTAACAGCTAAGCCAGGGCCGTCCGGCAGCTTGCTTACATCGTTCTATTATCGGAATCATGTCCCAAAGCACCCTCAAGGATCTTCGCGCCCAGGCCGGGCAGCTGCTGCTCATGGGCTTCTCCGCGGCCGAGCCCACGACGCGCCTGCGCGAGCTGCTCACCCGCCTGCAAGCGGGCGGGGTGGTGCTGTTCGCGCGCAACATCCGGGCGCCGCGGCAGACCTGGGAGCTCCTGCGCGAATGCCGCCGCCGGCTGACGACTCCTCCGTTCCTGGCCGTGGATATGGAGGGCGGGACGGTGGACCGCTTCCGCAACCTGCTGGGCCCGGCGCCGGCGGCCGCCGACGTATTTGCCAGCGGCGACCGCAAGCTGTTCCGCAAGCACGGGCGCATTCTCGGCGAGGCGGTCCGGGGACTCGGCTTCAACCTGGACTTCGCCCCGGTGCTCGATTTGGCCTTGGCCGCTTCGCGCTCGGCCCTGGGGAGCCGCGCCGTATCTTCCGACCCAGAAGAGGTCATCGTCTACGCTCGCGAATTTCTCGCTGGTCTGGGGCAAGCCTCCGTTCTGGGCTGCGGCAAGCACTTTCCCGGCCTGGGCGAAGGCGCGCTCGACAGCCACCATCACCTGCCGGTAATCGAAAAATCCTGGAAAAAGTTGTGGGCGGAGGACCTGGTCCCCTACCGCAAGCTGCGCTCCCGCCTGCCGATGGTTATGGTCTGCCACGCGGCCTATCCGGCGGTCACGGGGGAGCCCACGCCGGCGTCATTGTCCGCCAAATGGATCAGCGAGGTGCTGCGCAAAAAGATCGGCTACCGCGGCCTCATCGTCTCCGATGATCTGGACATGGGCGGGGTGCTGGCGTCGGCGTCCATCGAGCAGGCGGCGGTCGCAACCCTGCGCGCCGGCGCCGACCTGTACCTGGTGTGTCAAAAAGAGGAAAACGTGTTGCGGGCCCACGAAGCCGTGGTTCGCGAAGCCGAACGCGACCGCAAGTTTGCCGCCCGGCTCGCTGCCGCCGCGCGGCGCGTGCTCGCCTTCAAGCAGAAATGCCGCCCGCTCCGGCGCCCGGCGCCGCCGCCCCGCCCCGAACTGGTCGGGCGCCTGGGGCGGGAGCTCTGGGAACTGGGCGAGCAGGTGCGCATGGAAGCCTTTGCCGCCGAGGAGCCGGCGTGATCGTCGCCGGGGTGATGAGCGGCACCTCTGCCGACGGCATCAATGTGGCCCTGGTCGAGCTTACGGGCGGGGGCCCGCAGCTCAAGCTCCTCGGCCACCTCGAATTTCCCTTCCCCCCGGCGGTGCGCCGGGCCATCCTCGCCGCCATGAACGCGGAGCGGGCGCGGGTGGCCGACCTCGCCCGGCTCAACTTTCTTCTGGGGCACCTCTACGGGGGGGCGGTGATCGCCGCGGCGCGCAAATTCAAATTGCGAGTGGAGCTGGTGGGCTGCCATGGCCAGACGCTTTATCACCAGGGCGAACCCCAGGCTTTTCTCGGGCGCAAGCTGGCCGTGACCTGGCAGACGGGCGAGGCCGCAGTGATCGCGGCGCGCGCGGGCGCTCCGGTCGTCTCCGACTTCCGCCCCGCCGACATGGCCGCCGGGGGCAAGGGCGCCCCGCTCGTGCCCTTTCTCGATTACCTGCTCTACCGCGACCGGCGGCGGGGACGCATTGTGCAGAATGTCGGCGGCATCGCCAACCTGACCGCCATTCCCGCGGGAGCCAAAACGGAGCAGGTGGTGGCCTTCGATACCGGACCCGGCAACATGGTGATGGACGCGCTGACGGAGCGCCTCTTCGGGCAGGCTTTCGACCGCGACGGCCGCATCGCCGCCCGGGGGCGCGTGCTCGAGGAAGTGGTGAGCGAGATCCTGCGCCAGCCTTTCTTCCGCCGCCGCCCGCCCCGGACCGCCGGCCGGGAGGAGTTCGGTCGGGAGTTCGTAACCAAATTCCTCGGCCGCTGCGAGCGCGCCCGCAAGCAGGACGTGGTGGCTACGGCCACGGCGCTGACCGCGCGCTCCATCGCCGATTCCATCCGCCATTTTGTGCCCGGGAGCTACGCCGAGCTGATTGTCTCCGGCGGCGGCGCCGAGAACCCCACGCTGCTGCGCATGCTGGGGGAAGCGGTCGAGCCCATGGGGATACGCCTGCGGCGCAGCGACGAATTTGGCCTGCCGTGGGCCGCCAAGGAAGCCGTGGCCTTCGCTGTTCTGGCTTACCAGACCTGGCGCCGCCGGCCCGGCAACCTGCCTTCGGCCACCGGGGCTTCGCGGCCTGCTATTCTGGGGAAAATTTCGTATGCCTAGTCGAAATGCATAGTTTCCCTGGCTCCGCTCAGGACAAGCTCTTGTTTCGCGCTTACCCTTCGGCAAGCTCAGGGCGGTTCCTTGCCTGGCCTGGCTCGCGCTCGCTCAGGGGAACGTGGAGCGCAGTGATGCTGGGCTTGCTGCTGTTCGCCTGCTCCTGCGCGCAGCGGCCCGACCCTAAAACCGTGGTCATGATCATCGAGAGCAGCCCCACCAATCTCGACCCGCGGGTGGGCATTGACGCGCAGTCGGAGCGGATTGACACCCTGCTCTTCGATTCGCTCGTCCACCGTGACGAGCACTTTGAGCTCCGTCCCTGGCTGGCCGAGAGCTGGGAGACGCCCAATCCCACGACCTACGTCTTTCATCTGCGCCGCGGGGTGCGCTTCCACGATGGCCGCAAGCTCACGGCGCGCGACGTGAAGTGGACCTTCGACTCCATCCTCAGCCACCAGATGCTCACCACCAAGACCACGGTCTACCAGTACATCGAGCGCATTGACGCGCCCGATGCGTGGACCGTCGTCTTCCGCCTGAAGCAGCCTCAGGCCACGCTCTTGTGGAACCTTTCGGATGGCGCCATTGGCATCGTGCCCTACGGCAGCGGAGCGGAGATGGCGCAGCATCCCATCGGCTCCGGCCCCTTTCAGTTTGTCTCCGCGCAGCAGGACAAAGAGGTGGTCATCGCGCGCAATGACCACTATTGGGGCGAAGAACCCCGCATTGAGCGGGTGCGCTTCGCGGTGGTGCCCGACGCCACCACCCGGGCCCTAGAGCTGCGCAAGGGAAGCGCCGATTTGGCCATCAACGCGCTCACTCCCGATACCGTGGTGGCGCTCAGGAAGGATCCGCAGCTCGAGGTCCAGACCGCGCCCGGCACCATCTACGCTTACATGGCGCTGAACCTGCGGGACCCGGTTCTGAAGGACGTACGGGTGCGGCGCGCCCTGGCCTACGCCATTGACCGCCAGCCGATGATCCAGTACTTGTGGCGCGAGATGGCGCAGCCCGCGGCCAGCATTCTCCCGGTCCAGAGCTGGGCCTACGATGCCCAGGTTCCGCAGTATGGCTATGACCCGGCCCGCGCCCGCCAGCTGCTCGATGAGGCCGGCTACCCCGCGGTGAACGGGGTGCGGTTCCATTTGACCATGAAGACCTCGACCGAGGAGAGCACCCGCCTGATGGCGGCGGTGCTGCAGCAGCAGCTGCGGGCGGTGGGAATCGCGCTGGACATCCGCACCTTCGAGTTCGCCACCTTCTTTTCCGATGTGACCAAGGGCGCCTTCCAGCTCTACTCCCTGCGCTGGATCGGGGGCAACGAGGACCCGGACATCTTCGAGCACGTGTTCTACTCCAGGAACACGCCGCCCAGGGGCGCCAACCGCAGCTACTATGCGAATCCCCAGGTGGACCAGCTGATTGACCGGGGACGGCAGGAACTCGAAGAAGGCAAGCGCCGCCAGGATTACGCCGGGATCCAGCGCCTGGTGGCCGAGGACCTGCCTTACATCAATCTCTGGTATTTGGATAACGTTCTGGTGCATTCCCGCCGCATCACAAACCTGGAACTGAACCCCTCCGGCAATTATGACTTCCTGCGCACCGCGGAAGTGGCGAAGTAGGCGCCGGGCGAACGTTGTCAGTGGCCCGAGCCGGACCAAAGCCCGTGATACCATCGAAATTTGAGCGGTTAAGGCGGAACTCAGCGTGCGTATTCTCTTTATTGGCGACATTTTCGGGCGGCCGGGCCGCAACGTGGTGCGCGAGCAACTGGAGGCGCTGGTCGAGGAGCACCGCGCCAACCTGGTTATCGCCAACGCCGAAAACGCCGCCGGGGGGTTCGGCATCACCCCCGCCCTGGCGGAGGAGTTTCTCGAGCTGGGCATTGAGGTGCTCACCACCGGCAACCACGTCTGGGACAAGCGCGAAATCATGGACTACTTCGAAACCGCCAACGGCAGCGGCCCGGCGCGCCGCGTGCTGCGTCCCGCCAATTATCCCGCCGGCCTGCCTGGATGTGGACTGTTCGAGGGCCGCACCCGCGAGGGCGTCGCCTATGCTGTCATCAACCTGCAGGGCCGGGTGTTCATGGCGCCGAACGACGACCCCTTTCGCACCGCCGATGCGCTGCTGCAGAAGACCAAAGCCAAGGTGATCCTGGTGGATTTTCACGCCGAGGCCACCTCGGAAAAGGTCGCCCTGGGCTGGTACCTCGACGGGCGGGTCACGGCCGTCATCGGCACCCACACCCACGTTCCCACCGCCGACGAGCGCATCCTGCCGCAGGGCACCGCCTACCTGACTGACGTGGGCATGACCGGCCCCTACGACGGCGTGATCGGGGTGCAGAAGGAGCAGATCATCACCCGCTTTCTGAAGAACCTGCCCATGCGTTTCGAGGCGGCCACGGGCAACGTGAAGCTGTGCGCCGTGCTGATTGACTGCGACGAGAAGAGCGGCCGCGCCACCGCCATCGAGCGCCTCATGGTGGACCAGGCGGGCGACAGGAAATAGCGCCTGGACAGACCGGATGCCGTGAAGAATCCCCCCTTCCAAGCCGCCAGCGTGCTGCCGCCGGCGGAGGCTTACCTGTTTGACATTGACGGTACGCTGCTTAACTCTCGCGACGGGGTGCATTACAACGCTTTTCACGCCGCGGTGCGCGAAATCTACGGCATTGATTCGAAAATTGACGGCGTGCCCGTGCACGGCAATACCGACTTGGGCATTCTGCGCGCCGTGGCGCGGCGGGCCGGGCTCTCCGATGCGGAATTTGAAAGCAAACTGCCCGTGGCCATTGCATGCATGTGCGCCACGGCCAGCCGCAACTCCGCCGGCATGGAGCCTGAACTCTGCCCTTCTGTCCGCGAACTGCTGGTCGCCTTACAGCGGGCCGGTAAGCTGCTGGGGGTGGTTTCCGGCAACCTGGAACCCATCGGCTGGCTGAAACTCGAGGCCGCCGGCATCAAGCAATTCTTTGCCTTTGGTTCGTTCAGCAATCAGCGGGAACTGCGGCGCGAGATCTTTGCCCACGGCCTCGAGCAGGTTCAGCGGCGGCTGGGCGACCGAGCGCGGGCGTGTTTTATAGGCGATACCCCGGCCGATATTGATGCGGCCCGCCAACTGGCCCGCCCCATTCTGGCTGTGGCCACGGGAATTTTTCCCGCCGCCGAACTTCTGGCGCATGGACCGGATGCGTGCGTAAGCTGTTGCAGCGAGCTGCTGGCGGGAATTGATCTTTGAAGCTTTAGGCATAACGATTCCAGGGTGTTGAACTGCCGCCCAAGCTTGAAACTATTGAGCCTTGTTCCGGCGACGCGCCCTGTGCTCGTCGAGGGACTGTCCGTTTGGCCAAGGTCGCTATTGAACTTCAAGGTGCCAGGAAGGCAGCCAAACCCACTTGGGACGGGTAAAATCGGAGCTACACGTGCGCATCCTGGTTGGCCTCGTTCTGCTGTGCAGCCTGGCGGCTTATGCCAGCGGGCCGCCCGCGGCTGTCGCTCGCGAACCGGGGAAGGTTACGGCCAAGGAGCGCAAGGCCGCGCGCCGCGCGTTCTCCCGCGGCCTGAAGCTGCGCGCCGCAGGCAAAAACGAGCAGGCCTTCGATTTTTTTGAGCGCGCCGCCAGCCTCGACCCCGCCAGCCCGGAGTACCTGACGGCCCGCGAGGTGGCCCGCCAAAAGCTGGTTTACGACCACCTGCAGAGCGGCAACCAGGAAATCATGGCGGGCAAGCAGACCAAGGCGCTGGCTGAGTTCCGCAGTGCCCTCAGCCTCGACCCTGGCAACCAGTTTGCCCAGCAGCGGCTGCGCGACCTGCTTAGCGAGTGGGCGCCAGAAGCAGCTATCCCGCACATGAAGGTGCTGGCGCAAGCGGGAAACATCCAGGTGGAACCAGAGAGCGGCCACCATGACTTCCGCTTCCGCGGCGATTCCCGCACCCTGCTGCAGCAAGTGGCTTCGGCCTATGGCGTCACCGCCACCGTGGAGGAGTCCGTGGTCTCCCGGCACGTGGCCTTCGATATTGACAACGTGGACTTCGCCACCGCGATGCACGCGGCGGGCCAGGTCACACACACATTGTGGGCGCCGCTGTCGGAGAAGCAAATCGTAGTAGCGGCCGACACGCCCCAGAACCACCGCCAGTATGACCGCATGGCGCTGCGCACCCTCTACATTCCCAACGCCAGCACGCCCCAGCAACTCAACGACGTGGTCAACCTGTTGCGCGTGCTCTTCGAGATACGCTTCATCTCCCAGCAGCCCGCCACCTCAACCATCACGGTGCGCGCTCCCCAGGAAGTACTGGAGGCCGCGACCCGCCTGCTCCGGGGCCTGGATGAACAACAGCCCCAAGTGCTGCTCGATATCAAGCTGTACCAGGTGAGCAGTACGCTTACCCACGCCCTGGGCTTGAATATTCCGGCGCAGTTCAAGATGTTCAACATTCCCGCCGGAGCCCTGGCGCTGCTGGGCGGGCAGAACATTCAGCAACTGATCAACCAGCTGATCTCGAGCGGCGGCATTAACGCCGTCAACAGCCAGGCACTGCAGGGACTGCTGGCCCAGATACAGAACCAGGCCGGCGGCATTTTTTCTCAGCCTTTTGCCACCTTCGGAGGCGGGCTTACCCTGATGGGGCTTACCTTTCCCCAGCTGAGCGCCGCCTTCTCCGACAGCCGCTCATCGGTGAGCACGCTGCAACATGTCGTGCTGCACGCCTCGCAGTCCGACCCGGCCACTCTGCGGGTGGGCGAGCGCTATCCCATCCTCAACGCCAGCTTTGCACCCATCTTCAACACCGCGGCTCTGTCCCAGGTCATCGCCAACGGCTCCTTCCAGACTCCTTTTCCCTCGTTTTCTTATGAAGACCTGGGACTGACGGTGAAGGCAAAACCGTGGATTCATGGCACCTCCAGCGTGACCCTGGACATGGAAATGCAGCTGCGCAGTCTGCTGGGTCAGAGCATCAATGGCGTGCCGGTGATCGCGCAGCGGGAGTACAAGGGCATGATCACCCTGGTCAATGGCGAAGCCGGCGTGGTGGTGGGTTCGGTTTCGACCACCGACCAGAGGAGCCTCAGCGGCATCCCCGGCTTGGCTCAACTGCCAGTGGTCAACCAGGTGATGGGCTCGAACAACAAGCAGATTGAAGATGATGAATTGATGGTGGTCATTACTCCGCACGTCCTCAGTTCGCCGGTCACCGGGGGGGCCGAAGTGTGGCTTCCGCCCGGCCGTTAGGTCCCTTTCCAGCCCCTCACGGTACTGCCCCTGCGCCCTGTGCTAGGATTTTGAGACGCAACTCCATCGGAGGTTCAAGTGAAGCATTATGGTTGGCTGATTCTGCTGTTATTGACATCGCTGGCCCTGGCCCAGCAGACTCCGGCGACACCCCCGGCCAAGTCAGGGTCCCGACTGGCTCGCGTGGCGCAGCAGCAGCCGCAACCCGGAGAGGAAGAAGCTCCGGCGCCGCACGTCTCCACCAGCCAGGTGCCGCCTACCGCTCCGGTCATCACCGTTCAAGGCCTGTGCTCTTCGCCGGCTGCGGGCGCGCGCAAGGCGGCAACCGCGGCCAAAACGCCCGCCGCCACAGCCTCGGCCGGTTGCAAAACCGTGATCACGCGAGCCCAGTTTGAGCGGCTCGCGAGCGCTCTCAATCCGGACATGCCGGCGGCAACCAAGCGGCAACTCGCGGAAGCCTACCCCCGTCTGCTGTTGTTTGCCCAGAAGGCCCGCGACCGGGGCGTGGACAAGGACCCGCACTTCCAGGAAATGCTGAAGTTCGCCACCCTGCAACTGCTGGCGCAGAACCTTACCCGCGACCTGCAGAAGAAGGCGGGCGAGATTCCCCAGGCTGAGATCGAGAAGTACTACAACGATAATCCCGCCAAGTTCCAGGAAGTCGAACTGCTTCGCGTCTTTGTTCCTAAGGAGAAACAAGCTGCGCCCCCCGCCGGGTCCGCCGCTCCCGCCAAAACGGACACAGCGGCCGACCAGGCCGCCATGAAAGCGGTGGCCGAGAAGATCCATGCCGAAGCAGCGGCCGGAGGCGATTTCCAGAAACTGCAGCAGGAAGCCTTTGATGCCGCCGGCATTAAGTCACAGTCGCCCAGCGTCAACCTGGGCAAGATCACGCGCGAGGGCCTGCCTGCGAATCACCAGAAGGTGTTCGACATACAGCCCGGCCAGGTTTCCGAATTGCTGGATGATCCCGGCGGCTTCTACGTCTACAAGGTGGTTTCCAAACAGAAGGTGCCGCTGGACCAGGCCAAAGGCGAAATTCACAATCTTCTGCAGCAGCAGACCTTCCGCCAGGAGATGGAAGGGATGATTGGCTCGGTTAAGCCGGAACTGAACCCGTCCTACTTCGGAGGCGGCGCCGGTCCTACACCGCCCGGCATGGCACCGCAGCGGCGCCCTAAGTCACCTGCTGGCCAGCCGGGCGCACCGCCCAGCCAGCAATAGCCTAAGCGGATGGCAGACGTGGGCCCGACCGTTTTGATCACCGGCGTTGCCGGCAACTTGGGAACGCGCTTGCTTCCTCAGTTGCCGGATTTCTGCGTGGTGGGCGTGGACATGCGACCGCCTTCCGGGAGCGGCCTGGCCCACTTTGAGCCTATTGATCTGGGAAAAGAGGCCAGCACTCCTCAACTGATCCAATTGTTGCGCGCAACCCGGGCCAGCGCGGTGGTCCACCTGGCCTTTGTAATTGATCCGGTGCGCACCGGCGTGACCGAGGTCGAGCGCATGTGGCAGATCAATGTGGCCGGCACGGCACGGGTCATGGAGGCCATCAGCGAGGTCAACCGCGACGAGCGCCAGGTTCGCCAGTTTATTTTTCCCAGCAGCGTTTCCGCCTACGGGTCCGACCTGCCCGGGCCGGTGGCGGAAGATTTCCCCCTCGGCGGCCACACTCTGCCCTACGCCATTCACAAGCGCGAGTCTGACCTGGTGGTGCAGCAGCGGGCGCGCGAATTGTTCGATTGCCGCACGTACATCCTGCGGCCTCATATCTATGCTGGCGCCAGCGTGAACAATTACCTGCTCGGCGCCTTCCGGGGCACACCCACCGGCAGCAGCGCACGGGCTGCGCGCTGGCGGACCAAGGGCAAGCGCCTGCCCTGCATGCTGCCGCTGGGAGAACGCTATCGCAACAAGCTGTTCCAGTTTGTGCACGTGGATGATGTAGCGAGACTGATCGCGCACATCCTGCGGCGCACGGCACACGACCCGCAGCTCACCATCCTGAATGTGGCCGGCCGGGGCAATCCGCTAACCTTAGGCGAATGCATCCGCCGCTCCGGAAACCGCATGTTGCCGGTGCCCACGCGGCTGCTGTTCGGCGCGGTATTGCGCGTGCTCTGGAATATAAACATCTCCGGCATTCCTCCGGAGGTGGTTCCGTACATGACCGGCAGCTACATCATGGAGACGTCGCGGCTGCAGTCATTCCTGGGCCCTCAATACGAAGAAGTGATACAGTTCACCATCGAGCAGGCGCTGCAAGACAGCTTCAGAAACATGCCCGATCCTGCCCCGGCGCCTCGCCCCCTCGCGGTGTGAAATGCCTCTTGTGTTCCTATCCTTGGCGGGTGTCTGCCTTGCTGATGGCGGGCTTGGCCGCGTTAGTGAACACTAACCGCGAAAACCTGGGCAACTGCTCTACTTCGTACCGCGGTAGAGACCGGCGATTCCGAAGGTGTAAGGCGTCCACGTGGCTTCGCGAAAGCCGGCGGCCCGCATGCGCTGCAGCATCTCCTGGGGTGTGGGAAATCGCTCCACGGAGGCGGGCAGGTACTGGTACGGTCCTTTCACTCCTGAAACAACGGTCCCAATTTTAGGCAGGATGTGTCGGAAGTAGAGTCGGTACAGTGCTCCGAGCAGCCCCCGAGGTTCGCCGAAATCGAGAATTCCGGCTTGGCCGCCCGGCCGCAGCACGCGCGCGAGTTCCCGCAGGCCAGCATCATAATCCGCCAAGTTGCGAAAACCGAACGCCGCGGTCACCAGATCAAAGCTGGCATCCGGCACGGGCAGGCGCAGCGCGTCAGCTTCAATCCAGCGCAACGATGTTCCTGCGGATTTTTTACTTGCCCGCTGCAGCATGGGATGGGAAAAATCCGCGCCCACGATGAGCGGCCGCGCTTTGCCGGCCTGGCGCCGCAGCGCGAAAGCCATGTCGCCGGTGCCGCAGCACAGGTCGAGCACCCGTGCGTCATTGCGGGCCAGGGTGGCCGCAAATTTCCCCGCCGTGCGCCGCCACCACAGCCGATCTACGTTGAACGAGAGCAGGTGGTTGAGCAGGTCATAGCGCGGCGCGATGGAGCTGAACATGTCGCGCACCGCTACGGCCGCGGTCCGGGTGTCGCGAGCGCCCTCCGGGGCTGCGCCCGTGATCGCGGATTTGGTGGTCTGGCTCAAGGCTGGCTGGTTTACGCCCGCGAGAGATAGCGCAACTCTTCGATGGCCTGCACCACCGCGCTGTCGGGCACTTCGCTGACAATCTCCGCCGCCCCGATGCGGGTGGGCAGCACGTAATGAACCACGCCGTTGGTGGTCTTCTTGTCGTTCTTCAGGCGGCGGAACACGCGCTTGCCGCGCGGTTCCACCCGCGGCAGGGTGGCCAGCGCCAATACGGTCGAGATAATGCGGCGGGCGGTTTCGGAATCGGTCTTCTGCATGGCGGCGGCGATCATGGCGGAAGCCACCATCCCCCAGGCGACCGCCTCTCCGTGCAGGAAATGCTTGTAGCCGGTTTCAGCCTCGAGGGCGTGGCCGATGGTGTGGCCGAAATTCAGCACGCGCCGCAGGTCGCCTTCCTTTTCGTCCGCGGTCACAATGGAGGCCTTGCACTTCACGCTCTCGGTGATCAGCCACTCCAGCGCTGGAATGTCACGCTGCAGGATGGGATCACGGCCCTCTTCCAGACGGGTGAAAATATCCGCGTTGCTGATTACGCCGCACTTCAGCGATTCATAAAGCCCGGAGCGAAACTCGCGCTCCGGCAAAGTGGTGAGCACGCTGGGGTCGGTAAGCACGGCCCGGGGCTGCTGAAAACGGCCGATCAGGTTCTTCCCGTCGCGCAGGTTCACTCCCGTCTTGCCGCCCACCGAGGCGTCAACCTGGGCCAGCAGCGTGGTGGGAATCTGCACATAATCAATGCCCCGCATGTAAATGGAGGCCAGGAAGCCGGCTAAGTCGCCGACCACGCCGCCGCCAAACGCGAGGATCACTGAATGCCGGTCGGCGCCCAGGGCCACGAATTTGCGCGCCAGATGCTCCACGGTGGAAAGAGTCTTGTGCGACTCGCCTTCCGGCATCTCCAAAATCTCCGCCTTCAGGTCTGAGGCGGCCAGCGAATTCATCAGCGGCTCGCCCCACGCCTTGCGCACCGTAGGCACGGTAATAACGAAACAGCGCGCGCTCGCGGGCAGAATCTCCCGCAACACCGCGCCAGCGCGGCCTAGCAGGCCGGCTTCGATCTGTACATCGTAGGGCTGGGGTGGGATGGGAAGGGATACTTTTGCCACGTACCAATGATAGCGCAAGCCGCGCCTTCTCACGGAATTGGCAGCGGACCGCATCCTACCATCAGCCGTTTATGAAACACCTTCCCAGCAAGGCGACGTTCCTGGCGATAGGGCGGCACCATCTCGATCTGCAAATGTAATCACAACAACTTCCTGTCTTCTCATCATCGCCGGCGATTCCCCTTGTACTTCCTCTTTACTTTTTGTTTACTTTTTATTTTAAGGACTAAGGCCCTGTCCAGAGCTGGCCGGAGAAGATTTCACCCCCGTAGGGGCAAACCCCCCTCAGCAACCCACCTCTAAGTGCTCTACGCGCCATGTTCGAATCTCCATGGAGGTTTCTCTGAATGCGAAAGACATTACTTTTCACCCTGATCCTGCTGGCGCTTTCGGCTTGGGTGGTAGCGCAGCAGGAACCCAGCTCACAGGCCCCCCCGAGTTCCAGTCAGGGGACGTCACAATCTTCTCCGGGGCAAGCCCCCAACACGCAGAGTTCCCCCAATGCAAATCAGGGAGAGGCGCAGTCTCCTGCGGGTCAGAATGGTGTGCAGGGCTGCCTCGGCGGCTCGGGCAACGACTTCACCGTCACCGACAAGAGCGGCACCAGCTATCAACTGCAACTGCCTGCGGGCGCTGATGCCTCGAATCTGAAACCGCACATCGGGGAAGAAGTCCGTGTGGAGGGCAGCACCTCCGGTGGCTCGGGTTCTAATTCGGCGTCCAGCACTTCCGGCAGCCGGCCCACCATTACGGTGAAGAACATTTACCGGGTTTCGCCGACTTGCAGTTCCAAATCGGGCGCAGCTCCCAAGCAGTAACTCGTTCGCAGCTCAATCGCCCAGCACTCCAGCCGAGTGCTGGGTTTTTCTTTTGCCCGTTTATGAAAACCGCAGAGGACGCAGAGAATTTCAAGATTGCTTATTTGGGGAAATCAGCTTTATTTTCAATTCAGGTCGCAGTACCAGCAGGGTCCTAAGTCGAATACCTCTGCGTCCTCCGCGTCCTCTGCGGTTTTGGTCTTAGGTCTGCTTCTTCTGCGGATGAAGAACCGAGGCCAGCACGGAAATTGCGAGCACTACACCCACTACCGCCAGGGCGGCCTCAGTAGGAATGCGGTAATAGTGCGAAACCAGCATCTTCACTCCAATGAACATCAGGATGATCGCCAGGCCATAGTGCAGGTAATGAAAAGCCTCCATCATGCCCGCCAGCGCGAAGTACATGGAGCGCAGCCCCAGGATGGCGAAGACGTTGGAGGTGTAAACGATAAAGGTATCAATGGTGATGGCCAGCACGGCGGGAATAGAATCGGCGGCGAAGAGAATGTCGGTGGTCTCCACCACCAGCAGCACAATCAGCAGCGGTGTGGCATAAAGGCCATTTTCGCGCACCAGAAATTTGCTGCCCACAAAATCAGGGGTCACCGGCATCCATCGCCGGAACAGGCGCACCACCGGGTTCTCCGAAGGATGCACCTCCATTTCCTTGCTGCGGAAAAGCTTGGCGCCGGTGTAAACCAGGAAGGCGCCGAACAGGTAGATGATCCATTCGAAACGCCGCATCAGGCCCACGCCCACCACAATGAAAATACCGCGCATGATGAGCGCGCCCAGAATGCCCCAGAAGAGCACCTTATGCTGCTGCCAGCCAGGAACGCGGAAATAACGGAAAATGAGCAGAAAAACGAAAAGATTATCAACGCTGAGGGAAAGCTCGATCAGGTACCCAGTGGTGAACTCCAGGGCGGCGGTGCGCCCATGCCAGAAATAGACCAGCACAGCGAAGGCAGCGGCCAGGCAGATCCACATGATGCTCCAAGCCATGGCTTCGCGGAATTTGACGGCGTGGGCTCGCCGGTGGAAGACCCCGAGATCGAGGGCCAGCATCACCAGCACAAATACGTTGAACACGATCCAAAAGAGCAATTGGTGCAAGCTTCCCCTCGTTGACCCCGCTGTGGGCTCACCGGCTCAGCGTGTGCGCCCGCGCTGTCCGCTTTCCCACGCCGTCCACACTCCGTTTAACTTCATGGTGTCTTCCAGGTGCGTATCGCGCAGCAATTGTTTCACCTGGGTGCGGTCCTGGCGCGTGCCGAAGCGCTGAGGAGCATTGGCGATGCCCACCACCACGGTTGCCGCTTCCGCCACTTCCTTGCGCAGGTTGCCCAAGTCCACCTTGTCGAAGGTGTCCGACATCGCGTGATAATTCTGCATGTAGTTGGCAGGATCCTGGTTTGCCACCAAGGTGGGCACCCCTTCCAGCAGAAAATCAAAATTATCGGTGCCCATGTCGGCGTCCTGGGTGACCGCAGTGACGCCCATCTGCTGTAGAGGCGCCATCAGGACCCGCGCGGCGCCGGCCAGGTCGGTGCGCCCGCTCAGGGTGAATCCGGTCACCCGCCCGCTGCCAGAATCAAAAATAACCGCGGCCAGCGCATTGTCCAGTTCGGGGCGATGTTCACGCGCATAGGCCTCAGAACCCAGCAAGCCTTGCTCTTCACCAGAAAAAAGCACGAAGCGAAGGGTGCGCTTGGGCTGCACGCCCGAGGCGCGGATAGCGCGCAACGCGTCAATCACCATGGCCGCATTGCAGCCATTGTCGAGCGCCCCAGTGCCCAGCTCCCACGAATCCAGGTGCGCGCCCAGAACTACAAACTGCTCGGGATGCTCGCTGCCGCGGATTTCGGCCACCACGTTGGCCGTAGTCAGCGGCCCGCCCACCTGGTTGGGAACTTCCAGATTCGCGTAGACCTGGCGCCCGGAATTCAGCAGCCGCGCAATGCGCAGGCCCTCCTCGCGCGCCACGATGACCTGCGAAATCGGCTCCAGCTCTCCTGTCTGGGTATCTGTGTGCCGGTAAAGCAGGTCGCGGTCGCGCTCCGCGATCCAGACGATGGCCGCTGCCCGCCCCCGCACGGCAGATTGAAGGATCGGCGGCACGCGGTTGTACTCCCCATCGAGGTCGTCCCAGGTCTGAATGACCTTACCGTGCACCAGCACGATGGATCCGGCGATGTTCCCGGCCTGCAGGAAGTCGTCGCCCGTTCCGTCCTTCACGTCCACGATGTGCACGTGGCGAAGCGGTTCCAGCGGGGGCGCCCAGCCGACGGAGACGGCATGCAGACTAAGTTCTAGCGGCGACTGCACTGAAAAGCGGGTTTGGCCTTCCGCCCAGGACTGGGGAATCTGGAACTTCTCCGTATGCACGTTCTCCCCGCCCGCGGCGCGGAAGGCTTCCTGCGCCCACTCAATAGCCTGTTCCATGGCGGGCGTACCGGGAACCCTGCCGCCGATGTCATCCGTCAGGTGCTGCAAATTGCTTTGCAGCGGCGAAGGCTTGAGCGCCTCAGGCATGACGCGCTCCGCATCAGTGCTAACGGATGCAGCGGTCTGAGCGCCAGCAACCCGAGCGAGCCCCATCACTTCGAAGATAGCCAGGGCAAATGGAAGCAACCAGGCCAAATGAGAACGGCACATGCGTTTCGTCATTACCGCGCATTAGAAATTAAAAAATCGCCGCCGAAAAGGGCAAAGTAGGCGGAAAGCGCTCGAGATGCATCCTACTTAGGGTGCAGGCGGCCTGAGCGGCTGGCCAGGAGGTCTCCATGCGTGCGCGCGCGCAACTTCGTTCCCACCCGATTCACCCCATGCTGGTGGCGTTTCCCATCGGCTTATGGATTGGAAGTTTCGCTTTTGATGTGGCAGCCATTGCGCAGGGCGATCCCTCGCTCGCCGCGGCGGGTTTCTATGCGGTCATTGGCGGCTGCGCCGGAGCAGTGCTGGCCGCTATCGCCGGCGCGGTTGACCTTTTTGGCGTTGTGCCTTCGCGTTCCAGCGCCAAAAATCGCGGCTACATCCACGCGGTTCTGAACGTAAGTGCCCTGGTCTTGTTTATCGTTGTGGCCGCGCGCCGCGGCGGGGCTGGCGCGATGCCCGACGGCCTCTCCATTTTGCTTTCCGCCATTGGTGTGGTGCTGATCCTATCCTCCGGCTGGCTGGGCGGCACCCTGGTTTATCGCAACCAGATCGGCGTTGACCACCGTTACGCCAATGCCGGGAAGTGGCGCGAGCGCACCCTGGCAGGCTGGGACCAGCCGGTCTGCAACCAGAGCGAATTGGCCGATGGGCAGATGACGGTAGCGGAGGTAAGGGGTCTCAAGGTGGTGGTGGGACGCTGTCCTGAAGGAATGTTCGCCTTCAGCGATCATTGCACCCACCGAGGCGGGCCGCTTTCCGACGGCGCTCTGGTGGGCTGCACCGTGCAGTGTCCCTGGCACGGCTCGCAATTCGACATTCGCACCGGCCATGTGGTCGCTGGCCCGGCACGGAGCAAGATCGAAAGCTATCCGGTGGAATTGCGGGGCGGCGAGGTCTTTGTCATGCCGAACCGCGCCCGTGAGCCGGAGAAAAAAGAAGCCGCATAACCAGCCAACCGGTGCTGGCTATACGTTTAGGCCGATCGAGCGCATCAGTTCCAGCCCGTTGCTCTTGGTTACTACGCCGGGCCGCAGGCGGTAATCGAAGCGCATCCGCCCGTTCTCCAGTTCATCCTGAAAATGGACGTTGCGGATTTGTCCATCGAGCGAGCCGCTTATTTCGGCCAGCGCCAAGTCGTGGGTGGTAACCAGACCGATGGCGCCGCGCTCAACCAGTGCGCGCACAATGCCTTCCGCGCCGATTCTCCGATCCATGGAGTTGGTGCCCTGCAGGAGTTCGTCAAGCAGGAACAGGAGCGGCGGGTCTCCCCCGGCCAGGTCGAAGATGCGGCGCAGGCGGGTGATTTCCCCGTAGAACCGCGAACTGCCCTCCTGCAGCGAATCGTTCACTCGGATGCTGGCGCCCACCTGCAACGGGCTCAGGCGCAGCCGGCGGGCACGCACCGGGGCGCCGGCTATGGCCAGCACGGTATTGATGCCCACCGCGCGCAGCAGCGTGCTTTTGCCGGACATGTTGGAGCCGCTCACCAGCAGCACGCGGCTGCCCTCTCCAACCTGCACGCTATTGCGCACGCACTTCTCTGCCGCAATCAGCGGGTGCCCAAGCTCTTCAGCTTCAAATATGGTGGGGCCGGTGGTGAACTCCGGAAACGGGTCGGCGGGATGCTCGTAGCTGTAAGCCGCAAGCGAGATCAGCGCTTCTATCTGCCCGGTTGCATCCAGCCAGCGGCGGACGGCAGCGCCGTGCCGGCGGCGCCACGCCTCCGCCCAGAAGCCCACCTGCACCGTGTACAGCACGCCCAGATCAAGCAC
Organism: Terriglobales bacterium; assembly: GCA_025934735.1. GTDB lineage: Bacteria > Acidobacteriota > Terriglobia > Terriglobales > Acidobacteriaceae > JAICWP01. Next base: position 303,088 of record JAICWP010000001.1, on the reverse strand, counting down.
GCGCAAGAACATGTTGTCGCGCGAGTAGATGAAATCAATAATGGTGCGCAGTTTTGCGATAGCGCGTGAAGGCGGCAGATGCCGCGAAACTAGCTGCTGTCCTAATGTTTGGAGCCTGGGCGCGGAGAACGCCTCCCGCTCCAAACGCGCCAGCACGGAGGAGAGCAGGTCAAGATCCTCGAAGGCATGTTCCGTGCCGTGCAGCGTCTGCTCCAGCGGCTGCTTGAGACGCCGTGCCACAACAACGTTGATTCCCAAGACTACAAAGAAGGGCAGAATGATTCCCCACGCGCCCCAAACCACGGCCGTGGCGATGGCCAGTACCGCCAAAATCGGCGCTGCTATGCGGACCCAGGTGTGACGGAGTTGCGGCGGAGCTTCCGCCCATTGCAGCAGGGCTTCGGGATGGATGCCCACGCCTTCCCCGAGAACACCCAAATCCTCCCGCAGGTTGAGCCGGTCGCGCAGGTCGGCGACTGCGGCTTGGCGCTCGCTAATCTCCTGGAGCTTGGCGGGTGCCAACAACCACGCGGCTAATGTCTCTCCGCCCATGCGCGTGCGCGCTGTGGAAAGTAACTGGAACAGGCTGCCATTGCCGAACAGGTCGAGGTCGGCGGCATAAACATGGTGCAGGTCCTGAAAACGTTCCCCGGTTTGCCCAGTGCCCGCCCAACGGTCTTCAATCCGGGCGATCCCCTGGCGATAGAGTTCGGCGGCTCGCTCGGCCAGCATGCGGACTCGCAGGATTTTCGCATGGCGTGCCGCCACCGCCGCAAACACCACAATAGGTGCCACCAGCCACCAACCAGAAAAGGCATGCCGGGCAAACGCCCACCACGCCATGAGGCCGACCGCAATGCCCAGCAGCAGCCGCACATAACCGATTCGGATATGCAGCCGCTCCAGTTCTGTGGCCTTCCGTTCTCTCTGCTGCAGCCGGCGCGCGTATTCCTCAGCGGGTGACACTAGGGAGAATGTATCAGACCGGCTTGTACTCGCTTCCAGTTGCGTACCTTGACTGGAGCGTCTCGAATCTACTTGCGCGCGGGCAGGAGGCGCGCGGTCTCCAGCATCACGTCGGCCACTATGCCCAGGCTCTGCGGGCTGAGCTTGTCCACAGTGTCCTGCGGGCTGTGCCAGAACACATTGTTGTAGCCGTAGTTGAAGTCAATCAGGTCGGCCACGGGCACGCCGATACGGGCAAAGGGAAGGTGATCATCCTCCACCGCATTTAGGCGCTGGAAAAAGTGAGATTGATATCCCAGGCGCGCGGCTGCCTGGCCCACCAGGTCCTCCAGCCAGGGAGTGGAGTTCTGGTCACGATCTATGTCCAGGTCTTTGTCGCCGATCATGTCGGCCAGCAGAAACGCTTTGAGGTTTTTGGCGGTGCCGTCTTTCTGCCACTTTTCCGCCAGATGCCGCGCGCCGTACACGCTGTCCGTAGCCGTCCACTGCTTGATCGCCTCTTCCCCGTCCAGCCATACCAGCCAGATGCTGTAGCCCTGGCGATTTTTCTGGGCGCGCAAGTAATCGGCAATGGCCAGCAGCAGCCCGGTATCGGAGGCGGCATCGTTGGCGCCCACAAAATCGTTCCGCCCATAAAGCGTATCGTAGTGGCCGGCCAGCACCACAATCCCGTTCTGCGATCCTGAAAACTTGGCGATGAAGTTGACCATGGGCAATTTGCCCGCCGGCGTGGAGGCGGTGAAGGCGTCCTCTTCCAGATCGTCGCCCTTCAAATGGGCGCGCAGGAATTCCTCGGTCTTTTTGTGGCCAGGGCTGTTGAGGTAGCGAGGTCCGAAACTGACCACCTGGCGGACGTAGTCCATGGCTTTGGCCGCATCAATGTGGGGGGGAGGAGTGTTGTCCGGCGGCAGGGTTGCGCTATCAGCCGGGCCGGTTTCGGTCATGGCCGCCGGTGCCGCTTCCGGGCTGCTCCTTGTGGCCGGCGAATTCTTCTGAATGCAACCATAAAGGCCACAAATCATGAAGCAAAGGATGAAGGCGCGCGTGATAGGGGCCACGATTCTGCCTCGCTCGGATACCACGTTCATGGACTATTCCGATGATTTGGCTGCGGCTTCCCGCCGTGCCCGCCTGCGCTTGGGATGCACCAGCCAGGCCACTCCGATGCTGACCACATACAGCGCGACCATCGGCGCCGCAAAGATGCACATGTTCATGATGTCGGTGGTGGGCGTCACGATGGCGGCGATGATGAAAATAATCAGGATGGAATAGCGGAAATTGCGCCACATGAATCCGGCGTTGACGATTCCCATCAGAGACAGAAAGAACACCAGGATGGGCAGCTCAAAAATCGCTCCCAACCCTATGATGATGGTGAGAAACAGGTCGGTGTACTCACCGATGGTGATCATGGGCTGAAACTGCCGCCCGTAACCGATCAGAAAATCCAGCGCTTCCGGGTAAACAATCTTGTAGCCGAAGAACCCGCCCGCCAGGAAAAGAAAGATGGTCGAGGTCATGAAGGGTATAACGTAGCGTTTTTCATGACGGTAGAGGCCCGGCGAAATGAACATCCATACCTGGTAGAGCACGAACGGAGAGGCCACAAACAGACCGGCCAGCAGCCCGATCTTCAAGTACATATTGAAGGGTTCGGTGGGGTTCAGGTACACCAACTTCTCCGGCATGTGATTGCGTTGCAGCGCTTCCATGATGGGCTGCTGCATCAGGCCGAAGATGCGGTCGGCGTAATAAAAGCAGGCAAAGAACGCGACTCCTACTCCCAGCAGCGAATAAATAAGGCGCCGCCGCAGCTCCTCCAGGTGCTCGAGGAAGCTCATGCTGGTCATTTCTTCGTTTTTGCCGCCGCGCGCGAAACGGGCGGGCTTGACTGCGGGATCAGGCATCGGGTCCCTTGACAGGCGGGATAACTTCCGGTGTAGGAACCTCGCTGTTGACCGCTTCTGCGGAGGCGGCCGCACCCGCGGCAATAGCGTTTTCGGGTGGAGCTACCGGCTCCGAGATATAGGAAGGCACATTCGTCTCGACTTCCATTTGCCGGATCTCGGTCTCGATTTGCGACCTGAATTCGCTGCTGGCGCGCTTGAATTCGGCCAATGCCCGGCCGATCTGGCGGCCAATCTCCGGCATTTTCTTGGGGCCAAAGATGATCAGGGCCAGCACGAAAATGAAGATCATCTCCGGAATACCGAGGTTCATGGCTCCATGATATACCAGCCGACTGCGCCCTGAGTACCGCCGCCCTGGCTCCATTCTGAGCCCCAAGCGGCCGGCAGCTTGCCCGCCTGCATTAGTGCGTCTCGCCCTCCAACCTGCCCGGAGGAAAGAAAAAGGCAGCCTTGAACGGGCTGCCTTCCTCACTGAAAAAAGATGCCGTCGGGGAAATTACAACATGCTGGCGCTATCTACGTGGATGGTGCCAGATGAGGAATCCACCTTTCCCTTGACCGCCACATGGTGGCCGGCATGGTCCTTCAGGGCATCGGGATTATCGACAGTAAGGACCTGGTGGTCCTTATCGGTCACAAACACCATTTTTTCGCCTGCGGCCAGGCACTTCTTGGTGCAGGCTTCCCCGTTTGCGTTTGCGCCCTTCACATTGCACTTCGCGTCTGTCACCCAGCCCTTGGTCGTGGTCGCTTTGGTGCTGGCGGACTTGGTCTTGGCGGCAGAAAGGAACGTCAGGCAGAACAGCAGCGAGAACACCAGAAACAAATACAAGCTCAATTTCTTCATGTTGCAGGTTCTCCTCTCAGAGTATCTGTTTGCGAAATGATGGGGTTATCCGCCCGCGATTGGCGCCACAGGCTCAAGCGCGGCCAGCTCATAGTGAGTTCCAGCAGGCGCAAAAGTTACTTCATTTTTCAGCAGTTTTGGTTGCGGGATGTTCGTGGGCGGGCTGAGGCACGACGTAGACCACCTCACCCGGCCGGGCGTACCGCAGCTCCTCGCGCGCCGTCTTCTCGATGGCGTTGGGATCGGATTTGAGCGCTTTGACTTGCTCGTTGTAGCGCTGGTTTTCTTTCTGTAACACTTGAATTTCTTGTTGCAACTTTCGGTATTCAGCCCGCTTCTTCTGGTACACCACCATGCCGTTCGGCCCGAACATAACATGAATGAACATCCACACCGTGAGCAGGCCTATGACCCCCGTCCCCAGTTTGCGGCGAAGCGCATACAGGCGCCGCACAGCGGCGAGTGTTCTGGCAACAGCGGGGCTTTCCCGGTTGATCCTCAGTCGAATACCCATTTCTCCGCCGCGGCGATCAGCTTTTCCAGGCCTTCGGCGCTTCGCGCCTCGGCATAAACCCGCACCACCGGCTCGGTACCGCTCAGCCGGTAGCAAACCCAGGAGCCATCAGCCAGCACCAGCTTGAGGCCGTCGGTGCGCACCACCTGGACCACCTTGTGCCCGAAAAATTCCTGCGGCTCCGCCTGTAACTTTTCAGTGAACTTCTGTTTCACCTGTGGCGTCAAGCGGAAGTTTTCCCGGCGGGGGAAATAGGAACCAACTTTGCCAAACAGCTCGCGCAGTTGCTGCTGCAGAGTCTTGCCCCGGCGTGCCGCCATTTCGCAGCACAGCAGTCCAGCCAGAATACCGTCCTTTTCCGGAACGTGGTGTCGAATGGAGAGGCCGGCGCTCTCTTCCCCGCCGATGGCGATCTTGTCCTGCTTGATCAGCTCGCCGATGTATTTGAAGCCCACGGGCGTTTCGTACAGCGGCACTTGCATTTGCTCAGCCAGCGCATTAACCAGGTTGGTGGTGGCTACGGATTTAGCCACACCGTTTTTCCAGCCGCGGCTCTCGACCAGATAATCGAAGAGCAGCGCGATGATGTAGTTGGGCTGCAGGAAGGTTCCGTCCTGGTCGAGAATCCCGAAGCGGTCGGCGTCGCCGTCCGTGGAAATGCCGATGTGGGCGCCAGCCTGGCGCATCGCTCCCCGCAAATCCTCCAGCAGGTGGTCATCGGGCTCAGGGGCATGCCCGCCAAACAGCACGTCGCGCGAGTCGTGCACCGTGCTCACCTCTACGCCGGCCTCCCGCAGCAGGCGGTCGGGATAGCTGCGCGCCGCGCCCCAAAGCGGGTCGAACGCAATTTTCAGATTTGCCTTGCGGATCGCTTCCAAGTCCACAATGTCGCGCAGGCGCGCCAGGTAGGCGGGACGAACATCAATGGACTCCTTGGCAGGCATGGCGGCTCGCTCCGCGAGCTTCGGCGGTTCGATTCCGTCGGCGGGAACGCTGGCTTCGATCTGCCGCGTGACCTCGGGCAAGGCGGGAGCGCCATCCGGAGTTGAAAACTTGATGCCGTTGTACTCCGGCGGATTATGCGAGGCGGTGAAGTTGATGGCGCCATCAGCACGCAACCGGATCACCTCGAAAGCGATGGCCGGCGTGGGCGCCGCCTGCGCGATCACCAGCGGCGCAATCCCGTGCTGGATTAGGATCTGCGCCGCCAGGTCGGAGAAGGCCTCTCCCAGGAACCGCGGGTCTCGGCCCACCAGGATGCGCGCCCCCTGCGGCTTTTGCGTGGCCACGTAACGGGCAATTCCGGTGACCGCGCGGCGAGCATTGGCGAACGTAAATTCTTCCGCCATCACCGCCCGCCATCCCGAAGTGCCGAACTTGATTTGCGTTACCATCGTGTGCGCCGTCCGCGAATGCTAGTGTAATAGCGCGACGCCATTCGCAGCAGCCGACCAACGATTCTAACTTATGACTGACAAAAAGATTGTGCTCACCACCGCAGGTTCTCGCGAAGAGGCGGAAAAAATCGCGCACGCCCTGGTCGAGCGCCGCCTCGCCGCCTGCGCCAACATCGTGGGACCGATCCACTCCGTCTATCGTTGGCAGGGCAAGGTGGAGAACGCAGCCGAGCACCTGCTGATTATCAAGACCACCGCGAGCCGGTTTGATGCCGTAGCCAAAACAATCCGCGAGCTACACTCCTACGAGCTGCCGGAATGCATTCAGTTGCCCATCGAGAAGGGGAGCGAAGAGTACCTGGAGTGGATTGGAAGTTCCGTTGTTGGCGGTTAGTCGTTGGCCGTTCAACGACGAGCGACTACCCGCCACCCTTGTGCGCGCTCATGTTCAGACGCCAGTAATCCAGCAGGAACGGAGGATCGTCTTGCGCCGCCTGCCCTGTGAGCTCATCAAGGAATCCTCGCCGCAGTTTCGGATCAGCCATGCGCTCCAGGTGACGATGGAAGATGATGTTGGCCAGGTACTCGCGATACTCTTCAGCGTTTGCCAGCAGGACGGGCGCGGGCTCCAAGCCGGTGTGAATGTCGCCAAATCCCGTCATCCGCAGCCGCTCGGCCGTGGTCTCCGCAGAAGCGTATTCCCAGGGACTCTGCCAGTCAGCGAAGAATTGGGCCAGCGGCGGCGCGGAGATCAGTGACTGAGCCCGTTGCAGCAGCTTCGCCAGGTTGGGCCCGCCGCCGCACTGCGCTTCCAGCCAGCCCCCCGGCCGCAGCGCGCCCTGCAGGCTGCGGAAGAGACGTTCATGATCCCTGACCCAATGAAAAGCAGCGGTGCTGAAAATGCCGTCGGCCGCTTCTTGAAACGGCAACTGCTGCAAATCGGCCGCGACCAGCCAGAGATGGCAGGCAAAGCGTGGCTCCAGTTCACGCCTCGCTTTTTGCAGCATGTTGCTGGAAAGGTCCACCCCCAACACCAGGCCACGCGGCAGCCTTTCGAGCAATTCACCGGTGAGCCGCCCGGTGCCGCAGCCGGCGTCCAGCACGGTTTCATCACCTCGCAGGCGGACGCGGTCCAGCACCTTCTTGCCCCATCCGAACTGGGGAGAGGACAATCGCTGGTAAACCTCCGAATTCCACTCCCGGGAGCGTGGCGCGCGAACTGCCGTTTGCTGCGAATCAGGAACAGCACCACTTGTCACTTCTCTACTCATCTACGTCCTTGCCTGAGCTGGCCTGCGATTTCCAAGACCACCAGTGTACCGCCTGACATCAGTGCTGGCAGGGGTCCAGCGGCATCTTCTGTTGCCAAGCACCCTTAGCTGACCGATAATCTGGCTAACTGGAGGGTGGGGCCGTTCCATGATTTGTCCGGTCTGTTTGGCGCAGAACCCGAGCGGGGTCTCCCGCTGCGCCGCCTGCGGCTCGCCGCTGTCGGCCGCTCCCGCCCAACCCCCGCCTGCTCGCCATGAAAGTCCAGCCGGAGGACAGAAGCAACCGATGCTGTCCCAGGCTGCAACTGCTGTAGGCTTCGCTACCACCCCGCCGCCCGCCGCTCCTGCTACTCCGTCTCCCAGTACGCCCAGCGGTGAAGGCAAACTGGTGGACTTCGGTCCCCGCTACCAGGTCGAGGCTCTGCTGGGCGAAGGCGGCATGGGGGCGGTTTACCGCGCCTATGACCGGGAACTGGATCGCACCGTCGCCCTCAAGCTCATTCGCCCTGAGCTTGGCTCCGATCCCACCATCACCCAGCGCTTTCGTCAGGAACTGCTGCTGGCCAGCAAGATTTCCCATAAGAACATCCTTCGTATTCACGACTTGGGCGAAGCCAATGGGACCAAGTTCATCTCCATGGCCTACGTGGAGGGCGAAGACCTGCACCGTCTGCTGCTGCGCGAGGGACGGCTGCCTCTCGATCGTGCCCTGGCCATCGCCAGGCAGTTGTGCTCCGCCCTGGAAGCCGCCCACGCTGAAGGAGTGGTCCATCGCGACCTGAAGCCGCAGAACATCCTGCTGGATAAGACGGGCCAAGTCTACGTTTCCGATTTCGGATTGGCCAAGTCGCTGGAGCCTGACGCCACCCAAGTGACCCTGAGCGGCCAATTCCTGGGCACGCCGCGCTACATGTCGCCCGAACAGGCATTAGCTGCTCCTCTGGACCACCGCAGCGATCTTTACTCCCTGGGACTAATTCTCTACGAAATGGTCACCGGAGAAATTCCGTTCAAGGCGGAGTCGACCCTGCAGACCATGTATCTCAGGGTGCACGAGAAACCCTCGGATCCCCGGGAGCACAATCCTGATTTGCCGGGCTATCTGGCGGAAATAATCTTGCGCTGCCTGGAAACCGATCCCGCGCAACGATACCAGAGCGCGCGCGAGATCCTGGACGATCTGCAGGCTGCCCAACCTTCGCGCCCGCCTCGGTCGCAGCAGCTCCCCGCTGCCGCCATCCCGAGCTCAAACAGGAAAATCTGGTACCTGAGCGTGGCTGGAACCCTCCTGCTCGCTGTGCTGACGGTTTTGTCGGTGCCCACGATCCGCCATCTGCTACTGGGCCGCCGCCCCGCGTCCGCCCAGCCCAGCACCGGTATTCCCCCGCTAAGTCAGGGCAAATACCTGGCCCTGCTTCCGTTTCGTGTTATAGGCGACAAGAATGCACTCGGCTACGTCAGCGATGGCCTGGTGGAGGCCACGGCCGCCAAACTTTTCCAAATGAAGGAAGTCCACCTCGCTTCCCCGAGTGCGGTACAGACCATCAATCCCGATGAGCCCTTGGAGAAAATCGCTCGCCGTTTGGGAGTGAACCTCATCGCCCAGGGAACGGTTCAGGGCAGCGCAGCCAAAATGCGCATCACCATCAGCTTAGACGACGTGGCTGATGGACGCCGCGTGTGGACCAGCGAATTCTCCGGGGTCCCTCAGGATCTGCTGACCCTGGAAGACAATATTTATTCCCAGCTGGTGGCTGCGCTCTCCCTGAAGCCCAATAACTCGGAAGCGGCGGCCCTCAGCGCCCATCCCACTGAAAACGCGGAAGCCTACGATTTGTACCTGAAGGGCCGGGAAGATATGCGCCAGGAGCAGGACGTGAAAAAGGTGGAGGGGGCACTGGATCTCTACCAGAAGGCGCTGGCCAAGGATTCTGGCTTTGCCCTTGCCTATGCCGGCGTAGCCGACGCCAGCCTCTCGATGTATCGCCATACCAAGGATAGTTTCTGGTCCGACAAGGCTCTGCGCGCCGCGCAGCAAGCCGACCAGATGAACACCAAGCTCCCGGAAGTCCACTTTTCTCTGGGCAGCGTTTATACCGATACAGGAAAGACCGCCGAGGCCATCAGCGAACTGAAGCGCGCTCTGGAACTTGCCCCCAAGTCCGACGAGGGCTACCGCCGCCTGGGCGTGGTTTACGCCATGATCGGGCGAAAGCCGGAAGCCATCGAGGCCTACAAGAAGGCGATCGAACTCAATCCTTACTATTGGGAGAATTACAACGCGCTGGCTGGGGCGTATTACAGCTTCGGGCAAAATGAAGAGGCGGTCGCCGGATTTAAGAAAGTGATTGAACTCGAGCCGGACAATGCCGCCGGCTATGACAATCTGGGTGTAGTCCTCATGCGCATGGAGCGCTGGAACGATTGCATTCCTAATTTCGAAAAAGCCCTGCAGCTCCAGCCCTACTACGCTACTTACTCCAATCTGGGTACGGCGTACTTTTTCCTGAAGCGCTATGACGACGCCGTCAAGATGTTCGAGAAAGCGGCGGCCATGAATCCCAACGAGCACATGGTGATGGGCAATCTGGCGGACGGCTACCGCTGGGCGGGGCGGCGCCCGCAGGCCCTGGCCACGTATGACAAGGCCATTGCCCTCGCCTACAAGCAACTGTCCATCAACCCTCGTGACGCCGATGCCATGGGGTATCTGGGACAATACTTCGCCAAGAAAGGCGACCCCCAGCGCGGACTGGATTTCATTCGCCGAGCGCGCGCCATGGATCCCACTGACGTATCCCTCATCTACTTTCAGGCGGTGGTGGAATGCATGGCAGGGCGAAAGAACGAGGCGCTGAAAGCTCTTCATCAGGCTTTGCAGCAGGGCTATCCTGCCCAGGAGGCGCAGAGTGATCCTGAACTCAAGGACCTGCAGGCACTCCCGGAATTTGCCGCCATGATGCGCTCGTTCGGCAGCAGGGCCAACTAGCGCTTGCCCCTGTTAGCAGGCTCGCCGGGCGAATAGCGCCTTCCCGGTTGCTGAGGAATGCTGCAGCGAACATACACATTGCGGCAAGATTTTGCACTCTGCGCCGCCACCCCTGTGTATTTCCTGGTCTTAGCGCCGCAAGTGGTTAAGCGGTCAGGCGGAAAAAAATAGCGGACTGGGCCCCATCCGGCGACCTGAGTGCAAGTTAACCGTTTCCGCCCCCCAGAGGAGGACTCTCCATGATGCGTCGGAACGGAATCGTGATTGCCGCTGTCGTTTTGCTGCTCTCGGCGTCTGCACTGGCCGGCACCATCGCCGACCCGGGCGGAATCATTCGCAGCGGCGCCGATTACGCCAACTACGCCATTATCGGACCGGGGTTGACCCTCACCTTCAACGGCAACCCGGTTGGCTCCTTCAATCCGTTTACTGCCGGTTTCTGCATGCCCGACCTGAGCGGCGACAGCTCGCAATGCAACTTCGAGAACCAGAGCGGGCAAATCATCAATAACGTCAGCCAACTTTTTGCTGCTACTCCCGCGCAATTTGAGGCCGCCGGCGGGATGACCTGTCAGAACGAAATCAATCCCGAAGCCGGTTGCGGCACTGACCCCGGCAATGCGCTGTTCTTCCCCGGCTTGGGCATACCGTTTGTATTTGAGACCCCTGCCAGTGTTGTCGCCTTTTCCAGCACCAACACCGACCCCGATTTCAACATTCTGTATTTCGGGTTTGAAAACAATCATGATCTGGCCACGATTGCCAGCACCAGCTTTAATGTTCCGGAGCCCTCCTCGCTGGTCCTGCTGTTCACCGGCCTGTTCGGGCTGAGCTTGGGATGGCGTCGGCACAAGCTGGCGCACGCCCACTAAGCATCATCCCTCCCCTGCTGGCGCCGGGTTATCCGGCGCCGGCTAATTTCCAAAAATAATCACGATCGGGGAGTTGAGACCCTGTTGTGGCGCTGGCGCTCGCCCGCGAGCCTGCGCCACAGGAGGCGACGGCGAGCCCTTCAGCTAGCTAGGATGTACTTGATCTTCTCCGCTGTACTAGAAGGAACCGGAACAGTGCGCGCGGCGCATCGCCGAAAGGCACATGGTAGCCCCGGGGTGACTCGAACACCCGACCAACGGTTTAGGAAACCGCTGCTCTATCCATCTGAGCTACGGGGCCATTGCGACGTAAGCGATTATCTCATGCCAGGTTGCCGGTGCTGGCGCCCAGATAGGCACGGGAGCTAGTGCCCCCTGAGCGTCCCGCATGCGTTTCCAATGGACCCTGACGTGGATGCCGCGAGCGGCAATCCACGCACAGGACATTAGCAACTTACGGAAGCAGCACTGTGGTCGTGTATATCTCCTGGTCATTCCCCGCTACCGCCGCCAACTGAGTTCAGCGGCTTATTCATGGGCGATTACGCAGGCCTTTCCGCCATTGACGACAATGCCACAATCGCCAGGTATTCTTGTGTCCTGGCACAGGGGTAGCCGGAGTCCCGCCGAAGGCTTGTTCTTTCACAAACGGCGGCGGCATGGAGTTGGTGGTGGCGCGGAGAGTGTTAAAGCTGGTCAGATTGCTCGAATCGGATACGCTCACGTCCATATATCCGGTGGTTTCGTCGCTTCCGTATTGGCGAGGGAGTTGACCATCGCCTCCCGGAGGGTTAGGTTAGGACTCTGGCTTGCCGTCGCGGCGCCCCTCGTTATGTCGCCGATGTCTGAGTTCGGCCATCCCCGTCCGGATACTTCCGCCCCCTGGGACCGCGAAATCCCTGAGAAGATGCTGGCGCTGTATCTCGACAGCGTACGCAGCTTTCCCAACTGGAAATCCATTTGTCCGCACTACATCCATCCCGACGTGAAGGAGGTCCGGGAGCTGGGCTATCACTCCACCCTGTTATGCACCGAGCAGGCGGAATACGTATTCACCTTCGGCACTAAGACCACCTTCATTTACGAAATCGAAGAGGAGGTGAGAACAGGCCAGTTGGAAATTCGTTGCGGCAATCAGATCGTGCTCACGGTGGGTGCTTCCTGCACGGATGAAGGAGAGGGCAAACCCGAATGGGTGGCGCGCAGCGTGGAAGTGTTCTGTGATGGGCCGTGGGTGGCTGACTTGCTGGGCCTGGCCGCCCGACAGCAGGCTCATGAGCGCCAGCGCCTGCAGATGGAAACCCGTGAGCGTCAGCGCCACTCCCTGGAACTTGCCGCCTTACGACAAAGGTTTGGAATCACGGAGGCCCCTCCCGCGCCGGCCACGGCCCAGAGCAAATCCAGCAAGCCTCCAGGATGGCACCGGCTGCGGTTCTGGAAGAAGCGCGGCGGCTGAGCCTGTTCACCAGCTAAAACATGCCGGTAGAAACCTCCTCCGCTTCCGCTCTGACCCAGACTCCCGCCTCTACTCCCGCCGGCGCCGAGCAACCCGCAGGCTGGCTCGGAATTGGCTACGCTCGCTGGCTGTGGATCATGACCGCGGCAGGAGCGGCTCTGCGCCTGGAGCAGTATTTTTTCAACCGCTCTCTGTGGCTGGATGAGTCGCTGATGGCGCTTAACCTGCTCCATCGCACTTTTGCCCAGCTCACCAAACCCCTGGATTACCAACTGGTCGCTCCCCTGGCGTGGCTGTTCGGGGAAAAGTCCTGCAGCTTGCTTTTTGGCCCGCGTGAGCTCTCTTTGCGCTTAGTGGCCATTGCCGGCGGCACGCTGGCGATGGTGCTGGTGGCCCTGCTCGCCCGACGCTTACTGGCGCCGCGCGCCGCCCTGGTGGCTGTTGCCCTGTTTGCTCTTTCGCCTCCGCTTATTTATTACTCCTCGGAACTTAAGCCCTACGGCAGCGACCCCGCTTCTTGCGCCCTGCTTTGGCTGCTCGGATTCTGGGCCTTGGGCGGCCGTCCCTCCGCCCTGAAGCTTTCCCTTTTGGCGCTGGCCGGCGCGGCCTTGTTCTGGTTTTCCCATCCCGTCGTGTTCGTTGCCTGCGGCTTTGCGGCTGCCGTGTTTGTGGCCAGCCTGATGGATCGCGATTGGTCGCGCATGGCGCGTTTCGCCCCGGTGTTTACCGCATGGGCCGCGAGCTTTGCCGTGGATTACTGGCTGACTCTGCGCAGCAGCAGCCAGAACGTGGGCCTTCCTCACGCCTATCCGTTCTTCACCTTCCCCATCCGGCTTTCTACCCTGGATATGGCTCTGCAGAGCGTCCTTGGCCTGCAGCAGACCGCGGTAACCCCGCTGCTGGGGGTAACCCTGTTTGCCGCCTTCCTTGGTGCGCTCCACTTCTGGAGAAAAGATGGTGCCGGTTGCTGTTTCCTGGTGCTGCCATTGTTGTTGGCCTTGGCCGCCTCCAGCCGGCACCTCTATCCTTTGCCGGGAAGATTTTTTCTGTTCTTCTCGCCCGCGCTGTTTTTGCTGACCGGCGCCGGCGTCGAAGAAATTTGCCAGACCGCCCGCTCCCGCGCCGTGCCGGCGGCTTTATTGCTGCTGCTGTTCTTTCAGCCCGTGGTCACTACCGCTGGGGTCGTCCGGCACCACATGCCGGCAGAAGAATTGCGGCCCGTGCTGCAGTACGTTCACCAGCATCAGCAGCCCGGCGATACCTGGTACATCTACTACTACGCGCGGACGATGTATCAGTACTACGCCGAAGCCTATGGTTTGAAGGGCGAAAACGTAGTCCTGGGCGGCGCGTTCCGCCGGCCCGCGCGCGGCAAGAACTGGGATATCTTTCAGGAGGACTTTTCCCACCTGCGCGGACGGCGAGTGTGGGTCATCTTTGCCCATAACTGGTCAAGCAACGGCGTGGACGAACCTGCCTACGCCCTGCACATCCTCGACGGCATGGGCGTACGAAAGGATGCGCACCTGGAATACGGTGCTGCCGCCTATCTTTACGAATTGCGCACCGCTCCCGCTGCCGGCGAGGCGCCAGCTACCCCTACGAATCCGCCTCAGGGCAGATAAGGCTGGCTTGACCGCGTTCCGCGCTCTAGCCGGAACTCCGCTCCTGGCAGTGCTCGCGGCGGGTTCCCTTCGTGCCTACTATTGTGCCGCTGATGCAAACCCTCGCACCCCGTTAGCCCCGCACGTCGCCCGCACGCCGGGTCTTTCCCGAAAGCATTTCACACCTGTAGGCGACGCCGAGTGGCCAGCTAAATGCTTCTTGTCCAGCTGTCCGGTTTGAGAGAGTGGAGAGGGCCCGGCGATCTGCATGAAGAATAGTTCCGAATCCAGTCGTTCCTGTGCTGCCCAGGTGATGTGGGCGGTTTTCATTGTCCTGGGGGCTCTTTGGGTCGTTGCCTATGCCGCGCATTGGGGCGGCGGACGAATCACCTACCTGCTGCTGATCTCGGCAGCCGTTCTGTTCCTTCGTTCTGCGACTAATCGCAAGGGCACCCTGCGGCGCAAAGCAGAAACAGCTCCCCGCAGTGAGGCGGCATAAATTTTCGGTGCTGCCTCTGCGTCCTTCTCAGTTGCCATTACAAAGGCGCCTAACGAGGAGGTACGTATGCATAGTTGAAAAAATCGAGCACAGGACTGCTCCTCAGCACGCGGGCTGTCATCGACAACTATGGGGTGGACTCGCGCATCGAAAGGATTATTCACGAGGCAGCGAGCACCGCATGATGGCGGGTGCAAATTGATGAAATCCATTGTTGTGCCTCGAATTGTTGATCAGTGCACGCTTGACAAAGCTAAGAGTTTTCTTCGTGAGCTGGGCTTCACGGTAGGTGAAGGTTGGTCAGATGACCGCAGCACAGGATTGCCTTTCCTGGTCCCCCAAGGTTGTATTGAACTGGTTGTTGGACAACCTACGGTCAACGCTGATCTAATATGCGAGGTTGATAGCATCTCCGCAGCGTTTGCTGTCGCGCAGCAGCACGGTGTCGGTATGGCTCAGCCTGAGGCGACCCACTGGGGGGCCGAGATGTTCGTAGCCGAAATAGATGGCGCCTTTCGCGTTGCTTTCTTCAGCATCAACAACACAGGAGAGAAGCCGGGCGCGCGTCGCTGAACCGCCGGGAGCAGTGGCCCAGCTCGACCGGCCAGTTAGACGCGACAGAATTCTCGTGTAAGTCTCTGTCGCTCTGTCCTGATCATCTAGCCAGAGGCAATCGCCAACCCGGAAACAACTAACGCATCCAATAGCAGACACACCGCGATGGTAACGGAGTGTTATGAACAGGAGAAATGAAATGGGCGGGTACAACACCAAAGTGTCTCGGGGGGAGTCTACCGAGGACCGTTTTACCGGAGCAATAGAGAAGCATACGTCACAGCTTCCTTCGACGACCTTTCTGGGACTTGCCATCGGATCGATGGCGGTCTCCGCTATTCTGAAAATCATGGGGAAAGATGATTGGGCGCTTTTTGTGGGTCAGTGGGCGGCACCATTCCTGATCATGGGCAACTACAACAAGATGGTGAAACAACATGGGTCGGACGCGAGGCGGGCCGCTTAAAAGTTTTTAACTGTCATTTCCGGTGGCGGTAACGCAGAATAACATCGCGTCATCGGTAAATGCGACTCGGGCCGGAATCGTTTCAAGGTTTTCGAGCGCCGCCGACTGCTCACTGTTGTAAGAACAAAGAGGAGTAGCACATCACTAGCCAATAATGTCATGACGATCTGTTTAGCAGACCGTGAAGGGAGCAGACGTAATGCCCACGACGACACGAAAATCCAAGATGTTTCACACCAACATCGACATTCCTGGAAAAGAGCGGAGTCGTTTGACCGAAATTCTAAATGTGCTCCTTGCCGACGCGCTGGATCTGACGGAGCGGATCACCTGAAGTCGCTGATCAAGAACATTTCAAGTTCGCGGCCGGAGTAAGGGAGGCGATTGAGCAACCTGATGATTTGGGTTACAAAAACGCTGCCGATATCCTCACGGAATTTTCGCGGCAGGTGGGCAAAGATTTCTGGTTCGTGGAAGCGCACCTACAAGGCTGAAAGGTCACGGAATCGGAGCTGCCACGTATCGATACAGCCCGTCCGCATCCGAGGCAAATCGGTCTGTCAGTAGCTGAAGTAGTTCCTCGCGTCCGGCAAAAGCTGTATAACGGCATCGCCAGCACCAGCACGAGCCCGGCGCAGCGCGCCGGCGACCACCTCCGGGCCTTTCACTGCGCCCGCCGCCGCCCGCGCCGCTTCTCCCTCTGGCCAGGCGTGCGGCGACGGAAGATTACCCTGCGCACCGACAACAGCCACCAAGAGTTGTACGGGAGCTGGAATTAGTTTGACCCTTCCTCGTACACTAATCCATCAGGCAAGATACCGGTCTTCGTCCGTCAGGGAATCTCGCTCCACGCGACGAAGTTGCGCCCCTGCGCGTCAAGAAGGCAGCGCAAGAAACTGTCTAATCACCTTACCGGGCAAGATATTGCATGGGGGGCGACTAGCCGCAGGCCGGGACAGTCGGTCTCACGCCCACAACAATACTTCTTTTACGCAGGCGAATTTCCTGGCCGCGTGCCTGCCAAATGCCGCAATGAACGAGACATTGGCTCGGGCATTCGTGCTGATAGGTGAAAAGGCAAAGGGCCCAATCTGCGTACCAGGCCCAAGCCGAATACAAAGCTGCGGTGAGTGCCTAGAATTTTCATGGTGCCGTCGGGACCGTCCCGGCATGGTATTGCCCGGCCCAGACAAAGCCCGCGATGTCTCGCCTTCGCTCACCAGCCGCGGTCCCGCAAAAATGATGAGTACCCCGATTAGTGCGCCCAGAGCCACATACAGGGCGAGAATAGCGCCCGCCCGCGAGCCTCTCGTGAGCCGCGTGCGTGCCTGTAGCCAGGCGACCGCGGGCGCCAGAATGTATGCCAGGAAGATCGCGAAGAGAAACGCGACGATGACGCGCCATGCCTCATATACGAAAGCGCCCGCCGCGCACGAATAGCAGCGCCGTGGCGATCGCACGCGCTATGGACTTGTCAAACCAGGAAGCGGTCGCCACGTCATCTGAGATGCCGGAAGCGGCCGCCTTGTCGTTTGCTGCCCGTCGCATCAGCTAAACCCCGGAGGGTAGATTTCCCGGCCCGCGCTCTGTCATCATGCCGCCCGAGGCCCTCTCGACTTTCGCGGTTCAGGCGCGGAGCCTAATGGTTCCGATTTGCTGCATGGCTCCCCGCCCCTATCTCACGGGCAACACGCACCAGTTCTTCTGGGGTGGGCTGATGTGGAAATCCGCACATGTTCGTTCTCGGACATTCTTTTCAGACAAGGAAGTCCTGATTGCTGCATATCGCGCCGAGTGCCCTGCACCCGTGGTGGCTCTAAGCACGGGCACTGAATATCTCACTAGTGCAAAAAAGCTGCTGCATTGATCCTTAATGCCCGGCCGATAATTAGCATCACAACGGAAGGTGCAGCCTCGCTTCGCAGCCGTTTCCTTCCACGCGGTTGCGGAGTTGCACGGTGCCGCCGTGGGCCTCCGCTATTTGCCGGCTGAGCGCCAACCCGATTCCTGATCCTCCAGGCTTAGTGGTGAAGAATGGAACGAACAGGTTCCCCGGATTGGCAATGCCCAGCCCCTCGTCGCGCACATAGACGTCCAGCGCGCTCCCATTTCTCTGCCAGCCCACGCTCACCCCTCCCTGGGTTTCCAGGGAAGCATCGGCAGCGTTCCGAATCAGATTGATGAGGACCTGCTGCAGCTGGTCAGGATCGCCTTGCAGGGTGATTTGCGGCCCCGGCGCCACCTCCACGGGCAACCGGGTTTCCACGCTGGCAGCGGCGCGCACCAGAGCGCCGAGCTCCACTCCCTGCAGTTGCGGCTTGGGCAGGCGGGCCAGGCGGGAGTAGTCACGCATGAATTTGCTGAGCGCGTCGGAGCGTTCCGCGATGATTCTTAGGCCGCGGCGCAGGTCGTCTTCCCAGTCGGCCGAACGCGGCTCGCGCTTGAGCAGCGTCTCCAGACTCTGCGCGATGGAGGAGATCGGAGCCAGCGAGTTGTTCATCTCGTGGCCCAGCACCCGCACCAGGCGCTGCCAGGCCTGGCGTTCTTCCTCGCGCAAGGCCTGGCTCAAGTCGGAAACTACTAGCAACTGGTGCGGCGCCCCGCCCTGCCGGAACACGGTGCGCCGAACGCCCCAGCGTCCCGAGCGCGCGGGAAAGCTCTTTTCCAGGGTACGCGCCATCTCCCCTTCCAGGCAGTCAGCCAGGCCCAGTTCGACGGCGGTTTTGCCCAGCAAGCGTTCCACGTTTTGGCTGAGCAGCCGTTCCCCGGCGCGGTTCACCAGGCGCAGCCGAGATTCCGGGTCAAAGGTGAACACGGCCACGTCAATTTCGCCCATCACCGTGCCCAGAAGGGCGCTGGCTTCCATGGCGCCTAGCCGCTGTTCGCGCAGCATTTCGGAAAGCGCGTTGACCTCGCGCATCAGCTCGCCCAGCGCATCCTCGGGATTGCCCACCCGGGCGCGCATGGAGAAATCGCCCTCGCGCAATGCCGCCTGCATGTTCGCCAGGGTTTGCAGCGGGCGCATGACCATGCCCCGCACCGCGAAGGAAAAAGCCAGCCAGCAGGTAACGATCACCACCGTGAGCGTCCACTGCGTGCTCCCGGAGTAAGGTCCGGTCCACAGCAGCACCATGGCGGGAATCAAGCCCGCCAGGCCAGAGGCCAAGGCAAACAGCAGCACCCGGTTTTCATGCGCCATGCGCCGCCGGCCCCGGTGCCGTGGCAGGGCCGTGGCAGCGCGGTTGCGGAAGAACTGGGTTGCGGCCGGTTTGGCCTGGTCAGATTCCATACTTCTGCAGACGCCGATAGAGCGCGCTGCGGCTCAAGCCCAGCGCTTCCGACGCCTGACTGATATTACCGCTATAGCGGGCCAGCGCCTTACGCACCAGCAGCGACTCCACTTCCTCCAGGCTCATATCTTCCATCTTTTGCCCGCTATCGCGCGCCCCCCGCAGCCCCAGATCGCTCACTCGTACCTGCTCACCCTCGGCCAGCAATACCCCCCGCTCCACCGAGTGGTCCAGTTCGCGCACGTTCCCAGGCCAGGCGTATTCCAGCATGGCGCGCAACGCCGCCGCGTCGAACCCGTTCAGGCGCTTGCCATAGCGTTCGGAGTAGCGCTTCAGAAAGTGCATGGCCAGCACGGAAGTATCCTGCCGCCGCTCTCGCAAGGGCGGCAGATGCACCTCCACCGTGTTCAGGCGAAACAGCAGGTCCTGGCGAAAGCGCCCGTTGGAAACTTCCTGGTTCAGGTCGGCGTTGGTGGCTGAGATAACTCGCGCGTTCACCCGCCGGGTTTTAGAGGAGCCCACCGGCTCCATCTCCCCTGATTCCAGCACGCGCAAGAGTTTGGCCTGCTGGGGAGCCGGCACATTGGCAATCTCGTCCAGAAAGATAGTGCCGCCGTCGGCCAGTTCGAAGCGCCCCACGCGATCGGAGCGCGCGTCGGTGAACGCACCTTTTACGTGGCCGAATAGTTCGCTTTCGAACACGCCTTCGGGCAGTCCGCCAGTATTAACCGCCACAAACGGCCGGTGGGCGCGGTTGGACAATGCATGTAGCGTGCGCGCCACCACTTCTTTACCGCTGCCATGCTCGCCGGTGATGAGCACGTTGGCATCGGAAGGCGCCACCCGCGTAATGAGCTGCAGGATGGGCTTCATGGCATCTGACTCGGCAATGAAGTTCGGCCGACCCTCCGCCCGCAGCAGCCGGTTTTCCGCCTCCAGCCGCTGGCCCATGCGCAGCGCCCGGCCCAATTCCACCTGCGTACGCAACACCGAGAGCAGGCGCGCATTTTCCCACGGCTTCTGCACGAAATCGCGGGCGCCCCGGCGCATGGCTTCCACGGCCAAGTCCACGCTGCCCCAGGCGGTCATGACGATGACCGGGAAGGTGCTGTCCATAGCCTGTATCTGGGAGAGCAGGTCCAGACCCTCTTGCCCGGAGGTGGTGTCTCGCGTGTAGTTCAGATCTATAAGCGCGGCGTCGAATTCGTGGTTGTGCAACGCCTCCAGCACCCCCGAGGGCAGGGACACGGCGCTCAAGTCATAGCCTTCGGGCTTGAGCAGCAAACGGAGGGCCTCGATGACGTCACGCTGGTCATCGGCGATCAGGATGCGCGGTGCGGGCAGGCTTCCAGGGCTCATTTTCAGGGCCTTACCCGAGGATTGTATACGTTCCGCCATGGCCTCCTTCACAAGGAAGGCCCGGGGATGTCGGGCGCAGGAGTCGGCTTCTGGTCGGTTAAGTCGGTACGCGGCATCACGCCAGGAATCTCCGGCGCCTTCTGCACATGCCCGTTCTCCGCATCGGCAATCTCGATTCCGTTGTGCGTCAGCGTCAGCCCGGTCACGCGGTCCAATTCCACGCGCGACTTCTCATAGGCCGCCATGGCTCCCACCCGCGCCGACTCCGATTGCGCCAGGTCGCGCTGCGTCTGCAGCACCTGGTAGCTGGTGGAAGCGCCCAGCGCGTACTTCTTCTGCTCGATCTCGAAGGTGTGCTGCGCCAGGTCGCGCGCGGTGGTGGCCGCTTCCACCCGCGCCCGGTTCTGCTGCAGGGCAAATTGCGCGTTGCGCACCTCGATCCCGATTTCGTTCTGCAGTTGCTGTAGCCGCATCTGCGCTTGGCGGTATTCCAGTTCGGAGCGGATCTGGTCCGCTTTGGCGGCCCGGTTGCGGAAGGGAATATTGATCTGGAATCCCACTGCGTAATCGGGAAAGTCGTTGCGGAACAGCTTGGCAAAAGCATTGTTGAAACCCGTCCGGGCCACCGTCCCGGCTGGCAGGCACTCCAGAGAATTGGACGGTACCACTCCCGCTGGACAGGTGAACGCCGGGTTCTGCTGGCCCGCTAAGGCCGAAGCCCCGTACCACCCCACCAGATCCACCGTGGGCAGGAGGGCGTTCTTGGCGCTCTTGCGGCTGATTTCGCGGTTGGTCAGGTCAATGCGCGCCTGCGCCAGCTCGGGACGGTGGGCATAGGCGTCGTCCAGCAGGTCCTGTACCGGCCGAACCGGCTCCTTCTCCGGCACATACATGGTGTCGGTGGGCACCACCGGCGCGGCCGCAATGAACGGATCGCCCAGGTTGCGTGTAATCGCGTTTTTCATCAGCAACTGCTGCAGCTGCAATCCGGTCTGCGCGATGATCAGGTCCTGCTTGCGGCTGGCCACCTCGTTCTGCGCCTGCGTCACCTCGATCGCCGGCAGCGCCCCAATCCGCACTTGCTCCTGGTTATCGGAAAGCGTCTTCTCCGCCAGGTTCAGCGAACGCTCCTTCACCTTCTCGTCTTCATAGGAGCTGACCAGGTCCCAGTAGATGTTCTGTATCTGTGACACCGTGGCAATCACCTGGTTGCGAAACGCTACATCCGAAATCTCGCGGTTGTTTTTCGCGATGCGGACGAAGCGCAGGTTCGGTCCCAGCCCGAAGCCAGAAAGCAAGTGCTGCTTTACCTCAGCCCGGAACTGGGAAAATACCTGCGGCACCAGCAGATCAAACTGGCCATTGTCGGTAGCCCGGAAGTTGTTGAATTCCACCTGCAGCAGCGTGCCAGTGGGAAACGCCTGCTGGTAGTTAAAGTTTGCATTGGCGATGTTCTGCTGGAAGGCGCTGATTTGGCCGGTGGTGACCGCGTTGTTGACGGGCTGGGCCGCGTGGTTGATGTTCATCTTCGCGATCAGTTGCGGATCGTAAGGCTCCAATTGCGAGCCCGTCCCCAGCGTGGACTCCACCAGGCCGGAAGCGCCGCCGCCGGCCCCCCCCGCCCCGCCGCTGGTCCCGCCCGCCCCCGAGCCCTGCGCTCCGGTGCCGAACCCGCCTACTCCCCCGCCCGGCGTGCCTTCCACCAGACCGGTGGCCACGCCGCGGATCTCCGATCCCGCCTGCGCCCGCAGAATGTCGGTATCCGCGATAGAAAGGTTATAGCGCGCGATAGCGATGTCCAGATTATTCTCCAGCGCCATCGCCACCGCATCGCTTAGCGACAGCATCAGCTTGCCGTTCCTCATCAGCGTGTCCAGACGCGGCGTGTTCGTCAGCTTGGGCTGCGGCACCTGCACCGGGGTATAGGGATTGATCAGGTTGGGAAATTGCGATCCGGCGTTGGGAAAGCGGAACACCTGAGCCGAAATCGGGGTACCGGCCGCGGCAATCATCAGCAGCAGCCCGCAAATCGCACCGAAAACACCATTGGTTTTTGTCATATTCACCACACCTTTGAAAATGGGCGCCGGCTCTCGCCAGCTTCACGGGGTGCATGTTGCCCTCGCAAACCACGAAAAACTTCAGTCGGTTGTCTGGGTGACGTGCTTGAATCCGCTGCCGAAATCCTGGGCGCAGCGACAACCCGCCGTTCACTCATAGCGCAGCGCCACCATAGGGTCCACTTTGGTCGCCCGCCGCGCCGGCACGAAACTGGCCAGCAGCGCTGCCAAAACCAGCACTCCCGCCACCACGAGGAAGGTGAGCGGATCGAGAGGGCTCACTCCGAAGAGCATTCCCGCCAACAGCCGCGTGCCCGCGAAGCTGGCGAGCAGACCCGCGGCCACACCGATCAGCGCCACGCGAATTCCCTGTCCAACCACCAAACGAAGCAGATCGCGCGCGTTCGCTCCCAGCGCGACGCGCAATCCCATCTCGTGCATGCGCTGGCTGACCGAGTAAGAGAGCACGCCATAAAGTCCAATCGCCGCCATCAGCAGCGCCAATATGGCGAAGGCTCCCAGCAGGCTCATGCTGAAGCGGCGTTGCGCCACCGAGCCCGCCAGCACATCATTCATCGTGGTTACGCCAAACACCGGCAGGTCCTTGTCCACAGCCCAGATGGAGCGCCGCGCGGCGCTCGCCAGGCTGGCCGGATCTCCTGCCGTTCGCACCACGAATACCGCGTGCCGGCTAACTCCGCTCGCCACCTGGAAATTCGACATGTAGATCATGGGCGCGACCTCGGCATCTAGCGCGGAAAATTTGACATCGCCGGTCACCCCCACGATGGTGAATGGCGTCCGGTCACCCCAAAGCAACCGTTTCCCAATGGGATCTTCGTCCCGAAAATACGTGCGGGCGAGAGTCTCGTTTATGACCGCTACCAGCGGGGTTGATTCCGTGTCTTGCTCCCGGAACCCGCGTCCCCGCAGCAGCGAGATTCCCATCACTGGGAAGTAGTTTTCGCTCACTAATGTGTTGTCAGCGTTGTGGAACTCATTGGGCGGGTGTCCTTCGATGCGGAAGCCTATTCCCCTGGGGTCCGCCAGCGGGAGATTGGTCACGAAAGCCACTGACTGCACTCCCGGCAACTGCCGCAAGCGGGCGAGGATTTCCCGTTCCGCAGCAGCGCATGACGACGCTTTGGGGTAGCGGGTCTCATCGAACTGGGTACGGGCAATCAGCACCCCGCGGGGGTTGAATCCCGGTGGCACTCTCAAAACCCGTATAAAGCTGTTAATCAGCAAGCCCGCCCCCGCCAGCAGAACCAGCGAGCACGCCGTCTCCACGACGACCAGCCCGTTGCGCAGGCGCAGCCCTTCCCGGCTGGTGCCCGCCCGAGCTCCTTCCTTCAGCGCCGATTGCAATTGGCTTCGCGAAGTACGCCACGCTGGGACCATTCCGAACAGGATTCCCGTGACCAGGGCGAGCGCTGCCGCGAAGGCCAGAACCACCGGATCGAGTGAAACATCCTGCAGCCGCGGCACCTGTTCTGGACCGAATGCCGCCAGCAGGCGAACCAGCCAGAACGCGGCTCCCAGTCCGAGTACGCCGCCACCTAGGGCCAGCAGAACGCTCTCCGTCAGAAATTGCCGCACCAGACGCGCCTGGGACGCGCCCAGCGCCGCCCGCACCGCCATCTCCCGCCTCCGCGCCGTGCTCCGTGCCAGCAGCAGGTTAGCCAGGTTCGCGCAGGCGATCAGCAGCACAAAACCTACCGCTCCCAGCAGCACCAGCAGCATGGGCCGCACTTTGCCCACAATGTCGGCCGCCAGAGGGCTGGCGGTCGGTTTCACATAAACACTGCCGTTGTAAACTTTAGGGTTCTGCTGCTGGAATTCGGCAGCGACCCGCGTCACGTCCTCCTGCGCCTGCGGCTGCGAGACTCCCGGCTTCAGTCGCGCCACGGTGAAGGTGCCGAATTCCCGCACGCGGTCCGCGATTTCATCCGGCGTAAACGCCACCGGAACCCATAGTTCCGCCTGGTCCGAGTAAGGCAGCGTGGAAAATGGAAACTGGAACGATGCCGGCATCACGCCAATCACCGTATAGGGCTGCCCGTCGAGGCTGATGGCCCGGCCCAGAATGTTGGTATCGGCGCCATAGCGCCGCTTCCACAGCCCGTAGCTAAGGACAGCAACCTTGGGTCCTCCCGGCCTGTCTTCCTCGGCCGTGTAGGTGCGGCCCATCGCGGGCTCAACTCCCAGAATGGAAAACAGGTTGAAGCTGGCTCGCGTGATGGGAATGCGTTCCGGCTGGCCGGAGCCGGTCAGGTTCGCCGTGTCATTCTTGTATCCGGCAATACCGCTGAACACCCGGTTGCGATCGCGGTAGTCGAGGTATTCGGCGCTGGAGGTACCCACCTGCGGGTAGCCGATGCCGGGCAGGCTCTCCCAGATCATCACCAGCCGTCCAGGGTCGTGGTACGGCAGCGGCCGCAGCAGCACCGTGTTAACCACGCTGAAGATGGCCACATTCGCCCCAATGCCGATGGTCAGCACCAGCAGCGCCACCGTGGTGAATCCCGGGCTCTTGCGCAGCATGCGTAGCCCGTAGCGAAGATCATGTAGAAAAGAGTCCATACTTGCCTCAATTCACTCGTATCGCAGCGCTACTAGGGGGTCCACCTTGGTCGCTCTCCGTGCCGGCAGATAGCTGGCCAGCAGAGCGACTCCCAACAAGCACAGCACCGACACCACAAATGAAGCCGCGTCGGTTGCTGTAATCCCAAACAGCAGGCTGGCCGCCAGGCGCGTCAGCCCCAGCGCCGCCGCAAGTCCCACCGCCGTTCCAACTGCGACCAGCACAATGCCCTCCCGCATCACCATGGCCAGTACCCGCTCTCTGGGAGCGCCCAGTGCCATGCGGATGCCAATCTCCTGCGTGCGCTGGCTCACGTGATAGCTGAGCAGGGCATAAAGCCCCACGGCGCTCAGCAGCAGCGCCAGCCCGGCAAATGCGCTCATCAGAATGGCCAGCACGCGCGCGAATGCCACCGAGTCGCTCACCAGTTGCGACATGGGCGCCACGCTCGCCAGCGGCTGCTGTGGGTCAACTTCACGAACCGCGCGCGCCAGCGGCAAAGAAAAATCCACGGGGCCGCTGGTGCGAATTACCATCGCGGAGAGCAGCCCGAAGCTCTGGTACAGCAAGCCGTCAATCGCATCCGGCACCTGCGCCTGCGGCACGAACGCCATGGGCGGCGGCGCCTGGCCCAGCGAGTACTCCTTCATGTCCCCGACAATGCCCACCACCTGGCGCGGCTGATCGGTCAGGCCTTCTTTTTCCATGCCCTTGCCGATCCATACCTGCGCCCCCAGCGCATCCTTTCCCGGCCAGCACAACCGGGCCATGGCCCGGTTGATGATCATTACCGGACCCGCTCCGGCACCATCGCCATGGGTGAAACTACGCCCGCGCAGCAGCGGCACCCGCATGGTCGAAAAGTACGACGGGCTCACCGCGCGGTATTCCAGTGGATTGTCACTACAGTCCTTGCCGGGTAGCTCGGGCATGGGCAGGTTGAGGCCGAACTCCAGCGGCGCCGAGGAGACGCTCGCCGCATCTACCACCCCGGGTATTCCGCGCACTTTCTCCAGCAATTTCTGCTGAAACTGTGTGACCGCGGCGGTGTTGTCAAATTTCCGTGAGGCCAGCGAGAGCTGCGCGACCTGCAAGTTGTGCGGATCGAAGCCGAGGTCCACACCGCGCATGAGCAGGAAACTGCGCAGCAGCAGCGAGCAGCCCACCAGCAGCATGAGGGAGAGGGCGACCTCGCCCACCAGTAGCAGGTTGCGTCCCCGCCGCTGGGCGCGGCTGCTGCCCACGCTGCGTTCGCCCTGCTTCAAAGCGGCATTGGGCTGCCCTCTCAGGCAGTGCAGCGCCGGAACCGTGCCGGCCAGAATCCCCACCACACAGGAAATCACGACCGTATAAATCAGAACCGGGCCATTCAGCGCCAGTCCTGTCAAGTCCAATTGCACCGGCATGTGGAGCGCCACTTCCGCTGGAAAAATCGCCTTCAGCCCGCCATTCAGGTACCACGCCAGCAACACGCCCGCCGCGCCTCCGAGCAGGCTGAGCAGGACGGCTTCTGTGATCAGTTGGCCAACGATCCGAGCGCGGGTGGCCCCCAGCGCGGCCCGCACCGCAATCTCACGGGCTCGCGCGGTCGTGCGCGCCAGCATCAGCCCGGCAACATTGGCCACGGCAATCAGCAGCACCAGGGCAACGGCCCCTAGCAGAAACAGCAGCGATGGGCGCACATCGCGCGCCAGCCAGCGCTGGTAGGGTATGAAGTTGAACCCTTCGGTGTTGCGGACGTACCAGGCGCTCCCATGCTCGCGCGACAATTGCGCCCACATCCGCCGGCCGTCCTCCTGTGCTTGGGCCAGGCTCACCCCCGGCCGCAAGCGTGCGATCAGGTCATAATTCAGGCCGCTGTCCTGCAGGTGATTGGTCAGGCGATCAGGCAGCCATACGTCGGCGCGGCGCTCGTAACGAAAGCTTCGCGGCAGCACGCCCACGACGGTATACGTCTCTCCATTGCAGGCAATCTGCTGTCCCAGAATGTCTGGTTCGGCGCCAAAGCGGCTTTGCCAGAGTCCGTAACTCAGCACGGCGCTGTGCCCGCCCGCCGCTTCTGACTCCAGAAATTCGCGTCCCAGTGCCGGCGTCACGCCCAAGGTGCCGAAAAAACCGGCCGACACTCGCTTCGCCGGCACGTACTCCGGGGCGCCGCCTCCCGCCAGATTGCAGCCCGTCGCGGGAAACTCCATCGCGGACGACTGGAATACACGGTTATTTTCCAGCACCGCACTGGCCAGCACCGGGGTGACGCTGTCGGCTATGCCGCCATGCTTCCACTGCAGGGTGACCTTTACCAGGCGGTCCGGCTGCGCGTAAGGCAACGGCCGGAACATCACCTCGTAAACCACGCTGAAGATCGCCGTGTTCGCGCCAATTCCCAGCGCCAGCGTGATCACGGCCAGCAGCGTGAAGCCCGGGCTCTTGCGCAGCATGCGCAGCCCGTAGCGAACATCCTGCAGCAGAGTCTCCATTAGCGCCTCGCAGGCTTGCTTCTATCTCGTTCCTCCGGATGCCGCCGGCTCCGACTGGCCTTCCCCCTTCGGTGCCTTGGGATCATTCACCACCCATCCATCGAACAGCTGAATGGTGCGGTTGCCGTAAGAGGCGTTCACCTCGGAATGTGTCACCTGAATGATGGTGGTGCCCTGGTCGTTCAGCTTCTTGAACAGCTCCATGATTTCTTTGGCTTGGCTGGAGTGCAGGTTGCCAGTGGGCTCATCGGCCAGAATCAGTTTGGGATTTCCCACCACCGCCCTTGCCACCCCCACCAACTGCTGCTGTCCGCCGGAAAGCTGGCTGGGATACAGATCTTTTTTGCCCACGATCTGGAACCGGTCCAGCGCTTCAGCCACCATGGAAGCGCGCTGGTGCCGCGAGATGTTGCGGTAGGAGAGCGGCACGTCCAGATTTTCATACACCGTCAGGTTGTCCAGCAGGTGATAGCTCTGGAAAACGAAGCCGATATATTGCCGGTTCAACTCGGCCCGCTTTTTCCGGTCCATTTTGTGCACTGGATGGTCAAGGAAGTAGTACTCGCCCGCCCACGAATCGTCCAGCATGCCAACAATGCTGAGCAGCGTGGTCTTCCCCGCTCCCGAGGGGCCCATGATGGTGACAAACTCTCCCGCCTGGATGTCCACGTTGACGCGCCGCAGCACATACGTCACTCCCGGCCCGGTTTTGTAGGTTCGTTCCACGTTTCGCAACTGAATCATGTATCAGCTCCTAAAGATTGGTATGGGGCGTCCACCCTTTGCGATTTGTGCACAGCGTGCGAGCGCTCACTCGTACCTCAATGCCACCATTGGATCGACCCTACTGGCCCTCCGCGCCGGCACATAGCCGGCCAGCAGTCCGACTCCGAGTAGAACCACGGAGACACCCGCGTAAGTCGGCCAGTCCAGCGGATGCACCGCAAACAACATGCCCGCCAGGAAGCGCGTCACTCCAATCCCGATCACAATGCCAAGGCCCAGCCCGGCGACCACCAACACAATTGTCCGTCGCAGCACCATGCGCAGCAGGTCAGCCGGATCGGCCCCCAGCGCCATGCGAATGCCGATTTCATGTGTCTTCTGCACCACCGAGTAAGCCATCACGCCATAGAGCCCGACCGCGGTGAGCAGCAGCGCGATAGCGGCAAACAGCGAGAGCAGGAAAGTATCGAAGCGCGGCTGGTTGGCCGAAGTGGACATCATCTCGTCCATAGTGTGCACGCCATACACGGCCAGTTCCTTGTCCATGCCGTGAATTGCATTGCTCACGGCGTCCAACTGTGCCACGGGATTTCCGGCGGAGCGGACCACAATGCTCAACGGGGGGCCAAACATTCCCTGCGAATAGGGCAGATAGTAGCGGGGCGTGAAGTCATCGCTTAAGCTGCCGTGCTTGATATCGGCCACCACGCCTACGATTTCGCGCATGGGAGGTTCCTTATCACTCTTGGAAACTCCCGGCTGCATATGTTGGCCTACTGGATCCTGATTGGGAAAATACTGGCGGGCAAAGCTCTGGCTGATGATAACCACAGGCGGTGAGGTGGCCTCGTCATGCGCGCTGAAGTCACGGCCCTTGAGCAAGCTAATTCCCATGGTATGGAAGTAGCCGGGACTGACGACCGCCAGATCGGCCAACGGATGCTGGCCGGGAGGCGAAGGACGTCCTTGAATCTCGAAGGAGATAATTGCGTCATCTCCGCTGAAAGGCAGCGGCCAGGCCGCACCGACCTCCTCCGCCCCAGGCAGCGCCCGCAACCGGGGCAGCAACTGGTCATAGAAGTTGATGGTTTTTGCATCGTTGTAGCGTGAGCTTGGCAGGTTGAAACTGAGGGCCAGCACATGATGAGGGTTGAAGTGAGGGTCCACCCGAATCAACTGAACGAAGCTGCGCAGCAGCAGGCCCGCGCCCACCAGCAGCACCACGCCGATTGCTGTTTCAGCAATCACCAGGCCTGCGCGCAGCCGGTTGGAGCCGGCGCTGCCCGACGCGCCGCGGCCGCCCTCTTTTAAGGTTTCTGCCAGGTCGGTGCGCGCAGTATGCCAGGCGGGAGCCATCCCGAACAGCATGCTCGCGGCAAACGACACCGCAGCCGTAAATCCCAGCACCGGCAGGTTCAGCCCCACCTGCTCCAGGCGCGGAATGTTCCCGGCTTCAAAGTGAACAATCGCGACAAGAATCCAGCTGGCCAGTCCTAAGCCCAGCCCGCCACCCACCAACCCCAGCAGCAGGCTTTCCGTCAACAACTGCCTCACCAGTCGCCGCCGGGGAGCGCCTAAGGCGGCGCGCACCGTAATCTCGCGATGCCGCTTGCTGGCATGCGCCAAGAGCAGATTGGCGACATTGGCGCACGCGATCAGCAGCACGAATCCCACTGCCGCGAGCAGCACAAGCAAAGCCGGACGCACATCTCCCACCAGCCTCTGCAATTCTGGGATAAGCATGCTGACGCTGCGGCGCGAGTTGCTGTCCGGATATTGGCGCGCCAGACGCTGGGCGATGACATTGGTGTCGGCCTGGGCGCTGGCTAGAGTCACGCCCGGATTCAGTCGCCCAATCACGCTCACGAAATGAGCACCCCGGTTGGTGGGCGCCGTAGCGGGCGTGCCGCCGTTGGGATCGGCGTCCCGCGCCAGGCTGCCCCACAGCTGCGGAGCGGGATACTGAACGGGAAACTCCAAGCCCGCCGGAGCTACGCCGATCACGGAGTAGGCGCGGTTATCCAGCGTGATGGTGCGGCCGATAATGGCGGGATCGGAGCCAAATTGCGATTGCCAAAGCTGATGGCTCAGCACCACCACCCACCGGCCCGCCTGCTCTTCTTCACGACGGAACCCTCGCCCCAGAGCCGGCTTTATTCCCAAAACGGAAAAGAAGTCGGAGGAGACTACTTCCCCTTCCAGATGCTGTGGTTGGCCAACGCCCGTCAGGTTGAAAGAGGCGTCGCGATATGTGGCCATGCTTTCGAACGTGCGGTTCTGCGCCCGGTAATCGAAGAAATCGGCATAAGAAAATGTGTCCGGTTTGCCTGGACGCCGCGAATCCGTTTCATTGACCGAGATCAAGCGCTCGGAGTGAGGAAATGCCAAAGGCTTGAGCAGCACGGCATCAACCACGCTGAACATGGCGGTGTTGCCGCCGATGCCCAGCGCCAGCGTGACCACAGCTACCACCGTAAAGCCGGGCGCCTTCAGCAGCATGCGTAAACCGTAACGAATATCCTGCAGCAAAGTCTCCATAAGTTCCTCAATCATGTGGGCACAGGCGCCTCGCCTGTGCGGGTGCCCCATCCTTTGCGGTTTGTGCAAAGGGTGGGCGGGCTCACTCGTACCGTAGCGCCTCCATGGGATCCACCCTGCTTGCCCGTCGGGCGGGAATGTAGCTTGCCAGCAGCGCCACGGTGACCAGCAGCAGTGCTACTCCGGCAAATGTCAAAGGATCGTCAGCACTTAATCCGAAGAGCAGCGAGCCCATCGTGCGGGTTAACGCTAGGGAAACAACCAGCCCCAGGCCGACTCCCGCGCCCGCGGTCAGCAGCCCCTGCCCCAGCACCAGGCGGAGCACGCTCATCCGGCTGGCGCCCAGCGCCATGCGCACTCCGATTTCATTGGTGCGGCGGCTAACCGAATAGGCCATCACCCCATACATCCCGGCCAAGGCCAGCAACAGCGCGCTCGCCGCAAACGCCCCTACCAGGATCAAATTAAAGCGGCGCGACTGCAGCGAACCCGAAACCACCTCTGCCAGAGTGGCGAATCTGGGTGGAACGTTGGGGTCGAGGTCGCGCACGATCCGCCGCGCTGCCTGGGTCACGGCAGCGGGATCCGCATTCGTGCGCGCGACAATTGTGAAATCAGAAGTTGCTTCCGGCCGTTGCCGGCAATCCACATAGATCGTCGGCCCGGCTGGGCTTTCCAGGTTGTTTTCGCGCACGTCGCCGACCACTCCCACCACGGTAAGCAGGCGCAGGTCGCCATCCATGTTGCCGAATTCGATCTGGTGGCCCAGTGGATCCTGGTTTGGCCACTTCTCACGCGTCAGCGATTCGCTGATCAGGGCCACGTGCGGGGAATCCATGGTGTCGCTCGCGCTAAACAGCCGTCCGCGCAGCAAGGGAATCCCGAGGACTCGAAAGTAGCCGGCCGTCACCGCGCTGTAATCAGCATCCCCGGTGCGGCTGCGGTCGTGAAACATCTGCTGCAGACCCTGCATGTCCCTGGGGGCCGCCTCCCCTGGACTTATTAACGCGTACGTGCCGTCCGCAGCTGAGTTGGTGACCGGAAGAACATTGGTGCCGCCCACCTCCTGAACCCCGGGAATGTTGCGAACCTGGGCCAGCAATTCATCCAGGAACTGTGCCCGCCTCTGTTTCGCCGCATCCTGGTTGGCGAGTGGGCCCGGCGCTGCCCAGTCCACGACCGTTGGAAGCGCCAGATTCATGGTGATTATGTGTTCGGTTTGAAAACCGGTATTCACCGACAGGACCCGCAGCAGGCTTCGGCCCAGTAGCGCGGCTCCGGCCAGCAGCGCCAGCGTGATGGCTAACTGCCCGGCTACGATAGCGCGGCTCAGGCGCTGCGAAATCAGCGCGCCGGTTTGGGAACGCCCGCCTGCCATGAGGGCGTGCTGCACACTCCCCGTGCTGCACCGCAAACCGCTGAAGGCCCCTAGCGCTACGGCGACCAACACAGCCAGTCCCACAGAAAACGCAAGCACCGGAGCGCTGATCGTAAGTTCCGCCATGCGTGGCAGAACGCCGGGTGATAATGCCAGCAGCGCCTGCAGCCCCCAGACGGCGGCCACCACACCGGCGGCACAGCCGCCGAGTGACAGCAAAAGCGCCTCGGCCAGCAACTGCCGGACGATGCGGCTGCGGTTCGCGCCAACAGCCACGCGGATCGCGAGCTCCCTTTGCCGCGCCGCCGATTGCACCAGCAGCAGGTTGGCCACGTTAGCGCACGCTATCAGCAGAAGAAATCCCACTGCCCCCAGCAGGATCCACAGCGCCGGACGCACCGGACTGGTCATCGCTTTGCGCAGCGGCGCGATAGCGACGCCAGTCATCATCGTGTCCTGGCCGTACTGCCGCTTCAACCGCGTGGCAAGGGTCTGCAGTTCGGCGTGCGCTTCGGGTACGGAGGCGCCGTCGCGCAAGCGGCCTATCAACTGCCAGTTGTGGGCAGTGCGGCTGGGAAGGCGCTCATAGAGCTCCCGTGGCACCCAGATTTCAGCCTGGGGAGGAAAGCTGAATTGCGGCGGCAGCACGCCCACAATCGAAAACGAGCGATTGTCAATAGCGAGCTTCTTCGAGGAGAGGTCGGCCGCGCCGCCGAGAAACTGCTTCCAGTATCCATAACCGACCAAAGCGACGGGAGCGGCTCCAAAGCGCTGGTCCTGCGCCGAAAAACTGCGCCCTAGAAATGGCTGCACGCGCAGCACGGGAAAGAAGTCGCGCGAAACCGGGGCGATTATCGTGCGCGTCGGCTCCGTGCCGCCCGATACCGACTCGGTCCAGGCGCCGTATTCCGCTAAATCCTGCAGAGACCGGGCCTGCGACCGGATATCTTCAAAATTAGGATCGGCGAAGTGCATTTCGCCGCCCTGTGGATTAACCTCATGCAGTTCTACGATCTGGTCGGGGTGGTCGTACGCAAGTGGCCGCAGCAGCACGCCATACACTACGCTGAAGATCGCGGTGCTCGCGCCGATGCCCAGCGCCAGCGTGACCACAGCTACCACCGTAAAGCCGGGCGCCTTCAGCAGCATGCGTAAACCGTAACGAATGTCCTGCAGCAACGTTTCCATAAGTCCCTCAAACACGTGGGCACAGGCGCCCCGCCTGTGCGGGCGGGCCCGCCTGCTTACTCGTACCTCAGGGCCACTATGGGATCCACCTTGCTCGCGCGCCGTGCTGGCAAATAACCCGCCACGCCCGCCACCAGCGCCAAAACAAAAGTGCAGCCCGTGAAGACAGCCAGATCCATACTCACAACCCCAAATAGAACGCTCGACAACACGCGGGCCAGCGCCAGGGCTGCGGGCAGGCCAATGGCCAGCCCTACGACCGCCAGAACCACGGCTCGCCGAACCATCAGCCGCAGAACATGCCCTGGAGTCGCTCCCAGCGCCATGCGTACTCCGATTTCGTGCGTGCGCTGCACCACCAGATACGCCATGACTGCATAAACGCCCGCCGCCGCCAGCACGAGGCCGATGATGCCAAACATGGTCATCAACCTCGCTGAAGACTCCACTCCGCTCATGTTGTCCGAGACTTTCTGCTCCAGGGTGCGCATGTCATAGATTGGCTGGTTGCGGTCCAGCGCCTGCACTTGGGTCTGGGCGGCTGCTCCCACCGCCATCGGATCTCCGCTGGTGCGGATGGCTATTGCCATCGCCCCTTGCGGCTGTTGCGCGAAGGGAACATATACCGTGGGATCGGGCTGCAAATCCAGCGGAGCCCGTACGATGTCTCCGGCTACGCCCACCACCGTTCGCCACGGCGCTTTGGTGTCATCGCCCAGGCGCATGCGTTTTCCTATGGGGCTTTTAGCCGGCCAGTAATGCCGCGCCAGACTATCGCTGATGATGGCCACGGGCGCGGCTTCTGCTCCGTCCCCTGAAGTGAATAGCCGGCCCTGCCGCAGCGGAATCCGCAAGGTGCGAAAGAAATCGGGACCGACCAGCTCGGAGATCGCCAGCCGCATCTCGCCCGGAAGAAGAGGTCCCTGCCCCTCGATTGTGACCCGCATGCTGTCCCAGTACCAATCCGCCGGCAGGCTGTTGGCCACCGCCGCCGATTTCACCCCCGGCAAGCCTTGCAAGCGCTCGGTCAACTGGCGGTAAAAATCTCTCACCCGCGCTGTCGTGCCATACTTCGCTGCCGGCAGCGCGATGTGGAACGTCAATATCGCATCGCGGTCGAATCCCTGGTCTCGTTCCATGATGGCCCGAAATCCCGTCACCATCAGCCCGGCGCCCACCAGCAAAACGATGGCCAGCGCCATTTCCGAAATCACCAACAGCGAGCGCAGGCGATGCCGCCCCGGCGCCGCGATGCCGCCTCGCACTCCTTCCTTCAGCGCTTCGTTCAGGTCCGGCCGCGATACCTGCAATGCTGGCGCTAGCCCCGTCAGCAGTCCCGCCAGCCCGCCCAGCACCAGGGTGAACTCCAAGGCGCGATAGTCCAGTTGAATGTGTTTCAGGCCCGGTACGTGCTCGATAATGAACGGCGGCACGGTGCGCATCAGCAGCGGCAGCCACCAACTGGATATCAGCAGCCCGGCGCCGGCGCCGAGTGCCGCCAGTAGCAGGCTCTCAGCCAGCAATTGCTGAATAATGCGGCCGCGGCTGGCTCCCAGCGCGGTGCGCAACGCCACTTCCTTGGCTCGCCCCGTCGCCCGCGCCAGTTGAAGATTGGCAACGTTGGCGCAGGCCAGCAGCAACACAAAAATCGCGGCTCCTAAAAGTACTGATAAAAACTGGCGTGAACCTTCAGCCATATCTTCCACCAGCGAAAGCACGCGCACGCCATGCCCGGCGTTGCTTTGTGGAAACTCAAGCCCTGCTCGCGCCGCGATCGCCCCCAAGTCGCCTTCTGCCTGCCTGGGCGAGACCCCCGCTTTCAGCCGCCCGATCACCTTCAAATAATGGTTGTCGCGGTCCGCAGCTTCCGCTCCGCTCAGAAGCAGCGGCGCCCACGCCTGCGCTCCCGGGGGGAAATCGAAATCGCGCAACATAATGCCCACCACCGTGCGCGCTTGGCCATCGAACTCCAAGGTCTTCCCTACCAGCGCGCGGTCTCCTCCCAGGCGCTGCTCCCAGAAACTATGGCTGAGGACCACCACGGGAACACGACTGCTGGTGAAGTCGTCCGTGGTGATGGCGCGGCCGTACTCGGCAGGCACTCCCAGCAGGCGGAAGAAATCCGCCGTAACCTGGTAGCCTTCCACCCTCTCCGGCGTTCCAGCGCCGGTCATGTTGGCGTTCCAAGTGTGGCTGGCCGCCAGATATTGGAAGCTGCGGCTCTGTTGCTGCCAATCCTGGAGATTGCCCGCTGCCGCGCTCGCCCGTTTGATGTTCTGCTTGGGAGCGGTCTCCCAGATGGCCATTACACGATTCAGTTGCGGAAAAATGAACGGACGCAGCAGCATGCCATTGATCGAACTGAAGGTCACGGTGTTGGCCCCGATGCCCAGCGCCAGCGTGATCACCGCCACCGCGGTAAATCCCGGCGACTTGCGCAGCATGCGCAGCCCGTAGCGGATGTCCTGGATCAAGGTCTCCATCGCGGCTGCTCCTGACGAAACTGCTTGCTTCCAGAGACAAAACGGGCCCCGGTGTTCGCGTAACAGGACGAGATTGGCGGACAGCGGAGGCTTAGTTCACTTCGACGGTTTCCTCCACCACCCGTCCGTCAAACAGGTGGATCGTGCGCTCCGCGTGACGGGCGAAGCGCGGGTCGTGCGTGACCATGCAGATGGTGGAACCTTCGCGGTGCAGTTCGCGCAGCAGCTCCATGATGTTTTCCGCGTTGCGCGAATCCAGGTTGCCGGTGGGCTCGTCCGCCAGCATGATGGAGGGGCTTCCTCCCAGGGCGCGCGCCACGGCCACACGTTGCTGCTGGCCGCCGGAGAGCTGCGAAGGATAGTGCTTCAGCCGGTGACTCATGCCCACTCGCTCCAGCGCCTCCAGCACCCGCTTCTTGCGCTCCACTCCCGACATCCCGCGGTAGGTGAGCGGCAACTCCACGTTCTCGTACACCGTGAGGTCGCCGATCAGATTGAAGTTCTGGAATATGAACCCGATCTCACGGTTGCGGATACGCGAGCGTTCGTTGATGTTGAGGTTGGCTACCTGGCTCCCATTCAGCCAGTACTCGCCCTCCGAGGGCGAATCCAGCAACCCGATGATGGACAACAGCGTGGATTTCCCCGAGCCCGAAGGCCCGGCGATGGCCACGTACTCGCCTTTTCGCACTTCCAGCTGGATGCCGGAAAGCGCGTGCGTCTCCACCTCGTCGGTGTAGAAGACTTTGTTGATGGTGTCCATGCGGATCAGTTGCTGTCCAGGGCTAGGTGCGGTTGCATTCATGCGTGTTTCCTCGCTATTCCAAGCGGATGCGGTCGAAATTGTCCCAGCGTGACATATCGGAAAGGATGACCTCTTCGCCTTCTCTCAGGCCACCCAGGATTTCCACCGTGTTGACCGAGCTGCGTCCCAGTTTCACTTGCGAACGTACGGCGGTTTTGCCGTCGGGCTGCAGTACGAACATTCCCACCGTGCTGTTTTCCTGGCCGAAAGCGGGCCGGCCCACGTAGAGCACATTGGCCAGCCGCTCCAGATCAATGGTGCCGTCCACGCTTAGGTCCGGCCGCGCGCCGGGCGGAAGCTTATCGTCCAGCATCACATCCACGGTCACGGTGCCGTTGTAAACAGCAGGATCAATTCTCATCACGTGACCGGCGATCACCCCGTTGTGCGTGTCTACGGATGCCGGCAGGTTCAGCTGAATGTCCTTGGCCTGGGTCTCAGGAATTTTCAGCTCCGCCTTCAGATGGTCGGGCTGCACCACTTTGGCCAGCGTGGTGCCCGGCGTGACCCACTGCCCCACCTTCAGGGGCTGCTCCTGCAGCACTCCCCTGATGCCGGCACGAACGGTCAGGTTCTGCACCTGGGTCTGCTTCAACTGGACCAGCGCGCGATTTTGATCTATTTCTGCCTGCTTGGCCAGCAACTGCGCCTGCAGCACCTTGCTGCTGTTGGTCAGTCGCTCCTGCTCAATCTGGTCGCGCGTCTTTAGCTGCTGCGCCTTCCCATCGGCAATTTTGCGGTTCAGGTCGGAAATTACCCCCAGCTTGTTCAGTTGCTGGTCAGTCTCGGCCTGCATGCGCGCCTCGTTGTATTCCGCGCTGGCCTGCGCCACCAGCGACTTCTGCGTCAACACCTGGCTCTCCAGCTGCGCTTCCAGATTCTTGTAATCGGCTTGCGCGGCTTTCAGCTTCAAGGTGGCGTCCAGGGTTTCCTGCACCAGTTGCGGGTTCGTCAATATCAGTAATACGGTGTTGGGCTGCACCGCGGTTCCCGGCAAAACCGGAATTTTTTCCACTCGCCCGTCGGTGGCCGCCGGGATCCACTGAATGTCTACCGGGGTCAGCGTGCCCAGGCCGCGCACCTGCCGCAGCATGGGGCCGCGCTTCACCGTGTCAATCCACACCGTCGAGCGGTCCACGCCCGGCGCCGCTGGCTTCAGCCGTGACAGCCCCATCGTCACCAGGGCCACCACAACAATTCCTACTGCTGCATAGACGATCCTGCGCCGTTTTCGTTGGCGAGCTACCGTTGCTGGTCGGACGATATCCATTACTCACCTGCGTGGCACGCCGTATGCCAACAAGTGTGGCTCTAAGTTATTGATTTAGGGGCGGAAGTCCTGCGTCACGCCGAAACGGGTGTCCGTTTCCGAACAGCAGTGTGCGCGCGCGAACAGTAGGGACCACTCGTCTTTACTGGGAACCAGCCATTGACCACGGGCCACTGGCTTTCCGATATCCGAAGTACACGTCGTTTTCCTGGCTGCGGCGGCTAAAAAAGAACAAAACCTTAGCCTGCGATTTCATCGAAAAATGCGCCGGTTCCCACACGCCGTCGCCTACGGGCGCCTTTTCTAGTTCAAAATGAGTGCCCGGCTGGACCGTTGCCAGAAAACCTTCGATGGAAACCGGTTGTATTACCTTGGCCTGCACCTTTACCCACTGGAAGGTCTTGGTGTCAATCCACAGCTTGCCCTGCATTCCGGTGAGCACCTGGGATTGCATGTTGGGCGGCTTATAGCCCGGGCGAGGCGTGGCTTTCAGCGTGTACACCTGGTAAGGTCCCAGTTTTTGCTGTCCCAGCAGCTTGAAATCAAACGCCGCCGTGAGTTGCTCCATCAGCAAGTGGTCGCGCTTGCGGTCCTTCTGCCACTTGGCGATCCGTGCCGAGCGCTGTTGCGGCGTTTCCGCCTGCCTCTTTGCGATTTCCTGCTGCATCTTGTGCTGCTCGGAGGCTTGTTGTTCCGCGGATAGCGTGCTGCCGTTCACTGATACCAGTCGTTTGTACGGCGAGCCTAGGATCATGCGTACTTCATAGGTTTGCGGCGGGTTGCCGTCTTCCTGGTCGGTTTCGTAGTGGTCGTACTGGGGGTCCGCCTGCCAATCCTTCTCATTGGACTGAACGGAGCGTTGAATGATGGTCTGCACATCCTGGGCAGCGCTAGCTAACCCTATGCAGAGGAAGGAAAACAGAACAATGGCACGCCCCATCGCAGGGCTAAGTCTACGCCAAAAAGTGGCTGTCATATAGCTCGAAGCGGGGCTCAGATTCCCTGCCGGATGCTCGCAACTCCTGCATTTAGATGCGCAAAACCGCCCCTACTGAAGGGCAGCGAGTGGCAGCGGCACGGGTTCTCGCCTTCAGGCCGCCTCTCTGTTTTCATCTACGCCTGATTGCGGTTGGGGTTTAAACCAGCGGCCCACGAGGATGTCGGTGGAAGAATAAACCACAATAGAGGCCATAATAGCCAAGGCGACCAAATGGGCCATGTGCCTGGACTCGGATGTCCCAATATTCAGGATGAGAATGCCATAAACCACAGAGGCGAAGCCCTTGGGACCAAACCAGCCGAACACCAGGACCTCCTTTGCAGGCCAGCCGCTGCCCAGGAAAGAAAACCATATCGCTATAAGGCGCACTGCAAAAATAGCCAGCAAGACGAATACGTACTCTCTGCCCGGAATGGCGGCGAACAAGCGTGGCTCGATGACGGCGCCAAATACCAGCAGGGCAGCCAGTTTGAGCAGCTCAGCCACTAATTCCCCGAACCCCTGGAATGATTCTTTGACGGCCCGGCTGAAAGTGGCGATGCTGGCGCCGCCGGCAAAAGCGGCCAGAAAGGCGTTTCCTCCACTGATTTCAGCTACCGAGAGAACCAGCAAACCAATGGCAAAGGCGTTCAGGGGCTCGAAAATCCCCGCCGCCCGAAAAAAGCGGCTGCGTTCCAGAACGATACCCACCCAGGGAATGACCACTCCGATAGCCACGCCCAGCCCCAATTCCAGCAACACGTGGCCGGTATGGGCCGGGCCCTTCCCCATTTGCGGCAACAACAGCATAATCGGCAGGAGGGCAAGGCCATCGTTCAATCCACTTTCCAGGTTCAGCGCACGCTTGATGCCTGCCGGCACCGCTTCAATGGCGAAAATTGCCGATACGAACACCGGGTCGGTGGGGCTTAGCGCGGCGCCCAGCAGGAAGGAAGCTGCCCAGCGGAAGCCCACCAGCTCATGCGCCAGCACAGCGATACCGGCGATGGTCAGCGGCATGCCCAGCAGCAGAGCCCGGCTGGGACCGCGCCAGTTTTGTCGGATCTCCTCGATTCCTCCGGTGCGCATTCCATCGGTAAACAACACGCTGAAAAGTGCCAGTTCCGCCAGCCACTGCAACAAACCGGTATTCGGCTTTACGGTACTGCCGAATAATCCGCTGCCGATCAGCAGTCCAGCTCCCAGGAACAACACGGCGGTGGAGAGCACGGTGCGCCGTGCCAGGTCGGAGATGAGAACGGCTATAAACAGCGCCAGCGCGAAGGCGAGCAGCAGGGCCATGGCTATCTAAGTTGGATGTCAGCATCAAGCATTCGCGCGGCATCAGAGCGCGATCTGCCGCCGAATTCATCTTCATCCTGATGCTTCCACGAGCGGCGCAGCCCGGGTCCCTGTGCTTCGCGATGTGGAGTTGACTTCAAGCAGCGTCGCGACAACGCGGTCTGCTTGCGGGAACATCTAAGTTTGTATGAGGCCGAAGTTTACGAACTCTACCTGGTATTCGTTTGCCGCTGCCGCCGCGTTGTCGCTGGCATCGTTGTCGTTTGGGTGCAGCGGCCACATGTACCACCTCGTCTCCGCACCCAGCGTGCCGGCCGCGAGTGGCACCGTGCACACCAGCACAGATAAGAACGGCAACACCGTAATTGATCTCAAGGTGAAGCACCTGGCTCCGCCCTCGGCACTTACACCTCCGAGCAACAGCTATGTGGTCTGGGTTCAGCCTTCGGGAAAACAACCGATCAATCAGGGGGAACTGCGGGTGGACAATAATCTGCAGGGAGAATTCAAGACCGTTACGCCGTACAAGCGATTTCAGCTCTTTGTAACCGCCGAGAATCAGGCCAAAGTTACGGAGCCTACCGGCCAACCACTCGTGCAGCAGCAGATCGGCGGCTGACGGAAACAAGCCGAAGCCTCCCGGCAAAGAATCGGCTCGGCTTCCCCGGAAACGCGGCCAACTTAGGTCTATGCGCTCGCACCCTATACGGCATCTATGCGCACGAAATTCGGGATTGTGCGGATACCCGACTATATCTGGGCCCCAATTTGGGAAGGCGCCCTTATCTTTGTCGTAGCGCTTGCCGCCTGGGCATTCGGCCACCCCTGGCTCTTCAGCAGTCTGGGCCCCACAGCTTATGAGCAAGCCGAAAAGCCACACTTGAAGAGCGCCCGCCCGTATAACGTTATCGTTGGGCATTTTGTGGGTCTGGGATGCGGATTTCTGAGTGTTGCCATTATGAATGCCTGGGGCGCACCCAAAGTGAACGAAACCACCTCGGTCAGCATGGCCCGTTTGGGAGCGGCGGTAATCGCGGTGGTGGCCACAACTTTCCTCAACCTGAAATTGGATTCCGGTCAGCCCGCCGCCCTCGCCACCGCCCTTCTGATTTCTTTGGGTACGTACGACACGCCCATGGGTGCGCTCTGGATCATAGTCGTCGTGCTAATCCTGGCCGCCATTGGCGAGCCCGTTCGTCGCCTCCGCCTCCCTAAACCGCAGCGAGAATAGGAACATGTCTGATTTGACTCGCGGCGCCTCGCCCGCGGTAGCACCAGCCTGCCGCCGGGCTGTTCTGAAAGCGTCCGACCCTCACGGCTTTCCGCAGTTGCGTATAACATATCGGTTTGCGATTTCCGATGAGGAGCTCTCAATGCAACTGGGAATGATCGGCTTGGGCCGCATGGGGTCCAACATGGTGCGCCGCCTGATGAAGGGCGGTCACGAGTGCGTCGTTTTCGACATGAATCCCGCCAGCGTCAAGCAGATGGCGGGCGAGGGTGCCACCGGCGCCAGTTCACTGGACGACTTGGCTCGTAACCTGAAGAAATCGCGGGCCGTGTGGCTCATGGTTCCGGCCGCGGTGGTGGACAACACGCTTGCGGAACTGGCTCCGCGTCTCGAGCCCGGCGACGCCATCATTGACGGCGGCAATTCGTACTATATCGACGATATTCGCCGCGCCAAAGAACTGCGCGAAAAGAAACTCTTCTACCTCGACGTGGGGACCAGCGGCGGCGTCTGGGGTCTGGAGCGCGGCTATTGCCAGATGATCGGCGGCGATCGCGATGTGGTCCAGCGCCTCGATCCCATTTTTAAAACACTCGCTCCCGGCCCTGGCGATGCGCCTCGTACGCCCGGACGCGGAAAGGATTCCGGAACCGCCGAGCAAGGATACTTGCACTGCGGTCCCAACGGCGCCGGCCACTTCGTCAAGATGGTGCATAACGGCATCGAGTACGGCTTGATGGCCGCTTATGCCGAGGGATTTAACATCCTGAAGCACGCCAACGTGGGCAAGCGCGGGCGCGTGGTGGATGCCGAAACCACTCCCCTGCGCGATCCCGAGCACTACCAATACGATTTCAACCTGGCGGATGTAGCCGAGGTTTGGCGCCGCGGCAGCGTGGTCGCCTCCTGGCTGCTTGACCTGACCGCTATCGCCCTGCTGCAAGCGCCCGATCTGGCCGGCTTCTCCGGGCACGTCTCCGATTCCGGCGAAGGCCGCTGGACCATCATGGCCGCCATTGAGGAGTCTGCGCCCGCGCCTGTGCTCAGCACCGCGCTCTATGAGCGCTTCACTTCCCGCGGCGAGGGCGATTTCGCCGCCAAGCTGCTCTCCGCCATGCGCTACCAGTTCGGCGGCCATGTGGAGCGCAAGGCAGGATAAGCCTCTCATGATCGTGGTGGTGATGGGTGTGGCCGGTTCCGGCAAGACCACCATCGGCCGACGGCTGGCCGAGGCGCTGGGCTGCCCGTTTCTCGAAGGCGATGCGCTTCATCCCGCCGCCAACGTCGAAAAGATGAGCCGCGGCATCCCGCTCACCGACGACGACCGTGCCCCCTGGCTGGCCGCCATCCGCGACCATATTCTGGCGGCCATTGGGCAAAAGCAATGCCTGGTGGTCGCCTGCTCCGCCCTCAAGCAGCAGTACCGCGATTTTCTCGCGCGCGGCGCCGATGTTAGCTGGGTGTACCTGAAGGGCTCACCAGAGCTGATCGCCTCGCGTGTCCAGCACCGCCGCGAGCACTACATGAAAGCCGGCATGTTGCCCAGCCAGTTCGCCGACCTGGAGGAACCCCGCGATGCCCTGGTGGTAGATATTTCCCCTCCTCCCGAAATTATCCTGGACCGCCTCTTACCCCTGCTCCGTTCCCGCAACGACAGCAGTTGAACATTCCAGCCACCCCTCCCGTACAATTCCCCGAGGAGTTCTGCGATGGCTTCGCACACTGTCGCTCCCACTGCGACAATACAGCCAACTTCGCGCTGGTCCAGCGGCCCCGCCTTGGTGGCTTACGTCGCCGGCGCCCTGCTGCTTCTGCACCTGCTCACGGCTTCTCGCTACGGCTATTTCGGAGACGAGATGTATCACCTGGCGTGCGGCCAGCACCTGGCCTGGGGTTACGTAGACCAGCCGCCGTTAATCGCCCTTGTAGCCTGGCTGGTGCGCCACACACTTGGAACTTCCTTGCTGGCCATACGGTTTGTTCCGGCGCTTGCCGGCGCCGCCACCGTGCTGCTCACCGGCGCCATCGCCCGCGAACTGG
The DNA here is from genome assembly GCA_025934735.1 of Terriglobales bacterium. Lineage (GTDB taxonomy): Bacteria > Acidobacteriota > Terriglobia > Terriglobales > Acidobacteriaceae > JAICWP01. The sequence continues at coordinate 260,029 of JAICWP010000001.1, read as the reverse complement.
GCGGCGGCCGCTTCGCCCAATTCCTCTCTGCTCTGTGCGTCGCCTGCTCCAGCGTGTACCTGGTGCTCAACTATCTGTTTACGATGAACGCGTGGGAGCCGCTGCTGTGGACGGCCTGCGCTTACGTCGTGATCCGAATCATCAAGACCGGCAACCAGAAGCTCTGGCTCTGGTTCGGGCTGCTCAGCGGCATTGGCCTGGAGAACAAGTATTCCATGGCCGTATTCGGCTTCGGAGTAGTGGTGGCCCTGCTGCTCACACCCGAGCGCAAGGCACTGGCTCATAAATGGATCTGGATTGCGGGCGCGCTGGCCTTCGCCATTTTCCTGCCCAATGTGGTGTGGAACATCCGCCATCAGTGGCCGTTTCTTCAGTTGATGCACAACATCCATGCCAGCGGGCGCGATGTGGTGTTGGGTCCGGCGCAATACCTCCTGCAGCAGATCATGATCATGAATCCGCTGACCTTTCCCGTGTGGCTGGCGGGCGCTCTCTACCTGTTCTTCAGTCGGAACGCCCGGCCCTACCGCCTGCTGGGCTGGGTCTTCCTGGCCATCTTTGCGACATTTTTTGCCTTGCACGGAAAGGATTACTACACCGCCCCGGTGTATCCCATCGCGCTGGCTGCCGGCGCTGTGGCACTGGAAAGCGTAACGCTTAACCGCCTTGGCATATGGGCCCGGGCCGCCTTTGTCATCCTGCTGCTGGCCGCCACCGCCGCCATGCTGCCCATCAATTTGCCGGTACTCTCGCCGGAACGCCTGGTTGGATATGTGGAGAAGTTCCCGCTCAAGCCGCAGGCCAGCGAGAAAGCGCATGCCAGGGCCGAACTGCCACATTACTTTGCCTGGCAGTTCGGCTGGCCGGAAATGGTGCAGGCGGTGGCTCGCGCATATCACAGCCTGCCTCCCGATCAGCAGGCGAAAACCGCGATCATCGGCAACAACTTTGCCGAATCGGGCGCCATTGACCTGCTCGGCCCCCAGTACGGCTTGCCAAAATCCATTGGCGTTCACCAGAGTTACTGGCTGTGGGGACCACGGAACTACACGGGTGAAATCATGATTGTGTTGGGCGACCGGCCGGAGAAGTTAAAGCAGTGGTGCAACATCGTGGAGGTGGTGGCCCAACCTGACCTGCCGCCCTACGGCGCTATATTCGAGCGCCATCCCGTGCTGCTCTGCCGCGGCATGAAGGGGAATTTGCAGCAAGTCTGGCCGCAACTGAAGGATTGGGATTGAAAGGCAGCTGGCTAGCTGACTGGCTTTCAGGCTGTTCTACGTAATGGTCAGTTAGGTGTCCCGCCATGGTGTGCAGGCCGGCTCACCGCCATTTACAACCAAACCCGACGGGCTAGGGAGCTAGACAGCCAGTCAGCTTATCAGCTAATCAGCTAATCCGCTCCCACTTCCTCGCCGCGCTCCTGCGTCACCTGCTCGTAGCCGGCGGCGGCGTAGTACATGGCGCGGTCGAAAAACTGGTCCAGCAGCATGATCAGCTCCAGTTCGCCAAAAAGCTCCACGGGGCGGTCGATCAGCGCTTCCCGCTGCAGGAATCCCCACAGGTGCTCCTTGGTCATGGCCAGGGCCCACAGCAACTGGCTGAAGGGCAAGCCTTCAGCGGCGCGCCGCATGCCGGTTTCGGTGAAGCGCAATTCCACGTCGCTCTCCGTCTTGGTCAGCAGCCAGTCGCTGATGTGGTGGTAAATTTCGCGCACCGAGCGTTCCAGTTCTTCTCGAGGAACCGCTTTCTGGTACTCCACGGTGCGCAGCGAGGTGCAGATCTTGTGTACAAGGCCCTGGGCAAGCTGGTCCGCATGGGCTTCAATCAGCCTTGCCAATTTGAGTGCAATCATATCTACCTTATTTAGATGTCGGGAAAGAAAGAAAGGTTCCGCGGTTATACAAAGGGCCGATAAACATGTCGTCTAAAGATGCTTAAATGTCAAGAGATTACGAGACATATCGTTGCACGACATATGTGGCAGGGTCAAGCGAAAAGATGCAGGATAAGCTCACGCGCCGGCGCCGCAGCACTTCTTGTACTTCTTGCCCGACCCGCAGGGACACGGATCGTTGCGCCCGATTTTGGCGGCGCCGCGCACCACCTGCTGCACCGGCTGATAGTCGCCCGCGCCCGCCATGCGCGCCTGCTCCAGCTCCCGCTTTTTCTTGCGCTGGAACTCTTGTTCCAGTTCGTCCACCGAGGTGGCGGTGCGGCGTGGCCGCCGCCCATCCCCGCCCGTGCCGCTGGGCACCAGCACCGGCTGCTCGCCTTCCGGCCCCAGTCCAGGTTCCGGCCCGCCCGGGGGCATTTGTGGCCCTTCACCCGGCCGTTCGCCCCGTTCGCCCGCTTCCCCCACTACCTGCATCAGGTACAGGTAGCGCACGGTGTCTTCCTGGAAGCGGTTCATCATGGCTTCAAACATGTCGAAGGATTCGCGTTTGTACTCCACCAGCGGATCGTGCTGCCCGTAGCCGCGCAACCCGATTCCTTCCTTCAGGTGGTCCATGCTCAGCAGGTGATCCTTCCACTGCGAGTCCAGCACGCTGAGCATGATCATGCGCTCGTGATAGCGCATGGCGTCGCCGCCGATCAGCTTCTCCTTGCCCTCGTAGCGCTCTTTCAGCTTGTCGAAAATGGCGTCGCCCAGCTCCTGCCGGCTCATCTGCGCCGGCTTCACGCCCTCCTTTTCGATGTCCACCCCAAAGCGCGTGAAAATCTCGTTCTTCAGCGCCTTGGTATCCCAGTCTGAGGGATGGGTTTCTTTGGCCGCATACTTGTCCATCAGCTCGCTCAGGATGCCGGCCACGTAGTCTTCCAGGATGAGTTCTTTCTGATCCAGGCCTTTCAGCAGCTGGTGGCGCAGCCCGTAAACCGCCTCGCGCTGCTTGTTCATTACGTCGTCGTATTCCAGCAGGTGCTTGCGGGCTTCGAAGTTCTGCGCTTCCACCGCCTTCTGCGCTGCCTCGATGCGCCGGCTGATCAGCCGCGACTCGATGGGGACGCCTTCTTCCATGCCCAGCTTCTGCAGCAGGTTTGACACCCACTCCTTGGCGAAGATGCGCATCAGGTCGTCTTCCAGCGACAGATAGAAGCGGGAAGAGCCGGGATCGCCCTGGCGGCCGGCGCGCCCGCGCAACTGGTTGTCAATGCGCCGCGCCTCGTGCCGCTCCGTGCCCAGAATGTGCAGCCCGCCCGCCGCGATTACCTCCTCGTGCTCGGCGTCGGTCTCCGCCTTGTAGCGGTTGAGGATCTCGTTCCACTGCGCCGTCGGGACCTCAAACTCCTTGCCTTCGTAGTACCAGCGGGTGAACTCGGGATTCTCCGCCGCCGCCCGGATCACGCCCTCGGCCGTCTTCACCGGCCGCGCAATACCCTTCTTCATGCATTCTTTCTTGCCCATGAATTCCGGGTTGCCGCCCAGCAGAATGTCGGTGCCGCGGCCGGCCATGTTGGTGGCGATGGTCACCATGCCCTTGCGCCCCGCCTGGGCCACGATTTCCGCTTCCTTTTCGTGGTACTTGGCGTTGAGCACTACGTGTTTCACGTTCTTCTTCTTCAGCAGCTCAGAGAGCCGCTCCGATTTCTCAATGGAAGTGGTGCCTACCAGGATGGGCTGGCCGTTAACGTTCAGTTTCTGGATTTCATCGGCGGCGGCGAAATACTTTTCCCGCGTGGTGCGGTACACCACGTCCGCGTTTTCAAGGCGCCGCAACACCCGGTTGGTGGGAATCACGATGACGTTCAGCCCGTAAATTTTCTCGAATTCTTCCGCCTCGGTTTCCGCAGTGCCTGTCATGCCCGCCAGCTTTTTATACATGCGGAAGTAGTTCTGGAAAGTGATGGTGGCAAGCGTCTGGTTCTCGCGCTCCACCTTCACGCCTTCTTTGGCTTCGATGGCCTGGTGCAGCCCGTCCGACCAGCGCCGTCCCGGCATCAGGCGTCCGGTGAACTCGTCCACAATGATCACTTCCCCATCTTTCACCACGTACTCCACGTCCCGCCGGTAAAGGGCGTGCGCCTTCACGGCCGTTTCCACGTGGTGCTTCAGGTCCCAGTTCTCCGGGTCGGCGATGTTGCCGATGCCCAGCAGCTTCTCCACCTTCTCCCAACCTTCGTCGGTCACCGTGATGGTCTTGTGCTTCTCGTCCACCACGTAGTCGCCGGTCAGGATCTTTTCCTCGATTGATTTTTCGATCTCCTCGCCTTTTTCCAGCTTGGGGACGATCCGGTTCACCTTGAAGTATTTGTCAGTGGATTCGTCGCTGGAACCGCTGATGATCAGCGGGGTGCGGGCCTCGTCCACCAGGATCGAGTCCACTTCGTCCACGATGGAGAAGAAGTGACCGCGCTGCACGCAGTCCTTCAAATCGAACTTCATGTTGTCGCGCAGGTAGTCGAAGCCGAACTCGTTGTTGGTCCCGTAGGTGATGTCAGCGCCGTAGGCCTCGTGCCGCTCCTCGTCGTCTAGGTCGTGCACAATCACGCCTACCGTCAGGCCTAGCGCCCGGTAGATCTTGCCCATCCACTCGGCGTCGCGTTTGGCCAGGTAGTCGTTGATGGTCACCAGGTGCACGCCCCGCCCCGCCAGCGCGTTCAGGTAGATGGGCAGGGTGGCGACCAGGGTTTTGCCTTCACCGGTCTTCATTTCGGCGATGGAACCGGAGTGCAGCACCATGCCGCCGATCAACTGCACGTCGAAGTGCCGCATGTTCAGCGTGCGCCGGCCGGCCTCGCGCACCAGCGCAAAAGCCTCCGGCAGTATCTCCTGCAGCACATCCTTCAGCGTCTGGTTGCGCTCTTTCTCGACTTCCTTGGCCCGGTCGGGATCGTCCTCGGAATCTTCCTTGATTGCGCTTAGCCGCTCCTGGATGCGGGCGCGGAATTCCTCCGTCTTGGCCCGCATCTCTTCGTCACTGAGAGCCTTCATCTGCGGCTCCAGCGCGTTGATCTCCTCCACCGTGGGCTGCAGGCGCTTGATCACCCGCTCGCTTTTGGTCCCGAAGACCTTCCCGATTGCTTTATCTACGATCAAAGTCTCTGTTCCTGGTTGATGGTGGCTTCCGCCGGCGAAGCTCGGTAGAGACGTAACTTTCTGAGGTCTCGGACAGCAGACACTTCACCGCTTCAGTATGAGCCTAACACAGTTAGATGCCACAGCTTGCGATTCGGACCAGGCCAGTTATTCATGTTGTGGGGACAATCGGACCTCGCCTGTCCGGCTGAGCATTAGCCGCCTGTTTGGCGGCGAGCCGAGCCCTAAGGGTGGCAGCGACAATAAAAAACGCCGGCCCGTTTGAGCCGGCGTTGCGATGGAGTTTCCAGAGGTTCTATGCCGCCCGCCGGCTGCGACGACGGCTCCCCGCCCGCGCCCCCCGCCCGGGTGCTTCTTCCGCTTCTACGCCCAGTTGTTCCGGTTTGAGCTTCTTGCTGAAAGCTGCCATCTTCTTCTCCGTCTGCTGTTCCTCGCGCAAAGTCTTGGTCAGCAGCTGCGCGATCTTCTTCTCTCCTAATTCCCCGGCCAGCCGGATCAGACTTTCATAGGAGCTCATCTCGTAGCGTTCCACCTTTACGGCCGCGCCTACGTTGAAAATGTCCATCAGGTCCTCGGCCGGGCTCTCCTCCTTAAAAGCTTCATGCTCCTGGATCAGCCCGCGGATGCCGTGGCATTCGCTCTCTTCCGGCTCCTCCTCCAGTTCCTGGAATGCCTGCTGCAGGCGCTCCACGTGGCCTTCGGTTTGCGCCTGATGGCTCTCGAACGCCTTCTTCAGCTCGGGACGGCTCGACTCCTCCGCCTGCTTGCCCAGAGCTTCCACCAGCTGTTGTTCAGCATCTAGCATGTCTTTCAATTCGTGCAGCAGCAATTCCCGTGCGGTCTCCATATCTTCTTCTCCCCTCGTGGGACAAAACGAGCTTTCCACTCGTTCGCCTGATCGATATCGGTGCTATATCTCGGCCGCGGATGTGGACAGCAAAATCCAGCCTCGATCACAGTTGGACTTGCCGCCGTGGAGGGCGGTTGCCCTGAGCAACATTCCTGTGCTGGATTAATGAGCGGGAGACAATTGTGGTTAGAAGGCGCTGCTTTTTCGCGCGCCGCAAGCGGGAGCCTTTTGTCGTCCCGTGCTTTGGAACACAGCCCCCACCATGCTGGTCACAATGAAATTAATCACGTGATCCAGCAGCGGCGGCAGGTTGGGACGGTTCAGCCAGTCCACCCAGGAAAACGGGAAGGACGGCAGCACCCGGCCCAGCACGATGCCCACAATCATGCCGATTCCGCAGTAGAGCAGCACCAGGCTGAGGCATGCGCCCACCGCGAATCGCAATATCTTGGTAAGAGCGTACATAGGACACAGACAGGCGGCTAACCTGCAGGAGAGCAGCTTAGGATTCTCCGCTCTGCTTGTCAACGCCAGACTGCCATTCCACCTACCGGGTGCAAAGAGTTGCACCTCGGAAGGCCGCCACTTGGCGCGATTTCCGCTATATTCCAAGGACAGCGAATGCGCACCTTCTACAGCCGGTTTCTGGAAGCAGCCGAGCGCTGGCCACAGGCGGCAGCCTTGGAAATGCAGCGGCGCGACCGGGTGGATTGCGTCGGTTATGGCGAATTGCGGCAGGCCGCCAACGCCCTTGCTGGCTGGCTGCGCGAGTCCGGCTATGCCTCCGGCTCCCGGATCGCCTTCTTGGCTGCAAACAGCCCTCGGTGGGTCGCCGCCTATCTCGGAACCCTGGCCGCCGGCTGCGTAGCTGTTCCCCTGGACACCGCCTTCCGACCTGATCAGATAGCCAAGTTGCTGCGCGACAGCGGCTCTACTCTGCTCTTCACCGATTCCGAGCACCTGCCCGCCGCACGTCAAGCCACCCAGGATTTGCCGGCTCAGTTGGCGTTATTGGAAGGCTCAGCCATCGCTTCGGCTGTCGGCGCTCAGGCCGCGCAGGCGGTTGCTGTGGTAGACGAAATCCTGGCCGCCAAGCCGGGTGAATTCACCCCGCCTGAGGCAGACCCGGGCAGCATCGCCGCCATCCTCTACACTTCCGGCACTACCGCTGACCCCAAGGGGGTTGTGCTCACCCAGGCCAACCTGGTTGGCGAGATCGAGGCCGCCCTCGGCATGTTTAAGGTTGGTCCCGGCGACGCCATCCTGGGCGTGCTGCCCCTGTTCCATGCCCTGGCCCAAATGGCCAACCTGCTCGTGCCCTTGGCGGTCGGCGCCCGCATCGTTTACCTGGAGTCGTTGAACACCACCGAACTGCTGCGCGCCTTGCGCGAGCGCGATATCACCCTGTTCTGTTGCGTGCCCCAGTTCTTTTACCTGATTCACGAACGCATGCTGAAAGAGGTGGGCCAGCGTGGCGCTGCTGCCCGCCTCGCCTTCCGCGTCCTGCTTAAGCTTTGCCGCGGCGCCCGCGCCCTGGGCGCGAATCCCGGCAAGCTCATCTTCGGCCGCGTTCACCAGATGCTGGGCAGCCGCATGCGTTATCTCATTACCGGCGGCTCGCGCTTCGACCCGCAGGTTGGCCGCGATCTCTATGCTCTCGGCTTTGAAATTCTGCAAGCCTACGGCCTCACCGAAACCACTGGCGGGGCCACCTGCACGCCTCCCGGCAGCCGCGCTATCGGCTCGGTTGGACCACCCCTGCCCGGTATCGAAGTCAAGCTCCTCGATCCACAGCCGCCGGAAGACGGCGCCCCTGCCATCGGCGAAGTCGCCATTCGAGGCCCCATCGTCATGCCGGGCTACTACAACCGGCCGGACGCTACCGCCGCCGTCCTGCGCGATGAGTGGCTGCTCACCGGTGACCTCGGCTATCTCGACTCCCATGGCAACCTCTTCATCACCGGACGCAAAAAGGAAATCATCGTCCTCAGCTCCGGCAAGAACATTTATCCCGAAGAAATCGAACATCACTACCTGAAATCGCCGTTCATTAAGGAAATCTGCGTCATGGGCCTGGAGAGTCGCCCCGGCGAACCCTACGCGGAAAAGCTGCATGCCGTGCTCGTTCCCAATTTCGATGTCCTGCGCGAGCGCAAGATCGCCAACACCAGAGAGGTCATCCGCTTTGACATTGAAACTCTCTCGGCGCAGCTGCCCGCCACCAAGCGCATCCTCAGCTACGAAATCTGGCAGCACGAATTGCCGCGCACCACTACCCGCAAGGTGAAGCGCTTTGAAATCGAGCAGCGCGTCCGCCAGGAGCAGCAATCCGGCAAGATGGAGGAGGAAGGCGGCCCATCTCCAGAAACCCGGCCGCTCAGCGAAGAAGACCAGCTCTGGCTGGAACGCCCCGAAGTGCAGCGGGCACTCGAAATCGTGCGCCAGGAGGCGCGCTCCGGCTCCCGCGCAATTCGTCCACCAGACAACCTCGAACTCGACCTCGGCCTCGACTCCATCCAGCGGGTTGAGCTGCTTATGTCTTTGCAGCAGGAATTCGGCGCCACCTTGCCTGAATCGGTGATGTCGGAGGTTTACACCGTGCGCGAGCTGGTGGATCGCGTGCTCGCCACCTCTGGTTCCGCTGGCCCTGAGGCTAAATCCGGCGTGGACTGGGCTTCGGTGCTCCAGGCCGACGCCCCCGACGAATTCGTGCGCGCCGCCATCCGCCGCCGCCCCCTTTCCACCGCCGTGGGATTCTGCATTGCCAAGATCGTGCAGATGATCTCCCGCGACCGCTTTGATCTCCGGGTCAGCGGCTTGGAGAAGCTACCCGAGCACGGCCCCTGCCTCCTCTGCCCCAATCATCAGAGTTTTCTTGATCCTATCGTGCTCGCCTCAGTAGTGCCCTGGCGGATCTTCCGCGACGCCTTCTCGCTCGGCACCACGGAAATTTTTGGCGCCATCCTGCCCAAGCGGGTCGCCCGCCTGCTCAAAGTGATTCCCGTGGATCCGGACTCGGCGCTGGTTTCCGCCATGCGCGCCGGCGCTTATGGCCTGCGCCGCGGCAAGGTGCTGGTGCTGTTTCCGGAAGGGGAACGAAGCATTGACGGCGTGCCCCGCAACTTCAAGAAGGGCGCCGCCATCCTGGCCACCAATCTGCGCGTACCCATTGTTCCCGTGGCCATGCATGGTTTCTACGAAGTGTGGCCGCGGGGCAAGAAGTATCAGGGCCCGCATCCGCTGCGCATCGCGTTCGGTGATCCGGTATCGCCGCCCGCTGATGCCGAACCCGGCGAAGCCACCTACACCGCCATCACCGGCGAACTCAAGGCGCGGGTTGTGGAGATGTGGGAGCAGTTGCACGGGAAATCAGTTCCCAAGACCTAGTACGCGGTACGTAGTGGCCAGAGACAGTTCAGAAGGTGTCGCTGGTGAGAAGGGGATTTATCGCCAATTATCGCGCTGCAGGCGCAGTGACTGATTGCGCGGTGATAGAATCAAACACTTGTTTGGTCGCGTCCAGTTCATCGCCACATACCCACGCGGGAATAAACGCTGGACAATTTCCCGCGGCTCCACAAGCACTCTTTGCTTGCCTTAGGCCTCCGATACCAGTGACGAGCTTGGTGTCCTCTTCTGAATCTAGAATCACAAGTTGCGGCTGCACCAGTGCCACTTTGCCATCCAACTCTGCGCGATAGTCATACGGCTCTATAGTCGCGACAAAAATCCATTTCCCCGATTTTGTTCGGTGCCGTTCGTCAGTAAAGCCATAAAGGCGTCTGTCAAGCTCTGTTCGAAAATCGGATTTGTTGTCTCGGAATACGCGCACTACGACGAGGTTCTGTTCGGCGGCCGTTCGCCTACGAGAGCGCACAATAAGAAAGATAGCTGCTGCAACAGCCAGCAGAATAATCCCGCTGATGGTTGCTCTCTTCACGGCAGCACCCTACTCCGAATCGAGGCCAGTTCCAAGGTTACTGTTGTGAACAGCTATTACACCAGTTACGAATCGAACCCCGCGCCCTGGGATGACCGTGGTTGAACGCTGGGTGCGTGCTAACTAGCTGATAGAACTGGTTTCTAGAATCGTTTCGGGGGTGATGAGAAGCAACCCTCAGGGGCTAAAGCCCGCAGTTTCAGCGGGCCCGGCGGCACCGGCTGAAGCCGTGCCCTTCCGAAAACCTGGCTTCTAAACCACTGCTCTCTGGTACCAGAACTATTTCGCCCGCGGATGCGTCTTCCCATACACCTGCATGACGTGCTGCATGGAGAGCTGGGTGTATCGCTGCGTGGTGGAGAGCCGCTCATGGCCCAGCAATTCCTGGATGGCGCGCAGGTCGGCGCCCTCCTGCAGCATGTGCGTGCCGAAGGCATGCCGGAGCGTGTGCGGGTGGACGTCGGGGGAGAGTCCCTTGGCCACCGCGATGGCTTTCACAATTCGTCCTACGCTGCGGGTCGTGAGCCGCCCGCCGCGCCGGTTTACCAGCAACGCCGGCGTGCTCTTCCCCGCCTTAACAACCACCAGCCGCCGCGCCGGAAGATAAGCCTGCAATGCCGATGCCACCGCTGGGTTGAACGGCACATAGCGCTCCTTTTTCCCCTTGCCGCGCACCAGGATGGCTTCGTTCTGCGGGTGTACGTCTTCCAGGTTGATGCCCACCAGCTCGGAGTTGCGGATCCCGCATCCGTAGAGCAGTTCCAGCAGCAGCCGGTCGCGTTCAGGAAAAGCAACTGTCTCCGGCAAATCTCCGTCGAGCACCATATTCATTTCCTCGATGGTGGGCACGCGCGGCAATTTTTGCGGCAGCCGCGGAGTGGCCACCAGCTTGGCCGGGTTCTGCTCCACCATGCCCTCCCGCGCCATCCAGCGATAAATCGAGCGCACCGCCGCCAGCGAGCGAGCCACCGAAGTCTTGCTCAGCCCGCGCTCGTAGAGCCGCGAGAGGAACCCGCGAATCCGCACATGGTCAATATTCTCCCAGCGCGCCTCGCCCACATGCGCCGCAAATCCGGCGAGATCCTTGCGATAGGCATTGATGGTGTGCGGCGAAGCATTGCGCGCCCGCAGCACGCGCAGAAACTGCGTGATGGTTTTTTCAACGACCGTCTGCGGCTCGGGTTGTCGCGTCGGAGTACCCATGCAATTGCGCTGAACAAGCACTTACAATTAGCAATTAGCACTTAGCCTTTAGCATTTAGCATTTAGCATTTAGCATTTAGCATTTAGCCTTGAAACACTAAGCTGGAGTGCCGAGAAACGTGGCTGGCCAAGTGCTAACTGCTAATTGCTTCTTTCAATTACTCAATTACCCAATTACTCAATTCTTCTTCGCCCTGGGATGGTGCTGCTTGTACACATTTCTCAGCCGGTCCAGCGCCACATGGGTGTAAATCTGTGTAGTCGCAATATCGGCATGCCCCAGGATGGTCTGCACGGTGCGCAGGTCGGCGCCATTTTCCACCATGTGCGTGGCGCAACTGTGGCGCAGCATGTGGGGGCTGGCGTGGCGCCCGGCGGCAACCGAAGCCGCGCTCACCATCTGCCACACCCGCTGCCGCGTCAGGCGTTTTGCTCCACGCCCCAGGAACAACAATGGCGACGATCGTTTGCCCGCCAGCACCCCGCGCGCGCTTTGCAGATAGTCCCGTAGCACGCGCTGGGCGCTCTGTCCCAGCGGCACAATGCGCTCCTTGTCGCCTTTGCCGCGCACCAGCACGCACCCCAGGTCCAGCTTCAAATCATCCAGCTTCACGCCCACCAATTCGGAAACGCGCAGCGCCCCGGCGTAAAACACCTCCAGCATGGCGCGGTCGCGCAGCGCGATCGCCTCTGCCTCCGTGGTGGAACCCGCCGCCCGCGGGCTTGCCAGCAGCTTCTCCAGTTCCTCGCGCGCCAGCGACTTGGGCAGCACCTTCCACTGCCGCGGCGATTCGATGTTGAGAGTGGGATCGCTTTCTGCCAACCGGTCAAGCAGCAGGTAACGGTAGAACTGGCGCAGCGCCGAAAGCTTCCGCCCCACCGAGCGCGCATCCATCGCGTTGGCCTGCAATTCCTCCAAAAATTCGCGCACATCGCGCTGCCGTGCGGAGGCCAACGCTCGCTTGCGCCGCTCCAGGAATTCCGCGAACTGCTGCAGGTCGCGGCCGTAAGCAGCAATGCTCAGCGGCGCCAGTCCCTTCTCCACCTTCAGGTAGTCGAGAAAAGAGGCGAGCAAGCGCGCGTTATCGGGCGCAGAAGGCACAGGGTGAGTATGCGCGTTATCGGACGTGGCGGGAATTAGAGGCCTGATGCCCGGCGCGCCGGCTCGGCGGAGGCCCGGCTCTGCTCCAGCAACTCCGCCGCGTGCAGCGCCCCTTCCGGCGTGTCTTCGTGTTTGAAGAAGACGAACGCGTCGCGTCCTTCTGCCAGATGCTGGCGCATTTTGCCGGCGATCTGCTGCCGTTCGGCGGGGCTGTACTCCGGCTTGCGCAGCCGGTAATAGCAGAAGTTTGCCGTGCACACGTCAGGCACGGTCATGTCCTCGCTCTCGGCCACGCACAATGCGGCATTGTGCTGCCGCAGGGTGTCATACACCGGGTCGCTGAACCAGCTCTGGTGGCGGAACTCAAAGGCACAGCACAGCCCCCGTGGCAGCCCGCCCAGAAAATCGCTGAGCAGCACGGCATCGGCCTTGAAGTTGGGCGGCAGCTGGAACAGCGCCGGGCCCAGCTTCCCTGCCCGCAGCAGCGGCTCCAGCGACCCTAGGAAGCGCTTCACCAGTTCCTCGCTCTCCTTTAGCCGCTTGATATGCGTGATGGCCTGATGCGCTTTCAGACAGAAACGGAACTCAGCCGGCGTCTCCCCAATCCAGTTCTGCAGGCTCTTTTCGCTGGCCATGTGCCGGAAGGTGTAGTTCACCTCCACCGCGTTGAGCCGGGTGCCGTAGTAATTCAGGAAGCTTTTCTGCGGCAGCTTGGCGGGATAAAAAGCCGGCTTCCAACTCGAATACGCCCATCCCGAGGTGCCGGTGTGCAGTGTGGCCATGGCTTCACTCCTGCCTACATCCTGAGAGTATATGCGGCACAAATGCTCCGCCACTAGCTGTGAGGCTCCAAAAGCGTGCTATAACTCGCATTATGGGCAGTATTCGCAAAGGCTCAGTCCACCTGTTCCGCTTTGCCGGAGTTGACGTCTTCCTGCATTGGTCCTGGTTCCTGGTGGCGATTTTCGAGATCAACACCCGCTCGACCAGATATTCCTCGGTCGTCTGGAACGCGATTGAGTACCTGGCGCTGTTTGCCATCGTCCTGCTCCACGAGTATGGCCACGCGCTAGCCTGCCGGCAAGTTGGGGGCAGGTCGGATCACATCGTCCTCTGGCCGCTGGGCGGCGTCGCCTACGTGGACCCGCCGCCGCGTCCCGGCGCTACCCTCTGGAGCATCGCCGCCGGCCCGCTGGTCAATGTGCTTTTGCTGGTCGTCCTCGGTCCCATTTTTCTATGGAGCCGCTCAGCGGGGCTGTCGCAGGCAATGCCCAATGTATACGCGTTCGTCCAGGCGGCCTTTGTGATCAACGTCGGGCTGCTGATCTTTAATATGCTGCCCATCTACCCGCTGGACGGCGGCCAGATCCTGCGCTCTCTGCTGTGGTTCCCTTTGGGGCGCGCCCGCAGCCTGATGGCAGCCACCATCATCGGATTCCTGGGCGTGCTCGGCCTCATCGGTTTCGCCGCCTGGAATCACTCCGGCTGGTTTGCGATTATCTCGGCCTTTATTCTGCTGAATTGCTGGTCAGGACTGCGGCAGGCGCAAGCTCTCTCCCGACTGGCGAAGCTGCCGCGTCATCTCGGATTCACTTGCCCGACTTGCAAAGCTGCGCCGCCCATCGGAAATTTCTGGCAGTGTGGCGCTTGTGGTCAGCCCTTTAATACTTTCGCTACTCGCGCCATTTGTCCGCACTGCTCCTCCCGCTTTCCCGTCACCATGTGCCTGGACTGCCGCCGCCAGCACTCCATGGACGAGTGGGCCGCTCCTGCCGCCATAGCCGCCGCCAAATTGTGAGAATTTGCCCGGGGGTTGCAAACCCTGGGCGGCATCCTACTTGCCGGCGCGCCAGACCGGCTGCGTGACCGCTATGTTCTCGAAACCATAGCCTCATCCCGTGCGAGCGCGCCCCGAACGCTTGCCAGGAACCGGCGAGCGAACACCATTCTTTGCAGCGGCGCGCTTTCCCGGCAAAGCTTTCACCGGTTCAGTTTCACCCGTCTCCACCGCTCCCAGCGCGGGCAGCTTCTGCTTCAGCTTCAGAACTGGCTCGAAAAGGTCGCCCTTCTTCTCCACTCGCTTCAACACATCGTTGCTGTCGAACACCAGCAGCTTCGGATCCTTCTTCTTGAGGCAGCGCTCCACCTCTGCCCACTCCACGGGCGTCGAAACGGTGGGCCGCTCCTTGGCCCGCAGCGAATATACGCAGATCGTGGTCTTGTGATCGTCGTTCTGGCTCCAGTCCACCAGCACCTTATTCACCCGCAGCGCCTTCTTCATGTCGGAAACCACCAGTTGCGGATGTTCGCGCTCCAGGTGCCGAGCAATGGCGTGCGCCACCGGCTTCGTCTGGTCGTAGCTGGTCGGGGTGTTCAGCGGCACATACACCTGCAGGCCCTTCGAGCCCGAGGTTTTGGCGAAGCATTCCAGCCCGAAATGCTGGAAAATTTCCTTCACCCAAAGCCCCACCTGGCAGCACTGCACGATGTTGGCGGGCGCCCCGGGATCCAGGTCGAACACCAGCATGGTCGGCCGCAGAATATCCTTGCCCAGCGACAGCGAGGTGTGCAGTTCGATATCGGCCAGGTTGGCCGCCCACACTAGCGTGGGCAGATCCTGCACCAGGCAGTAGTCCATATAGCGGTGGTTGCCTTCGCTCCACACGGAAGCGGTCTGCACCCACTCCGGCCGGTGGGAGGGACAGTTCTTCTCGTAAAAGAACTGCCCGCTCACCCCGTTCGGATAGCGCTTCATGGTGAGCGGCCGGTCGTGCAGATGGGGCAACAGCATGGGTGCAATCCGCACGCAGTAATCAATGACTTGCCCCTTGGTGAAGCCCGCCTCGGGGTACAGCACTTTGTCGAGATTCGAGAGCTGCAGCTGCCGGCCCTGGATGTCCACCGTCTGTGTCTTTCGGCTCACGTGAACTCCGGTAAAGACGTTTTATTACTTCTGCGACAGGTAACTGACCTTAGCTGGGGTGCAGTTTGGCAAACCCGCGGTCAATCTACCACTGTCCAACTACCCGCTACCAACTACCTCTTTTCGATGCAGCCATTCCAACTGCCGGGCCAGGAACAACATCCAAGCACCTGTGCCAAAGGCGGACGAAAAACCGCTGCCGGTCAGCTCCTCCACTGCCCCGGACTTCCCCCCGGAGCAGGAGCGCCTGTTTCGCGAGGTCCTGCAAGTCCTGAACCAGGGCGGCATTCCCTACGTCGTCTCGGGCGCCTTCGCCCTGCAGAAGCACACCGGCATTTGGCGCGACACCAAGGACCTCGATGTCTTCCTGGCCGCCCAGCATGTGCCCCAGGCGCTGGAATGCCTGATTAACGATGGCTTTGAGTGCAGCGTGGTGGACCCGGTTTGGCTGGCCAAGGCCCATCGGGGCGATTTCTATGTGGACCTGATTTGTGGCATGAGCAACGCCGTCATCATCGTCGAAGACAGCTGGATCGAGCGCGGCATGCCCACCGAAATCGTCGGCGTTCCCGTGCGCGTGCTCGCTCCTGAGGAACTGATCGCCTCCAAGCTGTTTGTCACCCGCCGCGAACGCTTCGACGGCGCCGATATCGCTCACGTCATCTACGGCACCCGCGGCCGGCTCGACTGGGAACGCCTGCTGCACCTCGCCGGATCCCATTGGGAGATGCTGCTTTGGTCCTTCATCCTGTTCCACTACATCTATCCGGCGCCCAGTTCGTATGTGCCCCGCCACCTTTGGCAGGCGCTGCTGCAGCGTCTGCAGGATGAGCTGGCTAACCCGGACCCGCAAGCCAAGTTCCGTGGCAGCCTGGTGGACGAGAACATGTTCGCCATTGATGTTCACGAATGGGGCTTGGACAACCTGGTGGACGCCTGCCGGGACCAGCGCCAGCCCAAGCTGGTGGCGCCCGTGAACACCGCCTGCCCTATTGCGGCCAAGGAGCGCAAGGTGTCATAACACTTTTGACCATGAGAATCGCTGCCACCGCGGACCTGCACTTTACCCCACAGAACTACGATCGCATTCGCGAACAGATGTCGCACGTGCGCGACCAGGCTGACTTGTTGGTGTTGGCCGGCGACCTCACCAACTACGGCAAGCCCCAGGAGATGGAATCCCTGCTTAACGCCCTGGTGCGCATCCGCCTGCCCATCGTGGCCGTGCTCGGCAACCACGACTACGAAAGCGGGCAGGAAAACGAGCTCATGCAGATGATGACTGCCGAGGGCATCAAGGTGCTCGATGGCACCGCCTACGAGCGCGATGGTGTGGGGTTCGCCGGCACCAAAGGCTTCGCCGGCGGCTTTGGCCGCGGCGTGCTCACCGCCTTCGGCGAGGCTCCCATTAAAGCCTTCGTGCAGGCCGGCATTGACGAGGCCCTCAAATTGGAGCGCGCCATGGCCCAGTTGCGCACCGAAAAGCGCATCGTCGTCATCCACTACGCCCCCGTCGGCTCAACCGTGCAGGGCGAAGCGGCGGAAATCTATCCCTACCTCGGCACTTCGCGCCTGTCGGAAGTGGCCGACCGCCATGGCGCCAACCTGGTCCTCCACGGCCATGCCCATCATGGCTGCATCGAGGGCAAAACTACCGCTGGCATCCCGGTTTACAATGTCGCCTTGCCCCTGCTGCAGTTGCAAAACCCTCCCACGGCCTACCGCGTCTTCGACATCTGATAAGCAACCGCACATCGGAAGGCCCTGCGCTCCCTCCAATGGAGCGAGTACAGGGTAGAAAAGGGACAACCTTTCCACGCTGTGAAAGAACCCCAGCAACCCTCAGTGTCTGGTTAGGACGAGAACTGTGACGCTCACCGCAATGAAACCCCACAAAACTGTGACGAGAACTACCTCGATATGCCTGACCTCGGTGACCGTTTTGGCGCGTTCTTCACGCCTGCATATATGCCACGCAGCCGTAAAGTCCATGCGATGGCAACTCCAATGGCCATCGGAATACGTATGGAGTTTGGGGCTTGCCACCAAAACTGTTCGTTCAGCAGCATGGCACAGAATTCTAGGCTATAGCCGCTCCGAACAGCCAAATATAACCATTTGGCTGCCAATGAAACGGATTGACATATATTGCCCGATTACGATAACTTTCGATGGCGAACAAAAAGCGAAGTTGCTGCCTATGGCTTCCCTCCCCCTGCTCTCCGACGAGACTCCCAAGCCCTTGGTCGGCATTGCCCGGCTTGCTGCGCAGGGTGAGTTCCTCCAGCCCGGCCACGACATCGAATTCTTCACCCTGCCCGTGCGCTCCCTGCTCAACCGTTGCGACGTGCCCCGCATGCCTTTCGCCTGGACCATCAATCCCTACCGCGGCTGCGAATTCGCCTGCAAATATTGCTATTCCCGCTACACCCATGAGTTCATGGAGCTGCGCCAGGGCGTGGACTTTGAGCGCAAGATCTACGTCAAGCAGCACGCCGCCTGGATGCTCCGCCGCGACCTGAAGAGAGTGAAACCCGGGGAAGAGATCGCCATCGGCACCGCCACCGACCCCTACCAGCCCGCCGAGCGCCGCTACGGCGTGACTCGCACCATCCTGGAAGAACTGGCCCGGCACCACGGCCACGACCTTGGCATCGTCACCAAGTCCAACCTGGTGCTCCGCGACATTGACGTTCTACGCGAAATTTCCCGCCACAACCAGCTCTTCGTCAACCTGACCATCACCACGCTGAACACGGACCTCGCCCGCATCCTCGAGCCCCGTGCTCCCCGCCCGACCTGCGCCTGGAAGCCATGCGCAAGCTGAATGAGGCTGGCGTAGCGGCCGGCGTCATCTGCGCGCCCGTTCTGCCCGGCATCACCGACTCGCCTCGCGATCTGGAAAACCTGGTGCGCGCCGTCGCCCACGCCGGCGGCAAATATATCTACGCCAATCCGCTCTTCCTTAAGCCCTGCTCCGCTGCCATCTTCCTTCCCTTCCTGGAAAAGGAATTTCCTCAGCTGGTGGAAAGCTATCGCCAGCGGTACGGCGAGCGCGCCTTTGTCTCCTCGTCGTACCGCAAGCGCATCTCCCATCTGTTTGCCAAATTTCGCGTTAAGTACAGTATCCGTTCCGAATACGGACGCCACAGCAGCCGCACCCACCCAGTCTCCCAAGCTGACCAGCTTTCACTTTTCTAAACAAAACCAATGACTACCGCCGAGATGCCGAGTACGCCGAGCAATTCACAATAAATCCTCACGGGAAACGAATGTCCTCTGCGGTTTCCATTTGACGCTCCAACAAGCTTCTTCTACCTTGCCCAGACCATGTTTTCGCAGCCGGCTACGGCCCCGCGCCATCGCGAACTGCAGCACATCACGCTAGCGCCGTTCGTGGCTGTCCTCTACGCTTACTGTGCCGGCGGGCCCTTCGGGTTCGAAGCCATGGTCTCCACCTCCGGTCCCGGCCTCTCCCTTATTTTCATCCTGGTGGTCCCGCTGCTTTTCAGCGTGCCCATAGCCCTGGCCACGGCGGAAATGGCTACCGCCATGCCCGTGGAAGGCGGATTCTACCGCTGGACCCGCGCCGCTTTCGGCGACTTCTGGGGATTCCACTGCGGCTGGTGGAACTGGACTGGCACCTTCTTCATGAGCGCCGCCTACGGCGTGCTCATGGCCGACTACATCGGAGAACTTCTTCCCCTCACCCGCACCGAGCACTGGCTCATAGCCGCTGCCTTCCTCGCGTCGGTGGGGTACTTGAACATCCGCGGCATCCGCCTGGTCGGCAACCTCACCCTTGTCCTGCTTCTGCTCGCCCTGGTGCCGGTGGCCATCTTCACCGCCCAGGGCTTCGCCCACGCCCGCTTCAATCCCTTTCATCCTTTTTTAGCGAGCGACAAATCCTGGCGTGAAACCTTCGGCGTCGGCCTCGCCCTTGCCTTGTGGATTTATTCCGGATACGAGCAGCTCTCGACCGTCAGCGAAGAAATCGAGCAACCCGAGCGCAATTTCCCCCTCGGACTTGCCCTGGTGGTGCCTCTCGCGGTCATTACGTTCTTCCTGCCCATCGCCGCCGGACTGGCGGCCTTAGGCAATTGGCAGGCTTGGGATACCGGATACATCGTGCAGGCGGCGCGCCAGGTGAGCGGCGCCCGCATGGAAACTGCCATGTTTGCCGCAGCCGCCGTCTGCACTTTTGTGCTTTTGGAAAGCACCGTGCTCGCCGCCACCCGCCTGCCTTTCGCCATGGCGGAAGACGGCTACTTCCACTCCGCACTCGCCCGGCTCCATCCCCGCTTCGGCACTCCCATCCGCGCCATCGTTCTTTCGGTTTTGATTTGCGCCGTGCTCGCCGTCTTCTCCCTTACCCAACTGATCGCCATCTATGCCTGGCTGCGCGTCGCCACGTCCGTGATGACCTTACTCTCGCTCTGGCGCCTGCGCCGTACTACCCCCAATCTTCCCCGCCGCTTCCTGGTTCCCGGCGGCCGTTTCGGAATGGCAACGGTGGTTCTGCTGCCCATCCTATTTTTTGCGTGGGCCCTCCTCAACAGCGACCCTCAATCCCGCCTCTGGGGCCCGATCTGCCTCGCTCTGGGCCCCCTCGCCTACTTCTTCATCTCTCGACGGAAAATTCGGCATCCTGCTGAAAGGCAGCCGTGAATCGCTTAGGAGCTTCGTTTACGATGTTAAAATTGGTGTTTGCCCCTGACCCGCCGGCAATTCCTGGCCACTTCCGCCCTCGGTGCTGCCGCCCTGGCCATCACCGGCACTGGCGTCCTTTATCATGACACCACCGATCTGCGTGTTACTCGTCTAGAAGTACCCCTGACACGATTGCCCTCCCGCTTGGACGGACTGCGCATCGTCCAACTCAGCGATTTCCATTACGACCCCTATGTGGATGTCCGCGTAATCACCTCCGCCGTTCAGGTCGTCAATCAACTGCAACCCGATCTCGTCGTGCTCACCGGCGACTTCGTTACTCAGGGCGCCTTCACCGATCATCATGATCCTGCGGCTGCGCACCAGGCCGAACCCTGCTCCAGTATCCTTTCCAACTTGCGCGCACCCCTGGGCGTTTTTGCCGTGCTCGGCAATCATGACTACTTTACGGAGCCTGACCTGGTGTCGGAAATCCTGCGCCACCATGGCTTCCACGTACTGCGTGATCAGTCTTTTGCTGTGGAACGGGACAGCGCCCGCATTTGGTTGGCCGGCATGAATGACGTGATGGCCGGCGCGGGCGATCTCGATGTTGCCCTGCAGAAGGTTCCGTCGTCAGAAGCCGTGGTCCTGCTGGTTCACGAACCCGATTTCGCCGATCGGGTGCCTGCCGGACGCGTGGACCTGCAGCTCTCCGGCCACTCCCATGGTGGCCAGATTGTGCTGCCTGTTATCGGCCCTCCCTACCTGCCGCCGCTCGCGCGCAAGTATCCGTGGGGGCTGCGCCACCTCGGCCCGCTCACCCTCTACACCAACCGCGGCCTGGGTACTATCACTCTGCCTGTACGCTTTAACTGCCCGCCCGAAGTAACGTTATTTACTCTGCGCGCGGCGTAGTCCTCCGCGGGTGCCCCACTCTCAGCGAGTGCCCCACTCAAGCCTTCTTTTGGCTTGCATGGGGATCAGTAATTGCGCGGGTGCCCCACTCAAGCCTTCTTTTGGTTGCGTGGGATCACTAATTGCGCGGGTGCCCCACTCAAGCCTGTTTTTGGCTTGAGTGGGATCTCCTACGCCGCCTTCTTCCGCCTCAGCGCCGCCGCCACCCGTTTCAGATCCGCGACAAACAACTCGGTTTCCCGGTGGCGGCTCTCCTCATCCGGCGCGCGCAGAATGGAGGAAGGATGAACCGTCGCGGTCACATAAGGTGCCAGCGGTGAAGCAAGCATTTCCCCGCGATGCTGCGTAACCTTGAAACTCTTCCCCAGCAGCGCCTGCGCCGCCGTCGCTCCCAGGCAGACCACCACCTCCGGCCTGACTACGGCCAATTCCGATTCCAGCCATGGACGGCACGCCGTGATCTGCAGTTGGTTGGGCTTCTTGTGGATGCGCCGCTTGCCCCGCGGCTCCCAGTTGAAGTGCTTCACGACGTTGGTGACGTAAACCTCGTCGCGCGCGATGCCCGCCTGCTCCAGCGCTTTGTCCAGCAACCATCCCGCCGGGCCCACGAACGGACGGCCCGCGAGGTCTTCACGGTCTCCCGGCTGCTCGCCCACGAACATGACGCGCCCCTGGCGAGTGCCTTCTCCAAATACCGTCTGGGTCGCGCGCTCCCATAGATTGCAGGCGCGGCACGTGCGCGCGGCTTCCCGCAGCTTCTCCAGCGTGGGATTCGCCGGAATCAGCGGCGCTGCCGTAGATGCCTTGGCTCGATCCCTGCTTGTGGCTTTTCCGGACATGTCATAGTTCGATGCGCCCGCCGGCCCCTGTGTGTTCCAGCGTTGCAGGGGCCTACAGACCAGCCGCAAAGCGGCGCAAGAACGTAGTGCCGGGTTTAAGCCGGGGAAAACCGAAACCAACAGCAGCCTCAGCGGGCGATAGCTCCGGCAACTCGGCAATCACCTGACATTTTTTGTCGTCCCACCCGACGCAATCTGCCAATCCAGGTTCGCCCGTGCTCCGTCCTGCATCTCCCTCCCTCTCCTTCCCCTTGAAATTGAGGCACTTCCTGAACCCCGCTGGTTAACCTCAGAATGGCAGCAAAACTGCGATGATGTCTGCAACTGCGGTGCAGCTCGCATCTTGGCTGAGCGCACTGAGCGGTGACGGCCGCTGGAGGGAGCGGCCAAGGCAAGTTCGGCGAAGTACCTGGGGGAGGGTACGAGCCGAGGGGAGCGGTGGAGCAATCCGCCGTTCCCCTTTACTTTCTTCTGGCGCGGGCGCATCCCCGAGCTGCGGCATTAACTCCTGGTGTTCGATTCCCTTCGTAACCTCCCTTCCCGATTCTCTTTGCATATAATTGTTTCAGGTTTTCTTGCCAACCTTCGTCGCTATGCCTGCCATAGAAACCTTTGGCCTGGAAAAAACGTATACCGTCGGGTTCTGGCGCAAGCGTCCCCGCTGCGCTCTCCGACCGCTTAATCTGGCGGTTGAGGAAGGCGAGGTTTTCGGCTATCTCGGCCCCAATGGAGCGGGCAAAACCACGACTCTCAAGCTCCTGATGGGGTTGATGTTTCCCACCGCCGGCTCCGCCAAAATCCTGGGCCGGGAGGTGAACGATCCGCAGGTCAAGGCGCAAATCGGCTTTCTTCCCGAGCAGCCTTACTTTTACGACTATCTCACCGCCCGCGAGTTGCTGGAGTACTACGCTCAGCTTTCCGGCGTGGAGGCGCGCGCGCGCAGCCGTCGCGTTGCCGCCGTGCTGGAGCGCGTAGGCCTGCGCGACGTTGCCGGCGTGCAACTACGCAAGTTTTCCAAAGGAATGTTGCAGCGCGTGGGCATCGCCCAAGCCATCCTGCACGATCCCAAGGTGGTTTTCCTGGATGAACCCATGTCCGGGCTCGATCCCATCGGCCGCCGGGAAGTGCGCGACCTCATAGAAAGCTTGAAGCAGGAAGGCAAAACCGTTTTCTTTTCCACGCACATCCTCTCTGACGCTGAGGCCCTGTGCGATCGCGTGGCCGTCCTTCACCAGGGAGAATTGCGCGGCATCGGCGTGATTGCCGACCTCACCTCCTCGGTGCGCGGCAAGGTCGAGGTCATTTGGCAGGGTGGAGTGATTCCGCCCGCAATGCACGCGCTCAGCGCCGAGTGTCACCTGATCGGTGCCATGGCGCGCGCTGTCGTCGGCGAGAACCAACTGGATGCCGCCGTTGACGCTTTGCGCCGCGCCAACCTCAAGCTGGTTTCAGTCACCCCGGTGCGCGCCAGCCTGGAAGATTATTTTGTCGAGAAGCTTTCTCCGGCGGAGGTGGCCGCAAGATGACCCGCGTCACCTCCATCGCGTCGAATACGTTTAGGGAGGCCGTGCGCGACCGCGTCCTCTACAACCTCATCGCTTTCGCGCTGCTCATGGTGGCTGCTTCCCTGCTCGTGGGCCAGATTTCCATGAACATCGAGCGCAACGTCGTCATCAATTTGGGACTCACCGCGGTTTCGTTGTTTGGTTTGGTCATTGCTATTTTCATTGGCATCGGCCTGGTCTCGAAGGAGATCGAGAAGAAGACTCTCTACACCATCCTCTCCCGCCCGGTGCGCCGCTGGGAGTTTATTCTCGGCAAATTCGGCGGCCTAGTCGCCACGCTTGTGGTGAATACCGTCTTCATGGCGGTTGGCATCTTTGCCGCCGTTTTTTACCTGGCGCACCACTTCCAACGAGCCGATGCCTACCTGCTGGTGGCGCTCTATTTCATCATCCTGCAGTTTGTGATGATCACCGCCCTGGCCCTGCTCTTTTCTTCCTTTTCCTCGCCCCTGCTCTCGGCGGTGTTCGCCTTTGCCTTGTTCGTAATCGGCACCTTTGCCCAGGACCTGCGCGGCTTTGCCTCGCTCACCCACGGCGTCATCGGCTGGATCGCCATCGCTGCCGCCTACGTTGTGCCCAACTTTGCCGCCCTCAATGTAATCTCGTCCGTGGCCCATGACCAGCCCGTCGCGGCCTCGCTCGTCCTCTACAACACGCTTTACGCGCTGCTCTATTCCGCCGCGGCAGTAGCCGGCGCCATGCTCATATTCGAGCGCCGCAACCTGAAATGAGGCCCAGCCGCCGCACTACCGCCATCCTCGTCGCCATCCTCGTGGTGTGCCTGGCGGCCGCGGTCTTCTCAATCACCCTCGCCGACCGCGCCCGGCCCAGCGCCACTTTGGAAGAAACGCTTTATATTCCATCGCCTTCTGTGCTCAAGCGCATGAGCCTAGGCTACACCGGCTTACTGGCGGACATCTACTGGACCCGCGCCGTCCAGTACTTTGGAGGCAAGCACGTGCTCGCCTCCCACGAGTACAAGCTCCTCGCTCCCCTGCTGGACATCACCACGCAACTGGACCCTCACCTGACTGTGGCCTACCAGTTTGGCGCCATCTTCCTCACCCAGCCCCCACCCAATGGCGCCGGCGACCCCGATGCGGCCATCAAGCTGGTGAAATTTGGCATTCAGGAAAATCCCGATAACTGGCACCTCTATTACAACCTTGGCTTTATCTATTACCTTGAAAAGAAAGATTATGGGGCTGCAGCTCAGGCTTTTGAGCAGGGTTCCAGGGTGCCCAACGCGCATCCCTTTCTGAAGCTGTTGGCAGCCCGCATGGCCGAGCGTGGCGGCGATCTGGAAACCGCCCGCATGCTCTGGACCATGACTTACGACGACTCCAAGGACAAAGACATTAAGGCCAATGCCATCTCTCATTTGCGCGCGCTTCAGGTGGACGAAACCGTGCCCAGGCTGGAGCAACTGATTCGGCAGTACTTTGAGCGCACCGGACACGATCCAGGAAATTGGGCGGAGCTGGTTCGCGCCGGGTATCTTCCGGGTATTCCGCTGGATCCGGCAGGCCATCCTTACAAGCTCGCTCCTGAAGGGAATGTGTGGGTCGCGGTGCCCGACGCTTTACCGTTTATCACCCAGGGATTGCCGCCAGGGGTTAAAGCATCAGAGATGCCCAAGCTGTAATCTAAATCAGAGAACCAGCTCTACAACCTTCGCAACAGGCAGGAATCTGATGAACCTACACCCCGGGCGCGTGCTGCTGGGATGGGCGGCTTTATTGTTGCTCAGCAGCGCAATTTTTGCTCAAACCAGCGTTCCTAAGCTGGCGGAGGAGGTGGATGCGCATTACAACCGCCTGCGCACATTGCAGGCGAATTTCACCGAAATCTACCGCGGAGCGGGCATTTCCCGCGAAGAATCGGGCACGCTGTGGCTGAAAAGGCCGGGTAGAATGCGCTGGAACTATCAGAAACCACGCGAAAAACTGTTCGTCAGCGACGGCAAAACGGCCTGGTTTTACGTTCCCGGTGAGCAGCAGGCGCGCAGAACGCCCATGAAAAAGCTGGAAGATTTGCGCTCTCCGCTCGCCTATCTGCTGGGTAAGACCAAGCTGCGGAAGGAGTTCGAAGCGCTTTCCCTGGCTCCCGACGCGCCTCCCTGGCATCCAGGTGACACGGTGTTGCGCGGAGTTCCTAAGTTTATGGAAGGCGTAAATCAGGTGCTGATAGAGATTGCGCCGGAGGGAAAAATCGTGCGTTTGGTGGTGGATGGAGCCGACGGTTCCACCACCGAATATCGTTTTGAGGACCAGCAGGAGAACCTGGAAATCGCCGACCGGCAGTTTCAGTTCACTCCCCCGCCGGGCGTGCAAGTGATTGAACAAGAAGTCGGTCAGTAACCAATACGGGAACTTCGGTAAGTGTTTGCAGCAAGTTGGACGGCTAAGTTGCGGTGTTAGACTAAAAACCAGATTACCCAAAAGATAGAACTGGATGGCCGAATTTCTTATCAAGGTAGCCGACGAACACGGTCACCTCGTACAGCAGGTTGAAAACGGCTTCTCCGTGGCCGAGGTCAAGGAGCGCTACGCCCAGCAGGGCTACCTGGTTTACTGGGTCAAGCCGCGCGGCCTGCTGGCAGGCGGCGACGTCATTTTATTTCGCCGGCGTAAGGTCAAGCTGGAGCAGTTTGTCATTTTCAACCAGCAGTTCGTCACCCTGGTGCGCGCCGGCTTGCCCATTCTGAATGCGCTCGACCTGCTCATCCGCCGGCAGAAGAACCTGTTCTTCCGCGGTGTGTTGGAGAATGTGCGCGACCGGGTGCGCAGCGGCGAATTGCTTTCCGACGCCTTCGTCGCCCAAGGCATCTTCCCCAAGATGTACACCACGACGCTGCTGGCGGGAGAGAAAAGCGGCAATCTGGAAGAAGTGCTGAACCGCTTTATTGCTTTTCAGCGCTTGACCATTTCGTTCAAGAAAAAGTTGAAGGCATCCCTGGTTTATCCAGCGCTTCTGGTCACCATGGTGACCGTCATGCTCAGTTTCCTGGTGACCTATGTGGTGCCGCGCTTTGGCGAACTCTATCAATCGCTGAATGCGCAGCTGCCGGCCACCACTGTGTTCATGCTGGAGCTGGGTACCGGGGCCCGCAAATACGTGTTTCTCTTCCTGGGCGGCATTGTGGCGTTCATTTTCCTGTTCTGGCGGTGGAAGAACACGGACCGGGGCGCCGATCGCATTGATCGTTTCCTGCAGAGCCTGCCCGGGCTTGGCGGCATCATAACCAAGTACCAGGTGGCAAACTTTTCGCGTATTATGGCCACCCTGCTGACCGGCGGCCTGCCCCTGGTGCCGGCGCTGGAAACTGCGGGCTCCTCCGTAGGCAGCCGGCACATGGCCAATGGCGTTAACGATGCCGTGCGCAAAGTCCGCGAAGGACGGCCGCTGGCCCGCAGCCTGGAAGAACAAGGCTCCTTTCCCGACTTGGCGGTGGAAATGATCGAAGTGGGCGAATCCACGGGGGCCCTGCCCGCCATGCTGACGTCGGTGGCGGAATTCTACGAGGAAGATGTACAAGCGGCGCTGACCGCGACCATGGCCCTCATCGAGCCGGTCATCCTGATTGTTATGGGCGTTATCGTGGCCTTTGTGCTGATCTCGCTTTATCTGCCGATCTTTACGCTGGGAGCGGGAGGAATTCACTAAGGGGGTAGCTGGTGACTGCTGGCTCGTGATTCCAGGCGACTACTAACTGCCAACTACCAGCTACCGAGTCTTTATGGACAAGAAGTCACTTTTTGTGAATGGCGGGAACGGTGGGCGCGTTGCCACCGAACTCGCCGGAGACGAGCAGTCGCGGGCGCGCGACGTGGCGCGGCGCTATCGCTGCGAGTACGTGGACCTGCGCGACTTCCAACTCCATCATGATTTGTTCAAGAAGATCCCGGTTGACTTGATGTTCCGCTACAACTTCGTCCCCCTGCAGGAGACAGAGGACGACCGGTTGGCCATTGCCATCGCCGACCCCAGTCAGCTGATGATGATTGATGAAATCAGCTTGCTGCTGGGCAAGCGCATCGTCAGCAAGGTGGCCACGCTTTCCCAGATCGCCGACATTCTCAAGAAGACGGAGCAGTCACAGCGCGTGCTGGATGAGGCCAGCGAAGGCTTCACGCTGGACGTGATCCGCGAAGATGAAAGCGGAGATGAAACCATCTCCATCGAGCGGCTGACTGCCGAGGGCGACATCAGCCCCATCATCCGCCTGGTGGATACCACCATCTTCACCGCCCTGGAGCGGCGGGCCAGCGACATTCACATCGAGACCCGCGACGACTCGGTGTACATCAAATACCGCATTGACGGTGTGCTGCAGCAGGCCATGAACCCCATCGCCAAGGAGCACCATTCCACCATCATCTCCCGCATCAAGGTGATGAGCGAACTGGATATTGCCGAGCGCCGTGTGCCTCAGGACGGCCGTTTCCGCGTGAAGTACAAGGGGCGGCCGATTGATTTCCGCGTTTCCATCATGCCTTCCATCAACGGCGAAGACGCCGTGCTGCGCGTGCTGGACAAGGAGTCGATGAGCGAGAAGTTCCACACGCTCACTCTGGAGGTGGTCGGCTTCAGCGAGGAGGACCTGCGGAAGTTCCGCCGCTATATCAAGGAGCCCTACGGCATGGTGCTGGTCACGGGGCCCACGGGCAGCGGCAAGACCACCACCCTCTACGCCGCGGTGAATGAGATCAAGACCGACGAAGACAAGATCATCACCATTGAAGACCCGGTGGAGTACCAGATTCGCGGCATCACTCAGATTCCGGTGAACGAAAAAAAAGGGCTGACCTTCGCGCGCGGCCTGCGCTCCATCCTGCGCCATGACCCGGACAAGATTATGGTGGGCGAAATCCGCGACACCGAAACCGCGCAGATCGCCATTCAGTCCGCGCTCACCGGCCACCTGGTGTTCACCACCGTGCACGCCAACAACGTGGTGGATGTGATCGGCCGCTTCTTGAACATGGGGGTGGAGCCCTACAACTTTGTTTCCGCCCTGAACTGCATTCTGGCGCAGCGCCTGGTGCGGATCATTTGTCCCACCTGCCGCAAGCAGGTCCTCTATCCTCCCGAGGTGCTGGAAGCCAGCGGCCTGGACCCGCAACAATGGGGCAATGTGCCGTTCTATGAAGGGGAGGGGTGTATCGAGTGCGCGGGCACCGGTTTCCGGGGCCGCACCGCCATTCACGAGCTGCTCGATTTGACCGACCGCATCCGGGAAATGATCCTGGACAGGCGCCCGAGTTCGGAAATTCGCCGGGCCGCCCGCGAGGAGGGTATGCGTTTCCTGCGGGAATCGGCGCTCGACAAGGTCCGGGGCGGCACCACCACCCTGAAGGAGATCAACAAGGTCACGTTCATCGAAACCACGCGCTAACCTGTCGCGTGTTATCGAGCCACAATAGGGCCAGAGAATGAGCCGAGGCTTAAGGACAAATCATCCCCGCGTTGCCTGCGAAATCTCCGCGGATGCCGTGGTGGCGGCGCGCGCCGGCCAGCATGGCGCCCAGCTCGACGTGTACACGGCCAAGGACCTGCCGGAAGGCGCGGTCGCGCCCGACCTCACCCAGGCCAACGTGCTGCGCGGCGATGCCTTGCGCGACGCCATTAAGAGCGCGCTGGAAGAGGTCGCTGGCCGCGCCCGTGACCTGATCGTGATCGTGCCCGACGCCGCCGTGCGCGTGGTGCTGCTCGATTTCGAGACTCTGCCAGAGAAACGCGATGAGGCCGAAGCGGTGGTGCGCTTCCGCCTGAAAAAGTCGCTGCCCTTCGACGTGGAAAAGGCCCGCGTCTCCTACCAGGTCCAGCCCGGCAATTCCGGCAAAGAACTGAAGGTGATCGCGGCGGTAGCCCTGGCAAGCGTGCTTGATGAATACGAAGCCGCTTTCCGCGACAGCGGATATTCCCCGGGCGTGGTGCTGCCCTCCATGCTGGCCGCGCTCGGCGCCGTGGATGCCGCCCGTCCCACCCTGGTGGTCAAGGTGGACCCGTTTACCACCAGCATCGCCATTCTTGAGAAGCAGCAGTTGCTGCTGTTCCGCACCCTGGAGAACGCCCGCGGCTTGAGCATTACCGGCGAACAACTGGCCGAGGATGTGTACCCCTCGGTGGTGTTTTTCCAGGATACTTACAAGCTGGATGTGGAACGGGTTTTTGTGGCCGGCCTGCGCAACTCCGAAGTGGCGGTGCAAAGCCTGCAGGCCCAGACCGGGGTGGCAGTGCAGGAACTGACAGGCGCCGCCCCAACGAGTTCCGGTTCGCAGCTGGCCGGAGTCACGGGAGCGTTGCTCGCTTAGAACATGCGTATCGAAATCAATCTCGCCAGCCAGCCCTTCCAAGACGCCCAGCGCTTCGTGCGCCAGTGGAGTCTTACCCTGGGAATGGTTGGGCTGCTAACCCTGGCGCTGGTGGCGGGGGCCGTCCTGCGGCTGCGGTCGTGGACCGTGGAAGAACACCGCATCAACGAACTGCAGGCGCAGATTGCGCATGGCGACCGCGAAATCGCCCAGGCGCAGGCTTTCCTCAACCGCCCGGAAAACCGCGACACGCGCGACAAATCACTGATCCTCAACGAGCTGATCGCACGCAAGGCCTTCTCCTGGACGGAAGTATTCTCCGACCTGGAACGCATCATGCCGCCGCGCCTGCACGTGGTTTCGATTCGACCCGAACTTACGCCCGACAACCAACTGGCGCTGGTAATGATGGTGGCGGGCGAGTCCCGCGAGCGCGCTCTGGATCTGGTGCGGCGCATGGAAAAATCGCCGCGCTTCCGCGAGCCTCAAATTGTCGCCGAAGCCACCGAACAGCAGCCGCAGAACCCGGGCGACCGGGTGCAGTTCCAAATCAGCACCCTCTATGGCGGCGAACCCGCGGCCGCAAACGCGCAGCCTGGGCCTGCCGCTAAAACCGAGACCTCCGGTTCGCCGGCGCGAGGTGGATTCTAATGGCCGACGTTCGCCAACTCCGCAAGCGCTTGACCGTGTTCCTGGCGGTTATGGTTTGCGTGGACCTGGTCTGCGCCGTCATTCTGCTCTCGCCCCTGGGGCGCTCCCGGCAGGACCAGATTCAAGAGCTGCAGGTAAGGCTCCGGATCAAGACTCAGCAGGTGCAACCGCTGCGCGGGCTGGACAAGAAGGTGCTGGTAGCCAAGCAGCAAATTGCCGATTTTTACCGCGATCGCCTGCCCTCCGACTATTCCAGCATTGACGCCGAGATGGGCAAGGTGGCCGACGAAAACGGCACCAACATCGCGCAAGTGAAGTTTCACCCCGAGGACGAAGAGAGCGGCGGGCTGCACCCCATCACTATTGATTCCTTGCTTTCCGGGGATTACCGGCACGTGGTGAAGTTCATCAATGCGCTGGAGCGCGACAAGATGCTGTTCATCGTGAACAACATCGCTCTGGGCGACGCCAAAGGCGGAATCGTTAAGCTGCAATTGAGAATGCAAACCTACATGAGGAGCGGAGCGTAAGTGAAGGTCGGAGCCGATGATCGGAAAAAAGTGGCGGCCGCGGGCGTGCTCATGGTGGCCGCGCTGCTGTTGCTCGGCCGCATGCTGCTGGTGGACTCCGGCCCCAGCGCCTCGGTGCCCAGCTACGACCAGGACAGCACCATGGCCCAGTCACCGCCAGCCACCACCTCGCGACGCAGGTCGGCGGGAAAGAAAAAACAATCCACCACTCTCAACCTTGATCCGCGACTGCGCCTGGACCTGCTCAAGAGCAGCGAGGAAGTAGCCTATGCGGGGACCGGGCGCAATATCTTCCTGAGTTATGAAGAGGCTCCCATTCCCAAGCCGGTTGCGGACGCCAGGACGGACAAGGCGAACCTCGCCGCTCAGAATCAGCCTCCGCCAGGGCCGCCTCCGCCGCCGCCTATCACGCTCAAGTTCTTCGGTTTTGCCAGCAAGCCCGGCCAGACCAAGCGCGTGTTTCTGGCCAAAGGACAGGATGTGTTTATTGCCGGTGAAGGCGACATAGTGGATCGGCGCTACAAGGTGCTGCGCATCGGAACCACTTCCATCGAATTGCAGGATGTGCTCAACAATAACCGGCAGAGCATCCCCATTACCCAGGGCTAAGCCATGCGAGTGAGCAGGCAGTTGCGGCGTTCACGATTCCCCGGCGGACAACACCGCCAGCACGGCTACGTGTTGCTGGTCATCCTGCTCATGCTCACCCTGCTGTCCATCGCCGCCGCGACCGCCGCTCCCGACATCGCTATGTCCATCCGCCGCGAGCGCGAGCGGGAACTGATCAATCGCGGCACCCAGTACATGCGCGCCATTCAGCACTACTACAAGAAATTCGGGCGCTATCCCGTCCGCATTGAGGATCTGGAAAACACCAGCAACATGCGCTTCCTGCGCCGCCGCTATAAAGACCCCATCACGGGCAAAGACTTCCGCCTGGTGCATTTCGGCGAACCACTTAGCGGCCTCAGCGGCATGGGCGCGCCGGGTGTGCCTGGAGGCATGATGGGGGGAGCCGCGGCTGCGGCGATGAGTGGCGCTTTCGGCCAAAACAGCGGGGGCTTTGGCCAAAACAGCGGGGGCCTTGGCCAAAACCAGGCGCCAAATTCCGGCATGTTTTCCCAGGGGCCAAGCGGGCCGGGTGGGATGATGTCGCCCGGCGGTCTCCTGCAGCCTGGCCAGAGCCAAGGCGAGAGTTCCGGCCCACAAGGCCAAGACGCGCTGGCGGGAAAGTCGTTTGGCGGCGGTCCCATCATCGGGGTGGCCAGCACCAGCCACGCCGCCTCCATTCGCGAGTTCAATAAGAAGAACCACTACAACGACTGGTACTTCGTCTACGAGCCTATGCTGGACCGCGGCGGGCTTATCCGGGGTCCGGCGCAACCACCTTTGGCGGGAACCGGGGGCTCGGTGGTGGGAACGCCCGGAACAGGTCCCAATTCGGGACCGGGCGGCATGAATCCGGGCGGCATGAATCCCGGCGGTATGAGCCCTAGCTCTCCTTTTGGCGGCCCTTTACAGGGTCCAGGAGCGATGGTCCCCCAACAACCCCAACAAATGCCGCAGCAGCAATAAAGGGGCGGAGGCAATTTCTTGCCACCCCGTACCGGCTCGCATCATCCAAGTAACTAGTAGACAAGGGATTACCGCCGATGTTCCGCTGTTAAGGTGGGAGCCCGGTTTTGCTATAATCGTCTGGCGCTTTAAGGAGAGAGGAATGGCAACCACAACAACCCCGAACGTGACCAAGGCCGCACCGGTGAACCTGACCCCCCGGGCGGTGAGCAAAGTGAAGGAGATCATGGGCAGTCAGAACCCTGTGCCCGCAGGCTTGCGGGTGGGTGTAGTGGGCGGGGGGTGCTCCGGCTTCTCCTATTCCATGTCGTTCGAGAATGCCGCCGGCATGATGGATAAAACCTTTGACTTCGATGGTTTGAAGGTATTCGTGGACGCCACCTCAATGATGTACCTCAACGGCTGCTCCATTGACTACATCGAAAGCCTGGAAGGCGCGGGTTTCAAATTCGAAAATCCCAACGTAAAGAGCACCTGCGGCTGCGGTTCCTCGTTCCAGGTATAAGCTCCTCAGGGTTAAGCTAAAAAAGCCCCGCCCAAGCGGGGTTTTTCTTTTGCGCGAGCATTTGCCTATTGCCAAGCGGGGCTATAATGAGGCCGTCCCCCGACTGCGGTTCCGGCTACCCCTCCTACTTCCTGGCCGGATCCGAGGCTGGGCGAGCAAGCTTCCATCAGAAGCGAGGTGCTGCTATGTCCTCTCTGGGTTGGCTGCTGATCGTCTGGGGCGTTCTGACCACTATCCTGATCGTGCTGCTCATCTACCGCAGCACCCTCACCATGCGTGAAGACGACCAACTGTTCCTCGACGACTCCGAGTCGCATATGCAACTGGAACAGATGGAAGTCATGCGCAAGGTCAACAAGCTGAATCCGCTGGTGCGCGGCTTCGGGGCGAGCTCGCTGGTGCTCATCCTGGTGATTGCGGGCCTGTGGGTTTATCGCGGCCTTACCATGGTGCAATAGCCGCGCGGCTCAGCGGCTGCACCTTTTCCGGCGTGGAGTGTGAGTCGAAACTCGTCTCAAGGATGTGTGTGCTCGCGCGAGCCGTCCCGTTTTGGGAAATCTCTGGGCTCACTGCGACAATTGCCTCGTTGCACCGCAGGCCTGTGCGCCACGTCACCGACAGCACGCATTCCGCAAAATAGCATAGGAAATGCTTGGCCACGCAGGATCGGAGACCTGCGTGCTGTGTATGCGCCTCGGCCTGGAGCGCAGAAAACTGGCGGAGTACCACACGTGTGCTCTTCTCGCCGTTTTTATTGCAGAACATTCCCCGACCCAGAAGGAGGCTTCCCATGAAAGTACGTCTTCTGATGCTTTTTGCGGTAGTGTCGCTGCTGTTGGTAGTGACGCCGGCCGTGTCACAGTTGTTGGAAACCACCTGGACTGCCGATATTCCCTTTGAGTTCAGCGTGGCCAATAGCCATATGCCGGCTGGACAGTACCTGATCAAGTCCAACCCGAACAGCATGCGGCTCACGATGACCAACAAAGAGACGCGGCAAAACGCGTTCCTGTTCACGCGGAACGTTCAAAAGCTCGCTCCCAATGAAAAAACGGTGCTGCTGTTCCAGCGCGATGGCGAGCGCCATGTGCTGCACCAGATTTGGGGGGAAACTGAAACCCATGGCCATGACGTGGTGCACGGCCAGGACGTAGTGGAACTAACAAAAGTAAAGTAGCGATTCGGAGCCATTCCGGGCCGCCGGCGGGGAGGTCCTCAACCTTCCGCGGCGGCCTTTGCTGTTTTCAGCGCAACACGCAAATTTGTGCCTCGCCGGTCTAGACAAGGGAAAACCCACTCTTACGCCCGCTCCAGAGGCAGCTGTTACCAAAAATTCTTAACTGGAAACGCTATTGATGATTCAATTAGGGAAGCAAGCTAAGGATTGAGCAACCCGAATATCCCCAATTGCCCCTTTCCGGTGACGTACACTCTTCCTTCGGCAACCGTCGGCAACTGGAACTTGATGCCGTTGCCATACCCGTCCCGCTGGGAGTTTTGCGCGCTGTTGTACAGTTCTTTGGAAACGTCGGTCGCGTCGAACGCGTGCAGCACCCCGCTGTATTCTGCCGCCCACACGATCCCACACGCCACGCCGTTGGCGCTCACACTAGGCTGGACGCCCCGCGATCCGGAGAAGATGTGGTTGCTGGCGTGCACAGGGCCGGTGCTGAGCAGCGAGCCCGAAAACGAGAACTGCCGGATGGCGTCCCACAGCCCCCCAAAGTAAACGTTCCCATTCCAGAACGACGCTGTGCTCCAGTTCCGTTCGCCGCTGCTGTCCGGGTTCCCCACGGCGAAGGGCAGATACTGGGGAATTTGCCCGTTGTTGGCGGTGTTGTATCCTCCCAGGGAGCTCGTGTTCAGCAGGTAAATGCCGCCCCGCTTATCGCATATGACGGCGAAGCTGGTGCCGGGAATAAGGACCACACCGCCTGCCGCCATGTCCCAGTCATTGCCGCTAAGCGTAAGCTGATTGTAAGGAGTGAAGTAATCCGCCACCGTGCCCGTGGCCGAGAGTTTGACCACCGAGTTGCCGTAGCTCAGCCCGCCGGCGGTGACATTGAAGGTGCCATTGCCGGTTGCCGCATACACGTAGCCGGCAGAGTCCGCCGCCAGCCCGGTGCCGCTCATCCAGATACCGCCCTCCTGCCCGTCGGGCGTGCTAACCCATGTCCATTGCTGGACGAGCGTGGTGGGGTTGTACGCCATCACCAGGCCGTGGAAGGTGGGCTTCTCGTCCGGAGTCAGCTCCAGCGCCCCTTCAGCGAAATACAGGCTTCCGCCCGCCAGCAGCAGCGAACTGCGGTTAAGCTCCAGCGTGGGGTCGAGCACAACTCCGTTGCTGTTCGCAGCCAGCTCCACCGGGCCGCCGAACTTCTCAACGCCGGTTGCCAAATCCAATGCGTGCAGCCGTTGTTTCCACACGCCGTTCTCACTGGTGGACGCAACCACGTAAAGCGTGGAAGTGGTGGAGTCAATCACCGGCGTCGCGGTGATGCCGCCCTGCGCCGTGCCGCTTAGGGTGTAGATCCCGTTTGCGGGATCGGTGAAGTTGTCGTGCCATAGCGGCCCGCTGGTCTGCCCGGTGGCGTCGAAGGCGTACACGCTGTCGCTCTCCGTCGCCACGTACACGACGTTCATGGCACGGCCGCCGATAGCGAGCCCGTCCACGAACAAAGGCTGGGTGAACGCCTCCCCATCGAGAACGTACTGCCCCACCTTTCCGAACAGGTAGGTGGAGACGTTACCCGGATAGAGGACGTTCTCCGCAGGGTTCAATCCGTCCCGGTTATTGTCGTAGCGTTCGGTGAGAACTTGTACGGGGTTCGGCCGCGGAGGGAGTTTCAGAAAAGCCGCAGTTACAGTTTGATCGGAGCTTAGCGTGGGGT
The DNA here is from genome assembly GCA_025934735.1 of Terriglobales bacterium. Classification (GTDB taxonomy): domain Bacteria; phylum Acidobacteriota; class Terriglobia; order Terriglobales; family Acidobacteriaceae; genus JAICWP01. The sequence goes on along the minus strand of JAICWP010000001.1, from coordinate 224,532 downwards.
TGCAGCTTGTACCGCTGCAGCCCGCCCCGAACCAGCCGCTGAGCTTTGACCCGCCGTCTGGCGCCGCGTTCAGGTACACATTGACTCCGTAAGGGAACTGGTAAGTGCAGGTGCCTGGGCAATTGATGCCGGGAGGCACGCTGGTGACGGTGCCGCCGCCGTCGCCCACGGAATTAACCGTCAACGAGACGGGAGGCGGAGTGAAACTGGCGCTAACTTGCGCGCCCGAACTCAGCGTCAGCTGGCAGGTCGTGCCGCTGCAAGCCCCGCCGAACCCACTGAACTGGTAGCCGGAGCCCGGCGTGGCCGTCAGCGTGACGGTGCTGCCGGAATTGAAGTTCGCTGTGCAGGTCGCGGGGCAATTAATCCCGGCAGGGTTGCTTGTGATCGTTCCGGCGCCGGTTATGGAAACTGTGAGTTGGGCTGGCGCTGCGAAGGATGCGCCGACTTCTGTGTCTGCCGACAATTTTAGCTTGCATGTGAGGCCGCTACATGCACCGCTAAAGCCAGTGAAGTTCTGGCCGGCGCCGGGTGTGGCGCTTAATGTTACCGTCGTCCCTTGGACAAACGATGCCCTGCATTTGGACTCGCAACTTATCCCCGCCGGGTTGCTGGTCAATGTTCCGGTGCCATTCAAAGTCACTGATAACGTAACTTTTTGCGCTTCGGGCACGGCGGCCGGCTGCTGCTGACGACTGGAACCGCCCCCGCCGCAGGATAAAAGCAAAACAGATAGGACCAGCGGAGGGGCCAGAGGACGACAGCCCCGCAAGCGCTGCGTCCAGCATTCAGCGAAGCCCAAAATTAGAATCGAGCATTTCACGGTGAGTGGCGCAACTGAGACGGAGTACGAGGTAAGTAGATGCTCAATGCAGAGAAGCTGGATGCCAGGGTTAAAGACGTGATTTTACGAACCCATGCTCTGCCCCGGAAATGGTGCAAGTAAGAGCGGGACTTGGGAAGCGACTAGGTTCTTTTGTTCGGCTGGAAAGCAAGAGTTTACGCGAGAACGAAGCTCGCGTAACCGGTAATTTGTAAATGTTCTGGATTTCGGAACAACACTGCACATTTCTGCATCTGTGTATGCAGAGCTTTGCACTCAACGGACAACGACAGCAACATGGAACCCTCACTACCTAACTTTCGGCCCTATTGCAAGCATGGAAATGTAAGTAGAAGATTCCCACCACCATAAATCGGTCTCAAGTTTGAAAATAGTCGGCGGCATATGCGACGTTCCTTTGTTTCGGTGCAAGAGGGCCATCAAGAGAATGGTCAACGTTCATGACATCCTAGATGAACCCGGACAATCCCGACCAGTGGCGACGGGCTGGCTTAGTGTCTGGCACGATTCCGTGATGCTTCGCATACTCTCGTATTTCACTTTCTTCTTCCCTGCCGAGGAATTGCTCAAGGGCATAATGGGCCCAGAAGGCTTTGTAGGCCAGCGCGTAATTGACGAAATCTCGTGTTCGCTGGTCTTGAAGAGTTGAGTCGGCGGTCATATATCGTAAGTTGGTGGCACATTCCACGATAGACCTGCTTAAACCATAAGCCTCGTCGAAAAACTCAGAGCTTATCAATTTCAGACAGGCGTTCGACAACGCAAAAGCCTTGGACACAGTAGGCAATGCAACGACGTCGAAGGGGTACTTAAAGGGGAGGCGCGGCGAGATTCGCAGTTCGTTGATTTCGGCCTCGGCTTCCTTGACATACTTGGAAACTTTTTCTACCTCTTTCGTCATAGTTAGCGTTTCATTTTAGCCCCAACGAGGGCCCCAATCGGGCGGGAAAGCAGGGCCTTCGAGTCGCCAAGGCCCAGCCCAACAAAAGAAAGAAAGCGGGCCGGAGCCCGCCCCTCAGACAAAATGGATTGAAACGGCTAGCGCTTCAACTCGATTTGGATTAACTCGAATGGCGTGCTGCTGCTAAGGTTTTCGGGTTGGTGGGTGAAGGCGTCCATGTGTTGCACCGTCCCTGCGTTCGCCTTGATCTCTTCCGTTCGTCCGTCTGGGTAGGTGAACTTGGCATGGGCGTCGGTCAGGAACACGGAAATTGATTCCGGGTGGCTGTGCATGGGTGACTTTTCACCCGGCCCATATTTGATACGCAGGACGCGGACACTTTCATCCTCAAACTCGATTTTATAATGCCTGGAATCGAGTTTTACTGGGTCTTCGTGCGTCGGCTGCGGAAATTTTGCAGTTGCCATATTGCCTCCTTTGGTGAGATGGGCAGAAGTGTATACCCAGCGCCGCGCGGCAGGCCAGGGCGCAGGGACGGGCAGTGCAGGATTGGCCTATGATGCCCGAAGGGATGGGCTGCTGGCCTTATGCGTGATGATTTCCTAAGCCACACGCCAGCAGGCGCAAGGGCGCGAAATACAGGCCCAATCGGGCGGAAGCGTGTCTGTGCACAGGTAGGCTGTATTCGCGTACTGCTGTGGGCTTGGTTCTGGTGCAGGAAGGGCGTTGGCGCTCATCTTGGGGCCAAAACGCACCAGATTGCTAATCCCGTGAGGTGCTATAACTGCTTTGCTATCAGTGCCGTTTTATCTCTTTCTGCCCAACCTCTGCCCGTCATTCTAACCCGACTGCCCCAAAACTAGTGCACCCCCAAACCGTCCGCCCTGGCGTCCGAACGTCGATAGGCCCCGCAACCGCGGTTGTAGCCGGCAGGTTGTCGTGGCAGGGATCGACGTTTCGGCCCATGTGCTCGTTTGGATTGACGTCTGATGTACCAGCCTGCTTCGGCCCAGCCGGCGAAACCAAGAGCGGTGATGGTCGGGCGGTGAAGATGACGCAGGACGTGTTCATTCTGCTGCAAGCCTGCATTACCGGCAAAACTGCGGATGACTTCGTATTCACCCGGAAAAACGGGAAGCAGATTGAGGACTTCCGCGGAACCTGGGAGAGGCTCTGCACCGATGTTGGACTCCCTGGACTACTGTTCCATGATCTTCGCCGCTCTGCGGTCCGCAACATGGTCCGCCGCGGTGTTCCGGAAGTGGTAGCGATGAAGATCAGTGGCACAAAACTCGCAGAATTTTCGACAGGTACAACCTCGTTTCCGAGTCCGACCTGGACGAAGCGGCCCGCAAGATCGAAGCGGGTCAGAAAATCCAGCCGGCTGCAGTTTGGGCAGAAAACCGGCAGAAACAGGCCGAAATGCACTAACCTGGGGCAGTTCAAGAATTGCGCCAGGACCTACCTAACTAATTTATTATGGGTGAGTTAGTTCCTACTTGCGAGAGTGGCGGAATTGGCAGACGCACCAGACTTAGGATCTGGCGGGGCAACCCATGGGGGTTCGAGTCCCCCCTTTCGCACCAAGTCTTATGTGTGTAGAGGTTCCTCGCTAGGCTCGGGATTTCGCCTGGCGGCTCCCGCTTCGCTCACGCCGCCAAAACGGCTAAAGTTCGAGTCCCCCCTTTCGCCCCAATGAACGCGCTCAGGATCGGGCTCGACGGGCGCGAAAGCCTGCCTCTCGCATCGGCCCCGTTCAGCACAGCGCGCGCCTAATAGTCGGCATCTTATGATCCGTTCACATAAAGCAGGGGGTGGCACATGGCGGAAGCGCCGAGAATCGCGGCAGAAGAACTGCGCAGAAGAATGGAAGACGGGGAAGGATTCACCTTCGTGGATGTGCGCAACCCGCAAGCTTGGGCAGATGCGGATGTGATGGCGCCGGGCGCGATTCGGGTCCGCATGGACCAGTTTGAGGAGAATCCCCCGGCCATTCCCCGGGACAAGCCCATCGTCATCTACTGTACCTGACCGCATGAGGCATCCAGCGCCAGTTTGGCGCAGAAGCTTCAGGACCGCGGCTACAAAGACGTGTATGCCCTGGAGGGTGGTTTTGACGCCTGGCAGGAAGTGGGACTGCCCGTCGAGCCCAAGCGACAAGCGGCGTGATCCCGGGTTAAGCAACGCAAAACTCGGCCGGAAGAGAACTCGCGGGCGCCTTGCGAACAAGCCAAGCCTAAAATCCGGCCGGCCGCTCTGCCACTACCCCGAACGCACGCTCCAGGGCCACACCCGCTCGCCCCAGCGTGCCCTCATCAAACAGCCGGCCAATGAGCGTAACGCCATAAGGCACTCGCCGAGGAGTGGAGAACGTGGGTAATGGATGGCTGGTGTCCGGCGCCCAGTCACTGCGCGCCTTGGTGACCTGGACGAAGCCGGCGCGCAGCGTCAGCGAGGGATGGCCGGTGAAGTTGGTGATGGTGAGCATCTCGTCGCGCAGCGAGGGCACCAGCAGCAGGTCCACCTGCTCGAAAATACCGGCCATCACTTCCGCTACTTTGCGGCGGAGGCGGTCGGCCTGCACAAAGTCCACGGCGGAGAGGAAACGCGCTTCCCGAAAAATATTGGGCCATGCATCCGGAACCTGGGCTTTCAGCTGATCTATTCTGTGGTCGAGTGTGAGCTCCTCAAAAGCGGCCGCGGCTTCGGCGAACAGCACCAGTTGCAACGAGCCGTACGGCCAATCCGGAATGGAAACCTCCACCGGCGTCATGCCCAACTGCTTAACGGTTTCGAGCGCGGCCCCGTCCACCGCGGTGGCGGGTTTCTGCTTCATCCAGGCAGGAAAGTAGCCCACGCGCAGGCCAGTGACGGGCGCATCCGCCTCAAAATCCAGCCGGCTTGGAAGGCTGGCCACATCGCCGGAATCGGGTCCAGAGATAGCCTGCAGCACCAGCATGGTGTCTTCCACGGTGCGGGCCATGGGACCGAGTTTGTCGAGCGACCAGCACAAGGTCATGGCGCCGGTGCGCGGCACCCGGCCGTAGGTGGGCCGCAGCCCGGTGATGCCGCAGCGCATGGAGGGATCCACAATGCTGCCCCCGGTTTCGCTGCCGATGGCAAACCCAACCAGGCCCGCTGCCGTGGCCGAGGCCGGCCCGGCGCTGGAGCCACCCGAGCCCTCTTCCGGCAGCCAGGGATTCATCGTCTGCCCGCCGAACCAGATGTCGTTAAGCGCCAGCGCGCCCAGGCTGAGTTTGGCCACCAGCACCGCTCCCGCCTGGCGCAGGCGTTGCACAACGACGGCATCTTTGGCGGGCACGCGGTTCCGGAAAGGCTCGGCGCCATAGGTGGTGGGAATGCCAGCAGTGTCGAGCAGGTCCTTGCCTCCCCAGGGAATGCCGTGCAGCGGGCCGCGGTATTTGGCGGCGGCGAGTTCCTGGTCGGCTTGCCGGGCCTGCTGCAGCGCCAGCTCGGGCGTCAGCGTGATCACGCAGCGCAGCTGAGGATTGAAGCGTTGCAGCCGCCGCAGGTAGATGTTGGTCAGCCGCTCGGAGGTGATTTGCCTGGCCTGAATCCAGCGCGACAGCTGCGCGACCGAGGCGAAGGCGATGTCTTCCTCATTCCCTGGCAGCGGCACATTGGCCCCCCGGCTGCGCACAAAGCGATCGCGTTCCGGACCTGCCTTGCTGCCCGGCAGGATGGGATTCCAGCGCGAGGCTGGCGCCAAACCAGCTTCCAGCGCTACTTTTCGAGGGCCAGTTCGGCGTTCGTACAAGGGCGCCATGGTCTTGGACCAGGTGCTCGCCGCCATCGCCCGCTCCCCGTCCGTCAGCCGGACTTGCATCAGCTTTTCCGCTTCCGCAAAGGTGGCCGGCGAAACCGCGGGACCGGCGGACGGTCCTTCTCCGAACACGGAGGGCATTCCCGCCGGCACTTCCCCGCCCTGCTGCGCCGTGGCGGCGACGGCGGAGCCCAGAAGAAACAAAGATGTTTGGGTCAGAAACTGCCTGCGCGATTTGGACATGGCGCTCCCGGTGCGAGTTCTGAATTTGAACTGAACGCCGCTGCGCGCCCACCGAGGGCGCATGGGGCCGGAGGGTTATTCGTTGGCTCTGTCGAACTGCCGCCGCGGGCGTCCACGGCGGCGGATCAGGTGGAATCGGCTACCAGCGGGGTTCGCGCGGCTGGCGGGCGTGGCCGTGATAATCGTCACGGGAACCGCCGCGGGAGCGGCCTTGCCCTTGTCCTCCAAAGCCGCGGTCGGTTTTGGGGCGAGCCTCGTTTACCTTAAGGGCGCGTCCGCCCAGGTCGGTGCCGTTCAAAGCGGCAACAGCCTTGTCGGCCTCGCCGGCATCGCTCATTTCCACAAAAGCAAAGCCGCGCGAACGGCCGGTCTCGCGATCGGTGACCACGCTGACCTTCTCTACGTTGCCGTGGGCGCTGAACAGGGAGCGCAGTTCATCTTCCGTGGTGCTGTGGGGCAGGTTGCCGACAAAGAGGTTCTTCATCGCGTTCTTCTCCAGATATTAATTTCCCAACTCGTTGCGCAGGCGAACCCGCCTTGTGCGCCGTCTCAATCGCGAAGGCACAGGCTGAGTGTCTTCGTGCTCAAGCGGTGCTGCAAGTATACGCTTTTGACCCACTGGCAAGCTGCCGGTTGCGCCGAGGGCGTTCGGCGTGGCCATGTGGCTGTGGACTGCCCCAGAACTTTAGTAATAAACACCGGCTCGGCGCCGAAGGGGCATGGGGTGCTATACTGAACCAGACGCTTGTGACCACGGTTCGCTGGTGGCGCGGCAGTCCGATCTGAAGTTCCGGCCTGACCCCTCCTTGGCACTCCTGCTCTCCGTTAGTTCCAGCGCAAAATAAACCATTGAGTGGCTTCCTTTGTACCGTCGCGAATCGCATCTTGAGTGCGTCTCGCGAGACGCCTCTCCAGAAAGATTACGATTCGAATGACAAGCTTTACTGAACTGCCTCTGTGTGCCCAATTGCAGCAGAGACTCTCCGCTTCACAATTTCACATACCGACGCCTATCCAGGCGGCAGCGATCCCGCACGCTCTTGCGGGCAAAGACCTGATGGCTACGGCCCAGACCGGCACCGGCAAGACGCTGGCCTTCGTCGTGCCCATGATCGAACGCCTGCTGCAATCGCCGTCCTCGCGGCAAGTGGAAGCCCTCGTATTGGTTCCCACGCGCGAACTGGCCATGCAGGTGCACGAACAGTTTGAACAACTGCGCGGGAAATCGCTCCGCCCGGCCGCGTTGGTGATCGGCGGCGCCGCGGAATCGCGGCAACTGGATGCGATTCGCTCCGGCGCGCGCGTGCTGGTGGCTACTCCCGGACGCTTGGAGGACTTCCTCGGGCGCAAGCTGGTGGACCTGCGCCACGTGGCTGTGCTGGTGCTGGACGAAGCCGACCGCATGCTGGATATGGGATTCCTGCCCTCGCTGCGGCGCATTGCGGGCGTGCTGCCCAGGCAGCGGCAGACAATGTGCTTTTCGGCGACCCTGGAAGCTTCCGTGGCGGGACTGGTGAGCGACTACACCCGCAACCCCGTGCGCATCGCACTGGGCTCCACGCTCAAGCCGGTGGACAGCGTGGAACTGCAGGCTTTCGAGGTGACGGCGGGCAATAAATTCGACGCGCTCTGCCACCTGCTGCGCACTGAAAAAGGACGCACGCTGGTGTTTGCCCGTACCAAGCGGGGCACCGAGCGCCTGGCCAAACACCTGGTGCGCGAAGGGTTTCTCGCGGCCATGATTCACGGCGACCGCTCGCAATCGCAGCGCACGGGCGCGCTGAAGGGCTTTGACGAAGGCCGCTTCCGTGTGCTGGTGGCCACCGACGTAGCCTCCCGCGGGCTCGACATTCAGGATGTGGCCCACGTCATCAACTATGACCTGCCCACCCTGCCCGAAGACTTCATCCATCGCGTGGGACGCACCGGACGAGCCGGTGGCAGCGGACGCGCTTCCACCTTGGTGACCGCCGCTGAAAACCTGGAGCTTCGCCTGATTGAGCGCACCCTGCAACTGCGGATGGAACGCAAGCAGATTGACGCCGATAACATGGCGCAACCCCGGCGCTTCGTGCAAAACACGCTGGCGTCGCGGACTCTGACCGCGCTGCCGGGAGAAGTGTTTGTTTAGCAAAACTTTGTCTCGGTAAATAAGGAACGTGGCCGGGGCATCATGCCCCGGCGATTCCTCCGTTTGCGGCATCAGCTGTCCTGCCCAAGAGAAACTTCCCTCCTGCCGCAAAAATTTCCCAATAATTTTGGCGCGTACCCCGGCCAGCGTGCATCTTTTTGGATAGCTTAGTTCTGCGCAAGAAACACCAATTGTAAAGAAAGCGAAACATTGGATATTGCCGATTGGCGATGTTTCACTCTGCTCGGGTACGGCTGTCGAAAATCATCACTCGTCAATGTTTTTCCGCCACGTCCTGCCAACTCCACATCCGCCCCACGACGAGGTACTGCCCGGAGGACCCGATGAATCCACAAAGGATAAGGTTCGTCTACGCGGTTGCAATCCTAGCCATCTTTATTGCGTTTCCGGATGCCTCCCGCGCCCAGGCCACTGGCGCTGCGCTCACCGGTACGGTTACCGGCCCCTCGGGGCAGGCGGTGCCGGGCGCCAAGATTTCCGTGAAGGACGTGGCCACAGGCAAGTCCACGCCGGCGCAGAGCGACGCCGCGGGCGCGTACACGGTTCCTAACCTCGCGCCAGGAGATTACGAGATTTCGGTTTCGGCCGACGGCTTCAGCACAACCACACAAAAGGTAACTGTGTCGGCAGGCGCCAGCCAGACTCTGAATGTCACGTTAACTTCCGGGCTTTCCCTGGAGAGCCTGGGCTTCCCCAACAGCCAGACGCAGGCCAATCCGCAGGAGCAGGCCCGCCTCAACCGACGCACGCACATGCTCAAAGTTCATCAGACGCTGGGCTTGATTACCACCGCGCCCATGTTGGCCACGGTGATCACGGGCACATTCGCCGGAGGCCGGGTTACCAGTTCGACCAACCGCGACCTGCACGTGGGGCTGGGTTCGCTGACCGCGGGCATGTACTTCACCACCGCTTACTTCGCCATCGCCGCTCCCAAAATCAAGGGAGAGAAAACGCGCGGGCCCATCCGCCTGCACAAAGCCCTGGCGTGGATCCACGGCCCGGGCATGATTTTGACGCCGATCCTCGGAGCGCTGGCCTACCAGCAGAAGAGCCGCGGAGAGAAGGTTCACGGCATCGCCAATCTGCACGGACCGGTGGCGATCGTCACTGCGGGTGCCTACGGACTGGCCCTTCTGTCGGTCTCGATCAAGTTCTAAGGACGTGACCATGCACAGGAAAATACTGATAGTCCTCGCAGTTCTGGCGTTTTCCCTGGCGGCCGCCGCCCAGAGCCAGTGGACCCTGCAGCAATCCACCCTTACTTATATTGTGACCCACCCCTTGCACCATATTGAGGGCGTCAGCCACGCCGCCCGCGGCAAGGGCATTTGCCAGGCGAATGAATGCGAGTTCCTGATCGCCGCGCCGGTCAAGTCGTTCGATTCGGGGGACAGCAACCGCGACCTGCACATGATTCAGGCCGTGCGCGGCGCGGAATACCCCATGGTCACAGTGCGCACCCGAATACCACAATCGGAACTGAAGCCGGGGACTATTCATGCCGACCTGCAAGTCCAGTTTGCCGGCCAGACGGCGGACTATAAGCAGGTCCCGTTCCAGGTCACGGCCGAAGGGAAGAACCTGCGGCTTACCGGAACCATTCCGGCGAAGGTCTCTGATTTCAAGATCACCCCGCCCTCGCTCCTCACCATTCCTATCAAAAACGACATTCCCGTGCGCGTGGACATGATGTGGAGCCCCGCCGAATGAAGAAGGTCGACGCGATGGGGAAAGCTGAACGAACCCGCCTGTGTACTGGACACTCATTATCAGCAGGGTAAACTCAACTCAATTTTTCCGGCTAATGGCGGCGCTATCGAGAGAGCTTGCTCCACGGTTCTGGGTCGGTAGCGCTTTGCCGCTTCTTAGGACCACCTCCCAATCCTGATCCACCTTCCGTCGTATATAACTATGGGGCACCGGTATGAAACTGCTGATTGCCCTGCATCATCGCTTTGAGCTGTGGACCGCTCCAGCCTGGGTACGCGAGCGGCTGCAAACACAATTTCCGCAACTGGCAATCGTGCAGCTGTCTGACTATTCGGACGTTGCCCAGCAGATTCGCGACTCCGACGCGGCGCTGGCCTGGTCGCTGCGCCCCGAACAGTTCCGTGCCGCGCGCAAGCTGCGCTGGATTCACTCCACCGCCGCCGCCGTCCACCAGCTTATGTTCCCTGAACTGGTGGAAAGTGATGTCATTGTGACCAACTCGCGCCAGGTGCACGGGCCGGTGGTGGCCGAGCAGGCGCTGGCCCTGATGTTCGCGGTAGCGCGCAAAATTCCCGCCGCTGTGCGCTTCCAGCAGCAGCATGTTTGGGGACAGGAACAGATGTGGCTCGAAGGCCCCATGCCGGGAGAGTTGCAGGGCGCAACGCTGGGCCTGATCGGGCTCGGCAGCATCGGACGCGAAATTGCCAGGCGGGCGGCCGCCCTGGGAATGCGGGTGCTCGCCGTGCGTGAGCATCCCGAACGCGGCGGAGCCGAGGGAGTGGCCGCGGTTTATGGCTCCGGACAGTTAGGTGAACTGCTGGGCTCTTCCGACTACGTGGTCCTGGCCGCGCCTGTGACCTCCTCCACTCACCGTCTGATGAATGCCACGCGCCTGGCGCAAATGCGTCCCACCGCCTGCCTGGTCAACGTGGGACGGGGCGTGCTGGTGGACGAGGCGGCACTGGCCCAGGCGCTGAGGCAGAAAACAATTGCCTCAGCCGCGCTCGACGTTCTTGAAAAAGAACCGTTGGCACCTGATTCCCCGCTCTGGGATATGGATAACGTGCTCATCACGCCCCATACTGGTTCGGTGGCACCACGGCTGTGGGAGCGCCAGTACGCTCTGATTTCAGAAAACGTTCGGCGCTTCCTGGCCGGCGAGCCCCTGCTGGGAGTGGTGGATAAGAGCAAAGGCTATTGACCCAGTGGTCACTCTTCAGTCTTGCCACGGACCTACCGCATCCCCCAGATTTTTGGATTCCTAAGCTCTCTTTATGAAATCCGCGTGAGTCCGTGGCCTAAGAAATCTCGCCGAGTCACCGTCGCGGGTGACTTTTATCACTGCATCAAGAGCTTATCGGAATTACAAAGATATTAGGGCGGTTCAGGCCGCGACGTGGTGCTAGTCCGCCCGAAGCGGAGGTGTCCCATGGCGGCGCTTCAGCTAGTCCCGCAGATATCCCTCAGAAACATCCTCTTCACCACTGATTTTTCCGGCTACGCGGAGCGCGCCCTGCCCTACGCCGTAGGCCTGGCGCGGCATTATGGAGCCACTGTCTTCGTGGCCCACGCCATTCCGCCGGAACCGCGCCATGCGATTCCCCTGGAGCCGATGCCCTCCGAACTGGATGAGCTGCGCTTTTGCGCCCAACGCACCATGGACACCTTCGTGCGCTCGGCGCCTCTGGCCGGCGTCCGCTATGAGGTGGTGCTGCAGAAGGGCGCAACCGAAATCGTGTTTCAGGAGATGGTGAAGAAACACGGCATTGACTTGGTCGTGATTGCCACCCACGGGCGCGCCGGCCTGAAGAAGCTGCTGTTGGGCTCCGTGGCGGAGGAGATTTTCCGCAGCGTCAGCTGTCCGGTGCTGGCCATCGGCCCGGACGTCAAACGCAACGAAATCGCTGGCGGCAAGCTGCGCCAGCTTCTCTATGCTTGCGACCTTTCCGCCGCTTCTCTGCAGGCGCTGCCCTATGCTCTGGGGCTGGCGGTGCACTATGGCGCCCGCCTCAGCTGCGTTCACGTGATCGAGGAGATCACGGCTTTGCCCCTGTACTACCGGGACCAAGTCTTGCGCGACGCACGCCAGGAACTGGAGAAACAGGTGCCGTCTAATGCCGGACTGTCCCGCGAACCACAGAGCATCGTGGTCACCGGCGAGCCCGCGGAAAAGATCCTGGAATTAGCACGCGACCTGGATGCCGGCTTAATTGTGATGGGGGCGCGCCATCAGGGCTCGGCGCGGCTCATGGCCCATCTGCCTTGGGCCTGCGCGCACCAGGTGGTGTGCCATGCCGGCTGCCCAGTGCTGACTGTGCGCGCCGGACCGCAATAAGGGCTCACGCCGCTTTCCTTGCTGCCCATCACCAGCTCAGCCGTCAAGAGAGGAAAATTGCCATGCGAGCGCGCACAAAATGCCAGTTGGAAAAAACCATCATTTTCGCCGGCGGCCTCAGCCTGGGGGCGCGGCTCATGTACATGCTCGATCCCGATCATGGTCGCAGGCGCCGAGCCATGGCGCGCGACCGCGCCGTGTACCTGGCGCATCAGGCGGAGCTGACTCTGGATCGCGGAGTGCGCGACCTGTTCCATCGCGCCCAGGGAACCGCCGACGAAGCCTTCTCCCTGCTCGTTCCCAAGCCAGTTACCGACCAAGTGCTGCAGCAGCGGGTGCGCAGCCGATTGGGACGCGCTAGTTCCCATCCCCATGCCATCGAAGTGGAAGCTAAGCAGGGGTGCGTCACCTTGAAAGGGCCTGTCATGCAGGATGAAGTGCGCCGCGTGCTCTGGGCGGTGCGCGCGGTCCCTGGTGTCACGAGCGTCGAGAATCGGATGGAGGCGCACCAGCAGGCTGATGTTCCCGACCTGCAGGGTGCAACAACCGTGCCTATTCCGGAACTGCTCAACGAGACTTGGACGCCGGCTACGCGCGCCCTGGCCGGCACCGCCGGCGGATTGATGCTGGCCTATGGCGCGTGGCGCCGCGGCAGGACCGGTTTTGCCCTCGGGCTGCTGGGTGTGAACCTGCTGGGCCGTGCGGTCAGCAATATCGGGCCCCGGCATTTGCTGGGCTTGGGGGAGGCTGAAACCGCCGGCATCCGCGTGCAGAAAACCATCCACGTGAATGTTCCGGCAGAAGCGGTTTACGAACTGCTGGCCGATGCCGAGAAGTTGCCGCTCATCATGTCACACATCCTGGCCGTCAAGAAGACGGGCGACAACCGCTATCGCTGGACAGTGGCCGGTCCGGCCGGCGCCCCCATCAGCTGGGACGCGGAAATCACACGAAACGTTCGGAATAAGGTGCTGGCCTGGCGGAGTCTCCCGGGAGCCCTGGTGGCCAACGCGGGCGTGGTGCAACTCGATGCTGAAAATGCCGGCACCCGGGCGCATATTCGCCTCGCCTATGTGCCGCCCGCCGGGGTGATTGGGCATGCGATCTCCAAAGTCTTTGGCGCTGATCCCAAGCACGCTTTGGACGATGACATGGTGCGGCTGAAGTCGCTGCTGGAGCACGGCAAGACCAATGCTCATCATCACCCGGTCAGGCTGGAGGAAGTTGTAAACAACACGCCGGCGCATGCCTCGGGCTGCTGAGAAAAAGAGTTTCCTGGTTTCAGAGTTTAAAAGTTGCGGTGGAGGTTTCTATGCCTCTTTACGAATTTCTCTGCGTGGACTGTGACCAGACGTTTACCAAGGTTCAGAGCCTGGCAGAATACGATAAGGGTGAGGTCACGTGCCCGAAATGCGGCAGTAAGAAGGTGATCCAGGAGCCGTCCACATTTTTCGCGGTCACGTCCAAAAAGAGCTGACGGGTTTGCAGCCTTTGGGCTAGAACCCGGCAGCCAGGAGCTGCTTTTGGCGTACAATCACCCTCACAGGGGTGAGGCTCCATGTACTTCGAGCAGTTCTACCTGGCTTGCCTGGCGCACGCTTCCTACATGCTGGGGTCAGAGGGTGAAGCCGCGGTGGTGGACCCGCAGCGGGATGTGGACATCTACTTGCAGGCGGCGCAAGAGCAAGGCCTGAAGATCCGCCACATTTTTGAAACCCATCTGCATGCCGATTTCGTTTCCGGCCACAAAGAACTGGCCGCCCGCACTGGGGCCACCATTTATATGGGCGAGCGCGCCGGGGCCAGGTTTGCCCACGTGCGTTTGCGCGACAGTTCGGAGGTGCGCTTCGGCGATGTTCGCATCACCGCGCTAGAGACACCCGGGCACACGGCAGAAGCGGTGTGCCTCGTCGTCCGCGATCTGGGTAAATCGCCGGAACCGGCCATGGTCCTGACCGGCGACACGCTGTTCATCGGCGACGTCGGCCGACCCGACCTTTCCAAGCAATACACGGCCCAGCAACTGGCGGGCATGCTCTATGACAGCCTGCATGAAAAACTCCTGCGCCTGCCCGATGGCGTGCTGGTGTATCCGGCGCACGGGGCGGGCTCGCTGTGCGGACGCAATATGCGGGCTGACCGCTTTTCGACCATCGGCACCGAGCGGCTGACCAATCCCGCCCTGCAGGTGCGCAACCGGGAAGATTTCGTGCAACAGCTCACCGCCAACCTGCCGCCGCGCCCCGCCTATTTCGCACAGGATGCGGAACTCAACCGCGAAGGAGCATCCGCGCTTGAGGACCTGCCACCCCTGCCACCTATTGCGCCCGATCGCCTGCAGTCGCTCATCAAGGAAGGCGCCAATGCATTGGACACGCGCTCGCCCGAGCAATTCGCCGCCGGGCACGTGCCCGGTTCCATCAACATCCCGCTGTCAGGCCAGTTCGCCACCTGGGCCGCCATTGTACTTGGGCTGGAGGGCCGGCCGGTCCTGATTGCGGAGTCGCCGGAAAGAGTGGCGGAGAGCCGCACGCGGCTGGCGCGCGTGGGCATAGAAGAGTGCATCGGAGCGCTGGCTGGAGGGCTGGAAGAATGGAAACATGCCGGCCTGGGGCTGGCCTCGGTCCCGCAAATATCGGCGGCGGAGTTGAGTGCTCGCAGGAATGGCTTGCAAATACTGGATGTGCGCCGGGAAAACGAATGGCAGGCCGGGCACATTGAGGGCGCGTTGTGGTGGCCGCTGGACCGTTTCTCCAGCGAGTTGCCGGGGGTTGATCGCGAGCGGCCCTTGGCCGTGCACTGCAAGAGCGGGTACCGCAGCGCCATCGCCTGCAGCCTGCTGTTGCGCGCGGGATACCGCAGCATCACCAACGTGGTGGGTGGATTCGATGCCTGGCAGCAGGCCGCACTCCCCTGCGTAAGCGGATGAAGGCGGCGAGAACCCAGCGCTTGTCTCAAAATCTCGGCCCAAGTTTAGTTCCCTCCGCCGCGTGTAACAATTACAACATCGAAACCGTTGATGACCTCAGAATCCATAGCGGTAGTGGGTGGCGGGCCGGCCGGCGCCATGGCCGCGGCGCAACTTGCTTTGGCAGGGCGCCGGGTCGTTCTCATTGACGAAAAACTTGCCTGGGAGAAGCCCTGTGGCGGTGGCCTTACGCCCAAAGCCCTGCAGCAGTATTCCTTCCTGGCCGAAGCTGAGGTGGAGCGCAACTGGGTGCGCGGCTGCGAACTGGTCAGTCCCGGCGGGCGGCGTGCGTGGTTCGAACTCGAGCAGCCGATTGCCATTTTTTCGCGGCGCGTGCTCAACGGCCTGATGCTGGACCGGGCGCAAGAGGCAGGCGCGGAAATTGTGCGCGAGCGCGTGCTCGCAATTGGCGGCGAGCCCGGGGATTGGCGCATGCGCACGCGGCAGGCCGAAATCGGCGCAACCTACCTCGTGTTGGCCGCGGGAACGCGCAATCCCTTCCGCTTCTCTGCCCCGCTGGCGCCCGCCGACCTCATGGCCACCGCCGGCTACTACATTCCCGGCAGCGGCGATTCCATTCACATATCGTTTTTGCGGGGGGTTGAAGGGTATATCTGGCTGTTTCCCCGGCGCGACCACTTCTCCGCCGGGATTTGCGGCAAGCTGAACGCAACGCCTACCCACCAACTGCGGCGGATGCTGGAAGAGTTTCTTGCCCGGCGCCATTTCAACCTGCAGCAAGCCACGTTCTATTCTCATGTGCTGCCGGCGCCGCGCGCTGCCACCCTGCGGCAACTCACCTTGCAGGGAGACGGCTGGGCCTTGGTCGGGGATGCCGCCGGGCTGGTGGATCCCATCACCGGAGAAGGTTTGTACTATGCTCTGCGTTCAGCCGATCTGCTGGCTCAAGCCCTCATAGCGGGCGATGCCAGCCGCTATAGCCATTCCGTGCGCCGGGAGATTATGCCCGAACTGGAAACCGCGGCGCGTTACGCCGACCGTTTTTACCGGGGAAATTTTCTGGGCGGCGCGGTGCTCGACCGCATGGTGCAGTTCACCGCCGCCAGCCGGCGGGTGCGATATCTCATGCGCGACGTGTTCAGCGGCGCGCAAGGTTATGTAGGGCTGCGCCGCAAGGCGTACCGAACATTCGTGAGCGCGTTGCCGGAAGTGCTGCTCCGATGGGAAAACTCCAAGCCAGTGCTCGCGGAGTAAACTGCGCCGCTTCTGCCAGGCGAGTGCCTGACCAGTTCCTGATTACCGACTCCCGCCCTTACGCCGCCCCACGCAGCATATGGCGCGGATCCAGGATGAGATCCTCCATCCGCAATTGAAACGGCGTCAGCACCTCGGCGCCGCCTCCCGTCACCGCTACCATGTCGCAGTGGCGGATACCGCCCCAGCCCTCAACGTAAACCGCCGGTTCGATGTTGAACACCATGCCCTCCTGCAGTTGCTCCTCTGACTTAGGATGAATGCGCGGACGGGCATTGTGAGCGATGGCTGCGAAGCCTACTCCGTGTCCGGTTGGGTGCTTGAACTCTTTTTCAAAACCGTGCGCGGCCAGAATGCTGCGGGCGGCGTGGTCCACGGCCGAAGCCCGCACTCCCGGGTGAATGGCGGCCAGGGCGGCGGCACGGGCCTCGAAAATCGCGCCATAAATCTGCTCCCGGCGCCGATCCGGCTCTCCCAGCGAATATGTGCGGGTAATATCCGTCCAATAGCCGTCGGCGTAGGAGTTGCAATGAATCAGCGCCAGGTCCCCTGGCTGTATCTTTCGAGCGCGTGACATGGCGAAAGCGCCCGAAGCCTTCGCCGAGTTGTGTCCGGACATGCAGAAGGCGAATCCATCAGCGCGCTGCACCCCCTTGCGCCCGGTTCCTTGGCTGAGATGGCCGCGGAACAGCCCGGCGGCCTCGGTCTCGCTCAGTCCCGGGCGCAGGCGACCGGCGCCCGCCGCAAAAGCCTTATCGGCGATCTCACAGGCTGTGTGAATGCGCTCCACCTCGTAAGGAGTTTTCACCATGGCCCAGATGGCGAGCAGCGTGTCCGCTCCTACCAGCGCGGCCTGCGGCAACGTTTCAATCAGCAACTGCACAATGGATGCGCCATATAGATACATGCCCACGTAAGACGCAGGTTCGCTGGCGGCTCCATGCTCGTAGCCGATTCGCGCATGGCTAATGCCCAGTTCGTGAGCGCATGCCTGTAGCGCCTGGAATGCAGCCTCGCTGGTGGACTGCAGCTTATCGAGGCGCCCGGGCGTGAAGGTGTGAATTTCATCCGCCCAGCCTGTACGTGCCAGCTCCAGTTCGTCTTCAGGAACAATCAGGCAAATGCGACCTTCGCTGGTGGCAATGGCGATGCTGGCTCCGATAACCGGCCAGTAACCGGAGAGCAGCAGCACGTAGTCCGGCAAAGTGCAGAGGATCGCGTCCAACTGCACGCGTTGCAGGCCGCGGCGGATCCGTTCAATTCGGTCGTGGTCGCGCATAGTAGCTGGCGGGCTAACTGACTGACCAGCTAACCAGCCAGGCAGCTAGTCAGCCGGACAGCTCAAAAATCATTTTCTCCTTCTCCACAGAATCGTACCCGCAACGGCGCCCGCGAGCACGGCGCCAGTGGCAATGCCGGCCCGCATCATAGAGCGTTTCTGCGCGCGCAGCCGGGGTTCCACCAGCTCCTTTTCCGGGTACACACTGCGCAACCCATGCGGGCCGTGCCTTTGCGCCAGGGCCAGTACTTCGGCGATGTGCAAAGCGTGCCGATCGGTGTCCTGCTCAATCTGTTCTTTGCAGCTGAAGCCGTCGCTCATGATGATGGTGGAGAGCCCGGCTTTGCGGACAGCCGGCAGCAGCACGCGCTCTCCCGCCTTAATAGAAACCTCATACTTTTCTTTTTCGTATCCGAACGAACCAGCCATGCCACAGCAGCCGGAATCCCGCTCGTTCACATTCAGCTCCATCTTCTTGTGCAGCTCTTTGTCGCAATCCAGGCGCATGATGGCCTTGTGGTGACAGTGCCCGTGGAGCACCACTCTGCGCTTCAGTTTGGGCGGCTGATAATTTGCCGCTTTCTTTTGCAGAAACTCGGCCAGGGTGAAGGTCTGCTCCATCAGCTTGTGGGCCTGGCGCGAATCGGGACGCAGGCCGTTTAATTCGTCGCGGAAAACCGAACAGCAGCTCGGCTCCAGCACCACCATGGGCGTGCCCTGCTCGATTTCCGGCGCCAGCGCCTGGAAAATACGATCGAAGTAGGATTGCGCCATGTCGAGAAAACCGTAGTCATACAGCGGGCGGCCGCAGCACAGAGGCTCCTGGGGCACAATCACCTGGTAGCCCGCCGCCTCCAGCACTTCTACCGCCGCTTGCGCCGTTTCCGGCTTGAAGTAGTTGTTGAAGGTGTCGGCAAACAGCAGCACCTGTTCCCGGCCCTGGTTGCGAACGCCACGTTTACGGAACCACGCCTTAAAAGTCTGCGGGGCGAAAGCCGGTATCTGGCGTGCCTGGGGCGAACCCACGGCAAATTTTGCCACGTTGCGCAGTAGCGGCAGTTGGGTGAACAGGTTGGCAAAGCCCGGCGCGATCGACGCCAAGCGCGCCCATTTGTTGATCCAGCCAAAGGCATAAGCGTAACGGGGGCGCAACCGCCCCTCCCAGTAGTGGGAAAGAAACTCTGATTTGTAAGTGGCCATGTCCACGTTGACCGGGCAATCGCCCTTGCAGCCCTTGCAAGAAAGGCAGAGATCGAGCGATTCCTTCACATGCTCGTCGCGCCAGCCGTCCTGGATGACGTCGCCGTGCAGCATCTCCCAAAGGTGGTGGGCGCGGCCACGGGTGGTGTCGCGTTCCTCGCGCGTCACCATGAAGCTGGGGCACATGGTGTCGTCATCAGGCTTGCCGTCCAGACGGCGGCATTTGCCGATGCCCACGCAGCGCAGCACCGCGTGCGCGAAGCTGCCTCCATCCTCTGGGTATTTGAAGTGCGTCGCCGGCTCCCACGGCGCGTAGTTCGCCCCGAGGCGCAGGTTTTCGTCAATCCGGTAGGGGTCCACCACCTTCCCCGGATTCATCTTCCAGTCCGGATCCCAAATGGATTTGAACTCGCGAAATGCTTCCACCAATTCCGGCCCGAACATCTTGGCTAGGAATTCGCCGCGCGACTGCCCATCGCCGTGCTCGCCGGAAAGCGAGCCGCCATACCTGACCACCAGGTCGGTGGCCTCATCCATGAAGGGACGGTACTTCGCTACTCCCGGCGCGGTGTAGAGGTCGAAATCCACGCGGCAGTGAATGCAGCCCTGGCCAAAGTGACCGTACAGCGCGGGATTGTAATCGTACTTGTCGTAGAGCTGGCGCAGGTCGCGCAGGTAGTTGCCCACCTTCTCGGGCGCAACCGCCGAATCTTCCCAGCCCGGCCAGGCGTCCGGCTCGCCGGGCACGAAGGCGGTTGCACCCAGTCCCGATTCGCGAATCTCCCAAATGTGCTTCTGCTCTTCCTTGTCCACGAACAGCTTCATGCTCGGCGGGCTGGAGCGCTTCTTCAGGTCGTCCATCAGCCGGTGCGCCTGCTCGATCGCTTCCTCTTGCGCGTTGTAGCCGATTTCTACCATCAGCCAGCCCTTGCCCTCTGGCAGCATGGGCAGGTACTTGCGGTGAGGTCCTCCCTTCTTGTGCACATTTTCGATCAGGCGGTCGTCCAGGCCTTCCAGCGCCGTGGGCGAATACTTCAGCATTTCCGGAACGTCGTCGCCGGCCTGGTACACATCGGGATAGCCGAGCAGCAGCACAACCCGCTCGGGGCGGCTCCAGATCAGCTTGACCTTGGCTTCCAGAATGGTAATGCAGGTGCTCTCGGTGCCCACCAGCGCGCGCGCCAGGTTGATACGCCCGTGCTCGTCGGGGATGAGTTGGTCTAGGTTATAGCCGGAAACCCGGCGAATGATCTTGGGGAAGTTTTTCTCAATCAGTGGCTGATAACGATTCCGCAGCGACATCAGCTTGGCGAAAATCTCGCCCACCCGCCCAGGTTGGCGCATGCGCTCCTGCCACTCGGCTTCGGTGAGCCAGCCCGCCTTCATGCGGGTTCCGTCGTAGAGCAGGATGTCCAGTTCCTCTGTATTGTTTACCGCCGGCCCGTTCATCTGCGCCCGCGCGCCGCAGGAGTTGTTGCCCAGCATCCCGCCGAAAACGCAGCGGCTATGGGTGGCGGGCTGCGGTCCATAGGTCAGCTTGTGCGGCCACGCGGCATTCACCAGGTCGTCGCAGATGGTGCCGGGCTCCACTCTGGCGTACTCCTCGGTTGGGTTCAGCTCCAAAATGTGGTTCAAGTACTTGGAGAAATCAATGACGATGCCCACGTTGCAGCACTGGCCCGCCAGGCTAGTGCCGCCGCCGCGCGAGAGCACCGGAGCTCGAAACCTGCGGCATGTCGCCATTGCCTGCACTACGTCGTCCAGGCTCCTGGGAATCACTACGCCGATGGGTACCTGGCGGTAGTTGGAGGCGTCCACGGCATACATGCCGCGGGTGCCGGCGTCGAAGCGCACCTCGCCTTCCACGTTCGTGCGCAGCTCCGCTTCCAGGCCGGGCACGTCCACCATCTCGGCCGAGCGCCAGTTGCCCGGGCGCATCTCAATGGGTTTTCTGAGTTCCTCGTCGGTGAC
The DNA here is from genome assembly GCA_025934735.1 of Terriglobales bacterium. GTDB lineage: Bacteria > Acidobacteriota > Terriglobia > Terriglobales > Acidobacteriaceae > JAICWP01. Next base: position 203,927 of record JAICWP010000001.1, on the reverse strand, counting down.
CACAGGTGTACGGCTGGCTGACATTTTCTCTCCTAAGCGGCGAAGCGTTGCGCGTCGGCCTGCTTGAGCTCGAGTCCCAAGCCGGGGCGCGACAGATCAGGGCGCAGCTCCCCATTCACCAGCTGCGGCAAGCCATCAAAAAACATGCGCTCAATGCGCACGTGATCGTGAAAGTACTCGAGATTTTTGAACGGCATCACGGCGCATGCCGCATGCGTATGGAGCGCGGGCGCGGTGTGCCCGGAGAGCGGCACATTGTGAGCCTGGCAGAGCGCCGCCACCTGCAGGAAGGCCGTGACACCCCCGCAGCGGGTGATGTCGGCCTGCTGCACATCCACGGCGCCGGACTCCAGCATGCGCCGGAAATAGAAGATGTCGTAGCCGTACTCGCCGGCTGCAATCTCCATCATGGCCGGAGCGCGGTCGCGAATCAGGCGCAGGCCTTGCAGGTCGTCCGAAGAAACCGGCTCCTCGAACCAGAACACGCTGGATTGGCTGAAGAACTCCGCTTGGTAGAGCGCTTGCTTGCGGCTATAGGCGCCGTTCGCATCCACGAACAGCTCGGGCTCATGCCCAATGGCCTGGCGCGCCACCCGCACGCGTTCAAGATCGCGCTTGGGATCGCGGCCGACTTTCATCTTCACCCGCGGAATGCCCTGCTCTACCCAGCCCGCGAGTTGCTGCGACAGTTGCTTATCCGAATACGAAGTGAACCCCCCGCTGCCGTAAACCGCGGCGCCCGGGCGCACCTGGCCGAGTAAGGTCACCAGCGGCACGCCAAGCAGCCGCGCCTTCAGATCCCAAAGGGCGCAATCCACGGCCGAAATGGCGGTCGAGCAAACGCCCGGTCGGCCCAGGTTGCGTATCCGCTTCCACATGGCCATGTAGGTGTCTGTGATCGCCATGGGATCGCTTCCCTTCACCACCTCCGACAGCACGCTCTGGATCAATTTGGCGGCGGAACTGCCGGCGTACGTGTAACCGAGGCCGGTGTGGCCGCCGGCATGAATCTTCACCAGCACGAGGGTGGTCTTATCCCATTTCAGAGTTCCATCTGATTCTGGCGAGTCGGTAGGCACAGTGTAAGCGGACACATCAACACGCTCGACCAGCGGACTGGCGGATAAAGCAGTCATGTGGGGTGGGCTGGCGGCGAAGATGCTGCTTCGGCAAACAGCCCATTAACAGTGGATGTCAAAGGCAGGTGAGGAGGTTAGCCTGGCGAAACAATAGGTTTTCATCGTGGAGCGATGATTCTTGTGAGTCTCGGAGCCCCGTAGCAGAAATCAACAACTTACGCCCCACCCTCTAAAGGCGCTGTCCGCGGCAATAAAGGCGGTATCCGCGGCAGCTCTGGTTCTCCCCCCATCGGCGGCAAACAGCCCATCCCTATTGGCGCATCGTATCTATTAGGTTTGCGACCCAGGTCCGCGGGTGGCGGATGTCTCATAGCCTCAGCTTCTTAGCGTCCTGCATAGAAAAGGGAGTCTCTCATGACCGCGTCTGATGTGCTCGTCGAGTGCTTGATTGATTGGGGAGTAGAAGTGGTGTTTGGGCTGCCGGGAGACGGCATTAACGGAATCATGGAGGCCCTGCGCACCCACCAGGACAAGATCCGGTTCCTGCAAGTGCGCCACGAAGAGACCGCCGCCTTCATGGCCTGCGGCTACGCCAAATACACCGGGAGGCTGGGTGTGTGCCTGGCCACGTCAGGACCGGGCGCCATTCACCTGCTGAACGGCCTCTATGATGCGCGCCTCGACGGCCAGCCCGTGCTCGCTATCACTGGCATGCAGTACCACGACCTGATCGGAACCTTCACGCAGCAGGATGTCGAAACCGACAAGCTGTTCATGGACGTGTGCGTTTATAACGAGCGCGTCATGGGACCCACCCACGTACAAAATGTGATGGACCTGGCCTGCCGCACCGCGCTGGCCTATCGCGGCGTGGCCCATATCACCATTCCGGTGGATTTCCAGGAAGAAAAGGTACACAGCTGGGACCGTTCCAAGCGCAACCTCGCCAACTTCACCAACGCGGTGCGTACGCAGAGCTACAAGGTACCGGCAGAAAGCGAACTGCAGCGTGCGGCTGAGATTCTCAACCAGGGTAAGAAGGTCGCCATCCTGGCCGGGCGCGGAGCCCTCGGTGCCGGCGAATTGCTGGAGCAGGTCGCTGAACTGCTCGCCGCGCCTATCGCCAAACCGTTGCTGGGCAAATCGGTTATTCCGGATGACAGCCCCTACACCACTGGGCCTGTCGGACTGCTGGGCACGGCGCCGTCCCAGGAAATCATGGAAGACTGCGACACCCTGTTGATGGTGGGCACTTCCTTTCCCTACCTCGAATTCCTGCCCAAACCTGGGCAGGCCAAGGGCGTGCAAATTGATATTGACCCCAAGCGCATCGCATTACGGTATCCCGTGGATGTCGGCTTGGTGGGTGACAGTAAGACCGTGCTGCAGCACCTGATACCGCTTTTAAAGCGCACAGAGGACCGCGGCTTCCTGAAGATGGCGCAGGCTGGCATGAAGGACTGGTGGGAGCGCATGGAGAAACAGGCCACGCGCATGGACAAGCCCATGAAGCCGCAGGTTCCTGCATGGGAACTGGGCAAGCGCTTGCGTGACGACGCGATTGTCAGTTGCGATAGCGGCACCATTGCCACCTGGTGGGCGCGGCACATTCCCGCCCGCAAAGGACAAATGCACAGCCTGTCCGGCACTCTGGCGACCATGGCGCCCGGCCTGCCCTACACGCTCGCGGCGCAGGTCGCCTATCCGAACCGCCAGTGTGTCGCGTTTGTCGGCGATGGCGGTTTCTCCATGCTGATGGCTGACTTCGTGACCGCGGTGAAATACAAGCTGCCCATCAAGGTCGTCATCATCAAGAATGACACGCTGGGCCAGATCAAGTGGGAGCAGATGGTGTTTCTGGGCAACCCCGAGTATGGAGTCCAGCTGCACCCCATAGACTTTGCCGAGTTCGCGCACGCCTGTGGCGGCGTGGGGTTCACAGTGGATGATCCCAAGGAGTGTGGCGACACCATTGACGCGTTTCTGAATGCGCCCGGACCGGCGATTCTGCAGGCCGTGGTGGATCCGCTGGAGCCGCCGATGCCCGGCAAAGTCAAGGCCGAACAGGCGCTGCACTTTGCCGAGTCCCTGGCCCGCGGCGAGCCCAACCGCAAGAAGATCGCGCTCACCGTGGCTTCCGACAAGGTGCGGGAGATGGTGTAGGCCATTGTAGGCAATCCCGAGCGCATGTTGCGCACGCCTTTAGCGTGACGACTTGGAAACAGAAGCAACGCACCGCCGTGGAAGCCCCGGGCTTTAGCCCTGGCACGAGAAGCGACGCAGTTTCGTGGAAGCCCCGGGCTTCAGCCCGGGGAACCTTCACGCATAAATACACCGGGGCTTTAGCCCCTTGAGACTAAGACTATATGTCCAAACACGAAGTAGTTGTTATTACCGGAGCCTCCGCAGGACTCGGACGGGCCACCGTTCGCGAGTTCGCCAAACACGGCGCCTGGATCGGACTCATCGCCCGCGGGCACGATGGACTGGAAGGCGCCCGCCGCGAAGTGGAAGCCGAGGGCGGCAAGGCCCTGGTCCTGCCTACGGACGTCGCCGATGCCGAGCAGGTAGAAAAGGCGGCCGCGCGCGTCGAAGCCAAGCTGGGGCCCATTGATATCTGGATCAACGATGCCATGGCCTCCGTCTTCTCGCCCATTAAGAAAATGACGGCCGAAGAATTCAAGCGCGTCACCGAGGTCACCTACCTCGGTTACGTTAATGGCACGCTTTCTGCCCTGAAACGCATGCTACCGCGCGACCGCGGCACCATTGTGCACGTGGGCTCTGCGCTGGCATACCGCAGCATCCCTCTGCAGGCCGCGTACTGCGCCGCCAAGCACGCGGTACTCGGCTTCCATGCTTCGTTGCGCACCGAACTGCTGCATGACAAAAGCAAGGTTCGCACTACCATGGTGCAGATGCCGGCGTTGAACACACCCCAGTTCGGGTGGGTCAAGAGCCGGCTGCCGCGCAAAGCGCAGCCCGTGCCCCCAATCTTTCAACCGGAAGTGGCGGCTCGCGCCATCTATTACGCCGCTCATCATCCCCAGCGGCGCGAATACTACGTCGGCCACTCCACCGTGCAGGCGATTGTGGGTAACAAGTTGGCACCTGGCCTGCTCGACCAATACCTGGCGCGCAACGGATACGACGCGCAGCAGCACGATGGCCGCGAGGATCCGAACCGACCGAATAATCTGTGGGAACCCGTCCCCGGCGACCACGGAGCCCACGGCAGTTTCGACCGCCGAGCGCGGGACTACAGCGTGGAATGGTGGCTGGACTCCCGCCGCCTCCTGCTCGGCCTCGCCGGAATGGCCGGAGCCGCGGGCGCCATCTATGCCGCGCTCCGGGGTCATCGCCTGGATAAAATCTACGACATCCTCGAGGACTGGCTGCCACGCACCGCGTAAACGGCGACAATACAGCCCGAGAATTTCGTCCGAAGCGAAACAACGTCATGACATTTACGGCTGAGGCATCCCAGGCGAAGGGCAACGTAAGGTAAGCCGATTTCCTACTGGGCTCTCCTGTCGAAGCTGACCCAGGACTTCCGTCTTGGGCTTTAACGGCGCAGCATTGCGGGGGGGCTGGTCTGGGATGCAAGGATTGGATAGGTTAGCGGCGGCCTACGCCGATGTACTGGAAGCCCATTTGCCGCAGGCTAGGGCCATCGAGCAGGTTCTTCGTGTCCACGATGATAGGGCGCTTGAGCAGGCGCTTGATGCGGGCAAAATCAAGGTCGCGAAACTCGGGCCAGCCGGTGCCCACCACCAGCGCGTCCACGCCTTCGGCCGCGGCGTAGGCGGAATCGCAATAGCGCACCGCTTCCAGTTCCGCCTTGGCCTGGGAATTGGCTACCGGATCGTAAGCCCGCACCTTGGCGCCCTTGGAGAGAAGACTGCGCGCCAGGCACAGAGAAGAGGAACCAACCACCGAGTTGGTATTGGGCTTGAAGGCCAGGCCCAGCATGCCTACTTCCTTGCCTGCCACCGGGTCCACGGCATTCGTGATCTTATCCACCAGCGAATCGGTAACCGTGCGGTTCACCTCGCGGGCGGCCTCCAGAATACGGAGGGAAACATTGTTCTGGCGCGCCAACTCGGCCAGCGATTCCATGTCGGCTTCGGCAAATGGCCCGGCAAACACCGAGCCCGGCTGCAGGCAGCGCGGGCCGATTTTCTTCTTGTCTAAGCCCAGGCCCAGGCCGACGTCCATGGCATCGGCTTTCACGCGCTCGCACAGCCCCGCTAGTTCGTTGATGAATGAAATCTTGGCGGCGAGGAAAGCGGTGGTGGCCTGGCGCACCAGTTCCGCGCTTTCAAAACTCATATTGACCACGGGCACGCCGCGCATCACCAGAGGGCGGTACATCTGCTTCATGGCCTTCACCACCGCTTCCGAAGTCGTGCCCAAAATGATGCGCTCCGGCCAGTTGAAATCTTCCACGGCGCAGCCATCGGTAAGAAAAGTAGGTTGCGAAACCACGTTGATATGCAGCTTGTGATCCTTGAGCTTGCGCTCGATGCGGCTGGCCGTGCCCACCGCCACCGGGGTAGCCAGAATCAATATGGTGTCTTTGGCCATTAGGCGGGCGAGGCTCACCGCCAACTCGTCAATTTCGACGGCCGAATCCTGGGCCAGGAACATGAACTGGGCATTGGGCACCAGCTTCTGCAGGTCGGTGGAATAGACCAGGCGGCCCACGCGAACGTTGCGGCGAATCACTTCCTGCAGATCTTTTTCGTGAAAGGGAACCTCGCCGCTGGCGCGCGCCCGGAGGAGGTCGGAATCCTGGTCACAGCAGAAAACGGGAGTGCCAAAATCGGCGAGACAGGCGGAAATTACTGTTCCCAGAAATCCCGAGCCGTACACCCCAATGGGTAGCATCCCCTACTCGCTCCAAGAGTTAGCGTTGGCGGGACGCCGACGCCACGGCCCTCACCGGCCCGCACACCCCACCCCTTATGTACAGCTCACAGAGGGTAGTGGCAAGGGCACCATGGGGACGTGTACCAGAAAAACTTAGGTAATGAGGTTCCCGGTGGAGAATGGTTTCCGAAAGGGGCGGAGCCAGCATGGAGCAGGCAGGGCCACCGTCTGGGCTATGAAACAAGGTTCAGCGGCCGCGTTTGACCGCCAGGCTGCCACCTAGGGGCACAGGCGCCAGGTCTTCCCAAGTTTCGCCCGGGGCTTCCCGAACGAAGGTAAGCTCTTCGATGAGCACACGGCGGCTGCCCTGGTATTGGGACCAGCGCTGCTCGGCCACCTGGAAGGCATTGTTAGCCTCCTCCGGCGTGCCCACCTTGACGATGGTGAGATGGGGCATGTAGGGCCAGGGCTCTTCCGCCTGCAACGCCTGGATATTCAGCTGGTCGTGCAGCTCGCGCAGACGGTAGGCCGCATGGGCCACGCGGATGAATACCGTGGGCGTTACGGGGATAAATGTCTCCACCTCGCCCATGACCACCTCAAAGGGACTGGCGTTGCGGCAAATACGCTCCACCACCTGGCGCGCTTCATCTTCGCTGCCCTGCAGTGGGCGGGGGGGCAAGACTGTGAGATGGGCTGGCAGGTGGGAGAGAGCGGGATGGAGTTCGCCGCGCAGGCGCTCCACAAATTCCCCCACGGGCGCTTTCACGTAGGCGACCAATGCGTAGTGCACAGGCGGCATGGTTGGAAAGAATTATACGCCCCGCGTCGAAGCGAGGCGGTGACGGGAGCAGACGTGCACCGGCGATCATTTATAATCGCCGTGCAGGCCCCCTCTGGGCCGCGGTTTCGTCGGGGCGTAGCGCAGCCTGGTAGCGCACCTGCCTTGGGCGCAGGGGGTCATCGGTTCAAATCCGATCGCCCCGACCATTCTCCTCCTTTCTCTCGTCGGGTTCCGAGCAATTGTCTCCGTCCCATCGCACGGCTTAAGACGTGCGTAACCTTGCTCGTCGAACCCTAAGAACTCATTATGAAGCTCGATAATGCCTCTCGCGGGGTCCGGGTGGCGTGTGCCAATCTGCAATCAGGCACAACAAACCAGCGAAGTTCATGGGAACGAAGAGATGAAGTTACATACACAACGATTCCGTATCTGCCTGGCGGTTGTACTGGGATGGATCCTGGTATGGTCCGCACCCATTCACGCCCAGGATACCGGCACGCCCGAAGTAAAACTCGGAAGTATTGTTGGTACGGCAACGGATGTGAACGGCGACACAGTTCCCGGCGCTACTGTCGTCCTTGAGGGCACTGACGCAGGTGACCACCGCACAATGGCCGCAAACGACAATGGATATTTCGAGTTTCATGACGTTAAACCCGGCATCCCTTATCACGTCAAAATCAGTGCTGCGGGATTTTCAGAGTGGAGTTCCCCGCCTGTAACTCTTGAGCCCAGCCAGTTCAAAATCCTGGCGGATATTCGACTGCAGATTGAGCTGGCACGCACCACGGTGAATGTGACCCAGACCTCGGAAGAGGTTGCGACCGAACAGGTGAAGGTCGAGGAAACACAGCGCGTCTTCGGCATCATTCCGAACTTTTATGTCGTCTATGACCCAGACCCTGCTCCGCTGACCGCTAAGCTGAAATTTAAGCTGGCGCTCAAAGTTGCCACGGATCCAATCACTGCTACCGGGGTCGCGTTTCTTTCTGCAGTCCAGCAAGCCGGGGATACGCCCGACTATGGTCAGGGAGCTGAAGGATTCGGCAAGCGGGTTGGCGCCAATGCCGCCGACGGCGTCAGTGACATCATGATCGGAGGCGCCATCCTGCCGTCGCTCTTGCACCAGGACCCGCGCTACTTCTATCAGGGAACAGGCACAAAGAAGTCGCGAGTTCGGCACGCCCTGTATCATCCGTTCGTCTGCAAGGGGGACAACGGGAACTGGCAGCCGAACTACTCCAGCTTAGGCGGGGACTTGGCATCGTCCGCGATCTCGAATCTTTACTATCCTCAATCGAATCGCGGCACGTCGCTGGTGTTCACCAATTTCGCAATCAGCACCGCTGAACGTGTTGCCGCCAGTCTGGCGCAGGAGTTCGTTTTACGCCAAATTCACTTCCAAGGCCGTCATGCAAAGTAGGCGGAAACATTGCGCCTGCTCCTTCGGCGGCGATTTGCACCAGCGTGCCCGCTCTCACCAGATGCGCACTCTAGCATCCGGAGCAAGATAAAGCTTTTCGCCGGGCTTCACGCTAAAAGCGGGATACCATGCGTCAATGTTGCGCACGGTAGCGGCGCGATATTCCCCGGGAGCGTGCGGGTCGGTCAAAACTTGCTGGCGGAGCGCCGCCGGACGCACCTTTGAAGCCCAGTTCTGGCCGAAGGCGATGAAAAACTGCTGATCGCCGGAAAAGCCGTCCTGCACGGGCGCGGCCTTGCCTTTCAGTGAAGCATGGTAACCGTCATAGGCGGCAGAAATGCCGGCCACGTCAGCGATGTTTTCCGCCAACGTCTGCTGCCCGTTGACGTGCAGGTCAGGAAAGGGCTGGTAGGCATCGTACTGCTTGGCCAATTGCGCCGTGACTTTCTGGAAGTGCGCCAGGTCGGCGGAAGTCCACCAATTTCGCAAGCGGCCCTGGGCATCGAAGGTGCTGCCTTCGGTGTCGAAGGTGTGGCTGATCTCATGGCCGATCACCGAACCGATGGCGCCGTAGTTGGCCGCTGCCGGAGCCTTGGCGTCGAAAAAGGGCGGCTGCAGGATGGCGGCTGGGAAGTTCAAGGCATTCTGCAGGGGAAGATTGACGGCGTTCACCGTCTGCGGCGTCATAGACCATTCGTGGCGGTTCACGGGACCCGCCAGGCGGCCCACGTCATGGTGATACTTGAACAATAGAGCGCGCCACACGTTGCCAAAGGCATCGTCCGGCTTAACTTCATAGTTGGAATAATCGCGCCAGCTCTCGGGATAGCCGACGCCGACGTAGAGCGTGCCCAGTTTTGCCTCGGCTTCCTTCTTGGTGGCGGGGTCCATCCAGGTGAGAGCCTCAATGCGTTTGCGGAACGCAGCGACCAGATTGCTGACCATGGCCTGTGCTTCCGCCTTAGCGTGCGGAGAAAAATAACGCTGGGCGTAGATTTGCCCCACGGCATCGCCGAGGAAAAGGTTGGTCAGCATGACCCCGCGCTGCCAGCGAGGCCGCTGCTGAGTGGTGCCGGTAAGCGCCGTACCAAACAGGGCAAAGTGCTCGTCGGCGAGCGCCTTGGGCAGCACCGGGGAGTACTGCTCAATGAGTTGATAGGCCAGCCAGTCCTTCCATGTGTCCAGGGGGACGGAGGCAACGAGGGCGGATTCGCCAGTAAACGCTGCCGGCTGCCACACAATGAATTTCTTCTGCTGGGTGAGGCCGGCGCCGGAAAAGTACTCCGCCCAATCCAGGCCCGGGGCTTTGGCGCTGAAGTCGGCCCGGCTCCAGGGATTGTTGGCCTTACGTATCTCCTGATTGTCGGCGAGGCTCAGGTGTTTCTCCGCAATGGCGTGTTCCAGTTCCACAATGCGGGCGGCGCGGCCCGCGGCATCGTTGAACCCGGCGAGTTGCAGCATCTTGGCCACATGCGTCTGGTACTTGGCGCGAAGGTCGCGCATGTGCTGGCTGTTATCCAGGTAATACTGGCGGTCGGGGAGCACCAAGCCGCCCTGCAGCAAGTAGGGAGTGTAGTGGTCAGGATCTTCAAAGCCGGGAGCGGTCCAGATTCCGAACAGGTTGGCGGTATGGAAGTTGGTGTTGTTCAGCGGGTCCACGTCCGCGCGTAGGCTCTCGCCCAGGGCGCGGGCCAGCTCGCGCTTGTCCTTGATGGCGGCGATGGCCTGCAGATGAGGGCGCACGGGCTCCAGGCCTTTGTTCTCGATGGCGGCCTCATCCATGTAGGAGTTGTAGAGGTCGGCGATTTTGCGGGCATTCGAGCCGGCAGGCGCCTTGGACTTGGCGTCTTCTTCGATCAGCGCAACCGTCTGCTTGTTGGCCAAATCCGCAAGCTCACTGAACACGCCCACCGCGGCGCGGTCGGGCGGAATGGTAGTGCGCTTAAGCCAACCACCATTGCTGTACTGATAAAAGTCGTAACCGGGTTTGACTGCGCGGTCGAGGTTGGCGACGGCAATGCCATGCGTGGTCGCCGGTGGGACGGGCTGTGCGAAAGCGATTAGGAAAGAAAGCAGGAAGAAAACGAAAAAAGCGGCGCGTGCGGACTTCATCGTTGCTCTCATGAAACTCCAGCTCACTGCGGTGTGAACGAACCTTCAAGTTTAACAGCCTGCTGGAACCTAAGCGGGGGCCGGCTACACATAACATATCGCTCGCCTCTGTAGAGAATGGCCAGAATGCGCCGTAATGTCGGCAGGGCAGGCTTGATCGCGGCGTGGTTTCAGCAGGGAGGCCGAAGGCTGCCCGGCAGAAGTCCGAGGGCAGCTACTCTGCTTGGGCGCCGATTAGCAACCCAAGCGCCTGCTCCTTGCCTCTCATTAGGCGGAGAAACAACTGTGGACTCCCGTTCCCCGCAATCACCGATTCCCGTTGAACGCTCTGAGCCTGCGAAGTGCCTGCTGTGTGTTGACGATCACCCGGAAGTGCTCTCCATTATGGGCGAGTTTTTGAGCGTGTTTGGCTATTCCGTACTGACAGCGCCCAGCGGCGCACGCGGGTTGCAGCTGCTGCACCGCAACCCGGTGGATGCGGTCATTCTGGACTACGAGATGCCCAAAATGGACGGGGCGGAATTAGCTCTCCGGATCAAGAGCGACTGGCCGGAATTGCCCATCCTGATGTTTACCGGCTACCCTGCCGATGTTTCCGAGGAAGTTCGTCAGTCGGTGGACGCTTTGGTGGTGAAGGGAGACCCAGCCGAAAAGTTGCTGCAGACCTTGCGCGACCTGCTTCCCGGCAACGGCAATGACGTAACTAAGAAAGCAGCGGGCAAGGTGCCCAGCGACCGCAGCGCAGGAAGAGAGCCCCGGACTGCGCTCGCCCGCCGCGGCATGCGTCGCCGCGCCTAGCCCAGCTTCCCCCAATACCCGCCGTTTTCGGGCCGTCGGACTTGACAGTCACAGCCGCCGGGCACCACACTTTCCTGCTCTTACTCACCATGCGCAAACTTGGACTTCTGCTCAGCCTGGCCGTGCTGGTTGCGGCGTGTGCTCTGCGTGGCGCCGCCGCCGACCAGAGCCGGTTTCCTAACAATGAAGACATGCGGCACTTCCGCGCCATGAGCGCGCCGCAACTCTCGCCCGACGGGCGGCGTGTGCTAGTGGAAATCGCCGATAGTACCGCCGATGGCGGCCGGCACCACCTTTGGGTGGTGGACCTGGACGGCAATTCCAGCCGCCAGCTCACCTTTTCGCCGGCCGGCAAAAAAGACGAGAAGGACCGCGGTGAAACTTCGGGCCGCTGGATGCCCAATGGCGACATCCTTTTTCTGGCGCATCGCGGCGAAAACACTCAGCTGTTCCGCCTGCCGATGCAGGGCGGCGAAGCGACCCCGTTTGACTTGAAAATCATGCCCCCGGTAGATACATCGAAAGCGCCGGATGCCGTGCCGCCCCCAGGAACCGAGAAGAGCAAACCGGCGGCAACCCAACCGGCCCAGCCTTTGGCCCTTGATTTGTCGGGGTTTCAGATCGCGCCGGATGGCAAGACGGTAGCCGTCTGGGCCAAGGACCCGGAAAGTCCAGGGGAGAAGAAGCAGCACGATGACAAAGCCGATGCCGTTTGGGTCAACCACGACCTGCATTTGACCCGGCTTTACCTTCTCGATCCGGCAACCTCCAAGCTGACCACGGTACCCGTGCCGGACAATGTGGAACGGGTGGATTGGAGCGAGCAGTCGGACCGGTTGGTTGCGGAAACCGAGGCGCCCAACGGGGCCAGCGACCTGGGGCCGGCGCGCAGCACATGGCTGGTGGCGCTCAAGGACGCGCAACATCCAAGTAAGCTCAGCGTTGTTCCCCCCACAGCGCGCGGAGTCGCTTGGTCGCCGGACGGCGGGAACGTCTACTTTCTGGCACAGGCACAGCAGGACGCGCCCCCAGGTTACGAGGACCTATATCAGGTCAATTTGGGAACCGGCGCTGTGAACAACCTCAGCAATGGATTTTCCGGCAGCATGGGATACGAAGATCCGCTGGCAGCAGCAGACGGCTCGGTTCTGGTTTCCATACAGACGCACGTGCAGGCTACTGTGGGGCGGTTTGTAGCCGGAAAATCGCCGGAGATCTTGCATTTTGATTTAGCGGAAGTGAGCGGGCTGAATACCAATGCGCGCCGCACAGGCTGGGTTTACCTGGCCAGCAGCAGCACCCAACCCGACACGCTTTACTACAAGGACAAGCTGGGCACGGGCGGCCGGGCCTTGGCGACACCGTCGCTCACGCCACCTGCAATGCGCGCGGTTGCCACCCAGGTGGTGCATTGGAACGTAGACGGTCGAACCATTGACGGGCTGCTCTCCCTGCCTCCGCAGGCGGCGCAGGGCCGCGTGCCGCTCATCGTGGATGTGCATGGTGGGCCGCTCGGGGCGTGGCTCGACGGCTATAACCAGTTCACCAACTTCCTGGTCGGACAGGGTTGGGCGGTGCTGCGGGTGAATCCGCGGGGCAGTTCGGGGCGCGGCGCGGCTTTTGCAGCCGCCAACAAGAATGATCTGGGCGGCGGCGATTACCGCGACATCATGGCCGGCGTGGACACCGTGCTCAAGCATTTCCCCGTTGATCCCGAGCGCCTGGCGCTCATCGGCTACAGCTATGGCGGGGAGATGGCCGGCTTTGTCGAAGGCAAGACCAACCGCTTTAAAGCTATCGTGAGCGGCGCGCCGGTGATTGATCAGTTCAGCGAATACGGCACCGAAGGTGATTCCTGGTACGACCGCTGGTATTTCGGGAAGCCTTGGGAGCACATGTCCGATGCCTGGCGGCAGAGCCCGCTTTCTGGCGCCGCCCATGCCCGCACACCCTTCCTGCTGCTGCAGGGCGAAGGTGACACCACCGATCCGCTGGGGCAGTCGCAGGAAATGTACCGGGCGCTCCGCCAGATGGGCGTGCCGGTGGAGATGGTGCAGTACCCGCGCGACAATCACGGGCCGCTGGCCATCGGGCTCTTAGGCCGGCCAAGTATGGAGCCGTGGCACGGCTTCGATGCCCGCCAGCGGTTGGTTCAGTTCCTGGCAAAAGCGCTTGGGGAAGCACCGAATGCTGAAGCTAAAGGTTCACCATCGGAGAAGTGACTCAGCATATCAAGTTAGAGAGGGGTGCTTTCCCGCTTTACCTCTGATCCAGATTGTGGCACCGGCTCGGGCAGTTCTTCTCTGCGCGGCCGCCGCAGACCGCCCGTGGCGACGCTGATCAGGCCCCACAGCAGCAGGATGGGGGAAAGCAGCAGACTCGCTATTCCAGCCATGGCTCGCCAGCCATTGGCGCTTCCGGTTAGCTTCACTTCACTGGAACGGATCGGCCAGGCCGCGGTCACGGACGAGTTTCCGTTCCAGGAGGCAATGAGCAGGCCAAGGCCCAGGAAGAAGGCGAGCAGCGCACAAGTTAAGAGAATTTTCGGCTTCATGGCTCCGTCCGCAAGCATAGCGCAAATGAGCTCGCGTTGCCCATGAAAGGCCTGGGAAGGGGCCGAACGATGTCCGGCCCCAGAACACATACCGGAAGGCGAGTCTACGGATTGAAGCTGCCGAAGGTGTAGCCGATGGACGCGCCGTAGCGAATCACGTGGTTGCTGTTGAATTCAATGTTATTGCGGATCAGGTAAGCCCGGACCTCTGGCCGCACAAACATGTGTCCCCAAACGTAAAGGCGCAGGCCGCCACCCAACTCGCCCATCAGATGATTGCTGCTGGTGTAATTGGTACAGCCGGTAAAACCGCAGACAAAATACGGCTGATAGAAACGCAGGCTTTCCGCCCCGATGCCAGCGGACAACTCGGGCGTAACCCTGCTGAACTTCGGGGCGTACACGACACCCACGTCGTAAAACACTGGCCGGTAGGGAGCGATGCCCGCATAGTTCGCCTGGGTGGCGCGCCAGGAAATCTCGGCACCCAGGCCAAAATTTTTCTTGAACAGAAAATCGCCGCTGAAGCTCGGGTAAACCCCGCCTCCCTCGGAGACGGATACGCCGTTAGGAGTGGTGCTGGTGGTGGAGGGCGCGGACAGGCCTCCCAGCCCGAACGCCACATCGAACTGCTGCCCGTAGGCAGACCCCACCAGCAACAATAGGCCGCACAACACTGCAACTGCGCTCAGCTTTCTCAAATCAACCCTCCGCAGAAATTCTAGTTATTCCCCTCGCGAATCCCGCCAGCAAGGCGGCGCGGCATCGGTCACAGTAGATGCCGGTCATCCTTTGTGAGATGCATGAAATGTTTCCAAGTACATGGGACACAATGACTTGGCGCTCGGTCTGAACAATACCTGCTGCCCCGCCGACATTTTCTTGTCTATGAGAAAACACATTACAAACCCTGATGTGCACTAATTGTTGCGGGGTCGGAGACAAGTTTTCCCGGCCACACAGGACGAACTGGCGCCGGACTACTTAAATGTGAAGGAAACCATCACGGTGGTGCTGTGCGGGTCGGGCTCGAAAAGCCATTCTTTGACCGCATTATCGGCGGCGGTGATCAGGATAGGAGGTCCGCCCAGCGCTTTGACCGAGGTCACCTTGCCGGCGGCTGAAACCACGATCTCCAACCGGACAGTGCCCGCCAGGTGCATGGTGCGGGCAATTTCGGGTAGCACGGGCTGCACGTGGCGGCGAAGTTTCCGGCCGTTGTATTGCAGATCGGCGGCGCGGGTTGCCGTCGGCGCCAAGGCCAGCAACGCCAGAAGGGCGGTAAAAAGGGTGATGGCAGCGTTTCGCGGCATGTTCCTGAATCGCAAAGATAGATTAAGCTGAGCGAGCAGAACGCACGAGATTACGCAAGTAATTGTCCGGCCGCTTTATGCCGGCGATGTTTACGGTCCGGTGCCGCCAGTGTGGCAGTCGCTGCAGGTCACCTGGGTCAGGTCGCCAACGTCAACGGGATGTTGGAATTGCACCCCCGCGGTATTGCCCATCACCGGCACGCCACTCTCGGCCTGCTGCAGCACGGTGTGGCAAGTGTTGCAGGTGTTGGGGATGACCTTGCCTTGGGCGCTCACGTGCTGCCCGTCATGGCAGCGAAAACATCCAGGGAAATACAGGTGCCCAATATTGTTGGGATGGGTGCGCCAGTCCACCTTCATGTACGGAAAGAAATTAGCGGAATAAATGTTCTGCACTTCCACCACCGCCGCTTCCACGGCTGTGTGCTGCGTGTTGTATACCTGCGGATACTTGCTGGAGTAGAAGCCGCGCAGGCTGGAGGCTATGCTCTTCAACGCTTCCGGTTTGGTGGCGTAGGTCTTGGTTAGAACTTCGACCGCCTGCTGCTTAATGTAGGGCAGCGAGGCATCCATGTGCTTGGTAAAGAGCGCGTTGTCCACGGCCTCATCCGGCGGCAGGAAGATGTGGCTGGGCCGGTCGTGGCAGTCCACGCAATCCATGATGCGCTTGGAAGCGGAGGCCAGCTGCTGCGCTGTCAGCTTGGCCGCCTTCGATTCATATACGGTGACGTGACCGAATTGGTCTTTCTGTTGAACCCAGGGGATCACCTGGCGCTGGCTGTCGGTGGAAATGTACGAGATCTGGTTGGAGATATTCATGTGCCAGTGAATGCCGGAAGGAATGCCGGCGCTGGGCTCGGCGCCGCCAATATCGAGCAGCATGCGGATCTGCCTCGGGGTGTTCTTCTCATCAGAAGCAAAATGCGTGAACACCTTCAGTTGGGCACCATAGAACATGCGCGGCCAGTGGCACTGCTCGCACGTCTGCTGCGCCGGGCGCAGGTTGGCCACCGGAGTAGGAATGGGACGCGGATACACCTTGGCGAAGGCGGCATACACCTGGTAGGCGCCGGAAAGCTTGGAGCGCACGTACCAGCCCGCCCCCGGCCCAACGTGGCAATCCACACAGGCCACCCGTGCATGCGGAGACTTCAAATAGGTAGTGAACTCCGGGTTCATGATGGTGTGGCAGAGCTGGCCGCAGAACTGCACCGAATCAGTGAATTCATACGCCCGATAGCTGCCCACCGCACTGAGGCTGACGAATACCGCGGTGAAGCTGAAGAAAAACGCCACGGCGCTGCGCTGCGAAGGAACATTTAAGTCCAGGCGGGGGAAGCGTGGGACCTCGCCCGGGGCCATTTTGCGGCGGCGGCGGCGCTCCAGCGCCATGCCAATCGGAATCAGGATCAGGCCCAGCACCATGATGCCGGGCAGGATCATGTAAGCAAAAATACCGATGTAGGGGTTGGGGCGCAGCGCCTCCAGCAGTACCAGGAAGGCAATGTTGGCGCCGGCGACGACCGCCATCGCCAGGCCGATGATGCTGAACAGATTCCGCGTCAGGCCCGGCGCCCTGTTGTCCGCAGATGCAGTTTCGTTCTCTTCCGTGCTCATGCTCCTTTTATGTTACCGGAGTCAAAAGGCGTAGATGGTGAGACTAAGGATACGGAGTTGGCGTGGAAGTTCCGGGGCAGAGTGGGACCCAGACCTTCCTTTCCTCCATAACCGTAGCCGCTTTTGCCGCCCAACCGTGGGAGAGATCATACTGCAGCTCGGCCAGCGGGCGGTGAAAGTCGCTTTTCAACGAAGCCTTCACGGTAGAAACCGCGGCCCCCTGACTCACTCTAGAACGCATACTTCAGCGACAGCGTAGTCCGATTGTCATGGAAGTAACGAGGACTGGTCGGGCCGATGAATGAACCTTCATTGTACTGGTCGTAGTTCCAGCAGGCGTTAACACTCCAGTACTTGGCAAGCTCGTAGCTGAGTTCCGCCAGGGGTTGGTGGTAGGTGAAATCCAGCGGTCCGAGTGGCTGCAGCGGGTTAAGCAAGGTCGTGGTACCGTTCACGCTGGTAAGGCCGTAGCCCACCTTGGCCGTGACCTGCTTCACCGGCTTGACCATCAGGTTAGCTGCAAAATAATGCGTGTGGTTCACATAGGTGGAAAGAACTTGATTCGGATTGTTATTCTCCGCCGGATCAAAGGTTGGACATCCGTTCACCACCGTGCCCGCAGGGATAACGGTATCGCTGAAGTTGAAGCAGATCAGCGCCTGCTGCAGGGCGTTGGTGTAGTTGTAGCTCACATCGAATCCGACGCGTTCCTTGGGAAGCAGAGAGGCCACAAAACCCACGTTGCGATAATGCTGCTTGAACTGCGTGTCTGGCTCACCATTGCGGCTTTCCCAGATGTTCAGGCTTCCCGCGAGGTTGGCCCACCGAACCGGCCGGTAACTTGCCCGCGCGCGATAGTTCTGCCGTTGCCGTGGGCTGATGCGGGTAATGAAATTATCCGCCGAGGTCGCTTCGGCTTCCAGGTTGATGCGCAACGCCGATGTCGGCCGGAACCACACGCCAACTACCGGCGTGTACTCGTTCACGTCTATGCTATCGCCTTCAAATTCCGCCAAGCCCGCCTCTGGATCGGTAAAGGTCTCTGGCTCTGCCTTGAACACGTGGCGATGCCGGAAGCGGAAACCGACGTGCACGCCGAAGTGCTTTGAGGCCAGGTATTCCGCTTGTATCAGGTTGAGGAACGACTTTTGGCCGAGGAAATTGGCGACAAAAGCGGTAGTCGTTTCTGTGGGACCAAGCGGACTGAGCAGGGTCACGCGTGTGCCAAGCCCGACCGTCGCTGTGGCCAGCGAATCCCAGGTGCCCGGCATATGCCAGTTGTCGTAACGGAAATTGTCGCTGAGATTAAGCTTGCTGGTTAGCTCGACGGTTACGCCGAGATCAGAAGTGACGGCAATTCGCCGCACGTGCGCAGGCCCGGAAAATGTGAACTGCCGTTCATTGGTACGTGTCACCAGGCCGTCAAAGAATTCCGCATAGGGTGAGTTCATGTCGGCTGAACTGTAAGTAGCGCGGGCGACCAAATTCACACGTTTTAGATATGTTGATTGCAGGCTCAGAGACTCTGTCGGCGTGGTGGTACGAACTCGCTGGCTGCGTGTATAGGCAAAGTACCCGTTACAACGGGTGTTGACCGAATCATTTCTGAAAACCGGCGTACAAGGCTGGCCGGCATCGGAATTGATAGGCAGGCCAAGGGAAACGGGAGTGCCATCGGGCAGCAGAAAAACATTGTATGGGCTCAGGCTCCAGTTGGTATCGTTCCTGTCGTATTCCAGGAACTGGTCATAGCTGAGGTTAGTTTTTGAGAGCATCTTGAAATCTACGCCGAAGTGGTAGTCGTTCTGGGTAACATTCCAAGCCTGGTCCAGGAGTGGATCTGTCCCTTCATGGAAGCTGGAGAATGAGGGGCCCTCCGACCGATTGCGTGTATGGCCGAGCCGCAGGGTGACCTTCGACTGCGGCATCAGTGTCAAACCGGTATCGTACATGCGGCGCCGGATCTGCATCTCGTGGGGAGAAAATCCGACCGGAAGGTGGGGCGTCGACGTCGGAGGATTCAACGGGTTTGCCAGCAGGTCATAATCAAAGAAGTTCTGATCGCGCCGGAACAGGAAGCTGAAGTCATACCATTTATTCTTCGAGACGCTTACTCGTCCGACGTTTTCCGGGTCACCCCCCCACCCGAAGCTGCTTACGTTGAGATCGTCGAACAATACACCAGCGTTGTTTAGCGAGTGCATGGAGAGCGTCTGATCGAGGAAGCGAGGACCAGCGTGTTGATTGATGAAGGTGTCAAACATGGAACCACTGCCGTTAACCTCACTGAAGCGGTAGCCCAGCTCAATGCTCTGTTCGATGTGATAGTCGCTGATGTCCTTTCCTTCCGCGGCCGCAGGTGTGGGTGTTCCCGCCGCGCCGGCCTGTGCCAAAGCCCACGAAGGCATAAGCAGGAGGACCACGAATAACCACAAGCTCTTTCTCATAAATGACTCCCTACAGTCTGGGCCGCGTGCTTGCCGCACGGGCGCGCCGGCAATTGTGTCTGCACACCTACTACTTCCGGTCATCGAAGCTCCTTTGCTTCTTCTAGGGCTTGAAGAAGACCTCACTGAAATTGGAGCCGTGAATAAACGCGTGGCACATGGTGCAGGCCTGGTATTTCTGGGCCTGGTTATGCGCCGGACCGATGGGCGGCTGCGAGGGCACGTTGCTCATCGCCAGGGTATGGCACTGCAGACAGAGCAGGTTGACCTGGCTTACCCTCAGCAGACGCGGGTTGGTTGAGCCGTGCGGCGTGTGGCAGCTGACGCAACCTTCCGTCTCTACCGGCAGGTGTTCGAAGACAAACGGTCCCTTTTTCTCAGTATGGCACTTGAAACAGACTTGATCCTGGGCCGCGCTGGTCCGCAACTGCTTGGGCAGGAACCCTCCGTGCTCGTTGTGGCAATCAGTGCACTGCACCAACCCCTGGTTTACCCGATGCCGGTAGGGGCGGCTGAATTCGGCCTTGACCTCCGTGTGGCACTGGTAGCAAAGCTGTGGCTGCTTCTCCACCAGCAGGGCCCTCTGCGTCTTGGCATGGTGCGGTGAATGGCAACTAATGCAGCCGATATCATTGCTCGCATGCGCTGAACGGGTGAAGTTTGCATGCTCGTTGCCGTAGGTATGACAGCTAAGGCAACGCTTGTTCGCCTCCGCCATGCTCAGGTTCTCGAACACGATGATCTTGCTTTTGTCGCCTCCACCTTCCACGTGTGCTGCCCCGGGACCGTGGCATGCTTCGCAATTCAACCCCTTGCCCGGGGCGCCGGGCTGGAATCCCATCTTATAGTGGGGCGTTTGTTCTGTGGCTTTGTAGACGTCTTCGTGACAGCCCTTGCAGGTTTCAGAACCCACGTACTGCTTAGAATCCTTCGTTTGGGTTGCTGCACTGGTCTGCGCCGTGTTTTGCTGCACATGTCGCGCCTGCACATGACTCACAGATACCAGCAGGAAGGGGAAAAACAGGAAAGGCAGCTTGCCGATGCGGAAATACATGCTTCCCTCCGCGGGACATGGAGTTCAAATAGCGAGAGGAGCCCTGGAACCTACCGCCAGTTTGGCAAGTCAGGTGAAACCGCTGGCTAGCAAAAACAGCAGCACAGCCGCCCTCTCCGGCGTCTTTCGGCGCAAACAATTGTCAGTCGCGCTACGCACCAGCGTGAGAACAGGCTTCTTCACGGCTCTTCTCCGAGTCGGGTTACGCAGCATCACCCTGTTGCACAGCCGCGATTTCTGGCCTTAAGGCTTGCGGCAACTCGAACCCTAAACTTGCAGTCCCCCGGAAGTGTATGGCACACCCAATCCTCTGAATCTGTGACCTGCGTCACATTGGGAGTGCCAAAAATGGTTAGCACAGCATGCCACCACTGCTGATCAGCCGTCCGACACATAGATGCGGTAGGCGTCTGACAACGCGGACGCGGACCGGAAAACAGACTGGGACTTCTGCAGCAGAAACTTCGAACCCATTTGCGCGGTTGATAAAGAACGGCGCGTGCCAATCACCACCGCACAAACTAGTGCACTGAAAGCAAAAGTAGCACAAGCGGTGTCAAGAAATAGTACCCGCGACGCAGAAATTGTGGAAATTCCTTAGGAAGAGAATCGCAAGTTCACTGCTGCTTCAGAGTATCGCGGCGAACTTCTTCGTTCACCGCCATGCCTAGTGCGAAGCTGGCGACCAGCAGCACCAGCCAGCCACCCAGCAGCTTGACTCCCACGCCTCCGTGGATCCACTCCACGGAACAGCGCATGGCCCAAACGGCCGCGGCAAAGGCGCCCAGGAGGCGCATGAACTTGATCGAGGAACTACGTACTTTTTCTGCCATGGGTGGTGGCGACTCTGCTCCAGTAAACACTTTCCGGCTGCCGAGCGCATATTACGTTTGTCGGTTCCTCATATTGACCTAGAGGTACAAGCCGCCGCATTCCCCAATGTACGCCTGGCTCGACCGCTGCATCCCAGTGGAGGACAGGCCAGGAGAGGAAATCATGCGCATTGACCCAGTTTGTGGCATGGAAGTGGACGAGAACAAGGTTCCGCAGAGTTTGCGCTCCCAGCATCTGGGACACTTTTTCTATTTTTGCTCGCAGGCATGTAAAGACGAGTTCGAGCGCAACCCGCAACAATACGTGAGCCCGCCCGCTGCTTGAACGTGACTTGGGAAGTGGCTGAGGAGGGCCAAGGCCGCCCATGGCACATCGGTCATTACCTTGGTGAGCCTTCGGTAATTTGACCCTGGGGCGGGCGTCGGGGTGTCATAGGGTTGCATGGCCTCCCGTCCTGAGCCTCGTTTCTCCACCCGGTTGCGGGTACGCGTACGCGGGGTGGACTCTTTTGGCCATCCTTTTCAACAGGATGCGTACACTTGTGACATCAGCCGCGGGGGCGCTCGCCTGGATGGCACACCGTGCGTGATTGATCAGGCTGCCGTCATCGAAATACAGCACCGGGGACGGCGCGCACGCTACAAAGTAGTGTGGATTGGCGGCTATGGTACCGCCCTGCACGCCCAGGCCGGGCTGCAGTGCCTGGAGTCGGGAGAGTGCATCTGGGGACACCTGCCGGCGCCCTCCGCGCCCATGACCCGCTTCAGCTGAGCTTTCCACCGTAAGGCCATTCACCCAGATAACCCATTTGTTACTATGGCGGGCTTGCCTCAGGACTAATTTCGTCAGGAGGATCGGGTGCCCGCAATCACGCGACGGCGTTCCCATTCGCAGGAGTGGTATGAGCGCGCGCAAAAATACCTGATTGAAGGTGTCAATTCGCCGTCACGTGGCAGCGCGGTGTATGCCCCAGGCCCAATTGTGCTCGAGCGTGGTCAGGGTTCGCAGGTCTGGGATCTGGATGGCAACCAGTACACCGATTTCATGATGTCGTTTGGAGCGCTGATCCACGGGCATGCCCACCCGGCGATTGTGGAGACGGTGTACCAGGCCATGGCAGAGGGCTCGCACTTTGCCGCGGCCACGCCGGCGGAGTTGGAGGCCGCCGAGCGCTTTTGCCGCATGGTGCCCTCAGCCGAAGCCGTGCGCTTCACCAACAGCGGCACCGAAGCCACCATGCTGGCGTTGCGGCTGGCGCGGGGGTTCACCGGCCGCAACAAGCTGCTGAAGTTCGAAGGCCACTACCACGGCTGGTACGATCCTTACCTGCTGAACGCCCATGGCCATCCGCCACAACAACTCGGTCCGCCCGAAAATCCCGCCCGCATGCCGGACTCGCTCGGCATTCCCGCCAGCACGTTTGCGGAGGTCGTGGTCGCCCCGTGGAACGATGTCTCGGAATTAGAACGGGTCATGCAGAAGCGCGGTGATGAGCTGGCGGCCGTGATTACCGAGCCCATCATGGCCAACATGGGCTGCATTCCGCCGCGCGAAGGCTACCTGCAGCGCCTGCAGGAGCTTGCGCAGAAACATGGAGCGCTGCTCATCCTGGACGAAGTGGTCACCGGCTTCCGCTATGCGCCCGGCGGCATGCAACAGTTGTGGGGACTCAAGCCCGACCTGAGCACCTTCGGCAAAGCCATGGGGGCAGGTTTCCCCGTGGGCGCGGTAACGGGCCGCCGCAAGATCCTGGAGCAGATGCGATGGTCCGAGGACATGGTGCTGCACTATGGCACCTTCAATGGCCACCGGCTCACCATGAAGGTAATTGCCGCCAACCTTGACCTGCTCGCCGACCAGGGCAACGCCGCCCTGCGGAAAATCCGCAACTTGGGCGATATGGCGATCAGCGGGCTGCGCGATGCGTTTGCTCGCCACAAGATCAAGTCCGTCGTGCAGGGCTTTGGCCCCATGTTCCAGATTTATTTCACCGGCCGCGAGGCCATCCACGATTACCGCGACTATTGTGCGCATGTGGACGCCGCCCGCTATTCGCGCTTCGTGCACCTGCTGCTGGGCGAAGGCATCTACATGACCCCCTCGAACGGCCTGCACTGGATCATCAGCACTGCGCACAGCGAGGCAGATATCCAGGCGCTGGTGCGCGCTGCCGATAAAGTTTGCGCGCGGCTCACATGAAGGCCACAGTCTTTTTGGGCGGCGGGCGCATCACGGGCGCGCTCATTTCAGGCTTGCGCCTGGCCGGCTACGATGAGCTCATTGTTGTCCATGACCGCCACCCCGCCAAGCTGCGGCGATTGCAGCGCGAATTTCACGTGCAAGTCGAACGCGATCTGCAAAGCGCAGTCGCTCAGGCCGGGCTGCTGGTCGTGGCTGTGCGGCCCGATTCGGTGAAGAACCTGCTGGCTAGCATTGGCCGGGTGGACCGACCGCTCACGGTAGTCAGCCTGGCTGCGGGCGTTCCCCTCCCAAAGTTGGGCCGAGCGCTGGGGCCGCCAGTGCGCTGGGCGCGGGCCATGCCCAGTCCAACCTGCCGCACCGGGCGGGGATTCACGGCGCTGGCGTTTGCCCGGGAGATGTCGAAGTCTGACCGCAAGCGGGTACGCGATTTTTTCAGTCAGGTGGGAGCGGTGATCGAGGTTCCCGAAAAGAAATTCGACGTGTTCACGGCCACTTACTCTTCCAGTCACGGATACCACACCCTGGCGGCACTCTCCAATGCAGGAAAGACATTGGGCCTCGACCGCAAAACCGCGCTGGCGGCGGCGGCCCACGCACTGGCGGGCGGCGTCATGGCATTCACGGAGGGGGAACTTCCCCTGGAGAAGTTGATGCATGAGGCGGCCACACCCGGCGGCATTGCCGCCACGGTGATCAAGACCATGGATGATGCCGGCTACTACCGCATTATTGAGCGCGGGGTTCGCGCAGGAGTGGCGCGGGCGCGGGCCAACGCGCGCCGCGTCTAGGCAGTTCCGGCAAGGCCCCCGCCATCCACCACCAGAGCCGTACCGGTGACGAAGGAAGCGGCGTCGCTGGCCAGGTACAGCGCCGCTTGGGCAATCTCCTCCGGGGTGCCCACGCGCTGCAAGGGACGCTGGGCCGCTTCCTGCAAAAAGCGTCCGGTAGCCGCCCCCAACTGCCGGGCCTCGCTGCGCAGCATGGGCGTGTCGGTGTCGCCGGGGCAAATGCAATTGATACGAATATTCTGTGGGCCATGGTCAATCGCCATGGCTTTGGTCAGCAGCACGACGGCGCCCTTAGAAGCACAGTAGGCAACCGCCTTCGCGCCGCCCGCCAGCCCCCATCCCGAGGCAGTGTTGATGATGGAGCCGCCGCCGGATTTTTCGATTATTGGAATGGCGAATTTCGACATCAGGAAAATGGATTTCACGTTCACTGCCATTACCCGGTCCCAATCCGCCTCACTGAGGTCCAGAACACTGGCTCGGCGAATGATGCCAGCATTGTTGAACAGGATGTGAAGCGCGCCGAATTTGTCGGCTGCGGCGCGAACTGCGCGCTGACAGTCGGCGGCGCGGGTCACGTCGGCGGTTGCGGAGATGGCCCGCGAGCCCGCGGAAGTGATCGCGTCCGCCACCGCCCGGGCGGCTTTTTCGTTCACGTCCACCACGGCTACGGCCGCACCTTCTCGAGCAAACAATAGCGCGCTGGCGCGCCCGATGCCGGACCCAGCGCCGGTAATGAGGGCTACCTTGTCCTGCAAGCGCCCGGCTGCCCCTGGAGTGTTCGTCTCTAGCCTCTTTTTCATCCTCTTCCTGGAACGAATGATTTCGGCAAGGGCATGGCTCGTTTACGGCTTGGCTAAAGCGAGCCCTTCGGAAGGCTGCGGGGCTTCGCCCCGCCTGCACGGGGCAAAGCCCTTGCCCACACAACCCAAAGTGCCACACGAGCCCCGTGCCCACACAAGCCCGTGCCCCCACAAGCCCGTGCCCACATAAACCCGCGCGCACAAACCCGCCCTAGCGGCTGGCCAGGCCGCCGGCGGTTTCGGCGCCATCCATCACGTACACGTGGCCGGTGGCAAAAGCGGCATCGTCGGAAGCTAAATAAGCAAACAGTGCCGCAATTTCCTCGGGCTTGGCGTGGCGGCGCATGGGAATTTTGCGGTTCACTTCCTCCAGCATTTCATCGCTGTATTCGGCGCGCTGCATGGGCGTAAGCACGTACCCGGGCGCCACCGCGTTCACTCGCACCTTGGGCGCCAGCTCCAGCGCCATGCTCTTAGTGAGTTCGATCACCCCTGCCTTGCTGGCGTTGTAGTCGGCGTAATAGGGATATCCCATCATGCCGTTGGTGGAAGCCGTCTGCAGGATCACGCCGCTTCCCTTCTCCGTCATATGCCGGGCGGCGGTCTGGGCGACATAGAAGACGCCGGTCAGGTTCACCGCCATCACTTTGTCCCACTCTTCCGGCGTGATGTCGAGGAAACTGTGGCGGATGCTGATGCCGGCATTGTTGATGAGGACGTCCACGGCGCCCATCATCTGAACCGCCTTGCCGAAGGCGGCCTTTACCTCGTCCAGGCTGGCGACATCGGCGTTCACCACCCCCGACAGCGACGGCAGCTCGCGCTGAATGCGCTCCCCCGCCTCAACATCACGATCGAGCACCACCACGCGCGCGCCCTCCTCCAGGAAGCGAGCAGCGGTGGCGGCGCCGATACCGCTGGCTCCTCCCGTAATGAGGACGCGCTTTGGCTTCAATCCACGCATGAATTTTCCCTGTTCCTTCGAAGAGGCTGAGCCGATCATGATACAAGCTTTGCGGCTTGATTCGGCGGCTGAAGGTTACCAAGAGGCCGCCACCAACGTCACTCTTCCCTTCCTGGGGCGGCTGTCCAACAATAGCTAGGACGCCCATGGCTCAACCGGCCGCAGTTCTCGAACCCGCAGGGACCAGCCGCGCCATTGAGCGCTATTTCCATCTGGCGCTTTACCTGTTGCTGGTGGCCGGCTTCGCGACTCTAGCCTCCACCGGCAAACTGGAAGCGCCTTCGCTGCTGCTGGTGGGCTTGGCGCTGGTGATTCGCGGCTATCTGTTGGCCAAAGGCGGGGAGTTAGTCATCTCCGAGCGCACCGCTTCCCTGCTTACCCTGATTTACGTCCTGTTCTACGCCGCCGACTTCTTCCTGCTGTCCCGCAATTTTGTAACTGCGACGGTCCACCTGGTTCTGTTTGCCACCGTGGTCAAGCTTTTTTCCGTGCGCCGAGAGCGCGATTACCTTTACCTGGCCGTGCTCTCATTCCTGATGGTACTGGCGGCGGCGGTGCTTACCGTGGACAGCGTCTTCTTCGCCGCCTTCGCGGTTTTCCTTCTGGTGGCAGTGACCACCTTCATCCTGATGGAAATGCGCCGCTCCTCCGCCACGGCGGCGGTGCACGCGCGAGAGAGCGCCCAGGCAGCGCGCACCCTGGGATGGTGGCTGGCGGCCACCGGACCCATTTTCCTGTTTCTCATCCTCCTGGGCGGCACCGTTATCTTCTTCTTCGTTCCCCGGGTCTCTACCGGGTACCTGGGGGCCTATGCTCCCGGCGGCTTGCTGGCCACCGGCTTCAGCGACAGCGTGCGGTTGGGACAGATTGGCGAAATCCAGCAGTCCAGCGCCGTGGTGATGCATGTGCAAATTGAGGGCGACACGGCCGGCGCCTACGACCTGAAGTGGCGCGGCGTGACCCTCAGCCTGTTTGACGGGCGCAGTTGGAGCAACCCCCTGCCGGAAACAGTGCTCCCCCGCGCCACTCAGGGCCGGTTTGTAGTGCGGGCTGAGAAAGGCCAACCGGAGATCGGGGCTTCTCCGGCCCGCTCCCTGCGCTTCCACGTAATCATGGAGCCGATTGGCAGCAATGTATTCTTCGTGGCTGGCCGGCCCCTCTCTCTTTCCGGCCCCTACCGCCAGATTGCCGAGGATGAGGCCGGCGCTCTCTTTGACTCTGACCGCGACCGCGCGATCACCAGCTATGAAGCGGTGTCGCACCTCGTCCAATCCTCGCCCGCGATCCTGCGTGCCGCTTCCGGCGGCGTGCCATCCTTCATTGCCGCGCGTTACCTGCAATTGCCGCCGGTGGATCCCCGGATTGCGCAGTTAGCGCAGCAGATCGCTGCTTCCCCGCCCACCGCCTATGACAAAGCCGCCGCTATTCAGCAGTATCTGATGACCCATTACGGCTACACCCTGCAGCTGCCGCGGGTGCTGCCACGCGACCCTGTAGCCAATTTTCTGTTTGTGCGCAAGCAGGGACATTGTGAGTATTTCGCTTCTGCCATGGCACTCATGCTGCGCATGCAAGGCATTCCCGCGCGCATCGTCAATGGCTTTCGCGGCGGCGAGTTCAATGACCTTACGGGAAGCTACCTGATCCGAGCCAGCGATGCCCACTCCTGGGTGGAGGCCTACATTCCCGGGCACGGCTGGACCACCTTCGATCCCACGCCGGCCGGCCTGGGCATGACGCGCGGCCGCTGGAGCCGGCTCCAACTTTACCTGGATGCCGCTTCCGAATTCTGGCGGGAGTGGGTGGTCAACTACGACGCCGCGCATCAGGCGACGCTGGAGGAAACCGCCGGCCAGCACACGCAGGCGCTGTGGCAGCGGCAACGCGCATGGCTGCGCTCTCAGTACGCCTCTTTGCTTGCCCGAACCCGCAGCATCCAGCGCTCTGTCCTGCGTTCTCCCCTACGCTGGAGCGCCGGCTTCGCCGGCCTGGTTGTATTCCTGCTTTTGCTTGCCAACGCCCTGCGCCTGGCCCGGGCCTGGAGAAGCCGGCGAACCGCCGCCCGCCCTGCCCAGGCTCCGCAGATGGCCGCCAGCATCTGGTACACGCGCATGGTGCGGGCTATTGGGCGCCGCGGCTGGCATAAATTGCCCGCGCAAACACCCCAGGAATTTATCGCCAGCATTGCCGAGGACGACTTGCGCACGTCCGTAGCCCGCTTCACCAAACACTATGAGCGGGCGCGCTTCGCCCAATCCCGCGAAGATGCGCAGCGCCTGCCTGAGTTGTACGAGCAGATCAGCTCCAGCCGCCGCTGACGGACTGCTTAGCGATGGTAGAATAGAGAGATTCGATGCCGTTGAAAGAGCCCATCGTAGCCCCTTTACCCGAACAAGCCAGCCCGCGAAAGCCGACCCGGGTGGGCTTCGTCAGCCTGGGCTGTCCCAAGAACCTGGTGGATAGCGAGGTCATGATGGGCCTGCTGCAGCGCGCCGGAGCCGAACTCACGCCGCGGGCGGAAGAGGCTGATGTCATCGTGGTCAATACCTGCTCCTTCATTGGCAGCGCCAAGCAGGAGTCGGTGGACGCCATCCTGGAAATGGCCGAGCACAAAAGCAGCGGCCGCGCCCAGCGCCTGGTCGTGGCCGGCTGCCTGGTGGAGCGCTACCGCGAGGAGATTCGCAAAAACATTCCCCAGGTGGATGCGTTGGTGGGCACCGGCGAATTGGAGAAGATTCTGGTGGCCGCCGGAGTGGCGCTCCCGCCCGGCATTCCCGCCAACGGCGACAACTCTTCTCCGTTCACGATTTTGAACGATCGCCCGGAAGCGCGGGCCCGCGAAGCCCAGGGGCGCTTCTCCCGCCAGGAGTGGGACGGCGCCATCGCCGACCTGCCTAATTATCTTTATGACGAGAACACGCCGCGCCTGCTGGCCACGCCCGGCTACTCCGCCTACATCAAGATTGCCGAAGGCTGCGACCATCCTTGCGGCTTTTGCATCATCCCGCAGTTGCGCGGCAAGTTCCGCTCCCGCCGCTTTGAGTCGGTAGTCGCCGAGGCGGAACGGCTGGCCGGGAACGGCGTGCGCGAAGTCACTCTCATCGGCCAGGACACCACCTGCTACGGAGAGGATCTGGGCCTGAAGGACGGGCTGGCGCTCTTGCTGGAAAAGCTGGCGGCCATCGAGGAGCTGCGCTGGGTCCGTTTTCTTTACGCCTATCCCAACAAGATCACCGGCCGCCTGCTCGAGACCATCGCCAGCAGCGATAAAATTTGCTCCTATATGGACCTGCCTCTGCAGCACGCCTCTCCGGCGGTGCTCAAGCGTATGAAACGCGGTGGCGGCGCTCACTTGTTCCTGCGCTCCCTGGAGAAGATGCGGCGCACCATCCCCGGGGTCACCCTGCGCACCACATTCATCGTGGGCTTTCCGGGCGAGACCCAACACGACTTCGAGGAGCTTTGTGACTTCGTGCGTGAAGCCGAGTTCGACTGGATGGGCGCTTTTGGCTACTCCGACGAGGAAGGTTCTGCCGCCTTCCATCTAGAGGACAAGCTGCCGGCCAGGGAAATTGAGCGCCGCCGCAAGCACTTGATGGGCATTCAGCGCCAGATCAGCAGGCGCAGAAAAAAAACGCTGGTCGGCCGCGAGTTCGACCTGCTGCTGGAAGGGCCCTCGCAGGAAACCGACCTGCTGCTGGAAGGCCGCACGGAAATGCATGCCCCGGAAATTGATGGCAAGGTGCTGATCAACGATGCGGGTGAGCACGAACTTCGCCCTGGCGAGTTCTATCGCTGCCAGATCACCGAGGCTCACGATTACGATCTGGTCGGGAGAATTGTGTAATTGAGTAATCGGTAATTGTGCAATTTGTAATTGGGTAATTGGCAATTTCCAATTTGCCGCAAGCCGTTCCGTGTTGCGCTTGCGGCCGGTTGAAACGCAGTGAAATGTTCGGCGGATTTTAAATTACCCGATTAGAAATTACTCAATTACTCAATTTTCCCATGCCCCGGAAACGAGTGCTCAGCCTGCGCTGCCCCACCTGTAAGAAGCTGGTGCTGCGCACCGATCCCGAGTTCCCCTTCTGCAGCGAGCGTTGTCGTCTGATAGATTTGGGCAAGTGGGCCAGCGACGGCTATGTGATTTCCAGTCCGATTACCGATCCCGAAGAGATGGGATTCAAGTCCAATCCGCGGGCGAGCTCCCGAGATCAGAGCTTCGGCCAAAATCATGAGGACGATACCGTCGGAAACCGAAATGATCCCGACCGACAGCACAAGCGCTGAACCCTCCACCCCGGCGGGACACGGGCGAACTGGCAAGCTTTCCTGGCTCATCGCCACGTTCTTCGGCTGCGGACGAATGCGTCCCGGCCCAGGCAGCTGGGCCTCGGCGGCAACGGTGCTGCTGTGGTGGCTCATCTCACAGGCTGCCGGCGCCAGACTGCAGGTCCCAATTGCGGTGATGTTGGCCTGTCTGGCGATTGCGCTGGGAATTCCGGCGGCGACACGCGTCGCCCGTGAGAGCGGCATCAGCGATCCTTCCTTCGTGGTGATTGATGAAGTGGCAGGTCAAATGATCGCTCTGATTGCCGCCCCGTTGCGATGGCAAACTCTGCTGGCCGGCTTTATACTTTTTCGGGCGTTCGACATCGTGAAGCCTCCGCCCCTGCGCCGGCTGGAAAAAATTCCCGGCGGCACGGGCATCATGCTGGACGATGTGGGAGCAGGCCTTTACGCATTGGCCATCCTGCAGTTGGCGCTCCACTTCGGCTGGCTGCGATGAACTGCGCCGCCAGATTTCGAGATTGCGAGGATGGGTATTTCCGAACGGCTGCTGGGCAAGAAAAACGTAAATGGCAAACCGCACATTGACGCGGTTCGCCCCGCTGCCGCTCTGCCCGGGGGCGAAGTCCGCATCATTGGCAGCGGCTTGCGACCTCCGGAATTGCGCCGCCCGCGCGTCCAGTTCGGGGAGGTCGAGGGCTCGGTGCTCATCAGCTCTGACGAGTTTCTGGTGGCCCGCGTCCCGGAAGGGGCCATGACCGGGCCGGTTGTCGTTTCCACGAACGGCAACACCAGCAACGCCCAGGAAGTGAAGGTGGCAGTCACCATCGCCGAGAACCTTCACCCTGTCACCAATCCCGCCCTCGATTTGGAAGGCAACATCTACGTTACTTTCTCCGGCTCTCGCGGACAGAAGGTTCCCGTCGCCATTTACAAAATTGACACGAACTATGCGGTCAAGCCCTTTCTGGCGGAAATGATGAACGCCACCGCCATTGCCTTCGACCGCGGTGGCCAGATGTACGTCACCTCGCGCTACGACGGGACGGTTTATAAAGTTGCGCCCAACGGCACCATGTCCGCCTATGCCGAAGGCATGGGCGTGGCCACGGGTCTGGCCTTCGACAAGGAGGAGAATCTTTACGTGGGCGACCGCAGCGGCACCATTTTCAAGATTGGCCGCGACCGGCAGATCTTTGTGTTCGCCACCCTCGAGCCCAGCGTCTCCGCCTACCACATGGCCTTCAGCAACAACGGCGAATTGTTCGTGACCGGGCCTACCACCTCCAGCTTCGATTCGGTCTACCGGGTTGATCCTCATGGCAGCGTGAGTGTTTTTTATCGTGGCTTGGGCCGCCCGCAGGGCTTGGCCTTCGATGGCGAGGGCAATCTGTACGTGGCGGCTTCCCTGGGCGGAAAACGCGGCATCGTCAAATTGACCCACGCTGCTCAGGCCTCGCTCGAAGTCGCCGGCCATGGCCTGGTCGGGCTCGCCTTCGCGCCCGGCCGCTCCACCGTCCTGGCCACCAGCAACGCCATCCACCATCTTTCCTGGGACATCCAGGGCAAGCCGCTGCTGCCGCAGGAAACGTAGTCTCTAGTGCCAAGTTTCCAGTACCCAGCCCCCAAGCCACGAGGTTTTGAAGCTAAAGAATCGGCGCACCGTGTGAGATTATTTCCCGGTACGAAGAACTGGGTACCAGGCGCTAGGAACTGATTCATGAACGCTGAAATTATCGCCGTGGGGTCGGAACTGCTGACGCCTTTTCGTCAGGACACCAACTCCCTCTATCTCACGGAAAAGCTCAACCAATTGGGCGTGGAAGTGTTGTTCAAGAACATCGTGGGCGACAGCCGCGAGCACCTCGCCGAGGTGACGCGCATTGCTCTCGCACGCGCTGGTCTGGTGATCCTGATGGGCGGCCTGGGCCCCACCGAGGATGACCTGACTCGTGAGGCCGTAGCCGACGCCCTGGAACTCCCGCTGGTGCGCGATGAAGCCATTGTGGAAGCCCTGCGCAAGCGCTTTTCCAAGCGCGGGTTCAAGTTCACGGAAAACAACTCCAAGCAGGCTGACATCATTTCCGGAGCGACGGTGCTCACCAATCGCAACGGCACCGCACCCGGGCAGTGGATCACCGGCAGCTACGATGGCAACGAAAAAACCATCATCCTGCTCCCTGGGCCACCCCATGAATTGAAACCGCTGTTTGAGGAACAGTGCCTGGAGCGCCTGCGCGAGCACCTGCCGCCGGCCTTCATTGCCAGCCGCGTGCTCAAGGTCGCCATGCTGGGCGAGTCCCATTGCGATGACCGCATCGCGCCCATCTACCGCCGCTATCCCAATGTGCAGACCACAATCCTGGCCTATGCCGGCGAGATCGAGATCCACCTGCGGGCGCGAGCCGACTCCCTGGAAGTGGCCCAGCAGCGGGTCGACAAGGTGGCGGAGAAGTTGGAGGACGAACTAGATGAGTACGTGTTCTCCCGCCAAGGCGAATCGCTGGAGCAGATTGTCGGCTACTACCTGCAGATGCGGAACGCCACTGTGGCTGTCGCCGAATCCTGCACCGGCGGGCTCATCGGCGAGCGCATCACCTCGGTGAGCGGCAGTTCACGCTACTTTTTGGGCGGCGCCATGGTTTACTCCAATGAACTAAAACACAAGTTTGCCGATGTGCCGAAAGCGCTGATTGCCGCTCACGGCGCCGTCAGCCGCCAAGTGGCGGCCGCCCTCGCGGAGGGCATTCGCAAGCGTTGCGGCGCCACATGGGGGCTCGCCGTCACCGGCGTTGCCGGCCCCAGCGGAGGGACCGAAGAAAAACCGGTCGGCCTGGTGTTTCACGCTCTATCGAACGGCGAATCCACCGAGGTGGTTGAGCGCAAATTTCCCGGCGACCGCGAACGGGTGCGCTGGTGGGCTTCGCAGCAGGCTTTGGATATGTTGCGCAGGAAAATGATGTGAACAACGCTAATAGCTGAGTTTATGCGTCTCTTCGTTGCCCTCGATATTGATGCAGCTATCCGGGACCGGATAGCCCGCTTCCTGGAAGGGGTGCGCGAGTTTACTCCCGACGCGCGCTGGGTTCGTGCCGAGTCGTTGCACATCACGCTGAAGTTCATCGGTGAACAGCCCGACGAAAAACTGGATTCCATCAAAACGGCGCTAGACGGAATTCACTCGCTGCCCGCGGACCTGACCTTTCGCGGCTACGGATTTTTCCCCACCGCGCGTTCCGCGCGTGTTTTCTCGATCGGTGTGGACGCGGACGAGCATCTCGCCCAACTCGCCGGCCTGGTGGAACAAGCGCTGGAGCCTTTCGGCATCAAGCGGGAAGCGCACGGCTTTAGCCCGCATCTGACGCTGGCGCGGGGCAAGTCGGCGGCCCCGCAGCACCGCCACGACGACCGCCCCAACCGCAACTTCCAGCGCCTGCAGGAAAAATTGGACGCCTTGCCCACGCCCGAGTTCGGTACAATGACCGCCCGCGAGTTCTTTCTCTACCAGAGCAAGCTCTCGCCGGCGGGTTCGCAGTACACGAAACTGCAGCGCTTCCCGCTACTATGAATGCAGGTATGCCTGTTCAAACCTATTTCGTAGCGGTTGCGATTATTGGATACCTGCTCGGCTCCATTCCCTTTGGTTATCTTCTGGTTCGGATTTTCCGCGGAACCGATATTCGGCAAAGCGGCAGCGGCAACATCGGAGCTACCAATGTCGCCCGCTCTTCTCCCGGACTGGGCGCTGCGACTCTCTTGCTGGACGCGGCCAAGGGTTTCCTGGCCGTCACCTCTGCCTCGGCTCTCGCATCAGGGGTGGGCGTGCCTTACCTGTATTCCGCCACGGCGCTGGCCGCCTTTTGCGCTCTGCTGGGCCACATGTTCCCCGTGTGGCTGAAGTTCCGTGGTGGCAAAGGGGTGGCCACCGGGGTGGGCGCATTCGTGGCCATTGTACCCAAGGCCGTACTGGTCGCCATCTGTGTGTTCGCTGCCCTCGTGGCTCTGTTCCGCTATGTGTCCCTGGGTTCGATGGTCGCGGCCGCGGCGCTGCCCGCCTTAATTTATCTCTTCTACATTCAGCCCGGCGCGCCCATGCGGAGCGTGCTGGGCGCAGCCATGGCCGCTTCCCTGCTCATCATTGCCAAGCACCACCAGAACATTTCGCGACTGCTCGCCGGTACCGAGCACCGCCTCTCCGTGAGGCGGGGATGAAGGGAGACACCGCGTGAGCGACATCGCCGTTATCGGCGCGGGCGCCTGGGGCACCGCCCTCTCGATTGTCCTCGGCCGCAAGCGTTCGCACAGCGTTCGCCTCTGGGCTTACGAGCGCGAGGTCCGCGATTCTATTGCCGACCACCGCGTAAACGCGCCGTTCCTTCCCGGCTATCCCATCCCGGAGATGGTCACGGTCAGCAACCGCCTGGAAGAGGCGCTGGCCGGCGTTGAGGTAGTGGTCAGCGTCATGCCTTCCCATCATTGCCGGCGGCTGTTCCGCGAGATGGCGCCGCTGGTCCGCCCGGAGATGCTTTTCGTCAGCGCCACCAAGGGCGTGGAGAACGACACGCTCTCGCGCATGACCGAAGTGATCACGGACGTAGTCCACGAACTCGCCGGATTCCGCCCCCGTCTGGGCGCGCTTAGCGGACCCTCGTTTGCCCGCGAGGTGGCACGAGGCGACCCCACTGCCATCACCGTCGCCTCCCATGATGCTGACCTGGCGCAGGCGGTGCAGCGCGAGTTCAGCGATCCCTCTTTCCGCGTGTACACCAGCGAAGACGTTGTGGGAGTGGAACTCGGAGGCGCGCTCAAGAACATCGTTGCCATCGCTGCCGGCATGTGCGACGGCCTGGGCTTAGGCCACAACTCCGTGGCCGCGCTCATTACCCGTGGCTTGGCCGAAATCACCCGCCTGGTGGTGGCCTGCGGCGGCCATCGTGACACCATGGCTGGCCTGGCCGGCTTGGGCGACCTGGTACTCACCTGCACCGGCGAGCTCTCCCGCAACCGCTCCGTCGGCGTGGAACTGGGCCGCGGACGCAAGCTGACAGACGTGGTTGCCGGCATGCACGGCATGGTTGCAGAAGGCGTGCTCACCACCAATGCCGCCGTCGGACTTGCCCACAAATACGGCGTGGAAATGCCCATTACCCAGCAAGTTCACGCCATCCTGCATCAGGACAAATCGCCCCGGGATGCAATCCACGAACTCATGACCCGCCGCGCTACCAGCGAAGTCGGCCTCTACCGCAACAGCGCTAATGGGTAGGATGGAGCACCAGAACGCAAAGCTGTCCTAAGCAGGACTTGGTACCCGCATGCGCCAACGCTGGATTAGCCGGTACTGTGGAGATGCGGTACTTTCGTAACTCCCCCTGTACCGCCGTTTCCCCTGCTTTCTCCTTCTTCACAGTAAAATTTCCCAAGCTCCCCCCCAAAGCATGCACAGGACGAGCAGGGATTCCTTGTTCAAGAAACTACCCATACCCGCGCGCATCCCCATTCTTTACCTCATGCTGAGCGTGCTCATGCTGGTCAGCGTGGTCCCCATGTATTTCTACTCGCAACAGATGATTGCGATAAACCGGGACCGGCTTAAGACCAACGAAATGATGCTGCAGAACACCATCACGCGCTCGCTGGCGGACAGCATTTCCGAGCGTCAGGCCACAGTCCGGTTGATGCTGAACAATCTCTCCTCCGCCATCCAGATCGCCAGCGGCGGCGATCTCAGCAGCAATCACGTGAGCACCCCGGAACTGCGCGCCCTGGTGGAGAACTTTGTTTCTTCTTCCGACAACCTGGTCTATGCCACCCTGCTCAATAATCAGGCAAAAGGCATATCGGCCGGACGCATCGCTCCTGACGCTTTCCTGCAGCGCGAGTTGGAGCGCGCCTTTGCCGCCGCCCGGGATGGCCGCATTTATAACGGCGACGCCCTCACCGCCTACGGTGGCAAGGCTCCCCGCACCATCACGCTGGTGAGCACGCCCATCATGGCCGGCGGCCATTTCATTGGCATGCTGGGCGCCGTGGTTGATTTGCAGTTTCTGATCCGCCGCATGCAGGAGGTCAGCACCGGCGGCCTGGTCACCTACGTAGTTGACCGCCAAGGCCGGCTGGTAGCCGGGGTCAAGCCGGAGTACGCCACCGGCCAGGAAATGACCAACCTGGACATCGTTAAGAATTTTGTCGAACAGGGCGGCCGGGCGCAGTTTGTGGCCACTAAGGAATTTAACATCACCAACGGACGCCAGACGGAATCCATGCTGGGGACCTACAGTCCTGTCCCGTCGTTGGAATGGGCAGTCATCGCCCAGAAGCCCCAGCGCGAGGCTTATCAGAACATTTACGAAATGCAGCGAACCGCCGGCCTGCTGGCCCTGATGGCCGTGCTGATGGCGGTGGGCATCAGCAGCTTTGCGGCCCGCAAAATCACTCACCCCATTCAGGTCTTGACGGACACCAGCCGGGCCATCGCGCGCGGCGACTTCTCGCAACGCGTCCAGCTCACCAGCCGCACCGAAATCGGCGAACTCGCCCACACCTTCAACACCATGTCCGACGATCTGGAGCGCTTCGTCGCTGACCTGAAGCGCGCCGCGGAAGAGAACCGCGCGCTTTTCTTGAACTCCATCCAGATGCTGGCCGGCGCGGTCGACGAAAAGGATCCGTACACTCGCGGCCACTCTGACCGTGTGACCCGCTACTCTGTCCTGCTGGCCACCGAAATGGGCCTGGAGAACGAGTTCATTGAGAAGGTGCGCATCTCCGCCCAGCTGCACGATGTGGGCAAAATCGGCATTGAAGATCGCGTGCTCAAGAAGCCGGGGGCCCTCACGCCCGAAGAATACGAGATCATGAAGACACACACCACCAAAGGCGCCAACATCCTGCGCCCGGTGAAACAGCTGGCCGAGATGATTCCCGGCATCGAACTGCACCACGAATCGCTGGATGGCCGAGGATATCCCTACGGCTTGAAAGGCGATGAAATACCGCTCATGGCGCGCATCATTGCCGTGGCTGACACTTTTGACGCTATCACCACTAACCGTCCCTACCAGGCTGCGCACGATCACGCCTACGCCGTGCGCATTATCAATTCCCTGGCCGACAAGCGCTTTGATCCAAAGGCGGTGTCTGCACTGACCACCGTGTTCCACCGCGGCGATCTGCAATCGGAAAGTTCGCCGAAGCCTCAGGCTCCTCCACCCGTCGCAACGGTCGAGCTACCCGCCGACGTCGCCGCCACCGTTGAGAGTGGGCGCTACTAACCCGATTCACCTTTCCCGCGGTTTTTCCCATTTCGGGAAACATCTAGCTGGTTGAGGCGGACCATTTTCGCAACCTTGGGCCAAACGGGGCTCACAGATATAATCACTCGCACTTTATGCATCTGGAAAAAGGCTCACGACTCGGCCAATACGAAATCCTCGCGCCACTCGGCGCTGGCGGCATGGGCGAGGTGTACCGCGCCCGCGACACTTCCCTGGGCAGAGACGTCGCCCTCAAGATTCTTCCCGCCTCCTATTCCGGCGACGCGGACCGCTTGCGGCGATTCACGCAGGAAGCTCAGGCTGCCGCTGCTCTCAATCATCCCAACATTCTTGCCATTTACCAGATCGGGCAGGAACTCGAGCAGACCTACATTGTCTCCGAACTGCTGGAAGGCGAGACTCTGCGGGAACGCTTGCGTCCTGGTCCGCTGCCCGTACGCAAGGCACTCGATTACGCCCTGCAGGTGGCGCACGGCCTGGCCGCTGCCCACGACAAGGGCATTATCCATCGCGATCTCAAGCCGGAAAACATCTTCATCACGGGCGATGGCCGGGCCAAGATCCTTGACTTCGGCTTGGCCAAGCTGACCCGTCCCGAAGAACCCTCCTCCGCCGAACACGCCACCATGTCGGCGGCCACCGAAGCCGGCAAGGTGCTGGGCACCGTCGGGTATATGTCCCCGGAGCAAGTGCGGGGCAAGCCCGTGGACGCGCGCTCTGACTTGTTCAGCTTTGGCGTGATCCTTTACGAGATGCTCTCCGGCCAGCGTGCTTTCCAAGGCGA
This sequence comes from Terriglobales bacterium, assembly GCA_025934735.1. Taxonomy (GTDB): domain Bacteria; phylum Acidobacteriota; class Terriglobia; order Terriglobales; family Acidobacteriaceae; genus JAICWP01. The sequence goes on along the minus strand of JAICWP010000001.1, from coordinate 165,932 downwards.
GTCTTCGGCTGACGTCCTCAGCGCTATTCTGCGGGAGGAACCGCCTGAACTCAGCGCTACCAACCGCACCACCCCCCCGGCGCTGCAAAGGATTGTGCGCCACTGCTTGGAAAAAAATCCCCAGGAACGATTCCAGTCAGCGCGTGATCTCGCCTTTCACTTAAGCGATGTTTCTTCTCCTTCCAGTGCCAGCGGGATCGCCGAACCCATCGTCGGCCACCGCTCCCGCCGCTGGCTGCCGGCCGCAGGCCTCGGTTTGCTTCTGTTGGCAGTTGCGGGCGCGGGCGCCTTTGTGGCTGGGCGCCGTCTTAGTGGAGACTCCCAGCCCTCGTTTCATCGCCTTACGTTTCGGCGTGGCACCGTGCTAACCGCTCGCTTCGCCCCCGACGGCAAAACCGTGGTTTATGGAGCAGCCTGGGACGGCAACAAGCCGGAAGTGTTTCTGGTTACTCCTGATAGCCCGGAATCACGTCCGCTGGGACTAGCCAACACAGATGTCTATTCCGTCTCCCCCAACGGGGAGCTGGCTCTTTCGCTGCGTAATCGCGATCCTCTGCCGCCGGTTTCCGGCACCCTCGAACGCGCGGCCTTGCTGGGCGGCGCCGCACCCCGCCCAGTCATGGACGGCGTGGAGTTTGCCGACTGGGGCGATAACGGTTCTCTCGCTGTTACTCTCGACACCGGTGTTGGTGATCGCCTTGAGTATCCCGTGGGCACGTCCCTTTACGAAAAAGAGGGTCCCATTCATGACGTACGGGTCTCTCCTGATGGCAAACTGGTCGCGTTTTGGGAAATAGAAAAGGATGCCTTCGTCATCAGTGTCGTGGATCGGCAACGCAAGCGACGTGTTCTTTCCCAAGGCATGCTGGGAATTCACGGACTTGCTTGGACTCCTTCTGGCGGGGAAATCTGGTTTGCGGCGCAAGGGCGCGACGCGAGCTGGGGGGTGTACGCGGTCAGCATTAGCGGCAAGCAGCGTCTGTTGCTGCGGTTGACCGGGCCCACGCGCCTGTATGACATCTCCCGCGATGGCCAACTGCTGCTCGCCCTTGAGAACCGCGAAACCGGCATTCGCTATCTGGCGAAATCGGGTGTGGAGCGTGACCTCTCCTGGCTGGATGGTTCGACGCTTGGTGACCTCTCCGCCGACGGCTCCGCCATGCTGTTCAGCGAAACCCAGGAAGCGGGAGGCTCAGAGGGTTCGGTGTACCTGCGTGAAAGCGACGGCTCCCCACCCGTGCGCCTGGGAAGCGGCGTAGGGCTGAGTCTTTCTCCCGACGGCAAGTGGGTGCTGGCCTTGCCGCGCTCGCGCAACGAATTGCATCTGCTGCCCACGGGTGTGGGAGAGCCGCGCGTTATCAAAGGCAACTTTGCCAGCTATTGGGCGGACGCACACTGGCTTCCCGGCGGCAAGCGCATCGTATTTATTGCAATAGAACCGAAGCACGATCCCCGTATTTACGTGCAGGAACTCTCCGGGTCGCCGCGCGCCATCTCGGCGGAGGGACTGATTTATGGCGCCCTGCCTTCCCCCGATGGCCGCTACGTGGCCACCGCGCTTGCCGGCAAGGGCTTGCTGCTCTCGCCCGATGGCGGCCAGGCGCAAACAGTCCCCGGTTTAGCGCCCGAGGAAATACCTGTCGCCTGGAGCGCAGACAGCCGTTCGCTTTTCGTAACAAAGATGGGGATGACCGCGCCCGTATATCGCATCGAACTGTCATCCGGCAAGCGCACTTTGTGGAAGGAACTGGCGCCGGCGGACCGCGCCGGCATCACCAGCGTGCTTCATATCTGCATCCTGCCTGACCAGAGCGCCTACGCGTATTCTTATAACCGTTTGCTCTCCCAGCTGTTTACAGTCGAGGGACTGAAATAACCGCCTCAGGAACATTCAGGCAGGCACGCGGATCTCAATCCTCGTACGGGTCTTTCAAGTAGCCCTCGACCGCGAAGTCTTCGCCAAAGCGGTGCAAGGTAAAAGAGCGAATATAGGCGGCCTCGCTCATGCGCCGGAAACCGGGCCCGGCGGCAAAAGGAACAGAACCGGTGCCGGCCAGGATCTTGGGCGCGTAGTAGAGAAAAACTTTGTCCACCACTCCGGCGGCCAGCGCCGCCCAGTTAACCATGGCGCCGCCTTCGATGAGCAGGCTGGTCATTTCCATCTCACCCAGGCAGGCCACAATCTGATCCATGTCCGGGCGCCCGTCGCCGGGACCCAGCCCAACCTGCTTCACTTGCACTCCGTGCTCCTCCAACTTGCGGCGTTTTTTCTCTTCCGCGAATGAGCAGATAACCAGCACATCATCTTTAAACGTCTTGACCACGCGTGAGTCGAGCGGCAGGCGCAGGCGGGAGTCCACAATCACCCGCAAAAGTGGCCGGCGCCGCGGCAGGCCGCTGCGATCGGTGAGCAGAGGATCGTCGGCGATGACGGTGCCCACGCCCACCAGGATGCAATCGTGCTGGTGCCGCAATTGGTGGACATGGGCGCGCGCCGCCTCGCTGGTAATCCAGCCTCCGCTCACGCCTCCCGCGCCCAGCGCCGTGGGATTGGCGGATTCGCCCGGCGGCGGCGCGATTTTCCCATCCAGCGTCATCGCCGCCTTCAGAGTTACCAGCGGCGCTTTGTAGCGTATGTATTTGGCGAAGGCTTCGTTCAGCTTACGGGCCTCGTCGGCGCCCGCGCCAACTTCCACTTCAAGGCCGGCGTCCCGCAAACGGGCGAATCCCTGGCCCGCGACCTGCGGATTGGGATCGGGCATGGAGGCGACCACGCGGCCCACCCCGGCGGCAATCAGCGCGTCGGCACAAGGCCCGGTGCGGCCCTGATGGGAGCAGGGTTCGAGATTCAGGTAAAGGGTGGTGCCGCGGGCGCGCTCGCCCGCCTGCTCTAAGGCCAGAATTTCTGCATGCTTCAGGCCTTCGTAAGTGTGGCTGCCGAAGCCCACGATCTGGTCTCCGCTGACCAGCACCGCACCCACACAGGGATTGGGCGAGGCCAAACCGATGCCCTGGCGCGCCAACTGCAGCGCCTTTTGCATGTACCGTTGGTCAGCTTCGCTGCTCATCTGTCTCACTGATGAATTGAATCATTCGAACAGCGAGTCCACAAAGGATTGGGGATCAAAGGGCAGCAGGTCTCCCGCCTTCTCACCCACGCCCACATAGCGCACTGGCAGCCCGAGTTCGCGGGTGATGGCCACCACCACTCCGCCCTTGGCGGTGCCGTCCAATTTGGTGAGCACGATGCCGGTCACGCCGGAGGATTGGGTGAAGAGCCGCGCCTGCTGCAGGCCGTTCTGGCCGGTGGTGGCGTCCATGATGAGCAGGGTTTCGTGGGGCGCGCCCGGAATGATGCGCTGTGCGGTGCGCCGCATTTTCTCCAGCTCCGCCATAAGGTTCGCCTTGGTGTGCAAGCGCCCGGCGGTGTCCACAATGACGTAATCGGCGTGGCGCGCTTTGGCTGCCTGCAGCGCGTCGAAGAGCACTGCTGCCGGGTCGCCGCCGGGCCTGGTTTTGATGACCTCGGTACCCGTGCGCGTGCCCCAGATTTCCAGTTGCTCGATGGCGGCGGCGCGAAACGTGTCCGCGGCGCACAGCAGCACCGACTTACCGTCGGCTCGCAAAACGTTGGCCAGCTTGCCGATGGTGGTCGTCTTGCCTGTGCCGTTGACGCCCACCACCACGATGACCTCGGGCTCGCCTTCCACCTTCTGCACCGGCTGCGGGCCGCCCTGGGTGAGGATGGCCAGCAGTTCTTCCTTAAGCAGGCGCTTGAGTTCGCCCACGTCCTTAATCTGCTTGCGATCGGCTTTCTCGCGCAGCTTATCCAGCACTTCGTGCGTGGTGGTGGTGCCCAGGTCGGCGCCGATCAGCGTGGCTTCTAGGTCGTCGAGCGTGGCGCGGTCAATTTCCTTATGGAAAGAAACCACGTCTTCCAGGCGCTCGCTCAGGTTCTCGCGGGTGCGGGTGACCGCCTCTTTCATGCGATCGAGGAATCCGGGTTCTACGCTGCCGAATAAGGTCTGAATCATGAAGATGCCAGCAATCTATACTTGATGCGCGTTAAACTTTCATTATAGCCAACAGCGGCGGCCACCTTAGCCGCGTTTGCGTCAAGCATCGTGCCATTGGATGGCTGACCAGCAATCGATTAGGCTGTCCGGTTAGGCAGCAAAACCCTCTGTCGCCTCTTTTCGGCCTGGAGCATGGCATGAAGATTTTTGACGTCTTGCTGGTCCTTTGCGGGCTGTTCCTGCTTTCTCCTTGCCTCCACGCTACCGATGTTTCCGCCGACCAAGGCAATGACATGGTGCACATTGGGAAGGCGATTAATGTAGGCCCGAACGAGGCCCTGGGCGACGCGGTCTGCATTGGCTGTTCCATTCACATCGCTGGGCACGGTAGCGGCGACCTGGTGGCCGTGGGTGGCAGTGCCCAGGTGGACGGAACCCTCCAGGGCGATGCCGTCGTGGTCGGTGGCAACCTGCGACTGGGACCCGGCTCCATTGTCCACGGCGATGTCACGGTCGTAGGGGGCAAGCTGCAGCGGGATCCGACTGCCAAAATTGATGGCGAAGTATCCAATTCTTCGGGGCTGGGCAATACACGCGGCCTGGCCCTCCTATTGCTGGCGCCGTTTTTGTTCATGCTGGTCGTGGGAGTCGTGCTTTCGGTGCTGTGCACAGCCGTGTTGGGCGAACGGCGCATTGAAATCATGGTGGACGCATTGCGGAAGCATACGGGCCTGGGTTGGCTGGCAGGTCTGGGAGTACTGGCCGGATTCGTGGTTCTGAATGCGGTATTTCACTGGGCGGGGTCCCTCGGGCCGCTCGCCTTTATCGGACTCTCGCTGGCGATGGTGGCGCTCGCCATCATCGGCTACACCGGGGTCAGCGCCTGGATAGGCCACGGGCTGGCTCCTGCTGCCGGCCTGATGGGAGCGGTGATTGCGGGGGCTATTCTGGTGGGCGTTCTGCAGGCGATTCCGGTGCTGGGATTATTTGCGATTCTGGTGTTCGGATTGTTAGCACTGGGCGGAGCTGCTCTCACCGGCCTGGGTAGCAACCCCGAGTGGCTGGCACAGCGGCTTTCCAATCGCGTGGCAACGCCTCCGGCGAGCGCTGCGGGCGGACGCTAGAGCCCGTTAGCAATTCTTGCGCCGGCTCCAGGCCTTTGTTCCCGTCGCATACAATGGACCTATGTTCACTGGACTGATTGAAGAAGTCGGGCGGGTGGCCACGATTACTGAGAACCAGGGGCAGCGCCGTCTGAGCATTTCTGCCGCGCGGCTTCCGCACGAACTCCAGATTGGCAACAGCATTTCCGTGAGCGGCACCTGCCTGACAGCGGTGGAGGTCCACCCTGATTCCTTTGCCGCCGACTTGGCCGCCGAAACCTGGGCCCGCACTTCTTTCTCACGCATCCGCCAGGGTGCGCTGGTGAACCTGGAATTGCCTATGCGGGCTGATGGCCGTTTTGGCGGGCACCTGGTGCAGGGTCACGTGGATGGCACCGGCAAATTCCTGGCGCTGGACCCCATTCCCGAAGGCAACGACTTCTGGCTGCGCATTGAGATTCCCCAGGACCTGGAGCGCTATGTCGTGCACAAGGGCTCGCTATCGGTGGAGGGCATCAGCTTGACGGTGGCCAAACTGGAGGGCAACACGGTAACTATCGCCATCATTCCCCACACCATCGAGATGACCAACCTGAACTCGCTGCGGGCCGGCGATCCCGTGAACCTGGAAGTGGACCTGGTCGCGAAGTATGTGGAGAAAATGCTGCGCGGTGAAACTGAGAGCGCCCTGACCGTGGAGCGCCTCATGGCGGAAGGCTTTTAGACTCGGTACTCGCCAGCTCACTGCTCTATGTCTGATCCCGCCACTCGCCACCTTTCTGATCCGGAGGCGGAGTATCGAGCCGCAATTCATCCAGTTCCAGGAACTCGCGTACGATGGGCTCCGAGGAGCGCTCCATTTCCCGCGGCGAGCCAAAAAAGATCACCCTGGCCTCGTGAAGGAAGACCACGCGGTCGGCCAGCTTCTTGGCCAGCCGCATGTCGTGGGTCACAACCACGCTGGTCAGCTTGAGCTGAAACTTCAGCTTTTTGATCAGGTCGCCGAGTAGCTGCGCCATCAGCGGATCCACCATGGTGGTGGGCTCGTCGTAAAGCACGCATTCCGGCTGGGCCGCCAAAGCCCGCGCGATAGCCACCGAGCGCTTCATCCCGGTGGAAAGCTCGGAGGGCAGCACATCGCGCATGGGCTTAACGCCCACCATATCCAGAAGCCCATCCACGATCTGGTATATCTGTTCTTCGTTCAGGTCGCCGCGCTCGCGCAGGGGAAACGCAACGTTTTCGCCCACGGTGAGCGAATCGAACAGCGCTCCATTCTGGAACACCATTGTGACTTTCTTGCGGATGCGCTCCAGTTCTTGTTCCGGATAATCGGTGATGTCCTCGAAGGCCACGATCACTCGTCCCGAATCTGGCTTGAGGAATCCCATGATGTGGTGCAGCGACACCGACTTGCCCACGCCGCTGCGCCCAAGGATGCAGACGGTCTCGCCCGGCAGCACGTCGAAGCTCACATCGTCCAGCACGCGGTTGGAGCCGAACGCCTTGAATACGTGCTTGAACTCGATGTAGGGCTTGCGCTCCTGCTCCGTGGAAACACCCTGCCCCTGTGCCTCACTCTGTCCATCCGAAGTAGCAATATTGAACATGGAGTTCATGGTTCTACACCAGGCGCCGGCGAGCCTGCTCCCATTCTTCGCGGGTATTCAAATTGTCGAACATTGTCGCCGGGAAGGCAAAACGCGCCAGTTCGTCCTCTTCGATGATACGGACTGCAACCTGGGTGAAGAGAGTGTCAATTTTGTTTCTGCCCGCGTTCAGGGCCTGCTCCGCCACCGGCCCAAACTCGCGACGATAGACGGCACACAGGGGCTGCAGTCCTCCCGCCGCTTTCGGCACCGTCACCACTGCATTCGCCACACGAGCCTCGTCTGCCAGATACTGCAGAAATCTCGCCTGCAGAAACGGCAGATCCACGGCTAGCATCAGGTTGAAGTCGCTGCTGGTTGAGCTAAGAGCGGCGTGAATTCCCCCCAGAGGGCCGCGTTCTACATATTCGTCCTCGAGCACCGGCGCAAAAGCCGCAAACTTGTCGCGTGCGCCGACAATCCGTACATCATCGGTCACGGAACGCGCCAGTTCCAGCGCGCATTGCACGAGCGTTTGGCCTTCGAGCAGGAGAAAGGCTTTGTCCGTCCCCATGCGCGAGCTTTTGCCCCCGGCCAGCACAAACGCGGTCAGATCAGCCACGGGGAAAGCTTACCATCGGCCCCCGGAGGTTCTCTTGCTTGTTGCCGTCATACTGCTTGCAGTCGGCGCGCTGGCCGCTTTGTTTCCCGCCCGCCGCGCCGCCAAGGTTGACCCGTTGGAAGCCCTGCGCTACGAGTGAGGCGCACCTTCGCTGCGGGCTGAGTTCTGCCGGGTGAGAGCTCCGCAAGCCCTGCTTTTACAATTCTTTACACTCCCACAGGTCCTAAGCCCTCCGTGTAATTTTTGTGATTGGAGCGGCAGGCACTCTGCATCTAAACTGTTAGCAGAAACCCGCACTTCTGATGAGGAGTAATTTATGAAGCCGAAGGTAGGCCTCTATCTGTGTGCATTACTGCTGGCAGGGTCTTTGGGTCTGACGATTGGCTGCACGCGCGCCCCCAATGACGCCCAGGTTGCCGGCACCGTGCAAAGCAAGATCTACGCCGATCCCAACGTGCAGAGCCGGCAAATTACCGTGCAGTCGGCCAATGGGGTAGTCACTCTTTCCGGCTATGCCAATAGCGACGCCGAACGTGCCACCGCGGCTGCCGATGCTGCCCAAATTGAGGGCGTCAAAACCGTGGTCAACAATCTCGAAGTATCCGCGCCCGCCCAGGCTGCGGCTCCGGCGCCGGCCGTAGAACCCACGGCCCAGCAGGAAGAGCCCGCGCCTGCTCCGGTACGCCGCCGTGCAACCCGCCGTCGCCGCGCTCCGGTTGCCAACACCGAATCCGCTTCCAACACCATGGCGATGAATTCGGCAGCGACTTCCCCGGAGCCATCAGAGCCAACGACGCCACCGCCTCCGCCGCCTCCGAAACCAGTGGTGGTTCCTTCGGGCACCAATATCGCCATTCGCCTGATTGATCCCATTGACAGCGAGAAGAACCAATCTGGACAGAGCTTCCGGGCCACGCTGGATTCGCCGCTGGCGGATGAAAACGGCAATGTCGTGATTCCCGCCGGCTTCGACGTGACCGGCCGCCTCGATGAGGTGAAAAGCGCCGGACGCTTTGCCGGTCAGTCCGACATCATCATGTCGCTGACCCGGCTTTCCGTAAACGGCAGGTCCTACGCTCTGCAAACCAACCAGTACAGCCGTAAGGGCAGTTCGCGTGGCAAGGCAACCGCGGCCAAGGTGGGCGGCGGCGCGGCGGTCGGCGCCATTCTGGGCGGCCTGCTGGGCGGCGGCAAAGGCGCGGCCATCGGCGCCACCGTAGGCGCGGGCGCCGGGACGGGCGTTTCCGCGGCTACCAAGGGCCAGCAGATCGTGCTGCCCTCGGAAACCGTGCTGAACTTCCAACTGCAAGCCCCGGTTTCGGTGATCCCAAGCAGCACCGGACCGAATGCGGGCCGGCAAACCCTGAACTAAGCGCTGGCTTAAACAGGGCGGAGGGACCCACGGCGGTCTCTCCGCTCTTCGGTTCAGGAGGCCGCCGGTTATCCTCAAGTTACTAAAGTTCTCTGGCGGTTCCCGTTCCAATTCTCATAACATTTGTGTGTCTCGGGATCCCCACCAAGTCTCATGAGTTTTTTCTTAGACAAACTGCCCACCATCCTCGTACTGTGCGTGCTGCTGGGAATCTTTGTTTCGCTGCGCAAGCATGCCCCCTCGCGCATGGTGCGGCTATGGATTGTGGGTTGGGCGCTGATTTTGGCCCACTTCATCGCCCAAGCCTTTGAGTCGGCTCCGGGCTGGCGCGGGCAATTGTGCGGCACTCTCGACCTGGCCGGGTTGGAGCTGGCGGGCGTAGTTTTTGTGGCCTCCACCTGGAAGGCGGTTTTCGAAACCCGGCGCCGGCTGTACGGCTTTTTTCTGCTGATGGTGCCGGCGGTGCTGGCGCACTCCATCCTCGCCGGCATTCCCCTGGACCTGCGCTGGCTTTACATCGCCAGCCTGCTGGCCATCTTTGTTGGCGCGACCGCCTTCCTGCTGCGCGGGAGCCGGCCTTTGCCGCGCTTCGGGCAGGGTGCGGCGGTAGTCCTGCTTGCCATTGGTTCGTGGTCCATTCACGACGCCTGGGGCCGCAACTATGACACCGGTACCCTGGCTGTGCTCGCCACAGGCTTCATATTTGCCGGACTGAACTTCTACCGTATCTACCGGCGCCAGTCTCCCGGGGTGGCCACCACCATGCTCGGTTTTCTTTTTTGGGGAGCAGTGTTCCCGGTGGGGGCTCTCACCGATCACTTTCTGCCCCACGTCACCATCAACCCCGAACTGTGGAATGTGCCCAAATTTTTTGTGGCTTTCGGCATGATCCTCACCTTGCTGGAAGACAAGTCGTTTTCCTTGTTAACGTCAAACATCCGCGAACAGGAAGCCAACCAGCAATTGCAGCGCTTTTCCCAGATCACGTCGCGCCTCCTCACCGGAGCGGATCCCAAGGAGATGTGCGCCGAAATCGCCCGCGTCATTACCCAGTTCAGCAATTTCCGCCGCGTCGCCATTAATTGGGAAAATGAGGAAGGCAAGCTGGAGGTGGCCGGCGAAAGCGGTCTTTCTCCCGAAGCCAGCCGCGAGTTGCGAGAAAAGGTGCAGGGCTGGACGGCCGGCGATATCGCCGAGATTTGTTCGGTTGCGCGCCCCCTTGGGTCCAACTCTTTTCTGGCTAAGTACCGCGACTTGGCGAAATTCGATCCCGTACGCAGCCGCGAGCAGTTCCATCCCAACCCGCTGTGGGAAAACGGCGACGAAGTCTTCATTCCTTTACGCTCCTCGGCAGGCCGTTATCTCGGATGCATCTCCCTGGATGATCCCAAGGATGTGACCCGGGTCAGCCCGGAGGAGATGTCAACAATCGAACTGCTGGCCGCCGATGTTTCCGTATCGTTCGAAAATAACGCTCTGCAGCAGCAACTCATCCGTTCGGAAAAGCTGGCTGCCATCGGCAAGCTGGTCTCAGGCGTGGCCCATGAACTCAACAATCCTTTGACTTCCATTTGCGGCTTTTCTGAACTGCTGCTCGACGAAGTGCGGGAGGAAGACACCCGCAAGAAGCTGGAGAAGATCAACCGCGAGAGCCGGCGCATGCAGCGCATCATTGATAACCTGCTGCGCTTTGCCCGCCGCAAGACCCTGGAACAATCGCCCATGGACCTGGAACTGGCGCTGCGGGATGCGATCGCGCTTTACGATTACAGGGTGCGCAGCGAGAACATCGAATTGAGCACCGCCATTGATCCTTCCCTGCCTCGCGTGGTGGGCGATGAAGACCAGATGAAGCAGGTGTTCGTGAACCTGCTGGGCAATGCGGTGGACGCGGTGAGCGGCGGCCCCGAGCGCCGCATTAGTGTGGAGATGATCGCCCGTGACACCCACGTGGTGATTCGCTTCACCGATTCCGGCGCCGGCTTCAGCGACCTGAATCGCGCCTTCGATCCCTTCTACACCACCAAGCCGGTGGGGAAGGGTTCGGGCCTGGGTTTGAGCATTTGTTACGGCCTTATCAAGGAGCACGGCGGCGAAATTCGCGCCGAAAACCTGCAGCCCGGCGCCGTGGTGATTATCGAACTGCCCCGCTCCCAGTCGCGGCCCATCGCTTTCTCGGCGACCACCAGCTCCTAAGATCGCCGGCGAATTGCGAACCAGGTTCGTGTGAACCACTTCGTATTCCCTGGCGACAATGCTACGATTTCTCTTCTCATGCCCCTGCTCACGGCTCTCATTCACACCCACAATGACGAACTGCGCCTGGCGCGGGCGCTGGAGTCGCTGCGGCCGTGCGATGAGCTTCTGATTTGCGATCACGGATCACAGGATGGCACGGCGGGCATCGCTCGCGAGTATGGCGCGCGCCTGCTGCCTGCCGCAGCCGCGGATCTCGGCCAGGCGCGCCACGATTGGATTCTCTGCCTGCTGTCCAGGGAAGCTCTCAGCGAGGCGCTGGAAGCTTCGCTATTCGAATGGAAGCTGGCGGAGCATGATGCCGCCCGCAAGTTTTCCATGGGCGTGCGCGAACAGGACGGCAGCAACTGGGTCTCGCATCCGCCCGCCACGCGCTTGGTTAACCGGCTCGCCGGGCTCTGGACCGGTCCACTTCCTGCCAACGATCCTCACGCCCAGCTTTTGGCCGGCGACCTTCTCCGCTTTCAGCAGCCGTAAGCGCGCTATCTCCCCGTCGGGGCGGAAGGTTGAGACCCACTGCCCGCCGGATGCTTCACCGTCTCCACCCCAAAATTCTGGTGAAAGTTGGGATAAGCCGGCCGGGCATACTTCTGCAGCGGGTGCGCCTTCAATTCTCCGAGCACCAGGTTGACGGCCTTTTCCAGTTGCGGATCGCGGCCATTGCGCCAAGCCTCAGGATCCATTTCCACGTCGTAATCCGGTGCAATACCGTGGTTCTCCACCTCCCACTGTCCCTGCAAGCCGTAAATAGCAATGCGCGGCGCTGTGACGAAGCCGCCGTCCATGAGTTCGGGATAGTCATAGATACCCACTAGCCCGCCCCAGGTGCGCTTGCCGACCAAGGGCCCGATCGCGGCCTTGCGGAAGTACCAGGGCAGGGCGTCGCCGCCCGAGCCGGACATTTCGTTGATTACCATCACCTTCGGACCGTAGATGGAGCCCAAAGGACTGGACTGCTCGCGGCCGTCGCGGGTCATCATCAGGCTCATGATCGGACGGCGCAGGTAATCCACGATGTAGTCGGCAATGTCGCCGCCTGTATTGAAGCGCTCGTCAATCACCGCCGCTTCCTTGTTGATCTGCGAGAAGTAATAGCGATTGAAGTAGGTGTAGCCGGCCTCGGCGGTATTGGGCAGGTACACGTAGGCCACGCGGCCTCCGGTCAGTTCGTCCACGGTGCGGCGGTTGTTCTCAATCCAGGCGCGGCGGCGCAGGTTCGATTCGCTCTCGATGGGCACCACGGTGACTTCGCGCGCATCCTTGAGGTCAGGACTGGACCCCACCTTCAGCACCGTACCTTTGCCCGCGGTCCCCTGGAAGAAGCTGAACAGGTTGTCGCCGTCGTGCAGTTCACGCCCGTTCACCGCCAGCAGGTATTCGCCCGCCTTCACATTCACGCCTGGCTGGGTGAGCGGCGCCTTCAGGTCGGGATTCCAGTTTTCGCCGTTGTACACCTTGGAGAAACGATAGCGCCCAGCGGCGACACTGTAGTCCGCCCCCAGCAGCCCGGTTTTGGCCAGCGGTTTGGGTTCGTCACTGTCGCCGCCGCGCACGAAAACGTGTCCCAGGCTCAGGTTGCTCAGCATCTCTTCGAACAGATAGGTCAGCTCGTCGCGGTCCCCGATGTTCTTGAGATAAGGAGCATAGGCGGCCGAGGCGGCCTGCAAGTTGAGCCCGTGGTAGTGCGGGTCGTAGAGGAAGTCGCGTTCAATGCGCCACACCTCGCGGTACATCTGATTCCACTCCGCCTTGGGATCCACGTAAACCTGCAGCGCATCCATTTTCAGCGGGCCCTCTCCGGGCTTGGGCTCGCCGGCTTCGGCCTTGGGCGGTTCGGCAGTGGAAGCGATAATCCACTGCTCGCCTTTGCGGAACAGCACCTTTTTTCCGTCATGGGAGATGCGGAAATCGGCAATGCCGTCCAGGAACTTGTCCAGCTTGCGTTTTTTCAGTTCAAACTTGTGCAGCACCATCTTGGGATCTTGGGAGTCTTCCTGGGAAAGCACCGGCGGCGCCTCCAGCAGGAACAACTCCCCGGCATTGCCCGCTTTCAGGTCCACATAATTGCGCGCCGGAATGGGCAGGGCCAGAATGCGCTGGCTGATGTTCTCCATATCCACGCGGACGGTGACCGGCTCTTCTTTTTCCATCGTTTTGTCCTGGTCTTGGTCTTCAGGCTTGGCTTCTTCCTCGCTCGACGCTTTGCTCTTCTTCTTTTCCTTGGCCACGCTCAGCGGCCTGTCCTGATCCTTCTTCTTCTCCTCGGCAACTTTCTCCTCGTCGCTTTCCGGCGCCAGCGGCGAGGGCAGATCCTTGCGCAGCACCACCACGTAGGCGCTGCTGCTCACGGGCCGATTCAGGCTCGACATGTCCAGCCAGTCGGCGCTCAGCCCCACGTCGGTGCTGGCCAGGAAGTACAGGTACTTGCCCTTGGCGTCGAAATTGGGATAACGGGCGTCGCTCATGCCGTCCGTAATCTGGAACGACTTGCCGCTGGCCAGCGAGTAAACGAATACCGCGTGCAGGTGATTGGGCAGCAGCTTGGTATAGGTGAGCCACTCGCTGTCCGGCGCCCACTGCGGATCCAGCGAGCGCTCCGGCGTCTCAAACATATTCGTATCCACCTTCACGGGAGCGCCCTTGTTCACGTCCACATACCACAGGTTTAGGCGCTTGTCGGTGTAGGCGATCTTGTTGCTGTCCGGCGCCCATTTGGGTGAATAAAAGAAAGATGCCGGAGTGCCCAGGTTGATTTTGCGCACATCGCCCAATCCGCTCTGGTCGCGCAGTTCCAGGCCATATTCCCCGGAAGCATCGGAGAAATAAGCGATCCACTTGCCGTTCGGCGCCCAGGACGGATCGCGCTCCTCCACTGCCGTGGTGTTAGTCAGGTCGCGGATGTCACCCTTGTCGGAGGGCACGCTCAAAATCTCGCCATGCGCTTCCAGCACCGCCCGAACGCCGGTCGGCGAGAGCTCAATATTGTGAATGTCCTTGGCGTCAACCTTTACAAAATGCGGCTGCACGTGCGGCAGATCGCCGGCCACACGCACATTCACGTCCTTCACCTGGTGTGTGTTGAGGTCGTACAGGTGCAGCGAACCGAATTGCTCGTACACAATGGCGCCCGGCCCTGCCGAAGCAGACTTCAAGTCTAGCCCGTGGTTGGCCACCGTCTGGCTGACCTTGCGTGTCTGCGTGTTGTAGGCAAACAGGCTGACCGGACCGTTGCGGTCGGAGAGGAAATAAATAGTGTCGCCCACCCACATGGGATCGGAGTCGTTGGAATTGTCGCGCGGGATAGCAGCCTCGACGTGCGAGGTAGCCAGATTCACAATCCAGACGGGCGTGGTCTGGCCGCCGCGGTACTGCTTCCAACCCGGCTCCCATTGCGGATGAGGCACGTAGGCCAGTTGCGTGCCGTCCGGCGAGAACGACGCCTCTTCGCCGCTGGGCAGCGGCAATTCGTTGGGAAATCCGTGGCCGCTCAGCGGCATGATGTAGAGCCGGTCAATGAAGGAGATAAAGCTGTTGCGCGGCGAGTGGAACAGGACGCTCTTGCCGTCGGGCGTCCAGCCCAAGACTTCGTCGGCGCCGGGATGGTAGGTCAGGCGCCGGGGAACGCCGCCGTCAGCCGCCACCACATACACATCACGATTGCCATCGTACTCACCGGTGAACGCGATCAGCGAGCCATCCGGTGAAAACATGGGGTCGGTTTCGATGCCCACACCGGTGGTGAGGCGATGTGCGTCGCCTCCATCGCGGTTCACTACCCACAGGTCGCCTGCATAAGTAAACGCAATTTGCGTGCGGCTGAGGGCCGGCTTGCGCAGCAGCAACGGCGCATCGGCGGCCAGGCAGAAGGTGGAAACGAGCAGGCACACAAGCGCCACAACAAGCTTTTTCATGGACGGACTCCTGTTCGTGCGGCTAGCTAGCTGGATTCCCGGGGAGAAGCGGAATCTTAAGCCTCAGAGCGTGGCAGGGTCAACGCGAATGAGCCGGAATGTGATTATTGTTACGAGAAAAGGCGGAACATAACAATTGTTAATCCGGCAGCAGGTGTGGCGCGGGCGCCATCGCCTGCGAGCCAGCCGCAAGGGACTCGAACGCGCGCCATTTCTATGCTGCGTTGATGGTCCGCAGCTGCCGCGCCCGCTCGTACACGCGGACATATTCGCGGGCCGACGCGTTCCAGGAGAAATCCTTGTTCATCCCGTTGCGCATCAGCTTCTGCCACGCCTCGCGGTCCTGATAAGCCTTCAATGCTAGCTTCATCGTATCCAGCAGCGCCTCGCCCGTGTATTCGCTGAATTTGAAGCCCGTGCCCCGGCCGCTGCGCGGGTCCCAGTTTTCGATAGTGTCGTCCAGCCCACCCGTGGCGCGCACCACCGGCACCGTCCCGTATTTCAGGCTGTAAATCTGGTTCAATCCGCAGGGCTCGTAGCGCGAAGGCATCAGGAACATGTCGCTGCCCGCCTCAATCTTGTGCGCCAGCGCGTTATCGTAGGCCACCTTCACCGCGATCTTCTGCGGATACTGTTTGTGCAGCCGCAGGAACATGTCCTGGTATTCCTTGTCCCCGGCGCCCAGCGCCACCACGATCATCTCCTCGCGCGCCAGCCGATCCATGACCTGTGAGATCAGGTCGAACCCCTTCTGCGCGGCGAAGCGCGAAACAATGCCGATCACCGGCAGCTTCAGATTGGCATTGGTGATGCCAAACTGAGTGAGCAGGTCCTGCTTACACGCCGCCTTGCCGCTCAGGTCATTCGGCGAGAAGTGCGCGGCGGTGAACTTGTCCACCTCCGGGCTCCACTCCTTGTAGTCCACACCGTTCAGGATGCCGGTGACCGTGGCCGCGCGCCCGTGCAGCACCCCTTCCAGCCCAAAACCATATTCCGCGGTTTGAATCTCCTGGCTGTACTTGCGGCTGACCGTGGTCACGAAATCGGAAAACACCAGCGCGCCCTTCAGGAAATTGACGTTGCCGTAAAATTCCATGCGGGTGATAGTAAACAGGTCCCAGGGCAGCATCAGCAGCGGCAGGATTTCCGGCGGGAACAAGCCCTGGTAGCCCATGTTATGGATGGTGAACACGCAGGCCACATCGCGGAACGCCGGGTCCTCGGCGTAAATTGAGCGCAGTAGCACCGGGACCAGCGCCGATTGCCAGTCATGGCAGTGAAACACGTCGGGCACGCCCTGAATCTTGCAGGCCTCCAGCACGGCGCGGCTGTAAAGGGCAAAGCGTTCAGCATTGTCGCGGTAGTCCCCCACCGAGGTGCCATAGAGGGCTTCGCGGTCGAAGAAAGGCGGGTAGTCTATGAAATAGAATTGCACTCCGGAGTGCATGCCCCCGTCCACCACCGAGCAGAAGCGGTAGCGGTCGTCAAAGGGAACGGTCACGCTTTGCAGCACAGGTTTGGGGTCCGCCAGCTTGGTCTGGCGGTAAAGTGGCAGGTACACCGTCACCCGGTGTCCCAGAGCGGCCAGCGCGGGCGGCAGGGCGCCCACCACATCCGCCAGACCGCCGGTTTTGGAAAATGGCACGCACTCGGATGCGGCAAACACTATGTGCATTGGGAAATGGACCTCCAAAGATATGCGGCGCAGCGCGGAGTACCAGCCCTTCGCTTCCCGGTGGGAAAACGAGGGCTCGCATCAGCGCCCCTGGGGTGAAATTCGAGTCTAAATGGCGAAAGGAAAGAGGGTCAACGTGGAGAAAACCGCCAAGCTGTGGAAAGCGGAGCCAATGCGCCTGCAGGCGCGCGTGGGAGCCGATTTTCGCACCCAGCACAAGCGTCCCAAACTGGGACAGCATTTTTTGGCCGATCATCACGCCGCCGAGCGCATCGTGCACTCCCTCGGCGATGTCTCAGAGAAGACGGTGGTCGAAATTGGCCCCGGGCGCGGCGCCCTCACCAACCTGCTGGCCGAGCGCGCCCGCCGCCTGATCGCCGTCGAACTCGACCGCGTGATGGCGGCGCAGCTGCGCATGCATTTCGGCCGCTTCGAGAATGTTGAAATTATCGAGGGCGACATCCTCTCCATTGATTTCAGCACTGTGCTGGGGCCGCGTCCCGGCATGAATCCCCCCGGCGTCGTGCACGTGCCGGAAAAGGCGCGCCTGGTCGGCAATCTGCCCTACTTCATTACTTCCGATATCCTGCTGCATCTGTTCCATTACCATCCATATTTTGAAACCATCGTCATCATGGTTCAGGAAGAAGTGGCAGACCGTATCGCCGCCAAGCCCAATGGCAGCGACTACGGCCTGCTTTCCGCCACGGTCCAGCTTTACGCCAAGGTCGAGAAGCTCTTTTCCCTGCCTCCGGACGCCTTCAACCCGCCGCCCAAGGTGCATTCCGCGGTGCTTCGGCTTACCATATCTCCTCAGATGGACAGGTTGCGGGTGCCGGAGCCGGAGTTTATTGAGTTCCTCAAGCTCTCCTTCGGCCAGAAGCGCAAAACCCTTGCCAACAACCTCAAAGCGCGCTTCGACTCTAAGCTCCTGGCCGCCGCCCTGAAGAAAGCCGGCCTGCAGCCTGGTGTACGAGCGGAAGCAGTCCCGCTGGACAAGATGGCTGCCGTGTTTCGCGGCTTGACGGCAGTTGCTGCAGATTGAGAGGCAGTATGAGTACCGCCGTGCGCGAGCCGGCTGTCGCGGGCCATTTCTACCCGCGTTCTGCGCAAACTCTCACCCAGGAAATCAGGAAGTACACCGCGCCGGCGGCGGAGAAAATCTCTGCCTTGGCCTGCGTGGTTCCCCATGCCGGCTACATGTATTCCGGCCACGTTGCTGGCGCGGTTTACGCCCGGCTGCAACTGCCTCCGCGCTTCGTCATCCTCTGCCCTAATCACACCGGCTACGGTCGCCCTCTCGCGGTGATGACGGAAGGCGCATGGCAAACTCCGTTGGGCCAGGCGCCGATTGACCGCGAACTCGGCCAAGCCTTGCGCCTCGCCTGTCCCTTGCTGGAGGAGGACGAGCTAGCGCATCGCGGGGAGCACGCCATCGAAGTGCAACTGCCCTTCCTTCAGTCGGCGCTACCCGAGTTCACCTTTGTGCCTATCGCCGTAGGCACCGCCCGGTATGAGCCGCTCCAGTCCTTAGGTGAGGCCATGGCCGAAGTGCTGCGCGACCAGCGCGACAAGGTGATGCTCATCTCCTCCAGCGACATGAACCACTACGAGCCCGACGATGTCACACGCATTAAGGACAGCAAGGCTATTGACAAGATTCTTGCGGTCGACCCGCGCGGCCTCTACGACGTGGTTATGGAGGAGTCCATCTCGATGTGCGGCTTCGCACCCACGGTGGCTACCCTGACTGCGGCGCGCCTGCTGGGTGCGACCTCCGCCGAAGTAATCAAGTACGCCACCTCCGGCGACATCTCCGGCGACCGCAGCGCCGTGGTCGGCTACGCGGGAGTGGTGGTTCGCTAGTCTACCCGAATGTCATCCTGAGCGGAGCAGGCCGGTCCCACCGATCCCAACCGCCTGTAATCGCGTTCTTGCCGCCCCAGTTATAATGAAGAGATACTCACTCGCCGAAATGGCCTTCTGTGCGGGCGCTGAACGGGTTCGCCCAGCCACGCGGCAACACTGCGAGGGATCGGCTAGGCAGCTAGTCAGCTAATTAGCTATCCAGCTGTTTTTATGAATTTCAAGCTCTTCAGCGACTACAAGCCGGCCGGCGACCAGGGCAAGGCCATCGAGCAGCTCACCCGGAGTGTGTTCGATTCTGAGCAGCACCAGGTTCTGCTCGGCGTCACCGGCTCAGGCAAAACCTACACGATGGCCAAGGTCATCGAGGCCACCAATCGTCCCACCCTGGTCATGGCCCACAACAAGACCCTGGCGGCCCAGCTCTATCACGAATTCAAGAGCTTCTTCCCTCACAACGCGGTTGAGTATTTCGTATCGTACTACGACTATTACCAGCCCGAAGCCTACGTTCCCGCCGCCGACCTCTACATCGAAAAAGAAGCCACCATCAATGACGAACTCGACAAGCTGCGCCTTTCCGCCACCAAGTCGCTGTTCGAGCGGCGTGATTGCCTCATCGTCGCCTCGGTGAGCTGCATCTACGGGCTGGGCTCGCCCGAAGCCTACTACGGTATGTTGCTGTTCCTGGAGAAAGGGCAGAAGATCCAGCGCGAAGACATCACCCGCAAGCTGGTGGAAATCCTTTACGAGCGCACCGATGGCGAGTTCCGCCGCGGCACCTTCCGCGTGCGCGGCGACGTGATCGAAATCTTCCCCACCTACGACGACATGGCCTACCGGGTGGAGCTTTGGGGCGACGAGATCGAATCCCTCTCCCAGATTGACCCTCTCTTCGGCACCATCAAGCAGAAATATGTCCGCCTGCCCATCTATCCCAAAACGCATTACGTGATGAAGCCGGAGACCAAGAGCCGCGCCATTGATTCCATCCTGCAGGAGCTGGCGTGGTGGGAAGCCGAACTGGAAAAACAGGGCCGGGTGGTCGAAGCGCAGCGCGTGCACCAGCGCACCCGCTTTGACCTGGAGATGATCAAGTCCGTCGGCTACTGCCATGGCATCGAGAACTACTCGAGGCACTTCACCGGCCGTCTGCCCGGGGAGCCGCCGCCGACGCTGCTCGACTACGTGCCCCGCGACTACCTGCTGTTTATTGATGAGTCGCACCAGACCGTTCCCCAGCTGCACGGCATGTACCACGGCGACCGTTCACGCAAGGAAACGCTGGTGGAGTATGGCTTCCGCCTGCCTTCCGCGCTCGACAACCGGCCGCTCACCTTCCCCGAGTTCGAGCACCGGGTAAACCAACTCATCTATGTATCGGCAACGCCGGGACCTTACGAGCTGACCAAATCCGCCGGCGTGGTGGTGGAGCAGATCATCCGCCCCACCGGCCTGGTTGACCCGCAGGTGGAAGTCCGGTCGGTCAAGGGCCAGATCGACGACCTGCTGCACGAAATACGCCGGCGGGTGGAGTGCGGCGAACGGGTGCTGGTGACCACGCTCACCAAGCGCATGGCCGAGGATCTGGCCGAGTACTATAGCGAGGTCGGGGTGCGCTGCCGCTACATGCATTCAGAAATCGAAACGCTGGAGCGGGTGAAGATCCTGCGCGACCTGCGCAAGGGTGAGTTCGATGTGCTCATCGGCATTAACCTGCTGCGCGAAGGCCTGGACCTGCCCGAGGTTTCGCTGGTGGCCGTGCTCGACGCCGACAAGGAAGGCTTCCTGCGTTCCAGCGGCTCGCTTATCCAGACCATCGGCCGCTGCGCCCGCAACCTGAACGGACGCGCCATCCTTTACGCTGATGTCATGACCGACTCCATGCGCCGCGCCATGGACGAAACCGACCGCCGCCGCGCTATTCAGCAGGCCTACAACGAGGAGCACCACATCACGCCCGAATCCATCGTGCGCCCGCTGGAGATGTCGCTGGCGCGCATTGTGGAAGCCGACTACGGCGACGACGTGGTTCAGGAAGCCGAAGGCATGCCCGAGTTCAAGTCGCAGGAGGAACTCGATGCCTACATCGCCAAACTGGAAAACGATATGCGCGAGGCCGCCAAGCGCTTCGAGTTCGAGAAGGCCGCCAAGCTGCGCGACACGATTCGCGACCTGCGCACCAAGGAATTCCTCTTCGCATAGGCTTGGATCCTCACCACAAAGGACACAAAGGTCACAGCCGTCATTCCGTCCCGGGTGTGTGCTAGTCCGCGGGGACCCTAACGAACGCCTGATTGTTTTTTGTTCAAATGCGGAATGCCGCAACCAGCAGCACCCCGAACGCCACTGACTGGGCAAGTTCACTCCAACCCAGGCGGCGAACCGCTAGAGGCTGGGAGGCGCGCAGGAACCAGGCGATTCCGCGCACTAACACTGGTGCGAACGCCAGCAGCGCCAGCCAGGGCAGGAAGCCGAAGTTGACGCTCAGGATGAGTACGGCGGCCAATCCGATTTGCCCAGCTAAAAAGGTGCGCCCGCGCCGCAGCTTCTCGTCCGCTGCCCGAGCCCGTGCGGAATGAATGCGCAACTGCACAAAGTGGATCTGGTCGCCGGCAAACAGCCAGTTGGCCAGCCACAGCGCAGCTGCCGTGGAGTCAATCCGTCCGGTCGCTACCGAGTAGGCAGCGGGTGCCGCAGCCGTCAACCCGAAGGCGCCAGCCACTTGCGCCGCCATGCGCAATTTTCGGCTCACCTTCTTGAGCCCAGCCTGGCTAACGAAGGACAGCGCCACTATCGCACCCAGTGGCAACAGGTTGCGGTTCCGTCCATCCCAGAAGAGCGCGGAGAACATCAGAGCAGCCACGCAGGAAAGAAGAAGGACGAATACCAGCACCGCCCGCCGCTCGGCAGCGGATTGCGCACGCAACGGGGTGGTGCCCAGCCAGCTTTCCAGCGGCGTTCGCAGCCAGAATAGGGCCAGCGCCGCCATGGTTAAAATGATGACCGGCAGCGCCTGGCCGCCCCGCATCAACCCGACCGCCGCTCCCGTCGCCAGCGGCACCAGCAGCATCCCCCAGGCGCCGTGCTCGCGCGGCACTACCAGGGCGTGCAGCCGCGGTCCGGGCACTGCCGCCGAACCAAGAATCAGTGACATATTCATGATTAAGAACCCATTCCACCGCCCAGATCGCCGAGCAGATAAAACAAACGAAAGTTAGATCCTCCGGCTTCCTCTGCATCTCCGCCGCGGATACTGGGCCCCTGCTGATGAGCAGATATCGCTGCCGGAGTGCAGCAGATGATCCTGCGTCACACTCTCGCAAGGCTTTTACAGGGCCGCGGGGCGTACTGCTTTCGTGTCTCTGGTCTTCTCGCCAGCTTTCGGCTGGTAAACGCAGAACGGCTCCTCATCCAGAAAATCGCCGCTGGCGGCGAAGGCGCGCGCCCTGCATCCCATGCACACGTTGCGGAATTCGCAACAGCCGCACTTCCCCTTCAAATTGCTACTGTCGCGCAGTTGCTCGAACACCAGGGACTTTTCCCAGATCTCGGTAAAGGTCTGGCGCCGCAAATCGCCGGCCAGCACCGGCAGATACCCGCAGGGATAGATTTCACCCTCGTGGGAAATGAAGCAGACGCCGGTGCCCGCCAGGCAGCCCTTGGTCATGGCGTTCATGTCTCCAGGATGACCATGGTGCGTGCCGGCCGGATGTCCTGCGCCCGCTGCCGAGTGATGAATGACTAAGCCGGTGGAGCCCGGCATGGCCATTTCCGAGGGCCCGATCGTCCCCGGAATTGGCCGCTGCTCAGGGTTTGCAGCGGGCCTTCGTTCCCCGTCCGTGCCTTTGCGTTCGGCGGCACGCCGTTGCCGCACCACGCGAAAGTAATGAGGAGCGCAGGTAGCCTTCAGCTCAATGCCGCCCTCCAGCGAGCGGTCGTAAAACCAGTTCAGCATCTCTTCGTACTCTTCCGGCGCCACCATCTGCTCGGCGGCAATATCCACTCCGCAACCCACCGGCACCAGCAGGAAAGTATGCAGCGCATCCGCTCCCAGCCGTTTGGCCAGTTCCAGCACTTGCGGCAACTGGCGCGCATTGTGGCGGGCGATGGTCATGTTGATCTGCACCGACATCCCCAGCGCCTTCAGGTTGCGCAGCCCCTGCACGGCCGCGTCAAACGCACCCGGAATGCCGCGGAAGGTATCGTGGGTCAGCGAATCGGCGCCATCCAGGCTGATGGAGACGCGGCGCACGCCCGAATCCACGATCATGCGAGCCACTTCCCGGGTCACCAGAGTGCCATTGGTGGCCAGGGCGACGCGCAAGCCGCGGTCGGTTCCATAACGCGCCAGTTGAAAAATGTCGGAGCGGTAGAGCGGCTCGCCGCCACTGAGCACCAGGATGGGATTGCCGGCTGCTGCGATCTGGTCAATGATGCCAAGCGCGGTGGCGGTGCTGAGGTCGGAAGGCGAACTGAGTTCGGTGGCGCTGGCCCGGCAATGGATGCAGCGCAGATTACAGCCCTTGGTCACTTCCCAGAAAATCAGCCTGGGCGAAGTTTTGACCTCCGCCGCCTCACCGCTGCCATGCGCCATGGTGCTCTCCTTTTCCCGCTGAGCCCACATCCCTGCAGCTCCTACGATAGAAAAGGTGCGCACTTAGGGCCGTGACCCATATCACGAGCAATTGTGACGTCTATCACCGGCGCAAGCCTTGACCTTGCAGCCGCTTAGCCGCTCCTTAGCGTTGCCGTTGCACCGAAACCAGCCCCAGTCCGTCGCAAGCGACCCAGCCCACCACATCAGGCTTGGGAAACACGCATTTTGGTAATTGAGGACGAGCGCCGGCCAAGCGCAGCCAGGGAGTCGATCAAAAATCTACGGCCCCACTCCCCCGGTATGGCAGTCGCTGCAATTGGCCGCGCTGATGTCGCCGAGGTCCACCGGATGCTTGAATGCAGCTCCCTCAATAGCGGTGGGCTGGGTTCCGCCCTCCTCCTGGCTGAGGATGGTGTGGCAAATGGTGCAATCCTTGCGAATCACCTTGCCGTCGGCGCTCACGTGCTGTCCATCATGGCAACGGAAGCAACCCGAAAAGTAGAAGTGCCCAATATTATCGGGATGGGTCTTCCAGTCAATCTTCATCTCCGGAAAGGTCGTGGTGCGATACAGGCGCTGCAGTTCCGTAATAGCATCACGGATCTCCAGCTGTTTCGCGTTCTCCAGCTGCGGATACTTGCCGGCATAAAAGTTGTGCACCGCGGTGGCGATCCCCTGCATGGCCTGGTCGGTGTTGGCATAGCTGGTGGTGATCGCGGTCACACCCTGTTGTTTGATATAGGGCAGCGTAGCGTCAATCCGGCGCGCCAGCAGCGATTGGTCCACTGAGCGGTCCGGGGGTACGTAGATATGCGTGGGCCGGTTATGGCAGTCCACGCAGTCCATGCGCCGGCGCGGCAGCGTCTCAATCTGCGTTTTGGTCAAAGGAGTGTCCTTGGCCATATAGTCGGTCACCCGGCCCTGCATGTCCTTGACGTGAACGTAAGGGATGGCTGCATGGGTCTTATCGGGCGTGACGTAGGTGATTTCATTGGCAATGTTCATGTGCCAGTGGATCCCGGTGGTCATGCCGATTCCCGGATCTCCGCCGCCGGTCTTGATCAGCAGCCGAATCTGCCGCGGGGTGTTCTTCTCATCGTACGCATAGTGCGTGATTACCTTCAGCTGCGCGCCATAAAACTTGCGCGGCCAGTGACACTGCTCGCAAGTTTCCTGCGCCGGCCGCAGGTTCTCCACCGGCGTGGGGATGGGCCGGGGAAAGCGGTTGAGCATGGTGGCATACACCTGGCGCGCTCCGGAGAGCTTAGAGCGCACATACCAGGTGGCGCCCGCGTCCACGTGGCAGTCCACGCAGCGCACCCGGGCGTGTGGCGAAAGCTGGTAGGCGGTGAATTCCGGATTCATCACCGAATGGCAAAGCTGGCCGCAAAACTGAACGGAGTCTGTAAACTCGTAACCGCGATAGCTGCCCACTGCGCTCAGCACCACGAACACCACTACAAAGCTGAAGAAGAATGCCACCGTGCTGCGCTGCGCCGGCTCGTTCAGGTCAATTTGCGGATAAACCGGCCCCTCCACCCCGTCCTGCCGTAGCCGCTGCCGGCGCGCCAGGTACATGCCCATGGGAACTAGCGCCAGCCCCAGGATTAGAAACCCCGGCAGGATCATGTAGGCGAGAATTCCGATGTAGGGACTGTGCCGCGGCGAGAAAACATCAATCAGAAACAGGAAGAGAATATTAGCCAGGCTGACCAGCGCTAAGGCCCCGCCAATCGCCGCCAAAGGATGGCGGAAGCGGTTGCTGATTCTAATTCGCCGCTGGCCAGCTTCTGTGTTTGCGTCGTTATCCATAATATTTCGCAGCCGAAAATTCTTCCCCTTATATGGCCCTCATCAAGGATTCGGAGATACCGCTTCTTCCTGCTCTTCTTCCATTGGCGATTGTTCCCTTTTCGGACCCCTCTCGTCGCCGTTCTTGCCCGCTTCAGATGCGGCTTCAGGCTGGTCACATCCCGCAACCGTCTGTTCCGCGCCGCTGGCTTCCAGCAACGTCTGGGCATCCAGTCCGTGCTCTTCGCGGTAGTGCTCCACTGACATTTTGCCGTCGTACCACGCCCAGTTCATCGGGTAAGTGTCGGGATCGAAGAACACCTGGTAGAAATGCCAGGCCACAATGGCGAGAGTGGCCAGCACCGCCTCGTAGAAGTGCACCGCCACCGCCACATCCAGCCACCAGCGCGGGATCAGGTCGCCAACCGTGACTTTGGCCCAGAGCATGATGCCGGTAGCGGCCATCACCACCATGCCCCAAACCAGCGCCCAGTACTCCGCCTTCTCCGCATAGTTGAAGCGGGCGAATTGCGGCCGCTCCCGGCCCAATCCCAGGTAGTGGCCCAGGTTGTCTGCCACATCGCGTGCATCCTTCAGCCCGGGCAGAAAATCCCGCAGCAGGCGCTGCCCTTCGCGGCTGGCAGCGGCATAGATCAGGTGGTACAAGCCGAGCGAGATAAGCACCACCGCCGCCACGCGGTGAACGATGCCGCGCACCGTCTCGCCTCCCACCATGGCGGCAAACCAGGAGTCCGGGAACTTGAGCGCGAATCCTGTGATCACCAGCACAAAGAAGCTGGTCAGCAGGATCAGGTGCTGCACCCGCTGGTTAAGGGTCATGCGTACCACCACGCGGTGCTCCGCTTTGCGCCGCGCTATCGCCTTCCGGCGCCAGATCAACAAATTGTGCGCCAGCATGGCCCCAATCACCGCCAGGATCATACTCACGTAAAAACGGCGGACCCAGCGCACCGCCACGCTGCCCGTATCCGCCGAAAGCGGCGCGTCCACGTGCACCTTGGCCAGCACGAATTTCTGGCTGACTCCGGGATGGCACTGCCCGCAGGTCTTCACCAGGTTGGCGCGATTAATCGTGGAACGCGGGTCGGATGAGGGCAGAATGTTGTGCACCCCGTGACAACTGGCGCAGTTGGCCACCACCTGCGATCCCAGGCGCGAGGCCAGTCCGTGATAGCTGTCCATGTACGTGCTCACCCGGTGCGCGGGCACGCCGAATTCCTGCGTCAGGCGCACGCCTTCATGGCAGCGCGCGCAGGTTGCTTGCGCCACCAACTGCGCCGAAACCGTGGAAGCTGGGTCCAGCGGCGCCTTGATGGAGTGGATCCCGTGGCAATCGGTGCACACCGGAGCCTGCCAGTTGCCGCGTGCGATGGCGGTGCCGTGAATGCTCTCCGTGTAAACCTTCTTCACCCCGCCATGGCACTGTCCGCAGGTGTTGGGCACGTTGAACTTGAAAATCGGCGACTTGGGATCACTCGCCGCGCGGATATCGTGGCTGCCGTGGCAATCGGTGCACACCGCCGCCTTTTCCGATCCCGCCGCCACTGCCCGCCCATGCACGCTTTGTTGATACGAAGCAAAGGGCTGGGCGCTGTGACCGCTGGCTTCCATCACGAACTTCTGCCCGTGGCAGGCGCCGCAGGTGGCGGGAATGTTGGTGCGGTGCACGCGAGACACCGGATCGCTGGCGGCCACGATTTCATGCGGGCTGCCGTGACAATCCACGCAGCGCGCTGCCCGTGTATCTCCCTTTTTGCGTGCCGCCGCGTGAAAACCGGTGTCGTAGGCCGCTTGCTGGTCGGCATGGCAGGTGGCGCAAGCCGGCTTGGCCGGCGCCGCTTCGTGCGGCACCGCCTTGACGTCGCTGTGGCAATCGGTGCATCCAAAAACGCTGTGCACCGAGCCCTGGAATTTCTTGTCGTCAACGTACAGGCTGACCTGCTTGCCGCTTTCCTCCTTGCTCAGCGTGTTATCTCCGTGACACGCAAGGCAATCGGAGTTGCTCAGTTTCTGCCCAAAGGATAGTCCGCAAATCAGGAGAACAGCTGCCAGCAGCGCCCAATTCCTGGGGCGCGAGGTCGGAAGGCGCGGCGCACAATCAGCACCAGAGCGCATGGAACTGACCTCCTCCAGTCGGCCAGTATTACCCTCTATTGTTGGCTGATTGGCACACTTATCCGCAGTGAGTGCACTCACTTGCACCTGTGACCGGGGTCACGAATGCTCCGGTAATCGGTGCTGGTCGTTGTTCACTGGGCCCGCTGCTTGCTGCCGACTAGCCGCCGAGGTTAATGCCGCCGGTCATGGCAGTCGGTACATAGCTGGGGCGGAGCCTGCGCCAGAATAAATTTCGTCTGGCGATAACGGTGCGCTGCGTGGCAACTGAGGCAGTTGGTGGTGTGCTGGGAGTGCACCGAGCCGGACTCGGTCTCGTGGCAGGACCCGCAACGGCCGCGGATGGCCTCCGCCGATGCGTCCTTGAAACTGAACAGCAGGCTCTTGTCGCCGCCGCTGTTCACATGATTGCTGCCCGGCCCATGGCAGCCCTCGCAGCCCCGGCGCGAGGGCGTGCTTTCGCCGGCCAATTTGCCGTGGGCGGATTCGGCGATCTTGCCGGCCACATCCTCGTGGCAGGCCACACAAGAGTCGCTGCCGACGTATTGGGAATTTCGCGTCTGGGCGCGCAACAGAGGACAAATCAGCAGGACCGCACAGATTGCAACCCGAAAGAAGGCAAAGCCTGGCTCGCGAATACACATGCGGCGCCTCCTGCAGTCGCGCCTCGCCAATGCGGAGGTTGCCGGCGCGCAAGCTGATTGCGTTCGGGCCGCTCAAGACACAGCTTTGACCGCCGGGTGATGGCGCGTACGAACCAACCCAATCGCCCGTACCCGGTCGTAGGCCGTGTGCAGATCCTGGCTGAGCAGGTGCACAACCTGCAGGCAGGCGTCGCGATGCATCCGCAGGAAACGCAGCATGTCCTTGCGGCGCACGAAGGCCACCTGGGAGTTGTCCAGCATTTCGGCGGTGACTTCGTAGGGAGTTCCTGACACCGCGGCGCTCAGCCCCAGCATTTCGCCCGGACCGGCAATGCGCAGCGTCAACCGCCGCCCGTTGCCCGAACACACCGAGAGCTTTGCTCGGCCGTCGCACAGCATGAACACCCCGCGCGCGGGACGCCCCTCGGTGAACAAGGTGGTGCCACGCGGGTACAGGGCGGTGGTCTTGATGGCGTCGAACGCTTCCAGCGCATCCGCAGGCAGGTCACAAAAAACCCGGTCCGGCCGCAGGGAGCAATCAAAGCAGCTCAGTTGGATGGCGCTTTCCATATGCTCTTGATAGCTCTTGAGGGGAACACAGGCAGTGACTCGAGTCACCCTTCGCGGTGACCCTTCGCACAGCCGGCGGCAATTATGCGCCTGCTATCTGCCGGAGCGCCGCCTTGTTACGGATAAGCAGGGTGGAACCCTTGGACTGCACAATCTGCCGTTTTTTCAGTTCCGCGAACAACCGCGTTACCGTCTCGCGCGAAGTGCCGATCATCTGCGCGATCTCCTCGTGTGTAAGCGCCAGCTTCATTCGCGGTTCCTGCTTGGCGGCCTCTCCGTTGCGCGAACTCCACTCCAGCAGCAGTTTGGCTAGCTTTTCCGCCGCCGAGTGCGAAAGGCCCAGGGAGCGCACCTCGTGGCACGCATTGTTGTATTTCTCACTGAGCTGTTCCGCCACGCGGAAGCAGGCATCTCCGTGCTCCTTCAGGAAGCGCAGGAAATCTTCCCGCTTTACGAAATTTACCTGGCAGGGATCAATGGTTTCCGCCGTCAACTCGTAGGGCTTGCCGGAAACCGTGGCGCTTAGGCCAAGCACTTCCCCTGGTTCGGCGATTTTCAGAATCAGCGTCTTGCCATCGGTGGAGCAGATGGACATTTTCACCCGTCCCTTGCAGAGAACAAAAATGCCGCGCGGATTTTGCCCCTCCACGAACAGCACCGCGCCCTTGGGATACGCGGTGGCATACTTGATGTTTTCAAAGGCCTGCAACGCGGCGTTGGGCAGGTCACAGAAGATGCGTTCTGCACGCACCTTGCAGGTCAAACAGCTTTCGACAATTTCCAACCCATATGGTGAGAGCACGCACACCTCCCTGTGACCAGTTGTCTGGCGGTTGGGTTTCCTCAACCACCGTCCCTTCCGTCCAGCGTGGTTTGCTGCCGCTCCTTGCTCCAGTGCACCCCGGGGACCACGCTGATTCAGCAGCCCCGGCGCAGGCTCGCACAAAATTAGTGTCGGCCTGCAAGCTTACGTCTGGCTGTGATACGGCCCACAGGCCGGTGTGATAAGCATCACATCGGGGTCTCGGTCCCACTCTGCCCCGGGCTGGCAGCGCACCCCCCTGCGTGACCGGCATCACCACCGTCTGGCCGCCGTTTCCCTGGGGGAACCCGGCTGTGGACTCCCTTCCCTCCCTGCCTCGCCCTAGCATGGACTGGGGCTCCGAAGAAAATTCCGTTGGAGGGCGAAACGTGATTCCCCAGGCAATTACCACGGTTCTCAGCCTCTGCATACCCTGCCGGCACCGGCGGCAAAGCGTCGCTGGCCGCACTATCACGAGCGGAGTGCATGAAATGTTTCTGGTGTGTACCCGCTGTGGCAAGCGGCTCAGTCCGGGCGTGCTGCTGGGTCCCGGCACAGCCAGTCTGGCGCCGAGCCCCTCAGGGCCGGTTCCGGAGCTGGCTCCGGCGAACTCGCTGGCGAAGTGAGCGGCAGGACAGTTTCAGGTGGCATCTCTCGGTTACAACATGCGCGACATTTACCAGGTGTTGTATCGCAAAGAACTAGAGCTGCAGCAGCTGCGCAGAGAAATTGAAGTATTAAGAATTGTCATCCCGCTATTGCAAGATGATGCGGAGGGTTCCCTCTCTGCAGCGGCAGTGATTCCGTTTGAGCGTGCCCGATCCGGGCTCCGTCCGTTGCCGTCCGTTGGCAATTGACCGCTTCCCGGCGGTCACCAGGCGAAGCACGGCTCTACACGACTCGGGGATCGCGCCATGGACATCCATTTGGCGGGTGATAATTAACGTGAGCTACCCGCGACGCGGCGGGTGCTGCCGTTCTTCTCGTTCTCGGCTTCGCTTTCATCCCCCAGCAGGGGCGCCGCTACTCGCAGAGCTTCCACTTCAACCTGGACTTTCTGCAGCTGGGCTTCCTTCTCTCGCAAAACTTCGTAAACATTCTTCATAAGTGCTGGTCCTCGCGCGAACTGGGGGATGAGTGCAGGCATCTTATCTGCGTTCCCGGGGCAAGTAAAGCCCCGCCCGAAAGCCGGGCTGCGACCGCGACACGAGTTCCGCGTTTCGGCGATAATGTAGCCCGTGACCTCCAGTCGGCAATCGCGTTGGATGCTGCTCCTCACAGCCGCCTGCCTGGCGTTGGCGTCTTCCACTTGCCTCGCCGGCGACACTGCACTTGACAGCGACCGCGCGTCCACCCACCATGACGGGAGGGGTACCATGAGCTTGGTTTTGGACTCCAAGGCTTTCCCCAAAGGTGGCGAGATCCCCAGCAAGTACACCTGCAGCGGCGAGGACATTTCCCCGGCGCTCTCGTGGAGTGGCGGTCCGCAGGACACGAAGAGTTTTGCCCTGATCGTCGAAGACCCAGACGCTCCCTCTGGCACCTTTACGCACTGGGTCGTCTACGACGTGCCAGCCGGCACGCATCAACTGCCGGAGAATGTTTCCAAAACGGACGACCTGAGCGGCGGCGGCCGCCAGGGCCGCAACGATTTTCGCCACGTCGGCTACGGCGGCCCTTGCCCGCCCCCCGGCAAGCCCCACCGCTACTTCTTCAAGCTTTATGCGCTGAATTCCACGCTCGGCCTGCCCGCTGGCGCTTCCAAGCCGGATGTGGAAGCGGCCATGCGTGGACACGTAATCGCCCAAGCCGAACTCATGGGCAAATTCGGACGTTAGTCCATATTCACCCGAAGGTCGCAGAGGCGGCGGGAGAACGCATGCTGGTCGGACACTTCGGTGTAGCACTGGCGGCCAAGAGAGTGGCGCCCAAGGTCTCTTTGGGCACGCTGATGCTGGCCTCCCTCTTGCCCGACCTGCTGGCGTGGGCTTTCCTGCTTGCCGGCATCGAACACGCGCGCATCCATCCCGGCATCACCCGCACCAATGCGCTGGAGATGTATGACATCGCCTTCAGCCACAGCCTGGCGATGGATGCCGTCTGGAGCGCGCTTCTGGCCGGGGCCTATTTCCTGTGGCGCCGTTACCCCCGGGGCTCCTGGGTAATATTTGCGGCCGTGCTCAGCCACTGGCTGCTCGACTTCCTCAGCCATCGCCCAGACATGCCGCTGGCTCCTGGAATCCACCGATATTTCGGCATGGGTCTCTACAATTCCCCAGTCGCCATCGTGGGGGTGGAAGGCCTGCTCTGGGTGGGCGGTGTTTTGCTCTACGCCCGCGCCACGCGCCCGAAAAAACGTGCCGGCGCGTATCTGTTCTGGGGCGTCGTACTCCTGCTTACCCTGCTGTGGACCTCCACCCTGGGCGGGGCCACCCCTCCAGACCTGGTACGCGCCGCAATCTCCAGTTTGATCTTCTTCTCCATCATCGTGCTTTGGGCTTACCTCATTGATCTCGCCCCGCCCTTTGAGGAAACAGGTTCCTTCTCTGGCAACGGGTCAAGGCGCCGGCCAGCGATCTTAAGCCTGCCCATTTGAACCCAACTGCTTGACCTGCATCACGTCTCTTGGTGCTCCCCGTCACCGAATCCAGGGCTGCGGCAACCGACAATTTACTGCAAGGGTTTGAGCCCAAATGTCGTTGTAACTGCGAACCGGCGGAGGCGGAGGAATTTATGTCCATATCCAAACAAGAGGCGCTGGATTATCACTGTGGGGCGCGGCCCGGTAAAATCGAGGTCACTCCCAGCAAGCCTTGTCGCACGCAACGCGATTTGAGCCTCGCTTACACGCCCGGTGTCGCTGAGCCCTGCCTGGAAATCCAAAAAAATCCCCATGACGCCTTCAAATACACCAGCCGCGGCAACCTGGTCGCCGTCATCAGCAACGGCACCGCCGTGCTTGGACTAGGCCCCATCGGCGCCCTGGCCGGCAAACCCGTCATGGAGGGCAAGGCCGTGCTCTTCAAGCGCTTCGCCGACATTGACGTTTTCGATCTGGAAGTAGACAGCACCAAACCTGAAGAAGTAATCCGCCTTTGCCAGCTCCTGGAGCCGACCTTCGGCGCGATCAACCTGGAGGACATCAAGGCGCCAGAGTGCTTCCAGATCGAGGAAGAGCTGCGCCACACCATGAAGATTCCCGTCTTCCACGACGATCAGCATGGCACGGCCATCATTTCCGGAGCGGCGCTGCTGAATGCGCTGGAAATTGTGGGTAAGGACATCGCCAAGGTTAAAGTCGTGTTCTGCGGAGCGGGCGCGGCCGGCCTGGCTTGCGCCGCGCATTACATTCGTCTGGGAGTGAAGCGGGAAAATATCACCATGGTGGATATTTTCGGCGTGGTCTACAAGGGGCGCGTCGAGGGGATGAACCCGTACCTGGAGCGTTTCGCCCAGGAAACGACGCACCGCACGCTGGCCGAAGCAGTGGTGGGAGCCGACGCGCTGGTGGGCCTCTCAGCCAAGGGCGTCTTCACCCAGGAAATGATTCGCAGCATGGCGCCGCGTCCGCTGGTGTTCGCCATGGCCAATCCCGACCCCGAGATCACCTACGAAGAAGCGCGCGCCGCGCGCAGCGACGCGATTGTGGCTACCGGCCGCTCCGACTTTCCCAACCAGGTCAACAACGTGCTTGGCTTCCCCTTCATCTTTCGTGGAGCGCTGGACGTGCGCGCCACCGCCATTAACGAGGAAATGAAGCTGGCCGCTACCTGCGCTCTGGCCGCTCTGGCCAAGGAAGATGTGCCCGATCGTGTCTGCCGGGCTTATGGGGTTGAGCGCCTCGCCTTCGGTCTCGACTACATTCTGCCCAAGCCCTTCGACTCGCGCGCACTGGTGTGGGTCTCCTCCGCCGTGGCCCGTGCCGCCATGGAAAGCGGCGTCGCCCAGGAACCGGTGGAGATTGCCCACTATCGCGAGCAACTCGAGGCACGCCTGGGCAGGGCGCACGAAGTGGTGCGCATGATGGTGCACAAGGCGCAGGCCCACCCCAAGCGCGTGGTCTTCCCCGAAGGCGACAACGACAAAATCCTGCGCGCCTGCCATATTCTTGTGGACGAAAAAATCGCCAACCCTATTCTGCTGGGCGCCGAATCCGCCATCCAGGCCAGGGCGGCGGAGTTGGGCGTCTCGCTGCAGGGGATGGAAATCATCGAGCCCGCCGGGTCCATGTTGCTGCGGCCCTACGTGTACGAACTCCACCGCATCAGGCAGCGGCGCGGACTCACCCTGGCGGAGGCACGCGGCCTCATCAAAAACCGCAACTACTTCGCCTCCATGATGGTGCGCATGGGCGACGCCGACGCCCTGGTTTCCGGCGTTACCCAGCACTTCCCCGAGACCATCCGCCCGGCCCTGCAGGTGGTCCAGGTGCACGAGGGCACGCACAAAGTCTCCGGCTGCTATGTGATGATCACCCGCAAAGGCGACCTCATGTTCCTTGCCGATTGCAGCGTGAACATTGACCCCAACGCCGAAGACCTGGCCGAAATCGCCCTTTGCGCCGCCCACGCCGCCCGCCGCTTCGACGTGGAGCCCAGGGTGGCCATGCTTTCCTTCTCCAACTTCGGCAGCACCAAGCATCCCCAGGTGGACAAAATGCGCCGCGCGACCCAACTGGTGAAACAGGCTGATCCGTACCTGATCGTGGATGGCGAAATGATGGCGGATGTGGCGGTCAGCCCGGAACTGCTGGAGCGCGATTATCCTTTTTCCACCCTGCACGGCGGCGCCAACGTGCTCATCTTCCCCGACCTCGATTCCGCCAACATCGCCTACAAATTGCTGGCGCGCATCGGCGGGGCGGAAACGCTGGGCCCCATGCTCATGGGAATGAGGAAACCGGTGCACCTGCTGCCCCGCGGCGCCGACGTGGACGATGTGGTGAACATCACCACCATCGCTGTCGTGGATGCTCAGGAAAGCGCCATCGAACCCGCCTGGGTGGGCGAGTTGGTGGCGGCAGAGTAGCGCAGTTCACATTGTTGTTGTGGCCCGGGCGAACTCGACCACGTGTGGGGGTGTTGTGGCACTGACGGCCTCGCTCGCGTACGTCCTCCCTGGCAAACGTCATGCAGGGCGGCTTAGCCGCGAAGCATCTCGCGTACGCTAAGGCGAGCCTGTCCAGGACCAGGGAAAACCAGTTTTATCATCCTGAGCGCAGCGAAGGGCTTTCGTTTGCGCGGAGTTCTATCTTCCTGCAGAGGCCTTGCGCTAAACCGGCGTAATCTCCAGAAAAATGTTGCGCTTGCTCCAGAACGGCAGGCTCATCAGCCAATACTTGCGTTCCAAGGCGCCGCGAGCGCCGGGAAATTCAGCCGCCTCCAGAATGCGCGCCCGCGCTTCCGCATCCGGCCCGGTGATGCGTCCCCGACCCGTGCAGGGCGCGACCAGCACGCGCGGGTTGTTGCGGATTCTTTTGTACTTCCAGGAATCATCACGCGTCATCACGTAGAGCTTCCCGTTCTCCTCCGCAAACCACAGAGGCGTGCGTACCGCCTGCCCGTTTTTGCGGAAGCTGGCCAGGCTCAGGTACTTCTTCCCGGCGAGATTCGCAAATGGATTAGAAGTCTTTCCTCCGCTGATGGCTGGCACGATTGAGATCTCGGCTCCAGAAGAAACAGGCGTGGCAAGTCCTCCCGTATAGCGGGTGTTTTCTTTGCCCACAAAGAGATTGATGTGCTCCCGGATTTGCCCTTGTTCCGTCACAATCCGGTCGCGCATGCCAGGACAGGCCGCCCACAGCGCCTGCAATGCGTCAAACACCGTGGCTGCCGTCGCGTCAACCTTCACGTCGCTGTGCCCGCCGCTGAAGGAAAGCAATGGGCCCGGAATGTGAAACGTGATCAACGCCGCTTGCCCTGCCCTTTCTTACGCTTCTTCTCAGCCGGCTTTGCGCCCGAGCGGCCAGGCGGCGCCCGGTGGCTTTTCGACCTTCGCCCGGCGCGTGGCTCGCCGATGACCGCGCTCTTGACGCACACCACCGCCGGCAGTCCCTCCAGAATTCTCTTCCAGCTTTTTCCCTCGTCGCTGGAGCCGTAGAGCTGCCCGCTTCGGGTTCCGAAATAGAGCCCATGCGGGTCCAGCGAATCGGCTGTCATGGCGTCGCGCAGCACAGTTTCGTACGCCCCCTTCTGCGGCAGGCCGCGCATCAGCGGTTCCCAGGAGGCGCCGGCATTACGCGTGCGATAAACCCGTAGGCGTCCTTCCGGCGCGCAACGGAATTCATCCGATTCCACCGGAAGGATATACACACAGTCGGGATTGTGCGGATGCATCACTATCGCGAATCCAAAGTCTGAGGGCACCCCATTCGCGATGTCCACCCAGCTTTCCCCGCTGTCGTCGGAACGATAGAGGCCCCAGTGATTCTGCAGGAAAAGGCGCTCCGGGCGAGCCGGGTGCAGCACGAATTTGTGCACGCACTGCCCGAACTCGGGGTACCTCTCGGGTTGGAAAACCACCCGAATGCCGCGGTTCAGAGCCCGCCAGTTGTGCCCGCCGTCCTCTGTCCCGTAGACCCCGCCCGAGGAAATACCCACATACATGCGGCCCTTGTCGGAAGGATCGGGAGCAATGGTGTGCAGCGTAAGCCCGCCGTTTCCCGGCACCCATCGCGCTCGGTGGGGATGGTCAAACAGGCCTCGCACCAGCGACCAAGTTTCTCCCCCATCCCGCGATTCAAACAGCGCTGCCGGCTCCGCCCCGCAATACAGCACATCCGGCTCTTCGGCGCGCCCCAGGCAGATCTGCCAGATATTGTTCAAGACGGCGCCCGTTTCGGTCGGAAACTTCAGGCTGGCCTCTGCGGGATTCATCCAGGCCTTGCCGAAATCGTCGCTCGACCGCAGGTAGGTGCCCCAAAATGTGTGGGTCGCTGCCCACAGCCGGTGCCGTCCGGCTCGGCCATCGTAAGCCAGAGCGTAAATGGAATGTCCGGGAAAATAGGGTCCGGCAACTTCCCACCGTCGGCGCTCCCGGTTCGAACGCAACAGGAACACTCCTTTGATCGTTCCCACCATCAGCAGCACGTCGCCATTTTTGACCCGCAGGTGGCGAATGCCGCGATGCAGGGTGGTAAGCGGTCCGCGCTGCTCGGGTTGTCCCCGGGGAACCATCGAGGAGGACTGCACCGCTTCAAGCGCCGCTTGTATTTCCGCCGCCTGCTGGTAGCGCTGTGCCGGTTCTTTGGCCAAACAACGTTGGATGATGCCTCTCAGGCCCGGCGGTATGCGCTCCGGCAGTGGCGATGGCGGCTCGTGCAGGATGGCCGAGCCCACTGCCATGCCGGTGGTTCCGCGAAACGGTAGCTGTCCCGAGGCGGCTTCATAAATTACGATCCCCAGCGCCCACAAGTCGCTGCGATGGTCTCCCATCTGCCCGCGCAGCACCTCAGGCGCCATGTAAAACAAGGTGCCCATGACGGTGCCGGCGCTTTCGACCGGTGCCATGCTGATGGTGGCCGCGTCGGCGGAGACTTGCGGCAGTTGCCTGGCTAGTCCGAAATCGAGCACTTTGACCAGGCCCTGCGGCGTCACCAGGATATTGGCGCTTTTCAGATCGTGATGAACAATATTGCGGCTGTGGGCATGGGCCAGCGCGGCGGCAATCTGAACCGCGTAGCGCACCACGATTTCCATGGCCAACCCATCGCGGCCAATCAACTCCCTTAAAGACTTGCCTTCCACCAGCTCCATCACCATGTAGAGTTCGCCCTTGAACTCACCCACTTCGTGAATGGTGCAGATGTTGGGATGGCTGAGCGCGGAGGCCGCTCGCGCTTCATGCAGGAGATGCTCGTGCGACAGCTTCGCTGCCGTCGCACTTTCGCCCACTACCTTCAAAGCAACGTCGCGTTGCAAGACCTCGTCGCGGGCATGGTAAACAACCCCCATTCCCCCCTGCCCGATTTTTGAGACGATACGGTAGTGGCTGACTAGTTCGCCGATCACCGATTGCTCCCTGAGCTGTAGGCTATCCAGCGGAAGAAATGGCGTCAACGCCCCCCAGCAGCATAGTCCTGGGGTGAATTTTGGCATGCTCAATGCCTTGTTTCAGGCGAACAAGAGTTCTTTGGCCCGCTGCGTCGCCTTCACCACTGCCTTGATCAGCGTAACCCGCAGCTTCCCTTCTTCCAGTTCCATGATTCCATCAATGGTGCAGCCCGCCGGCGTGGTCACCGCGTCTTTGAGCAGCGCCGGGTGGCTGCCGGTTTCCAGCACCACCCGCGAAGCGCCCAGCGTGGTCTGCGCCGCCAGCAGGGTGGCCAAATCGCGCGGCAAACCTACTTTCACCCCTGCTTCGGCCAACGACTCCAGCACAATGTAGATGAACGCCGGCCCGCTGGCGGAAAGTCCGGTCACCGCGTCCATGTGTTTTTCATCCACGGTGACGGTTTTGCCCACAGTCTCAAATAAACGGCATGCCATGTGCAAGTGCTGCGGTGTGGCGCACGAACCGCCGCACACTCCGGTGATGCCCGCGCCCACCATTGCAGGCGTGTTGGGCATGGCGCGCACCACCACCACCTTGGCCGGCAGCCGCTCTTCGATGTAACTAGTCGGCACCGAAGCGGCCACCGAAATCACCACCTGCCCAGGGCCCATTTCCTCCCGAATTTCCTGCAGCACTTCCTTCACTGCCTGGGGCTTGACGCAGAGCAGGACGATATCGGCTGTCTTGGCCGCCGCTCGATTGTCACAGGCCACCGTGATATTCAGCTGCCGCGACAGAGCCTTGGCCCGCTCCGGATGCGCCACCGTGGCGCTCAGGTTCTCCGCGGCGAACAATCCGCTCTTGAGAAACGCCTGCAGCAGGATGCTGCCCATCTTCCCCGCGCCCAGCACCGCCAGGCGCTTTTTTCCCAGTGTCTCCGTCAACTTGGTCTCCTAAAAGGTAAGTACCCTGATCATGCCAGATGCCGAGCGTTTTTGCCTAATCGCCGGCTGGGTCACGATGCCCTGTGCGAGCCCACACCGTTCGCAACAGCCCTGGTGAAATTTTTAGCTGGAGCTTTGGCTAGAATGGTCCGAGAGCGTCAGCGCCCCGGCGGCAGAATGATGGAGACGGCGTCTTCGCCCAGGAAGCTGACTGTTACGTGAGTTTGCGCATCTACCGCGCGTCCGTCCACTTGGGCGGGAGCATAGCGCCAGTGACGCACCGCCCGGGCGGCAGCGGCGGCTAGTGCGCGGTCGCCGCTCAGCACCTCGACCTGCTTGACCGTGCCATCGCTTCCGATCACCGCTTTCAGCAGCACCTTGCCCACGAGGTTGGGATTGGGCGCCACTGGATACATGAACCCCGATTGTGGCGCCTCCGCAATTTGCGGCAAGCTCACCGCGTCCACGGCAGGTGAA
Source organism: Terriglobales bacterium (assembly GCA_025934735.1). Classification (GTDB taxonomy): domain Bacteria; phylum Acidobacteriota; class Terriglobia; order Terriglobales; family Acidobacteriaceae; genus JAICWP01. The sequence goes on along the minus strand of JAICWP010000001.1, from coordinate 127,566 downwards.
GGCGGGACCGCGGAAGGATGGCTCATCAGACGTTTGCCGAAGCTATTCCGGACGGCAAGCTGCCCTTCATGGACGGGGAACGCTGCCGGCGCGGAGGCCGGGCGCGTAATCAGGGGCTTCGCGAGCACCGGCGCCGGCAACACTGGCATTGTCAACTTCGCGCTTGCCTCAGCAGGCGGCACCAGCTCGGGCTGCGCGATCTTGATTTCACGTGGGCGCAGAAGGGGCGCCACCTGGAAAGCCAGCAACAGCACAGCCGCCAAAGCCGCTCCCGTCACCGGCACTGCCAACCAGGTGCGCTTCGGGGCACGTCCAGTGGCAGCAACTTCCTGCGCCTCCGCCGGCGTGCCGGTTTCTTCCGTCTCTTGGCTCGCCCTCTCTGCAACATTTTCTGGCATTGGAACAAAACGAATTCGCGGGCTCTCGACAGGGACTTCCGCGGCAGCTTCCAATTCGGCGTGTCGCGCGCTCACTACTTTAAGCTTCGCCACGGCCACCGCTGGTTTGGCCGGCTCCGCCATCTCTGCGTTCGAAGGCAGCGCCAGCACCCGCACATCTTCCACCACTCCAATGATGGCTGTGGGTGGGAACGTCTCTCCCCCGGTCACGATGGCAGTGCGGCTCAGAGAGTCAATCAGGTGTTTCTGCCGATGGTTGAGGACCTGCTGCGGCAGAGTGTGAAAGTTGCGGAAAGTCCAGCGCAGGTAGGCGCGCTGCCACGCCGAAGGACGAACGTATAACCGCCCCACATCCGTGCGCAACTCGACTACGCCTGCCTCTATTTTTGACACCGCCGCCATCCTTATGGACTGCTGGGAACCGGGTGTTCCTGGGAGTCTGGCGCGCCCTGGGGGAGCGCCCTGATTATATGATGACGGTGTCGGCTCTCAGCAAAAAAATCCGCTTGGCTGCGTCCGGTCAAATACTCGTACCGAAAATTAAAACAATTGCACCTCTGCGGATTGGAGCCAGAGGTTCACCTTTCACTTTAACTACCCTCACCCTAACCGCAAAAGAAGTGAGTCTTGCAAAAGTCTATTCCTGCCCGGCCACCGCCTCTAAACGCGTCGCGGCCCACGGCAACCCTTATCTATGCGGCGTAATGCCTGCACAATCAGTTACTTCCGGGAGTAATCTAACGTGAATTACCGCTGGTTTCCGCCATGGCACCTCTGGGCCATTCTCCCCCCTTTTGGCCCCGCTTAGCATGGCTTCAGTATCGCCTCAGGCGAAATCCAGTAACTTGGAGAACAAACGTGAAGGAACTCCTGCGTAACCTTTGGTCAAACGATGAGGGACAGGACATCGCCGAATATGCAGTTATGCTGGCGGTGATTCTGGTAATCGTGGTGGGCACGATCCGTCTGATCGGCTCCAACGCGAACACGGTGTTCTCGCAGACGGCCAGCGCCATTAGCTAATTAGGCTGTTGCCATCCCTGGCGCTGTGCCTGGCTCCCCCATTTTTCCCACCCAGAATTTTAGTTCGCTGGCTGCCGCGAAATATCCACACCCGCCTGCAGGGCGGGTGTTTCTTTGCCCACCCATTGTTACCGGAGTGGCGGCCAGATGCCACTTTCGTGCCATTCCGCAATGCGCCGCCTCTGGGTACTATCTGTTTCGGCGAAGTACCTGGGGGAGGGTACAAGCCCGGGAGCAGCGGACATGTTCCGCGCTCCCTTTTTTATTTTCCGGCTGACTTTGCAGTTTGCGCTCGGGTGCTTCCGGTCGCGAGAATTCAACAGCCGGCCAGGGCACTTTCATCCAACTCCCGGCACGAGCGGTAGCCGCTGAGCGCCATGGTAAGGTCGAGGTCAGCCAGAAAGTTGAGCAGCACCTCGCGCACGCCCTGCTCTCCGCCCACGGCCAGTCCCCAAATGTAGAGCCGGCCCAGCAGTACCGCGCGCGCTCCCAGGGCCAGCGCCTTCACCGCATCCGCCCCGCGACGAATGCCGCTGTCGAACAGCACGGGAACGCGGCCATTCACCACCCGCACCACCTCCGGCAGCGCGTCCAGAGCGGCAATCGCGCCATCCACCTGGCGCCCTCCATGATTGGAAACGATCAGGCCGTCCACCCCGCTGGCCAACGCGCGTTCTGCGTCCTCGGGGTGAAGGATTCCTTTCAGTAGGATGGGCAAGCGCGTGTGCTGCCGCAAGAAGCTCAGGTCTTTCCAGCCCAGCGCTGTGTGGGAACACATTGCGCCCCACAACCGCACCGCAGCCAGAGGATGTTCCTGCGGCGGCCGCTGCAGCTCCGAGCAGAACACCGGATCAGTAAAGAAATTGGCCAGGCCTTCGCCCAGCAGGAACGGCAAGTAGGGATGCTGCAGGTCGCGCTCGCGCCAGCCCAGTAAGGGGGTATCGAGCGTAACCACCAGGGCCGAGTAGCCTGCCGCCTCCGCCCGGCGTATCAGGCTGGCCGTCACCTCCGGATGCGTCGTCCAGTAGAGTTGGAACCAGCGCGGCCCGTCTCCGCTCGCCTGCGCCACCTTTTCCAGCGGACGCGAGGAAAGGGTGCTGAGCACGCACGGAATGCCCAGGGAAGCCGCCGCCCGCGCCGTGGCCAGTTCCGCCTCGCTGTGGATAATGCCCTGCACGCCCACCGGACCCAGCAGGACCGGAGCCGGTAGCGTCTTGCCCAGCAACTCGATGCTCAGCTCGCGCTGCGTCACATCGCGCAGCATGCGTGGCACAATGCGCCGGCGGTAAAACGCCTCCAGGTTGGCGCGCGCCGTCTGCTCTCCGCCCGCGGCTCCTGCCACGTAATCGTAGGCCCGCGGTTCCAGCACTTCCTTGGCTTTCTGCTCCAGCAGAACCGGCGAAACCGGCACTCCGGTTTTCGACCCTTTCAGCCCGGCCTCATAGATCGCCAGCTGCCGCTCCATTCCCGAATACGACGTCTGCACTGTTTTACTATCCATAACGGTGGCCGATTGTACACCGCTGCCCCGCTCACGTCCGGATTGCAGTAAATTAGTGTCGTGGGGGAAAACGACCATGTCCAATGCAGCGGTCTCTGATCTCGCCAGCAAAACCTGCGTGCCTTGCCGCGGCGGCGTGCCGCCTCTAAAGGGTGCGGAACTGGAATCCTACAAGAAGCAACTGCCCGGCTGGACGGTGGTCAACGAACACCACCTCACCCGGACCTTCAAGTTCCCCGATTTCCGCAAGGCGCTGGAATTCGTGAATCGCGTGGGCGAGCTGGCGGAAGAGCAGGGCCACCATCCCGATATCGTCCTCAAGTGGGGCGAGGTGGGCATCACCACCTACACCCACAAGATTGACGGGCTGACGGAGAGCGACTTCATCTTGGCCGCCAAAATTGACCGCCTGGCGAAATAGCAGCACTGTGAACGATTGGCTCTTCGCTGGTCGCTTGGAGGCGGGGCTCTGCCTCGCCTCCACCTGAGCAGCAGAATCGTTCTGGAGAATGTTAGGTAACTGAAAGGCGAAAAACCTAAATCATTTGTAGTTCAGCGCCAGCACCCGGTTGGCCCCGTTCCTGGGTTCATAGGTGACTTCCACCTCGTGGCCGGTCGGCAACTGGTTGCGCAGGTCGCCTTCGAAGAACAGCATCTGGGCGGGGCCGCGATTGGGCCGCAACGTCACGATGGATTTGTCCGGCTGCCCGATCGGGCTTTCAAAAAATAGAACATCTTCCACCAGCCCGCGTTCGGTGCGCATGCCCATGGCTTGGGCTGCAAACTTAACTTTTCCGCGTGGCATGAGCACGCCGGCCTTAGCCAGGCGTCGTTTCCGCTGCAATTCCGCCATCGCGTTGGCGGCAAATATCCCCGACATCGCCAAGAGGATCAGCACGTAGAAAAGATTGTCTACGGTATCGAACGAGCCCTGGGCCACCATGTAGGCAATACCCAGCAGCGGCACGAGGGCCAGCACAAGCGAGGCGATTAGCACGATTGGTTCTCCGCAGAGGTGAAACGGGTTGGGCTTGCCTGTCCCCACATCCCGCATTCCGCTAGAATGAGGGTCTTGCGGCAGCGTTTCCAGGACCGGCGCGAGATTGCGGCCAGCCTGCCGCCCGAAGACAAGTTGATGTCCTCACGTGCCCATGGCTTTTCCCTGGTCGAGGTCCTGATCATCACGGGACTGGCAATGTTGTTGGCCGCCGCGCTGCTGCCCCGGCTGCTGAACTCCCGCATTGCAGCCAACGAAGCGACGGCGGTTGCCAACGTGGATATTATCACTTCCGCGCAAGACTCCTACAGGGCTGCTTATCCCGCTATCGGCTATGCCGGTTCCCTTTCGCATCTGGCTGCCATCTGCAAAGAACGCCAGTGCAAGGCCACCCCGGAGCATGCCTGCCTGATTGATTGCCACCTGCCGGAAGCGGAACTGCAGTCCCGCGACGGCTATTTATACGCCCTGGCCGCGGCCAATCCCACTGGCTCCGGACCCAACAGCACCTACGTGATTGCCGCCGCCGTTGCCCAGTTGCACAAGACCGGCGAGCATGATTTCTGCGCGGTGGAAGACGCCAGGATCCGCTGGCAGGCTCCCACCGCCACCACCCGCGCCGGCTCCATCACTCATTCTGACTGCCAGCGCCTGCCGGTGATGCCGTAATGCCCGCCGCTCCTCAGGCAAGCCGCGCCCCAGCTGCCGGCTTCGGCAAGCGCCTGCTCTGCTCTCCCCTGTTCATTGTGGCGGTGGCTTTCCTGGCCCGCGCCTGGAGCCTGGTTCAGCACCACCTGTACGATATTCCGGCTGCCTACGGCCACCTCTTCTTCGGCTACGAAGTGGGCCGAATCGCCAGCGCTCTCGCCTCCGGACACGGCTTCAGTTCGCCATTCCCCAATCCTTCGGGCCCCACCGCCTGGCTCGGTCCTGTCTATCCGCTGATTGTCGCCGGGATGTTCAAGATCTTCGGCATTTACACGCCCGCCTCGGCGCTGGCCGTCATGGTCATCAACAGCGTCTTTTCCGCCCTGACTTGCCTGGCTATTTACCTGCTCGGCATGGAATTGTTTGGTTCGAAGGTGGCGCTGCTTGCGGCCTGGGCCTGGGCCGTCCTGCCCTACAGCATCAACTGGAGCTTCTGGATCTGGGAAACCGCGGTTTCCACCTTCCTGTTGACTCTGCTGTTCTGGCTAACCCTGCGCCTCGCCCGCCGTCCCCGCCTCCGCACTTGGGCCATTTATGGGGTGCTCTGGGGCGTGCTCGCCCTGACCAACGCTTCCTGCCTGTCGTTCTTGCCGGTTGCCGCCATTTGGCTGTGGTATAGCTTGCGGCGGCAACAGCAGTTCCGCTTGCTTCCCGCCGCCGCTTCCGCGCTGCTATTTGTGCTGGTAGTTTCGCCCTGGGTGGCGCGCAATTACGCCGCTATGGGCAAGTTCGTTTTCCCGCGCAGCGACTTCGGCGAAGAGCTCTACATGGGCAATCACGAGGGTTCCGAAGGCCTGTGCATGTTCTGGGACCATCCGGTGTGGAACCGCTATGAGATGGCGAGCTTCGCCCAGCAGGGCGAACTGGCTTACGTGGCCGCCAAGCAGAAGATCGCCGAACAGTGGATCCGGCAGCACCCGGGCCGCTTTGCCGAGCTCACCCTGCGCCGTGTTGGCTTCTTCTGGTTCGACATTCCGGAGCAGGGGCGCGTCGCCAAACATTTCGGCATGGGCTCCCGCCACGCCATGTTCTTCGGCTTTGCCCTGCTTGCCTTTTGGGGATTATGGCTGGCCTTTCGGCGCCGACACAGCGCCGCCTGGCTGTTTGCGGGACTTTTCCTGCTGTTCCCCTTGGTTTACTACATCACCCACTGCCATCCCCGCTATCAGCATCCCATCACCCCGGAGATGCTGCTGCTGGCGGTCTTCCTGCTGCACAGTTCCTGGAAAGGGGAGCCGCGTTTCCTGCGCTTTGGGCGCAAGAAGGCGCTCGCCGGTCAGCCCACACGCGCTTCCGCGGAGGAAGAGCGGGTCGCCCTCACCCGCGTGCGAACATGATCAGGAGGCGCATTCTTTGATCGCGGGGGTAGACCCCAGATCAATTCATCCCCAGTGATCTCCGCGTCCTCTGCGTTTTAAGATCTTTGCTGCGAGGAGCCCCCATGCAAAAGATCGTTCCCTTTCTCTGGTTCAACGACCAAGCCGAAGAGGCGATGAATTTCTACGTCTCGATTTTCAAGAACTCAAAAATCAAAACCATTCACCGCTATGGCGAGGCCGGCCCCAGCCCGAAAGGAACAGTCATGTCCGGCGCCTTTGAGCTTAACGGACAGGAATTCATGGCCCTCAACGGCGGCCCGCAATTCACCTTCACTCCCGCCATTTCGTTGTTCGTGAATTGTGAGACTCAGGCCGAAGTGGACGAACTCTGGGAGAAGCTCTCCGCCGGCGGGGAGAAAAGCCGCTGCGGCTGGCTGCGCGACAAGTTCGGCCTCTCCTGGCAGATCATCCCTACCGCCCTCGGCAAAATGCTGGGCGACCCCGATCGCGCAAAAGCGAACCGCGTTATGCGGGCCATGCTGCAGATGGACAAAATTGACATCTGCCGCCTGCAGGAAGCTTACGACCAGCGTTCCTGATCTCTGCTCACGGCTCGCCTCAACACCCACGGCAGCCGCAGGATGCCGCGCTGCCGAGGCGGGACTTCGCCCTCCTGCAGACCACAACTGAACGATGGGGCGGTTCGGGATGCTTTGATCGTGTGGGCTCGATGGGGTTGGTTCGATGGGGTGGCTTCAACGAGGTAGGCTTCGATGGGGTACATTCGATAGCGGGTTAGTATCAGGGCACGCCTTCAGGCGTGCCGAACCGCGCACTGAAAACTTGGAGCGCGCGACCGAACCCCGCGAGGGAGCGCGGCAGAACAGCATGGAAATTCTGAGAGGCAAAGACAGGCGAGCAAGGCTGCGCCCGGCCTGCACGGGGCAGAGCCCCGTGCCCACAAAATAACTGAGCAGCAGAACGGCTTACGCCCCGGCGCTCAGCTTGTGGTGCCGCATGGGTTCGGCGATGCCGTACTGGCGGATCTTGTAGAGCAGCGCCTTATAGCTGATCTTCAGCAGGGCGGCGGCCTGTTTGCGGTTCCAGTTGGTCTGTTCCAGCGCCTGGGTGATGGCTTCAGCCTCGGCTTCGTCCTTGGCGCTGCGCGCCAGCGACTTCAACCCGCCCGACACCTTCACCGCACCCTCCCTGCCTGCTGCGCCGCCGGCCGGCCCGCTGCCATCCCCCTGCGCCTGCAGTTCATTCATGGCCACGTCTTCATCGCCCAGGATCAGGTAGCGCTTCACGAAATTGCTCAGCTCGCGCAGGTTGCCAGGCCAGGGGTATTCCAGGCAGCGCTCCAGCAATCGCGACGAGAGCGTGATTGGAGGCCGCGCATAGTGTTCCGCCATGCGCGACATGAAGTGCTTCAGCAGCAGCGGAACTTCCTCTTTCCGTTCACGCAGCGGCGGCAGCTGCAGGGTAAACGCGTTCAGCCGGTAGTAAAGGTCCTCGCGCAAACGCTTGGTGGCAATTGCCTCGGGAATATTCACGTTGGTGGCCGCCAGGATGCGCACGTCCACCTTGATTACCGACCGCCCGCCCAGCCGCGAAAACTGCTGGTCCTGCAGCACGTGCAGCAGTTTGGCCTGCAGCGCCGGCGACATTTCCCCAATCTCGTCCATCAGGATGGTGCCTTTGTTGCACAGCTCGAACTTGCCCGGCTTGGGATGGGTGGCTCCGGTAAATGCGCCCGCCTCGTAGCCGAAGAGCTCGCTTTCCAGCAGATCGGCAGGGACCGCGGCGCAATTCACCTTCAGAAAGGTGCGGTGGGCGCGCGGCGAAAGCTTGTGAATCAAGCGCGCCAGCACCTCTTTGCCCGTGCCGCTTTCGCCCAGCAGCAGCACCGGGATATCCACCGCCGCGACCAGCGCCGCCTGGGCGCGAATCTTTTTCATGGCCGGGCTGGCGGCCACGAAGAACACGTCGTCGCACAGCTCTTCCACCTCGCCCGCGGAATGCGTTTCCGCCCGCAGGCACTGCTTGATCACCGCGTCCAGTTCCGCCTTCTGGAAGGGCTTGGTGAGATAATCCTGCGCTCCCAGCCGGATGGCCTGCACCACCTTGCGCGTGTCGCTCACGCAGGAGAGCATCACCACCTTCATGCTGGGCTGCATATGCCGCAATTGCTCCAGCGTCTCCAGGCCGTCCAGCCCCGGCATCAACAGGTCGAGCAGCACCAGGTCGGGACTCAGCCCGCGCTGCACCCGCTCCAGCGCGTCGTTGCCGCTGTTGGCCGTCTCCACCTTGTAGGAGTCCACCTCCAGCAGGGTACGGATGTAGCGAAGCATGCCGGGCTCATCGTCCACCAGCAGGATTCTCGGCGAAGTGCTCATCGTGTCCCTCCCACGGCCACACCCGGGGGCAGCAGCGGAAGCAGGAAGCAAAACTTGCTGCCCGAACCCTGGTCGCTCTCCACCCAGATCTTCCCGCCAAAAGCCTGCACCAGGCGCCGGGCAATGGCCAGTCCCAGCCCCACCCCTTCGCCGGAAACTCCGGCCTGCGCCAATCGGAAGAAGTCGTCAAAAATTTCCTGATGAAATTCCGGGGCGATCCCGGGGCCGGTATCGGAGACGCTGACCTTCACGGAGTTGGCAACCTCGCTCTTTTGTTTTCGCCGTTCGTGCGCCGGCGCCGGCAGGTAGTTGGAGCGCCGCTCCCACATGTGCGGCTCAGCATGTAGCCATACCGTTCCCCCTGCCGGGGTGAACTTGGCCGCGTTGTCCAGCAGGTTGGAAATCACCCGCTGCACCTTGGCAAAATCAAAAACGAAGGGCTGCAGCTTCTCGTTGGCCAGAAAGTACAGGGCTATGCCCTTCTGCTGGAAGCGGGATGACCAGAAATTGCAGATTTCCGACAGGCAGGCATTCATACTGCCCACCTCATATTTCATTTTCAGCTCGCCCGTTTCCAGCACGCTGAAGGTGAGAAAATCCTGGATAAAGTGCTCCAGGCGCGCACTGCTGGCCTGCATGTCTTGCAGGATGCCGCGCTGCCGCTCGCTTAGCGGCCCCACCTTTTCGTTTTGCAGCAGCTCGATGTAGCCGGAAAGAATAGCCAGCGGGGTTTTCAGATCGTGCGCCGCCGCCGCCAGCGCATCCGTGCAGCGGTGATAGCGTTCCTGCAGCTGCATGTAAGCCTGCAGCAGCTCCTGATGGCTGTTGCCGCCTGCGTGCACCTCTTCCGCCAAGGCTCGCCCCTGACTCTTAGCTCCCACTAACTCCCCCTTCACGGTAGACACACTTCATCTCCAGGCTGCAAACGGTTGGTGGCGTCAATCTATGGGGGAGGAACCTAAGAGCTTGTTTTTCTGAACCCTAGGAGACAAATGCTAAGACAGAGTGCCAAACCTGTCAACCGCCAAATGCATATCTTTGGTCATAAATGAGCAAAAGCTTGCCACCGCCCTCAAAACTGGAGCTTGGGACGTAGTTCCCGCCCCGCCCTGCCCAGCCCACATCGCCTCGACTGGAGCATCGCTCGGGAAGCCAATTTGCCCGATAATCCCAAGTCGCCGTGAGCCCTCCCGCGTGCGGCTGCGTCTAACCACATGGAGAGGTTGGCTTTGGCAGCTTAGGTGCGACTGAGAACTGTTTGTTTGCCAAAACAACGAACCCGTGACCCGCAAACCTGTTGTGAAAAACCGAAGAAATTGGGAAAGATTGCCCCTGGCGATTCCGGTGTTTGTGCGGGCCCGAGATGATAGGGGCAAGGAATTTCTCGAATTTGCCACCGCTCTGAACCTGAGCGCCGGCGGCGTTCTGCTGGCCGTATCCCGTGCTCTGCCGCTCTCCGCTGGGGTTTCCCTGGAAATACCCAGTTCCCCCCTCTCCGACTCCGCCCAGATACCCCGCTCCGTGCGCCGCCTGCAGGCGCGTGTAGTCCACATTCGTTCCTCCAACCGCCACCAGTTGGTGGGCGTGAAGTTCTCCCGTCCCCTGCTCCGCTCCGCGGGAAGGAAAGTTACTTCTTCGCTGTGAAAAGCTTTTCTCATTCAACTCCCCCCTGTGGAGTAGGTTACGGGCTCCGGCAAAGGTCATGGTTCGCGGCGCAAAACATCTCCCAAGTTGCTGAAATTATGAACCTTAATATGTAAATTGGGGCCTTGAGACAAGCCGCAGGTACTTTGGTGCTCGGGATGCACTTAGCCAGCTTGCCGAGAGCGTCTTTTGCTCCAGCGGAGTGACCAGAATGGCTGCAACATCCGTCAGCTCGTTGGCCCAGTCGTTGGGTGAAATTCCCCCGGAGCAGGTGGTTTTTGGCCGCACCGAGACCATGCGCGCACTGCGCGAGCGCCTGCAGAAGCTGGCCGGCGCCAATGTGCCTGTCCTGATCCAGGGCGAAAGCGGCACTGGGAAAGACATTATCGCCCGTATGATCCATGGGCTCTCGCCATGGCGCACCGGGCCGTTCGTTAAGGTCAACTGCCCCGCCATCCCCGGCACCCTGCTGGAGAGCGAGCTGTTCGGCTATGAAAAGGGCGCTTTCACCGGGGCCTACGGTTCGAAGCCGGGCCGGGTGGAAATGGCGCACCGCGGCACCCTATTTCTGGATGAAATTTCCGAGCTTGACTCCGCCCTGCAGTCCAAACTGCTGCAACTGCTGCAGGATGGCCAGTTCTGCCGTATCGGCGCCCAGGAAGACAAGAAAGTGGAAGTGCGGGTGGTCTGCGCCACCAACCGCCAACTGGAGCAGGAAATCGCCAGCGGCACCTTCCGCCAGGACTTGTTCTATCGTATCAACGTGGTGAACCTGCACATGCCGCCACTGCGCGACCGCGCCACCGATGTTCCCGAACTGGTGGCCTATTTCCTGGAGCATTACAACCGCAAGTACAACTGCCGCGCCCGCGAGGTTTCCGATGAACTGATGGGCATGCTGCAGAAGTATCACTGGCCCGGCAACATCCGCGAACTGGAAAACCTGATCAAACGATATGTGATTCTGGGCACAGAGGAAGCCATCAGCAGCGACCTAGTCGCCCAGGAGCGCGATTTCTTCAACCCGGAAATTTCCCTGGATGGGCCGATCTCACTCAAGAAGCTCACTCGCCAGGCAGTGCGCGAACTGGAACGTAAAGTGATCCTCAAGGTGCTGCAGGCCAACCACTGGAACCGCAAGCAGTCTGCGCGCGCCCTGAGCATCAGTTACCGGGCGCTGCTCTACAAGATCCGCGATACTGGCCTGCCCTCCAACCGCGCCGCCAAGTTCGAGCAGCCGCGCGTGAACGGCCATGGAATCAACGGCAACGCGGCCACAGCCGACTGAAAATTGTGGTCGCGAGCAATCCCTTCGGTTTTTTCTGTGGAGCAGGCCCTCTGGCTCGTCCCCTCGGGGCCTGCTCCGGAATTCTGGGATCCCAGGCAGCAACAGGAGCAACCGTTGTTCTGATTTCGGCTCTGGTTCGGCTGGGCCCCTCCCCCCTCTCTGAATTTAAGTCTCACGTGAACAAAGGCCCGCAACATACTGCCTGGTATGGCTCTCTAGTGCCATTCCCTAAGCACTCCAAGCCAGTTAGGCTGTGAGCTGTAGCATCAGCTCAGAAAGGGAGTAACAACATGAAAGCACTTCTGCAGAATCTGTGGTCCGATGATCAGGGGCAGGACATCGCGGAATATGCGGTGATGCTTGCCGTTATTCTGGTCATCGTGGTGGGCACGATCCGGCTGATCGGCAGCAACGCCAATACCGTCTTTTCCCAGACGGCCAGCTCGATTGGGTAAGTTTCGGACGTTGCTAAAATCCGTGGCACTCCGCTTCTGGGCGAGGCACGAGGATTGGTAACTTCTACTGGTACTTTCCCACGCTTGCATCTTCGGAGCAGGCTCTTTGGCTCGTCCCCTCGGAGCCTGCTGCGAATTCCAAAGATTCACGCCTATTCCTTCCGCACGACCTCACGTTAGGCGGGAATCTCGGCAACGCCATTCAGAATATGGGTCTGCCGCTCCTGGCCCAGGCGGTCGGGGCAGGAGTACAAGCCACCGGACAATTGTCAGCTAGCGCCTACCCACCGCTTCATACACCACCATCTTGGCAACCGGCTTGCCGTTCTCCTCCTGCTCGGGCGCGTAAACCCGGTGCGTTTCCGTGTCCACCGCCAGGCTGTGCACTTTCTTCTGCACGGGGAAATCTTCCAGCTTGCGGAAGTGGTCGGCATCCTCTTCCTGGAACACGGAGATGGCGCCGCTGTAGCAGGCTTCATAAATGCGGCGCAGGCCGGGATCGTACTTCACCACATCGCCGCCGCCGGCCAGGGCGAGGTAGGCAATGGGGACGTGCTTTTCCAGGTCGAACACCGTCAGCAGGTCGTTCTCTTCGCAGGAGAGAAAGGCACGGCGATGCTCCACGTCCAGCGCCATGCCGTGATTTCCCCGGCACCTGCCCACGGGGTAGCGGGCCACCACCTGGTCGCTCTCGGGATCAACGACCGCGAAAATGTTCTGGTCCTGCAAATTCAGGTACACCTTGCGGGCCACCGGATCATATTGCGGCATGCCGGTTTCGCTGTCGAAGGCCAGGTTCTTGACCGCCGCGTCGGTGCGCACATCAATGACCGCCTCGGTTTTCCCGCGCTCATCGGAAACATACAGCTTGTGAAAGGGCGGGGCGTAGGCGCTGCCGTCGGGCTTGTCGCGAGTGGGAATCTTCTTGATGACCTTGAACTGGCGCAGGTCAATCACCCCGATTTTGTTCTCGAGCCAGTCAGAGGTGTACACCTTGTGCAACTCGGGCACATACTCCACGCCTTCCACCCCGGGCACATTCGCAATGGCCTTGAGCAGTCGGTTGGTCCTGAGGTCAATCACATAAAGAATGCCGGCGCCCAGGTGGGCGGAAAGCAGGTAGTGGTCCTGGTAATCAATGGTCAGGTAATCGAAGCGCTTGCCCGCCGGCCCCGGCAGATTGATGGTGGCCACCGGCTTCAGGGTCTGGGCGCCCAGTTGAGCCGCCAGCAACAGCATCGCTAAAGGCAATATTCTGAAGCTGCGCATGGTTAACCCTCCTCGGCGTTCCAGCCTACCCCATTTGGAGGGGATTCCGGCCAAAAGGGGCGATTTACGGCAGCAGCCCCATGATCACGGATGTTCTCGGGCAAAAACGGGAAGCGTGGCCCGGAACAGGGCATTGATTCCAGGAGAAGACTGCCCGTTTCGGGAAATGCGCCGGATCTACGGACCGGGTGTGTGATCCACAATCTTTTTATGTAAGCGCCGCAAGTACTTGCAACCACAATGGAGTAGAGCGCAGCGCGAGCCGGAGGTTCCTTTTGGATAATGACTTGCTCCACGGTACGGCAGTAGCGAAAGCAAAGCGAAGATGCTTTGTGAGGCAATCATGACGGACTTAAAGGAATTCAAGGTCACGCAACGGGATGGGCAAATTCTGCGGCTGCTGCTGGAAGGCTGCAGCAACAAGGAAATTGCCAGCGAACTCAACATTAGCCCGCGTACCGTCAAGCAGCACCTGCGCTCGCTGTTTCAGCGCGCCGGGATTGACGGCGGGCGCAAGCGGGTCAAACTGGCCACAGCACTGGTGTGGCGGGAGCAAGTGCAATGCAACCACGGAATCGTTTAACTCCAAGGGAAATCGAAGTTGCCGCCCTGGTATGGGAGGGCATGACCAACCGCGAAATCGGGCAAACCATCGGCACCACGGAGCAGGTGGTGAAAAATTACCTGCGCGTAATTTTCGACAAGCTGGGTGTGTGGAGCCGCCTGGAACTGGCGCTCTATATCGCCAACCACGGCGGCGAAGGCTGGCGCGGGCTGATTCTGGCGGAAGGGGCGGAAACGCGTCCGCGGCCGCTGGAGGCGAAGCAAGCGGTGGCTGGCCGCTGACTTGATCCTGGGGCGCTGTGGGCCAGGCACTCGACTTGGCGAAAGCCTGCGGCGCTCCCCCTCTGCAAGCGTAGGTTTGTTGAGAGCAAAGCTGGTTAGCCCGGTTTTCCACAGGCAGAATCGGGTCCGTGCCGGCATCTACGTAGGCGCAAGCGATGTTGCGTATTGCCACACGCGGCTGTGGCGCCGGCCCGTACTGGGACGGGATTCGGCCTGCACCATTTCCTGGCAGGGCGCTGTGGATGCTGTGCATCTCGCTGAGAGGCCAACGTTTGTCACCCGCGAATGGCCATTGACCGGGGCCGGTCCGCAGGCGTACACCGAGCCAGCGTGCACCCCTTGTTGTGCAGCAGCTTTTTAATTTATGCCCTCCCCCGAGAGCACACCGATCATCGTGCTGGTAGTGGACGATGATGCCGCCATGCTGCAATACGTGCGCACCCTGCTCGAACTGGACTCGTATCGGGTGCAAACCGCCAATGGAGGCCTGGAAGCGGTCCAGTTGTTGACTTCCGGCCTGGTTCCGGATGTGGTCCTGCTCGACGTCAATATGCCGGGAATGGACGGGCTGGAAACCCTGCGCCAGCTGCTGCAGATCCGCCCTACCCTCAAGGTGATCATGTGCTCCGGGGCTCCCGATCCCCGCAAGGCGCTGGAGGCCTTCGTCAGCGGAGCCCAGGAGTTCCTCACCAAACCTTTCCGCCACCTGTACCTTTCCGCCACCCTGGAGCGCTGCCTGGCGAGCCGTGGTGGCCGCCCAACTGTGCCCTGGAATGTGGTGCAGGAAATGTGGGACACGGCGAACTGACGGAGCGTGGGTCGCCCAGACCAATTTCTGGCTTAGTAATTTGGGAGTGGTTACGCGGGGAATGTGTGTCGCTGATGGGGCGTCTAGCGGCGGTGAGTGGTGGCGGCCCTCGCGCGGCTGCCGGCAGGGCGGCTCAGGACCGCCTGCTCGGCCAGATACTGCTCCAACGCCTGGCGCTCAGGCTTGCCCATGCCGATGAACTTCACGCCTATGCCGAAACCGGCATGGCTGCTGGTCACCAGACCGGGTGTTTCCAGTTTGCCACGGTCCAGCCAGATCGCCAGGTTCAGTTGCGTGCTGACCGGCAGGGGAATCATCATTTCGATGTAGCAACCGCCCAGGCTGACATCCACCAGGTTGCCGCGCACCGGCGAACCGGATTCCAGCCGCACCTCCACGCTGGCCTTGCACTCAAAGCGGGGAAAGCGGCGGCGGTCGGCAACTTTGGCGGGCATATAGGGATCGGGCGCGTGCGGGGGCAGGGGCATGTCCCATAGCGACTGGCCCGTTTCGGCGTTTGCCAAGCCCAGAAGACCCTCTTCCTCGCCACCCGCCTCGCCTACCCAGCTGACCCGAAATCGAGCTTTCTTCTGCTTATAGGTTAAGCCCACGGCGTCGCCGGGCTTGAGCTTGTGGCGCACGCCTTCCAGCAGCACGCCCTCGGCGCTGATATTGCGCGTGGTCACCGCCTCAATAAAGGGCTGTCCGGAGCTATCCGTGCCCCAGAGCTTGAGTGCGAGTTTGGCCGCGGTGCGTTCCTGCTTGCGCCGGCCCATGCCTCTCCTGTCTTGATTACAACTATTTGGTTTCGACCATGTTATGACGTTACCTGGTGGCGGCCACAAGTTACCGGAGTCACCAGACGGGGCCGTTTTCCAACTGAGACAAGGTTGGTCCGCTCAAGGGCTGGCTTGGACTCGGCAAAACTGCGCAAAAGCTTGCAATCCGCCGTGCCAAGGCGAGGCAGAGCGCCATTCACATTCAACAACTTAGGAGTTTCGGCTTGCGGCAAAGCGATTGCTATTTTGGAGCCTTCTTCAACGCTCTGCCGGGAAGATCCGGTGAAACACAAGGTTCTGAGGCCCTGATGACCTACAAAGAAACGTTCTGGATGGCCTGCGACACCATCGAACACAACCGGGCGGAATATGGCCCGTTCAACAGCCGTCTGGAAGCGGAACTGGAAGCCCGCAAGCTGGGGTTCCCCTACCTATTGCGCTACGAGCATGAAGTGGCGGACAACGACGAAATCCAGGACGTGCGCGTAGTGTTTATTGAACTGCCGGATGCGGGCGAGGTGGAGAAGCCGTCCCCGGTCCGACTCTATACCCGCTGCGCCACCTGCGGCGAAGCCGCCAGCCATGACAAGAGCTGGCAGGCCGAGGTCTGGGCCGACATCCATGAATTTGAGCATTGCCGGCACCTGGTCCGGCTTTTCGAACAGACCCGGAGCGATGGATTGAAGGAAGTCGTAGGCTGGCGGCAGGGGTAGTTTTCCTGACAGTGGCAGGACTTCGGGCGCGCATCCCTTGCGCCGTATAAACGACGATCCGAGCCGGTTCTCCTGACCAAAAAAATTGGTTCTCGTTCGCGCAGCCTCGCCGCGCTCCCTTCGCATCCCCCGGAATGAGACAGAAACTAGGGGCAACGGAGGTTTGAGAGCGTTGTACAAGACATTGGTGGGCATCTTCTGCTGCAGGGCGGGGCAGAGCCCCGCCCCCACACAGTCTTCGACGGGCAGAGCCCCGTAACACCATGGTTTTCGGCGGGCAGAACCCCAGCGTGCAACGGAGCGAAGCTCCCCATGACAACACAAGCTGCCCTCCTGCGCTACAATCGCCAGCTACACTCAAACCGGCCGGCAAGCAGAGCCGAATCCTCGAGAGGCACACGATTCATGAATAAGAGCTCCTTATCACGGCGCGATTTCATGCTGCTGGGGGCGGGCGCGGCTGCAGCCGGCCTGGCCGCCAAAGTCACCATTCTGGAACCGAGAGCGTTGTGGGCATCGCCAGGCCCGGTGCCGCCCAGCGACATGGTGCGCTTTGCCTCCATCGGCACGGGCGTGCGCGGCTGCGAACTCCTGCAATCGTCGTTGTCGGTTCCCGGCATTGAGTGCGTGGGCGTCTGCGATCTGTACGACTCGCGCCACCAGGCCGCCCAGGAAGCGGTGCAGAAGCAAGTCCCCGCCACCCGCGATTACCGGCAGATCCTGGACCGCAAGGACGTGGACGCCGTGATTGTGGCGGTTACCGATCACCACCATCGCAAGGTAGTGGAGGACGCCTGCGCGGCGGGTAAGGACGTGTATTGCGAGAAGCCCATGTCGCACACGGTGGAAGACGGCTTCGCGATTATGGACGCGGTGCATAAGAACAAGCGCATGCTGCAGGTGGGCAGCCAGCGCGTGAGCTCGATTCTGTATGCCAAGGCCAAGGAAATTTACGATTCCGGCAAGCTGGGTCAGGTGTGCGCCATCGAGGCTTACTGGGACCGCAACACCGCCAGCGGCGCGTGGGTGTATCCCATCCCTCCCGACGCCAGCCCGCAGACGATTGACTGGAACGCTTTTCTGCAAGACGCGCCCAAGCGTCCTTTCGATCCGGTGCGCTTCTTCCGCTGGCGCTGCTTCGAGGACTACGGCGAGGGCCTGGCCGGCGACCTGTTTGTGCACCTGATTTCCGGCATTCATTTCATTACCGGCACCAACATGGTGGCACAGCGGGCGCAATCCGCCGGCGGGCTGTTCCGCTGGAAAGACGGCCGCGACTTCCCTGACCTGATCGAGACTTATTACGACTACCCCAACTTCCGAACCGCCATACGCTGCAACCTGAACAATGAAGGCGGGGAGTTCATCGGGTTCTACGGAACCAAGGGCACGATGATTATCAAGGATTCCACCCTCACCTACCGGCCGCAGGACACGCGGCCGCAGCCGGAGTCGTACTCGATTTACGGCTGGCCCAAGCGACTGCGCGAGCAGTACTTGAAGCAGTGGCAGCAGGAGCACCCGCAGCCAGAGCCGCTGCACTTCAACGTGGACGAGGAAGCGGAAAGCTTCAAGGTGCCGCCGGGTTACGACGATGTTGCCGACCACCAGGCTAACTTCTTCAACGCAGTGCGCACGCGGAAGCCGGTGGTGGAAAATGAAATATTCGGCAACAACGCCGCTCTCGGCTGTCACCTGTCCAATTATTCGTATTTCAACAAGACGGTGGCGGTATGGGACGCGGCGGCAAAGAAGATCAAGAGCGCATAGCTCGAAGTAGCGTTTCAGACGAGCGGAGCGGGAGCAGCGCGGGTGTTACATCCAGTCGTCCATAGGTTTCAAAGGTTCAGAAGGTTCAAGGTTTCCGCAAATATCGCAGAAACTTTGAAACCCTGAAACTTTGAAACCTTTCTTATTGCACCACCAGTTTCAGCGTGGTGGAACGAACGACCGGGCCGGAAATGGCCTGCACGGTAATTTTGTAGGTTCCTGTGGGAGTGAACGGAGGCGGCGTAGCCTTGTTGCTGGAACTGCTGCACGCCGGCTGCAGCGCGGTCACACCCAGTACCAGCAGCAGGAGGAAGAGCCCAGCCACGCGCTTGCGCCGGCGGTCATCGCCGCCCAGTCCGAAGCCGAGAAAAGCAATCCCGCCCAGCGGCAGCATGACCGCGTAGATACGCCGCAACTCCCGTGAAAACAGGGCCGCAGTGGTGCCCGGAATCGGGGCCGTGGTGGAAATCGTCAAGGACGAGGTCACGGGCGTGCCATTCGGGATCACTGGGTTGGTGGAAAAAGCGCACAGGGTAGCGGTGGGCACGGTGGACCCGACGCACTTCAGCGAAACTCCATTGGGGAATCCTGCGTTGGCCGGCACCGGCGAGACGGTCACGGTGTAGGTAGCGGCCTGTCCGGCCGTGACCGTAGAGGTGGCGGGACTCAGAGAGACGGTGTAGTCGCTCACCGTGGTGCTGACGCCGGCGGAGGAGCCGCCGGTGGGCGAACTGCTGGCCACGGTAGCGCTGTCGCTCAGCGGGCCGGCGGTAGTGGCCGTGATGTGCACGGTGACGGTCGCGGTTGCGCCATTGGGCAGTTGTCCCAGGCTACAGGAGAAGGTAGAGCCCGCGGGCGGCGAGCACGCCCCCTGGCTGGGGGCGGCACTCTGGAAGGTGCCGTTGCCGGGCAGCGTATCGGTGAACACGACCGCCGTTGCCGCATCCGGTCCCGTGTTCGTAATAGTGAACGTAAACACGGCGGCGTTGCCGATGCCAATGGGATTAGGGTTGACTGCGGCCGCCATGGTCAGAGTACTGATGCCGATGTAATGGGTCACAAAAGCATCGCTCGCAGTGCCATTGAGAGCGGATTGGAAAGCTCCCAATGTCGCCAAGCCGGTCGAGGTGGTATCGCCGGCGACGTAGGGATTGCCGCTGCTGTCCAAGGCGATGCCGGTGCCATGATCATCGCCAGTTCCGCCACGGTAGGTCACAAATTGAGCGCCGCCGCTGATGTCGAACTTTCCTATGAAGGCATCGGTCGCGCCGCCGCCATACGTGCCCTGGAGGTTCGTCGCGTTGATCACGTTCAGACCCCCATCGGTAGAGCCGGTGACAAACGCGTTCTGGCTGCCGTCCACGGCTACAGCCTGGCCGCTGGTTATCCCGCTTCCGCCAATTAAAGTAGACCAAATCAGAGAAGTACCCGCGGAAGCTACTTTCGTCAGGAAAGCGTCGCTGGTGCCGCTGAACGTGCCTTGATAAATACTGCTTCCGGTGGCCGCCAACACGGGGAAAGTGCTGGAAGTGGTTGAACCGGTGACATAGGCATTCCCGCCAGCGTCAACGGCTATGCCATTGCCAATATCGGCGCCGTTTCCACCCAGGTAGGTCAAGAACGTCTTGGCGGAGAACAGACCGTTGGCGTCAAGCTTGGCAACGAAGGCGTTTTCTGTGCCATTCAATCCCGCCTGGAAAGCATTCACCCTCGGCATGTCGCTGTAGTTGGTGCCGCCGGTGATATAAGCGTTGCCGGCGGCATCTACGGCGATCCCCCCGCCATCCGTGAGCGCAGCACTGGGTGTGGTGCCGCCAACGTAGGTGGAGTACACCAGGCTAGCGAGGCCCAGCTTGCCGGTGTTGAGCTTGGTGACGAAGAACTGGCTGGTGCCGCGTCCGGCGGGCTTGGTCACGCCAGCAAAATTGGTAGAGGTGGTCGTGCCGGTGGCAAACACGGTCCCGGCCTGCGGACCCACGGCCACCCCCTTGGCGGTGTCCACGCCGTTACCGGCGAGATACGTGGAATAAATCAGCCCAGTGCCGCTCGGATTCAGTTCGGTCACAAAAACATGGTTGGTTCCGGCGGTCGTTGGCGTATCCGGAACAGCTTTCGCGGTGGTGATGGGGAAGTCGGTGGCGTTGGTGGTTCCGGCCACATAGGGGTTGAAAGCAGAATCCACGGCGATACCGGCGGCGCTATCGGTTCCCGTGCTCCCCAAATAGGTGGAGAACAGTACTCCCGTGCCCGCCGAGTTGAACTTGGTAACAAATACGTTGGTGGTGGTGCCTTTCAGGCTGGTTTGCAATGCACCTGCGGTGGTGGGGAAATTACTGGAAGCGGTGGTGCCGGCGACGTAAGCATTGAAGGCCGCATCCACGGCCACGGCGGGCGCGGTCTCGCTCCCGGTGCCGCCTAAATAAGTGGAGTAACTCACCTGCGGATCAATAACCAGGGCCCGGCTGCGATCGTAATCGCCCAGGCGCAGGGCCACCTGGTTTCCGTTCTCAAGCAGGTAACGTGCCGCCACCAGGTGCTTCTTCTTGCCGAGTTGCTGGTAAGCCACCGGCGGGAGCATCTGGATGGCGCCTCCGGGCAATGCCATGAACAGCGCGCCTTCGCGGTTCAGGCTCAATCCTTGGGCTCCCTGCACCTGCAGGCGGATGTGGTTGGGATCAGCTCCGGGGGCCAGCACGAAATCGTATTCCAATTGCCGCTGCCGTCCGTAGTACACCAGGTCTACGCCCGGGTAGACTTCGACGTAGTGAACGCGGGCGTAATGAGGGACATTGGTGTGCCACTGGCCAGGATCGCCGCCCAACAGATAGTTGCTGACTCCCGCCATTTTAGCTTCGGGAAAAACGCGCGCCGCGGGATTGGCGCCCAGAAGTTGCAGGCTCAAGACTCGCGCCTGTTGCTGGTGGGCACTGGGCACGCGAACATTCAGCAGGGCGCGGTTGGACGTCAAAAAAAGGCCATAGCCTTCGCCGCGCGCCAGGAATTTTACTTGCGGATTGCTCTGGCCCAGGTTGGGCTCGAAACTCAGCGGAAGCCGGGCATAGTTAAGCAGGACTTGACTGCGCTGCGATTTCTTGGCGGAGGGTGCAGTAGAAGAAGCCTGGGGAAGCACCCGCGCCGCCGCCATGGCTCTCGTACCGCCGCCGAAACTAAGTCCGGCAACCGCCAGCAAAAGCAATTGCGCCCACACAATTCGACACACCACAGAGCCCGCTTTCGAAGCCCACTTCAATTCCACACATTCCTCCGCATGCACGAGGTTCCTGGGAAAAATTGGAGCACGCGCTCCCGCGACAAGCGCAGGCGTGAAGCCGGTAAACCTGTCAACCGATTGGGAGAAGCCTTTGATACTTATCATCCGGCAGCTACGCGGGTCAAGGGCGGGCAGAAGAGCCGCTCGCGTGCGGATGCCCTCCGTTTTCAGGCAGACCGCTCAGCCGGCAAACGCCACCGCCAGGAGGGCAACAATGCACAACTGTGAGGACGGACCAGCGACCATTTTCGCGCCCGGCATGCCGGACAACGGAGCCAGAGAACGCACTGCTTTGCGACACCGGTTGCAACTCCTTTCATCACTCACCCGGAAAGGGCCAGTTCCGCTCCGGGAAAGGGCGGTATCCAGTGAGCCGGTTGGAGTTAGCCCGGGCTATGGTGTCCCGGGGATGGAAAGGCAATTGCACTTCCAGCAACAAAGGTAAGGAGCGCGCCATGTCGTCAGCGGTGAGATTTTTTATTCCGCGGAATCTGATTCCGTTGCAACAGGCCGTGTTGTGTGCGAATTGCGAGGTAGTCAGCGACAGTAAGAACGGGCATTGCATCGTGTGCGGCAGCCCCTCGCTGCTGAATCTGGCGCGAGTGCTGGACGGGTCGAACCAGACGGCGGAAAAAGCCTGGATGCGGCCGCGCAAAGTTCGCGCCGCGTTAGCCGGGCGCTGCGCCAGCGAGCGCAGGTAGGTACGGCTTTTGCCCTTGGTACCAGGTTGCAATGTTTAATAAGCGTGACAACGCCAGAAGCTCGGCAGGACAATAGTGCAGAAACTGGCACTTCCGCGCTTAGGCTAAAGTAATCGGCTGAGAACGGCTTAAGATGTTACTAGGACGCCCCGTAACCATGACCTCGACCATTCCTGAGCGCCGCGCCATGCGGCGCTTCGACATGCGTTTGCCGGCAGCGGTGAAGCTGGCCCATGAGGCTGGGGAGGAGATGGCGACGGAAACCCAGAACGTGAGCGCGCGCGGGGTGTTCTTTCAGCTCGAGCGGCCGCTGCAGGTGGGCGACGAGGTGGCCATCACGCTCACCTTCCCGCCCCATGTGACGCTCACCGAGCGTGTGCGCGTCCGCTTCAGCGCGCGCGTGGTCAGGGTTGAGCCACCGAATGTGGCAGGCGCCCCGGTGAACGTCGCGGCAGCCATCAACGGCTATGAATTTTTGCGCCACCAGGTTTTCGAGCCGGCGCTGGAGGGCGAAACTTCCGGCTGGAGCCCTCAATGAACACGCTCGACATCGTGGTGCTGGTGCTGTTTGCCACAATGGCTGCCGTGGGCGTGGGTTCCAATCCGCGAGGGAGCACCGCGGCGGGCGACTGGCTGGGCCGCATCGGCATGATTGGCGCCGCGCTCTGGCTGTGCTGGGTTTTCTTCCGCCCGGGAGGCGAGAGCGCGAGCGGCGTGTTCCAGGTTTTCAAGGATTTCTTCACCCAGTAAGACCGGCCACTGATTACACGGCCGGGTGGTTCGCTCATCCGGCATTCCTGCCAGCTTTTCTTTCCCTCGGATGGCAATTCACCGCACGGGCAAGGCCCGTGCCACACGGCGGATTGGAATGGCCAGGATGACTCCGCAGCCTATTTCTTGTGAAATTCCTGCATCTCATCGCGCAGGCGGCGATAACGACGGCTGAGGAGCGCCAGGTAGGTGATGTGGATCAGCCAGGTGGCGGCGTAGGCGGCATAGAGGAATTTCATCGCGGAGACCTCACGTCGGGCTGCAGCAAAGCTTCCAGCGCCTGAGTTTCTTCAAAATCCTGACGGGCGCGCTCCAGGCGAAAACGCAGCCACACCACCAGCGCGGCAAAAGCGAAGAAGGCCGCCATGTTCATGAGCAGGGCAAAGGTCATGCGCGGGTCGGCTCCCGAGCCCGGTCCGCCAAAATAAACCGGCTGCGGGTGCTGGGTGCGGAACAGGCGGTTGGCCAGGTAGACGAAAGGCACGTCGAGGAAGCCGAACACCGCCAGCACAGCGGCGATCACCGGAGTCTGCCCGCTGGTGGAATAGCGCCGCAGGATGAGGTAGCTGACGTAAATCAGCCAGAGCAGCAGTGTGCTGGTGAGGCGCGCGTCCCAAGTCCACCAGATGCCCCACACCGGGCGCGCCCACAGGGGGCCGGTGACCAGCACCACCGTGCAGAAAACCACTCCGACTTCGGCGGTGCTGACGGCCAGCGCGTCCACCCGCGGGCTGCGGCGCGCCAGGTAGATGATGGAAACCACAAAGTTGATGAGAAACAGGGTGAAGGCGGTCACGGCCGAGGGCACGTGATAATAAAAAATGCGCTGCACTTCGCCCATAGTCTGTTCCGTTGGCGCCGCCACCATGCCTTCATAGAGGGCGAAGGTCAGCAGGCCGAAGGTGAGCAGAGCGAGGATTACAAATAGGCGTCTCATTCGGCGTGTAACACGGTTTCAAATAGGAGCAGACACACAGTAGTAAACACCACATCGTAGACCGCAAGCAATACCACCCAGAAGCGGGCCGAACCCTCGCCTGTGAGGATGGCGGTGGTGGCTGAAACCATGGCCAGCAGCGCGGGAATAGAGATGGGGAAAAGGATAAGCGGCAGCATCACTTCCCGGCTGCGGGTGCGGATAGACATGGCGGCGAAGAAGGTGCCGTTGGCCACTAGGGCCCAGGTGGCGAGGATCGCGACTACTACCAGTTCGTACGCCGGGCCGATGGAGCGCAGGTTGTAGAACACCATGAACAGAGGCGCCATCAGTGTTTCCAGCACGGCCACGAAAATGAAGTTGCCCACCGCCTTGGAGATGAACAGGGCGTTGGCCGGCGCGGGCGAAACCCGGTAGGCGTCCAGCACCTGGTTGCGGAGCTCGCGGGCCCAGGTCTGATTGAGGGCCACCACGGCAGCAAACAGAAACGCCACCCATATCAGGCCGCCGGCAATGTGGCGCGACTCTTCGGCTGTGGGATCGAAGGAAAAGCTGAAGATCACCACCACCAGCAGGGCGAAAAATAGCATGGAGTTGATGGCGTCCTTGGAGCGCCACTCCAGGCGCAAGTCCTTGGCCAGGGAGACGCGTGTGATTTCCGCCAGGCTCATACCGTTGTCCTCGCCGGTGGTGCGCTGCGCTCCTGCGCCACCGGCAGGTCGCGGGTACGGGCGCTGATTTGCCCCGCGGCCATGCACACGAATTCATCGGCCACACCTTGCAGCAGCGCGGCCTGGTGGGTCACGATGAAAACGGTTTTGCCCAGGTCGCGCATGTGCGCCAGCACATGGACCATCTCGCGCGCCGAGACCACGTCCACATTGGAGAAGGGCTCGTCGAGAAAAAGAATTTTGGGATCGTGCACCAGGGCGCGGGCCAGCGATAGCCGCTGCCGCATGCCTTGCGAATACTGACCCACGCGCCGCGTGAGCGCGGGATCCAGTCCCACGGCGTGGATGGCATGCTGGCAGGGCTGGTCATCGCGGATGCCGTAGAGCGCGGCAAAGTAGCGCAGGTTCTCCATGCCGCTCATATCTTCGTAAAGCAGCGTGGGATGAGCCATGTAGCCGATTTCGGCGGTGGCGGCGCGCAGGTCTTCAGTAGCCAGCACGGTCACCGTGCCGCGGGTCGGCGGCGCCAGGCCAACCATGGCACGCAGGAGCGTGGTCTTCCCTGCCCCGTTATCGCCTAGGATGGCGTAGAGCTTGCCCGCCGCAAATTCCGCGCTCAAATCGCGCAGGGCGGCAAAACGGCCAAAAATCTTGCTTACGTGGGAAAGCGACACTGCCGAGCTGGCTGTGGGCTGAATGAGATTAGCGTTGGTCGAATTGGCCGGCGAAGAGGAAAAACTCACTTATTAAGACCAGTAGCGGCGCCGGGATCGGCCTGGCTCATGGTTTTGGCCGGAGCCGTGGGGGCGTTCTGCTGCTGGGGTGCGTACTTGGAGGCGCACTTGGCCTGGATTTCGCTGGCGTGGAAAACGCCGTCGCGCCCGAAGCTGCCCTCCGCCAGCGCCTGCGCGTTGTCCTTGAAGGTGTCCGGCGGGGCTTCGGTTCCGGTGTACACCACCGGCAGCTTGTTGCCCTGCTCCACCAGCGTGAACTCCAGGCGCAGGCCGGTGCGCCGGATAGAGCCCGGCTCCACGTTGCCCGCCACCCGCAGCCGCTTGGTATATACGCTGTTGTCCATGCCGTGCAGCTCTTTAATAGTGACGTAATAGCTCTTGCTCTGCTGCACACCGGTGTACGCCAGATAGCCGAGCGCCACCACGATAATGGTGGTGGCGATACCGAACTTCACGTACTTGCTGCTATGCGACATGGGCACGGTGGACATGGACGGGAATACCCCTTGCAAAAACTCTACCCGCTTGCGGTACATGGGTCAAGCGATGTAAAGGCTTGGGTGAGGAGTAGTTACAGGCCGGAGACGCCGCAAAGAAGCAGTCGGTAGCTGGTGGCGCACAGCGGGTGAAGTCGGCATCGTGGTGCGCATTTTTCGGCACGCCTGAAGGCGTGCCCTGATACGAATCTGTTCTTGCATGGCTTACTTTAAGCCCCGTCCACCGTCTACTAGCCATGTCAGCAAGACCTTTCCGAGGATATCCATGAACAGACTGGTTGCGAAGACCGTGACCTGCGGCCTCATTGGACTGCTCTCCATAACGGCGATGGCGCACGGTGCTAACCACAAGCAGTGGATCGGAACGTGGGCGACCGCCCCGCAGCCGCCTTCGCCAGGGCATCTCCAGAGCTTCCGCAACCAAACCCTGCGGCTCATCGTGCATACCAGCGCTGGCGGGACAAAAGTCCGGATCAAGATCTCAAACATCTTTGGCGACCATCCCTTGCACATCGGCCGCGCCCACATTGCCCGCCGGACCGATGCGGCAGAGATCGATCCGACCTCCGACCGAACCCTGAAGTTTCACGGACAATCCTCCACGACGGTCGCGGCCGGGTCGATGGTCGTGAGCGATGCGGTCGGGTTGGAGGTGCCAGCTTTGTCGGATCTGGCGATCAGCCTGTTTCTTCCGGGGACCACCGAAGTAAAGACTACACATGTTCTCCCAAAGCAGACGAGCTACGTCTCCACTGAGACTGGGGACTCCACGGCGGAAGTGAAATTTCCAGTGGCCAAGAAAATTAGTACATGGCCACTCCTCACTGGCGTGGACGTCGAGGCCTCCTCTCGTGGAGCGGCGATCGTCGCATTTGGCTCATCGCTCACCGACGGAGATGGAACCGACTCGGATAGCAATGGACGTTGGCCGGACGTGCTGGCGGAGAGGTTGCAGAAAAGTGCCAACGGGAAAGCGGAACTGGGCGTGCTGAATGAAGGCATCATCGGCAATCGACTATTGAATGACAGCCCAGTGCAGGCGGCTGGCGGTCGATTTGGGGCAGTCCTCGGGCAAGCGGGCCTGAAACGCTTCCAGCGCGACGTGCTTGACCAATCAGGCGTCAGATATGTGATCGTGGGTCTCGGGATTAATGACATCGCCATGCCCGGCTCGTTGACGCCTGACAGCGAAAGCATCAAAGCGGAGAGCATCATCGCCGGTTATCGCCAGCTCATTGCGGCGGCCCATGCAAGGGGAGTTCGCATCATCGGGACGACTAACCCGCCATTCGGAAATTCGTTCTTGAATTTAGGGCCTTCGGAAGCTCCGATCACTTTCTATACTTCCGAAAAAGAACGCGTGCGCAAGAAGGTCAACGCGTGGATCCTCGACAGCGGTGAATTCGATGGCGCAGTGGATCTCGACGCGGTGTTGCGGGATCCGAGCCACCCCACGCAACTGCTCCCGAGTTACGATAGCGGAGACCACCTGCATCCCAACAATGCAGGCTGCCGCGCTGAGGGAAATGCCATTCCTCTCTGGTTATTCCGAAGGCCATTAGACCGATGACAAGCCTCCGCTAGTACTAGGCTTCACTTGCAGACCGCGGGCTGTGCATTCTGAGTAGTCGGGAACACGGAAGTTGAAGATCACGAGTGGAAGACTGCAAAGGGATGTCGGCAACCGAGAGATGATTGCCACTGTCCATCCCCCTCATGACTAGGTCGGCGCCTGGTGAAGGTGTGCGGTAAAGAGAGTCCCCCAAATTTCCACGGCGTATAATTGCACATTTAGATACTCGCGTCAGTGGGGGACCGTGATGGAAGTGAGCAACAACATCAAGCAGAATAGCGTCAAGGGCAATGGTTTTGGCCCCGCTGCCCAGCCCCGCGCGGAGTGGATCGCGCGCCGCCGGCAAGAAGCAGCCGAGTCCGGCGAGCAGAATTTCTCCCAGATGCACTATGCCCGTCGCGGGGTGATCACGGAAGATATGGAGTACGTGGCCCGCCGGGAGCGGCTCACGCCCGAACTGGTGCGTGATGAAGTGGCCCGTGGGCGCATGATCATCCCCGCCAACATCAACCACCCCGAACTGGAGCCCATGGCTATCGGCGTGGCCTCAAAATGCAAGATCAACGCCAACATCGGCAACTCCGCCGTTACCTCCGACGTGGACGAAGAATTGCGCAAGCTGCACACCGCCGTACACTTCGGTTCCGACACGGTGATGGACCTTTCCACCGGCGGCGATATTCCCCAGATCCGTGAGGCCATATTGCGGCACTCGCCTGTGCCCATCGGCACCGTGCCGATTTACGAAGCGGTCAGCCGGGTGAAGCGCATTGAGGATCTGGGCGCGGAAGTGATGCTCGAGGTCATCGAAGAACAGGCCGAGCAAGGTGTGGACTACATGACTATCCACGCCGGCGTGCTCATCCAGTACCTGCCGCTGGTGCACAAGCGCATTACCGGTATTGTGAGCCGGGGGGGCGCGATTCTGGCGCAGTGGATGGCCCACCATCGGAACCAGAATTTCCTCTACGAACACTTTGACGAGATCTGCAAGATTTTCAAGAAACACGACGTGTCGTTCTCGCTGGGAGACGGTCTGCGCCCCGGCTGCCTGGCCGATGCCAGCGATGAGGCGCAATTTGCCGAACTTCGCACGTTAGGCGAACTGACGAAGAAGGCGTGGGAGCACGATGTGCAGGTGATGATCGAGGGGCCCGGCCACGTGCCCATGCACAAAATCAAGGAGCAGGTGGAAAAGGAAGTGGAGTACTGCTTCGCCGCGCCCTTCTACACTCTGGGGCCGCTGGTGACGGACATCGCACCTGGCTACGACCACATCAGTTCCGCGATTGGCGCTGCCATGATTGGCTGGTACGGCGCTTCCATGCTGTGCTATGTGACGCCCAAGGAGCACCTGGGCCTGCCCAACGAGAAGGACGTTAAGGACGGCATCATCGCCTATAAAATTGCCGCCCACGCCGCCGACGTAGCTCGCAACCGGCCCGGCGCCCGCGACCGGGACGATGCCATTAGCTTCGCCCGCTACACCTTCGATTGGGACAAACAGTTCGCGCTATCGCTCGATCCCCAGACCGCCCGCTCCATGCACGATGAGACGCTGGCCGACGATTACTACAAGAGCGCGGCCTACTGCTCCATGTGCGGCCCCAAGTTTTGCTCCATGAACTACTCGTCGAAGGTAGATGAGTACAACAAGGAAGTGCACGGGCTGGAGAAGACCGACTACTCTCAGCTGGTGGAAAAATTCGTGGCGGAAAAGAACGCGTCCTAACCGGATGCGGGTGAAAAGTCTTTCGCTGCGCTCAGGATGACAATCTCAATGATTGTCATTCTATGTCGGAAATCTGCTTGACCCCCTGAGTGCTGGCGCTGACAGAAGAATCCGAGGCCGGATGCTGGACAGCGTGGCGGCGGCGCGGGATATTGAAATGGCGCACGGTCACATCGTCAGAAACGTAATCCACTTCGTGGTTGCCCACCCGGACACGGCGGAAACTACCCTGAGCGTCATGCTTCTCCGGAGCGGGGGCGGGCGCGACCGCCGGCGCCGGGGTTGCAGTGGCTGTGAGCGCAGGAGCTCCCAGGCTCGCTGCCGGGATCACCGCAGGTCCAAATGGAAGTTTCTGCTCCACCACATTGGACCGCTGCAATACCGAAAGCGGAACAGGCGAGGCGGGGCGGCGGTGGGCATAACCCAGCAAGGCCCCCATGAGCAGCACGCTGGTGACTGCCGCCATCGCCATCGCCGGACGCAGGCGGTTGTCTCTCCTGGCTCTGACCGGCGACAGTTCCGGTTCCGGTTGGCTGGCGGCTACCAACTCCGCTACTTGAGACTCCATGGGCACGAGTTCTGATTCCAGAGTTGCGGCCGCCTCCACAGGCTGAGGCGCTTGTTCTTCCGAGTTGGGCAAAGCGGCTTCCACAGCTGCGGCACGCTGCGCCTCCGCTTCCTGTGCCTGGCGGCGAAGTTGCTCTTCATGCGCCTGACGCCGCAGCGCCTCCTCTTCCGCTTGCCGCCGCAGAACCGCCTCTTGGGCCTGGCGCTGCGCCTCTTGTTCGGCTTGCCGCTGCAGAACCGCCTCCAGGCGCCGCGCTTCCTGCTGCTGCAAGCGCCGCCGTTCCGCCTCCTGCAAAGCAAGCTGCTTCTCGGCGGCACGCGCCAGCGCGCGCTCCTGCGCTTCCTGCTCCCGCCGCTCGCGCTCGAACTGCAAGGCCATTTGGCGCTGTCGCTGCTGCTCCTGCTGTAGCCGCTCCTGCTCCACCTGGCGAATGGCGCGCAATTGAGCGCGCACCGTCCGCCACTCGCGCATGGACGCTCGCGCCCGGCTCAGCCAGTTCAATCGGGTTTTTGCCAGCGCAATGCCCGCCTCGACCTCACCGGGGGCAGCTGCGAACTCCTGCTGCAGTCCGGATGATTGCGCCGCGGCTGGTTCCGCCGCCTCCTCCAACGGGGCCGCCGGTACCAGCGCGCCGGGAGCGATGAAGATGTCAGTGTCCGACTGCTTGGCCATGTCCGCCACTTGTTGCCACGCTTGCTCTGGCGTGCACAGTTCTAGATCGACTTGCAGATCCACCGGGGTCGCGGAAGCGCGGCCTGGTTGGGCAATTTCCACGGTGTCAAAAAGCGGACGCAAGTAGTCGGCAAACTTGAGCGCATCTTCAAAGTTGTAAGAAATGATTCTGGCGACTGGCATGCGCTTCCCTCGCGCTGGTCTGGACAGTAACCGCTAGCGAACGACCGAGGCAACTTGCTTAGACGCGTGGCGAGGGCAGCCGGATGGCCAGACGAGCCATAAAAATCCCGCAGAACGGGGGCCAGAGGAAGGCCTAGTTTACCGCTTACCGCCCAGCCGGAAACGGTCTTTACAATTTTTTTCCTACCGGAAATTCTGCAGCATCCGGGCCGCCTGGTTAAGAACATACGTGAGTTCGGTGAGCTGCTGCTGGGCGCGCTGGCGGTCGCCGGCATCAATGGCTTCATTGACCCCGGGAATGACCACGGCAGCATATCCGGTATAAACCCCGGGAGCGTAGATGGCATGGTGATACCAGGGGCGATTGGGCAGCCCCCGGGGCAGCAGGAAGGCCCGCTCGGCGGCTACCAGTAGCTGGTTAAGGCGATCGGCGTTATCGTGCACATTCTTTTGCACTTTGGCGATAGCCGCTCCCGCCGATTCCAGGCGCCTGGCGGCCTCGACCGCAGCCTTGAAGTCGGGAAGGTCCTTGCCAAATTTGGCCTCTGCCCGGGTGCGCGCCGCCTGCAGGTAGACTCCTATCTCTTTTCCGTATTCCGAATAGTCGTAGGGCAGAACGTCGGCATCGGCCAGGCGCACGATTTCCAGGCCGTACACCCGCGCCATTTCCTGTTCGTAGGCAAAGGTCGGGTCGGTAAGTCTCTTGAAATATTCGAAATCGTCAAAAGTGGAGTGATAGACGCCGTAAGGACCGCTGGACCCGATGTCCACCGAGGGCACACCCAGGTGCTGCAGGAAGGCGGTGTAATCGGAGCCGCTGCCCAGGTCGCCGACGGGAGGGCCCGCCGACTCCACCGCTGGAGGGCGGTTCTGTGATCCGCTTAGGGCGGCGGAACTGGGTTCCTGGGTCGGCCCCATGCGCTTTTCGGGCGCTTTGCGCCAGGCGTCGAAAACCGTGCCACCCTGGGGGCTGGGCACGGCCGTAGTCACCTCTCGGATGAACTGTTTCAGGCTGGGAACGGCGGAGGCGCCGAAATTTTCCCCCGAAACCGCCACATCTACATTGCAATAGGCAGCGGCATTGGCCAGTTCGCGGGCATGCTGCTCCGCCCATTCGGTGGAGCCGATCAGCCCCTGCTCTTCGCCATCCCAGCTGCCCAGCACGATGGTGCGTTTGGGATGCCAACCCGCGTGCAGCAGCTCACCGAGGCCGCGCGCCGCCTCCAGCAGCGCGGTGGTGCCGCTGTTGGGATCCACCGCCCCATATACCCAGGCGTCGCGGTGGTTGCCGGCCACCACCCACTGGTCGGGCTGCTGGCTGCCGGGAATGCGGCCAATGACGTCCCAGATGGTGCGGTACTGGTAATCCTGCTGCAAGTGAAGGCGCACGCGCACCGGTCCGGGCCCCACATGGTAGGTGAAGGGCAAGGCGCCCTGCCAATCGCGCGGGGTAATGGCGCCGGCCAAGTGCTGCAGAATGGGCTCGGCGTCGGCGTAGGAAAGCGGCGTAGTGGGGATTCTGGGCATGGCCGCCGACTTGTCCGGCGGAATGCGCTCCGAGTCGGGCAGGCCAGGAACCGATGCCGCTCCCGGCGTGGTGGGATCGCCGGGGAACTCAAACATGTAGCCAATGGAGCCGCGCTGCACGCCGGTGGCGGGCCGCCACGGACCTTTGGGGTAGGAGTCCCCCTTGAAGTAGCCGTCGTCCATGGGATCGGAGTAAATGATGAGCCCGGCGGCGCCGTGCTCATGGGCGACGTAGGCTTTGACTCCCCGGAAATTCTGGCCATAGCGGGCAATGACGATCTTGCCGCGGACATCCACGTGCATGTCTTCCAGCTTCTTGAAGTCTTCCGGCCGGGCGTAGTTTACGTAAACCACGTCGGCTTCCACATCGGCCGAGGGGGAATACTCATTGAAAGGCGTGACCACGCGGGGGTCGTCCTGGAAGCGGTCATCACTGACGCGCTCGCGGGTAGGACCGTGCATTTTGACCCCCTCAGGAGCGACCACGTCCACACTGATTTCCTTGGGGTAATTCATCCACACTTTGTATTCGATGATTTCAGTTTGCAGGCCATCCTGGCGGAACTGCTGGGCGACGTAGTCGGCGGTTTGCTTGTCCTCAGGAGTGCCCGCCATGTGGGGCGCGGCGGTCAGGATGCGCAGGTGCTCTTCCGCCTGTTTGGGATCCGGCACCGCCAGGAAAAGCTTTTCCCATTTTTCCTCCTGGGCGGCATCGTAAAAGCCAGTTATGGCCGACGGGGATTTTGAAGCCGCCGCATCGGCATGGCGCCCTTCCTGGCTGGCGCCCAAGAGCAGAAAAATTGTGGTGAAAACCAGAACCGTGGAGGCCCGCCGGTGCATGCCCGCTCCCCGCGCCATTCGCGCAAAAGAACGGACAGATTACACGAGCGGAGGCTGCTTGGGGAATAGCCGCGACAGTTTCGAGTCTCGAGTTTCAAGGGATGTTCGAACGCGAAATTTGAAACCAGAAACCCGAAAGCTACTTAAGCTGTTCCAGCACTCCGAAGAGTTCGGCCGTCTCCGGCAACTGCTCGATGGGGTAGATCTTGCTGAAGGCTAGCTTGCCATTCTTGTCCACGAGAAAGACGGCGCGCTCGCTGATGCCGGCAAACTCGCCCTGGTCGCGGAAAACGCCGAACTTCTGCGCCACTTCGCCATGCGGCCAGTAATCCGCCGCGAGGGCGTACTCCAGAGGGCCGATCTCCTTCTCCCACGCGGTGGTGCTGTAGATCGAGTCCACGCTAATGCCCACGACCTGGGCATCGAAGGCGGCAAATTTCGCGAGGTCCGCGTTGTAAGCCGCCATCTGCCGGGCTCAAACCGGCGTCCAGTTGAGGGGGTGGAAGGCGACGACCACGTTTTTCTTGCCGCGGTAATCACGCAGCCGAAACTTCTGCTTGACGCCGCCACTCAGCGCGGGCAATTCGAACTCGGGCGCCGGATCTCCGGCCTTGAGCGCAGGCATGACGTCCTCCTGAAAAATAATTGTATCCGACAGAACGGCTCAATCTCCCGCGGCGGCCAAGTGGGTGGGCAGGCGCACACTTTCCCGTAAATGCTCGAGCAAGGCGCTCTGGGCCCGGGTGGCGAAATGCTGCTTGAGTCGCACAATGCCCACGCGCCGGCAGGCGCTCTGATCAGCCACGCGCACGAACCTGCAGCCTTTGCGCGCCTCTACCGCCATGGCCGGCACCAGGGAAACGCCCATGCCGGCGGCAACCATGGCCAGGATGGTGGCGAACTGTCCGCTCTCAAACACCACGTTGGGCTGCAGGCGGGCGCGGCGGCAGGCGGCAATGGTGTTATCGCGGAAGCAATGTCCCTCCTTCAGCAGCAGGAATCGCTCGCCCTCAATTTGCCGGAGCGAAACCGCCGCCTGCCCCGCCAGGGAATGCCGCTGCGGCAGTACTGCATAGAGCGGTTCGCGCAGGAGTTCTTCGCAGACCAGGCCCTCGCCCGCGACGGGCAGAGCCGTCACCGCCAGGTCAATGCGGCCTTCGTGCAGTCCCTGCAGCAGCACCGCCGTGATCTCTTCGACCACGCTCACCTGCACCTCGGGATACTTCATCGCGAAGCTGGTGAGGCGATCGGGCAGAAAATAAGGAGCGAGGGTAGGGATAGCGCCCACCACTACCGTGCCCTTCTCCAGGCCCGCCATCTCCTGGATTTCCAGCTTGGCCGCCCCCAGTTGCCGCAGGATGGCTTCGGCACGCGGCAGGAAGGCCTGCCCGAACTGGGTGAGCCGGGCCGTGCGCCCCAGGCGGTCAAAAAGCTTGGCGCCAAGTTCGTCCTCCAGTTTCAGAATCTGCTGCGAAAGGGAGGGTTGGGCCACATGCTCGTGCCCGGCGGCGCGGGTAAAATTTCCCGTCCGGGCGACTGCGCAAAAGTATTTGAGCTGGTGAACTTGCATGGCATTCGATGCAGGCAGGGCCGAGCCCTGCTCCACTCATTCAAAGGCAAAAGCTATCACGACTATAGAATCCATATCTTAGACCTCTGCAACACCTCTGCGCTAGACTGCCAGCCAGGAGGAAATATGCCGGAACAGCAGGACAAAATGACCGTCAAGCATGGCGACATCAGCCAGCGCGTGGGCGTGGAAGTGATTCAAAACCGCGGCGTGGACGTGGCTAAGCTCATCAAGATGCTGATCGCCAATGCGGGCGCCGAATTTGCCAGCACTTACTACTACTACACCATTCTCCGCATGCACCTGGCCGGTCACGAAGACTACAAAGAGATCTGCGAGGACGCGCGCCTAGAAGACCGCGCCCACTGGGAGCTGATCGTGCCCCGCATCTACGAGCTGGGGGGTGAGCTGCCCAACGATCTGAAGGCGTTCCACGACGGCGCCGGTTGCGCCGCCGCCAAGCTGCCCGATCCTCCTACCGCGGTCAACATCCTGACCTTGCTGCTGGAGTCGGAGCGTTGCGCCATCCGCAGCTGGCAGGCGGTATGCGATATCACCTTCGGCAAGGACCCGCGCACTTACGATATGGCTGCCCGCATCCTCAACGAGGAAATCGAGCACGAGGCCTGGTTCATCGAACTGCTGGGCTGGGAGCGGGACAAGAAGAGCATCCCTTCCGGCCATTTCCGCCGCGGCGAGCCAGGCGAGGCGCCCTACAGCAAGAACCGGGCCTTCTACATCGGTTCTTAGTTCCTTTCTTCGCTTCCTGTCCGGCCGGGCACCCTCCTGGCCGGGCAGGAAGACTTCTCTCTTTTAGAATGGATCGGTGGACGACAAATCCCAGGCACCTTCCCAGGTGTTCCGAGTGACGCTGCTGACGCCGCGCGGCGAGCACGCCATAGTAGTTGACTCCGAACAGCACATCTGGGATGCGGCAGCAGCCGCCGGTATCATCCTGCCGGCCCTGTGCCACCAAGGCCGTTGCCTGACCTGCGCGGGACGCCTGGAGGGCCCGGGCGAGGTGGACCAGTCGGATTCCGACGCCTACTTTCCTCAAGATCGGGAAGCGGGATATGTCCTGCTGTGCACAGGCAAGCCGCGTTCCGACCTGCGCATCCGCACCCACCAGCAGCATGAAATGCGCGCCTACCGCCGCAGCCTGGGGCTGCCGGCGCCGTATTCCTAAAAACCGGGAGCAAGGGGTCGGCAATACCGTCGATGGCCGACTGCTGGCGGTGGACGCGCAAAACGCAGGCGGGAAGTTATCATTTGCTGGGGAAATACCGATGAAACCATGCATTCGCGTAGCCAGTTTTGCAGTTGTGCTTGTTGTGTTTTGTTGGGCGGCGTTCGGACAGGTTTCAGATATGAAAGGAATTTGGAAGGCAACTCCTTTGAGTTATCCCACAGTCGCCAGACTGGCGCAGCTTCAGGGCGACCTGAAGCTCAAGCTTGTAATTGATAAAGCTGGTCGTATCACCTCTGTGTCCAAGATCGAGGGACCGGATGCACTTGCAGTCACGGCAGCCCGAGAGATTCAACACTGGCGCTATGCTTCAAATAGACGAGACTGGCAAGGCACTCTTGTCATTCACTATTCTTTACACGGTCCACCAGTACCCGCTGCACCTGTCGCCAGGTTTGAGATAGAAACTCCGCTCAGTGTGAATGTGAGTTCAAATTATCCGTTACCGACTGGGAATCCGGAAAGGGTTCTTCCTAAGTGAAGCACCGCGCTTTCGCTCGCGCAACCTCGCAGACTTGTGACTGAGCTGACGCTTGGCTCCTTGCTTCCCGGCCGTCGGCCGTAGACCGTCCACTAAAGGTGAACTTTGCTGCGCCCGGTAACGTACAACAAACTTCTGCTATCGTTTTTGCGCCCCGCGCGTCGGAGACATTATGAAGAAGACTCCCCTGCTGTTATGGATGTGCCTGGCCACGCTGGCGGCAGCGCAACAACTGCCCCGCACCGTGCTTCCGGAGAATTATCAGCTCACGCTGACGCCCAATTTCCAAACCGACAAATTCGATGGCGATGAAACCATTCGCGTGCAGGTGGCCCAGCCCACTTCGTCAGTGACGCTGAATGCCGCCGAAATCACTTGCGGCGAGACCACGATCGCCCAGAAGGGGACCACGCAAACCGCGAAGGTCACCACCGATGCCAAGGCGGAGACCACGAAGCTGACGGTCCCGAACCCCCTTGCCGCGGGCCCGGCCACCATTCATATCCGCTACATCGGTATCCTGAACGACCAGTTGCGCGGCTTCTATCTGAGCAAGACCGGCAACCGCAAGTATGCGGTGACACAGTTCGAGCCGGCCGACGCCCGGCGCGCCTTCCCTTCCTTTGACCAGCCCGACATGAAGGCCACATTCGAACTGACCGCGGTGGTGGACAAGGGTGACATGGCCATTTCCAACGGCAAGGTGGTTTCCGATTCACCCGGTCCAGGCGCCAGCCAGCACACGGTGAAATTTTCCATTACACCGAAAATGTCCTCTTACCTGGTGGCCTTGGCGGTGGGCGACTTCCAATGCGAGGCGGGCGAGTCCGACGGCATCCCCGTTCGCGTGTGCGGCACCCCGGAGCAGAAGGGCCGCGGGCATTTCGCCCTGCAGGCCGCCGAATACACGCTGCATTACTACGACCGCTACTTCGGCATCAAGTATCCCTATGGCAAGCTCGACATTATCGGCGTGCCCGACTTTTCCGCCGGCGCCATGGAGAACACAGCCTGCATCATCGGACGCGACCTGCTTTATTTCGTGGACCCCAAAAGTTCTTCTTACTTCCTGCAAAAAATAGTGGCGCAGGACGGCGTGGCCCACGAGATGGCCCACCAGTGGTTCGGCGACCTTGTGACCATGAAGTGGTGGGACGATTCGTGGCTCAACGAGGGCTTCGCCACTTGGATGTCAGTCAAGCCCATTGCCGCGTGGAAACCGGAGTGGAATCTGGCAACGGATGACGTCCAGTCAGCGGCGCAGGCCATGGCGGTTGATTCGCTCAACTCCACCCGCCCGATTCACCAGCCGGTGAACTCGCCGGAGGAATTTCTCGAACTCGCCGACGTCATTGACTACAACAAGAGCGCGGCCGTGCTGCGCATGGTGGAGGGCTATGTCGGCACCGACGTGTTTCGCAAAGGGGTGAACGCCTACCTTTCCAAGTACGCCTACGGCAACGCCACCGCTCCGGATTTCTGGAACACGATTGCGGCGGCCGCCAAAAAGCCGGCGGACAAGGTAATGTCCACGTTCGTGATGCAGCCGGGCGTGCCCCTGGTTTCAGTCTCCGCCTCCTGCGCCGATGGCAAGACTAAGGCGGAAGTCAGCCAGACGCGCTACTTCTACAACCGCGAACAACTGAACGCCGGCAGCAAGGAGCTGTGGAACATCCCTGTCTGCCTGAAATCAGGGAATCGGGAAAAATGCGCGCTGCTCACGGGCAAGTCGCAGACCATGGAAATGACCGGCTGCGGGCCGGTGTACGCCAATGCTGGCGCCCGTGGCTATTACCGTTCCGGGTATGACGCGCAGAACCTGAATAAGCTGGCAAGCTCCGCCGAGCAGAACCTCTCTCCGCCGGAACGCGTGCAATTGCTGTTTGACGCCTGGGCCGAGGTGCGTGTGGACCGCGCCAAGGTGGGCGATTTCCTGTCGCTGGCGGAGGTCCTCAAAAGCGATCCCACGCGCGCGGTGAGCGACGAGATCAGCCAGGAACTGGAATATATCGACGACCATCTCACCAGCGAGCCTGACCGCTCGGCGTACCAGGCCTGGGTCCGCCAGACCTTTGCCCCTGTGGGTGAACAACTGGGCTGGACGCCGCAACCCAACGATAGCGAAGAGCAGCGGGCGCGCCGCGCTGATCTGCTGGCGCTGGTGGGCGGCGTTGGGCACGATCCCAAGCTGCTCGAATTCTCGCGGCAGTTGGCCGAAAAAGCGCTGCGCGGCGAAGCTGTGGATCCGACCCTGCTCTATCCTGCCCTCAGCATTGCCGCGCGCAGCGGCGATAGCGCCCTCTATGACCAACTGCAGAAGCGCGCCCAAAGCGCAACCTCTCCGGAAGCTAGTCTCCGTTATCTTCTGGTCCTCGGGGATTTCCGCACGCCCGGTCTAGTGGAGCGCAGTCTGGAGTATGCAATCTCGCCCCAGGTCCGCTCTCAGGATGCGCCTTTCCTCATCAATCGAGTGCTGAGCAACCACGCAACGCAGGACCAGGCGTGGGATTGGATTCGCCAGCACTGGTCGCAGGTGGAAGCCAAGCTCACCAATTTTTCAGCGGGCTCGGTAGTGAACAGCGCGGGAACTTTCTGCGATGCCGGGCACAAGCAGCAGGTGCAGCAGTTCTTTACGGAGCACCCCATTCCTACTGCTCAGCGCACCTTACAGCAATCGCTGGAGTTCATCGGAAACTGCATAGACTTGAAAGCGCAGCAGCAGCCCCACCTCGCTTCCTGGCTGCAGCAGCAGGGTGGCGGGAGAGAAGCGCAGTAGCGGGAATTTGAACTATCCGAGTTCCTCTTCGGTGTGATCGAAATCCTGGATCAGGGCAGCCTCAACCACGGGGGAGTTCCTCTCGCCTTTGGCGACCCGGCTTACGTAGGTGCGGTCAACGCCCAACTTACGGGCCACCCGGCTGTAGATGCCGCACAAAGATTCGACGTAGCTGCGGATACGATGCAACTTGGCTGTATTCTTCGACGATCTTGATAGGTTCATACAGTCGGTTGGACGCGCAGAAGTTTGCGGTGGGTTGCGCGATGACGAACCGTTCAAGCAGCACTGGACACAGCGCCGCTCTTGTTTTGCTCGTCTTCTTTGTCCGCTTCCAGAAGCTTGTCCGCGAGTTGAACGTAGCGCTGAATGTCGGCCGCATTCTCGCCGGTCGTCTTTTCCTGCACTTCCGCGCCATCGGCGGAGGGTGGAATCAGGGCCACGCTGGCGTGAACTTCAGAGGCTCGTAACGGGGGAAGCAGGGAAGGTACACTTTCGCGACCGCTTTTCTCTGGTTTCACATCCTACCCCGGGAGACGAATTGGCACTGTCACATCTGATGACAGTCTCTCTCAAGACGGGTTGCCTTTGGTTATCTCTGGTTATCAGCCGATAGTTGCACCGTTCGTGGTGCAGAAAGCAGGCTGCTCATGAATGCGTGCGGATAGTTGATGAATGCCTGGGGATAATTCCGAAGCCAGATTGGCTAGCCGACTCAGTTGGTCTTCTGCTGCCGGGTGGGCGGCACGGGTTTGAGCACGGTGTCCGCTAGTTCCAGATAATGCTGAATGAATTCGGCTTCTTCCCTTTCCTGCGCGGCGCGACCGCGCCGACGCGGGGCAGGATAAACTCTGAAAGCCGCCGACCGATGTTGCACGGGCAGAACCAGGATTTTGAAACGCACTTTCTGTCCTGACACACGGCACCCCGAAAAGTATTCGGCCAGTTGTCATCAGCGATGACATGTGTGGGACGCAGGTTGCCATGTGCGGATGCAGACGTGGTTCGTTTCTGCAGATGTGGCAAGAGGTAGGAACGAACTATCTGCGCCCTTCGCCGGCGGCCAGGGTTCTCTCTTGCGGCTTCTCTGAGGCTGGCTGGTGGCGGGCTTGCGCCGTCTGCTGCTGCTCCGCCGCGGCTTCGCGGGCTTTGCGGACCAGATAGGCACCAGGGCCGTGCAGGTAAAGGGCCAGCCGCGCGGCCACGCGCTTCAGCAGAACGCGGTCTTGATAGGAAAGCGTTTTGCCAGATTCCGCCTCCACTTCGATGATGCCAAATTGGTGCTGTCCCAGCCGCATAGGAATTACAGTTCGCGCCCGGGAACCCGCAACCGCCGTGGCAGGGGGCTGGCTGGAGCCGGAGCGCGCTCCCGCCACCAGGTAAATTCCCAGCCAGGCATAATGGCGGCCTTGGGAAAGAATTTCAGCTACTTCGTCCAGAGGCTGGGCGGAAGCCTTGGGGCGGCGGCTAAGCGCGGCATCAATCTTGGCCTGCAGTTCGCGGCTCGGGCGATAAGTTTTCACGGCTGTTTTTCCTGGATGGAACTTAGTGGAGTCAGATGCAGTTTAGACGCGCCTCCGCCCGCGGTCAACGGGCGGCGAGCAGCGGCTCGCTTTCAGTCGGCAGGTAGAGGCGAAGTGTGCGGTTGCAGGGCTTGGCGCTCCCTGACTTTATCCTCCGCCGGAGCTGCCTGGGGTTGCAGCCAGGCGCGGATCTGGGGCATCGCGGCACGGGCCGCTGCTTCCCCGGCGGCAATCAGTTCTGTGGCGCGTTCAAAGCTGTCGTAGCCGAAGCCGGCCACATCCGGCTCCATCACGGAGTCTGCCGCCGCCCGCCATAAGCCGCTCATCTGCTCCTGGGCGATGGAGAAGCACTGCGAAATCACTTCAAACACGTGCCGCGGCCCTGTCGCATCGCACCAGTGCGAGCGCAAGTAAACGCCAATCACGTGGTTGGCCCCCATTTTGCGCAGCGGCACCGTGGGCACGGTGTGGGCCAGCATGCCATCCACCAGCAGGCGGCCATCGATCTGCACCGGCAGGAACATGCCAGGATAAGCGCAACTGGCACGCACCGGCTCGATCAACTGGCCGGAACGAAAGACCACGCCTTCGCCGCTGATGAAATCCGTGGCCGTGACCGCCATCGGGATGCGCAGTTCCTCGAAGGTGCGCACTTTCAGAATGCGCTTCAGAAATCCCACCATGCGCTCATTGCTGGCGAAGCCGTAACGCGAAATGGTCCAGCGGGCGAAATCGCGGAAGCGCACTACCGACGCCATCTCCGACAGTTCCGCCGCCGACATGCCGCTGCAATAAGCCGCTCCAATTACCGCCCCGACGCTGGTGCCGGCGACGCACGCGATGGGGATTTTCTCCTCTTCCAGCACCTTGAAAACACCAATGTGGGCCAGGCCGCGGGCAAAACCGCCGCCTAACGCCAGGCCAATTTGTGGTGTGGGAGAACTAAACGACGGGACCAGCGGAGGAGCAACGCGGGTCAGTTCGCGCTTGAAGACCTGCAACGAACGCCGCAACTTACTAAGAGTTCCCAAGTTCGACCCCAATTCCTTGACAGCCTGGGACCGGCCTCACTGCCCTTATCTAAGCAATTTCGATGCCAGGCTGCAGGAAAGTGCTGCATTCATTCCCTTTCCCATTCTTATAAACCCCGGCGCCCAGCCTGGGTTGCGGTGACTAACTGCTGTGTTTCTGATAGCTTAGCAACATGGCGCGAGAATTTTCCGCGGGGGGAGTGGTGCTACGCCACCGAAAAGGAAAATGGTGGATGGCGGCCATCGAGCCACGCCGCGAACCGCCGCCGGGCGACAAAAATGTTCATTCCGGGCACAAGGCCACCCCGATCCTCGCCTTGCCTAAGGGACTGGTGGACGAAGGCGAAAAGGCGGAGCAAACCGCGGTCCGCGAGGTGCGCGAAGAGACGGGAGTGGAAGCTGAGCTGGTCAGCAAGCTGACGGACATCAAATATTTCTACGTGCGCACGTGGAGCGACAAGCAGCGGGTGTTCAAAATCGTGAGCTTTTTTCTGCTGCTCTACCGCTCGGGCCGCATCGGGGAAATCAGCGAGGAGATGCGCATCGAGGTGGAGCGCGCACTGTGGCTGCCGCTGGAGGAAGCGGCGGAAAAACTGACCTACAAAGGCGAGCGCGAAGTGGTGAGGAAGGCGCAGGAATACGTGCGGGCACACCCGGAGTTGCAGGCCAGCCCTGCGCCGCCGCCGAAGCCGCGCGAGCGCGCCTGAATATGCCATAATTCCTGGCCATGCCAGGGGGTGAGAGATGGGCAGTCGTCTGCTCCTTGGGGTTGCGGCGGCAAGCAACGTCTTAGTCGCGCTGGCGACACTGGCAGCGCGCGGCTGGAACACGGGTGGTGCGCACGCGGCGGCGCGCAACACCGCCCGCTTCTCTTCCCTCTGGTTGCTGGTGGCATTTGCCGCACCCGGTCTGGCTCGACTGATTCGCGGCTTGCCCGCGGGAGCGCGCCTGGTACACGCCTTCGTAGCGGCTCACCTGGTGCATTTCGCCGCGGTGACGGCGCTGATCGCCAGTTTTGAAAGGGCGCACCTGGTACAGAACCCAGTGAGCTCAGCTGCGATCCTGCTGATCGGTTTCTCTCTGGTTGTGGGAGCGGGCGTTACGGCCACGCCGCGATGGTCGCGCTGGTACACCGCTCTGCACAGCTTCACGATGTATTCGACTTTTCTGATATTTTTCCTCGCCTACGCACAGAATCCAGTGAAGCCGCTGCGCTTGATGGCGGTTCCTTTTGCCCTGGCGTTCATACTGCGCCTGACCAGCGGCTGGATTTTTTACACGGGGCGAGTGAAAAACTCGAATTGAGTCCCGGGAATTTCAGGGCACACGACCCTAAGCAGGAGAGTTCCGTGAAGAAGATTTTGGCGGCGATGGTGGCAGTTTGCGCGCTGACAGGGTGGGCGGCAGCCCAACTACCCAGCGCCAACCTTTTCTTCGGCTACTCCTACGCTCACGCCACCGTGCCGGCGCCAACCATTCGGCCTGATGTGGCGGGAGTCGCACCCTCGGGGAGCAGCGGGTTGAACGGCTGGAACGCTTCGGTGGAAGGAAAGCTGCTGCCCCTGATTGGAATCGTGGCTGATTTCAGCGGCCACTACGGTTCGCAAAGCGTTACCGCGACCTGCGGTTTTGTCGCTGTTCCTTGTCTCACCATTCGTGAGCCGATGGATGCAACGGTGTACCACTTCTTTGTGGGGCCGCAGCTTTCGTTTTCGGTCGGCCGGGTGCGGCCCTTCGCGCACGCCCTGTTCGGCGCCGCTCATCTCAGCGAGAGCGCCAAGGCGCAGCCATTTTCAGCCAGCGATACGGCGTTTTCGTATGCCCTGGGCGGAGGAGTGGATTACAGCCTGTTGGGCCCGCTGCGCTGGCGGGTGCAAGGAGATTTCCTGCAAGACCAGCTCTTCTCCAAGAGCTCCAATTATTTCCGCTTTTCCACCGGGCCGGTGCTGCACTTCTAGTCACACGGAACGGTGACCCATGCACTTGCACAAAGCGTGAAACTGACGTTCCTAAATCGGAACTGGGACAAAAAATATCTACGATTTTTGTTGACGCGCCGAACCCGCTTCACTACAGTGAAATTAACTTAATAGGGCGCGTGCCGTTGCCATCCTCACCCCACATCTATCACGGCACGCGCCTGACCTGTTTTTGGGACTTCCGCGACTGCAAACCTCTCTGGAATTGTTTCACCACACGCCACAAAGGAAAAACCAAGCACGACCATTAATCCCTTAATGCTGCTGCGTGCGGCCAGATTCAGGCTGTGCCCGGACGCATTGACCGGCTCAAGGCCGCGGGATCTTGGCATCACGGACGGAAAGCGGCTGGGAGTGGTAAAAAGTACGAGAGCTTTTAAGGCTGAAGCAGCCTTGTGGACCATTATGGGAAAAAATATTCAACAAGTTGCAGTCCTGGGTGCGGGAACCATGGGCTCCCGTATAGCGGCCCATCTGGCCAATGCCGGCGTCCCCTGCCTACTGCTGGACATGGTGGCGGCGGGCAACGAACCGCGCAACCGCATCGCGGAAATGGGGTTGCAAGGGGCACTCAAATCAAAGCCGGCTGCCTTCTTCGAGCCCGGCCTGGCACGCCTGGTCACGACCGGCAATTTTGAAGACGATATGAGCCGATTGGCCAGCGTGGACTGGATCATTGAGGCGGTGGTGGAGGACCTGGAGATCAAGCGCGCCCTGCTGCGCAAGGTGGAAGCGGCGCGCCGCCCGGGCGCCATCGTGACTACCAACACCA
This sequence comes from Terriglobales bacterium, assembly GCA_025934735.1. Lineage (GTDB taxonomy): Bacteria > Acidobacteriota > Terriglobia > Terriglobales > Acidobacteriaceae > JAICWP01. Next base: position 83,597 of record JAICWP010000001.1, on the reverse strand, counting down.
GTGGCTTGCCGGTGAGTAAGATCGCCGAGGGCTTTTCGGACGATTTCCGCCGCCACTGGTTCGGCACGCACTTCTTCAATCCACCGCGCTACATGCGCCTGCTGGAGATTATCCCCACACTACAGACGGATGCTGCTGCCCTGCAGGCCATCAGCCACTTCTGCGATGTGCGCCTGGGCAAAGGGATCGTTTTCGCCAAAGACACCCCCAATTTCATCGCGAACCGCATTGGCACCTTCTCAGCGCTCAACGTGATGCGAATCATGCAGGAGATGGACCTCAGCATCGAGCAGGTGGACGCGCTGACCGGCCCGGCGGTGGGCTGGCCGAAGTCGGCGACATTCCGCACTGCCGACCTGGTTGGCCTGGACGTGCTGGCGCACGTGGTCGGCAACCTGAAGCAGAACGTGCGTGACGAGCGCTCCGATCTGCAAGTGCCCGAGTTCGTGCGCCAGATGCTCGAACGGCGCTGGCTGGGCGATAAGACCGGCGGCGGCTTCTATAAGAAATCCGGCAAAGGCGAACAGGCAGAGCGGATGGGGCTGGACTGGCACACGCTGGAGTACCGGCCGCGCCAGAAGGCCAGCTTCCCTGCCCTGGAGATGGCGCGCAACGTAGAGGACACCGGGCAGCGCCTGCGCATGCTGCTGGGTGTGGATGGCTCCGGTCCGCGCAAGGGCGATAAAGCCGCGGAATTTCTGTGGAGCGCGTTAGGGGACCTGTGGACGTATTCAGCCAACCGCATTGGCGAAATTTCCGACTCCATTGCTGACATTGATCGCGCCATGCGCCTGGGTTTCAACTGGGAGTTGGGTCCGTTTGAGCTGTGGGATGCCGCCGGCGTGGAGACGACGCTGGCGCAGTTAAAGAAGCAGGGCCGGCCGGTGGCAGCGAACGCCGAACACCTGCTGGCGGCGGGCAAAAAATCGTGGTATGGCGAGGACCGGGAGGCGCCCTCGGGACACGATTACTTCGACCTGGTCGCAAGCAATTATCAGCCGGAGCCGGTGCCGCACGGGGTAATCCTACTGCCTGCGCTGAAGAAAGCCTGTCATGTGGTGAAGAAGAATGCAGGCGCCTCCCTGGTGGACGTGGGCGATGGCGTAGCCTGCATCGAGTTCCACTCCAAGATGAACGCCCTGGGCGGCGACATCGTGCAACTGATCACCCAGACCCTGGGTGTGCCGGGGCGGCCTGATTCGGCGGCGCTGGGAGCCAACTTCGACGCCTTCGTCATCACCAATGACGCGCAGAACTTTTCCGTGGGCGCCAACGTGATGCTGCTGCTGATGGCCATCCAGGATGACGACTGGGAGGAAATTGACATGGCCATTCGCGGCTTCCAGGGCATGACCCAGGCTATCAAGTTCTCGCCCAAACCCGTGGTGGTGGCGCCGTTTGGCATGACGCTGGGCGGCGGCTGCGAGGTTTCGCTGCACGCGCCCGTGCGCCAGCCCCATGCGGAGCTTTACATGGGGCTGGTGGAGGTGGGGGTCGGCTTGCTCCCCGGTGGCGGAGGCTGCAAAGAGATGACGCTGCGCGCGATAGACAGCGCCGAAGCGGTGCGGCCCGGAGGACGAGGCGAGTCGGTGGAAATGGTGGAGGCGATGAAGCGCGCCTTCGAGACCATCGCCATGGCGAAGGTGTCCATGTCGGCGGAGGAGGCCCGCGGACTGGGCTTCCTCAGCCAAGGCGACCAGGTCACCATGAACCGCGAACGCGTGCTGGCGGATGCCAAGCAGCGCGCCCTCGACCTGGCCCGGGCCGGCTACAAGCCGCCGGTGCCGCGCACCGATATTCCCGCTCCCGGCGAAAGCATGCTTGCTACTTTGAAGCTGGGAGTACATCTAATGCGCCAGGGCGAGTACATCAGCGATCACGAGGTGAAGATCGGCAATAAGGTGGCGGAGGTACTTTGCGGCGGGAGCATTTCGCCGGGCACGCCGGTAAGCGAACAATACTTGCTCGACCTAGAGCGAGAGGCGTTCAAATCGCTCTGCGGGGAGCGCAAAACGCAGGAACGGATCCAGTACACGCTGAAGACGGGGAAAGCGCTGAGAAATTAACTTAAGTTCTTCGCTGTTGGCTCTTGGCTGTTGGCTCTTGGCTGTCGGCTCTCGGCTCTCGGCTCTCGGCTCTCGGCTGTCGGCGATTGGTTAGCCCCAACTCTTGGCTACCGGCTCCTGCGTAGAGATGGGCCCACCGAAGAAAAGAGGATCTGCTATGTCGATTTGCGATGAAAATGGAGATCTTGAGCGTGGTTACCTCCAAATGGCTGCCGACGAACAACGTGAGCTAGCAGCATTGGAATGGTGTAATGCTCTTATCGCCGATATCTCAGTGGCGGGATCGGACATGGGAGAGGATCACAACCGTTTGTGAATTTTCTTCGTGTCCTTTGCGGTGAAAGGGGTTCGTATGCGGGAAGTGGTAATTGCAAGTTCGGTTCGCACGCCGGTAGGCAAGGCATTCAAAGGCACGCTGCGCGGCACGCGTCCGGATGAACTGGCGGCCGTAGCCATCTCGGGCGCGCTGGAACGCGTGCCCCAGCTGGATCGGAAAGAAATTGAAGACGTGATTCTGGGCTGCGCCATGCCGGAAGCGGAACAGGGTATGAACGTGGCGCGCATCGCCTCGCTGCGCGCCGGGCTGCCGGTGGAAGTTTCCGGCATGACCATCAACCGCTTCTGCTCCTCCGGCTTGCAGGCTATTGCCATGGCGGCGGAGCGCATCATGGCGGGGGGCGCTGAGGTGATCGTGGCCGGCGGGGCCGAGTCTATGACCATGATCCCCATGGGCGGGCACAAGGTTTCACCCAATCCCTGGCTGGTGGACCACTACCCCGACGCTTACCTCTCCATGGGCCTGACCGCGGAGCGCCTGGCCAAACGCTTCGGTATCACCCGTGAGCAAGCGGACGAATTCTCGCTGCGCAGCCACCAGAACGCGATGGCCGCCATCCAAGCGGGCAAGTTTGAGGACGAGACCGTGCCTGTCCCAGTGAGCTTCACCACGCCGAATGGGGCCAAGCCGAAGCGCATGGAAATCACGTTCAAGACCGACGAAGGGCCGCGCGCCGAGACTTCCATGGAAGCGCTGGCCTCGCTCAAGCCGGCATTTCACGCCAAAGGCACGGTGACCGCGGGCAATTCCTCGCAAATGTCGGATGGCGCGGCCGCGGCGGTGGTGATGTCGGCGGAGCGCGCACGGGCGCTGGGCATCAAGCCGCTGGCCCGGTACGTATCGTTCGCCACGGCTGGCTACAAGCCGGAAGAAATGGGAGTGGGCCCGGTGTACGCCATTCCGAAGGCGCTGAAGATGGCGGGGCTGCAGCTCTCGCAAATTGATGTAATTGAACTGAATGAAGCCTTCGCGGCGCAGTCGCTGGCAGTGATCCAAGAAGCCGGCTTGGACCTGGACCGCGTGAACGTGAACGGCGGCGCCATTGCGCTGGGCCATCCGCTGGGCTGTACCGGCGCCAAGCTGACGGCCAGCATCATCCGCGAACTGAAGCGGCGCAACGGCCGCTACGGCCTAGTGACCATGTGCGTGGGGGGCGGCATGGGAGCCGCGGGCATCTTTGAAAACCTGAATTGAACCGCGGACGACGCGAAGGACGCGGCGAAATTTGGAACGTGTTGGCCTGACCGGCGCATCAGACGTAACCAGTAAGGGACGGTACTGTCGTTCAATTCACAGGCGCGCAAACAAGAATCTAAAATGTCCGTGCGTCCTCTGCATCTTGACGTAAAAAAGGGAGTTTATGGCAACGACTACGGCGGCACCTAAGGCGAAGATTCCCGGCGGCAGCTTCCTGCTGCAAGAGCGGCCAACCAGTGAGGTCTTCACCCCGGAAGATTTCGACGAGCAGCACCGGCTGATCGCGCAGACGGCCGACGACTTCGCGACCAATGAAGTCCTGCCCGTCGCCGACCGACTGGAACATAAGGACTGGGCGCTTACCCGCGAACTGCTGAAGAAGACGGCCGACCTGGGGCTCACCTCGGTGGATATCCCCGAGGAGTACGGCGGGGCGGAGATGGACAAGGTCAGCTCCTGCATCCTGGCCGACCATATGGCCAAGTACGCCGGCTTCGCCGTGAGCTGGGGCGGGCACACCGGCATTGGAACGCTGCCCATCGTGTTTTTCGGGACGGAGGCGCAAAAGAAGAAGTATCTGCCCCGGCTGGCGAACGGGGAGATGATCGGCGCCTACGCGCTTTCAGAAGCTTCCGCCGGGTCGGACGCGCTCAACTGCCGCGCCCGCGCGCAGCTTTCGCCCGACGGGAAGCATTATGTTCTCAACGGCGAGAAAATGTGGATCACCAACGCCGGATTTGCCGACCTATTCACGGTGTTCGCGAAAGTGGACGGCGAGAAGTTCACGGCATTCCTTGTGGAGCGCACGTTCCCGGGATTCGCCATTGGAGCGGAAGAGCACAAGATGGGCATTCGCGGCTCCTCCACCTGCCCGCTGATTCTGAATGACTGCCACGTTCCCGTGGAGAACCTGCTGGGTGAAATCGGCAAGGGGCACGTCATCGCGTTCAATATTCTGAACATTGGCCGCTATAAGCTGGGCGCAATGTGCGTGGGCGGGGCACGAACCTCGCTAGACAATGCCATCAGTTATGCCAAGCAGCGTAAAGCATTCGGCAAATCCATTGCTGAGTTCGGGCTCATCCAGGAAAAATTGGCCGACATGGCTACGGAAATTTTTGTCGGCGAATCCATCGTGTACCGCACTGTGGGGATGATGGACGTGGCGCTGGGCGAGGTGGACAAGGCGGGAGCCAATGCCCTGGGCGAGGTCCGCAAGGCGATCGAGGAATATGCGGTGGAGTGCTCGGTGTTGAAGGTTTGGGGCTCGGAGATGCTGGATCACGTGGTGGATGAGATGGTGCAGATTTACGGCGGCTACGGTTTTGTGGAGGAGTATCCGGCGGAGCGCGCTTACCGGGATGCGCGCGTGAACCGCATTTTCGAGGGCACCAACGAGATTAACCGGCTGATTATAACGGGATGGCTGCTCAAGCGCGCCATGACCGGGCAACTGCCGCTGTTGCCCGCCATCAAGAAGCTGATGGATGAGGTGCTGGCGGGGCCCAGCCTGGGCGACGGCCTGGAAGGGCCACTGGCAGCCGAGCGGACGCTGGTAGCCAATGCTAAGAAGCTGGCGCTGTTTGCCGCCGGCGCGGCCTCGCAAAAATACATGCAGGCGCTGGTAGACCAGCAGGAAATCATGGGCGCGCTGGCCGACATGATCATGGAAGTCTACGCCATGGAGTCGGCGGTGCTGCGCGCGCAGAAGATGCTAGAGCGCAATGGCGAAGCGGCCAGCGGCCTGGCAGTGGCCATGGCGCAGGTATACCTCGCGCATGGAATGGAGAAGATTGAAGCTGCGGGTCGGAAGGTGATTGCCGCCATCGCCGAGGGCGACATGCTGCGCACGCAGATGGCAATCCTGCGGCGCCTGGGTAAGCACGAGCCGGTGAATACCGTGGCGCTGCGGCGGCAAATTGCTAACCGCGTGATTGAGTCGGGAAAGTACGTAACCGCGTAGCGTTTACGCCACGATGCCTCGGGAAACATAACAGTTCCATTGCGTCAGCGGCTGAGCGATGCCCGCCGAATTGCAAACCGCGCTGTGTATCGCAGATAATATCGCCGCACTCAAAGGAGCGAATCATGCGCAAAGCATTGATTGCGGTTGCGATTCTTACAGTTTTAGCGATGGTAGCGTTTGCCCAGCAGGATAAGAGCAAGCGCGCCAGCCCGCCGGAAAATGCCAAGTGCCAGTTTGCGGACGGCAAAACCATTAACGTGGACTACAGCAGCCCGCGCATGAAAGGGCGCAAGGTTTATGGCGGTCTGGTGCCCTATGGACAGGAATGGCGCACCGGCGCGAACGAGGCCACCACATTCGATACCACGGCCAACGTGCAGATTGATGGCACCGCCATACCTGCGGGCCATTACACCCTGTTCACGCTGCCTTCGGAAGGCACGTGGAAGCTGATCATCAGCAAGAAAACGGGCGAGTGGGGCATCCCGTATCCCGGCGCTCAGTATGACCTGGCACGCGTGGACATGAAGAAGCAGGAGTTGCCCTCCAATGTGGAGAACTTCACCATCAGCTTCCAGAAGGCGGACCCAAAATCCTGCGTAATGAACGTGGACTGGGAAAAGACGCGGGCGTATGTGGATATCGCGGAGAAAAAATAGAAAAGATTAACGCAGAGGTCGCCGAGCAAATTGTGAATTAGATTCTCTGCGATCTCTGCGTTAAAAGTTCTCACGGCTTCCAGCGCAGCACCGGCTTGCGGGCGGCAGCTACCTCATCCAGGCGCGAAACCCTCGTGCTGTGCGGGGCTTCCAGCACCACGTCGGGCGCCTTCTCGCATTCCTCGGCGATGGACTTCATGGCGTCCACAAAAAGGTCCAGCTCTTCCTTGGACTCGCTCTCTGTAGGCTCAATCATCATCGCGCCAGGCACGATCAGCGGAAATGAAACCGTGTAGGGGTGAAATCCGTAATCAATCAGGCGCTTGGCCAAGTCGCCGGTGCGCACGCCTTTTTTCGCTTGCACGCGGTCGCTGAACACCACCTCGTGCATGGTGGGCGTTTTGTAGGGCAGGTCGTACACGCCCTCCAGGCCCTTGCGGATGTAATTGGCATTGAGCACGGCATCTTCGGTGGTCTGGCGCAGTCCGTCGGGGCCATTGGCCATGATGTAAGCCAGGGCGCGCACGTGCATGCCAAAATTGCCGTAAAAGGCGCGCACCCGGCCGATCGACTGCGGCCGGTTGTAGTCGAAGCCCAGCGTGCCGTCGGCTTTGGTCACAATCACGGGCACAGGAAGGAAAGGTTCCAGGAAATTCTTGCAAGCCACCGGACCTGAGCCCGGACCGCCACCGCCATGCGGGGTGGAAAAAGTCTTGTGCAGGTTCAAGTGCATCACGTCCACGCCGAAGTCGCCGGGACGCACCTTGCCTACCAGCGCGTTCATGTTGGCGCCGTCCATGTAGAGCAAGCCGCCCTTGCCGTGCAGAATGTCGGCAATTTTGTGGATCTCCTGCTCAAACACGCCCAGGGTGTTGGGATTGGTGAGCATGAGGGCGGCAACATCTTCGTTCATCTGCGCTGCCAGCGAGGCTACGTCCACCATGCCGGCGGAATTCGACTTGAGGTTCTCCACCGCGTAGCCGGCCATGGCGGCAGTCGCGGGGTTGGTGCCGTGCGCCGAGTCGGGAATCAGGATCTTCTTGCGCGGGTTCCCCTGCTTCTGCAGGAAGGCGCGCACCAGCAGGATGCCGGTGAGCTCGCCGTGAGCGCCGGCGGCGGGCTGCAGCGTAATTGCCTGCATGCCGGTGATCTCCAGCAGGCAATCGGTCAGGGTCTTCAGGATGCGCAGCGCGCCGAGAGAAATGCGCTCCGGCTGGTAAGGATGGCCATTGGCCAAACCTTCAAAGCGCGACACCGCCTCATTGATCCGCGGGTTGTACTTCATAGTGCAGGAGCCCAGCGGGTACATGCCGAGGTCAATGGCGTAATTCCAGGTCGAAAGGCGGGTGAAGTGGCGGATGATCTCGATTTCGCTGACTTCGGGCATGTGGCCCAGGTCGGCGCGCTCAGCTTCACCCAGAAGGTCAGCCGTGTCCACTTCCGGAACATCCAGCGGGGGCAATCTCCAGGCCGCCTTCCCCGGCGACGACTTTTCGAAGATCAAGCCTTCGTTCTGGTTGACGTGGCGCGTGGCTTTTTTCACCTGGCTCATCGCACCACCTCCGGTTCGGGCTCCGGCCGGCGTTTGCCGGCGGTCTGGGCGCGTGCCAGTACCGCGCCGACCGCGTCGATGGAAGCCCGCGTCGTAGTCTCGGTGCAGCACCACAGGGCGGCATTGCCCAGCTCGGGATAGAACTTCTTCAGCGGGAAGCCGCCGACGATGTTTTCCTCCAGCAGGCGACTGTTGATAACGTAAGGATCTTCCACGGTCTGCAGAACGAATTCGTTAAAAACTGGTGCTCCGTCGAATAGCGCCTTGCCATGCCGGCCGAAGTGCTGCCGCGCGTACGCGGTTTTGGCGAGGTTCTGCTTGGCCAACTCCTTGAGTCCTTCGCGGCCGTACACGGTCATGAAGACGTTAGCCATTAGCGCGATCAGGGCCTGGTTGGTGCAGATGTTGGAGGTGGCCTTCTCGCGGCGAATGTGCTGCTCTCGCGTAGCCAGGGTGAGCACATAGCCGCGCTTGCCATGCTTGTCGCGGGTTTCGCCCACCAACCGGCCGGGCATCTGGCGGACATACTTTTCCCGGGTGGCAATCACGCCAGCGTAAGGACCTCCGAAACCCAGGGGCACGCCGAAGGATTGCGCCTCCATGGCGACAATGTCCGCTTCGGCTGGAGGCTTCACAATTCCCAGCGAAACCGCCTCCGCAATAGCGACCACCAGCAGCGCGCCTTTGCTGCGGGCTAGCTCCGCCAGAGCAGGAACGTCTTCGATGGTGCCGAAGAAATTGGGGGACTGCACCACAAGGCAGGCGCAATCCTCACCCAGTATCCGCTCCAGCTCCGCCATCTTTACCCGGCCATTCTCGCCGAAACCCACGGCGGTAAGCGGCATGTCCTGATGCTGGCCGTAGGTGGCCAATACCTCGCGATACTCCGGGTGCACGCTGCGAGCCATCACCACGCGGCGGCGGCCGCTCACGCGCATGGCCATCGTGGCGGCCTCAGCGGTAGCGGTGGAGCCGTCATACATGGAGGCATTGGCCACCTCCATGCCGGTGAGCTCGCAGATCATGGTCTGGAATTCGAAAATCGACTGCAGCGTGCCCTGGGAAATTTCCGCCTGGTAGGGCGTGTAGGCGGTCAGGAATTCGCCGCGAGAAATAATGGTGTCAATCACCACCGGACGGTAATGGTGGTAGGCGCCGGCGCCGAGAAAACTGGGCAGGCCCTTGCCGTTCTCGCGCGAGCACTTCTGGAACCACTCCAGGATTTCCGGCTCCGACATTTGCCGCGGCAGGCGCAGGTCGCGGTTCAGGCGGTATTCATTGGGGATAGGAGCGAACAGGTCGTCAATAGAGCGCGCCCCAATGGCGCGCAACATCGCTTCGCGGTCCGCCGGCGATTTAGGAAGATAGCGCATGAGGTAATTGTGTAATTTAGCAATTTAGTAATCGTGTAAATTAGAAACCATCTGCCACGGCGCAGAGATGCGCGCCAAGTATGCCCATCACAAAATTACACAATAACTCATTACCAAATTACTTAATTGCTCAATTCTAATGCGTTTCTTCGGCCACGAATTTTTCATAATCGTCGGCCGAGAGCAGCGCGTTCAGTTCCTTCGGATCTTTCAATTTCAGCTTGATCATCCAGGAGCCATGGGCATCGGAGTTGATCTTCTCCGGGGCAGTGGCCAGATCCTGGTTAACTTCGGTCACGGTACCGGAGGCGGGCGCGTACAGATCGGAAACCGCCTTGACCGACTCGACCGTGCCAAAGCTCTTGCCGGCGCTCAACTCAGCGCCAACCTTGGGAAGTTCCACGAAAACGATATCGCCGAGCGACTCCTGGGCATACGTGGTGATGCCCACAGTGGCAGTTCCACCATCGGCTTTAATCCACTCGTGCTCTTTGGTGTATTTGAAATTTTTGGGATAAGCCATGCGTTCTCCGCGAATGTGCCGCCCCCTACGGGGCTCGATTCGTTTTATGTCACTTTCCCACGGCTTACGCCCTGGGCTACATTCTTGCGCCGCTTCGCGGCTGATGGTTGCCCGGCCCAGTTTTTCTCATTCCCTGAGAAGTTGGTGCCCGGCCCAGTTCTTGTCATTCCCTAAGAAGACGGAGCAAGTGGGTCTACAAATTCTTTTTCGGGCGCTTGTAAAACGGCGTGGGCACCACCTTCGCGCCCACTCCCTGCCCGCGAATCTCCACCTTCAACGGCGTACCCATCTCGGCCGAACGAGGCGGCACATAGGCCAAAGCGATGTTCTTTTTCAAAAATGGGGCGTAAGAACCGCTGGTCACGTACCCGACCTCCTGCCCCGCTTGGTCCTGCACCTTATAGCCGTCGCGGGCGATGCCGCGTTCCACCATCTCCAGCCCGATCAGCGTGCGCTTAACACCGGCCGCCCGGGCACGCTCCAGCGCCGCCCGACCGACGAACTCGCCCTTCTCCATCTTACAGAACCGGTCCAGCCCCGCTTCCCAAACATTGATGCTGTCGGAAATTTCGTGTCCGTAAAGGGGAAGCCGGCCCTCAAGGCGCAAAGTGTTGCGCGCGCCCAGTCCGCAGGGGAGGGCATTGAACTCCTTGCCGGCCTCCAGAACTTCGTTCCAAACCCGGGCGCTGGTGGCTTCGTCCGCAGGCACATAGATTTCGAACCCGTCTTCGGCGGTGTAACCTGTGCGTGCGATCAGAATGTTTTTCAACCCGCATACCGTGCCGTGCGTGAACCAGTAGAATTTCACCGCCGCCAGATCGGCGCTGGTGAGCTTTTGCAGTAACGCGTGCCCCTGCGGTCCCTGGATGGCGATCTGGGTGAAGTCATCGCTCAGGTTCTGGGCGGTGCAGTCAAAGCCGCGAACGTTGTCGCGCACCCAGTTGAAATCCTTCTCGCGCGTTCCCGCATTGATCACCAGCAGGAATTCCCGCTCTCCCAACCGGTGCACGATCACGTCGTCCACGAAGGTCCCCTGAGGATAAAGCAAGGCCGAGTACTGGGCCTGCCCAACAGCCAGCCGGGAGGCATCGTTCATGCTGATGTGCTGGGTGGCTTCCAGGGCCTGCGGGCCGGCGATGCGAATGTCGCCCATGTGGCTGACGTCGAATACGCCCGCCCGGGTGCGCACCGCCAGGTGCTCAGCAATCAAGCCGCCGGTGGCCGGATACTCCACGGGCATATCCCAGCCGTTGAATTCGACCATTTTCGCGCCCATGCGCCGGTGCACGGCATTTAGGGCGGTTTTGCGTACGGCGGGAGTGGTTTCGACGCTGGAGGACAAAGGCGGACTTCCTCGCTAAATTCTACCTGGGGCCAAGTGGAACTTGTTACGGTAACACGTAGATTTTCCAAGGGTCAAACGCGACAAGAACGCTGCTGCAGCATTCAAGCCTCGGCGTCCTCTGCGTACTCGGCAGTAATGGTTTAGTTCTTTGCAAGCACTTCGGTAACTTTTCGCTGGCCTGAGCCGGGCGCTAAATTGGCCCCATGGAAAGCACCAGGTTTCAGTGCGTGATTTGCGAGAAGGACGAGAAGCAATGCACCTGCGACCGCTACTGCGCCATCTGCTTTGGCGAGGATGACGCGCGCCTGTGCCAGGACGGGTGCTATTACTGCAGAACGTGCAGAGAGGCGTGCGATTACCAGGCGCAAGACTAAGGTTTCAAGGTTCCGCGTTTCAAAGTTTCACCGGTTTCAGGGTTGCAGCAGACATGTGAAACATTGAAATTTGGGGCCTTAAATCACCACCGTTTCCTTATACTCCCCAAAGACCCTGCGCATCGCATCCGAGATTTCTCCCACCGTGGCGTAGGCTTCCACCGCGGAAACAATGTGCGGCATCAGGTTATCGCCGGTGCGCGCGGCGGCTTCCACCCGGCCCAGGGCGGCGCGCCATGCTTGGGCGTCGCGGCGCGCGCGCAAGGCCCGCAGGCGCTCCACCTGCTTGCGCTCAATAGCTTCGTCCACGTGGAAAATGGGAACCGCGTGCTCCTCTTCGGTTGTGAAGCGGTTCACGCCGACCACCACTGCCTCCAAACGATCTACAGCCTGCTGGAACTCGTAAGCGGCATTCTGAATTTCCTGCTGCACGTACCCGCGCTCGATGGCGCGCAGCATGCCGCCCATAGCTTCGATCTTTTCCAGGTAGGCCTTGGCCCGGCTCTCGATCTCATTGGTCAGCGATTCCAGGTAATACGAGCCTGCCACCGGGTCAATGGTTTGAGGCACGCCGGATTCGTAGGCAACAATCTGCTGGGTGCGGAGCGCTATGCGCACCGCCTCTTCGGTGGGCAGGGCCAGGGCTTCGTCGAAGGAATTGGTGTGCAGCGATTGCGTGCCTCCCAGCACGGCGGCCAATGCCTGCAGCGCGGTGCGAACAATGTTGTTCTCCGGCTGCTGCGCGGTCAGTGTGGAGCCTGCTGTCTGGGTATGGAAGCGCAGCATCCAGGAGCGCGGGTTGGCGGCGTGGAAATGCTCCCGCATAATGTGCGCCCACAGGCGCCGGGCGGCGCGGAATTTGGCCACTTCTTCCAGAAAATTGTTGTGGCAGGCGAAGAAGAACGACAGACGTGGGGCGAAGCGGTCCGGGTCCAAACCGGCATCTATTGCCGTCTGCACATAAGTGATCCCGTTGGCCAGGGTGAAAGCCACCTCCTGCACCGCGGTGCAGCCGGCCTCGCGCATGTGGTAGCCGGAGATGGAAATGGTGTTCCACTCGGGCACGTGCTGGTTGCAGAAGGCGAACAGGTCGGTCACGATGCGCATGGCCTGCTGGGGCGGATAAATGTAGGTGCCGCGCGCGATGTATTCCTTCAGAATGTCGTTCTGCACCGTCCCCGCGAGCCGGCGCGGCTCCACGCTGTGCCGTTTGGCCACCGCCACGTACAAAGCGAGCAAGATGGAAGCCGTGGCGTTGATGGTCATGGAGGTGGAGATCGCGCCCAGGTCAATGTCCTGGAAGAGCCGCTCCATGTCTTCGATGGAATCAATGGCCACCCCCACCTTGCCCACTTCGCCCGCGGCCAGGGGATGGTCAGAATCCAACCCAATCTGCGTGGGTAGGTCGAAGGCGACGGACAAGCCGGTGGTGCCGTGGCTCAGCAGGTACTTGTAACGCTTGTTGGATTCCTCGGCATCGCCCATGCCGGCGTACTGGCGCATGGTCCAGAGGCGGCCGCGGTACATGGTGGGCTGCACGCCGCGAGTAAAGGGATACTGGCCGGGGTAGCCGACGTCGTGCTCCTGGTCAAAGCCGGCCAGGTCCGCCGGAGTGTAGAGGGGATGAACTCCAATGTGAGAGGAGGTTTCCTGGTTTTGCGGCAGCGATGGCGTTTCCGCCCGGAGCGAGTGCTCGCCTGCTTCCTGCTGCAGTCCGGAGCCGGACTTACCATTCTCGGCCATGTCAGCCCCCGCTCAGGTTTTTTTTCGCACGCGCCAGAAGGAGCTTACTCCAAAGTAGGCAAACAGGAGCATAAAAGCGGCTGCCAGCAGCAGGCGCCCAGCGCTGATCTTGCCCGCCTGGTACTTGGGATATTCCTCAGCCAGCGCCCCGCCGCCCAGGAACGCAAGGGCCAGAAAGAAGAAGCCGGTCACCTGCAGCCAGAGCAGGCCCAGTACTCGGCGAAAATGCGAGAAAGTGACCCGGCTGGCGCGGCCCAGCGCCGAGATGCGCCGGCTCTGCCCCGCTTGCCGAACCGCCACCCGTGTGGCCACCCGCGCCACCAAGCCTAGCTTGCGAGCTGTCGAAATCCCCGATGTCTGTGCCACTGGTTGCATTTTACCAGCCGCGCGGCAGGAGTTTGGCCCGGGGGCGAAACGCAACGCCCTTCTCCGGCATCGAATGATGTAGGAGCCCTGTCCTGGTGGGTGAGGCTGGGCGCTGCGGGGGAAGTGTGGATCAACAACTCAAGAAGCTGATCAAAGAATTGGGCGACGCCATCAGCGAGTCGCTCACAGAATCCGAGCAGATTGCCGACGTCATTTCCCGCATTAAGGCCGGGGGGTACGACATTTTCCTGGTGTTGGAAGCTACTATCGGCTTCAACAAGCAGGACGAGAAGCCCTCGCGCCGCCGCCCCACCATCACGGCGCGCACCCGCATGCCCGAGTTCAAGCTCAATTCTCAGGACATGAAATTCCTCAGATCGCTGAAGATCAGCGCCGACGATGCCGCCTAGCCCCGGTGTAAGTCGCTCAATCCGTTATCCGTACCGTTGATTGTGCTAGCATCTAAGGTTTGCGCTGCGGCGCTTGGCCGCCGCTGAGCGCAGTCCAGCGGAGCCGCTATGAAGGATACCCTTGGAGTGCTGTTGGCGGGCGGGGCGGGAGAACGCCTCTACCCCCTGACCCGCGACCGCGCCAAGCCGGCAGTCACTTTCGGCGGCATGTACCGCATCATTGACATCACTCTTTCCAACTGCGTCAACTCCGACCTGCGCCGGGTTTACATTCTCACCCAATACAAGGCCTTGTCCCTGAACCGCCACATCCGCGAGGGCTGGAACATTCTGGCGCGGGAGATGGGCGAGTTCATCGAGATTCTGCCGCCCATGAAGCGGGTGAGCGAGAACTGGTACATGGGAACGGCCGATGCGGTTTACCAGAACATTTACTCCATCGGCTCGGAGCAGCCGCGGCACGTGCTCATCCTTTCCGGCGACCACATCTACAAGATGAACTACGGGCTGATGCTGCAGCAGCACCAGGATTCCGGCGCCGACGTCAGCCTGGCCACCATTCTGATTGACCCCAGCGAGACCTACCGCTTCGGCGTGGTGGACGTGGACCGCGAGGGCCGCATTGTGGGCTTTGAGGAGAAGCCGCAGCGCACCGACACCCGCTCGCCCTATAACCCGCGCATGGTTTCGGGCTCCATGGGCATTTATCTGTTCAACACCGATGTGCTCATTCCGGTGCTGCTCAAGGACGCCGAAGATCCCAATTCCTCGCACGATTTCGGGCACGACATCCTGCCCAAGATGGTGGACGACTACAAGGTGTATTCCTTCAACTTCATTGACGAAAACAAGAAGGAGGCTCTGTACTGGCGCGACGTAGGCACGCTGGAAGCTTATTACGAAGCCAACATGGATATTGTGTCGGTGTCTCCTGTATTCAACCTTTATGACGAGCACTGGCCCATCCGCACCCATCAGCGGCAGTATCCGCCCGCCAAGTTTGTGTTTGCCGAGCCGGGACGCATGGGAGTAGCCATGGACTCCATCGTCTCCAACGGCTGCATCGTTTCGGGCGGCGTGGTGCGCAACAGCGTGCTTTCTCCCGACGTGCGCATCAACTCCTACAGCGAGGTGGATTCCAGCATTCTGTTTTCCCACGTGAATGTGGGCCGGCATTGCCGCATCCGCCGCGCCATTATTGACCGCGATGTGCATATTCCCGAGGGCACCGTGGTCGGCTATGACACTGAGGCCGACCGCCAGCGTTATTTCGTGACCGATAGCGGCATCACCGTGGTCACCCGCGACTACTCCCTGTTTGAGAACCCCGTTACGGTGGATTACTTCACGTCGGAATAGCTTCACGCTTCGACTGTCATATTGAGCGAGGGCGCATGCCCGAGTCGAAATTCGTTCGGGATGACAGTCGCTTAGCACGCACTCCGCTGGAAGCGTTCGCGCCCGTCGTGTTACGCTCAATTTCCTTTGAAACATGATCCGTTCCTACAAGGGGAAGACGCCGCAGGTGCCGCGCACGGCGTTTGTGGATGAGTCGGCGCAGCTTATCGGCGACGTGGTACTGGGCGAGCACGCCAGCGTGTGGATGAACGCGGTGCTGCGCGGCGACGTGCATTCCATTCGAGTGGGCGCCAACTCCAACATCCAGGATTGCAGTGTCCTGCACGGCATGAAGGAGCAGTACCCGGTCATTCTGGGTGACTGGGTGACGGTGGGTCATTCGGTCACGCTGCACGGCTGCGTCATCGAGGACCGCTGCCTGATCGGCATGGGCTGCATCATCCTGAACGGCGCGCGCATCGGCACCGGTTCCATCATTGCCGCGGGCACGCTCATTCCCGAGCGCACCGTGGTTGAGCCCTATTCGCTGTGGATGGGCTCGCCGGGCAAGTTTCGGAAGAAGATCGAGGACAAGGATAGCCAGGAACTGATCCTGCGCTACGGGCGGAATTATTTGGGATACAAAGAAGAGTATTTGAAGGAAAGGAGTACTTAGCAATTAGCAGTTAGCATTTAGCCCCTGAAGCGAATCGCCGCTGGCTAAGTGCTACATGCTAACTGCTGCGTGCTGAGCTAGTCAGCCAGTCAGCGAGATAGCTTCCGCATGATCAAAGCGATACGAGGAACCCGCGACCTGCTGCCGCCGGAGACGGCGCTGTGGAACTTTGTGGAAAGCACGGCGCGCGAGGTGTTCCGCACCTACAACTTCCAGGAAATCCGCACGCCCATTATCGAAGAGCTTCAACTTTTTCAGCGATCCGTTGGAGAAGAAACGGACATAGTCTCCAAGGAGATGTTCTCTTGGGAAGATCGACCGAGCCTTAAGCGAGAAGCTTACGAGGTAAAGAGTCCAGAAGGAACAATTGTGGGACCGGCTCCAGCCGAAGCACGCGCTGAGACTAAAACGCCGGCTGGGTCAACGCAACGTACGTACTTAGCCCTTCGCCCGGAAAACACCGCCGGGGTGGTGCGCGCCTACATCGAGCACAAGCTGTGGGACCGGCCGGGAGTGCAGAAGCTCTACTACATTGGGCCGCAATTTCGGCGGGAGCGTCCGCAGAAGGGCCGCTATCGCCAGTTCTATCAGATTGGGGCGGAGGCGATTGGACCGCCCACCGCGGGCAGCGAATCGCCGCTGCGCGACGCCGAAGTTCTGGAGATGCTGGCCACACTGCTTGACAGGCTCGGCATTAAAAACTGGACGCTGGAGCTGAACTCGGTGGGCTGCGCCAATGATCGGGCGTCCTATGATGCGGCGCTGCGCCAGGCTCTGGAACCGGTGAAGGCGCGGATGTGCGCCGACTGCCAGCGCCGCGCCGTCACGAATCCGCTGCGCGTCTTTGACTGCAAAGTGCCCGAGGACCAACCCATCATCGAAAAACTGCCGCGCATCAGCCAGTACCTGGATGAGCCCTGCCGCCAGCACTTCAGCGCAGTGCAAGAGGTCCTGAAGGCGGTGGGCGTGCCTTTCATGCTCAACGATCGCCTGGTGCGCGGACTGGATTACTACACCCGTACCGCTTTCGAGTTCACCCATGGCGCGCTGGGAGCGCAGAACGCCATCCTGGGAGGCGGCCGCTACGATGGTCTCTCCGAAGCCCTGGGCGGGCCGCAGGCGCCCGGCATTGGCTTCGCCATTGGCGAAGACCGGGTGGTGCTGGCGCTGCAGGAAACAGCGGGTCAATTGGCCAAGCCGGCAGATGTTTACATTGCGCCCCTGGGGGCGGGCATGAACCGCGAGGCGGCGCGCCTGGCCCGCGAACTGCGCCAGGCAGGAATCGTGGTTGATTTGGGCGACGAGTCGTTTCGACTGAAGAAGTCGCTGGAAACAGCCAGCAAGCTGGGCGCCCGCTTCGCCTTGATCGTCGGCGAAAACGAGGTGCAGGGCGGCACCTTTGCCCTCAAGCACCTGGGCACCGGCCAGCAGCAGTCTGTGCCTCGTTCTGAGCTGGCGGGCAGGATACAATCAGGCGAACAGAAGTAAGCCAGCCCGGCACCGGGCCGGCCGGAGGTTGCCGTGATCAAGTCCTTTCTTTGCGTGCTCCTGATTGTCCTGCCAGTTGCCACTTTAGCCGCGAATGATCCGCCCAAAACTGCAGCCAACTCGCCCTCATCCGCGACCGCGAAGTCCGAAAGCTCAGCCGCTACCAACGCCTCCTTGACCGAGCTTCTGCTGGCCAAGGAGAAGTCGCTGCCTGAGGCACAGAAGCGCAAAGATGTGGATTTCTTCAAGAACATCACTACCGATGATTTTCTGGAAGTTGCGCCCGATGCCAAGGTTTACAGCAAGGACGAGATGATGGAGGGATTGAACGTCGTCAACCTGGAAAACTATTCCATATACGATGCCAAGGTCCTGCCGCTCAATGACAACGCTGCCGTGGTCACCTACGACGCGATCGTGCAGATGCGCATCGGCGACGAGCACGCGCCCCGCTACCAGCACGTCAGCTCGGTGTGGGTAAACCAGGGCGGCAAATGGCTGCTCAAGTTCCAGCAGGCCACGGCGGCGCAATAGACGCAAGGTTTCTCAGGTTTCAAAGATTCAAGGTTTCCCAGTCTCCTACGACACATAGCTAATACCGCTGAAGGCAACAGCAAGCAATTTCTTGCAGGGCCGCAACCCCGAGTATTCTTCCGGCGTCATCCCGAATGGCTTCAGCCGCGAGGGATCTCGCGTGCAGCGCTACAAAGCGTTGTAGTGCGCGCGAGATGCTTCGGGCCTAAAGGCCCTCTGCATGACGCCTTCTGCTGCCACACGTCACTGGTTGTTCCCACCCGTACATTTATAATCATCCTTCCGCGCAAGCGGCATTTCCAACACAAGGCGAAACCAACTCTTGCTCGACTTTCTAGGCGACCTGCGACGCACCCATACCTGCGGGACGCTGCGCCCGGCGGATTCCGGCCAGCGCGCCGTGCTTATGGGCTGGGTGAACCGTCTGCGCGACCACGGCAACCTGATTTTTGTGGACGTGCGCGACCGCACCGGCGTAACCCAGGTGGTGTTCAACAAGGAGCTCAACCCGGCGCTGCACGAAAAGGCCGCGCACCTGGGCTCGGAGTACGTGATCGCGGTGACCGGTTTGGTCAAGCAGCGCGAGCCCAACCTGGTCAACAAGAACATCGCCACGGGTGAAATCGAACTGGTGGCGCAAGAGCTGCGCATCCTGAATGTTTCCAAAACGCCTCCTTTCTTGCCCGGGGAGCCGGTGCTGCCCAACGAGGAAATGCGCCTCAAGTACCGCTACCTGGACCTGCGCCGCGAGAAGATGCAGTTCAACATCGAAATGCGGCACAAGGTGAGCCTCGCCATTCGCCGCTACCTGGCTGAACAGGGATTTTTCGATATCGAAACGCCCTTTATGACCCGTTCCACTCCCGAGGGCGCCCGCGACTACCTGGTGCCCAGCCGCGTGTACCCGGGCTCGTTCTATGCCCTGCCGCAATCGCCGCAGCTGTTCAAGCAGATTCTGATGATCTCCGGCTTCGACAAGTATTTCCAGATCGTGCGCTGCTTCCGCGATGAGGACCTGCGCGCCGACCGGCAGCCCGAGTTCACCCAGGTGGACCTGGAGATGACCTTCCCCCAGCCCGACCGCGTGTTCGAGGTAGTGGAGGGATTCCTCACGGCGGCTTTCCGCGCCGCGGGGCAGGAGATCAAGACGCCATTTCTGCGCATGACCTACGACCAGGCCATCCGCAAGTACGGCTCCGACAAGCCCGATTTGCGCTTGCCCTCGATGACCGACGTGCGCCAGGCCTTCGCGCCGGAAAACCTGAAGACGCTGAACGTGGACCCACGGCTGCCCGTGGTGGCCATCCGCATCCCCAAGGTGGGCGAGCTTTCGCGCAAGGAACGCGACGACATCAAGCCGCTGTTCGGCGAGCGCAGGAACGCTAAGCTGTTTGAGGACGCCAAGCGCCTGGAGAAATCCTTCCCCGAGGCCATGGCCAAGGTACGCGAACTGAGCGGCGCCGAGGGCGACGACCTGCTGGTGCTGGTGGCCGGCAACGAGCACCCCGGGGAGCATCCCTCGGAGAGCATTGTCGGCCCCGAGGTCAAGCAGCATGATGCCGCGGTTTACACGGCCGCGGGCGCGCTGCGCGTGGCTCTGGCCCAGAAATATGCCGAGCGCCATGGCGCGTTCCGGCGCGGCGATTTCCATTTTCTCTGGGTGACCGACTTTCCCATGTTCGAGTGGGACGAGGAGGGCAAGCGCTGGGCGGCAGCGCATCATCCCTTCACCTCGCCGCACGAAAAGGACATGGACAAGCTGGAGTCCGATCCGGCGGCAGTGCGTGCCCTGGCCTACGACGTGGTGCTGAACGGCACCGAACTGGGCTCCGGCTCGATCCGTATTCACCGCCAGGACATTCAGAAGAAAATTTTCCACGCGCTGGGCATGAGCGATGAGGAAGCCAAGGCCCGCTTTGGATTTTTTCTGGAGGCGCTGGAGTACGGCACGCCGCCGCATGGCGGCATTGCGCTCGGTTTGGACCGCATTGTGATGATTCTCGCGGGAGCGGACAGCCTGCGCGAAGTGATTCCCTTCCCCAAGACGGCCAAGGCCGTGGACCTGATGGTGGACGCGCCCACCCCGGTCAGCGAAGCGCAACTGAAGGAGCTGGGGATCGCCGTGCGCAAAAAAGAAATGAAAGCCTGAAGACCTGCTCCACGGCTGCGCCCTGTGTCCCTCCTCACGTCGCTTCGTGACCCACATCACACCACCCTGCAACATTCGAATTCATAATGGTTCCTGATTGCCGGCCGCCATGCGCGGCAAGTGGGGGATCATGGCCAAAGGTGCGGTCAAAATTGTGGTCGAACGCTGCAAGGCGTGCGGCTTCTGCGTGGAATTCTGTCCCACCAAGGTGCTGGCGCTCTCTTCCGCCTTCAATTCCAAGGGTTACCACCCGCCGCACGTGGTGGCAACGGAAAAATGCAGCGGTTGCGACCTGTGCGGCATGTACTGTCCCGATTTCGCAATCTTTGGTTACCGCCAGCCGCAGCCCCAGGCAACGCCCAACAAGGAGACGGCTGATGCACGCTGATCCCCGCGGCGTCCTCACCGGCGTGCACTTTCTAGACGGCGACCATGCCTGCTGTGAAGGCGCGCTCACAGCGGGCGCGCGTTTTGCCTCGGGTTATCCCATTACTCCCTCCACCGAGGTGGTGGAGCGCTTTGCCGCGCGCGTGCCCACGCTGGGCGGTATCTTCATCCAGATGGAAGACGAACTGGCTGCCTCCATCGCTCTGCAGGGCGCGGTGTGGGGCGGAGCCAAGGCTTTCACCGTGACCTCCGGCCCCGGCTTCTCGCTGATGATGGAGCACATCGGCTACGCCGCCATGACGGAAACGCCTTGCGTGTTCGTCAACGTGCAGCGCGGCGGGCCCTCCACCGGCCTGCCCACCCTGCCCGCCCAGGCGGACATGATGCAGGCGCGCTGGGGCTCGCATGGCGATTACGGAATCATCGCCCTCTGCCCCAACTCGCCCCAGGAGTGCTTCGACCTGACCATCCAGGCCTTCAACTTTGCCGAGCAGTTCCGTGTTCCCGTCATGCTGATGATGGACGAAGTGGTCGGCCACATGACCGAAAAGGTGGTGATCCCTCCCGCCGAGCAAATTGAAATTTTCCCTCGCCGCCACACTAGCAAGCCTCCCGCCGATTACCTTCCTTACGAGACCAATGGCGACATGGTGCCGGAAATGGCGCATGCCGGCGAAGGTTACAAGTTTCACATCACCGGCCTCACCCACGACGAGCGAGGCTATCCGGTGATGACCGTGCCCGCTCAGGACAAGCTGGTGCGGCGCCTGCAGCAAAAAATTGAACGCGCCGCCGATGAGATCGCCCTGTACGAAGAAGAGAAGGTGGACGATGCAGAGGTGGTGGTGGTTTCCTACGGCATCACGTCGCGCGTGGCCCAGCGCGCCATCGAACTGGCGCGGGCCCAAGGGCGGCGAGTGGGCAAGTTCCGCCTGATCACCGCCTGGCCCTTCCCGGAGCACCGGATCCGCCAGCTGGCGCAGAGGACAAAGGCATTTGTGGTGCCGGAGTTGAATCTGGGTCAAATGGTGCGCGAAGTGGAACGCTTGGCCGGCGGGCTGTCCCGCGTGCTTCCCGTTTCCCACGCCGGCGGCGGCGTACACCGGCCAGAAGATATCCTGCAGGCCATCCTGGAGGCGGCATCATGAGCGAAGTTCGCAATCCCGTGGAACCTTTCCTGCGCATGGACCGCATGCCGCACATCTGGTGCCCCGGCTGCGGCATTGGCACCACGGTCAACTGCTTTACCCGCGCCCTGATCGAATCGAAGGTGGACCTGGATCATGTCACTATTGTGTCCGGGATCGGCTGCACCGGGCGCGTGGCCGGCTACGTGAAGCTGGATTCCTTCCACACCACACACGGGCGCGCCATTCCCTTCGCCACCGGCCTGAAGCTGGCGAATCCCAAGCTGAACGTGATCGTGTACTCGGGAGACGGCGATCTCTCGGCCATTGGCGGCAATCACCTGATCCATGCGGCCCGCCGCAACATTGACCTGAAAATTGTCTGCGTGAACAACCTCATCTACGCCATGACCGGCGGCCAGACCGCCCCCACCACGCCCAATGATGCGGTCACCTCCACCGCTCCTTACGGCAGCTACGAGCCGGCGTTCAACCTGCCGCACCTGGTGGAAGCCGCGGGCGCGGTTTACGTGGCGCGCTGGACCACCTATCACGTGCGCCAGTTGGCGCGCTCTATGCAGGAGGCGTTCGCGAAAAAAGGCTTCTCCTTCATCGAAGTGCTCTCGCCCTGTCCGACGCTCTACCAGCGCCGCAACAAGCTCGGCGATGGCCTGGAAACGATGAAGTACTACAAAGAAAAGAGCAAAGTCCGCAACGGCGCGCCCACCAGCGAAGTCGGACTGACCATGCAGGGAGAAATCATTGTGGGCAAGTTCGTAGACCGCGACCGGCCCGATTATCGCGAACTGATGCGACACCGTCTGGCGGAGACCTTGGGCGATCGCTATGTGGAGTGCGAGGAACTGGTATGCAGCTAACCGAAATTCGCATTGCGGGATTCGGCGGCCAGGGCGTGATCCTCTCCGCCATCGTGATCGGTAAGGCCGCCTGCATTTTTCACGGCGGCTACGCCACCATGACCCAGAGCTTCGGCCCGGAAGCGCGCGGCGGCGCCTGCAGCGCGCAGGTGATTTTGTCGGATGAGCCCATCCTCTATCCCTACGTGACCCGGCCGGACATTCTGGTGGTGATGTCGCAGGAGGCGTACACCCGCTTCTCGCCGGAACTCAAAGACAACGGTTTGCTCATCATTGAGCAGGACTTGGTGCGGGTTTCCGAGTTGCCGGAAGGCACGCGCCTGTTCAGCGTGCCCGCCACCCGGATTGCCGAGGAACTGGGCAAACGCATGGTGCTGAACTCGGTGATGGTGGGATTTTTCGGCGCGGTGGCCGGGCTGCTCGATCCCGACTCCTTGCGCAAGGCCATTGCCGACTCCGTTCCGGCCGGCTTCCGCGAACTCAACCTGCGCGCCTTCGACCGCGGCTTCGATTACGGCACCGCCGCCGTGCCTCTGGTGGCTGAGAATTCCGAGCACGAACACGAACACGCGGCCAAGTACTTCGACGGCGTGTGAGCTGAATGCAGTTTGTAATTTGGCAATTTGTAATTTGTAATTTTCTTGGGTAGGCCACGTCTACCAGTAAGCCACAGCGGTTTTCAAATCACCAAATTTCAAATTGCCGAATTACAAATTCACGAGATGCTCCGCGCCGTGGACTGCTCCGCTGGTTCGCCGCCCCCCGCCGCTTGGGCAATGATCAACTGCCGCGCTTCCACTCGCAGCGCCGGCAGCCGCTTCCAGAACACCGCCGCTCCGGCCAGGCAAGCTACCGCTCCAATGCTCAACGTGAGCGGCGCGCCCAGGCGGTCGGCCAGCACGCCGGCAAACAGCGCCCCCAGTGGCGCCATGCCCATGAACATCATGGAATAGACCGCCATCACCCGCCCGCACAGTTCATCCGGCACCATGGCCTGGATGAGCGTGTTGGAGGCCGCCATCTGTACCATCATGGCCAGGCCCGCCGGCACCAGCACCAGAGTGGAAACCCAAAAAGCATGCGACCAGGAAAACAGGATCAGCGTGACTGCAAACGCCGCCGTGGAAACCGCCACCCATCGCCCTAGCCCGCGAATCCCTGACTTGGCCGCCAGCATGAGCGCGCCGATCAGCGCGCCTACCCCGGTTGCGCCCATCAGGATGCCCAGCCCGCGCGCCCCGCTGTGGAGGATTTTGTCGGCAAATATCGGCATGAGCACGGAGTAAGGCATGGCCACCAGGCTCACCAGTCCCAGCAACAGCAGCAGGTCGCGAATGGGTAAGGTGCGGCGCACAAAGCGAAAGCCCTCGATAATGTGCTCCAGCGGCGAGCTTTCATGCACGCGCGGACTGAACTGCACGTGCATGAGCAGCAGGCCCGCGATCACGGCGATGTAGCTCACGCCATTGGCGAAGAAGCACCAGCCTTCCCCGATGCTGGCTACGAGTACACCGGCGATGGCAGGACCAATAATGCGAGCTCCATTGAACATGGAGGAGTTGAGGGCGATGGCGTTCATCAGGTCTTCTTTGCCCACCATTTCCACGATGAACGCTTGCCGCGCGGGAATATCGAAGGCATTTACCACCCCGAGCAAGGCGGCCAGCACCATGATGTGCCACACCTGCACCGCCCGGCTCAGGGTCAGAGCAGCCAGGATAAAAGCCAGCACGAGCGATGCGGCTTGCGTAGCAATCACCACGCGGTGTCGGTTGTGCCGGTCGGCCACGGCGCCCCCAATCGGCGCCAGAATGAAAACCGGTATCTGCGAGGCGAACCCGACGATGCCCAGCAGGAGGGAGGACCCGGTCAGCCGGTAAACCAGCCAGGCCTGTGCAATGTTTTGCATCCAGGTGCCGATCAGGGAGATGAGCTGACCGCTGAAAAACAGGCGAAAATTGCGGTGACGCAACGAACGCATCGCCAGCTGCAGCCGAGAAGGCGGGCGCGCAGGCAGGGCCTCCCCGGATGTGGAGATGGATTCGTCTGGATTGCCGGAAACTGGCATCGTAATCGGCTCGGCAGCCCAACTATCTTAAATGTGAACTGGCCCACGAAACGCAAGCTGCCTATTATCAGGCGACCGCCCGCTCCATGCGGGTTTCAAAGAGCCACAGGTCCAGACTCTGGTACAGGGGAATTGTTCCCTTAACCGTCTAGTAATCCCAGGCCTGGTTCACATTTGTTTCTTTTCTTCCCCGGGGGATGAGGGTAAGCTGGTGCTGGCCGACCCGCCCGGGTCGGGCCCGTGCCAGCCAGGGAGAGTGGCGATGAGTTCTTCTCCAGTTCAGCACGAACGTCGCGCAGCACAGCGTTTTCCCTTTCAACTTCCGGTTGCCCTTCGCCTCGGCGGAGAAGTGGAATGTATGGGGGTCACGCAGGACGTGAGCGCGCGGGGCGCCTTCATTTTGACCGAGGCCAAGGTGGCGGAGGCCGCCGTGGTTGAGTTCACGCTGGTGCTGCCGCCTGAAGTTACGCTCACGGAAAGCATGCGGGTGCGCTGCCGCGGCAAAGCGATACGGGTTGAGGGGCCGGGCCTGGGCGCGAAGTTTGGGGTCGCTGTAGTGGTCGAGCACTATGAATTCCTGCCCGAATTGCGCAGCGAACCGCGGCCCGCGGAACGCGCCACCGCAGCCGGGTTTGACGATGCCGAACAGGCCCAGGAATACGGCGCACGCAGTTATCCCTGGCGGGCGTGACCGGCGAATCCTAAACTGCATTAAGCGTCTGCCCCAAACAACGTCGCCGAAAGCTAAACTCCTGTGGAAGCGATGTAAACTCCGTCCGGTTTCCGGACGTGAGGTCCTGGACTGGCAAAATCGCCACACCATGTCCGCAGCTAGGAGAGCTGCATACATAAACAGATTGACCTTGCTTGATAGTGTGTTGCCTGAGTACCGGGATTCCCATCTATAGCGTCAGGGAGATGCGCGTGACCAACCCGGGCTGCTGCAGGCGGGTGAAACGACCCATGGCCTCGGTCAGGTGCTCGTAACGGTCGGCCACCGCCATGGGTGAGAGTTGAAGTCCCGGAAAGACGATGTTGAGATAGAGCTTCGACAAGGCAAAAAACGCATAGAGACGCAGGCGAATAGCGTTGTCCACCAGCTTTCGCCCCGCTGTGGCCAATTGCGGATCGGCGCTCGTTTGCGCCGCCTCTCCCAGCCGCAGCAGGATGGCCGCGTTCTGCAAGGCGCACTGGACGTACGCGACCGCGGCTCGCAAACGTTCCTTGCGCAGGCGCTTGAACTCCGCCGGCGGCAGCTGGCGGCGCAGGTACTCCTCTTCCTCGGGAGAGATGAGATTGCGGAACGCGGAAAGGTCAATGGCGGTGGTCCGCCCTTGCAAATCCACCAGACTGGTGATGTTGGCGGCGGCTTGGCCGCGTGCCGCCCGCGCCAGCACAAGCAGGGCGCCCGCCACTACAACAACCAGAATTACAGTTACTACCATGCGAGGTTCCACTGCAAGCCCCTGCCGACCACCCGAACCGACGCCGTACTGGAACCGGAATCGGCCCGTCCGAAATTAGATTGCGCGCGCTTCTGGCGCGAACTGCACTTTCTGGAACGCGTATTTGGGGTGTGTAAAGCCCTCTTCCCCATCCCGTCTGGGCATGATAATGTGCTGGCGTCCAGACAAAAGCAAGAGAATTGGGCAAAAGTTAAGATTCCGGAAAACGGAACAAAAATGACTTTCCAGTCGCCTTTTGAGGATTTTGTGCTTAATAGCCTGGCAGCTATCGGGGGGCTGCTGGACAAGCTGGATTATGTAGCCGGGCTGCGCCGGGGCGATGGCAACTATGCTCACTGGGGTTTAGCACGGGTGCACGGAGAAAATGCCGCGCACGAGGCTGCCGGGGAAGCCCACCGCCGGCTGTTTTCCAGGGTGCTGAGCACGCCTTTGGCGCACTTGTTGGACGAAACCGCTCAATCGCAGCCGGCCGGGAGCCTGGGCCTGGATCCCTACCTGGAGTACCTCGCGCAGCGCCTGTCCCTCCTGGCTCCTCCGGGAGCAGAACGCGGGCCGGTGCTTCACCTCAATTCAGTGCTGCACGCCCTTTCGGCTCTGGCACGTGCTCGCTGTCATACCAGTCGGCAAGCCTCATAGCCACTCCCACCACCTGGCCAATCACCTCCGCCTCCTGCGGGTGGCGCAGAATGCGCACCGGTTGCGGCGAAAGCGGATGCGGGTGGAGGGTAAGCTGCTCCCCTTTCAAGCTGCACCAGCAGCAGGTATGGCCATGGCGGGTCTCGACAAAATAGATGGGCCGCTCGAATTCCGAACGCCACATCCCGCTGGTCACCTTGTTTCGCGCCTCGTCCACCTGCACGAATGAGCCCGGCAGCAGGATGGGGTACATGGTGAAATCCTCCGTACCCACATAGCCATAGGTGTAATTGCGGCTGGCAAACTGTGCCAGGTAGGCCATGGGGACCACCCCCCACTGCTCGATCATTCGGCCCAGGTTCGCGCTGCGCTTGGGATCAAAAGCCGGATCCATGCGCACTGGGACGCGCACCGCGCTGGCCCCCAGCATAAGCTCGGCACGGTGTGATTTGCGCAAATCCACCACACCCACATCGCCGGCCACCTCGTTCAAATCAATGCCATACCAGCCCAGCAGCTCACGCATGTCGCGGCGATAAATCACCGCCAGCGAGTAGAGCCGGTAGATGCTGGGGACAATTCCTTTAGTTTCAATGTCGGAGAGGCGGCTAAGCGCTACTGAGAAGTCGTCATTGGAGTGTTTGGAGGCGATCCGCGAACTAGCGACTTCCACGTCGCGCATGGTCAGTCCCAGCTGTTCCCGCAGGATGCGTAACTGGTGGCCCGGTGTGTGCACTTGTAACTCCCTGAAACAAGTAGGGCGAAACGCTATCACAATCAACGCCTCACAAAAAGGACTTTTCCACTCTGCTGGAATTTCCGCTTTCTGGGCAGCGCTTCCCGTTTCGGCCATGAGCGGCCACTTCCGGAACTCGCGTTACCGTGGTTACCAGCCAAGCCCAAAAATCCTTTTTAGGATGTCGCAGGGCAAGGAACAATAGACATACCCATGCGCACGTTCAGGGTTGCCCTTTTAAGCAGGAATGAAGAGCGTCTGTCACTGCTCAAATCGCGGGTGGAAGCCACCCTGGCGGGGGAGGTCGTATTCCGTCGGGAGGCCCTGCCCGCCATCGCCGCCGACCCGGTAATCAGGCATTTACACCAATCCCGGCCGGATGTGGTGCTGGTGGATGTTGATAGCGGCGAGGCCGATGCCGGCATCGCCGCCATAGAGGCTCTAGCAGGCACCGTCGCCGTATTTGCCGTGGGTGCGCTGCACCAGCCTCAAGCCATTATTCGCGCTATGCGAGCAGGAGCTTGCGAGTATCTGGACCGCGAACTGGCTAGCGGCACTCTATTGGAAGCGTTCGCCCGCTTGCACGCTTCGCTGCATGGACGCAAATCCGACGCCTCTCGCCGGGGCAAGCTTATTTCAGTGGTGAGTGCCAAAGGAGGTTGCGGAGCCACCACGGTGGCCGTCAACACCGCTCTTGCTCTCCAGAAGCAACATGCACCTGTCGCGCTTGTGGATCTGGCGCCTCTGGGGCATGTCTCCCTGCATTTGAATGTGCGGCCACAGTTCGCCTTGCTGGACGCCCTGAGTAATGTGCACCGCATGGATGCCTCTCTGCTGGAAGGGTTTATGACCGAAACGGCGGGAGGATTGCGGCTCCTGGCCGGCCTGATTGCCCCTTCGCCCCTGGAGGTCGAAACCAGCGATCTCGTCCTCCTGTTCGACTTGCTGCTCGACCGCTACAAATACGTGGTAGTGGACGCCTCCAACCGCATGGACAAGGTCAGCCGCACCATTTGCGACCTTTCCCAATTGGTACTTCTGGTGGTTCAGGCGGACGTTTCCTCACTGTGGAGCGCGGGTAGAGTCTGGGAATTTCTGGGCAGCGAACCGAACAGCCCCCGGGTGCAGCTGCTGGTGAACCGCTACCGCAAGATTGCCGGTTTTAGCGATGAAGACGCGGAGGCAGCCGCCAACTGTCGTATTTTCTGGAAGATACCCAACCAGTTCAACGCTGTGGGGCCGGCCATAGACCGTGGCAGCCCGGTCGTTTCTCAGACCAATTCGGAAATTGCACGTTCGTTCACCGAATTGGCCGATGCTCTGGGAAGGCTGAACTCTCACGCATCTCCCAACCAGGATGCGGACCGCGATAAGGAAAAAGCACGCAAGCCACTGGATCGCCTGATCAGCCTTAACCCCAGCCCCATCCGGCAGACCTGACATCCAGACAACTCGTTGAATTGGCAGGAGTTCTTGTTCGAAGGCATTTCACCTACCTAGTGCGGCGGAATCTGGAAAACGTACAGGCTGTGGTCAAGCATGGCTTTCTCCGGATAGCGCAACACCCAGTGGTAAGCATTGAAATCCTGGAGCATCTGTCCGGTCATTTGGGTGGCGCTCACCACTACGGTTGCGCCTGAAACTCGCTGGTTCTCCGCCAGTTGCTCCACCCGCAAGCCATAAGCAGCCGGGTCCACGCTGCCGAAATAGGTCAGGTAGATCTTCTCCTGTGGGTGCATGTTCTGGTAATGCCGCAAGGCCAGCAAACCCTGTCCCCAGTCCAGATTACTGTCGCTCAGCAACTCGTCAGTCCGGTGCGGGGAAATGAAAGGCGTGAAGTACGAGAGGTAGTCGGGAGCGTAGCGCAACCCGTCAGCGGCATTAAGGCCTACCGCCAACAGCACAAGGGCCAAAACCAGGCGCGAGCGCCGCGCCAGTTGCGCCCAGCCTCCGGCCACAAACAGCAGGACAAAGGGATACATGGGCAGGATGTGGCGGTCGCCAATATCAATATGGGAAAAGATGGCAAACACGAAATACACTGCGGGAAAACTCGCCATGATCAGCAGGTCGCGCGGCACAGTGATGCGCCGTCGTGCGGACAGCAGCAAGAGCGCGAGGAACAGCACCAACACCATCGTCGGCCACTTCAGCAGCATGACGGTGGGGTAGTAAAGCTTCCAGCCACCCTTCGCCGAGGCTGTGCCCAGGAAGAAGGCCTGGTGCCCGCGATGGTTGTGAAAGGCGACGTTGCGCAAACCGTCGAGGTATTCGCCCGCGGGAATCGGAATGCTGAAGTTCACCGGGGTTCGCATGTTCTTGATGATCGCGGGCCGGTGCGGGAATGTGGCCACAAAGCGGCCGTCGCGCATGGTGAGGTGCGACACATGGAAGAAGTACCCCGCCCAAAGCAGCAGGAAAGCGAGCGCGCACACCTCGGCCGCGGCGCGCCAGTTCCAGCGACGAGGATTAATGGCCACGCCCTGCGGCTTGAGCACCAGGATCCAGGCCAGCGCTACCAGAAACATGGGAGGGGTATAAAACTTGGCCAGCAGCAACAGCCCCATAACAACGCCCAGCAAAGCCGTTTCCCCGGCACTAGGATGGCGCCGCCAGCGCAGCAACTGCACGGCGGTGGCGAAGATCATCAGCACGCCAATGCCGTCGGTGGTGATGAGCGAATAATGCGCAATCAGGGCCGGCGAGAAGGCAAACAAGCCCAAGGCCAGATTGGCGGCGCCTTCGGAGAACATGCGGCGCGCCGTGGTCCACAGCACCAGCGCCAGAATGATGCCCAGGAGCACGCTCACGGCGCGCCCTCGGTCGGCCATCGCCTGCGGGCTGGGATGAAACCTAAGCGCCAGGAAGTCCGGAAAGTGTCCCTGCACATCCACCTGCCACCTGGAGCCGATAAGGGGCAGGGTGCACAGCAAGCGCTGCAGGGGCGGGTGGTCGTTCCAATCCTGGAAGCGGCCTTCGCGCCACATTTCCTGGCCAGTCACAATGTGGACTGGTTCGTCGAAGGTAAAGGACTGGGTGCGGATGAACCAGGCGCACTGCGCCACGTAGATGGCTAGCAGGGCCAACGGCAGGAGCAGCCGCATGGGTGGCCGCGCGGCCAGGGCCGTAGCGCCCGCGGACTGGGTGGGACTGTGAACTGCGGTGGCGGGGTTCATCGCGGGCCGGCATCTCCGGCCCGCCTATCACCTTACTTCACACCGCCGGAAACTTCCACTTCCCCAGGGTGGCTAGGCCGGCACAGCCGCGGCCACTTCTACCTTGGCCTGCAGTTCCATGTGGCTGGAAAGCGAACGCGAGATGAGGCAGGCGCGCTCGGCCTTTTCCAGCAGGCGCTGCGCCCGCTCCTGGTCCGCCGGGTCAGCAATGGTCAGTCGCGGCCGCACCAGTATTTGAGTAAAGCGGAAGCCGCCTTCTTCTTTCTCCAGCAGGCCCTCGGTTTCAACTTCCAATTGCACCACGTGCAGTTTGGAATTTTCCGTGAACGCGCGGAAAGTAGCCAGGAAGCAGGTGGCAACCGCGGCCACCAGCAGGTGCTCCGGGGTCCACAGGCCGGGCTCGCCCTGAAATTCCGGCGGGGAGGAAAAATTGATGGTGCGCGGCACATCTTGCGCCGAGACAATGCCCCGGCGCTTCATGGTCCAGACGGCGCTGCTGCGGTACAGGTACGTGCTCTCCACGGTATACCCCCTTTTTGCGCCATTGTGGGCCGGGCATTGGCGCCGCGCAGTGATGAGGCTCACGAGGCGGAGTGAGGACGGGTACTACCGCGGAGGAGCGCAGGCCGCTTGGGAACTGACCTGCGTCATGGAGTGAGATAGCTCACCCCGGGGTGTGATAAAGGTCACAGCCACCTGGTACATGGGCGCTCAGAATAGCCGCAGGCTGGAGGACGGCCCGCCGCCGTCCGCGCTCCCCGCGCCTTATCCAGCGGCGGAGGCTTGCATGGCGGAAGACGATCGCGACGTGCTGGAAGTGCTGAAGTTCGAACTCAGTTTCCTGGAGCATGGCGGCTATGGCCGCTCTGTGCGCACCCCCTGGAAGCCAACCTCGATCTTTCAAGACTCGCTGACCTGCCTCAATTTCGGAGACAGCGAACACAGCCATGCCTGCAGCGAGTGCCTGCTCTTCGATTTCGTTCCGGAATATTCCCGAAATGAAACTGTGCCCTGCCACCACATCCCCATAAATCAGCAAGGCGATACCCTGGTCACTCTGGATAAGGGTTACAATCAGGCTGAGTCAGAGGAATCCATCAAGACCTGGCTGCGTAACACGATCCAGCGGTTGGAACGGGAACGCACCCAACCTGTGGGCACTGCCAAACGCGGCGCCTGAGCCGTACCGGACCGTGGTTCTTGCGGCTGTGGAACCGCAACTCTTCCCTGCCCCCGGCTTACGGGCCGGGTGCAACCCATTGGGAGGCCGGACATGCTCGCCAAATGCGCGAACCCCGCCTGTTCCGCCCCGTTTCGCTACCTGCACGAAGGCAAACTGTTCCGCCTGGATCTGGGTGCCGGACCGCCGTCAGTTTCCGGCAACACCCCACGCCGCTTGCAGTATTTCTGGCTTTGCGAGCGTTGCGCCCGCAGCATGACCCTGGAACTGCACGGAGGCGAAGTGATGGCCCGCCCCACGCGGGCGGCGGCCCGCGCGCTTTCCGGGGTGGCCAACGCTTAGCTGTGACTGCGCCGAAGCTGCGCCGCGGCGTTCTGCGTTATTCTGTGCTCAGGAGATCGCTGCGTGAAACGTGACTTCGCTTCCCTCACCGCGCAAGAAGCGTTGCATGTGGCCATCTTCATTGAAGAACGCAACGCCGAAATCTACCATCAGTTCGCCGAGTTGTTCGCCGGCTTCCGCGACGATGAGTCGCTGGAGATCGCGGGCACGTTCTGGGACATGGCAGCCGAAGAACGCCGCCACGGCACCGAACTGCAGCAGCGCTACTTCGACCGCTACGGCACCCGTCCCTGCGCCATTACCGACGATGATGTGCGCGACTTCATCGAGGTGCCGCAACTGAACAGCGGCGACATTTTCGCCATCAGCCGCGCCAGCGGGGGCCGCTCCCCTCGCGAACTGGCGCTGGAGATTGCCGTAGCCGCCGAGCAGAATGCGGTGCGTTACTACACCCGCCTGGCGGAGCTTACCGATGAGGTGGAACTAAGCGAGCTCTACCGCGAATTCTCCAGCTTCGAGCGGGACCACACTGATTTCCTGGAAAAGAAGATAGCCGAGGCGCGGCGCGCCACTGGCGGCGGCAGCCACGCCTGAACCTGAACACTCCACTGCGTGATTTCGCCGCTTCCGTGACTTATTTTCCCGGCAACACGCTCTCCACCGCGTCGCGCACGCGCTCACCGAAGCCGGCGGTCAGCGACCAGGGACTGGGCTGGCGCACCACGTGCAAATGCCCGCGCTTATCCAGCACTTCGTAGTCACTGCTGCCATCAGCGCGGCGATAGAAACGTAGGCTGATCACGGCTTCCGCCACGCGCAGGTTGTGCAGCGTTATTTCCGGCAGCCACGGGGGAAGATGAGGATCGAGCAACAGAGCGTGCAGCGGCGCATAGGGATATAGGCCGATCATGGCCTGTACATGCAGCAGCGTCGCCGAAGCTGACCACGCCTGCGGCCAGTTGGCTTTGGGGTACAGGCCGGGAAAAGGATGCTGGGGTTCGCGCTGATGCCCGGCAAAACATTCCGGCAGGCGGAAGTAATCGAACAGCGAAGCCGCCTCAAACTGCGCCTCGCACAGCTTGAACATGAGCTCATGCAGACCATAGCGGGCGAAGGCCAGCGCAAATACCGCGTTTTCCACCGGCCACACCGTGCCGCGATGATAGGCGTAGGGGTTGTAGGCAGGGTGGTCCGCCGACAGAGTGCGGATTCCCCAGCCATTGAACATGTCGGCGGCCATCAACCTCGCCGCGACTCGCTCCACGTTGGCAATGTCCACAATGCCGCTGGCCAGGGCGTGCCCGGGGTCGGAGGCAATGGATTTGATCTGCCGCTTTTGGGAATCCAGCCCCATGGCGATGTAGCCTTCGTCTTCCATCCAGAACGCTTCGTTGAAGCGCTTCTTGAGCTCGCTGGCTTCTTCGAACAGTCTCGCCGCCAATTCCTTCTGATCCAGCCACCATAAAACCTCAGACAGGTGCAGCTTGGAAACATAGGTGAAGGACTGCATTTCGCAGGTGCCCAGGGGCGTGTGCACCTGCGAACCGTCTTCATAGACGATGGCGTCGCCGGAATCTTTCCAGCCCTGATTCTTTTCGCCTTGTTGCGACCGGGTCTGGTACTCGTAGAACCCATCGTCGTCCAAGTCGCCGTAAGTATCGGCCCACTCCAAGCCTTTAAGCGCGGGCTCGATCAGCGGCCGTATCAGCTCCTTGTTTCCCGTCCAGTGCCACAGTCCGGCGACGACGACGGGGTAGTACATAGCGCCGGTCACGCCTCCGTAGTAGCAGCCGTGAGGATTGAAGTTGAGCGTAGCCAGGGGATCGGTGTGAACTTCGTGGACAATGCGACCGGGCTGCTCGTCGCGCCAGTCATCCACCTTGGTGGCCTGCGTGCGAGCCAATTCCAGCAGCGTGCCTCCGCTCATCTCCTGGCCCAGCAGTTCGGCTTCCCACGAAGCAGCGAGAGAATCGCGCCCGAACAGGGCCACGTAGTCGGGCAAACCGCCTGCCGGCACCCAGCCGCGCGCGTTGTCCAGATCATAGAGGCGAAGCGCCGCCAGGTCGCGCTTGGACTGCTCCAGCGCCCCTACCACCACGGACGCCAGAGTGCCACTGCCCAGGCTGGTGAATGAAGCAGCGTTGTGCAGAAACTCGCCACGCTTGCGGTCCCACTGGTTGGCGCCAGAGAAGTAGCAGGAGTGGTCCAGCTTCATCCACTCGCCTTCGATCTGCGGCACCCAATCCAGGCAGGCATGCCAGGTGCCGTGCGGCGGCAGGTCAACCATGAAAGCGATCCGCTGGCGCCGGAATTGCGGCCGGGAGCCCGCCTTCGCAATGGTCAGCTTCAGGCCACGGTGCATGTGGGCGACTCCCTTATCCCCCTGGTGGCGGTACGCGTGCTGCACGCGGTAGTCGTATTCCAGTTCCGCCTGATTCTTGCCCATTTGCTTCCAGCGGCGCTTCAGCCGGCCTTTCTGCTTGCGCTGGCCGCCCGCTTCGTTGGGATCGGCAAAGTCGCTCTCCACTTCCAATTCCAGGCGAACCGAAGTGTGGATCTGGGTAAAGTTGGTGACGTCCACGTCTTCGTGCATGCCCGCGCCCACGTAGCGGGTGAGGCGCAACTCCAGCGTCTGCTGCGCCGGGTCTTTCTCATCGAGGCCGGTATCCTTGATGTCGGGCGGCGAAGCAATGTAGTAGCCCATCCAGGTGTGCTGCTGCATATTGGAATTGCCGGCTCGCCGGGGTGGCTGGCCATTAATCAGCCAGCGATAGCGGGAGAGCATGCGCGACTGGTAAACCCACAGCCCATGCTCAGGGTGCTCGAACACAAAACCATCGGTGCTGGTGGCCAGCACGGTCCGGCCTTGGCTCACATACACGGTCGTGTCGCGCGGCCGCAACCGCACCTGCCAGTTGCTGGGGGGATGCTCCATGCCAGCCTGACCGTTGCGCCCGTTGCCATGGGGCTCGATCATTTTTCGCCGCGTGCTAGGCGACGCCGAGTTGTGCTTCCTCAATGGCATTGGATTGCGAGCGCCCCTTGGCGACCAGGCGCTTGAGCTCAACAGCGTTCTGCGCCGCATAAGCGCCCTGGTCGTTGTCGAAATAGATGTAGATGGCGCGCAACTTGCTCCACTCTTCAATGCGCTTTGCCCACTGCTTCAACGTGTAACCCGAGTAGCACCCCTGGTACTTGCCGCCAGGGCCGTGCAGTCGCACATAGGTGAAATCGGCCGTGATCTCCAGCGGCGACATGAAGCAGTCCAGCTCGAAAATGCAGTACGCGGCATTGTGGCGGCGCAGAGTGGCATACACCGCTTTTGTATTCCAGCTGGGCTCGCGAAATTCAAAGGCGTAAAGGTGACGGCGCGGCAGAGACTGCAGAAATTCCTCCAGCCGTTCCACATTCACGCGCCAGCGCGGCGGCAGCTGAAACAGAATGGGACCGAGCTTTTCCTTGAGCGCCTCCGCACGCGGAAGAAAGTTGCGCAGGGCGTTTTCCGGATCCTTGAGCTTTTTATTGTGAGTCAGAAAACGGCTGGCCTTCACTGCAAAACAAAAATCGGCAGGCGTGGCCTGGCGCCAATTTTCAAAAGTCTGCACGCTGGGGAGTTTGTAAAAGCTATTGTTGAGCTCCACTGTGTCGAATTGCTTGACATAGTGGTCCAGCATTTTGGCCGCGGACAGCTTCTCGGGATAGAACGGCCCTCGCCAGTGGTTGTAGTGCCAGCCGGAAGTGCCGATGTGAACTTTGGCCATGGCTCACCCAAAATTTAAAACAGTGCGCCGAACCCGCTCGACTGTGATCCCGTACACCAGGTGCTCGCCCAATGAGTTGAGGTGCATGAGCGGCGAGTAAGCGCTGGGCCGGGCGGTCAGGCCGATTCGGGGCATGAGCAACTCGTCGCCAAGCAGCCAGAAGGCGATGCTGAAGACGGCACCCGAGCCAGCCTGTACCCGGGGAAACGCGCGGACGGCAGCCGCATAGCCGGCGGCAGCCAGCCCACCTACACCGTAGTGCACCGCGGCCGCAGCACAACGTTTCTCCTCGCCCGACAAATGCCGGCCCAGCAACTTTTCTGCAGCGGCTTCGGCGGCTCCTCCCGCGGAATCCCATTCCTGGGAACTGTAGGGCTCCCCTTTCGGCGCCGAGGATGGGCCACCCAATCGTCGCCAGGCCGAGCTGAAACTGCGCATGGCCCATGCTCCCGCCAATCCCCCTGCCAACCCCGCCAGCAGAGTTTTTCCTGCGCTATGTGCCCGCAAAGCCGCTCCCCTCGCCGCTGGCGCTCTATATAAAGCGATGTAACTTTCACCCTCTCCAGTTGTACTTCCCTTCAGCGTCGTTTACAGAGAGCCGCTTCGGATGTTGCGTTCCTACACGGTACTCGCAATCCGGTACTCGGTACTTCTTCTACATGGCAACCAAGCGTCTCCTGAGCAGCCTCCAATCGTTTAGCGGTCTCTAGCGATTAACACGAGCAGGATCACGCCTGGAGGGTGCGATGGCGCGGCGGAATCATTTCTGGAAAAGCTTTGGAATTGGCGCGGCCGCGGGAGCAGGCGGCACCGTAGGTGTGCTGCTGGCGCTCAACTACGTGGGTCGAGCGGGGCACCGGCGCGTGGTGCGACTGGAGAAGAGCATTCAAATCGGCGCACCCGTGGAAGATGTTTTCCGCACCTGGCTGGATATGGAGCGCCTGCCTCAATTCACTGATGTAATCGAGCAGGTCCGCCGCGATGGCGACCGCTCCCATTGGACGGTCAACATTGACGGCCGGCAGTTCGAATGGGATGCGGAAATAGAGCAGTTCATTCTCAATCAGGCGATCGGCTGGAAGTCAGTCTCAGGTTCAAAGAATAGCGGCCGCATCACCTTCTCCCCCCTGGGCACCGACACCATGGTGCACGTGACGATGAACTACGCACCGCCTGTCAGCCTGCTGACGCCCTTTGTCACTCCTTTTTCGGCACGCTTGGAGGAACTGATTGAAAAAGTGCTGCGGGACGTGAAGTCGGCGCTCGAAGCCAGGGTAGAGATGCCCCGGCCCAAGCCGACCGAAGGCACCGGAACTTACGGACCCACAGAACTGGGCGGCACACAGCATACCCGCTTTGGCGGAGCACCCAACCCGGTGGAGTTTACCCGGCCACCGGAGGCGAAATCCTGAGCTAGTCCTTGGGGGCAGATGCCGGCGCGCTCACGTCCTGCGGAAAAGACTTGAATACGACTTCGCGGGACTTCGCTGCGTCACTGTGGTTGGCGTCGGCTACGTGCTGGGTAAGCGTGCCTTTGAGTACGTAATAGCCTTCGTCATTCACGGTCTTGCCTTCGCCTCGGCCGACCGTTCCCTTAAATTCGAACCAAACGCCATGCACGGTTTCCGTAAGGAAGCTCAGGTTGTGGCCATCCAGAGTGCCCTGCTTGATGAACTGGTCAAGAAACGCGCCGCGATCGCTATTCAACTCGCCATAGCGCGAGACAAAACCTTCCAGCTTGCCCTTCTCTCCCACCGTGATCTGCAAAAACTCTCCATCGCGCAGAAAACCGTACATGCCGGTGTAATCCCCCGCCGATGTGGAGGTTGCGGCGCCTTGGCTGCTGACGGTTTGCGCGGGTGCGGCGGTGCTCTGCGCGTTCGCCGAGCCCAACCCTAAGAGAAGAACGAAGAGCAAAATTTTGCGCATAGGATTCCCCCATTTAAGCATTAAAGGGCGATGCTGAAAACATTACTCTTACGGGCCAGCTCACCGGGGCAAGGTCGGGAACCGCTGTCAATTCCCGTTTTGCGGAAGTTGTGGAAAGAAAAGCGGCTATAATCGGGGCCGCGCCCTTGGATGAAGTTATGTCCCTGCCGCCAGGCCAGCCGAATTCGCCAAGGTGCAGTGCCAGTGGACCCGCACCCCAGTTCCTGATTCGGCTAGAACCTCGTCTTACGTCATTATTCGGCAATTTGGCAGCGCTGCTGCGCCGCACGCCGAATGACCCATGGCTGGAGGCTGGTCCCTTCTGGACTGACGTTTTTGTCGGCGCGGGCCTGCCCTGGCGCGGCCTGCTGGAATCAGTCCTGACGCACGGCCTGATGGTGGCGGCCATCTGGAGCCTGTCGCAAGCCGCCTGGCTCAACCGGCCTCAAGTGACCATGCGGCCCCAGTTCCAGCACAGCCAAATCGTTTACTACACAACGTCTGAGTACCTGCCGCCCATCAAGACGCCCAGTCCGCGAGCCCGCGAACCGCGTGCGGCGGACCCCGCCTATGCGCCCCAGGAAATCATCTCGGTGCCACCGGAAGCCGACAACCGCAGCCAGACGATTGTCACGCCTCCGGATGTAAAGCTGGCGCAGGAGATGTCCCTGCCCAACCTGGTGGCCTGGACGCCCAGCCCTGGCCCCGTGCCCGTGCCCGGCTCGCTCAACTCCAAGCTGACGCTGCCGCAGATTTCTACGCCGGTAATTCCCCCTCCGCCTGAAGTGGCGCGGGCAAACGATCGCGCTGCCTCGCCGGTACCGCAGGCCTCGGTGATTGCGCCACCACCCGACGTTGCGGATGCCGCCCATCATGCCGGTCCGGCGCTGGCCCAGCCCACGGCAGTTGCGCCTGCCCCGGAGAACACATCCGACCTGGCAAGCGTGCACGTGCCCAACGCGCCCCAGCCGGCGGTGGTTCCGCCGCCGGTGGCAACCGCAACCGTGACGCGTACGGTGGGCACCATGAATGTTGCTGAGCTGCAGCCGCAGGTTTCCGCTCCCAAGTTGCCGCTGCCGGCGCAGCAGACGGAGAGTGCCACAGTCGAGGGAGGGACTGCCACTGGTAATGGCGCTCAAACGGGTGGCGCTGCCGGACAGGCTGAGAGCAGTGCTGCCGCGGCGCCGGATACACAGAATGTGGTGTTCGGCCGGCCCAGCGGCCAGTTGATTGCCCTTGGGCTCTCGCCAACCGCCGTCAGCGGGCCAATCAGTGTTCCGCAGGGCAACCGGCGGGGAATTTTCGCCGCCGAGCCTTCCGGACATGCCGGCGCTTCAGGCACGCCCGCCGCGAATAGCGGCGGCACGGCGGAAGCAGGCACCGGCAGCAGCAACAGTCCGAGCAGCGACAAATTGGCGGGAATTAATGTCGCGCCCGGGACGTCCTCACCCGCCAATACGGGCGCGCCAGTGGCAGCAGGCCTGGCGCCCGGACATAACTTGATGGCGCTGGCCAGAGTTCCGAGCCTGCCGCCGCGCGTGACTACGGAAGCGCCCAGCATTGCGCCTTCGGAAATTGACCGCCAGGTGTTCGGTCATAAAAAGTTTTATTCCGTCACCCTTAACATGCCCAACCTGAACTCGCGGAGCGGCAGCTGGGTAATTCGCTTTGCCGAACTCAACCAGGATGACAAGCAGGGGGACTTGACCGCGCCTGTGGTGGTGGAGAAAGTGGATCCGGCCTACCCGGGCATCCTGATGCGCGAGCACGTGGAGGGCACGGTGACGCTGTATGCCGTGATCGGAACCGACGGCAACGTGGCCGGAGTTCGCGTGTTGCGCGGCGTGGAGGGCCGGCTGGATGCGGCCGCGCGCGATGCGCTGAGCCATTGCCACTTCCGTCCCGCCACCAAGAATGGCTTGGCGGTAGCGCTGGAAGCGGTGATCCGCATTCCTTTCGAAGTGCACCGCATACCGTACTAATCCTCTCCTCGCGAGCGCCGCCCTCAGAATGACAAAATCCATGCTTTGAATTGGCCTTATTGGCCGGCTTTGGCGGCCTGGGTTTGTTCCAGAAAGCGGTACACGCCGGCGTTGGTGC
This sequence comes from Terriglobales bacterium, assembly GCA_025934735.1. GTDB lineage: Bacteria > Acidobacteriota > Terriglobia > Terriglobales > Acidobacteriaceae > JAICWP01. The sequence goes on along the minus strand of JAICWP010000001.1, from coordinate 43,715 downwards.
ACACTTCGTAATAGAGATCGTCGCTCCAGCCTACAGGGGAGAAGTCGCGGGCGTTGAGCCGGGCGACGCGGGCTTCGCGGACCACCACGGTGTGGAATAATCCGCCTTCCAGCGGCACCAGCCCTCTGTGGAGCCGCATCTGCTCGCTTTCCCAAATGGTGGGCATAGCCACATCCTGCGCCTGGAGAGAAATTTCCTGCTGCAGCTTGTGGAAGGCGGCGGCATTCAACTGAATGCCGCTGACGTTGTACACCAGGGGCGCGTTCTCGAACTCACTGGTGTTGGCCTCGCGCTGCAGCTGAAACCGGTACACATTAAACGGTCCACCCAGCGGCAGCAGGCGGCGCGCCTCTTTGCTGCAGGCGGAAAGCCGGTCACTCTCGTTGAGCGCCTCGGAAATCATGATGCGCGCGCTGCCGTCCATCAGGTACATGGGCGGCGAGCCCTGGTAGGTGATGCCCACGCCCAGCTCCAGCCCGGGCAGGCCGGCCTTCTGCGACTCCTCGTTGTAGGCGCGCACGATATCCACCATCTCCTTGGCCAAGACGCAGGCGCGGCTCACCGCAAAGCCGCGCTCGCCCTCATATTCCAGCAGGGCCAGAATGATGGCGTCGCCCTCGATAAAAACTTTTCCGGCGCCATACTTGGGCAGCAGCTTGTTCACCGGATCGTAAAAGTTCAGGCTGAAGTAGGAAGCCGGGTTGAGGCCACGCTCGCCCAGGGCGCGCGTCATGCGAGTGGAATCGCGCACGTCGGCCTTGATGATGACGTGATGCACGACCTTTTCTTCGCTGGGCTTCTGCTCGTCGCGAAGCAGGAACTCGTAGAGCAACCGGTTGAGCGAGGAGAGCTCCCGCAGTTTCTCGTTGCCGATTACGTTGACGCTGTCGAGCGCGGAGTTGAGCGCTTCCAGGCGGCGCAGGTCGCGGTGGTAGCGCATGAAGTCGCTCAGAAAACGTCCGGCAATACGGGCCCGGTCAGCCCCTTTCATTTCTCCGATCCGGCGGATGGCGGCCTGCAGGCTGGCGGGGGAGAGCCGGGGGTGCTCGGTAATCAGAGACTCTACCCGGCTGCGTTCCTTTTTGGACACCAGCGCGTTCTTCAACTGCTGGGCGTTGATGGCGGGCGAATATTCGCTTAACAGCGGCACCGCCTCATAGGAGGCCACTACGTGATCCATTACCTTTTGCGATTCCAAGAAATCTTGCCAGGTATTGAGCAGCGCCTTTTGCGCTTTGCCCCGGGGAGAGGAGTCATCGGGAGCTCCCCCGGCCACCAGTTCCTGGGCATTTTCCGGAGAGTTGAGCAGGCCGTCGAGCACGCGGTCGGCGTCCATGCCCGGCCCCACCACATCCAGTGAAACCAGGAAGGCGCCCGCCAGCTCGCGCATGGTGGGAAAGCGGTCAGGATCGTGCTCGTAATTGCCAAGCATGACGTAATGCTCAGCATTCAAGTAATCGTCGCGGCCATCTTCGGTGAACACCAGGCGGTTGAGGAAAAGTTCGTAGCTGCCGCCCGCGGCATCGCCGAATAAGGACTGGCGCATTCGCACCAGCGTCTGCTTTTCAATGTCTCGCAGGGTTTCGAAAATTTCCTGTCCGGCGCGGCGCAGCACCGACTTTTTCGAGACCTGCAGGGCATAAACCCGGTCGCGAATCTGGTTGGTCCGCTCCGGCCTGTTTTCGGAGCTTTTGAGGAGAGTGCGGCAGCGCTCCAGAACGGTGGCAAACTGCGCCGTCACCTCGGAGCGCAGAAACTTCACCACCGCCAGCCGGGCCAGCAGGTCCAGCGAAACATTGCCCTGTTGCTTGGCGGCTTTCAGCGCTTCCACCTGCAGGTCGGAGAGCAGCCGCTTGAACTCCGCCGGCGTGCCCCGCGGGCTGGGCGGTTCAGGGCGCTCCTCGCGCGCGCGCATCAGCAGGTTGCTGCGCGGCTGCAGCGGCCGCGGCGTTTCCATAATCAAATCGGCCACGTTGGCCTGACGCGCGATCAGGCCGCCCAGGTAAGCCCGCGCCTCCTCACAAAAGCGGGAGCTGAGGTAAACGTCGTGGCGCACGTTGTCCACGCCACGCACCAGCCCCTCCAGCACGATGACGGGCGAATAGCTGGTGAGATTGAGCTGGCGTGCGTGATCGGCAAGGTTGCCAAATCGCAGAATGGGGATGCGCGCCATAATTGCTGCCCTGATGATTACGGGTGCGCCGCCGCCCCGCTCAGGCTGGCGCGCAGTTCCGGGTCCACCACGGCCTGCTCCAGCGAGGGCTCATTCAAGGCCGCCATGTCGGAGCGCAGAGCTGCCGCGTCGTCCCGTGCCCCCGTCTTCCTGAGAGCTCGCCACAGCAGTTCCAGGGATAAGGGATTGTCCTGGTCCTCCTCCAGATGCGCCACCGCTTGGGTGTACTTTCCTTGCGCCATGGCCAGGGCTCCGGCGGCGGCATGAAAGGAGCGCTGCACCGCTGCGCTGCGGCTGGAGGCTGCCATGGCCTGGAGTTGCTGGACCGCCTGCAGCGCCGTCTTGCGATCCGCGGCCTGCAAGGCGCGCTGCGCCCGCACACCCAAGATGAACGCGTGCTCTTCATCCGCATCGGATTGCGACACCCAGTGATCGCCCAGCGCTTTTTCCGCAAGATCCAGGTCCTTCATGGCCGCAGGCACCTGGGGATCATAGACAGCCATGCTGCGGTAGGCGTCGGCTTCCACATGGGCAAAGCCTTCGCGATGGGCTTCGTCAGCCAGCGCACGGAAGGCTTGGTTGGCCTCCACATAGCGTCTCTCCCGAACATAGGTGATGGCTTCCTGCAGGCCATACTGCAAGCGCGCGCCTTCGCCATCAGCCAGCGCAATGGCCTTGTCATATTCGTGCCGCGCCTGATCCTCTTGCCCCATCAACGCGTAAGTATCGGCAATGCCCAACTGCGAGCTTACGAAATTGGAGTCCAACTGGAGCGCCTTACGGTAGTGCTCCAGGGCGCCGGAAAAGTCTCCCGAGAGCCGCAAAATCTCCGCGTAGGAATCCTGCGGATTGGGCTCCCTGGGCTGCAGCGCCACGTACCTCTGCATCATGGCGATGGATTTGTTGAACTCGCCGTTGTAGGCATAGGCGTAGCCCAACTCGTTGATTGCTGCAGGGTAGTCAGGGTAGAGCGCAATGGCGTGCTCCAGCAGCATCTCGCCGTGGTCGTAGCGCCCCTGCAGGATCATCCAGCGGCCGGCCAGGAATGACAGGCGCCGGTCCTGCGGGTAAAGAGAAAGCAAATCGTTCATAGCGGCGATGGCGGGCACGTAGCGGCTCTCGCGCACACCGCTGAGCCATTCGATAAGCAGGCGCTCGCCTGGCGTGACCTTCGGCTCCAGCTTTTTGGCGGCCGCCAAAGCCGCCATTTCCTCCGCCGGATCCTGGGTGAGATAAGCCACCAGAATCTGCGCCTGGGCGAAGTTGGGATCCTTCTTGGCGGCCGCGCGCCAGCCCGCCAGCGCCCACTCCGTGCGCAGGTTTTCCAGGTTGACCATGGCCTGCCGGAACAGATTGCGGGCTTCCGCCGAATTGGTAGTGATGGGAAGCAGTTTGGCGGAGCGCGGGTGTGCGGCCTTGGCGTGCCCAGCAACGGCAAAAGCCCCGCTGCACAGCAGGACTGCCGCCAGCGCGCTGCGACACAAATGCATTCGGTTCCTCGGAATCGCGGAGGCTGCCAACTCTGGCCGGAGGGTAACATGGCCCCCGGGGGCGGCCAACGTTACAGAAGTCACGGCAAAGGAAAAGCCCGGCTGGGCGCCGGGCTTGGGAATTATGCCTGCGAACCGCAGGTCAGTTTTTAGAGCTTCAACCGGCGCGGAAGTCGGGTACGTTTTCCCCCGGGGAAAAAATGAGCGCGGGGGTGCCGCGTCCCGCCTCCGCCAGCAGGCTATTGATCTGCTCCATCTCTTTCCGGCTCCAGCCCACGCTGCTGAGTCCGATTTCGCCGTCGGGCTCGATCCAGAAAAGAGTGGGCACATTGGTCAGGCCGTACGCATTGGAGACGGGATAGCTGTCGGTATCGTCGAGCAGCACAGGAAAGGTGATCTTGTATTCCCGCAGGAAAGCGGCGGTATCGCTCTCGTTATTTTGCGAAACCCCGAGAATGGTGACGTTCTTGCCCGCGTAGGCCCGGTACATGCGTTCCACATAGGGCAGAGCGAATTGACATACCGGGCAGGAAATTTTGAAAAACACGGCCAGTACCGGGCCGCGGCTCAGGGCCTCGCGCAAGCTGAACTTGCCACCCTTCATGTCCTCCAGAGTGAACTCGGGAGCGGCCCTGCCGGCGATCAAAGCAGGCATCTATTTCTCCTCCTCAATTATGGAGTGCACCACCATCCCACATTGCGGCTGCTAGTTCTTAGATGAAATTGGCGCGCCGCAGGATTTTTCTTGTTAAGCCGGTGAGCGGAAGCGCTTCCACTTGCGCCCGCGTGACCCAGCGCCCACGTCCGGAAGGCGGCTCTCCCCGGCTAACCTCCACCATGAAATCGGTCACCGTGATCGAATGGCGCAGGGTCAAGTCGGCAGGCGCGCCATTCTTCGCCACCTCCGGCAACTCCCACATGCTCGGCATAAGTGAGGCACGGCGGGAACGCTGCACCAGCCACACCGCTCGATCGCGCTGTGCCAGCCTGTAATGCAGGTGGCCAGCGCGGCGACGCTCTTGTTTTTTTGGCCGGCCGCGGCCGCGAGTGTTGCACCAGCGAAACACAGGGCACCGGGCGCACTGCGCTTCCCCGGGGAGGCACACGGTGGCGCCCAGTTCCATCATTGCCTGGTTGAAATCGCCCGGGCAGTGGCGAGCAAGTAATTGGCCCGCCATGCTCCAGGCGGCGTCGCGCCCCGGTTCGGCCCAGGCAAACAGGCGCGACAAGACACGCTCGACGTTGCCGTCCACCACCGGCATCGGTTCTCCGTAAGCGATGCTGGCCACCGCCGCCGCAGTGTAGCGCCCAAAGCCTGGAAGCTGCCGCAATGCCGCCGCCGTGCGGGGTAATTCCCCGCCATGCTCGGCAACTACGATCTTAGCCGCGGCATGCAGCGCCCGCGCTCGCCGGTAGTAACCCAGCCCGCTCCAGGCGGCCAGCACTGCCTGCTCTGGGACCGCCGCCAACGCTTGCATATCAGGAAACTGCTGCAGGAAGCGCTGGTAATAAGGCACCACGGCACTCACCCGCGTCTGCTGCAGCATCACTTCTGAAATCCAGATGCGATAGGGATCCCGGCTATCACGCCAGGGCAGGTTCCGCCGCTTGCGCCCATACCAGGACAGCAGCCGCCGCCGAAATGCCTGGCGCGCCGAGGGCGAGCCCAGTTCCACCGGGGCTGAAGCAGCGCTCTTGTTCTGGGCTTTCGAAGTCATGGCTGAGGGTCTGCCGGTCGTGCCGCCACGCCCGGACCGCTTTCACAAAATGTAACGAAAGGAAACATCCCAGCTGCCGCCCAGCCTCCAGAGTTTCCCCGGAGCATACAGGAAGCCGCTTGCTTTCAGCAACTTACAAAAACACAGTGGTTTGGACGGCGGACTGCTTTTGAGTATGCCAATCCCCAAGGAGCAGGCATGCAGAAGCGTCGAGCACGGCGCAGCGGTTTCAGCTTGCTGGAACTGCTGATTGTGATGGTGGTCATGATGGTGGTAGCGGTTGCTGCATTTCCCATCATCTCCAAGAACCTGCAGATCATCCGCCTGCAGAGTTCGGCGCAGGATGTGGCCAGCGTGCTGCAGCGCACGCGCATTCAGGCAGTCAAGGCTAATGGTTTCTACAGTGTGGTGTTCACCACCTTCAGCAATGGCGGCCAGGAAGCCTGCATCGATCTGGATTACAGCGGTGGCTGCACCTCCGGCGAGCCCACGATAGTGCTGGCCAGCAATGTAACGCTGATCACCAACGGCAGCGGACCGTCAACCGCCCAGATCACTTGCGGAGCCTTAACCACACCATGTCCAACGGGATTCACTGGACTGAATTACGTTGCGCTAGGGGCTACGGTACCCGCTTCGTACAACGCGCGTGGCTTACCGTGCGTGGGCAATCCCGCCACCACTGAGCCGAACCCTAGCGGCACTGTACAAGTCTGCAATGAATGGGACAGCAGCGTGTCGCCCGCAGCTCCCGTGGGTTTCCTGTACCTGTTGCGGTATGCCGGCAGTAACTCCAACACCTACGCCGCCGTCTCGGTTACGCCCGCCGGCCTGGTCAGCGTGTGGCTGTACAACGGCAGTTCCTGGGCGCAGCAATGAGGAGACGCATGAAACCGGTCATCAGTAAACGCAACTCGGCGGGCATGACGCTAATTGAACTGCTCATTGCCCTGGGCATCGCCGCGGTCGGACTGTCGGCCATCATGGGGCTGTTCATCATGGCCATCGGCAATAACAGCCGCAGCAAACGAGACTCCACCGCTACTCTGCTTTCGCAAAGCGTGCTGGAGCAGATTATGCTGGCTGGCACCAACGGCACCGCCACCATTGCCCTGACCGATTGCCTGAGCAACAATTTCACCATCAACACCGTGGGCGGCGCCTCGCCGGGAACGGGTGCGGCGCTCACCAGCAGCGGCGACATTGATTTCTCGCAAGCCGCTCCCGGCAGCAACTACAGCATGCAGTACACGGTATGCCGCGCCAACGGGCAAACCGCCGTCTATGACGTGCGCTGGAACGTTCTGGACATGGACACCTCGGGCCCCACCGTTTTCACGCGCCAGGTGCGGGTGGCGGCCAAGCCCAAAGGCACAACCGCCGCCAATTCGTTTCTGTTGCCCATAACCTTGCGCGGCGTCGCCGCAGTGGCGGAGAACTAGGAGAAATCATGAGCCGACATGCGCACCAACAACGGGGCTTCTCGCTGATTGAAATGCTGATTGTGGTGGCTGTGCTCAGCCTGGTGCTGGGAGCCATCTTCAATACGATTCTCGACGGCATGAAGAAATACCGGCAGGAAGAAAACCGGGTCAACACCACCCAGCAATCGCGCGAATTTCTCGACCAGATCGTGCGCGACCTGCACAGCGCCGGGTATCCCGGCCTGCGCATGTATGACCCTGCTGCGATCGGGAGCGGGTCCACGGCGCAGAGCAACTCCAATGTGGCTGTCGGCCTGGTGGCGGTTTCGGCTACCGATCTCTGGTTTGAAGGCGATATTGATGACAGCGGCCAGGTGCAGAGCATCCGCTACACCCTGCAGGCCAATGCTAACGGCCATTGTCCCTGCACCATCATGCGCGGCAGCACGCTCAAGACGGGTGGCACGGCGCCCAGTTCTCAGACAGTGCAGTACAACACCGAATTGCAGAACGTGATCAACAGCACGGGAGGCGCGAGCCCCTATGCCCTGGACGGCGGCACTATTTTCAACGGCACCGCCGTCAGCAATAACACGCTCTACGCCTCGTTCAAAACCGTCCCCGTGTTCTCGTTCTATGACCAGAACGGCAACGCGGTAACGGTTCCATCCGACCTGCAGGGGTCGAATCTGAACACCGGCATAAGCGCTGTCGCCAACGTGCACATGATCAGCGTGGCCCTGAACCTGCTTTCCGCGCAGGAGGACTTGCAGACGCATCTGCGCTCCGGCGTGTCCATGCGGGCCATGGTGAAACCGAACAATCTTTAGGAATGGGGAGGAAGCATGATCCGGAAATCCAATCGCGAACGCGGCATGGCGCTTATCCTGGTGCTGTTCGCCCTGATGCTGCTCACCGCCGTGGGGCTGGGAATGATGTACATGACCACCACGGAGACGGGAATTGACGCCAACTTCCGCTCCGAGCAGCAGGCCTACTACGCTTCCAAAGCCGGCCTGGAGGAAGGACGCGAACGACTGCGCAAGTACACCAGTCCCGCTACTGCCATCCCACCCCCCACGGTGATGCCTTCCACCACCAACGCCGGCGGCGTGATTTACATCATCAATCCAGCCAGCGCTTCAGAATCCATTACTCCATGGGTGGCAGGCTCCACTTATTTCGATGACGAACTCTGCCATGAGAACTACTCTGGCCTGGGGCTTTCGCAAACCGCGCTGACCGTACCGTGCACCACCGCGCCCACGGGCACGTGGTACACCGTCGCGAATCCTCAGAGCACCGACCCTTACACCGCTACGGCCGCTTCCATACCGTACAAGTGGGTGCGCATCACCCTGAAGCAGGTGGGTTCTACGGCTCCCTATTGCGCGAACTCGTCCACCCCCCAAAGCACTTGCCCCAGTGCCAGCAGGCAGGTTTGTGCTGCCCTGAACGGCGCCTCGCCCGCGGTTCCGCAGTACTACGAGACTCCGATGCCGGCCGGCACTACCACCTGCGAGCAGTCCAACATGCGCGAGGTGTACGTCATCACCTCTTTGTCCAAGCTGAGCAACGGCTCGCGCAAAATGACGCAGTATGAAGTTTCGCCCATCACCCTGCCGCCGCTACCTGCCGCCATCACCATGGACGGCGCCGCCCCCAATTTCAACCCGCCGCACTCCAACGCCTTAGTCATTAACGGCGCCGATGCCTGCGGAGTAGCGGGCACCATGCCGGCCATGGGCGGCTTCGATGCCACTTCCACCAGTACCCTGATCGCGGACATTCCCAGCACTAAGACCGGTTTGTACCAAGGCGCAGGCGGCACGCCCAGCGTGGTCAATGTGAATTCAACCTTGGGAATGCTAAGCACCGTGGGCGGATTGCAGAATCTGGTGACCAATATAGACACCAGCGCCGACCAGATCTACAACACCAATAACCCCACCATCAGCAATCTGGGCACCACGTCCGCACCTCTGATCACGGTGGTGAATGGGGACTACACCTTAAATCCCACCAGCGGAGGCGCCGGCCTGCTGCTGGTGACGGGCGCGCTCACCATTGGCGGCAGCGGTAACTCCACCTTCAACGGAATCGTCCTGGTGATCGGCAAGGGGCAACTGCTTTCTAACGGCAACGGTACTTCCACCATCAACGGCGGACTGTTCGTCGCGAACTTGTACGACAGCAGCAACGCCCTGCTGCCGTCCAGCAGCGCTCCCGGTGTTCCGTCCTTTACCTGGAACGGCGCCGGCAACATGACGTTGAATTACGACAGCTGCTGGATGACCAACTTTTCCCAGCGCATTGCCCTGCGCGTGATGGCCTCGCATGAAGAAGTGTACTAAGCCGCGGGTGTCAGGGTTTGGAGTCATTCACAGGCAATGAACTCCCCACGTGAGTTCACGAGGTAAATATTGAAGCTGCGCAGGTCAGTTCGTAATTCCAGTTTCTTCTGTTCTTCGCAAAGTCTAAAAAGTGCGACCGGGTCTTTTGCTTCTACTACGCCAACGATGCGACTCATAGTCGGTCTGAGGGGATTTCCGCCGTATTCCTGCCAGAGGTCATACCGGCAATGTACCGAGGTCAGGACACTGGCATTGCTGGGATCGGTCACGAAGCCGTCCCCTTCGAAACTGGCCACGAGCTTCTGAACAGCGTTCATAGTTATGAAACCCGTTTCCATTCAGTTCGTAACCGCCGATGCCCTGAAGCTTGTATCTGGGTTAATTGAAAAGGGAATGCCTGCCAGCAACCAACGAAAAAGGCGCCCATTGGGGCGCCTTTCTCGCAACCTATCCGCAGAGAGAGCCCTACTTCTTGATACGGCGGCGAAGGAAGTAAGCAAGGCTTACCAGGCCACTCCCGAGTAAGCCGAGGGAAGCGGGTTCGGGGGTTTTGTTGATCGGCGTGCCCGGCCCCTCGCCCGCAAAGCCAGTGGCGGCCGCACCTATGGCAGTACTACAGGTGGGGTTAGTCGCGAGGTCGCACACAGCGATGTGCGCGGCAGCGTCGAAATTAAGGGAATTGAACGCCAGTACGTCAGCTGCGCTCGCCCAAGTCCCGGAGACATTGGTTAGATCGAAACTGATCGAGCTAAGAGCCCAGGCATACCCATCGAATTCCTTGATGGTCTGGTTGAAACTACCGAATCCATCCGCCGTACCTGCACCCGTATCGCTGAGGTTAACACCGGCGCCAAACGATGCGGCGGTTCCTGTAAGACCGCTCAGTGTGAAATCGGTCGAGTTGACATTCACAGCCGCAGCGCTGGAGTCAATGAAGTAAAAGTTATTGGTAGCCGTGCTGTTGGCGGTGAATGTGATCATCGCCGTGGTGGAGCTTGTCAAATCAATTGTGACCGTACCGTAGGGCCCAGTGAAACCTGAGATGGCAGTATTTCCTGTGCTGAGCAAGCTGGTGAAGGTGTCAGCCCGCCCGGTTGACGGCAGCAGAAGCGCTACCGCAAGGAAGGCAAAGAGCCCAAATTTCAAGATGGAGACTTTCATTGTGTATCTCCTAGATACGTATCATTCCCCTAGGCAGGTTAGTTACCAAAGTAACCGCAGTGAGACCCGATGGTGAGTGATATTTCTTGCTTAGTTTCTGCAAGTTAGGCGACCTTGGTTAAAGCTGTGGAAAAGTTCGCATAAAAAGTATGTCGGTTGTGCAGCTTTTTGCGTTATCTGCGCAAAGCATTGTTGCTGAGGCAGTTGCGGGTCTCATAGATCGGGTCGGCATCTGCACTTGGCAGCCGCTGATGGAAAAAAACCATGGCACGCCGGCGACGGTTACGCCGCGAGGGCTGGAAAGTCGAAACCCACAATTCCACGGTTTTCATCAGTCAGTAGTGGGTCAGTTTGAATCTAGAAGCAAAACAAGCTCCTGAACTGACCCACTCCCCAGTTCTCGCGTTGCGGGTGCCGGCCTCGCATGAAGTTGCGGGTGCCGGCCTCGCATGAAGAGGTGTACTAAGCCGCCAACGCTGGCGGAATGAGGCTGGCCCGCAATCTTCCCGATGCCAACTGCACTCCCAGCCAAGGGGAGTGCAGTGGCCTCTTGGGGCTAAACGGCCTCAATCCGCTTGGCTTCTCGGCTACTTGCACTCAACGCTGAAGTTATCGTGAAACACCGTCACAGTGCCCTTCGCGTTGATGGTGAAATGCAGAGTCTCGTGCACCAGGAAGTTGTTCCCTGGCCCCTGGCCGATAATTCTGAAGTTGTTAACGTAGGTGGAGTTTGCCTGGCCGTTTTGGAAGGAGTTCTTGAAACTCTCCTGGGTCACACCGGTGGCCTGATATTTCTCGCCTGTCGTTTCCCCGGTTCCGCTGATCCCCTGGGGCTGAAAATGGAAATAGCCGCTGACGTTATTTCCATTGATGGTGAAGGAAACCAAGGTATGCAATGGGCCGCTGAGGTCCACTACCTCGCCGGTCCCGCCGGCAGCGCAGGGTATGTACACACCCAGGCTGATGTCAGTTTTGTCATTCACTTGTACCGCGGCATTCGCGGGCACAATCGCAATCAATAAAGCTGCAACGAGACACGTTGCCAGGGCGGGCAACTTGGTTGGCATGGGCTACTCCTTAAGGAAACGCCTGTGGGTTTGTTGAGCAAGTGGCAGGGACGTTGAGAGGTCGCACTTTGGTCGGCCCTGTCGCGGCTTTCTGGCATGGTTTATGCACCTTTTTCCAGCTCTTTCCGCGCGGTGCCGATCTGATGTCCAGCTATGATGCTGGGCGCAACCCAGGAGTTGCGGCTGCTGCTTTCCTATATCCGGAAAATTCACGATCAACAGGCAAGGCCAGTGCCCGCGCTGGGTTAAAAACGCGGCACCATGACCAGTGAGAGGACGGGCTGCCTAAGCTCAGTGTTTGGGAGAGGAGCAGTTGCTCCGAAACGACGGGTCGGCCGCGGGCTGGCTACCGGCGCCAGGTGCTGAGTTGCCACGACTCGAGGGCCGGGTCGTGGCGCCGGTTTGCGATCCCGGCGACTGCACCACGCCGTCATTGGGCCGGGAAAGCTTGTTGGCCAGCGGCATCTTTTTTTCCAGCTGCTCCAGCTTCTTCAGCTTCTCCGGTTCGTGCTTGTGGAAGACGCGTATCAGGTCGGGCATGAATTCGCGCAGCAGGTTGGTTTCAGCGCTGCTCAGCACCCCTCCGCCAAAGCGGCTCATAGTCTCGCCGAAGCCGCGCTGCGGACGGGGATAGTAGGAGTTGGTCAGGCCATCCACGAACAGCAATCCCAGAAGCAAGGAGCTATTGAAGGTGCCGTGCCCGCTGTCGGAGCGCGTGATCAACACCCGGCTCATGGCATACGGCACGCGCGCAAAAATGGAATGCCCGTCGCCCATGCGGAAGTAGCGCGGGTCCTGGCGCAGCAGGGTGGGAAACAGGAAATTTTCAAAAAAACTGCCGGCTTCGTGGTTTGCGAGCAAGGCGCCGTAACGCTTGCCGTAGCCTGCGGCCCCCTGGCCATAGGCTGGCCAATCGTCGGTCATCTGCGCCCATCCCGCATCAAAAGCGGTGTTCGCAAACGTGTACACCGAATAGGTCTGCTCCACGAAAATGTGAAATTTCTGATGGGGCGAGAGCGGCGTGTACACCAGCGGCAGGCCCGGTTGCACGGTTGCGGTAGGATCCTGCACCACCGCGCCCGGAGGTAACGGTGCGGCGCTGCCCGGGGCCGGCGCTTCAGGCAAGTTGCCGGGGGCAGGGTTGCCGGTATTCTGGGCGGTCACGCCCAGGCTCAATCCCAGCACCATGACGGCTACCGCCCAGACACGCATAAAGTTCCCGTGCTGCTCTTTCCCTACTCTGACCTAGTAGCAATCAAGGTGCCGAAGTCCACATACTCAGAAGTAACCTGCGCCGCGAAGTTTGCCCCAGTCCCGGGCCCGTTCCTTTCCAGGTACAAAGCCGCACGGCAGCATTGACCAGCTTGAGTAACCGCCGCATAATCGGAGTTTCAGCTCCTCTAAGTCCTCAGGACGGTACTACTTGGCACCCAAACGGCAAAATCGTGGCGGCCTCAAGTCGCGCCTGGACCAGGCCTTCAGCCAGGCCAGCAGGAAAGTAGAGGCTGCCGGCAAGAAGCTGGGGCGTTCCCTAGAAGACCAAGGGTTGGACAAGGACGCGGAGAACATCATTTCCTACCTCAACGATGAGGTCGTTCCGGCGATTCGGAGCCACTCCACCCAGGCGCTGCGCACCGCAGCCGGGAAACTGGCCCAATTCGCCGACTATATGGATCGGCAACGGCGGTGATGCGGAACCCCAGTGCCATCCTGTTGCTCCTGGCCGGAGCGCTCCTGCTGAGCGGCTGCGGCCACCGAACCGCCCGGGTCAGCGTGCCACCGCCTCCCAGCCTCCCTGAAAACGCGCCCCCGGCAACCGGCACTGCGGCCACGCCGAGCGTTCCCTCGACGCAAGCTCCACCGGCGGCCGTTCCGGAACCGGTATTCGCACAAACCGGAATTGCCAGCTGGTACGGGCCACCCTACCACAATCGCCGCGCTTCCAATGGCGAGATCTACAACATGAACGCTCTCACCGCCGCTCATCGGACCCTGCCCTTAGGTTCCATGGTGCGGGTCACCAACGTGAAAACCGAGCATTCTGTGGTGGTGCGCATTACCGATCGCGGACCGTTCATACCCGGACGCATCATTGATTTGTCATTGGCTGCGGCCAAGGCCGTGGACGTGTGGCGGCCGGGCCTGGCCACGGTCAAGGTGGAGCTGCTGAAAACTCCCGTGCCCGTGGACGAAGGCGGGCGTTGGGCGGTGCAGATCGGGGGCTTCGATGATCAGGCAGCCGCTACCGAACTGCGCGATCACCTGGCTCGCCGCTACCACACCGCCCGGGTACACGAATTTGCCAGCCCCGCGGGTGACTGGTGGCTGCAGGTACGCGTGCTGCAGGACGATAAACAGCGCGCCCAAGAGGTGGCTCACGACACGCATACACCCGAGGGCGCGGTGTTTCTGGTGCGCCTGGATTAACCCCGCAGTCATTCGCTTTGCCACTTCCACGTTTCCTTCGTTTCACTCCATGATTACCGCAGTAATAGCACCTCTGTGGACTTTCTAATTTCGGGCAACTCATTAAACTGAAATGAAGCACCCGAAAAAATTTTGGGATCGTGCTTCAGCATGATTGGTTTGGCAAACGCAAAACGCGGAAGTGTAGTTTCTCGCGGCCGCAAGGAACGCCAGAGGGGCGCGGAACTGGCGGAGTTCGCCATCGTGTTTCCGCTGTTCCTGGCGCTGCTTTTTGCTCTCATCTGGGTCGGCCGGGCCATGAGCGTGTATGGCACCATCACGCGGGCTGCCCGCGAAGGCGCCCGCTTTGCCGTGGCTCCATCCTGCGCCTCCTGTCCCTCGAACAGTCTGCCGGGCAACGCTTCGCCGACAGACACCGAGGTGGTGAACGTAATCAACGGTTCTCTAAAGGCGGCGAGCCTCAGCCCCGGCTCAATCCAGTCGTATTCTCCTCCGGGAACCCTAACCTTCTGCACCGGAGTGCCCGTGGCCGCTTGCACCACCAGCGGCAACATTCGCATTTGCCGCGGCGTGCAACTGAACACCACTGCGCCGCCGCAGCAGTGCGGGACCGTCGTCAGCTATTCCTACCCGGTGCCGATGGCGCTGAGCGTGCAAACCGCCGGAGCGCTGGTCAAACTTCCTCAGATCACGGTTGCCACCAGCGTGCAGGTAAGCCAGGAGTGATGACCGCCATGCGCATCGGACCATTTCGAAGAGGCCAGAACGGGCAGAGCCGCCGTGGTTCGCAGATCGTGGAATTCGCCATGGTGTTGCCCATATTCCTGGTCTTCACCATCGCCGCCTTCGATTTCGGGCACGTGTTCGCGCTGCGCGACAAGCTGGACAACTCGGCGCGCGAGGGCGGTCGCATAGCAGCCTCGCTGCCACTCAGTGTCGAGGTGTCAGGATCCGCACCATCGGCGAATACCACTGCCGTGGCGCAGGCGGTATTCAACTACCTGTTCGATGCCAAGGTGGTGCACGGCTGCACTCTCAACGGCGGAGCCAGTTCGGGCACCTTTACCTGGAGCTTCAGTGCCACAAACTGTCCTGACAATTTGGGCATCACCGTGGAGCGGAATTACCAGGTGCTGGTCAGCGGCAACACAGTCAGCATGAGCCGGGTGACGGTTTCTTATCCGGCGCACTTTCTATTTTTCCACCGCGTGATTGGACTGCTGGCGCCGGGCGCTAGCTATCCCAGCACTTTTGTTCTGACTCCCCAGGCGGTCATGCCGAACCTGTAAGAAAGAGGAATTCACATGGCAGATAACCGGCAACACGTTCGCGGCGCCCAGCGGGGATCCACCCTGCTGATGGCTGTAGCCTCGCTGTTGCTGCTGCTGGCCATGGCGGGCTTTGCCATTGACGCGCTCACTTTGTACGTGGCGCGCACCGATGCCCAGCGCGCGGCGGATGCCGCCGCCCTGGCCGGTGCCAGGGTGTTTGTCGCTTCCGGCTGCACCACTTCCGCCAACTGCACCAGCGGGACCACACAAACACTGGTTCAACAGCAGGCACAAGGCGCAGGGGCGCAGAACAAGGTGTTTGGCCAGCCGGCCAGCATCGCACCCGCCGACGTCACTTTTCCGCCTTCGCCCACCAGCGATCCGCACGATCCCATGGTGGAGGTCAAGGTCCATCGCGTGATTCCCACCCTGTTTATCGGCGCGTTGAGCAAGATGCTGGGGGGAAACTCATCCGGAATCAGCGTAGCGGCCACAGCTACGGCCGAGGCCTTCAATGGTACCGGGGGCTCTACGCCTTTCGCCACCAGTTGCGTAAAGCCCTGGATGATGCCCAACTGCGACCCTGCACCTGGACATACAATCCCTGCTAACCCTAATTGCGGGCCGGGGTTCGGGTATTTTGTCCAGGGCAACCCGGCTCAGATTGTTCACGCGGGTTACTACAACGGCGGCAACGGTGGCGTGATTGGCGAGCCCTGGCTGCTGCACTTCGGAATTCTACCCAGCCAGTACGGCGAAATTAGCTTCACCGGCGCCAATAACAGCGGTAACGTTTACCGCAATGAAATTCAAAGCTGTGCCCCGGAGGCGGCATTGGCCTGCGGCGACACGGTGTTCACCAATAACGGGCAGGCCACGGGTCCGACCAAGCAAGGCACTGACGCTTTAATCAATGGCCCCAACGGACAAGACTCGATTGATACCAGCTCGCCTCCGCCGTTTAACATCACCGCGGGCACTGGCAACACCTTTTACCCACCCGGCACTCCGTGGATTTCAAGCAGCAATTCCATAGTTACGGTTCCGGTGTACGACACGCCCGGAGGACTCTGTCCCGGCAACAGCTGCGGTAACACTCAAACGGTGGTCGGGTTCATGCAGCTCTTCATTCAAGGGATCAGTTCGCAGGCGGACGTTAACGCCGTAATCCTCAATGTGGTCGCTTGCCCGCCAGCTGGCGGCCCCGGGGGCGGATCCGGCAGCCCACCGGTGGGGACGACCAGCCCAACGCTGGTTCCGATTCGGCTGGTACGCAATCCGTAAGAACCTGGAGTCGGACGCCGGTTCGAAGGGCTGCGGATTTTGCTGGCTCATGACTACCCTGCCCCACTCATCCCAATTACACTGACGGCTGGCCACTCAAAACTGGCCACTCTCTATGCCCGATTGCATCTTCTGCCGCATCATCCGCGGGGAGGCGCCCGCCAAGAAGGTCTATGAAGATGAGCGGGCCTTCGTCTTCGAAGACATCAACCCGCAGGCCCCCACCCATGTGCTGATCATTCCCAGAAAGCATATCGTCGGAATGAAAGAAGCCCAGCCTGAAGATGCGGAAATCATCGGCTATCTCCATTTGGTGGCAGCGCAAATCGCCCGCGAGCGCGGCATCGAGGACGGCTACCGCACTGTATTCAATGTGGGCCCGCGTGCTGGCCAGTCCGTCTTCCACTTACACTTGCACCTGCTGGGCGGGCGCAGCCTGCGCTGGCCTCCGGGATAGCCCATACCACCGCCTCGTTCCGAAGAAAATAATCGGTTTGGCTGCTCACCAACCAGGGAGTAGGCCGTCTACATCCCAAGGCATGTAGGATGTCTACAGCCTAAGGCCGGTATATGGGAAATCGCTATCAGAACCGCATTGAGCTGCTGCAGGGCACTCTCGATCTGCTGATTCTTCAGACTCTGCAGTGGGGACCGCAGCATGGCTATGGCATCAGCCAGGCTATCCGGCTGGGCTCGGGCGAGGTGCTGCAGGTGGAGACCGGCTCCCTATATCCGGCCCTGCACCGGCTGGAGCGCGAGCGCTGGATCGAGTCCGAGTGGAAGCTTTCTGACAACAGTCAACGGGTGAAGGAATATCGGCTGACGCCCACGGGCAAAAAACAGCTGGCAGCCGAGCGCTCGCGCTGGGAACTGCTGGTGCAGGCAATTGCCGGAGTGCTGAAGCCCGCGGGCAATTAGGAGGCCAACTATGCGGTTGCCACGGTGGAAAAGGGATCAGGCGCGGGAACTGGACGAGGAAATTCAGTCGCATCTGGGCATGGCAGCACGCGACCGCGAAGCGCGAGGGGCGGCGCCAGACGCCGCAAAGGCCGAATCGCGGCGCGAGTTCGGCAACGTGTTGCTGGTCCAGGAAACTACCCGCGACATGTGGGGCTGGGCCTGGCTGGAACGTTTCGCCCAGGACCTGCGCTTCGGACTGCGCATGCTCGCGAAGTCGCCGGCCTTCACGATCGTCGCCGTGCTCACGCTCGGTCTCGGTATCGGAGCCAACGCTGCCATTTTCAGCGTGGTGTACGGCGTGCTGCTGCGACCGCTTGCCTACCGCGACGCCGGCCGCATCGCCCTCGTATTCATGAACTTCTCGCCGCAAAACAGTCCGCGCGGCAATCTCTCACTGGCCGACTACTTCGACTGGAAGGCGCGAAACCGCTCCTTCGACGCAATCGGCCTCTACGCCAATGGAGTACAGGAGATTACCGGCAATGGCACTCCTGAGCAGGTAATAAGCGCCCACGTCACCGCGAATTTCTTTTCTCTACTAGGTGGCGTGCCGCAGCTCGGCCGCACTTTCGTCGAGGGCGAGGATCAGGGCTCGAGCGCGCGGCTTGCGGTGATCGGAGAGGCGCTGTGGCGCCGCCACTTTGGCGCCGATCCCAACATACTCGGCAAGACGGTGATGCTCAGCGGCGATGCGACCACCATCGTTGGTGTGATGCCGGCATCATTCCATTTTCCTCGCCAACAGACCGAACTATGGATCAACTATCGGCTCGCGCCGCCGAAGCGTCGGGGGCCGTTCTTCTTCACCGGGATCGCCCACCTGAAGCCGGGCGTCACCTTCGAACAGGCGCAATCCGACACGAATTCCATCGGGCGCAACATCGAGCACGACAATCCCAACACCTACGCGCGCCTTACCATGCCGGTGCTGCCGCTGCGCGACGCGATGGTCGGCAACGTGCGCCCGGCCCTGTGGATGATGTTCGGCGCCGTCGCCTTCGTATTGCTTATTGCCCTGGTCAACATCGCCAACCTCACGCTCGCCCGTTCGACAGTGCGCCGCCGCGAGATGGCCGTTCGAGTTGGACTTGGCGCCACCCGCCTTCGCCTGGTGCGCCAACTTCTCACTGAATCGGTGGTGACCGGCATCCTCGGAGCGTTCGCCGGCCTGGCATTCGCATGGATTGCGGTCCGTGCGCTGCAGCGGTGGAACCCGACGAATCTGCTGCCGCGTGTCGGCGATATCCGCCTCGACTGGATGGTTGTAATCTTCACCTTCGCCCTCGCCATTCTGACCAGCGCACTCTTCGGCCTGATTCCCGCGCTACGCGCTTCGGCGTCCGATCCCCATCTCGCGCTGAAGGAAGGCGGACGCACCGGCGGGCTCTCGACTTCGGGACTGCGCACTCACTCCGCGCTGGCCGTGTTCGAGATCGCTCTCTCGCTGGTGCTGTTGGCGGGCGCGGGACTGCTCGTGCGCAGCCTGATAGAGTTGCAGCGCGTGCAGACTGGCGTCGGCGCCGAGCCGCGCCATGTGCTGAGCATGTACGTCGCGGCGACGAATGCGAAGTACCGCGACGTAGCCAAAGGCGTCGCCTTCTACCAGAACATCCTGGACTCGGTGCGCGCTCTGCCTGGTGTCGAAGCGGCGGGTATGGCCGATCTTCGCCCACCCAACTGGTGGAACGAGGACGACAGCTTCAACATTGACGGCCAGCCCTGGAGCGAGGGTGCGTTCCCCTCAACCCCGGTCGGTCACATCATGCCCGGGTACTTCGAAACCATGCAGATCCCGCTGCTCCGCGGCCGCTACTTCACCGATGGCGATCGCCGTGACCGGCACGGCGTGGTCATCATCAGCGAGTCGCTGGCCAAGCGCTACTTCCCGAACGATGACCCCCTGGGACACATCATGCACCAGAGCCAACCCGAGCAGCATAACCCGCCGATGGAAATCGTCGGTGTTGTCGGCGACGTGAAATACCAGGGGCTAGACAGCAAGAACTCGCCGATGGCCTATTACACGCCGGTGGCGCAGTCATTCGTGGAAGCTCAATTCCTCTATGTGCGCTCCACACGGGCCGCAGCCAGCCTCGCACCGGAGGTCGAGCACGCCATCCACACCATTGACCGCGACGCAGTGGTCAATCACGAGCAGACGCTGGACATCACCATCTCGGACTCCGCTTCCGAACCTCGCTTCCGCACCGCGCTGCTGGGAAGCTTCGCGCTCGCCGCCTTGCTGCTCGCCGCCATCGGCGTGTACGGTGTCATCGCCTACTCAGTCGCGCAACGCACGCAGGAGTTCGGCATCCGCATGGCGTTGGGCGCGCAGCCCTCGGACGTGCTGCGTCTGGTTGTCGGTAAAGGCGCGGCGCTGGGTGCGGCCGGAGTTGCTGTCGGGCTGGCCGCGTCGCTGCTGCTCACGCGTACGCTCGAACGCTTCCTCTTTCAGGTGAAGACGACCGATCCGCTGACGTTGATCACGGTTGGGGCGGTCCTGGGTCTGGTGGCGATCCTCGCCGGTTATCTGCCGGCGCGACGCGCAGTGCGCGTGGATCCCACGATCGCGCTGCGCTATGAGTGAACGCCATGCGCCGCACGCGATGCGTCTTCAGTCGCCCCCCTGCGCAGCATTGGTGGCCGGTTTATCTGCTGAATTAGCCCATTGACATTTCGCCTCTCCGCCCGTCCAAAACTTCGGTGAAGAAAAATACGGAACTTCTGCTGCCGGACACGCGTACGAAATGTGGGGGCCGACGATGCAGAACTTTTTCAGTAATCTTCGCTATACCTTGCGGCAGTTCGGGCGGGCCCCGGTGTTTACGGCCGCGGCCGTGCTCACGCTGGCCCTGGGCATCGGCGGCACCACTGCCATTTTTTCCCTCATTCACACCGTCATGCTGCGTTCCCTGCCGGTGGCCGATCCGGGCAGGCTTTACCGCATTGGTGAGGGTAACGACTGCTGTGTGGAAGGCGGTCCCCAGGACCGCTGGGGCATGTTTTCTTATCCCTTCTATGAACGCCTGAAACAGAACCTGCCGCAGTTCGAAGAAGTTACGGCGTTCCAGGCGGGGGCGCCGCGCATGAGCGTGCGGCGGCAATCCGAACGCGCGGCCCGGCCGCTGCGCACCGAGTTTGTCACCGGAAGCTATTTCTCCACTTTCGGCATTCATGCTTTCGGAGGCCGGCTGTTCTCGCCCGCTGACGACCAGCCTTCGGCCGCGCCGGTGGTGGTGATGAGCTACCACGCCTGGCAGGAAACCTATGGAGCGGATCCCAGCGTGGTGGGCTCCACCTACGTAATCGCGGGACATCCCTTCACCGTGATCGGCATTGCTCCGCCTGGCTTCTTTGGCGAGACCTTGCGCAGCGATCCTCCCGATGTCTGGATCCCGTTGCAGCAGGAACCGCTTATCGAGGGCGAAGGCTCCCTGCTGCACCAATCCATCTCCGCGTGGCTGCGTGTTATTGGGCGCCTGCGGCCGGGCGCCACCGTGGCCGGCATGTCTCCCCGGCTCACCGCCATGCTGCGCCAGTGGATGCAGACCGACAGCGGCTACCCGGCATCGTGGATGCCGGAAGTCAAGCGCACTCTTCCCAAGCAAAGCATTAACGTGGTTCCGGCGGGAGCGGGTGTAGCGCAGATGAAGGAAGCCTACGGGCGCAGCCTGGCCGTGCTTCTGGCCGTCTGCTCTCTGGTGCTGCTGATTGCCTGTGCCAACGTGGCCAACCTGCTACTGGCGCGGGCGGCTGCGCGGCGCAGCCAGACTGCCCTGCGGGTGGCCATCGGCGCCTCGCGCCGACAGATTATCGGGCCAGCGCTGCTGGAGAGCACCTTGCTGGCGATCATGGGCGGCGTTGCCGGGCTGGCGGTGGCGGTGGGCGCCTCCCGCCTGTTGCTGGGCTTGGCCTTCGATGATGCCCATTTTCTTCCCATCAGCATCACGCCTTCCCTGGCAGTGCTGGGGTTCGCGTTCCTTCTCTCGCTGGTGACCGGGGTCATTTTCGGAACAGCGCCGGCGTGGTTCGCCACGCACACTCCTCCCATTGAGGCTCTGCGCAGCGCCACCCGCAGCACCCGAGACAGCTCTTCCTCCGCTCGCGTGACCCTGCTTATCGTGCAAGCCACTCTTTCAGTGGTTCTGGTGGCGGGCGCCACTATGCTGGCGCGCAGCCTGGGCAATCTCGAACATCAGAATTTCGGGTTTCAAACCGAAAATCGTGTGGTGGTGGAAATCAACCCTCCGGCAGCCACCTACGGTCCGGAGCGTCTGAACGCCTTGTATCGCGAGATGGAGGACCGCCTCAAGCGCGTGCCTGGGGTGGAGCAGGTGGGCATGGCTTTATACAACCCGCTTACTGATAACTGGGGTGAGGGCATCGTGGTGCAGGGGCACGCGGCGTCGACCATGGGCCCCGATTCAGGAGCATCCTGGGACCGGGTTAGCACCGGGTACCTGCAATCGCTGGGCATACCGGTGCTGCGGGGGCGCGGTTTCACGGAGGCGGACAACGAAACCACCGCGCCCGTCGCCATCGTCAATGAGAGCTTCGTCAAGCGCTTTCTGCCCAAGGAAGACCCGCTGGATAAACATTTCGGGTTGGATGACCCATCTTTTGCCGGCACCTTCCGCATCGTCGGCGTGGTACGGGATTCGAAGTTCGCATTCGCGCGCGAGAACGTGCGTCCCATGTTCTTCGTTCCCGCGGCGCAATTCGTGCATTATCCCCATCCTCTGATGCAGAAGATCGAGCTGCGCTCGCATTTCCTGCAGGGAATCCTTCTCGTCACGCACACCCCCCCGGGCGTGCTGGAACCGGTCCTGACCAGGACCCTGGCGGATATTGACCCGGACCTCACCATTACCAGCCTGCGAACGCTGGACGAGCAGGTAGGCCTGGAGTTCGATCAGGAGCGCGCCGTGGCCAGCCTGGCCGGTTTGTTTGGACTGGTGGCGCTGGTGCTGGCGGCTGTCGGTCTCTATGGCGTAACCGCTTACACGGTGGCGCAGCGCACTGGCGAGATTGGCGTGCGCATGGCCTTGGGAGCCGACCGGACGAGAGTTATCCAACTTGTGCTGCGAGGCGCATTCCGCCGCGTCGGCCTGGGATTGCTGATCGGAATACCCCTGGCCATCGGCGCCGGGCGCCTGCTGGCCTCACAATTGTGGGGCGTCAAGGCATGGGACCCGCTGGCGCTATCAGTGGCGACAGCTGCCCTCGCCGCCTGCGCTTTTCTGGCAGCGCTGATTCCCGCCCTGCGCGCGGCCGCCATCCATCCCATGGAGGCCTTGCGGGCGGAGTGAGGGATAAAGCGGGTTGCGGTTCCATCCCGCTGTCCCGTACCGCCGGCTGAATTGGTTGCGGTTCTCTGCGGCGGTGTAGTTACTCCGCTCCCTGCTCCAGTTCCTCAGGAGCGCCGTGGCGGCGCAACAACTGCGGCAGATTCTGCGAGAAAGCCGAGCGCGGCACTACCATGTCGCAACCCGCTTCCTGCGCCTTCAGCTTCAAATCGCCTTGTACATGCGACAGGAACCCGATAATGCTGGTCCCTTTCTTCAGCTTCGATTTCAATTTGGGGATCAGGGTCAGCGGCTTGGCGCCGACATTGTTCAAATCGAAGATGATCAGGGAAGGCTTTTCCTCGCCGTTGCTGGTGATGCGCTCGGCCAGGTCTTTCTCCGTCTTCACAAACTCTACTTTTACGTTGAGTTTGCGCGCGACTTCCTGAATTTTTGCCGAAAAAAACAGGTCATCCACGAAGGCGAAGATGCGCGGTCCGCCGTTGGATTCGGGCAAGGGTTCTGGTTCCGCGCCCATGTAGTTGCTGGGATTGAAGCGGCCGCGGCCACCCCTGCCGTTATCGCCATTCATGCCGGCGCGGTAAGCGTGGTCCATGGGAGCGGTGTAAATGCCGCCGTGACGATCGCGCTGTCCTGCGCCTTGTCCGGGGCGGTGGTTAGGTGGACGTCGGCCACGCCGGCGTCGGTTTCTCCCTCCGGAGCCGGAGGGATGGTTCGGTCCAATCATCATGTTGCTCTCTTTTTTGCCCTCGTTGACCGAGGGAAAAACTGGTTCGATGCGCTTTTCTGCCGCGGGAATTTCGCTGCTGGTGCAAAACCCTCACAACCCGTTGCGGCGGGAAGTCAAATCGTGAATCTATTTTGTCCGTCTGGCGCCTGGAGCTTTAACTTGGGGCGCGGAGTGCCGGCACGGGGAACGTGCGGCCATTTGGAGGACACCATGATGTTACCCGGCAGGCGCGGTCCGCGCAAGTGCTAAAAGTACCGAAAGTAACTTCGCCCGTCCTCACTTCTTATGATGCTGTCCCCACGCTCCGCGCTTCAGCTTTGTTCAGCCCTGACCGCGCCGGGGAGGTAACGGGAGGCCTCTGGATCTGGCGCCAGCAGTGCTGCATCCGCCGGGCGCAAGCTCATTCCCCTCGGCTCTCTTTGCCGGGCCCTCGGCTCAGCGGTGGACGGTAGTGCCGCGAGTAAGCTGAACCCGGAGAAAATCGCTGCCCTGGGGGGTCAGTTTGACCTTCGGTCCGCTGCACAGGACCAACTGCTCCTGCTCCAGGAAGAGCACCCACTGCTCCAGCGTGCGGCCGTCGTAAATTTCGGGAAATCGGCGGCATACCACGGCGAAGCACTGGCGCAGATTGCGCAGGTAAATGCCGGCATTGCCGGCATCATGAATCAACCGCAGCCCCGGCAGTTGGGCCTGCCAAAAACCGAAATAGTGAGGATGGGAAGCCTGGCCCGCGTTCATCCCCGCCAGCGACACCGGAGGACCGCCGGCGTGCTCCACGGCCTGGCGGCGCTCATGGCGGTCCGCGTACTCGGCAATCGCAATCAGGGCGATCACCGCGAAGAAGAACAGGTACGCCGAAAGGACGATGATCAGGACGGGCATGTTGCGCCCTCGCAGGGTCGAATCCTGAAAAACTGGGCCGTGCCGGAGATGCCGCGCTTCGCCCGCTCCAGAGCACAAACGGCCGAAGGGAACCTCCAAAGCCAACCCAGTTTACCACCGCCCCAACCAGCGGATTCCATTTTGTTAGCCGGTCTCCTCGTACCGCTCACAGCAGTTGCTCGCGGAAGCTGAGCACGCGCGGCGGCTGATCCTGAATTCCCTGCGGCAAGGAGCAGAAGTCGAAATAAATGTTAGCGCTCCCGCCCAGGGTGGTATCCACATAGGATTGCTGGCCGGCCAGAATCGCGCCGTAAATATTCACTCCGCTCGATCCGCCGCCAGTAAATGAAATCACGCCCCGCACCAGAATGAGGCCATAGAAATTCAGGCCGCCGTGAATATCGAGGTTGCCGTCAATCACCAGCACCCCATTGCCCTGCGCCCCGCCCGTCATTTGCACGTTGCCGGGAACATACGTCACCTGGCTGGACATATTCGATGGCCCGGCGGGATTGTTTGCTGGACTCGGCGGAAAAGCCGGCGGAACCCCAAACACCTGGCCCGATCGCGTGCCGCAACTTCCCGCCGTGCAAGACCAGCTGTAAGGCGCCCGCGTGACGCTGACTGTGCCCTGAGCGTACTTGAATTTATTGATTAGCCCATCCATGTCCCAGGGCCAGGGCTGGTTCTGCACCACCGGCTGGCTGGTGCCCGCGATCAGGGTTTCCGAGGGCGTGGGATTGTCCACCGTGCCGGCGGCATAAATGGCGTAATGGCTGCCGTCACACACCATGCCCGCACGGTTGGTACAGGTTGTAACGTCAATGCCGTTAACTTTGTTGGTGGTGCATTGGCAGGTGCAGTAGTCCCAACCATTCACGATCAACGAGCCGTTCAGGTCCACGTGGTCCTGGGAATCCACCGCCGCCCGCGTCACCAGCGGCGGGTCCTGCGCCACTTCCATTTGCAGCAGGCGCGAGGCGCCGCTAGCCGTCACGGCCAGAGAAGTCAGCTCATACACCGGTCCCCATCCCGCGGGGTCGCTGCCCGCGGAAAGCGCACAATCGGTCACCGGAAGCATGGTGACCGGCAGCTCGCTTACCCCATTCCAGCACACCTGCGTAGTCAGGGTGCTGCCGGAATTGCTGCCATTGTTGTAATAGGGAGCGACCGAGGCATTGGCCTTACGATGGACGCGCACCCATTTGTAAGCAAGCGCGGCGGGCGTGTTCAGGTAGGGCGGGCCGTTCTCCGCCGTGGTGATGATGTTGTTGCTGGCCAGCGGGCAATTGATATTCTGCACCGCCATTTCCCGGCACAGCTCCTGATCGTGATATGGGTTGGTTACATCGGTGGGATCGACTGTGTCCGAAGTCCCTGCCGGATTCAGCACGTACAGCATCGAATTGCTGTTGCCGGGCATGTTGACCGGGGGAATGAGCTTGTGGGGAGCGGCGTTGGCCAGCATCATGCGCTCGCGCGCGCTTTGCAGCCCGGCCATGCTGGCAAAGTAGGCCTGCTGCGAAGAACGGAAATTGTCGTTAATGCGGGTTTCCGAATCGCCCAGATACATCAGCGCCAGGCCGAGGGCGGTCAGCAACAGCAATGCCAGAAGGCAGGCGAGCAGCGCCACGCCGCGGTTGCTATTTCTCAGTCTCCGGTGCAGCCTCATGTTTGCTCCTCGGCGCGGGGGTGCGTTCCGCCGCCTCGATTGCCTTTTCCACTTGATGGATCTGCAGGCGCTTGCGCGCCAGGGTTTCCTCACGCCGCGCCAGCGAATTGGAATAGAGCTGCCGCAGGTGCGCATCCGTTTCCGTACTCAGCTTCTGCTCAATTTGTGCGTAGCGCCGCAGCAGTACCTGCTCATCCCGCCTCAGGCTCTCCAGAATTTCGCGGCCCCGGCTGAGCGTGCCTTCTTCCACCAGCCCGGGAACGTTAATGCGCGCCTTGGAAGTCTCGGCTGCGGGTTTCGGACTGGCGGCCGGAGCCGCTGACGGCGTCTGGGCGGGACGTCCTCTCTCCAGATCTTCGTCGGTGAACACCCGCGTTGCGGTCTTGCCGCTTTTCTCGCGGGCCACTTCCGGCAGCGGCCGCTCCTGTGCCCACCCCGTGCCGCACAGCGCCAGCAGAAGCCCGAGGCCGCACAGGCGCTGCTCGAATTGTCGGTAAATTCTCATATCCCCCACTAGAAGTTATTCAGCTTAGCCGTGGAGCTCATGCTGAGGGCCGGCGTCAATCCCGTCTGCAGGTCGGGGGCGCTGGCCAGCAGGTTGAAAGTCACCGTCACCGACCGTACTTGGGCCAGGACGTCAGGGTTGGTGGAGAGGTCAACCGGCAGGGTCAGCGCCGCCCCGCTCTGGTCGAAAGCGGCGAACAGCGGCGCCGCCTTATAGGCGGCATAGAGCTGATCGTAAGCGACTGTGCCCGCGCCAAAGCGCATTGACCCGGTAAGGGACAGGGCAGTGCTGCCGGCGCCCACCCCCGCGCTATTGATTACCCGCTCCACGCTGGAGTTGTAATTCACCGCCTGTGAGGCCGGCGCCCCGGTCACCTTCACCACCTGGCTGCGCCACACCGTGCAGGGACAAGTGCTGGCGCTGGTTACGGCCGCGCCATTGCTGTCGGTCAAGGTGTAGCGCACGCTTTCCACCTGTCCATCCCCTTCGAGATCGGCTTCGAACCACAATTCGGAAGCGGATATCCGCACCACGCCGGCGGCGCAGCGATAGTCGTTCACCTCTGGAGTGCCGAGCACACCGGGAGCGTACAGGCGGTGCGAGGGAAATCCTGCCTGCCGCAGCTCGCTGGACATGGTGTCCAGGAAAGTGCGCGCCACCTGCGTGGCATCTACTTTGCTTTCCTCCATTCTGTAAACCTTTTGCAGGCGAGTGACCGCGCTGAACACCACGCCCAGAACCGCGGTCAGCACCGCCATCACCACCAGCAATTCCAGCAGGCTGAACCCTCCAGCGCCGCGCCTGTCAAAGAACTTCCGCGGGCCGCGCATCACAGGCCTCCAATGGTGCGCAGGCTGACAGGCTGTGCGAATTGCCTGGGTTGGGTGATCTCCGCCGCCAGGGGGCGCGCCGCCACCGTGATCAGCCGGCTATTAGCAGTGAGCGTCTGCACATTCCAGCGCACGTCAAACGTGGTCTGGCGCCCGCCCGCTCCGCAAGCTGCGAACTGCATTTTGTAGGAGTTGGGAACGCTGGCGTAGGTCTGGGTGAAATCAATGGCGCCACTGGTGCCGTCCAGGTCCGCGCCGGCGCCTGGCGCGGACGCTCCCGCTGTGGCCATCACCCAAGTGGTGGGCGTGCCGCCGCAATCGGTAAAAGAAATGGTGGCTGTCTGATTGGCGGGCTGGGCGGCAATCTTCTCCAGCACGGTTTGAGCAAGCATAGTGGCGCTGGTGTCCACCTTGGCGCGGTTGTTGCTGAGGATCGAACTGTGAAACAGTCCCGTCACCGCCGTCATGCCCACCGCCAGCACCGCCATGCCCACCACCAGTTCCAACATGCTCATGCCTGCTGCATCCAGCGGTTCCGAACAATGACGCGTTAATGCGGCGCCAACTCTCATAAGCGATCCCCTTACTGCGCCTGCCATTGCGAACTGCTGGCCGAGTACTGCCACGTGCGCGCCCGCCCCGCCGGGCCCACCGTCACCGCCGCCCAGGCCACGCTGGCGCGCCGTGAGTCTTGCAGGTAATACACCACGCCCACGGCGTTGCCGCTGGAGTCCCAGTTGGTGCAGATACCATTGCGCACCACGCAGGGCAGGCCCAGGCCATTGAAGCTCAGCGCGGTCGAAGCGGGTTGCGGGGTATAACCGAGCGTGGCCGCGCTGAGCACCGGCGCGGAAGCATTATTGAAACGCACGCCGCTGGGCAACTGCACCATGGCTTCCCCGGCGTCATAGGCAGTGTTGCCGTTCTGGTCTAGGAACATTTGGTTGTAGATGTGGCCGCCGTGGGTGGTCTGCGCTTCCAGAACTGTGTGGAAGCGGTTGTCGCGCACGCAGCGCATGCGCGATCTCTGCAGCATCGCGGCTACGTCCCTGGCCGCCATGCGCAAGCGGTATTGCTGCAGGATGTTCATCATGGCGGGAAGCGAACTGGCCGCCACCACCAGCATCACCGCTACCACCACGCACAGTTCCAGCAGTGACACGCCTTGGAATTTCGCGCCATGGGGCCGCCGGACCTGGACAGTTCTTCCCACTGTTCCCGCCTATTGCATGTTAAAAGGAGGGGAGGACGGGAGGCGGTGCTCCGGGGCCGCCCAAAGGGGATGGTCTCTTCCGCTTTGGGAACAGGCCCGGATTGGGAGGTTTGATCGCCGTGATCCCCAGCCTGGGATTTCTGTTTCCGCCACGGAAAACCGCGATCCCACCATTTTCATCCGATGGCGGATGAGCAAGTACGGCAGAGCTACCCTCGCCACGGCGCTGCTTTCGCTGGTGGTCGCGTCCTGTGGCGGAGGACGGGATATCTGCGACTGCACCCCGCTCGCCCCGCTTTCCCAGCAGTACCGGTCCGCCGCCAAGCATGTACCCCTGCCCAAGGCCACTCCCCAGGAAATCACCGTCACAACCATGTTGCAGTGGCCGCAAGGTCCCAACCCCGCTTTTCGCGACCGCCGCTCCGGACGCGAACTCCAACTGTTTCACATTAAGAAGGCGTTCCTGCAGAACATGGGCCTGGACAAGGAAGATTGCGATCTGCACTATTCAATTTCCGAAACCGCCGATAAGAACGCTCCGCGGGCCATCGTGGAAACTCCCATAGATTCCGAGTACTGCGCCTCCCGGCACATCATTCAGTCCGAGTTAGCGCAGCATGGACTCAGGCTGGATGCGAATCACGGAGGAGAACTGGCCACGCCGCTGCCGGTGCAGGTGCTGGGGCTGGCGTTTCACGATTTCAATCATGACCGCCCCGTTCCCTTTGCCACTACATGGGAGCTCCACCCGGCCATTATCACGTTGCTGCCCTAAAGCAGGGCGCGGCGTGTTAGGCGGGCCGACTTGAGTTAATCAGCCGGCCCGTGCCGTTTCGGCGAAGTAGCTAGTGTTTGTCGCCCAGCGACTTGAGATAGGCCACCACGGCTTGCGCATCGCGGGCGGTCATGTGGTAGGTGGGCATGGGCGGATTGGGGTGTTTGCCATCGGAAAAGGCGCCGCTTTCCAGCAATTTGACCACGTCCTCTGGTTTCCAGAACTGCAGTCCGGCTATGTCGGGCGAACGGGTGGCCCAGTTGGGAATGGGGTGCACGGGCGAGAAAAACAGGGTGGTGCCCTCCAGCCAATGCGCCTTGTCAGGCGCTCCGTTGGGCAAGCGAGGTGAGTGACAATCGCCGCATCCGGCCACCCCGTTGGCCAGGTAACTCCCCCGCTCAATCTGCCGTGCCTTGGTCTGCTTCCGCGGCGAGCTTCCCGCGGCCATCGCGGTAACCACAACCGATCCTGCCAGCAAGAGACAAAATTCCCTCAGCACCAAGTTCCTCCTTAAATTGGATTTGAAACGTACCCCGGGCGAACGCCGGCCGGCGTCACGAGAAAAACGAGCTATCACTCCCGATGGACGGGCACAGCCCCAGTGCCGTCAAGATTGCAACGCCATGGGCTAACAGTCAAGGCTGGGACGGTGGGCATGCGGGGATGGCAGATAAGTTCGTATTAGGGCATGCCTTCAGTCATGCCCAGCAAAGCTTCTGAGACAGCCCGGCTGCAGCCGCTGTGCTTTGTTCGCAGCGCCTGAAGGCGAATCACTTAAGCAGGCCCTCGTCGGCACGGCTAAAGCCATGCCCTGATACGAATCCTGAGACAAAGGCGAGGACTTCAAGCCGAAATCAGGTGGATGAGGGGTAGATGGTGGGCACTGCAGGACTCGAACTTGAGGCGCTTTGGTGGCGTCCGAAACCGCCAGCCGAAATCCTGAGCGCAGCGAAGGACCTCTACCACGGCAAGTTAGGGGAAGAGTGGTGGGCACTGCAGGACTCGAACCTGCGACCTCGTGCGTGTGAAGCACGCGCTCTAACCAGCTGAGCTAAGCGCCCGGGGTGGTTTCCATTGTAACAAAGCCGGGGGCTGCGCCCGGCAGCGGCTCCGTGATAGCCTTTATCGGACGGCAACTTAGCCTGGGGTAACCGGGCTCACAGGTTCCTAAAGTAATGGGCAGCGAGCGCCCTACCCAATCCCCATCCCCGCCGGCTGAGCCAACCCCAGCCAAAGGCAACGGCCAAGCCTCTTCCCAGAACGAAATTTCGCCGCAACTTTCTGCTGGCGAACGGGTTTCGACTAGTGTGACCAGCGTTGCCATGGCGCCGCAGCTGCCTGGCACGGTGACGCTCAACCGCCGCACCGCCGCGCAAGCGGTCGCCGCTTCCGGCCTGCTGGATGGTTTGAGCGATGCCGAGGTCATGCTGCGGGTGCGCGCGGGAGACGAGTCGGCTTACGCCTTCCTGGTGCAGAAGTACCGCCGTCCCATGCTGAGCTTCATGTATCGCATGGTGCGCAACCAGGCGGCGGCGGAAGATTTGGCGCAGGAAGTTTTTCTGCGGGTCTATCGTTCGCGCGAGACCTACACGGCCAATGCCAAGTTCACCACCTGGTTGTACCGCATTGCAACCAACCTGGCGGTGAATCACGCGCGCGATACGCGCCACGAGCGGCCCGAAGTCAGCGTGAGCCTGGATGAGCCCGACACCGAGACGGGGCTGATGCCGGACCTGCCCGACGGCACGCCCAACGTGGAGGAGCACATCCTGCGGCGGGAGCGTCTGGCGGCCATTCGTAGCCACGTGCAGGCCTTGCCGGAGCGGCAGCGCATGGCGGTGATCATGCACAAGTACCAGGGCATGGATTACCGGCAGATCGCGGAAGTGCTGCACCTGAGCGAATCCGCGACTAAATCGCTTTTATTTCGCGCTTACGAGAGTTTGCGCGAAAAGCTGAAAGACTTTGTTTAGGTTGGCGAATATGAACTGCAATGGAGTACGTGAATTTCTACCCGATGTGGCCAGCGGGGTCGCTGCCGCATCGGCCGAGACGCAGGCCCACCTGCGCGAATGCCCGCAGTGCGCGACCCAGTTGGAAAATCTGCGCCGCACCCTGGCCCTGCTGGAGGAGTGGCAGACGCCGGAACCCTCGCCCTACTTCGATACCCGGCTGTATGCCCGCCTGCGCGAAGAAATGGCCACCGCTCCGGCCCGCAACTGGCTTGCGTGGCTGCGCAAACCCGCGCTTGCCGGATCGCTGGCGGCGCTGTTCTTCGTGGGCGCCAGCCTGTTCTACGGCGACCAGAGCTTGAACAACAGCCCCAGCGCGGTCACCTCCTGGGAGATGAACGTCACTGCCCAGCCCGGCACCGCGGTGGGCGATTTGCAGGCTCTGGATAAGAATCATGACCTCTACGCTGATTTCGACGTGCTCGATCAGCTGGAGGTGCAGCACGACGTAACTCCT
Organism: Terriglobales bacterium; assembly: GCA_025934735.1. Classification (GTDB taxonomy): domain Bacteria; phylum Acidobacteriota; class Terriglobia; order Terriglobales; family Acidobacteriaceae; genus JAICWP01. Next base: position 12,004 of record JAICWP010000001.1, on the reverse strand, counting down.
TAACGGGTTGCGGTTCGATGGCGAAGTCGAACCCGGCCTGCGAGTAGAAACGGGGATGGCGGGTTGCACAGTATTGGCAAATTGATGGCGCTCGCGGGCCTGCTCCTGGGCCTTGGCCTGCAACCTCGGCTGGCGGACGCACAGGCCAAGCCGGCGACCCCGCCCAACCCGCAAAGTTCAGCTTCCGCGGCGCACGCCTCAGTACCTGCCGCCCGCGCCGTTCATCCGCGCCGCCCCCTTCATCACTCCGGCGATTGGCTGCGCAAGTACAAGGATTTGCCTCCCGACCAGCAGCAGAAAGCCCTGGAAAACGATCCCCAGTTCCGCAAGCTGCCTCCCGACCGCCAGGTGCTGCTACAGCAGCAACTGCGCCGCTTCAGCGCCCTGCCTCCGGAAAGGCAGAAGGTCATCCTGAAACGCATGGAGACCTGGGAACACTTGACCGAGGCGCAGAAGAAGGCGGCTAAGACGGTGTTTACCAGGATCCGGCAGTTGCCGCCGGCGCGCCGCAAGTTGATGACGGCAGCCATTCGCGACCTGCGCCGAATGGACCCGCAGCAGCGTGAGCAGGCGCTCGACTCTGCTGAATACCATACCCGCTTTTCCAATCAGGAACGCGACCTGCTCAAAGGCGTGCTCAAGCTGCCTCTGGCGCCGGTGCACGCCGAGAACCAGCAGCCGCCCGCCCCTGCAGCCCAGCCGCAGTAATGATTCTCAGCTGAGGCAGGACTGGCCTGCGTTGGACGGCAGGTCATTCCGTCCGCAACGCCTCGATCACATCAATTCGCGCCGCCCTCGCGGCGGGTATCACCGAGGCCGCCACCGCTGCCAGCAGCAGGACGATAGCCGCTCCTGCCACTGGCAACACCCCCGGCGTCTTCAGATCGGCCAGCAAACTGCCCCCCAATTTCGCCAGCCCAAACCCGCAGGCCAGGCCAACAGCAAGCCCAGCGATGGCCATGAACGCGCCTTCGGTGATCACGCGTATCAGCAATTGCCGGGGCTGCGATCCCACCGCCAGCCGTATGCCAAACTCTCGCGTGCGTGAACTGACAGAGAAGGCCAGCACGCCGGCTACGCCCACCACGGCAATCAGCAGTGCCACCGCCGCGAGCGCGCCGAACACCATCACATTGAGCCGGTCAGGGGAGAGCACTTCCGCGCGAACGTCATCCAGGGTTGCTGCATGTTCCACGGGCTGATCCACCGACATATTGCGCAGGAGACGTGTGATCGGTGTTACCAGACCATAAGGATTGGAGCTCACGTGAACGAACAGGCGCCCTCCTCCCACGACGGCCTCCTGATCGAAAGGACGATACAACGTCATGGTTGGCTTGGGCACAATATTGATGTCGTCCACGTCCGGCACCACTCCCACGATGCGCAGGGGCTCGGCGCTGATTATGGGAACGGCCTTCAGAATGGGGTCGGTCCACATAACATGATGATTCAGCGCATCGCCTCTGGGGAACATCCGCTGCGCGAAGGTCTGACTGACGATCGCGACGCGCTCCTTAGTGTCCCTGTCAGCATCGCTGAAATCGCGTCCTTCGAGGACCGGTAGGCCCAGCGTCGCGAAAAATCCGGGGGATACGATCCGCAAAAGCGCCTTCGGATGTTGCTCGCTCGGGCCGGGTAAGTGCCCGTCCAGCCCGAATTGCAGCGAGAAGTTCCCGTCCTCCCGCCAGGGGCCCATTGAGCCAATGGCAACGTTCTGGACTCCGGGCAGTTCGCGGATTCGCCGCGTCGCTTCGCGGTAGAAATCCACCGTCTGGGCGGGCGTTCTTCCCAAATGCATCACTGGCACGTTCGCCAGGAGTACATGGCGTGTATCGAAACCAGCCTGCGCCGCTTCGAGGGAAAGGAGCGTCTTCACGGTTGCGGCGGCCGAGGCTACGAGCACGAACGAGGCGGCGATCTGAATCACCGCGAAGACCCTCAGCTTGCGATTAGCGGCGCCGGTAAAGCGGGTGCCGCCGCTGGCCAGGTTGAATCCCTGCGCTCCCTCCGATGAGGGCAGGCGCGGAATATAGGCCAGCAGCGCCGCGGCCAACACCGCAAGGCCAGCACCTACCCAAAGCATGCTCGAATCAATGTGTATATCGAGGGCTCGAATGGAGTACCGGGACATGTAACGGGCGAGCACGGTCACCATGGGGCTGGCCATCAGTATCCCGAGACCTGCCCCGGCCGCGCACAGCAGCAGGCTCTCGCTCAACAGGGTGCGGCGCAGAGCGCCGGTGCTGGCTCCCAGCGCCGCCCGGACACCCAGTTCGGCCTGGCGGCGCACCGTCCGCGCCAGAATCAGGTTGGCGACATTGCTGCAGGCGATCACAAAAATGAGGATCGAAGTTGCCATTAACACCAGCAGGATGGTTCGTGCTCCCGACGTGAGCTGGTCGCGCAGTTTCAGAGCATCAATTCGAAAGTCATCTTTGGCCGGATAAGCCTCCGGATGTTCCCGCTTCATCGCCCCGGATGCCGAACGCAGCTCAGCCTGCGCCATTTGCAGATTCGCACCCGGCGCGAGTCTTCCGAACAGGTCGGTCATGCGATGTATCCGGCTGGTCACCATGGTCGCCGAAAGATGATGTGCGCTGGTAACAACGTTGGCGATGATTTCCGTGTCCTGAGGGTAAGGCAGGCACGGTTCCAGAACGCCAACGACCGTGGCGTTTCGCGAATCGAAGGAGTCCAGCCGCACGGTTTTGCCGATTACCGTGGGGTCGCTCTTCAGCGCTGTCGCCCAGAAGCGGTACGTCAACACCACGGCACCGGCAGCATTCGGACCGTCATCCCGCCTGTCCAGCAGCCGCCCCAGCACCGGCCGCAGGCCCATGACTTGGAAATAGTCTCCATCGACCACCCCGGCCTTGACTTCCCGGGGTTCTCCCAGGCCGACCATAGTGAAGCCAAGGGTGGAGAACTCGCCGAACGAGCTCAGCGTCTTCACCCGCGCGCGCAAGTCTTTGACTTCCGGCACCGAGAAGGTGGTGTCGTCCTGTCCCACCGTACTCTGGCGGATGAAGATGAGCCGGTTCTCGTCGCGATTGACGAGAGGGCGCAGCAGCACGCCTCGAACCAGGCTGAACATCACCGCATTGGCTCCGATCCCAAGCGCCAGGGTCAGTACTACTGAGGCCGTAAGGCCCTTTTGCCGGGCCAGCGACCGGGCGCCGACCTTCAGCTCACGCAGGAACGACATAATGTGCTCGATCATCCAGGTGCTCCCTTTAGGTCCGGCTTTTGCACGTTGATAGCCTCTGCTAATGTTATGAAAATAAGGTGATTGGCTTCCTCGCGGAATCTGGGTGGTGTTCGTTTCCGACCTCTTGCGTTCGAAACCGGACAACTCGAAGGGAGCGTCTGGCAGCCGTGTGTTGCAACCCGGGGGGTCGGGCTTTAGGACCGGGAAATGAGGAAATTGAACCCGACTAATTCATGGTGGCTAATGTCCGCCGGATGGAGAGAGCGGTTTGGCGGATTTCGTCGGCGTCGGAGCCATCGGGCGACATTTTCAGGTAAAGTTCCAGGTCCTCGGCTGCGCCCCGCATCTGGCCCAGGCTGTAGCGCAACAGGGCACGCTGCTTCACGTCCTCCGGCGAGCGCGGGTAGATGATTAGCACCAGATCCACAATAGGCAGAGCCTTGCGGAAGTTGCGGCTGGCCATGTAGACGGATTTCAGGTTGTTGAGGATGCGGGTGAGCATCTGGCGCCGGCTCACCGACATCAGGAACTCGGGCTGGAAGGCCACCTGCCCGGCGTAAATTTCATTCAGGCGGCGCTGGCAATCCTTCATGGAAAGGATGTTGCCGCCATTGAACGCGTCAATCAGCACCTGCCGCCCCTCAATGTCGTAATGCTTGAGCAGGAAATGTCCCGGCATGCCCACGCCGAACAGGGGAAATCCGATACGGCGCGCCACCTCCATGTAGATCAGCGCCAGAGTGATGGGAATACCCAGGCGGCGGTCGAGCACATCATTGATGAAGGAGTTGCGCGGGTCGTAGTAGTCGTCGCGATTGCCGCGCAGGCCTTCTTCCTGGAACAGCATCGTGTTGAGCGCATAAATAGTCTGGGCCGTGTCGCCCAGGTCGCGAATGCGGCGGCTTACGCGCTCGGCCAGGACATCTACCTGGGCCACGTAAGAATCCGTATCCAGCGCGGGATATTCGGTGCGGGCAATGGTCAGCGCGGCGCGCAGTAGATCAATGCGCTCATCGTCTATTTCCTGTCCGATAAGGCTCGCAAAGATATCCGCAATTTCGCCGCTACTCTGCCGCCGCTCAGCCATCCCCTTATGTTAGCAAACGGAAGGCGCGAACGGACCAGCCGCTCCGGAATCTAAACAGGGCCGTGTAGATGATGCAAGGAGTTGCGGAGGGTGTGCAGAGAAAAGCACTTTGCAATTGGAGCTTAGCGTTTAGCCGGCAACGGGCATTGCTCCAATCCGGCACGTGGCTGTTAGGACATCGTTCCAAACGGTGTCAGCCGGGAAGAGCTTACCCCGCCCGAGACCAAAGGCGTCTTGCTCAATTACTAAAACAGCTCCCTGGCCCAGTGCCAAATGCCAATCGCCAATTGCACCGGCTAAATCCTATCGGAACAGATTCTTCATCAGGAACAGCAGATTCGCTGGGCGTTCCGCCAGGCGCCGCATCAGATAGGGATACCATTCCGTGCCGAAAGGGATGTAGACGCGCATGCGCCAGCCCTCGCGCACGAGTTTTTGCTGCAGGTCACGGCGGATGCCGTAGAGCATTTGGAATTCGAAGGAGTCGCGGGCAATGTTTTCCCGCCGTGCGAAGGCGGTCGCCTCCTGGATCATGCTCGGGTCATGGGTGGCAATGCCATGATAGATCCCGCTCTTGAGCAGCATTTTCGTAAGTCTTACGTAATTGGCGTCTACCTCTGATTTCTTCTGGTAGGCGATTTCCGGCGGCTCTTTGTAGGCTCCCTTACACAGGCGTATACGGATGCCCACACTCAGCAACTTCTCCACATCCTGTTCGCTGCGCCGCATGTAGGATTGGATCACCGCACCCACCACCCCGGCGTTACCCGGTTTTTGGTGCAGATCGTGCACGAAGTCCAGGGTGCGCTGCGTGTAAGGCGAGCCCTCCATGTCCACGCGCACGAAATTCCTGGGGTTGCTGCGCCCCGCCCTGGTCACCAGGCCGCTCACCAGCTCGCGCGCCAGCTTTTCATCCACGTCCAGGCCCATATGGGTAAGTTTGACGCTGACATTGGCCTGGAGTTGGCGGCTTTCGATTTCCTGCAGCAGCCGCTCGTAGACCTGCGCGCTCTGCCGGGCCTCGGCGGCATTGGTGACGTTCTCTCCCAGATTGTCCAGGCTGACGCCCATGCCCAGCTGGTTGACAGCCTTGGCGGCGGCCAGCGCCTCCTCCACCGTGGTGCCCGCTACAAAGCGCCGGGACATGCGCAGCCCCACGATGGAGCGTTCCGCCATAGCCCGGATGGGGCGATTTTCGGAGAGGCCGATCAGCAGCGCCCTTAACACGCGGCCTCGCGCGGAAAGGTGAAATTTGCTGGGAAATAGCTGGTAGCGAGTTCAGCCTGCAGCAGCGGCATGGGCGACCGATTGTTTTATCACACGCCGCTGGTGCGGTCAGCTAGGACGCCGGTCACAACGGGCTGTTACGGCGCAAGGCGGACTCGGTCCAAAGCCGTACAATTGGCGGCGAAATCCTTAAGGACCGCACATGAGCCCGCTCTCCGCGTTCGGATTGTTTTCCGTGACCCTGATGCTGGTGTGTTACGCCATGGAGAAACGCAGCCCATGGTTCATACTGGCGTTTGCCGTCGCCTGCGCGCTCGGCTCAGCGTATGGATTCCTTCAGGGAGCCTGGCCCTTCGGACTGGTGGAGGCCGTGTGGTCGGTGGTGGCACTTTCCCGCTGGTGGTCGCAACGCAAGTCCCAGTTCGGCGCCCTAAGAGCAACAAACCTGCCCAGATAGGAGTCCGGTCACGCCCGACCAGTCCTTGCAGCCGCCCTCCGGCCATGCCCTCTCGGCATCTCAATTGCTACCGGTAAGTGCCAGCTGATGATTTAAAATGAGCTAGTGATGTGCTGGTGTAAGGGTTGCTTCGGTACTGGCCACCGGGGCAGGGCCAGTGCGTTGTAGCTCTGGATCAATTGTCAACCGTGCCTACCATCTTAATTTGCAGGTTCTTCGCCCATCCCCGTGAGCATTAAGATCAGGATTCCGAGAGGCCCCGGCTCAGCGGCCAGATATCTTCCGCAAGATGCCGTCCTGCGTGCCGGCGTGGCCGCTTTCCTTCTTTTGGCCGTAATCGGCTGTGGAGTATTCACTTTCTATTGGGTGCGGTACGCCCGCATCGTGGACCGCCGCTTGAGCGGGCCCATTTTCGACAACACCGCCAAAATCTACGGAGCCCCGGAGCTGGTGCGGGTGGGGGAACGGATCACCGCCTCTGACATCGTTAGTGAGCTGCAGCGCGCTGGCTACACGGAAGAGGGAGCTAAGGCGCCTTCTCAGATTGGTACTTACCACCTGCTGCGCGATGGCATTGCCATTGAGCCCGGGACGGAGTCCTACCGTGGTCCCGGGGAAGCCGACATTCATTTGAAGCAGGGCAAGGTAGATACCATCCTGTCGGCTGGCAAACTGGTGGGCGGTTACGAACTGGAGCCGCAACTGGTAACCGCGCTTTACACCGAGCAGCGTTCGAAGCGCCAAGTGGTGAAGTATCAGGATATCCCCAAGGTAATGCGCGAGGCGGTGCTCTCGGTTGAGGACCGCCGCTTCTTTCAGCACGGCGGGGTGAACTACATCCGGCTGTTGGAGGCTGCGCTGGTGGACTTGCGCGAAGGCCGCCACGAGCAGGGTGGCTCCACCATCACCATGCAAGTGGCGCGCATGTTCTTCCTGACGCCGCAGAAAACCTTCCGGCGCAAGCTGACGGAAATGCTGATCTCCATCGAACTGGAGCATCGCTTCAGCAAAGAGCAGATTTTTGAGTTTTACGCCAATCAGGTGGATCTGGGGCAGCGGGGTTCCTTTGCCATTCATGGTTTTGGCGAGGCCGCCCATGCCTTTTTCAACAAGGACTTGCAGGCCATAACCCTGCCGGAAGCGGCGTTGCTCGCAGGACTTATCCAGCGCCCCAGCTATCTTTCGCCTTATCGGCATCCGGAGCGGGCGCTGGATCGGCGCAATCTGGTGCTGGATGCCATGGTGGAGAACCATGCCATCACCCGCAGCGACGCGGAGCGCGGCAAGGCCGCCCCGCTTAAGCTGGCGCCGCTGAACGTGGAGGCCAGCGATGCGCCCTATTTTGTTGATCTGGTGAAGGATAACCTGACCAGCCACTTTAGCGATCAGGAGCTGGCAGGGGGAAATTACCACGTTTACAGCACACTCGATCCTGACTTGCAGCGGGGTGCGGCTCAGGCGGTCTCAGAGGGACTGAAGGTAGTGGACGCTAAGCTGTTGAAACTGCGCACCCGCCGCATCAAGATCGGCAAAGGCCGCAAAGCCAAGTACGAAACCCGAGTCCTGCCTGGCCCAGATGCGCAAGTAGCGCTGGTGGCGATAGATCCCCACACCGGCCATATGCTGGCCCTGGTGGGTGGCCGCAATTACGCCTTCAGCCAATTGGACCACGCGGTGGCGAAGCGGCCCACGGGCTCCATTTTCAAGCCCTTTGTTTACGCCGCAGCCATCAACACGGCTCTTAGCGGAGGGGTTCCTCCGGCGAATTTTGCTGCCGCAGCCGCAAACAGTTCCAGCAGCACCGTCCCCACTCCCGCCAATGCCGCTACCCCGGCTAGTGCCACCCCCCAACAACCCGCGAGTGCACCCCCTGAGCCGGCGCCTGTGGCAACGCCCACGGCTCCCGTGGTAATCACTCCCGTAACGCTGGTCAACGATGAGCCGACCACCTTCAGCTACGGCGACCAGATCTATGAGCCGCGCAATTACAGAGACGAGTATCACGGCCAGGTAACCGCCCGTTACGCTCTGGCACTTTCGCTGAATAATGCCACCGTGGCGCTGGCGCAACTGGTGGGCTATGACAAGGTTGCCGATCTGGCCCGAGCCGCCGGCATTAATTCAGTGAAAGCCACGCCGGCGATGGCTTTGGGCGCTTATGACGCGACCCCGTTGGACATGGCTTCCGCCTATACCGTTTTTGCCAACGGCGGAGTGAAGTTGAGCCCTGTGCTGATCAACTCGGTGCGTAATGCGAAGGGCGACGTGCTGGCCAACTATCAGGCGGAGCAGAAGCCGGTGCTCGATGCCAGGGTGGCCTACATCATGACCAACATGATGGCAGGCGTGCTCAACTACGGAACCGCCTACGGGGTGCGCGCCGCCGGCTTTAACGCGCCAGCCGCTGGTAAGACCGGCACTTCCCACGATGCCTGGTTCGCGGGATACACCAGCGACCTGCTCTGCATTGTGTGGGTGGGTTATGACGATTACAGCGATATCCGCCTGAGCGGAGCTGAAATTGCCGCCCCGATTTGGACTGACTTCATGAAACGGGCGGTGACCTTGCCCGAGTACCGGGACGTCTCGGATTTCGAGCAACCAACCGGCGTGGTAAACGTACAGCTCGATAAGGTAACGAACGCCTTGGCGACCTCCACCTGCCCGAATGATTATGTGGCCGCGTTTATAGCCGGCACCGAACCCACCGAGACCTGCGATCAGGCCATGGGCGAACACCGCGGGTTCCTGGCTCGCATCTTAGGATTGGGAGGAGCTAAGCCCCTGCCCCCGCCGCCCCCCGGGCAGCCCCCTAACGCCCAAGCCGGGCAGCAAACGGCCGGAGCCCAGGGACAAGCCGCTGACGCGGACAAAAAGAAAAAAGGTTTGTTCGGCAAAATTGTGGGTATCTTTAAGGAGGACGACAAGCCAACGGCTCCGTCCCCGCCGCCCAGCCAGCCTCATTAAGGCGGCAGCGGCCGGTTGTGGGGACCGGTCGCAGGAGGTGCATTATGCCTCGCGTTCGTGGCCGCACGTTGAGCCATTCAGCCTTTCTGTTGCTGGCGCTTGCCTGTGCCGCAGCCTGCCTCACGCAGCCCAAAGCCTTTGCCCAACTGGAAGTAGCTCCGCCCCTACTCCGGGCGGTGGAGCCTCCTCCCAGGGACTGGACCAGCCAGCAACTGGAGGAGCGCGCCGACTCGCTGCGCGCCCAGAAGCTCTATCTGGACGCGATTGACTATTACAAGGCCGCGGAAAAAAGCCGCAAGACGCGCAGCGCCGCTCTCTACAACAAAATCGGTATTACTGAGCTGCAGATGCAGCGCTTCCATGATGCCGACAAGGACTTCCACCGCGCCATCAAAGCGGACAAGAAATATGCCGATGGCTACAACAACCTGGGTGTCATCTATTACCTGAACAAGAAGTACGGGAAGGCAGTCAAACAGTATCGCAAGGCGATAAAAATCTACGAGCAGTCCGCCTCCTACCACAGCAATCTGGCCGCAGCTTACTTCTCGCAGAAAAAATTCGAGACTGCCATGGTGGAGTATGCCCGGGCCCTGCAGCTGGACCCCGAAATTTTTGAGCGCACCTCCCAAACCGGGGTGGCGGCGCAGATGTCCTCCCCGGAGGACCGCGCCCATTACGACTACATGGTCGCGAAAATGTATGCCCAGATGGGGATTGCAGACCGTTCCCTGCTCTATCTGCGCAAAGCCATGGAGGAGGGTTACAAGGGGATTGATGCCGTTTACAAGGATTCCGAGTTCGCCGGGCTGCGCAAAGACCCCCGGTTTCTCGAGTTGATGAAGGCCCGGCCCCAGGCTATTCCCAATTAAGCCGGAGCCAAAAAAAATTTAGCCGCCGGCGAAACTTTTCGCTTCCAAAAGGGTATAAGTGATTAAAGCCTCCTGAAAGCAACAGGGTGAGTAAGGAGAAACGGTAAACCCACTGGCTGCACACCCGAGCACGCCCCAAGCACGCAGCCAGTGGGCGTTTTTGTTTGTAGCTGACTAGCTGACTAGCTGAATGGCTAACTAGCTGATTTGCTTCAAGCTAGACGGCTAGTGAGCCAGTCAGCTTTTTCCCAATCACTTAGCCAGGCTGTATTTTTCATTTACTTAGCTGGGCTGCGCTCGCGTGTGTACTCGCGTACCACCTCTTCCCATTTGCCCTGCGCTTTCAGGATGTACTCCAGCGCGTCGCGCAAGGCCCCCTGTCCTCCATGGTGTTCCGTGACATAGTGGGCTTCCTCCTTGACCTCGGCGCGAGCATTAGCCACAGCCACGGCCAATCCACAGTTGCGCATGACCGGCAGGTCAATGACGTCATCGCCCACGTAGGCGGCCTGCTCCGGACGTAAGCCTGCCTTGGCCAGGATCTCTTCAAAGACCGTCAGCTTGTCCTGGATGCCTTGATAGACGTATTCCAGCTTCAGATCGCGGGCGCGCAGGGCCACCGTCTCCGAGATGCGTTTGGTGATGAGGCCGGTCTTGATGCCGGCCAGGCGGGCCAGCGAGATGGCGGTGCCGTCGTGGGCGTGGAAGCCCTTGGCCTCCACCATGTTCTGGCTGACAATGCCGAAACCGCCTTCGCCGCCGTGCTGGCGCGCGTGCTGCTGGGTGGAAAGCTGCGCTCCCGCGGGAGCGGGAAAGAACCAGAGAGTGCCGTCGGTCAGCACCCCATCCACATCGAACAGCAGCAGCTTGATTTTGCGGGCGCGTTCCAGGGACATACCGGGAATGATAGCAAAGGGGCCCTTGGCCTTTAACAACTGGCTGTTGCACAGTAGCGTCGGTGAATGAAAGTGATATTGATATGACGACTTCACACCAATCATCGCCGCTCACCGATTCGTCTGCTCATCTGGGCGCAGAACACTGACATCTATCAGAACACGTCTAGATCATGGCCGATGACGACCCGTCCATGATAGGTCCGCTGGATCTGTCGCAGTATCTCCTGGAGTCCCGATTCGTTTGCGGCGTTGTGGTAAACGATCAGCAGACCTGGCTTGGTGCGGTTGGCAATGTCGGCGAGTTGATCCGTGGTCGTGTGATAACGGGCGCGGTAAGCCGGCCAATCGGGTATGGTCTCCACGTTGTATGTCGTCGACTGCACCTCGTGAATAAGAACATCACAGGGTTGGCAATTGGCGATCAGTTCCTTGCTGGGACTGGTGTCGCCGGAGATAACGATGATGCGGTCGGGTGTTTCAAAACGATACCCGAATGCCTGCGGCCACTCTCCGTGTGCAACGGGAAAGGCCTTCACGGTCACGCGGTCGTCTTGGTACACAACGCCTGGCTTTACATCATGAGCGTGGACGACGAGCGGAGGCGCGTGCTCCATCCCCTGGCTACGGTTCTCGATGTCGCGGCGATAAGCCTCCCGGAGATGTTTGGTCATATCCTCGGTCCCGTCGGGACCGTACACGTCCAATTTAGTTCGGCCAAATATCCACGGAGTGAGCATCAAGTCTGGATAACCTGCGGTGTGATCGGAATGCAGGTGCGTGAGGAACGCGACTTTGATTTTTGTCGGCTCAACCGCCGGATATCCCTTTGCTGCAGCTGCTGCCGCGCGTCGAACAACTCCCGGACCGAAATCGATCAGGTAGGCACGGTCGCCGACAACGATCGCCGTCGCCGGTCCTGAACGATCCGGATTCGGCCGGGGCGTGCCGGTACCTAACATGATGATCTTCGTGGATAACCGATCGGCGGCGGTCAAACCGACTGGAGCACCGATGACCGGGAGAGCGAGAGCGAGAGCAAACAGACAGTGATGAACTCGCATAGGCCAGATCCTCATCGAAGTGGCCGCCAATTATAGAGCCGCTGGGGGCAGCCGGTGTTGAGCAGAGCGGGCGATTGGCGCTAACAGATGGGATGAGAAGGCCGGTCTCCCGACGGGATGCTGTACGCTCCCAAGTTATCGACGTGCTCGCAAGCACAAGAGATAAAGGAGACCGGCAATGAAGAAGGTTAGCACCGTGGCGGCAATTGAGAGCAGCGATTTT
>JAICWP010000014.1 GCA_025934735.1 Terriglobales bacterium | reverse complement strand
GATGGTAACAAGTGAAGGTCACAAAGTGTGATTGTGCGGATTGCTGAAAACGCTTGAGGCCATGCGGCATGGGGAAACGTTAGGAGGATTCTTGCCTGCGTGCAGTGATGGATGACCCAGGTTAGCGCCCAAAACCGGGGCGCGAACCTGGGCCACCTGCGCCGGCGCTACCCAACGTTTACAGGATTTTGCCGGAGGCGATGTCGTTGACCAGTTCGAGGTCGGCTTCCAGGAAGTCGTATTGCGGCAGGTGGGCGCGCTCCACCCAGCGCACATCGCGGAAGATGCGGTTCTCGATTTCGCCGGCGAACTGGTGGACCACGAAGAAGCGGAGCTCCACCTGGGCGCCGCCCTTGTAGCTGTGGCGAATGCGAGCGACCTCTTCGCCGACTTTCGCCTCGATTCCCAGTTCTTCATCGAGTTCGCGGCGCATGGCATCACGTGGCTGCTCACCTTCTTCAATCTTGCCGCCGGGGAACTCCCACTTCAGGGGCATGGGCTGGTGGCGGGTACGCTGGCAGATGAGCAGCTTGCCGTCTTGCAGGATCAGGGCTGCGGCCACCAGCTTCATCCCGCCGCCTCCGAGGGAACGGAGCTGGTGTCCAGGCAGGTGGTGAAGGTAAAAGCAAACGCGGCCAAGCCGGGCTGGGGACAGAGCAGCTCCAGAGTGTGGGTGCCGAAGCCGCGGTTGTCCACGAGTTGATACATGCGCGGCTGCTCAACTAGGATGTAGCTCTCTTCGCCTGCAGCACGAAAACGCACGTCAGGCGTGGCCTGGGAGCGTGCGAGCGGTTTGCCGTCCTGATGAATTACGAGTTCGTAGGAAGGCGTGCGGGGTGAGGCGAGCACCAGATTGACGGCTGCGGCGGAGTACTTCACCACGATCCGGTTGTCGCCCGCGGCAGCCGATTCGAAGTATTCGGCGGTGGAAGCCCAGCGGCCCTGGGCGTAGAACTGGCCTTCTTCCAGCGTGCCGGGCAAGGAGTAGTCGGCGATTTCGTCCTCCCGAAACCCAGGTTGATTGCCGATGCGCCCGCGGCGGTGGCCCAGGTAGAGCTCCGGGCTGGGCTGGAAGCAAACCGCGCCCGGGCGGTCGCTTTCGCGGACCGGCTCCATGAGCGGCGGCATCTCGAGAGCGGGATTTACTTCGCGCAGCAGTTCCTGAATGGCTTGCTCGGTATCGCCATACGCACCTTCCCCGAAGTGGGCGTAGCGAAGATAAGCCTCAGCATCAAGCAGGTACTTGGTGGGCCAATAACGGTTGGCGAAGGCTTTCCACAACTCGTAATTGCTATCTATCACCACGGGGTAAGTGATTGTTAAATCGCGAACGGCGCGTTCCACGTTCTGCTCATATTGGGCGAAGATAAACTCGGGCGTGTGCACGCCGATGACGGTCAATCCCTTGTCGTGGTAGCGCTGGTGCCAGGCTTGGACGTAGGGCAGGGTGCGCAGGCAGTTGACGCAGGTGTAGTCCCAGAAATCCATCAGCACCACCCGGCCGCGCAGCTGGCGCAGGCTAAGGGGTGGAGAATTCAGCCAGACGCGCCCGATTTCGGGCGCCCGCACTTGCCCTTTTTCCACTTTCATTGGCGGAATTTTTCCAGGTGCTTGCCCAGCACGCGGGCGCTGTATTCGACCAGTTCCTGGTCTTCAGGTCCGAAGGCGGCAGGGAAGTGGCTGTCAATGTCGAGTTCGCCCACCACTCTGCCGCGCACGAAAACTGGCACCACGATCTCCGATTTGGTTTCGATGGAGCAGGCCAGATAGCGTGGGTCAGAGTTGACGTCGTGCACGACCTGGGTTTTACCGGTGGAGGCCGCGGCGCCGCAGATGCCCTGGTTCAGGGGAATGCGGGTGTGCGGGGTCATGGCGCCGACGAAGGGACCGAGTACCAAGACCGCCGGCTGGCCGGGCGCGCTTTCCAGCATATAGAAGCCCACCCAGTTGTACTTGAGCATGCGCTCGTTCAGCTTCTTAACCATGCCCTGCATGAGTTCTTCGGCGGTGAGCGCCGTGGAAGCGAGGTGATCAATTTCCTTTTTGACCAGCTGGGTTTTGGGAGTGGCGGTCAGCATGGATTTCATTAAACCACAGGGTCACGCCGTCTGTCGGATGCGGCGCACGCCCGCGGGTTGTGGAAAAAGCTGCGGGTGAAGGATGGCGGCAATGGCGTGCAGTCCCTGCAAGAGGGTGGGTGCTGGAGTGTTGAGCCAGGGATCGGGAATGCAGAATACGTGCGCTTCGCGCGCCGCTTTCATCGAGCGCCAACCGCGCTGCTCCACGATTTTCTCGAGCGGCACGCGGTCGCCGGCCCCGCACCAGGCGGCGATCACGTAGTCGGGGTCGCGGGCGAGGACGGCTTCGGCGGTGGTCTGCTGACCGGGTTGGCCGACGAACTCGGCTCCTGCGGCTTCCACCAGTTCCGCCACCCAGGGCTGGGACACGATGAGCGGTTTTCCCCATTCTTCACAAAACACCTGGGGAGAGCCGGAAGCATTGGCGCGAACCTTTTCGCGCACCGAATCAATGGCATTCTGCATGGAGAAGATCAATTCGACGCCACGCTCCGGCCGGCCAACGACGCCGGCGATCATGCCGATGTCGCGGTAGATGTCCACCAGAGTCCTGGGAGCCAGGCCGAGGAAGGGGGTGCCGGATTTGAGGATTTCGCCGACCGCTTCCAGCTGGTAGGGCACCGAAGCGATGACCAGTTCAGGCTTGGCGGCGAGGATTTCAGCGGCCTTGGAGGTCCAGGAGTCGGCGACCACGAGCCGTCCGGCGGAGATGCCGGGCAGCACTTCCTCGCAATACTTGGTGCAGGCCACCAGGCGGTCACGCGCGCCCAGGGCGTCCAGGATGACGCTGGCGCTGGGCTGGAGGCTGACGATGCGCTGGGGGAAAAAGCTCATGTGTAGATTCTAATCGGCCACGGATCAGCACGGGTGTGCGACGGGATGCCGGCACCAACGTTCGCGCCAGCAAAATGCATAGGTCCTTCGGTCGCGGTCCCTCGCAAGCTCGGTCGCGCTCCCTCAGGATGACACTGAGAAATTTCTGTTAATGTCCGCGTGCATTGGCGTTCGTCCGAGGCGAGGAAGGTCAGGCGACCGGCGAATGAAGTTGTGGTGCGTCCGCCACCAGGAAGCGCTCCAGTTCGGCGGCTTCGGCTTGCGGCAGGCGTTGCCAGCGATGCTTCAGGTAGGCCCAGGGGATGTGAAACAGCAGGACGCGCGGGCTGAACTTGCTGGAGTTGTGGATCCAGCAGGAATGGGTGCACCAGCATTGGGCTCCGGGAATGGCGGCGATCTCCTGCTTCATTTGCGGGGAGGCGAGCGCGGCGCCGAGGTCGAAATCAAAATCCTGCAGGCGTCCCAGCTTGCCGCGCAGCTCGCAGGCCCGGAAGTGGCCATCGTGGTCAATGACGATGGTGGTTTCACCGGCCGTGCAACGCATGGGCCAAGCCTTGTTGCTGTAATGATTTTGCTCATGAAGCTGAAAGTGAAGCTTGATGTTGCCCAGATAGAAGGCGCGGGCCAGTTGCCGGGCGGGCGCGGGAACGTCCGTGAACAAGCGGTCAGCGTAGCGCTCGTGGAACCACATAAGCCGCCGGTGCAATTGGGTAAGCTCTTCGGGCGCCAGCTTCTTCAGCGCCGGGTCCATGGGGTCGCCGCGAATAATTTCGAAATAGTGGCCGTCGGAGCCGGTTTCCCGCATCATCTGCAAACCTAGATCAACCAGCTCTCGGTAATTTTCAGTGGTGATGCAGGTGACCACGTTGCGGCGCAGGCGTCGGACACCCCGCCAGCGTGCCGCGGCCAGGTTGATGGTGGCGATGGTTTTCTGAAAATTGTTAGGCACGCCGCGGATAGCGTCGTGGGTGTTGGCCAGGCCGTCGAGGGAGAAGTTCAGGTCAATGACCAGTTCCGGGCAGCGCTCCAGCAGGTGATCAATGACGGAAGCAACTTGCGCGGGCAGCAGCCCGTTGGTCGGCAGGTTGAGGGCGCGCACGCCATTGTTGCGGTAAAAGAGTTCCACAATCTCCGCCAGCTCCTTGCGCAGGAAAGGTTCGCCGCCGGAGATCCAGAGTTTGTGAAATTGAGGCGCGGTCTGGCTGACGCGGGCGAGCTGGTCGAAGCTGAGATCATGGCCCTGGTTCAGCTCTTCCCAGTAAAAGCAGGTGCGGCACAGCGAGTTGCAAGTGGAGGTGACAAACAGGAACAAGCCCTCAAGCTGCAGCGGGCGAAAGATTCCCTTGGCGTACTTGAGATAGCTGAACCCCACCGAGCGATTATAGCTTGACCTGAGTGAGAACTTCTTCGCCGCAGATGAACGCGGATGTACACGGATTTTTGGAAATTGAATGATTCTAGCGGCTGAATCATTCAATCAATATTTAGTGTTTCATCGGTATTGATCAGCGGGAGAGGAATTCCTTCAGCAGTGCGGCGAGAGCGTCCAGGGCGAGGTGGCTGGCGTGCATGGAAGCGGGAGGCAGGCTGCCAGCGGCTTCCACCAACTGCTCACGGCGGAGCTGCCGGGCCTGGGCCAGGGTGCGGCCTTTCACCATTTCGGTGAGCAGGGAAGCGCACGCCATGGAGGGCACGCAGCCCTTGGCGCGGAAGCGAATGTCGGCAATACGGCCATCGGTCACTTTAGCGCTCAGGCGCAGGATGTCGCCGCAAGCGGGATTCTCCACCTGCACGCTGGCATCGGCGTCGGGCACATCGCCGGTGTTGCGCGGATGCTCGAAATGGTCCAGCACCTGGGCGGAGTACATAGCGATCCATTCTAAGCAGGGAACAACGGGGTCGTCTGAATCATTTAATCATTCAGTCATTGAATGATTGAATCGCCGCCGGCGGACGGAAAAAGCGGCGCGCCCGAGCTTTGCCCTGCTGCAGGAGGAACAAACAGCACCAAAACTCCGCCGGCCGCCATAGCGACGACCATTACCAGCAGCCCGGGTTTGAAGGAGCCGGTGCGCGTGTGCAGGTAGCCGAGCGCGTAAGGGCCGAGGAATCCAGCCAGGCTGCCCAGGCAATTGATCATGCCCACCGAGGCGGCGGCGCCGGACTAGCTGAGCAGTTCTGTGGGCATTGCCCAGAAGGGCGAGAGCAACGCAATCACGCTGATCCCTACCAGCGTGAAGAGTCCGACCGCTACTGCCGTCGAAGCATGCAGCACGGCCAGTGCGAGAAGCGCGCCCACGCCCAGGAACAACGGGGCCGCCACGTGCCAGCGCCGCTCCAAGGTGCGGTCGGAATGCCAGCCGTTGATCTGCAGGGCGACGAAGCCCGCGAGGTAAGGCAGAGCCCCCAGCATTCCTACGCGGAAGTCAGAGAGCCCGGAGAGCTGCTTCAGCATGGTGGGAAACCAGAACACGAAGCTGTAGAAACCGATGTACTGCAGGAAGTTGACCAGGGTCAGCAGGACCACAGGGCGGTAGCGCAGGGCCTGCCAGATGCTGAAAGAGCCCACCGTGGATTTGGCTGCCCGCTCCTGCTGCAATTGGCCGGTAATCCAGCTGCGTTCATCGAGGGCGAGCCATGCGGCGTCGCGCGGCCAGTCGGAAAGGAAAAAGAAGGTAACGGCGCCCAGCACTACCGCGGGCAGCCCTTCCATCACGAAAAGCCAGCGCCAGCCTTCCAGATGCAGCCAGTGTTGCTCCACGATCCAGCCGGCCAGGGGCGAGCCGATGACGAAGGAGAGGGGAATGGCGGCCATGAAGTTGCCGGTGGCTTTGGCGCGGTCCTGGCGCACGAACCAGTGGCTGACGTAAACGATGATGCCGGGAAAGAAGCCGGCCTCCGCCGCCCCCAGCAGAAAGCGCGCGCCATAAAGCTGGCCGGCAGTCTGCACGGCGGCGGTGAGCACGGTGAAGCCGCCCCACACAATCATGATGGCGGCGATCCAGCGGCGAGCGCTCCAGCGCTCCACCAGCAGCGCCCCGGGAATCTGCAGGCCGAGGTAGCCGATAAAGAAAATGCCGGCGCCGATGCCAAAGATTTTGTCGGTGAAATGCAGGTCGTGGATCATCTCCAGCGCGGCATAGGCCAGGTTGGTGCGGTCCAGGTAGTTGGCGATGTAGAGGATGAAGAGGAAGGGAAGCAGGCGGCGAGCGATGCGGCGGCGGGCGCGCTCAGCGACGGCGGGTCCCGGCGAAGCACTCTGCGCACGTGAAGTGGAGGACATGGGCGCCAATCAGCGGGCGCACAGTATACATCCATGACCCAGTACGGCGGCGACAGCTCTGAAATTTGTAATTGACTAATTTGTAAATTGCAATTTTCACCGTCGGATAAGCACCGGGCTTCACAATTACCAATTACAAATTGCCAAATTGCAAATTCCTGGCTGTATCAGGAAAATACACGGTCCACTTATTGTCTCGCGCGAGCTGCTCGAAATCCGTGGTCGGATTGATGGCGAAGGGATGGCGGGCGAGTTGCAGCATTTCCGCATCCCAGCGGGTGTTGCCGAAGGCGGCGTCCACAGAATTGCCGATTTTCTCGCGGATGGCGGTGGCTTTTCCCGGCCCGCTGGGAATGCGAATGAGGCGGTCCGTGACGATGCCATTTTTAACCGCAACTTCGGCGGCCAGAATTCGCTGCTGCGGAATGCCAAAGCGGCGCATGCCCACCCGGATGAGCCATTGGTTGCTGGAGGAGACGGCCCACACCGCGGAGCCCTGCTCCTGCAGGCGTGCCACCAGCGCGCGCATCTCGGGAAATATTGAGGGCTCGATGTGGGCCACGAAGAACTCTTCCGAGGCGCGCTCCACCACGTCATCGCGCAAGCCGGCATGGATGGTGACCATTTCGCCGCACATGACCTCTTCGGGCACATTGCCGGCTTTGTAATCGGCGTAGCGGGCGCGCACCCAGCGGGCGACATCGGGCGCGACCAAGCCACGCTCCAATTCCCATGTGAGGAAACCTTCACCGGCATCCAGCGCCCACAGGGTGCCATCGCAGTCGAAAACCGCGACGCGGGGTTCGACGCGCAATACCGATTCCAGAAATTGGGTCGCCCGCTCAGGCATGTTGGAGACGGGCATAATCCTCGGGAGTATCCACGTTCAGGGTGGCGTGGGGATCGTCCACCGGAACATAGAGGATGCGGGCCTGGTGCTGGTGCTCAATTTCGCGCGCGTTGGCGGCGAGGGGCGCGCGCAGAAAGGCTTCCATCATCTCGCGCCCGATCAGCACGGGGTGGCCATGCTTCTCGCCATACTGAGGGATGACTGCCCACTTTTCCTGGGCAGTAGCTTCAATGAAAGCCGAGCGCAACTGGGTGAGGGTGGCGCTGCGCACCGGAGGGCGGTCCACCAGCGTGATGACGGCCGCGTCGCGGCCGCGGTTCAACACTTCGCGCAAGCCCACCTGCAGGGAACTGAACTGGCCGTGCTCAGGCGCGGGATTCACCACCAGCGAGGCGCTGCTGGCATAGACCAGGGGAGCCACATTGGGAGCGTTCTTGCCAACGACCACCAGCACCAGATCGGTATGCGCTTCCAGCAGGTGAATGTTGGCGGAAAGAAAAGTTTCCGTGCGCGCGATGCGCGGCTCCGAGCCTTGCGGCGGCCAGGGCAACAGAGCCTTATCGCGTCCCATGCGCGTGGACTCGCCCGCCGCCAGAATCACGCCGCAGAAACTGGGAGCACGCGTCATGAGGGCAAGATACCACGAGCCACGGGCCCGCGAAATCCTGCCCCCGCCTGGCCGCCAGGTTTGGCCAGCGCAACCCCGGTTAGAAGCCGCCTTCATCGGCTGAGGGGCCGTAAATGGCGGGCACGGGGATATTGTTCAGACGCAGGTAAACGCCCAACTGGGCGCGATGATGAATCAGGTGATTCATCACGAATCCGCGCACCACCGCAACCTTAGGCAGCGTCATGGTCACTTTGCCGTTGTTCAGCAAGGACCAGGGCTTCATGAGTTCGGCATCGCTGGCGGCGGCGAGGACGGCGCGGCCTTCCTTCACGTTCTTATCGAATTCGGCCAGCAGCTCTTTGCTGTTCCTGGGCGGCGGCGGAGGCTGCATTTGCACGCCCCCAGGAGCCAGGTCGAGGGAATCCTGTTTGATAGTGAACGCCAGCCAGCCGGGGATGCTGGCCACATGTCCGGCCAGCCAGCCCATGGCGCCGGATTTCTCGTGCGGTTTCCATGAGAACTTGCTATCAGGTACGCGCTCCAGGGTTTTGCGGGTGCTGGCCATTTCCTGATCGAATTCGGGGAGAAGTGCTGCGTTGAGGGCCATGATTTCGTCCTTTCTTGTCGCCCCGGGCAGGGGACAGGGGAAGAAGCATAGGCGAACATAAGGCGAAAGTCAAGAACATTGGTAATTTAGTAATTGAGTAACGGGATTGTGTAGTTTACGCAAGGTAGCTATAAGGCGTACGTTTGCCACTTCCTGTGTATCGCAGGTTATGTTGCGGAGGTACGAAGATGGATTCGTTACTGGAATTTCTTAGGGATTCTGGAGGTTGGGGCGTGGCATCCGAAGTTGCTGCTCTGAGCGTATTCAGCGTCGGTGTTTGGGAGCATTTTCACGACAAAGCGATTCCACCGTTCGTGCTAATCGTGATCTCTGTCCCACTATTCTGGACTGGTGCGTATGTAGCATGGCGAAAGAAGCGCGAAGACGTTAGTCGCTTAAATACCCAATTGCTGGATCGAAGGCCAAACTTGCAATTGAGTCTGGAAGGAATTCTCTACGTCTACGACCAGAACATGGATTTGACGGTGTTCGTCGTCTCAACGTATTTGTCAAACGCGGGTGAACCGTCAATCGCTAAGGGATGGGGAGCATGGTTCATAGTCAACGACGTACCCGAGGAAATGGTCGGGTTCAATATTCGTGGCTCCTACAGAATGACGATGGACAATGAAGTTCTCACATTGACCAATGACAGTTTATTGCAATCACAGGTTATGACTCACAGGATAGAAAGGGGTGACGCGAAAGCGGGGCGATTAATCTTTACAGTTCCTGGGGATCGAACGGCGCAAGTCAATACGCGCCAGTTTCGTATTGCAGTTCAGTGCCATGACTTCATGGATCAACCAACGAGAGCTACGTTTGTCCCAGATTCCAAACCGTACAAGGGAATAAGATCATTTCCCGGAGAACAGGTTCAGGTAGGTAGCAAGGAACCTGAAACAGTGTCATATGTTCAACCCAAGCTGAACGGCGAAACTGCGCGGCAATGAGTTCGCGATATTCGAGATTCTCTGAATGAATGAGTCGCAACATAGTATCGCGAAAAAGAAACGGGTTCTTGGGGCTATTAAATCGCCAAGTCATTTCATCAAGGTAAACAGGTAGATGTTTCGCAGATACACGATGCCACGTTCCCATAAATTGTAAATTGTGCCCGAAGCAGGCGTTGTGCTGAGAGCCGTCAATCTCGCGGGCGCTTGGCCGGGTGGCGGAAATGACGCAAGGTTCTTCGACTCGGACGCGGGTTGGTGTACCGCGTCCTCGCTCAGAATGACAGCCGCGAGAAATTACAAATCACAAATCGCTAAATTACAAATTTGTGTCAGGTCTTGTGCAGGTCGGCGGGCGTTGCGGCGGGTGAATCAGCTGCGGCCGTTTTGCGGGTGTAACGCAGGTGGGGCAGGAGCGCCTCGCTGTGGCGGCGCAGGGCAATCAGTTCGGCGGTGATGGCTACCGCGATCTCTTCTGGCGTGACTGCGCCAATATCGAGGCCCACCGGCGCGTGCACACGCTCGAAAAGTTCTGGCGGCAGACCTTCCTTTTCCAGTTCGTGGTAGATGGCGATCACCTTGCGCTTGGAGCCGATCATGCCGATGTAGCGTGCCGGGGTCTGCACCGCCCAGCGCAGCACGCGCATGTCGTCGCGGTGGCCGCGGGTGACAATCACGATGTAGGCGGACTCATTGGGCGCCAGTTTGGCCATGCTCTGGTCAAAATCTTCGGCATGAATCTCGCGCGCCTCAGGGAAGCGCTCGCGGTTGGCATAAGTTTCACGGTCGTCCACCACAACCACATCAAAGCCGGCGTTTTGCGCAACTTTATAGAGGTTCACGGCCACGTGCCCGGCGCCAAACAGGTAGAGCACGGGCACGGGCAGCACCGGCTCCACGAAAATGTCGAGCGTGCCGCCGCAGACCAAGCCGGTATCGTACTTGGGATTTTGGTTGAGGTTGAAGGTCAGGGTGCGGGGCTTTTCTTCTTCCATGACTTCTCGGGCGGCCTGCCAGATTTCGGCCTCGACGCAGCCGCCGCCGATGGTGCCCACGATGGAGCCGTCGTCGCGCACCAGCATCTTGGCGGTACGGAAGGAAGGAATGGAGCCGCGCACGCTGACAATAGTGGCCACGGCGCCCCGCCGGCCTTCCCGGCGCAGTTTGACGATCTCCTCGTAAATATCCATCCGCGGCCCTGATTATTAGATGCCCGGGGCGGCAAGTCAAATGACCGGGAAGTCGGGAGTCGGGAGTTGGGAATCAGCAAGATTGGTAGCTGGCCCGAACCCACAGCCGAAGGCAAAAGCTCGGCGCTCCGTACCCCGTACTGCCTTATATGCTAGCTTGTTTAGTTTCCCAATCACCGTCGCAGCCGCAGGAGGAACGCGCTCATGCATGCCATCCGCTTTCATCAGTATGGCGGTCCTGAAGTTCTGAAATACGAAGAAGTCGCCGATCCCAAGCCGCGCAAGGACCAGGTATTGGTGCGGGTGAAAGCCTGCGCCATGAACCATCTCGACCTGTGGGTGCGCATGGGGGTGACCAAGTCGCCGCTGCCTCACATTCCCGGCAGCGACGTGGCCGGCGAAATCGTGGAGTGCGGCGAGTATGTCACGGGGTTGAAAACGGGGCAGCGCGTGCTGCTCACGCCCATGACCTTCTGCAATTACTGCGCCAAGTGCGCCCACGGGCTGCAGAACCAGTGCCCGCAATTCAGCGTGCTGGGCAACGCCAACGACGGCGGAGACTGTGAGCTGATTGCCGTGCAGCAGGTCAACGTGATTCCCATTCCTGACAACCTGAGCTTCGAGCAGGCGGCCAGCGTCCCGCTGGTTTTTCTGACCGCATGGCACATGCTGACGGGCCGAGCCGCCATTCGGCCGGGCATGACGGTGCTGGTGCTGGGGGGCAACTCAGGAGTGGGTATTGCCGCCATCCAGATTGCCAAGCTGTTCAACACTACGGTGATCGCCACGGCCGGCAGCGAGAAGAAGCTGGAGCGGGCGCGCGGGCTGG
This sequence comes from Terriglobales bacterium, assembly GCA_025934735.1. GTDB lineage: Bacteria > Acidobacteriota > Terriglobia > Terriglobales > Acidobacteriaceae > JAICWP01. Next base: position 113,429 of record JAICWP010000014.1, on the reverse strand, counting down.
GCGCCGACCACGTAATAGATCACTACAAGCAGAAAATTTCCGAAGAGGTGAAACGCATCACCGCCGGCGAAGGCGTGGATATTGTGGTGGAGCACGTGGGAAAGGCGACATTTCAAGAAAGCCTCAAGTCGCTGAAGCCGGCGGGCACGCTAGTGACCTGCGGCGCCACTACGGGGGGTGATGTAGGCATGGACCTGCGCTTCTTCTTCTCCCGCCAACTGGCGGTGCTGGGCTCCTATATGGGCACCATTGGCGAACTGCACGACGTGCTGCAGCACGTTTTCAGCGGCAAACTCAAGCCGGTGGTGGACTCGACTTTTCCTCTCAAGGATGCGCGCGCCGCCCACGAGCGCATGGAGAGAAGCGAGATGTTTGGGAAAATAGTCTTAAAACCGTAGTTAGTAGTTGGTGGTGTAGTTAGTTCTCGCGTTGGAGCCCGCTACTCCGCATCCCCGTATAATGGAAGAGACATGAATGGCGAGCAGCGTTTCGACAATCTGGTAGGCAGCGAGCATGACCAAGCGAAAGTGCGCGAAGTGGCGTTTGGTGAGGCCCAGCCCGAGGGGCTGATCCTGACCACCCTGGATCATGCGGTCAACTGGGTGCGTAAAAATTCCATTTGGCCCATGACCTTCGGATTGGCCTGCTGCGCCATTGAAATGATGGCCATGGGCGCATCGCGGTTCGACATTGCCCGCTTCGGCGCCGAGGTGTTTCGTCCGTCGCCGCGGCAGTCGGACCTGATGATTATTGCCGGCCGTGTTTCGCAGAAGATGGCGCCCGTCATCCGGCAGCTCTGGGAACAGATGCCGGAACCCAAGTGGGTCATCTCCATGGGGGCCTGCGCCACCTCCGGCGGCGTGTTCAATAATTACGCGCTGGTGCAGGGTGTGAACCAGGTCATCCCCGTGGACGTGTACGTGCCCGGTTGCCCGCCCCGCCCCGAACAGCTCATCTATGCCATCACCCTCCTGCAGCAGAAAATCATGAATGACCGCGGGTCATTTAAGCGCGCCTTGAACATCGGCTGAAATAGCATTGGAACTGATAAGCCGCGGCGGCACTGGCGAGATTGTTCGGGGCTGAAGCCCATCAATAAAACGCCGTTATCGTGTGGGTTAGCCAGCCAAGCAGCCTGGAAGCTCAGCCAGTTAGCTGTTTTCAGGCAGCAGAACAGGTTCCAGACGCATCTCATAGGCTGAGAAAAGCAGCCCGGCGCTGCTGCGGGACTCTTATGCCTATTAGGAAATATTGGCCGCTGATCGCTGCCCTGGCGCTCCTATTGGAGCCGCTAGCCGTCGGCGTGCCTTTGGGCAAGAGCTCCAGCCTGCGGCAAATAGCCATGGTGTACATCCCGGGCGATCCAGGATTTCAGGCGGTGGGATTTGTGGATGGCCGCCTGATCATCTCCCACTCCGGCGACAGCACGGTGGACGTTTTCAACGTGAAGATGCGGCGGGTGGATGCGCAGATCAAAATTGAACAGCCGCGCGGCATTGCGGTGGATAAAGCGGGCGGCAAAGTCTATGTCGCCGATGCCGGCGCCAACAATATCGCCGTGATCTCCAGCAAGACGTGGAAGGTGCAGAACACCATTCCGGTGCAGTTGAGTCCGGGACCGCTGGCGCTAACGCCGGATGGCCGCACCCTGTACGTGGGTAACTTTGAAGATCAGTCCGTTTCCGCGATTGATGTGGCCAGCGGGAAGCTGGCGACTACTGTGCCCCTGGGCCACGTGCAGGCGCTGGTGTACGACCCGGAGCGGAGCGTGCTCTATGCCAGCCTGGAAGACCAGGCACAGGTGGCCGTGCTCGATCCCGGACTAAAGGTGCTGCGGCGCTACACGCTGCAGGCATCGCAGCCCTCGGCTCTGGCGCTGGATGGGCAAGCGCGGCGCCTGTACGTGGCGGTTCGCAATGCGGTGGCAGCCCTGGATAGCGAGACTGGCCGCGAGGTTGGGCGAGTGGCGGCGCCGACGGGCGTGGACAGCTTGTGGCTTGACTCCGGCAGCGGAAAACTTTACGCCGCCGCCAGCAACGAAGTAGATGTGATTCGCACCGCCGGTGGCCAGTTCGCCAGCGAAGACCAGTTGCTTCTCACCGTGCGGGGCGACGGCATTGTCTTCGATCCCGACGGCAAACTCCTGCTCATGCCCAGCGGGCACGAAGGGCGTTCGCTGGTGCTCATCCTCAAGCCCGTGGGACCGCAACCCGGGTTGCAACCGCCATCGCAGGCGCTCATTCAGCCGTAACTCAGTCGTCGGCTCTCGTTTTTTCGCCTGCTCCTTGCGCGGTAATGCTCAAAGCTCGCCACCAATCAGCGGCGTCCACAAGGAAACCCAAGGTCTCGCAGAGACCACATGAACGTAGCCTGCGACTTCAGTCGCGGGTAAGCGAGAGTAGCGTCAAAGTCCCAGAGGGACGGCTGAAACGCGGTCCTGTTCAGCCGTCCTTCCAGGACTGCAAAAAATCATCGATTGTTTCCCCGCCAGTGAACCGGCGGGCTACTTTCATGTGCCCTTCCGGGGCAGACTCGAAAACGGCAAGCGAGCCCAAGAGAGCCGAGATCAATGAGCAATGGCCCAAGCCCTCTCGCATATACAATTACTTTTCCCATGGGCCGCCTGGAAATTTCGCCGGACGAGTTTCGTCGTGTGGCAGAGCGCATGGTGGAGCTGGCTGCGGAGCTTGTTGCCGAGACGCACTCCCTCCCGGCCTTTCCCAAGACTTCCGGCGAGGAGACAGAGCGCCTGTTTCGCAGCCCGCTGCCGGAAGCGGGGCTGGGGGCATCCGCCCTGGACCTGCTTCCGGAGGTGATCCGGCACTCGCGGCCGCCCACTTCGCGCTTCTTCGGTTACGTGCTGGGGTCGGGGGAGCCGATAGCTGCCGCCGCCGACCTGCTGGCCAGCGTGCTCAACCAGAACCTAACGGCGTGGCGCTCCTCACCCGCCGCGGTCACCATCGAGCGCACAGTCGTGGAGTGGCTGGCAGAAGCCATCGGCTGCGCAGGATTCACCGGCAGCCTGACCGGCGGCGGTTCCTCCGCCAACCTGATGGGCTTGGCCATGGCCCGCGAGGCCAAAGCCCCGGCCAATGAGCATGGCGCGCAACCCTGCGTCGTTTACGCCTCCGACGAAGTGCACATGTCCATTCCTAAAGCGATGGCGCTGCTGGGATTGGGACGGGACAATTTGCGGCTGGTTCCCACGGACCAAGATTTTCGGATGTCGCTGCCGGGACTGCAGCGCGCCATTCACCACGACCGCCAAGCCGAGAAGCGGGCGATTGCCATCGTCGCCTCCGCGGGAACCGTTAACACTGGGGCCGTTGACCCGCTGCCGCAAATCGCCGAAATCGCCCGCGACCATGGGCTGTGGCTGCACGTGGACGGGGCTTATGGCGCGCTGGCCGCCATTGCTGCGCCGGAAAAATTCGCAGGCTTGAACCAGGCAGACTCGCTGTCGCTGGACCCGCACAAATGGCTTTATCAGCCGCTGGACTGCGGCTGCCTGTTATTTCGCGATGCACAGGTTGCACGGACCGCCTTCGCCTACACCGGCGAGTACACGCGCGCCCTCAGCCAGGATCCAGTGGAAGCGTTTTCGTTTTTTGAGGAGTCCATGGAGCTATCCCGGCGTTTTCGCGCGCTGAAGTTGTGGCTTTCGCTGCGCTATCACGGGCTGGGCGCGTTCCGCGAAGCCATAGGCGACGATTTGCGTCACGCCCAGCGCCTGGCCGCCGCGGTGGATGCCGAAGCGCAGCTGGAGCGCCTGGCCCCAGTAGGGTTGAGCGCGGTTTGTTTCCGCTTTCGCGGCGGGGGGAAAACTGACGACGAGCTAGACCGCCTGAACCGGGCAATTTTGAAACGCGTGATCGAGCGTGGGCGGGTGTACATTTCCAATGCAGCGATTCGCGGCAAATTCGTGCTGCGCGCCTGTTTTGTGAACCACCGCACCAGCGATGACGATGTGGACGCGGTAGTGCAAGAGGTACTGGCGGCAGCTGCAGAAGAAAGCCGCTAGTTGATAATTGGAAGCCACTCCCCAGCCTTTCCGCGCCGCGCCTACGCGTGCGTCAAGGACCGCCAGCCTGGAGGACTCCCTATGACAGCCATCCCCGAAGCAGGAGATGATCGCGTACAGCCCGTCACAACTCAGCCTGTACCGGTCTCGCGCCATTGACATGAGATAACACGTAGATGCTGCCCTTCGGCTCTGGAAAGGTGAATCAGCTCTGGACATACTGCTCGGGTAAGAAGCCTCTATGCCCGTGGGGTTGGCGCTCACCTTTGTAGCTGTTGGGCTTTGGGTTTAAGCGAATGTACCGGCGTGAGAAGCACAATCCGATGAAGCAAAGTCCCACAGTTACTTCTGCATCCGATTCAGCCAACCCGCACTGAACCGAGCATCGGCTTGGCTGCGCAGCTTCCGATCAGCAGCAGCAGATTTCGGTACGCCTCGGGCCAACGGCTGTGCAGAAGCTCTCGATTTTTGTTGCGGACCCGAACCTCGCCTCGCATCATAGATATGTGCCACGAATTCTAAAACTCGTGGTCGCCAGCACGGTCGCGCTGATCGTAATCATTGTCTTTGCGCATCCGGCAACCCTGGTCGCGCCGGCTCCGTTCTCCAAGCACGCCCCGGCATTCGATCTAGTGTCGGCAATGCTCAGCAGTCTCATTGTCCCGCTGATTGCTTGCATTTTGGTACGTTTCAGCAACATTTTCCTTCCTGAGCTCATCCCGGACCGTTCTCATCGGCTGGCGCTGATGTGCACTCTGTTGTGCTAGGTACACGATTCCTCCGGTTGTAGCTCTGCCAAGGTCCGTCCAGCTACGGAAAGGTTGTGGCGATGGACGCTTGTGCTGCGGGTGTGTGGAGAAGCCCCAACAAACAAATTGTGAGCAGGAGGAAGAATGTGCATGTCAGTCGCCGTGGAACCGGCGCAGCCGAGTACTGCAATTCGTTGTCAAGATTATTTATCTCAGGAATGGTTATGGTTGCAGGCCCCCTGTCGTTGGCGAGAGAACGTGGAGCTTACGTTTCGCAGCGTTCCTTATCTTGCGCTCGAAGGGGCGGGCAGCCGAAAACGACCGGATATTGTGAGCAAATGGTTGGCCAAATTGGAAGGGGGCGAACCTGTGCCGCCGCCGGTGGTATGTCTAACCGAGCGCGGAACCTATTACGTGCGAGACGGTAATCACCGGCACGAAGCACTCGGGCTGTTCCTGGCAGCGGATGTCCGGAACAGCGCGGAGGTGAGAGTTGCGATAGCAGTTCCCAAGGCAGGGTTCGGGTTCCGTTATCGCCGCTATGGCCACTACGGCACGTACCAGCTTGAGCGCATCCGAAGACCGGCGCGGGATTGGCCACCCGTACGCTGGCCGGCGAGTCACGGCTTGCTCGGCCGCGTGCTGGTGCTGGCTGCTCACCCGGACGATGAAACTGCCTGCGCGTGGCTGCTGCAACGAGCTCGTGAGCCCGCGGTCTGGTTTCTAACCGATGGCGCGCCCGCATCCGGCGGTTTTTGGGGGCGCTACGGCTCGCCCCAACGCTATGCGGCGGTGCGCCGCCTGGAATCCAGGCGTGCGCTGGCAGCTATCGGTATCAGCGATGTGCATTTTCTGAACTCGCCGGGACAGCCGGAATTTGAGGATCAGGAACTCTACCGAGCGCTGCCCGCCGCACTCTCACGGCTACTGCCGTCAGTGGAGTGGATGCGACCAGAAGCAATCCTTGCGCCCACTTACGAAGGCGGCCATCCCGACCACGATGCCTGCAGTTTCCTCGCGCATCTAATCGGACAGGCGCTCCGGGTGCCGATCTGGGAGATGCCTCTCTACCACAGGTCGCGAGCCGGTGTGCTGCTGCATCAGCAATTTGTTCGTCCGAATGGGACCGAGGTGATACTGCGACCGAGACCGGTGGAAGGACGCAATCGCGACCGCATGGTTGCCGAGTACGCCTCGCAAACCGATCTGGCGGGATATTTATCCGCCATCGAAACATTTCGGCCACAAGCGGATTACGATTATTCGCGTCCGCCGCATGAGGGGAGCGCCAACTACGAGCTGTGGGAATGGCCCATGACCAGCGCTGAAGTTTGCACGGCGTTTGCGGACTGTCTGAAGGAATGCGGAGCACGTCGAACCTAACGAGGCCGCATGGACGCGGGGCAACTCACCGGGTTGCCTCTAATCGGCTACTTTGCGTGCGCCAGCAACTTTGTCGGATGTGGTCGCGGCAGGCTTCCATCCGTCGTCCGACACTGTGCTCTCTCCGGGCAGAACTTCCCGGAGTGCCCAGTCTATGCGCCTGATGGCGTCCTCTACTTCGGCCACATGTGGGCTGGTCGACTGGATGTACGAAGCGTACCTGATGACTTGAAGTGCATTGCGAATGTGATGGTTCATCAGACGGATGGTGTTCAGCCGTTGCGTTATGTAACGCATTTTCGCTCGAGCGTACGCGAACACGGTTAATCCTGCGATCACACCCCCGCAAACGTCATCTACAATCCTTTGTGACTCCTTCAGGCCGAAACGCATTGACATCTGATCAGAAACGCTCAGCAGAATGGCAACGAGCAGTCCAAATGTCAGTGCCTGTAAAGCGGGTCGAGCACGCATCACTATGGCGACAGTCGAGGAGAGCCTCATTGGTCTAGCTGCCGGTAGCTCACCAGCATCCATTAGGGGAGTCATTATACCAACCTCTTGATCTGACCGCGGTTCAGCGCCAGACGTCCGCAACTCGACGGGTTAGCCCAGCATTTTCGCCACGCCAGTCTGAAGGAAATCTTGAGCAGGGCTCGCCGGTGAAGTCCTGGTCTTGCAAATCCGAGTTGGCAGGACTGGCCTTGCCACATGGCGATGGCGAACGTCTCCGCGGCGCTCGGGATCCGGTCCCCAATATCGGCGCAACATTCGTTGCCTTAAGTTGGCGGACATGATCGGTGATATGCTCCCAATCGAGAATGCCAGTGATCGCGGCAAATTCGCGCTACGCGCCTGTTTTGCGAACCACCGCACCAGCGATGAGGACGTGGATGCCGTAGTGCAAGAGGTACTGGCGGCGGCAGCGGAGGTCCAATAACTTTAAAGAAAGCGGCCTGACTTGTGGCGGGCTGCTCAACTTCCGAGATGAGGTAACACGGTGCCGAACACAGTGGTGGGCATGGCAAAGGACCTGAGTGTGAAAGTCACTGCAAAGGAGCGCAAGAAGGAATCCCTCGGCATTCTGGCGCAGGCGCCCTGCCGGGCCGACCTGGCAGGCAGCACCATGGACCTGTGGCCGCTTTACCTGTTCCACCCGGGCGCGGTCACGGTGAATTTTGCGGTCAGCGTTCTGACTACCTGCCGCATTACTCCGCTGCCGGGCAAGGAGATCCATTTGCGGTCGCTGGATGGGCGAAGGGAAGAACGCTTTGCCGATCTCGAGGAACTGTGCTGCGCGAAGAAATACCGCCATCCGTTGGCCGCCCGGCTGGTGAGCTTTTTCCAGCCGGAGCAGGGCCTGGCCATTGAAACCAACTCGGAGTCGCCGGCGGGGGCGGGCATTGCCGGGTCTTCGGCGCTGATGATTGCCACCACGGCAGCGCTGGCCCGCTTCACCGGACGCAAGCTGTCGCGCGAGGACATGCGGGTGCTGGCGCAAAATGTGGAGGCGCAGCTCATCAACGTGCCAACCGGCTGCCAGGATTATTACCCAGCCCTGTACGGCGGCGTGAACGCGATCGAACTTGAACCTGATGGGGTGCACCGCTCGCCGATTCCCGTGCCCGCCGAGGAGATAGAAGCCCGTTTCGTGCTCGCCTATACGGGCGCGCCGCGGCAGTCCGGCATCAATAACTGGGAAGTGTTCAAAGCCCACATCAATGGCGACCGCAAAGTGTTCCGCAATTTTGCCCAGATCACGGAGATCGCCTGCGCCATGCGGGCGGCGCTGGAGCGTGCCGATTGGAGTGAAGTGGGCCGGCTGTTGGCGCAGGAATGGAAATTACGGCGCACCAACGCTCCCGGCATCACTACGCCGTTGATCGAAAAGCTGATTACGGCGGCCATGCGCAACGGCGGGGTGGCGGCGAAGGTATGTGGGGCCGGTGGCGGAGGGTGCGTGGTATTTTTCGTGGAAAATGGCGCTAAAGAGCGGGTAGCTCAGGCCTTGCGCGGCAGCGGCGGCCGTGTCCTACCGTTCCGGGTAGCTCGCGACGGTCTGACCGTTTCCACCTTTCAAGCCGGGTAGAGGGCGTCAGTTTATGGCCCATCGAGGGCCATCCCCGGAGCTATAATCGCATCAGACCGGATTGGGAGTGGTTCTTCATGGTTGCCCGGCGCATCGCGGCTCTGCTGCTCATCGTGCCCCTCCTGCTGGCGAGCGCCTCGTCCAAGAGCACGGACCCGAGCAGCCAGTCTGGGGCGCATCTCACCAAAGAACAACGTTTGGAAATTATTCGCGGGCTGAGCGCGGAATTGTGCTTTGCGCGGGTGTTGTTTCCCATGGGCAAGAAGGGCCTGGTGCTGAAGCAGGGCAAGCTGGTCTCGCCCACTCCCGAGGAAATGCGCCAATTCCTGGCCGACTGGGGTCCGGCAGTCAAGCCTGGCGACCGGGCGCAGATCACCAACGTTGAGATCAAGGGCAGCATGATTCGATTTGAGATCAACGGCGGCCCAGTCAAGAAGCAAAAATGGTACCAACGCATTCAGGTGGGTGGCATGGGAGGCATGACGCCGATTTCGCCGTCTAATTCCAATCCCAATACCAACCCGCGCGGCTCCTACGTGGATCTGGCGTTCGACCACTACATCCCCTCGCTGACACCGCAGCAGGTGAAGCAGATGCTGGCGCCGGTGCTGGATTTTAGCGCGCACACCGCGGCGGAGGCCTACATGGCTACCTTGCCTCCCAAAGTGCGGGATGCCATTAAGGACCACAAGGTGCTGGTGGGCATGAATCACGAAATGGTGACCTACGCCAAAGGGCGGGCGCCGCAGAAGACCCGCGAGCGCGACGGGAATGTCGCGTACGAGGAATGGATTTATGGGCAGCCGCCGCAGGAAGTGGAGTTCGTGCGCTTCGTTGGCGATGAGGTGGTGCGGGTAGAGACCATGAAGGTGGATGGCACCAAGATGGTGGACACCCAGAAACAGGTGGATATCAAGCCGCAGCAGTCCACCGTGGCCCAGCAGCAACCGCAACAGCAGCCGGGAACGCGGGCTCCGGGGGCTCCCTCCTTGAAGCGGCCCGGCGAAGAGCCCGACCAGAACGCGCCGCTGCCCAAGGGCGGCATAGGCGACGGGCCCAGCAGTCCGCACTGAGGAGTAGTAGTGGTAACTGGTAGCCCGCCGCTTCCTCCAGAATTCCACAAGGGCTAAAGCCCGGAATCTTCTAAGGGAATTATTCGCAGGGCTGAAGCCCTGCGCTTCCACGGAAGAGACCGATTTAAACGTGAAATCACGGAAGAGAGCGATTTGAACGGGAGATCTAAGTGCAATTTGCTTAACAATGCACTAGACGACAGAAACATGACTTCGCCCACCTCCTGAGGCGTTCCTGAAGCGGGGACTTACGCTATCTTCTCGTCGGACCGAGGGCGAACCTTGCCCAGCTTCACCAGGCGGGAGATTATGGCGCCGCGTGTGCGGCAGTGCACTTGAGCCATTTCATCGAAGGGAACGGCGCGATGAAATTGGTCACGCAATTTCTGATCCTCCGCCTCGTCCCAGGCTCTGCCGGTATTGGGAGGAAGTTGCGCCTTCCTCTCTTCCCGCTGGCGGGTTTCTTCCAGAACGCTCAGGGCCGTGTATAAGGCTCTGGCTGCATCGGGGTTCTGGTAAACGGACTCGTGAGCGAGCGGCTCATGGGTTTGCGGATCGAGCCCATCGGCCAGGGATTTCACTATTTCGATAGCTTGGACAAGTTCCATCGCAGCCTCCTGATTCATTGTAAGACGGGGGACGGCGAGGGGACGCAGATTTGCGGGTGCGGCGGATACGCGCACTCCCACAATGGGAACGCGAGGTACTTCCCGCGGCGGCTGTGATTATAGTGCTGGCTCACCGGCCGGCGGTGACGGCGCGGGCGCGGCCGCGCAGCAGGCGCACGGCGTCGCGGGTAAGGGCGCGCAGGAAGGGGCCGCCCCAAATGCCCACAGAGAGCAGCCCGCCGAAGAAGATGACGGCGTGAATGCTGGCCCGGCCTTCGCGCTCCCAGTAGACGTCGCGCAGGTTTAGCCACAATGCGTATTCATCCAGCGTAAGTGCCGCTCCCAGCCCGTACAGAATGGCGGTCAGCCTGCCCAGCCAGGTATAGCCGCCCTGGCCGGTGCCCACCTGCAAGAGCCAGCTGTAGCCGACCAGCAGGAGCAACAGAATTCCCCAAACCAGGTGATGAATGTGCCGGCCGTGCACGGAGAGATCATGAAAGGGGCCGAGGCCGTTACGAATGGCGTGAGTGAGCAGGCGCACCGCGGCAAAGCCGAGGAAAAATGACAATGAAGACAGGAAGATGCGTTCGCGGCGGGTTTGCCGCACATGCTGTTCGTAGAGCGGGCGCAGGTGCCCGGAGCGCACCGCCGAAAGCACGATCCATAGAGCAAAGGGAGTGAGGACCACCAGGGTCCATTTGATAAACGGATGCATGAAACTGGTTGAGCCAGCTGAGTGGCTATTTTTCTGAGCTTAACACGGGGTTGGGCAGAATGCAGATGTCGGGCAGGTTACGAAAGCGCTCCGCGTAGTCCATGCCGTAGCCGACCACGAATTTGTCGGGAATGGTGAAGCCGACGTAATCCGCCTGCATCGGCTTTTGCCGGCGCGAAGGTTTATCCAGCAGGGCCACTACGCGCAGGCTCCTGGGCTGATGGTTGAGCAGGATCTTCTTGATATAAGTCAGGGTCAGGCCGGTGTCGAGGATATCTTCCACCAGGAGCACGTTCTTGCCCGCCATGGAATGCTCCACGTCTTTGGTAAGGCGCACTTCGCCGGTGGAGTCCCAGCCTCCATTGGGTGTGGCGGCCGCAGCCTGCTGCCCGTAGCTACAGACGCCGATGAAGTCGAAGGTGGAGTCGAGTGGCACCTGGCGCGCCAAATCGCTGAGGAAAATTGCCGCGCCCTTAAGCACGCCCACGAAGATGACGGCCTGCCCGGCGAAGTCGCGGGTAATCTGCGCCGCCATCTCGGTGACGCGATGCGCGATCTGCTCGCGGGAGATCAATACCTGCAGTTCTGACACGGCGATAGCATACCGGATAAAATGTTAAGTTTCGATTCGGAAGTGGAGAGCCGCCTATGCCCATGCCGGAGTTCAAACACTTGGTGAATGAGGCCAAGAGTGAGATCAAGGAGATCGGTCCTGAGGAATTGCAGCGCATGCAGAGCGCGGCGCAGGACTTTGTGCTGATTGACGTGCGCGAAAAAGATGAGGCCGCCAAGGGCATGATTCCGGGCGCCGTGCACATTTCCCGCGGGATGCTGGAGCACAACCTTGACCAGGTCACGACCGACAAAAACAAAGAGATCGTGCTCTATTGCGGTGGCGGCAGCCGCTCCGCTCTTTCCGCATGGATGCTTAAAAAGATGGGCTTCAAGAACGTGATTTCGCTGGCCGGCGGCTATCGCGGCTGGGACGAAGCGCAGAACAACAAGAGCAAGTGAGGAACAATGGACCTGAAAGGCGTTAAGCTGACGTGGCTGGGACATGCCACATTTCGCATGGAAACTCCCGGGGGCAAGACGGTGCTGGTGGATCCCTGGGTGATGGGCAATCCCTTGTGCCCGGAAAAGGAAAAGAACATAAAGAAAGTGGACGTCCTGCTATGCACGCACGGCCACTTCGACCATATCGGGGATGCGGTGGAAATTGCCAAACAGCACAATCCCACCGTGGTTGGCATCTTTGAGCTGTGCACCTGGATGGAGAAGAAGGGCGCCAAGAAGACTTCGGGCATGAACAAGGGCGGCACGCAAACCGTGGGCGACATAACAGTGACCATGGTGCATGCCGACCACTCCTGCGGCATTCTGGATGGCGACCAGATCATCTATGGCGGCGAGGCCTGCGGGTTCGTGATTGAATTTCAGAACGGGCTGAAGATTTACCACGCCGGCGACACGGCTGTGTTCGGCGACATGCAAATCATTCGCGAGCTGTACGCACCTGATATCGCGCTGCTGCCCATAGGCGACCACTACGTCATGTCGCCGCGCGAGGCCGCCTATGCCTGCAAGCTGCTCAAACCCAAAGCCGTGGTTCCCATGCATTTCGGCACCTTTCCCGTGCTGAGCGGAACCCCGGCAGAGCTCAAGCAGCTGGTGAAGGATGTGGAAGTAGTGGAGATGAAGCCGGGACAAACGCTGTGATTAAACGGTTGAAGGTTTACGATTAACGATTGGAGCACCTTGCCAAACGAGACCGATGTTCGAGCTTACTGGCGCATGGGCGGAATCACCCATGGCGCTGTCGAGGATTATCTCTACTCCATTCTGCCGGAGCGCGATGCCACGCTGCGCGACATGGAGGCGGAAGCCGCTGCCCGCAATGTTCCGATTGTCGGGCCGGCGGTGGGACGGCTGCTCTACCAACTGGCCGGCATGATCAAGGCGCGCACCGTGTTCGAGATGGGGTCGGCCATCGGCTACTCCACCATCTGGTGGGCGCGGGCCGTGGGCGAAGGCGGGCGCGTCATCTACACCGACGGTAGCCGCAAGAATGCCGATGAGGCGCGGCGCAATCTGGAGCGAGCGGGCGTGCTCGACCGGGTCACCATCAAGGTGGGCGATGCGCTAGAGATTCTGTCCGAGCAAAAGGAGCCCTTCGATATCGTCTTCAACGACGTGGACAAGGCGGACTACCCGCGCGCTTTTCGAGTGGCGGCGAAACGGGTGCGCAAGGGCGGCCTGTTCGTTGCCGATAACGTGCTGTGGAGCGGCAAAGTCGGGCAGCCAGCGGACAGAGCCGACGCGGAAACCCAAGCTATCCTGGAGTTCAACCGCCTTCTGTATGCCTCACCCGAGTTCATGACCACCATCATTCCCCTGCGAGATGGCGTGGCCGTGGCGTGGAAGCAGTAGATCAGTTCTCAGTTCTCAGGAATCAGCACCAGCACGTTCAAATAGATTTCACGGGAATTTCCAGCAGATCTTCAACCAGGCCAACTTCTTTCTGCAGGAAGGGCTCAGCGTACTTCACGCCCGCGAGCAGGCCGTAGAAGCCGGCCATGGTGGCCACGCGCTCGCGGATCTCCGCGTGAGCAGGGAAGTCATTGGCGCCGGCCGCTTGATCAGTGAATTGCGATTTGTAGGCGTAGAGGGAGTGCAGGCGGGTTTCGAATTGTTCGGTAATGTCCACCACGAACGTGGGACGAATGTCGTAATAGAGCGTGGCATAAACAATTTTGAAGGGCCGATGTGGAGCTAGCGTGGACACAGCGGCTAAAGCCGCCTCCTCGTCGCCACTCGGGTTCCCACGGCTGAAGACGTGGGCTTCCACGCTGAGTCCCGACTCTCGACTGCGGACCGCCGATTTTTCGCTAACTCCTGACTCGTTACTACTGACTCCCGCTTTCCCCAGCTTGGCCAGCCCCGCCAGAAAGCACGCCTCGTAGCCCAGCACTGAGGCGGTGTAGTGATCAGGATGGCGGCCTTTCCAGTAGGGAAGAATCACCACGCGGGGGCGCTGCTGGCGAATGACGCGCGCGACCTTCAGGCGGTTCTCCCAGGTATTTTCCACGCGGCCATCAGGAATATCCAAAGCCTGGCGCCAGGAAACCTGCAGGATGCGAGCCGCCTCGGCCGCCTCCGCCGCACGCTCTTTGGCGCTGCCGCGAGTGCCCATTTCGCCCTGAGTCAAATCGAGGATGCCGGTGCGCCGTGCGCGTTGGGCCATTTTGAGCAGGGTGCCGCCGCAGGTCTGCTCCACGTCATCACGGTGGGCGGCAATGGCCAGAATGTCGAGGGAGGCGCTGCTCATGGAAGCGTCAGTCCAGACTGCCTTGCTCGATGACCACGTTCTCGCGCACGATCAAACGGTGCGCCGCCATCTCCCGCAGTTTGGGCAGAACGCGGTTTACGTGCTCATCGGCGTCAATGAAGGTAATCACCACCGGCAGCTTGCCGCCCGCGTCCACCAGGTGCGTGGTCTGCAGCCGTTGCCGCCCGGTGAAGCCGGCCACGGCGTGCAGCGCGGTAGCGCCCGCCACATTTTCCTGGCGCAGGTAGTTGAGGATTTCCACGTGCAACGGCCGGTGATGCCACTGGTCGGCCTCATTCAAATAGATAGTGACTTGTACCGCCATGCGCGTTGGCATTCTACAGTACCCGCGCCAGGGCAATGCCGCCCAGCACGGCGGCGAGTGAAAGCAGGTTGTTGCCCAGGATATTAGCCCCGAGCAGCGTCCACTGCCCCTGCTCGAAGTAGGCCATGGTCTCGAAAGCGTAGCTGGAAAACGTGGTGTAGCCGCCGCAGAAGCCCACCGCGATCAGCAGGCGCCAGCGAGGGTCAGCCAGGACGCGCTCCGTGGTCCAGGCCATAAAAAACCCCAGCAGAAAGCTGCCGCTCACGTTGATCGCCAGGGTGCCCAGGGGGAATTCCGCGGTTACCCGGGCCAGCAAGCTGCTGAGCCAATAACGGAGGTTGGCACCGACCACGGCACCCAGGGATATCCAAAGGAAAGCTTGCACGATGGAGTTCTCCTAACTTGATCTGGTAGGAGTTATCAGCCGGGCCGACGAGCCGGGCGGTTGATGGCGAACTCCATCGCCGGAAACTTTGTATCAGTTAGAGCAGGGAAATGTCCAGATCACGCGGGGAGTAACCGCAGTCGCGCTCTACCGCCCGTCAATACTCCTGGGATCGCCAAACAACTCGCGCAGGAGCCGCAGAAGTTCCTCGGGATTGTGGCTGGACACTTGGTGATCCACGCCGTCGCAGGACGTGGAAGCGGAGGGCGCCAGCAGAATGGCCGACTTATTTGGATGACTATCCTTGAATTTGGCAACGACTTTCCCGCAATCATCCCCGACGCTCCCATGGATAATCAGCGCATCAACCCCGGGGAACTGCTCGCATAATGCCAAGGCTTCGCGCACGGAGTGGGCGGTGATGACGTTAAACTTGGCCGTTTCCAGTACCAGCTTGCGTGCGGAAAGCGCCTGCTCCGGTTCGGGTTCAGCCATTATGAAAGTGGGTCGAGGCACGGCATTCTTTCTGTCGAGCAGCTTGCTGGCTCGGGTGCAGCACTCGACTTGGGGTGGGATGCCCCCGTGCTTGCAGGAGATGCGCCGTGGGGAGAAGCTGGCGCTAGCCCTCGCGCCCCACACCCAGCGCGTCCGCCACCCGGTTGATGTAGTTGAACCAGGAAGCAATCAGCGTGATTTGCAGTATTCCCTTGTCATCGAATCCCGCCTGGCGCAGCCGCTCGTGGTCGGAGCGCCGCACCTGGGTGGCATCTTTGGTCAGCTTCACAACGTAGTCCAGCATCACCCGTTCCTGCGGCGTGATGGGCGCCCGCGTGTAGTCGTCCTCCAGGGCTTTTACAAAATCGGCATCCAGCGTCACTCTACGCAGAAACTCTGCGTGGGAATCAATTCAATACTTACATCGGTTGGTGACGGAGACCACGGTGGTGATCATCTCGTGCTGGCGCCGGGTGAGCGGCAATTCGGGCGACATTAGCGCGCCAAAGGTGGAAAAGGCATGGTAGAGCGCCTGCGGAATCAGGCTATGCGAGGCCACAATAGGCGCCGCTCCATCGCCGCTGGGATGCACCGGCGTGGCATATTCCTGGGGATAGAGCGCGCGCTGGCTGTCCATCGCGTCGCGCACGCACTTGTCATCTTGAGGAGATACCGTGCGAATCCAGGTCATGAGGCTCCTTGCTGCAATGATCCGGGAGAAGGTATCGCAACCTGCGCTGTTTTGCCAATCACCTGTTTGTACTATTGCGGCCGGTGAACCCCGCTGCGGTGCCGGACAGGCGAGGGCGCGTGTTCCCACACCTCGTCTCTCCACACGCCCTTAGCCGGAGTCGAATTCCCCAGCCTTGTTTCCTGTAACGTCAGTCGCTCGCAGGCCTGGTCCAGCGCCTCATACTCCCGCGCGTGCTCGCGCCGGAACTGCTCGTGCGCTTGCCGCGAGTCCCAAAAATCCATGGTGAAATAGCGAGTCGGGTCGGCGGTATCGTGCGACAGCCGGGTTTGAACGTAGCTTCCGAGGCGGCAAACAGTTTGGCCCACTTGCCGTCCGGACCATAGACGGCTTCAAATTCCCCGGCATTCTCCACCGCGATGATGAACTCCCACACAATTACATACATAGGCGCCGCCGACAGGATGCAGCAAAACTACCACAGCCGGCGGGGTCCGGCGGGAGCGGACGAAATCACAGATCACAGCAGGGAGCGGGGAGTGATGATATGGTTTTCAGGAGGCGAGTCCATGCAGATTGAGCCCATGCTGCGGGATGCCGTGCGGGTGCTGGCGCGCAACAAGATGCGCAGCAGCCTGACGGTTTTGGGCATCATGATCGGGATTGGGGCGGTGATCTGCGTAGTGGCCATCGGCACCGCTGGCTCGGCGCAGGTGGAAGAGCAGTTGCACAACCTGGGCGACAATCTGGTGTGGATCGAAGCCGGCAGCCGCACCCGCAGCGGCGTGCACCTGGGCAGCCATCAAACCAAGAGCCTGACGGTGGGGGATGCCACCGCCATTCTGCAACAGGTACGGCTGATCAAGAGCGTTTCCCCGCAGGTGGACGGCTCGGTGCAGATCGTATACGGCAACCAGAACTGGAGCACGATTTACCGCGGCGAGGGGCCGGACTACTTCGACATCAAGCGCTGGACGGTGCAGACGGGCGTACCCTTTACCGAGGAGGACGTGCGCCGCGGCGCCGATGTGTGCGTGATCGGCGATACCGTGCGCCAGCAACTGTTCGGCGGGGAAGACCCTCTGGGCAAGGTAATCCGGGTGAGCGACGTTCCCTGTAAAGTAATTGGCACGCTGGCGCCCAAAGGGCAGTCGTGGTTCGGGCAGGACCAGGATGACACCATCATCATGCCCTACACCACGGTGCAGAAGAAGATTGCTGGCATCACCTGGCTGAAGGACATCATGTGCTCGGCGGTTTCGCCGGGCGCAGTGAAGGAAGCGACGCAGCAGGCGGTGCTCCTGTTGCGGGAGCGGCATCACATCAAACCGGGCGACGATGATGACTTCAACATCCGCAGTCCGGAAGACATAATCCAGGCGCAGTTGGCCGCCAGCAAGGTGATGACCGCGCTGCTGGTAAGCATTGCTTCGGTGGCGCTGCTGGTGGGCGGAATCGGGATCATGAACGTGATGCTGGTCTCGGTAACGGAACGCACGCGCGAAATCGGAGTGCGCATGGCGGTGGGCGCCACCGAGGGCAGCATTCAGCTCCATTTTCTTGCCGAGGCGGTGATGCTCAGTCTGGTGGGAGGGGCAATGGGGGTGCTGCTGGGCGCCGTGGGGTCTTTGGGCATCGCCCAGGCGCTGGGCTGGCCGGTGCAGCTCTCCCTGCAAGCGGTGGTGATCGCGAGCTTGTTTGCGGCTGCTGTGGGCGTCTTCTTCGGCTACTATCCAGCTCGCAAGGCGGCGAGAATGGACCCCATCGAGGCGTTGCACTACGAGTAGAGCCCTACTGTGAACGCGTGCTTTGGCGGTGCCGGGCGGGGCAGAGGCCCCGCCCTTTCGATTTAATTTTAGGCGGGCCGCCGTTTACGATTAGGGTTGGTCACGTGCACGGACCGGCTCCCACCCTCTTGCACCTCCTCGACATCGCGCGCCTCGACCTGGGTGGTGGACTGGGGACGCCGACGCGTAGGCCGGCCGGTCGTACCTGGCTCATGCTCCGGCGGCACGGCTGAGCCACGGCCCGCTACCTGCCTTTGCGAACGCTCCTCGCCCGCGCTCCGCTGTCCCCGGCGTCCCTCTTGCCCACTCGCAGCACTTTTCTTCTCTCCGTGTAGGTCGAGGGGGTGAGTTCCCGGATCCTGCCCTTCAGTGCGGCCACTGGCCGGGTCCACGATGTAGAGCAGGTCGGTGAGGTCGGTGGCGTGCTCTTCCTCGTCCTTGAGAATCCCTTCCAGAAGCACGCGCGTGGTGGGGTCGTTATCGGCAAAATGGCGAATCATTTCGGTGTAGACCTGGATGACGATCCGCTCCGCGATGAGATCTTCGCGGATCATGTCCGCCAGGGTTTCACCTTCAACATATTGCGCGGCGGAACGCTCCAGCAGGTTGCGGGGATTGAAGTCGGGCTTGCCCCCGAGTTGCTGAATGCGTTCGGCGATGCCATCGGCATGCTCGCGCTCGGCATCGGCGTGCTCCTTGAACTCTCCGGCAACTGACTTGCCGTGCACGCCAGTGGCCATGAAGTAGTGATGCATATAGCGCAGGACGCACACAATTTCGGTGGCCAGCGCCTGGTTCAGGATCTTAATGGTCTGTTCTTTATCGCCGCGATAGGATTCGGTGACGGGCCCGTCCTCAATACTGCGGCGGGCACGCTCGCGGAGTTGTTCAACATCCTGCAGGAATTGCGCCATATTCACCTCGCTGGAATCTTCTGCCGGATAAAAGGGGATGGCTCTCTCTGGCAAGGGGTTAGATTCGCGCAACGCAAAGTACAGATGCCTGGAGGGCGGTCGTTACTCTTCCCTCATGGGTCGTAAGCTCTTGGCCGACATCGGTTCCAAGCACCCACTGCGGAAATCAATAGTTCGCGGAAGAACCGACTGACAGCTGACAACTCGCGGTTAGCAGGTAACTCGCGTAACCACCCCCGGCGCCCGCCGTAACTTTACGGCTGTGGGCAGCGGGCTTAGAGTCGAGATGCGATGCAAGAGCAAGATCATGAAGCCTCGCGCCTGGCGGCAGAAGAGCCGGGGGACGGGCCGGAAGAGCAATCCAGCTGGCCTGGCGCATCCGGTGACAGCCAGGCGGGGATGAGGAGCGCGGTCTTGCGTGGTGCGGCGGTATTGCTGGACATGCTGGCGTGGTGGCCGGAGGCGCTTGTGGCCGGCCAGACGTGTCTGGCGGCCTTGCAGATGCGGCAGGGCGATGAGCGCGAGTAAACCGTCAACAACAAACTAATTAACCCCAGAGCGGGCGATCGGTATCGGGGAGAGAAGAGCTCCGGTGCTGGTCGCCCGCGGTGTTTTGGCCCTGCCATTGGCACTTGGCTTCCGCACAACTTCAATTCCGAGCGGACTGCAAGCGGCTAAGCGGAGCAGGGAAAGCGGCAACTTGCACCGGTGGAGTCGCATCGGTACTATAGAACGAACGTTCGATAGCCCCTCGGGGTGGGGCGCCCAAATCCAGCATGGCTTCTCGGTCCAGTTCGCTTTCCGGCCGCAGCTCGGCCCAAATTTCTGCCGGGGACGGCAGCCGTTTCGATCGCCGCCTGGCCAAGATCCTGGAGCACGCCACCGAGGTTTTCTGCGAGAAGGGCTACGAAGGCGCTTCCATGCGCGACCTGTCGCGTGCCAGCCGCATGTCGCTGGCCGGCCTTTACTACTACTTCGATTCCAAGGAAAAACTGCTTTACTTGATCCAGAAATACACTTTCAGCACCATTCTGGAGCGTTTGCGCCAGCGCCTGGAGGGAGTGGATGATCCGGAGCAGCGCGTGCGGATCTTCATCCAGAACCACTTGGAGTATTTCCTGGCCAACCAGAAAGCAGTCAAAGTCCTCTCCCACGAAGATGACGTGCTGAAGAACGGCTACGGCTCGGAGATTGCCGGCATCAAGCGCGAGTACTACCGCATCTGCCTGGAGCTGGTGGATGAGCTGAAGCGCGCGCTGGGTTTAGAATTCTCCAGTCGCATTGCCGTGCTCAGCCTCTTCGGCATGATGAACTGGATTTACACCTGGCACAATCCGCGGGTGGACGCCGACGCAGGCGAGCTGGCGCGGGAGATGGGCGACATTTTTCTACATGGCGTATGCCGCGGCCGAGGTGGTTCCGGGCCGCAAGGCAAACGGGCCTCCAGCCCCAAAGTTCGAGTGATGTGAACGACTTCTTAAAGGAGCATTGCACATGGCAACGACAACCCAGCCGGTAAGCGCCGAAAGCACCAAGCAGCTGGTCAACTACCGTGTCGATTCGGGCGTGGCGGTGATCGAGATGAACGATCCGCCGGCCAACACCTACACCTACGAAATGATGCGGCAGCTGGATGACGCCATCCTGCGGGCGCGCATGGATAATAACGCTTACGTACTCCTGCTCACCGGGGCGGGCGACAAATTCTTTTCCGCTGGCGCCAACATCAAGATGCTCTCCACCGTGGACCCGACCTTCAAGTATTACTTCTGCCTGCATGCTAATGAGACGCTGCTGAGGCTGGAGCACACGCCCAAGCTGGTCATCGCGGCGCTCAACGGGCACACCGTGGGCGGAGGCCTGGAGATCGCCATGGCGGCTGACATCCGCATCGCGCGCAAGGATTCGGGCAAGATTGGGCTGCCCGAAATCAACCTGGGCGTGTTGCCCGGCACGGGCGGGACGCAGCGCTTGTCGCGGCTGGTGGGCAAGAGCAAGGCGATTGAGCTGATGGTGACCGGCAACACTTACACCTTCGAAGAGGCGCTGGAATACGGCATCATCAACGACATCTACGACCGCGAGAACTTCATGGAGAACATGATGGAGTACGCCCGCCAGTTCTGCCCGCCCAACAAGGCGGCCAAGGCGGTGGGGCGCATCAAGCGCGCGGTGCAGACGGGCTGGGAGATTCCAATGGAGTCGGCGCTGGCGGTGGAACGCGAGAACCAGCAGCTGCTATTCCAAAGCGAAGACGCGAAGGAAGGCCTGACCGCGTATGTGGAGAAGCGCCCGGCGACATTTACCGCAAAATGATGCATGAGCCACAAAGGGCAGTGTAGGTGAAACACAAGAGTCCTCGGTGGTTTGATAGATAACGGTTAACTGTTTCCCAAGGATCGGTGGTCCAGATTTTCAATTCCTCTTTGGCCACCGCGTCCTTTGTGGTGAAAGAAATGTTGGCAGCGAGTAAAACCCGCATAGAACCCGGCAGGCTTCTAATTGGTGGCGAGTGGGTAGCGAGCGCCAAGACCTTCGACACCATCAATCCCGCGACCGGCGAGGTCATCACACAGGTGGCCGACGCCGGTCCCGCTGAGGTGGATGGTGCCGTCAAAGCGGCGCGCAAAGCCTTTGATGAGCGCGGCGGCCCATGGCAGAAAATGTCGGCCAGCGAACGCGGCAAGCTGCTGTGGCGGCTCGCGGATCTGCTGGAAAAGAACATTGAGGAGTTCGCCGAGCTGGAAACCCTGGACAACGGCAAGCCCATTTTCGAGTCGCGCTACGTGGATATGCCCATGGTGTGCGACGTGCTCCGCTACTATGCAGGCTGGGCCAGCAAGATCCACGGCGAAACCATCAGCTCGCGTGCGGATGCGTTCACCTACACCTTGCGCGAACCGGTGGGCGTGGTCGGCGCCATTGTGGCCTGGAATTTCCCTCTGCTGCTGACTTCGTGGAAGCTGGGCCCGGCGCTGGCCACTGGCAACACGGTGGTGCTTAAGCCGGCGGAGCAGACGCCTCTGACCGCGCTGCGTTTGGGACAACTGGCGCAGGAAGCCGGCTTTCCGCCGGGCGTGCTCAACATCATTACCGGCGGCCCGGAAACCGGGCGCGAGCTGGTGAAGCATCCCGGTGTGGACAAGCTGGCCTTTACCGGTTCCACCATGGTGGGCAAGGAAATCATGCGCAGCGCGGCTGACACCATGAAACGGGTGACGCTGGAGTTGGGTGGCAAGTCGCCCAACATTGTTTTTGCCGACTCTGACCTGGACTCCGCCGTCAAAGGCGCGACCACCGGGATTTTCTACGGCAAAGGTGAGGTTTGCGCGGCCGGCTCGCGCCTGTTCGTGGAGAAGAAGGTACATGACGACTTCATGAACAAGCTGGTGGAGCGCGCGCGCAAGCTGAAGCCGGGCGATCCGCTCGATCCCAAGACGCGCCTGGGCGCCATTGTCAGCGAGCAGCAGATGAATACTGTGCTGGGCTATATCGAGTCGGGCAAAAAGGAAGGCGCGCAGTTGGTGGCCGGTGGCAATCGAGTGAGCGTGGACGGAGGGAAGGGCTTCTTCGTCGAGCCCACGGTGTTCGACGCCGTCCACAACAACATGAAGATTGCGCAGGAAGAAATCTTTGGCCCGGTGCTGGCCACCATTCCTTTTGACGATCTGGACCAGGTGGCCGAACTCGCCAACGCAAACATGTACGGGCTGGCGGCGGCGATCTGGACGAACGACATCCGGAAGGCGCACGGCATGGCGCGCCGTCTGAAGGCAGGAACGGTATGGATTAACGCTTACAACCTGTATGACGCGGCCTTGCCCTTCGGCGGGTTTAAGCAGTCAGGCTTCGGCCGTGAATTGGGCAGGGAAGCGCTGGACCATTACACGGAAGTGAAAAGCGTGTGGGTGAATTTGGGCTCGTAGCCCTCGAGGTTTTATGCCAGGCAAAGTACCGAGAATCGGAACGTTTAGCGACTGGGTGGGGCTGTTCGAAGAGTGGCGCAAGGAAGTGGGCGTCAACACTGACGACATTGCCGGCTTCCAGTTCCAGACCCTGTACGGCCAGATCGAGACGGAAGAGATTCAATTCGGCCATTACAAGGGCCGGCGCAAGTGGGAGTCGCTGCGGCAGATTCCCACGCAGAACATGCGAGACGCCCTGCTCAACATGATCGTCTACCAGGGCGACACCGAATTTGCCAGCGTCGAGCAGCAGCGGTTCCTTTTTGAAAGCGCGCCCACGGACTGGGACCGCAGAGCGCTCACCCGGGTGATGATCGAGGAAATGCGCCACGGTTGGCAGATGTGCGCCCTGCTCATCGAGCATTTCGGCCAAACCGGCCGGGTGGAGGCGCAGAAGATGCTGGAGCGCCGCGCCTATGAGAGCAAGCGCCTGCTCAACGCCTTCAACGAAATGGTGGACAACTGGATGGACCTGTACGCCTACACCGACTTCGTGGACCGCGACGGCAAGTTCCAGTTGCAGATGCTGAAGTACTCGGGTTTCGCGCCGCTGGGCCGCTCCATGTCCTACATGCTGCGCGAAGAAGCTTTCCATATGGGCACGGGCGACACCGGCCTGCGCCGCGTGGTGGAGGCCGGCGTGGTGCCCGCCTGGCTGATCCAGAAATATCTCAACAAGTGGATTTCAGAGTCGCACGACTTGTTCGGCACCGACCACTCGTCTTCAGCGCACTGGGCTTACGTATGGGGTATCAAGGGCCGCTACGACGAGCCTAAGAACCAGAACGAGCCCGACCTGGACGACGTGAACGACTATAACCGCCACCTCTACCACCAGGAAGTGAGCACGCTGGTGGCGCGCTTCAATGGCGCGCTGAAACCGGACCAGCCGCGACTCTATGTGCCCGATATCAAGTTCAATCGCACCATCGGGCGCTGGGCGGGGCAGAAGTTCCATCCGCATACCGGCGAAGCCGTGGAGGAGAAGGAATACGAGCAGCAGCGCCAGGAATGGTTGCCCACTCCGGCGGACCACAAGCTGCTTTTGGACATCATCAACAGCGAGAAGAAATGGATCGTGCCGCGTACCGGAGCGCGCGACCCGCTGGACACGATTGCCGAGCCGCGCAAATCGGCCATCAATATTTAGCTGACTAGCTGACTGGCTAGCCGACTCGCCGAGCCGATAACCGACCAAGAACCAGCACCAATGTCCACCTCCGCGCCCGACATCTCGACCGCTCCTCCCGCCGGCTACACCATGGGTGAGCTCATGGTGACTGCCGCCGCGCGAGAGATCCGCGATGGTGAGGTTGTCTTTGTGGGCATGCGCCTGCCGCTAATCGCCTTCGTGGTGGCCAAGCGAACCCATGCGCCAACTGCGGTGGGACTGTTCGAAAACGGAGTCATCCGCAGCACTCCGGCCCGCGAGCTGATCTACACCATGGCCGACCCGCCCAACATACTCGGCGCCACACAGTGCCTGGACATGCTGGCGGTGATGAGCCTGCTTCAGTCTGGCCGTGTAAACCTGGGCTTCCTGGGTGCTGCCGAGGTGGACCGTTTCGGTAACCTGAACTCGACCCAGGTGGGGAGCGGCAAAGGCATGGTGCGCCTGCCTGGCTCCGGCGGCGCCTGCGACATCGCTTCCCTGGCACATCGGTTTGTCGTCTTGCTGGAGCATGACAAGCGCCGGCTGCCCGAGCGCGTCTCTTACGTGACCAGTCCCGGCAACGGCGATGGTCCCGGGTGGCGCAAAAGAGCCGGCCTGCCGCGAGGGGGGCCGTCGGCGGTGATCACCACTAAAGGGGTGCTGCGCTTCGGAGAAGATAGCGAAGCCTACCTGGCATCCGTGCACCCGGGCATCAGCGTGGAAGAGGTGCTGAGCAACACGGGATGGAAGCTGCGGGTGGGCGGTCAGGTCGCCGCTACCCCTGTGCCGACGCTCGCCGAACTGCACGCGATTCGGGAGTACGACAAGGAAGGTTTCTGGACAAAGTAGCTTGTTTCACCACGGAGACACAGAGGGCAGAGAGAATTTGTGAATAGCTGATCAGCCAGACAGCTAGACACTCGCAGCGGGAGAATAGGACGTACGGACATGGCCACGCAATCCAAATCGCAATTCGCTACGATCGCGCTCGACTATGAGGGTTCGATCGCTCGTATCGTGCTCAACAACCCTCCGGTCAACGTCATCACGGTGCCCATGATGGAGGAACTGGTGGCGGCGCTGGAAGACGTGGAGGCTCGTCCGGAAGTCGCCGCCCTGGTCCTGCGCGGCGCCGGCAAAGGCTTTTCTGCGGGCGTGGACGTAGCAGCCCACACTCCCGACAAGGTCCGCAACATGCTGGTCATGTTTCATGGTGTGGTGCGCATGCTGGTCGCTTCCAAGAAGGTAACCATCGCCGCGGTGCACGGCAGTTGCCTGGGTGGAGGCGCAGAGTTGGCCGCGGTCTGCGACTTGGCCTTCACCACCGAGTCGGCCACCTGGGGTTTCCCCGAAATCAGCCTGGGATGCTTTCCCCCGGTCGCGGCCGCCATGCTCGCCCCGGTCATCGGGCAGAAGCGCGCTGCCGACCTCATCCTGACCGGCAGAAAAATTACCGGCGACGCCGCTTTTGTCATGGGCCTGGCGAACGAAGCTGTTCCCGATGGGGAACTGGATGAACTGGTGGAGGAAACGTGCGAGCGCCTGCGGAGTCTAAGCCCGTCATCGCTGCAGCTCACCAAGAAAGCGCTGTACGCCTGGGACGCGGCGCACTTCACCAAGGGACTGGACCGGGCGGAGAAGATCTACCTTGAGGAATTGATGCAAAGCGAGGACGCAAAAGAGGGGATCAGCGCCTTCATGCAAAAGCGGCCACCGGTGTGGAAGGGCAAGTAAGTGAGTAATTGTGTAATCGGGTAATTGAGTAAATGAGGATCACCCTCAGCGGTTTTCAATTACACAGTTTCTCAATTACGAAATTACCCAATCAGACGCATGTCTAAATTAACCACAATGCGCGAGGCCATCTCCTCCCTCGTTCCCGACGGGGCCAGTGTCGCTCTCGGCCTGCAAATGGAGCAGAACATCCCTTTCGCGGCCGGGCACGAGATCATCCGCCAGAAGAAGGAGGGGCTGCGGCTGATTGGGCCGATCTCCGACATCCTTTTCGACCAGATGATTGCCGGCGGCTGTGTCAGCGAGATCGTTGCCGCGTGGGTGGGCAATGTGATGATGGGCTCGGCCTACAACTTCCGCCGGGCGACCGAGAGCGGCGCCATCAAGGTCTTCAACATGACAAATTTCTCCGTCGCGCTGGCGCTGCAGGCCGGAGCCATGGGCGTGCCTTTCATCCCCACGCGCACGGCCATGGGTTCGGACGTGCCCAAGGGCAATCATTTTTTTTATGGCATCTTTTCACCGTTCGAGGGCAAGGAGCCGCTGTTGGCGGTGCGGGCCATCAATCCGGATGTCACCATCGTGCACGCGCAGCGCGCCGATGCGGAGGGCAATGCCCATAGCTGGGGAAGCTTTGGCGTGATGCTGGAGGCCGTACGCGCGGCTAAGCACGTCATCATCGTGGCGGAAGAGATCGTGGATCCAGACGTGATTGCCAGCGATCCTAACCGCACCGTCATCCCCGGGTTCCTGGTCAGCGCGGTAGTGGAGTGTCCCTATGGGGCGCATCCTTCGCCGGTGCAGGGCTACTACAAGCGCGATGACGCCTTCTTCCGCGAGTATCACCAGCACACCAAGACTCCGGCGGAAAGCGATGCGTGGCTCGAGCGCTGGGTGCACGGCGTTGCCGATTGCGAGCAGTACGTGGAACTGCTGGGCGGCGCGCGGGTGGAGGCGCTGGGGGTAAAGCAGCACGCCTACGCGGCGGCGACGGATTTTGGGTACTGAAGCAGCACTCGGCAATCAGCACACAGCATTCAGCCCACGACGGGTTTGGCGGTGGCTAGTCAGCCAGTTAGCTAGTCAGCTAGTTGCAGCTAAATGCCTATTGCTAAATGCCGATTGCAAATTTCGTAAATGAAAAAAGAACTCATCAGCCTTCGCGTCAACGGCCGCACCCACGAGCTGGCGGTCGAGCCCAGCAAGCTGCTGCTCGATGCGCTGCGCGAGGACCTGCGGCTCACCGGCTCCAAGCGCGGCTGCGATGACTCCTCCTGCGGCGCCTGCACGGTGCAGGTGGGCGGCATTCCCATGCTCGCGTGCACACTTCTGGCCGCCAGCTGCCAGGAGCAGGAGATCACCACCGTCGAAGGGGTGAGCGAGCATGGCAGCCTGGCCGCCATTCAGAAGGCGTACGGTGACTGGGGCGGCGCCCAGTGCGGCTTTTGCACGCCCGGTTTCATCATGACGGTGAAATACCTGCTGGCCAACAACCCGCACCCGACCGAGACGGAAATCAAGCAGGCGCTGAGCGGGAACCTGTGCCGCTGCACCGGCTACAACCAGATGTACGAGGCCATCAAGTCGGCGATTGAGGCCGAGCAGCAGGGGCTGGCAGCCAGCAAATAATATGGCGAACGAAGAGCGACCAACGACGACCGGCTTTTCCGTTATCGGCAAACGCACGGCCATGGTGGACGCGGCCGAGAAGACCACCGGCGCCGGCAAGTACACCGACGACCTTTCCGTGCCCGGCATGCTGGTCGGCAAAATCCTGCACTCGCCCTACCCGCACGCCCGCATCAAGCGCATTGACGCTTCAAAGGCGCAGGCGCTCGAGGGCGTGTCCGCGGTGGTCACCGGCGAGGACGCGCCTGTCACCTACGGCATTCTCCCCATCGGCCATGACGAGCACGCGCTGGCCGTGGACAAAGTGCGCTACGTGGGTGACAACGTAGCCTGCGTGGCCGCCGAGACTGAGGCCATTGCCGAGCAGGCGCTGGAGCTGATTGACGTTGAATACGAGCTGTTGCCCGCTTGGTTCGATCCCGAGCAGTCCATGAAGGCAGAAGCCGAGTTCATTCACGAAGGCCGCCCGCACAACATCGAGAAGGAATACCACCACGTTTTTGGCGATCCGGAGAAGGGTTTTGCAGAGAGCGACTATGTGCACGAAGCGCGCTACATCGCCAACGAGGTGACGCACGCGGCCATGGAGCCGCACTCCACGCTGGCTTCGTTCGAGCTCGACCCGCACACCGGCAAGCTCGGCCGCCTGACCGTGTGGTCGTCCACGCAGGTGCCTTATTATCTGCAGCACAAGCTCTCGCTGGTACTGGAAATGCCCATGGCGCAGATTCGCGTTATCAAGCCGCTTGTGGGCGGCGGCTTCGGTGGCAAGAGTGAAGTAATTCCCCTGGAGATTATTGCCGCTATCGCCGCCCGCGCCGCCAAGCGTCCGGTGAAGATTACGTACACCCGCGAAGAAGTGTTCTGGGCTCATCGCGGCCGTCCGCGCACCATCGTGGACCTCAAGACCGGCGTCAAGAAAGACGGCCGTATAGTGGCCGTCCGCGCCCGTGTAGTGCAGGATGGCGGCGCCTACTGCTCCTATGGGCCGGTGACCATTCTCTATTCCGGCGCGCTGCTGGGCGCTATCTACGATATCCCCAATGTCGGCTACGACGGCTATCGCGTGCTGACCAATAAGCCGGCCTGTGGCGCCATGCGCGGCCACGGCACAGTCAATGTGCGCTTCGCTTTCGAATCGCAGCTCGATGAAATTTGCGCTGCCCTTAAGCTCGACCCAAAGGAAGTTCGGCAAAAGAATTTCCTCAAGCCGCCCTGCATTACGGTAAACAACCTGCGGGTGCTCAGCTATGGCTTGCCTGACTGCGTGCAGAAAGTTGCGGCGGCTTCGCGGTGGAAGGAGCGCCGCGGCAAGCTGGGCCGGGGACGAGGCCTGGGCATGGGCTGCAGTCACTATGTGAGCGGGGCAGCCAACTCCATTATCCGCTCCGACATGCCGCACTCCACCGTCAACATCAAGGTGGACCGCGACGGCGGCGTGGTGGTTTACACCGGCGCTTCTGAAATCGGCCAGGGTTCCGACACCATGACGGCGCAGGTGGCCGCCGAAGTGCTGGGCTGCGCGCTCTCGCGAGTGAGAGTAGTGGCCGCCGATACCGACCTTACTCCTATTGACATCGGCTCTTACTCCAGCCGCGTCACGATGATGGCGGGCAACGCCACCTTGCGCGCTGCGGAGGAGATACGGAAGCAGATTGCCAGCGCCGCCGCCCGCAAAATGAACTGCGCACCGGAGGACCTGGTGTTCCGGGAAGACAAAGTTCTAAACAATAACCTTGGGGCGCGGGCGCTCTCGCCAGCGAAAGAGCACCGGAACGCCGCCGAAATCCTTGAGACCACAGATGCTCCCCGTGGTCCCTCGGTAAGCGGTCGCGTGGAAGGCCAGATTCTGCGCGGCTCGCTGCAGCAGAAGCGCAAGGAAGAAGGGCCCAAGGACTGGATGACATTCGAAGAGGCCGTCGTTGCTGCCATTGATTTCCACGGGGCGCTTACCGGCACCGGTTCTTACGCGCCCTCGCTCGATGCCCGTGGCGGCAAGTTCAAGGGTGCGGGTGTTGGCCCTTCCCCGGCTTACTCCTACTCGGCACAGGTGGCGGAAGTCAGCGTTGATGAAGAAACCGGCGAGGTCACGGTGCATAAGGTGTGGGCGGCGCACGACTGCGGACGAGCCCTGAACCCCGTTTCCGTCGAAGGCCAAATCATCGGTTCGGTATGGATGGGCCTGGGCCAGGCGCTGCAGGAAGAGATGGTATGGAAAGACGGCATGCTGATGAACCCGGGCCTGCTGGAGTACCGCAGCCCCTCGTCGGTGGAGTCGCCGGAAATCGAGCCGTTTATCGTGGAGAGCATTGACCCCGAGGGCCCGTTCGGCGCCAAAGAGTGCAGTGAGGGCTCGCTGGCCGCCACCATCCCCGCCATTGCCAACGCCATTTACGACGCGGTGGGCATCCGCCTGCGCGAGGCGCCCTTCACTCCTGAGCGTGTGCTGGCCGCCTTGCGCGCCCAGAAGAACGCCAAGAAGCTCAACTTAACCGAAGGCGTGGATCCCACCAGCCCCGCTCGCTTCCGCGAGCATGGCGGCGCGCTCTGGTTTAGGGGCAAAGGGCCGCAGCGGCATCCGCGTGATCCTGCCATCACCGGGCAGCAGGGGAGTGCCGGGGGTGATGATTGAGCCTGCCCGAATTCAAGTTGCTGCGACCGCGCACGCTGGCAGAAGCGATCGACCTTCTGGCCAGGCATGCGCCCGATGTGCAGGTCATCGCCGGCGGCACTGACCTGATCCCATCCATGCGCCAGAAATTGTTTGCGCCGCAGTATGTGCTCGATATTCGTGGCATCCGTGAATTGCGCGGGATTCGTAGTAGCGCTGCGTTCCGGCCGGAGATGGGACGCCTGCGCGACAGCCCGCAAGATGCCGGCGCTATAAATGCGGTAGAGATCGGGGCGCTCACCACGCTTACTGAAATGGAGCATTCGACCTTTTTACGCCAACACTATCCGGTTCTGGTGGCAGCTGCCGCCACGGTGGCCTCGCCCATCCTGCGCAACATGGGCACGCTGGGCGGCAACATTTGCCTGGACACGCGCTGCCTCTGGTACAACCAGTCGCTCACATGGCGCAAGGGCTGCGGATTCTGCATCAAGAAGGACGGCAACATCTGCCATGTCGCTCCCGGCGGAGATACTTGCTGGGCAGCCTTCTCCGGCGACACCCCTCCAGCGCTGCTTTGCCTGGAGGCGGAAATCGAAGTTGCCGCCCCCGGCGGCACACGGCATCTTCCGTTACGCGACTTCTACACCGGCGTAGGCGACAACTATCGCAAGCTGCAGAAGAACGAACTGGTCACCCGGGTTTTCCTGCCCCAATCCTCCGCCGGCTGGCACGGCGCTTATCGCAAGCTGCGCATCCGCGGCTCCATTGATTACCCGCTCGCCGGCGTGGCCGTCCTTTTGCGACGCAGCAATGGTCATGTCGAAGACGCGCGCATCGCGCTCACCGCAGTCAACGCCGGCCCTGTGCTGGTCAAAGGAATCCGCGAGGCGCTGGCCGGGCGCCCACTGGATGAAGCCGCGGCCGAAGAGGCGGCCGAGCTCGCAGCGCGCACCGCCAAGCCGCTCACCACTTCCGCTTTGACACCGGAGTACCGCCGCGAGATGATACGGGTCTTTACCAGGCGTGCGTTGCTGCAGGCATTCAACTCTTAACCAGCCTAGCTTTTGGCTGGTAGCTAGAGCCTAGCAGCTAGTAGCTGACCTTGATCACAGACTGCCACATCCACATTCAGCCCATCGAGATGTTCAAACCGGCGGCGCTGGCGCTGATGCAGAAGCAGCGCCCGAACTTCGCGCAGATTGTGGAGTTCTGTCACTCGCCCCAGGCCTTCCTCAAATACCTTGACCACTGCGGCATTGACCGCGCCGTGCTCATCAATTACGTCGCCCCGGAGATCATCGGGTTTACCTCGGGTGTGAATGAGTTTGTGGCGGGCTATGTGAAGGCCGACCCGCGTCGCCTGATCCCCTGCGGCAGCCTGCACCCGCGCCACACCTCCAACGTGCTGGCCGACGTGGAGCAGATCGTGCGACTGGGCATTCGCCTGATTAAGATCCACCCGCCTCACCAGCTTCTCTATCCCAATGACTACCAGCACGGAGTCAAAGAGCTGGAGATCATCTACCGCGCGGCGGAGGCTAATGAGATCCCTGTCATGTTCCATACCGGGACCTCCATCTTTCCCGGGGCGCGCAACAAGTACGGCGACCCTATCTACATTGACGATGTGGCGGTAGACTTCCCGCGCATGAAAATTCTGCTCGCCCACGGCGGCCGTCCGTTGTGGATGAACACATCGTTTTTCCTGGTGCGCCGACACCCCAATGTCTACCTGGACATCAGCGGCATCCCGCCCAAGACCCTGCTGCAATATTTCCCACGCCTGGAGGAAATTGCGGGCAAGACCCTGTTTGGCACGGACTGGCCGGGGCCGGGCGTGCCCGACGTGAAGAAAAATATCGACGACTTTCGCGCCCTGCCGCTCAGCGAGACCGTCAAAGAGCAAATCCTGAGCAAGAACGCGCTCACCATCTGGCCAGCCTGAACGAGGTTCGCCCTATCTCCCCGTGCAAAATGTTGCAGCCGTTCTGAGCCTAGAACGACGCTAAAGAGGCCGTTGACAAGGGCGCGCAGCCTGCTAACCTACCTCCGGCGGTCCGGCGATGTCTCTACATCCTTTTAATCGGCGTCGTTGGTGCATTTCCGAAACCGCCGTCCTGCGCCGGAACGTCATCTCCGTAGTGCTGCTGGTCGCGCTTGCCCCGGTCGCCCTGGCGGATACCATTCACTTTAAGAACGGCACTTTTATCACCGTGGACAAGGCAGTGGAGAACGGGGCCAGGGTGGATTATTCCGTGGGCGCAACCAAATACACGGTGCCCAAGTCATCGGTGGAGCGCATTGATCACGCAAGTGGTTTGGGCATCTCCATCGGTTCCACCGCGCAAACCAATCTGGTGACGGTGGGTCCTGGCCCGGCGGCGACGCCCTCTCCGGTCACTCCTGATGTTCCCAAGGCGCGGGCATCTCGTACGCGCTTGCCGATGGTGCGTCCGGCCATCTCGGCCGACGAGAGCAAGCAGCGTGCGGCGCTCCTGGACCGCATTCTGGCCAACGGGCGGGTATATGACGGCGGGCTGTGGAAGATTGAGCAGGAAGGAAATCCGCAGCTGAGCAAGGTGGCGTACCTGGAGGCCGGGCGCTTCGAGCTCGACCACGGTCATCCTGCTGAGGCGGTGCAATACTTCGAACATGCGCTGACTTTTGCGCCCGAGGATCCCGTTGCTCTGGAGTGGTACATGGTGGGGCTGGGCGAAATCAACAAAGATGCGGAAGCCGCAGCGGTCGCGGAAAAGCTCACCCGCGTGGCTCCGGATGCAACCACGTTCGCGCTTCTCGGACTGGCCTACTACAACGCCGATCGTTTGGCTGACGCTGTCGGCGCCTTCAGGCAGTCCGTGGCTCTGCGTCCCAGTGACTGGGTTCAGAAGGTGCTCGAAAAAACTCAGCACGAGCTCGAAGTCCAGAGCAACTTCAACCAGAGTGACAGCTGGCACTTCACTCTGCGCTACGAAGGCGGCAAAACGCCTCTGGGCTTGCAGCGCGACCTGTTGGACACGCTGGAGGAACAGTACCGCGATCTTAGTGGCCAGCTGGGTTACACGCCCGCCGAGAACATTTCGGTCATCCTTTACACCAACACGCAGTTCTTCGACATCACACAGGCGCCAAGCTGGGCAGGCGGTGTGAACGATGGCAAGCTGCGCATCCCCATCTCCGGCGTTACCGGCATGACCCCGGAACTGCAGCACGTGTTGAAGCACGAGCTGACCCATTCCTTCGTGCGCATGATTACGCGCGGGAGCTGCCCCAGTTGGCTCAACGAAGGTCTGGCGCAACTGATGGAGTCACGCAGCACCGCCTACTACGGTCCGGCGCTGGCCCAGATGTTCCACGCCAAGAAGGAAATTCCATTTCAATATCTGGATGGGCCGTTTGCCCGCCTGAACGCCAAACAGGCCGCAGTGGCCTATGCGGAAGCCCTGTTGGCCGCGGAGTACCTGCAACAGAGCTGGGGCATGGACGGGGTGGAACACATCCTGCAGCACCTGGGCGACGGTGAATCACCCGACGCCGCCCTGTACGAGGTCACTCAGATGCACTACAGCGACCTGGAAGAAAACATAAGCCGCTACCTGCAGCAGAAGTACGCGGCCTCCGCCACGGCGCCGAAAACCGAGTAGCTTCGGAACGCCATGCCGCAGGCCAGTACCTAGTCACGAATTCGATACTATTTTGCTGGCGGCACCGTGATTTCCGCGACCCCGCTGCGCCGTGCCAGGCGGTTCAGCTCTGGCAAATCCTGCTCCTGAAGCTTGCTCCACGCACTCACCAACTGCTGCAAGGAATAATCGGTCTGCTCAAACAGCGCGTAGGCTTGCGTGGTGGGTGCGGCGTCGGCGCTCTCCACGGCATTGAGCACACTGGCGAGCGTTCCATTGACGGTCGCGAGCGTTTCCGCACCGCCACCAATCGGGCTTGCACCCGCAAGCGCCGACAGCTTGCCATCCAGCGCCTTGGCGGCGGCAACCAGCTTGCCAGCTGCCGGTTTGTTTGCTTTTCCCTTTTGCAGCGCAACCAGCTGCTTGCGGACTGCCGCAATGCTGTTGTAAGCGCCCATATCTGTGGCCACGGCATTAGTGATGCGCAGCTCGAGCTGAAGCTGCCGGGCGAGATCGGCCTGCGAAGTTGTGACCCGCGGGTCCTCCGTGATCTGGAGCGGCTGGCGGTATGTTTTGCCATTCACCGTCAGCCTGAGCTCGTAATTCCCAGGCAGGACCAGCGGCCCGCGCGGTGCCACCCTAGTTTCCCCCACCACTGCGGCCATGCTGTATTCATGGAACATCCACGGCGGCGTGGGGTAGCGCAAATCCCACACAAAGCGGCTTTCGCCCGCACTTTTGCTGAGGATGTGCGGCACCTCGACCCAATAGGAGGGAAAAGCGAGCTGGGAGAAATCCACCGGAGACGGCACATCGCTGCTGGAGAAGTGGCGCACAACTTTTCCTTGCGAGTCAGCAATCTCGAGCACGACGGGCGTGGCGGATTCGGTCTTGAGGTAGTAGTCAACCATGGCGCCCTCGGGCGGGTTCTGGCCCGCAGGAGTCTCCGGGGGCAGGGGAGTGTCGCGGTTCTGGTTGCCGCTTACCCTCAGGGCAATCGCTGGCCGGAACAGCTGCGCGGCGGCCGATGCCACCTCCGGGTTCACTTGGCGCAGCGGGGTAACATCGTCCAGAATCCAGAACGAGCGACCGTGCGTGGCCACTACCAGGTCATTGCCGTGAACAACCAGATCGTGGACGGGTGCGACCGGCAGGTTCAGTTGCAGGGCCTGCCAGTGTTCTCCATCGTCGAAGGAGACGTACACCCCGGTTTCGGTACCGGCAAACAGCAAGCCTTTGCGTTCCGGGTCTTCGCGCACAACATGAACGTAGGCTGTTGCAGGAATGCCGTCGCCCATCTTCGTCCAGGTTTTGCCGTAGTCGTGCGTGCGGTAGATATAGGGAGCAAAATCGTCGACCCTGTGCCGGTCCACGGCGGCGTAGGCGGTGCCGGCGTCGAAGCGGGAGGCCTCCATGATGCTGATCTTGCTCCAGGGCGCCAGGCCTTTTGGAGTCACGTTTTCCCAGCTCTTGCCGCCATCGCGCGTCAGCTGGATCAGGCCGGTGTCGGTACCCACCCAGATCAGGCCGGGGCTGATGGAGGAAGGCGCTATGGTGTAGATAACACCGTAGCCGCGCTGCATGGCGTTGCTGACGGCCAGCGGTCCCTGCGAACTTGAAGAGCCGAGTTGGATTCCCGTGAGGTCGGGGCTGATCGCATGCCAGCTCATCCCGCGGTCGCGGGTTTCGAGCAGCACTTGGGCTCCCATGTAAACGGTGTGCGGGTCCTGCGGCGAAAATACGATAGGCGAGGTCCAGGTGAAACGGTACTTACGCTGGGAGATCTCCGTGCCAAACGCCGCGCTGGGCCAGGGCGAGATGTCCTGTGACTCGCCCGTTCGCCAGTTGAAGCGGTGCAGTTCGCCCAGCGTGCCACCGGCATAAACAAAGTTGGGGTCACTGGGGTCGGGAACGATATAGCCGCCTTCATCGCCGCCCACCGGGCGCCAGTCGCGGAAGGTGATCTGGCCGTAGTCGCTGCGGCTGGTGGTGCCCACGGTGCCGCTATCCTGCTGCGCTCCGTACACCTTGTAGGGAAACTGGTTGTCGGTGGCTACGTGGTAGAACTGGGCCGTGGGCTGGTTGTACCAACTGCTCCAGGTCTGTCCGTAGTCCAGGCTGATGGTGGTGCCCTGATCGCTGGCCACAATCATGCGCCGCGAGTCAATCGGATCCACCCACAGCAGGTGGTAATCGTCGCCCCCGGGTGCGCCCTTAATGGAAGTGAAGGTTTTGCCTCCATCCGTGGAGCGGTAAAGAGAAACGTTGGGAATGTAAACCGTGTTGCGGTCGAGCGGGTCAGCGGTGACGGTGCCGAAATACCAGCCGCGTCCGTGAATGCGGCGGTCGGTGCTTACCAGGTTCCAGTTCGCGCCGCCATCGTCGGAGCGATACAGGCCGCCATTCTGCCGGGCGTCGACCACGGCATACACCCGCTGGCCATGGGTGCCGGCGGCAACTGCCACGCCAATCCTGCCCAGTTCGCCACCAGGCAGGCCGTGCCTGGAAATTTCGGTCCAGGTGCTGCCCTCGTCGGTGGATTTGTATAGCCCGCTGCCGGGGCCGCCCAAGGGCGCGTAGGTGCTCCAGGGCGGGCGCCGCGTGCGCCACAGTGTCGCAAACACGGTTTGCGAATTGTCAGGATCGAAGGCAAGGTCAACGGCCCCGGTGCTTTCGTCCTTGTAGAGGACCTTGTGCCAGGTTTGCCCGCCATCTGTGGAGCGGAACACGCCGCGCTCGGGGTTGGGACCATAGGCGCGGCCCAGCGCCGCTACCAGCACGATGTCGGGATTGTGGGGATCCACAAGGATGCGGCCGATGTGGCGAGTGTCGTGCAGGCCGACGTTGCGCCAGGTTTTACCGGCGTCGGTGGACTTGTAAACACCGTCGCCGAAGGAAATGTCGGAGCGCATGTCGGCTTCGCCGGTGCCGACGTACAGCACGCTGGGATTGGACGGTGCAACTGCCAGCGCGCCCACCGAGGCGATAGGCGCCGCATCAAAAATCGGCTTCCATACTCGCCCCGCGTCGGTGGTCTTCCACACTCCGCCGCCGACGGCACCGAAGTAGAAGGTTTCAGGCTCTCCCGCCACGCCGGTCGCAGCCAGGGCTCGCCCTCCGCGGAACGGGCCAATGCAGCGCCAGCGCAGCCCGGCATAGAGGCTGGGGTCAACGCTCTGGGCGCGAGCCACGCTCTGGCTCAGGACGACAAAGGTGAGGATTGCAAGCGTTAGGGACAAATTGCGAAGGATCGAGTTCTTGTGCATGCGGGAGAAGGGAAAATATACACCTTAGCATGCGTGCGGCTGAGCGCCACACACTCGAGGTCTGACGCCCACGGATCAGGTGATAAACAAAAAGGGCGGCTCGGAAGCCGCCCCGGTAGAACGGAATTGTAAATTTCTAGATTTCCGCGCACGCCCACTCGTGCCGGAGCGCCTGGAGATCGGAATCATTCTCTGTAGGATGCACTAGCAGCACCGAATCCAGCGCGGTCACGGCTAACACTTCCCTCACGTGTTTGTTGAGATTGACCAATTTCAGCTTCATGCCCTGGGAGTCACACCACTGCCGAATCCGCAGCAGGGTGCCCAGGCCTGCGGCATCCAGGATTTCCACTCCGCGGAGGTCAATCACCAATCCCGCGGCCCTCTGTGCCGTCGCCGTGCGATGCAAAGCCACCACGGCCTCTCCAGCCACAATCCTTCCTGTACACCGCAACACCACCATGTCTGCCGAACGCTGTGCTGACAACTGCAACATCTTTCCTCCAGATCTTCGCTAAGAAGTCGTACGAATCTTGGGGAATAAAAGTTCGCTATGTCTGTGTCCACAGTTTAGACGTTGGAGAGCGGCGCGCGTAACCCCCGCATCAGGAAAATTAACCTCCATTAGGACATGTACTGATAGGAGGTTACGAAGGACTGTGGAAATCATTTATAGAGTTGTGGGTCGAGCACGTCGGCCGCTTCAACTTGGCTGCGTCGAATGCGGTGGTAGCGGCATTTTTCGCGGCGCTGGTGGCATGGCCGGCGTGGAACCGGGAAGGTCAACAGAAGCCTGCAACAAGTCGTGTATTTTGTGTTGACTCTGCTGTGCTCTTCCCTAGAATGAGTCACCAAGAAGGCAAACATTTTCACCGGTTTTTGTTTAAAACAAGAATTCACCGAATGGAAGAGCGCTTCACATCCGCGGAGGTCGTCGAGCTGAGCGGCATCAGCGCCCGGCAGTTGCAGTGGTGGGATGAGCAGAGAATTGTGGTCCCATCCCGGGAAGGCCACCGTCGCCTGTATTCGCTGGATGACCTGGCGGAAGTGGCCGTGATTGCCGACTTGCGCCGCCGGGGTTTTCCTCTGCAAAGAGTGCGCAGGGTAGTTCGTTTTCTGCAGCGCGAACTGGGCAGCCGCCTGGCGCAAACCGTCAGCGGAGGCTCCGAATACCATCTGCTCACCGACGGCTCCCATCTTTACCTGGAAACCTCGGCCAAACAGATTGTTGACCTCCTGAAGAACGCGCGCCAGCCCATTCTCAGTGTGTGTTTGAGCGATACGGTGCGCCAGATCCGCGCCAGCATTCGCGGCCGCAAGAAAGCCAGCGCGTCCGCTCGTCCGCAGCCGCACACCAGAAAGAAGGCCCTGTGAACAGGGTGGAGGGGAAATGGTCGGCGAATTAAACGTGCTTAGCGAATGGATTCCGGAGCAGATGGGCCCTGGAACGGTGTTCGTGCTGGAAAACGCCGGCGAAGTGGGCGAGAAGGAGGATCCCTACTGGGCCGTGCTCGCCTGTCCCGACTGCGGCACCCTGGGCTTGATTACCCGGCGCCAGATTGCCGGGCTGCTGCCCGTGATTTGCGGCTCCGAGCATTGCGCCGCCCAATTCTTCATCCACGACTGCGAGGTTATCCCCCGCAAACCCTGCTAACACCTTCTCACCACGGAGGACAACAAAGAACACCGAGAAGAATCACGGAAAGCCCCTCACGCCAGAACGAAGTAGCGCAAACATTTTCAAAATATACGCGTAAACATTCAGTGACATCCGCTTCAGGTGGAGGTCCGGTTCCTGCTGGAACTTGCCTTTGACCTTCTTAATGAGAGTGTTTACCCCTTCCGCGTAGATCGCTGAGCCACTGGGATCGGCACTTCTTCGGTGATTTCGATTCCGAACCCCTGCAGCGCGGCGACCTTGCGCGGATGATTGGTGAGCAGGCGGATGCGCCGCAACCCCAGGTCAGAGAGGATTTGCGCCCCAATGCCGATTTCGCGCTGCGTTTTGCGTTCGCTTTCGGGCAAAGCGGGCAGGCGCACGTCACGATGGAAGGAAAGCAGGGTGCGGTCGCCCATGCGCTCCACGGAAAATCCTTTGGAGGTCTGGTGCAGGTAGATGAGCGCACCCACCCCCTGCTCCGCAATCATCTGCAGCGAGCGGTCAATCACATCGCGGCACTCGCACCAGGTGGCGCCAAACACGTCGCCTACCAGGCAATGGGAGTGCATGCGCACCAGGACAGGTTCGGAGGCGTGCTCCAGGTCGCCGCGCACCAGGGCGACATGCGACTCGCCGCCCTCCACCTCGCTCTCGTAGGCGATCATGCGGAACTCGCCGTGCTGCGTGGGCAGGAGCGCCTCGCCCAGGCGATGCACATACCGCTCGTGCTGCATGCGGTAGCGGATGAGTTCCGCGACCGTCAGCATCTTCAGATCGTGCTGCCGGCAGAACTCCACCAGGTCGGGCACACGCGCCATGCTGCCGTCGTCCTTCATGATTTCGCAGATGATTCCGGCAGGCACCAGCCCAGCCAGGCGAGCTAAATCCACCGAGGCTTCCGTTTGCCCGGCGCGCACCAGCACGCCCCCTTTGCGGGCGCGCAGAGGGAAGACGTGGCCGGGGCGGGCCAGGTCAGAAGGCCGGGTGGCTGGGTCAATGGCTACGGCGATGGTGCGGGCGCGATCGTAGGCAGAAATGCCTGTAGTTACGCCTTCACGGGCATCCACCGACTCGCAGAACGCCGTGCCATAGTTAGAGGTGTTCTCTGCCGTCATGGGCCCGATGCGCAGATGCTCCAGGCGCTCCTCGGTCATTGCCAGGCAGATCAGGCCGCGACCGTAACGGGCCATAAAGTTAATGGCTTCGGGGCTGACTTTTTCTGCGGCCAGGGTGAGGTCGCCTTCGTTTTCGC
The DNA here is from genome assembly GCA_025934735.1 of Terriglobales bacterium. Taxonomy (GTDB): domain Bacteria; phylum Acidobacteriota; class Terriglobia; order Terriglobales; family Acidobacteriaceae; genus JAICWP01. Next base: position 73,970 of record JAICWP010000014.1, on the reverse strand, counting down.
GATCCTCATCATCCACCACGACGACCATGCGGCCGGCACGAATGTCGGCCACCGCGTTCTCAACATCGCAAAACGGCGAGCGGGGGGTCATGGTGAGGCGATTCTAGCAGTTAACTCCTCAGTTCTTCATTGCGAAGATGCAGTATGTGATTGTAAGTGACTGGTTTTAAGCCTATTACGAGTTTACGCGTTAGAGCTCGCGCCGGCCTTCCATGGCCTTGAGCATGGTGACTTCGTCAGCGTATTCGATGTCGCTGCCCACGGGAATCCCGGTGGCGATGCGCGTTACCTTCACGGCAGGACGCCGAATCTGCTGCGAGATGTACATGGCGGTGGCCTCGCCTTCCACCGTGGGGTTGGTGGCCAGGATGACCTCGTCCACCTCGCCGGCATCGATGCGCCGGAACAGGTTGGACAGGCGAAGTTGCTCCGGGCCTACACCGTGTAGCGGGGAAATAGAGCCGTGCAGAACGTGATAGGCGCCGTTGAAGTGGCGGGTCTTCTCGATGGCGCCGATGTTGGTAGGTTCCTCCACCACGCATACCAGGCGGTGATTGCGGGTGGGATTGCTGCAATAGACGCAGGGGTCCACGTCGGTGATGTTGTTGCAAACCGAGCACAGGCGCAGCTTGGCCTTGACGTCGCGCACCGCGGCGGCCAGCGCCTCGGCATCATCCTCGCTGGAGCGGAGGATGTGGAAGGCAAGGCGCTGCGCGCTCTTGCTGCCCACGCCGGGCAGCTTCTTCAGTTCGTCAATGAGCCGGGTCATGGGCTCGGCAAAGTTAGGCATGGCAAGGATTGCGTGACTGAGTGATTTGGTAATTTGTAATCTAGTAATTGATAATTTGTAAGTTAAACACCTTCGACCGAAATGATCGTGGTTTTTAAATTACCAATTACAAATTACTGAATTACAAATGCTCAGTCCCCGAGTCCCAGGCCGCCGAGCATGCCTCCCAGGCTGGATTGCATGGCCTCATCCACCTTGCGGCACCCTTCGTTGACCGCGGCGGTGACCAGGTCCTGCAGCATCTCCACATCTCCTCCTTTCACCGCTTCCGGATCAATTTTGAGGGCGAGAATCTGCTTGCGCCCGTTCATCTTTACGCTGACGCTGCCGCCCCCGGCGGTGGCCTCGACCACCGTATCTTCCATCTTCTTCTGCAGCGTCTCGGCCTGTTGCTTGGCCATGGACATCATTTCGTTGATATTGAATCCGCCCATAAGTTCTCCGCTAATTCGTACATGATAGCTACCAACTACCAACAACCAACTACCGCTTTTCCCGATGATCAATAATGGTACGAATTTCCGCACCGAACTTGTCCTGCATGCGGCGCACCACCGGATCCTGGAGGGCGCGATTGCGTCCTCCGCTGTTGCCTTGCCCCGGTGCAGGCCGCGGTTTCGGCGAATTGTTAACTGCCGCCCCGCCAGTGACCAATACTTTCAGCGGTCGCCCCGCGGCGCTCGTAGCCGCCGCGTTGGCAATTTTCTTCGGCTCCGCTCCGAAAGCCAGGTCCACCACGGTGGGCGCGGCACTCACCTTTACCGCGAGTTCATTGCCCTGCAACGACCATTCGCCCGCATCCAGCATGTAAGCCAGAGTGCGATGTCCGCCGTTCTCCAGCGCGCTAACCACCGCGGCGCGCAACTGGTCCGTGCTGGCCAACTGCGGTTGCGGTGCGGCGGGCGCATCAGGCTCCGCTTCCTCCTGCTCATTTTCGGGAGCGATAGCCGGGGCGGCCGCTCCCATGACCACGGAAGCGCTTGCGCTCATGGAGATAGGTGTGGGATCTTCGGCGGATAACTTGCTTCCCGACCCGCCGCTCTTGCGCGCAATGTCGGCATTAAAGGGAGAGACCTTGCCGGGGTGCGAAGCGAAGGAAGGCTCAGCGCTGCGCGGCCGTTCCAATCCTGCGGCCATGGGGGTGGGGCGTGGGCCAGTAGCGCCGGCTTCCGCAGCTTCGCTCAACAACTGCTCCAGTGGCAGCAGGCGAGAGGCGTGCGCCATCTTCAGCAGGCCCAGCTCCAGGTGAAAGCGCTGCTCCTGTTTGTAGCCGAGCTCGCTGTGGGTACGCAGCATGATCTGCAGGTACCGCGCCAGATCCTCCTCGCTGAAGGCTTCCGCCACACGCGCCATACGCTCGCGCTCGTCGGAAGAAATCTGCAGCATTTGCGAGTCCTTGCCGGCAACTTTCGCAACAATGGCGTTGCGCAGAAAACGCACCATCTGACGCGCAAAATGCATGGGGCTCTGGCCTTCGCTGATGAGCTTATCGGCCAGGCGCAGCACCTCGTCGCTGCTGCCGCGGTCCACCGCCTGCAGCATCTGTTCCAGCGTGGCCGAAGGCACGGTGCCCACCAGCTGGCGCACGACTTCGGCGGTCAAAGTCTCTCCGCAGCAGGCAATAGCCTGGTCAAGAATGGAGAGCGCGTCGCGCACGGAGCCGTCGCCAGCCTCGGCCAGAAGCGCCAGCGCGTCCGGTTCTGCCTGGATATTCTCGCGCCCGGCAAGGTCGCGCAGCTGGCCCAAAATGTCGTCAAAGCGCACGGCATGAAAGCTGAAGTGCTGGCACCGCGAGCGGATGGTCTGCGGAATGTCCTCGGGCTGGGTGGTGGCCAGCATGAAAATCACGTGGCCGGGCGGCTCCTCCAACGTCTTCAGCAGGGCGTTGAAGGCCGCATCGGTAATCTGGTGGGCTTCATCGAGAATCCAGATCTTGAAGCGGTCACGGGCGGGGCGGTAGCGGGCAGCGTCGCGCAGCTCGCGAATCTCGTCAATGCCGCGGTTGGTGGCAGCGTCAATCTCAATTACGTCCACGGAGTTGCCGGCGCGAATCTCGGTGCAGGATTCGCACACCCCGCAGGGTTCCGCCACCGGCTGCCCAGCGGACCGGCAATTGAGGGCCATAGCCAGAATGCGTGCCACCGTGGTCTTACCGATCCCGCGATGGCCGCTGAAAATGTAGCCGTGGGCGATGCGCGCCTGGGCAATGGCGTTCTTCAAGGTACGGGTGACGTGCTCCTGTCCGATCACTTCCGAGAAGCGTTGCGGACGGTATTTGCGCGCCAGGACCTGGTAAGCCATAGGGGAGAAAGCATGATTATACGTGATAGCGCTGGCCGATTCCGCCAGGCTGAAAACCTGCCCTGATATGCACTTAGGGAGGGAAGGCCGCCGGCTAAGGCGAGAGCAACTGGCCGTCTGGTACGGCTTTCAGGCCGGCCGGGAACGGCAGGGCAGCGCGGCAACTGGCCTCAGAGAGCCTGGAATTTGTTCTCAAAAGCACCAAAAATCGGGTTTGGTGCTTGCGGCCCCGGCCCATCGGCGCTAACCTTGCAATCGAGTTTGGGTTCGGGAGGAGCATCATGCAGCTGAAAATCGCTACCCATACCAGGGACGGCGTTACCGTGCTGGAGTGCAATGGCCGCATCGTGTTTGGGGACGAAGCCGCGGCGCTGCGGGAGCAGGTGAAAGACCTGATCGCCGCAGGCAAGAAACAAGTTGTCCTCAATTTGGGCGGAATCACCTACATCGACAGCGGCGGCTTGGGAACGCTGGTAGGCCTGTACACCACCGCGCGCAACGCCGGCGGCAGCATCAGGCTGGCCAACCTGACGCAGCGCGTGGGAGACCTGTTGCAGGTGACCAAATTGCTTACCGTCTTCGACGTGTACGACAGCGAAGAGAAGGCCATTAAGGCCTTCGGCACGGCCGCGGTCGCCTAGCTTTCATTCGGATTCTTGCGGGGAGCGGCGCGAAGCGCTGCTCCCTTCTTTTTTTGAGCGTTCTGGATGGCGGCGCCAGGCAGGTGTTAGATTCGGGTCCGTGATCTTTTATCTGCCGCTGCTGCTCGTGGTGGCTTCCACCACGCTGTACCACATCTCGCAAAAATCCGTTTCTTCTCAGGTCAACCCCATGCTGTCGGTGACCGTAAATTACGTCACCGCGCTAGTGGTATCGCTGCTCATCCTGCCGTTTTATCCTGGCAATTCGCTGCGCGGCTCCTGGAAGAACTTGAACTGGCCGAGCATGGCGGTGGGCGTGAGCATCGTGGGCATTGAGCTTGGATTCTTGGTGGCCTACCGGGCGGGCTGGCGCATCAGCCTGGCGTCGCTAATTGCCAACGTGGCCACGGCGCTGCTTTTGCTGGTGGCAGGGTTGTTCTTCTTCCGCGAGCACTTGAGCGCCCGCAGCGCGCTGGGAATCGCTTTGTGCATCGCCGGGCTGGGGCTGGTGATGTACCGATAGCAATTATGTTCAAACGACTTCTAGCCGTGGTTCGCAGAATTCCCCAAGGTCGCGTGTGTACTTATGGCGCGGTGGCGCGGCTGGCGGGATATCCGGGCGCCTCGCGCCAAGTGGTATGGGCCCTGCGTTCCGGTTCCGCGAACGGTCTGCCCTGGCACCGGGTGGTGGGGGCCGGCGGCCGTATCCTGCTGCCGGGAGAATCCGCCCTGGAGCAGCGTTTTCGACTGCAGGCAGAGGGCGTCGCTTTCCGCGGCACGCGGGTGGACATGGAACAGCACGAATGGCCTCCGCCTCCCCATAAGCTAAAGAAAACTAAAGCCAAGCGGTCACTCCGATACAAAAAATAATCCCACCGACGCCATCCAGGCCACCTCGGTTTCTATGGTCGTTGTACTTTCTGTCTGCGCACTTGCCCCGAACAAGTACTTAAGTTACTTGGCGCATTACCGTTCTGGATTGACAATTTCTGTCATAGAAAACTAGGCTGCAATCTCCCCTAGCAAGCAGTCAGCGAAACTCCCCCAAGAGTGGCGCCCGCTCCGTCCCCCCGGAAAGGTGCGCTCCAACTGAAACTGTCTTTTTCTCGATCAGGAGTGCCGACGTATGTCTCAGAGGCTGGGCGACCTTCTCGTTAAAGAGAAGATCATCACCACGGAGCAGTTGGACCAGGCCATCAAGAAGCAGAAGGAAGAGAACTGCCGCCTGGGCGCTGCCCTGGTCAAGCTCGGCGTCATGACTGACGAAGACGTTACCAATTTTCTTTCCAAGCAATACGGTGTCCCGGCTATCAACCTCTCCTACTTCGAGATTGACGCCGCAGTGGTGAAGCTCGTCCCGGTGGAAACCGCCAAGCGCTATCAGATATTGCCCCTGAGCCGGGTAGGAGCCTCGCTCACCATCGCCATGGTGGACCCCACCAACGTGTTCGCCATGGATGACATTAAGTTCATGACCGGCTTCAATATTGAGCCGGTAGTGGCCTCGGAAGCAGCTATCGCGGCGGGCATCGAGAAAGCCTACGGGGAAAACCAGCAGCAGGAAATTGACCAAGTCATTCAGTCCATGGCGGAGCTGGGCGACGCGGACGTCGAGCTGCAATCGGAACAGGAGGAGATGGACCTGGCCGACTTGGAGCGCGCAGCCGATGAAGCGCCCATCGTCAAGCTGGTGAACATCATCTTGACCGACGCGGTGAAGCGCGGCGCCAGCGACATCCACATGGAACCCTACGAGAAGGAATTCCGCGTGCGCTTCCGCATAGATGGCGTGTTGCAGAGCATTATGACGCCGCCGATCAAGCTCAAGGACGCCATTACCTCGCGCGTGAAGATTATGGCCAAGCTGGACATCAGCGAGAAGCGGCTGCCGCAGGACGGCCGCATCATGCTGAAGGTCAACCTGGCGGGCAGGAAGAAGACCCTGGATTTTCGCGTCAGCACGCTGCCCACGCTGTGGGGCGAAAAGATCGTGATGCGGTTGCTGGACAAGGAAAACCTGCGCCTGGACATGACCAAGCTGGGCTTCGAGTCGGAGACGCTGGTCAAGTTCGAAAAGGCCATTCTCAAACCCTATGGCATGGTGCTGGTGACCGGGCCGACGGGATCGGGCAAGACCAACACTCTGTACTCCTCCATCGCGCGCCTCAACACGCCCGAGACGAACATCATGACCGCGGAAGATCCGGTCGAGTTCCAGTTGCAGGGCGTCAACCAGGTGCAGATGAAGGAGCAGATCGGCTTGAACTTTGCGGCCGCCCTGCGCGCTTTCCTGCGGCAGGACCCCAACATCATCCTGGTAGGCGAAATTCGCGATTTTGAAACGGCGGAAATCGCCATCAAGGCGGCCCTCACCGGACACCTGGTGCTTTCCACGCTGCACACCAACGGCGCGCCCGAAACCATTACCCGCCTGATGAACATGGGCATTGAGCCTTTCCTGGTAGCCACGGCGGTGCACCTTATCTGCGCCCAGCGCCTGGTGCGCCGCGTGTGCAGCGAGTGCGCCGAGGTGGTGGATGTTCCGCAGCAGACGCTGATCGAAGAGGGCTATACCCCGCAGGAAGCCAAGACGGTAAAGATCAAGAAGGGCAAAGGCTGCAATGCCTGCAATAACACCGGCTACAAGGGGCGCTGCGGCTTGTACGAAGTGATGGAAGTGGACGATGAGATTAAGGACCTAATCCTGGTGGGCGCGTCCTCCCTGGAGCTGAAGAAGAAGGCTATCGAAAGAGGCATGCTGACGCTTCGGCGCAGCGGCCTGGTGAAGGTAATGCAGGGCGTCACCACCCTGGAAGAAGTAGCTCGCGAAACCATTCACTAAGGGGAACAAGGACTCATGGCACTGACGTTAAGCGAACTGCTGAAAAGAATGCTGGAGATGAGCGGCAGCGACCTGCACATCACCACCAACTCGCCGCCCCAGGTGCGCGTGCACGGCAGCCTGCGGCCACTGGATCTGCCGCCGCTTTCGCCTGCCGATACCAAGCAGCTTGCTTACAGCGTGATGACGGACGCGCAGAAGCATCGCTTTGAAGAGAACCTAGAGCTGGACTTCTCCTTCGGCCTGAAGGGGCTGGCCCGCTTCCGCGCCAACTGCTTCAACCAGCGCGGGGCTACCGGCGCCGTCTTCCGTGTGATTCCGTTCGAAATCAAGTCCTTCAATCAGCTGGGACTGCCGGCGGTGGTGGCCAAACTGTGCGACAAGCCGCGCGGGCTGGTCCTGGTGACCGGGCCCACAGGCTCGGGTAAATCCACCACCCTGGCGGCCATGATTGACAAGATCAACACTGAACGCCACGAACACATCCTCACCATTGAGGATCCCATCGAGTTCGTCCACCAGAACAAAAACTGCCTGGTGAACCAGCGCGAAGTGCACTCCGACACCAAATCCTTCACCGACGCCTTGCGGGCGGCGCTGCGCGAGGATCCGGACGTGGTGCTGATCGGCGAAATGCGCGACCTGGAGACCATCGAATCGGCGCTGCGCATCGCTGAAACCGGCCACTTGACCTTTGGCACGCTGCACACCAACACCGCCTCCTCCACCATCAACCGCATCATTGACGTTTTTCCCGCGCACCAGCAGCCCCAGATCCGGGCCCAGCTCTCGCTGGTGCTGGAAGGGATTCTCTGCCAGAGCCTGCTGCAGAAGATGGATGGGCAGGGGCGGGCCATGGCCATGGAAATCATGGTGCCCAATCCCGCCATCCGCAACCTGATTCGCGAAGACAAGATCCACCAGATTTATTCGGCGATGCAGGCAGGACAGGAAAAGTTTGGCATGCAGACGTTCAACCAGGCGCTGGCCACGGCCTATGCCAACCGCCAAATTTCACTGGAGACCGCGTTGCAGCGTTCCAGCCTGCCGGAGGAGTTGCAGGAAATGATCAACCGTGGAGCGGGGCTGCTGAACCGCGCCACGACGGGAGCGCAGGCGATGAAAGCCACGGCTCCTGGCAAGCACTGAGAAGCAAGGTGAGTAAGCCGGCGCCAACGCGCGGACCGGAACCAGTTCACGGAAGGGAAGAGGGAGACCATGCCAGTTTTTACATTTAGTGGCAAGAACGCCGCGGGTGAAAAAGTAGCCGGCGAGCGGGTGGCGAACAGCAAGGAAATGCTGGCGGCGCAGCTGCGCCGCGAGCGCATCACGCCGCGCGCGATCAAGGAGAAAGGCAAGGAGTTCGCGCTGCCCACCTTCGGCTCGGGCAAGGTGAAGACCAAGGAGATCGCGATTTTCTTCCGCCAGTTCTCGGTGATGATTGATGCCGGCCTGCCCCTGGTGCAGTGCCTGGAAATTCTGGCCGCCAACCAGGAAAACCCCGCCTTTCAGAAGGCACTGACGGGTGTGCGGAGCTCAGTAGAAAGCGGGGCCACGCTGGCCAACGCGATGCGCGGTTTCCCCAAGACCTTCGATGACCTGAGCACCAACATGATTGAAGCCGGCGAAACCGGCGGTATTCTCGACACCATTCTGCAGCGGCTGGCGTTGTACGTGGAAAAGGCGGTGAAGTTGCGCTCCGCCGTGAAGTCGGCCCTGATTTACCCGGTTTCAGTTATCAGCATCGCCATTCTGATTGTGGCCGCCCTGCTGAAGTGGGTGGTGCCGATTTTCGCCAACTTGTTTGTCGGTTTGGACGTGGCCCTGCCGCTGCCCACGCGTATCGTCATGGGCCTGAGCGCGTTCGTCGGGCAGTTCTGGTGGGTGTTGATCGGCAGCATCGTGGCCCTGGTGGTCGGGCTCAAGCAGATCAACAAGCACCCCAAGGGCAAATACGCGCTGGATGCCGCGTTGCTCAAAGCCCCGGTCATCGGCAACCTGCTGCGCAAGATTGCGGTGGCGCGCTTCACCCGTACCTTGGGAACGCTGATTACCTCCGGCGTTCCTATCCTGGAAGGCTTATCCATCACCGCCCGCACCTCCGGGAACGCAGTCCTGGAGCAGGCCCTGATGAAGGTGCGCAAGGCCATCGAGGAAGGCCGCACCATCGTGGATCCTTTGAAGGAGTGCGGCGTGTTTCCCAACATGGTGTCGCAGATGATCGGCGTCGGCGAAGCGACTGGCGCCATGGATGCCATGCTGCAGAAAATCGCCGACTTCTATGAGGACGAAGTGGACGCGGCCACCAAAGACATGCTCGCCATGCTGGAGCCCATCATCATCGGCATTCTGGGCGTGGCCGTGGGCGGCATCGTGATCTCGCTATACATGCCGCTGTTCTCCATGATCGCCAAGCTGGCCGGGTAAGCTCAGGCGGCGCGCTGGCGCGCCGCACAGGATAGCCATGGCTGTGGAAATCACATTCGACGAACGCTCCTGGCTGGGCTGGCTGGTCAAGGTACGCATCCTCATCATCACCTTCCTGGTGGGGATCGAACTGGCTATTACCCGCCTGACCCCGAGCCTGTTGCCGGAGCGGGAGTTCATCAGCCTCATTGTGCTGTGGTACACGCTTTCGGTGTTCCACATCGTACTGCACTCTTTTTGGCAGGAGCACCGCCCGCAGGCGGCTCTGCAGGTGCTCACCGATCTGGCGCTGGCTACCGGCATGGTGTATGTCAGCGGAGGCATTGACAGCTCTTTCAATTTTCTTTATCCGCTGATCATCGTGGTGGCCTGCATCCTGCTGCCCAAGCTGTGGGCCTATCTCACCGCGGCGCTGGCCTTCGTGCTCTACGGGGCGGTGGTGGAGCTGGAATTCTTTGGCGTTATCCATTCCTATTCCTCCACTCACGCCGGCTTCAAGACGCTGCTGGCGATTCTGCTCATCAACCTGTTCGCGTTCCTGGCCATCGCCTACCTGGCAAGCCGGCTGGCGGCACGCCTGCGCCAGGTGGACGTGCAGTTGCACGATACCAGCGGCGCCCTGGAAAGCTTGCAGGCGCTGCATGAAAACGTGATTCGCTCCATCAGCGGCGGGCTGTTGACCACCGACTTGGAAGGGCATATCACCCTGGCAAATCCCGCCAGCCAGACCTTCCTGGAACGCCGGGAAGAAGATCTGCTCAGCCAGCCCGTGGCGCGGCTCTTCCTGGATCCACTGCCCTCGCCCGCCAGTTCCTCGGCACACGCGGAGGTACGGTACCGCACTGCTACCGGCGAACTCAAAACTTTCAGCATGATCTCTTCCCCCCTGGTGGTGCCGGAACGCGGCCGGCTGGGCTGGGTGTACAGCTTCGACGACCTGACCGAGATCCGGCGCCTGGAAAGGGAGGTGCGCCTGCGCGACCGGCTGGCGGCTGTGGGCCGGCTGGCGGCGGCTATTGCCCACGAGATCCGCAATCCGCTTTCCTCTATCGCCGGCTCGGTGAGCGTGCTGGAGGGCATTTCCAATCTCACCGAAGAACAGCGGGCTCTGGTACAGATCGTCACTCGCGAATCGGAGCGCCTGGAAAACATCATCTCCGACTTCCTGGCCTACGCCCGGGAGAAGCGCTACGGGTTCCAGCAGCAGGACCTGATTCCGCTTCTCGAGGACACGCTCACCCTGCTGGAGAGCAGCACGCCCACCGAGGGGGTTCGGGTGCAGATTGTCCGCCGCCTGGAGGTGGAACGGGCCCCGGCCCTGGTGGATGGCGACAAGATCAAGCAGGTGTTCTGGAACCTGTGCAGCAACGCCTTGCGGGCCATGCGCGAGGGCGGGTCGCTGCACGTTTCGCTGCGCGGAGTTGGCGAATACTGGGTCATCAGTTTTGCCGATAGCGGGCATGGCCTGAGCCAGCAGCAAATGGAAAAGATTTTCGAGCCTTTCCAGGGACACTTCGAGGGAGGGACGGGGTTGGGGCTGGCCATCGTCTACCAGATCGTGCAGGCGCACGAGGGCAAGATCATGGTGCGCTCGGTGCCCGGCCAGGGATCGGTGTTCTCCCTGCAATTGCGGCGCCCGGATGGGGAAGCGGAAGGGGCGGAGTTGGAGACGCAGAGGGGAACCGCGGACTCGGAGCGGTCGGCGGCTCTGGCAGTGGGCGCCGGAGGAGGGCCGAGCCGTGGGTAACATCCTGGTTTGCGACGACGAACGCTCCATCTGTGAAGTGCTGGACATCGCGCTGCGCCGCGAAGGCCACCGGGTGGAGACGGTAAACTCCGGCGAAGCCGCCCAGAAAAAGATTGACGGCGCGCTCTACGACGTGGTGGTCACCGACATCAAGATGCCCAACATTGACGGCATCGAGGTGCTGCGCCATGCTCACCGCGTGTCGCCGGATTCGGCCGTCATTCTCATCACCGCGGTGGACGATTTCGAAGCCGCCATCCAGGCAGTGAAGGCCGGGGGCGCATTCGACTACATTCGCAAAGGGCCCGGGCTGATGGACGAAGTGCGGCTGGCCATTGCCCAGGCGCTGCAGCAGGTCTCGCTGCGCCGGCAGAACTTTGCTTACCGCCGCGATGCCGCTGCCCGCAACTCGTTGGACAACATCGTTGGAGTCAGCCCGGCGATGGAGAAGCTGAAACAGACCATCCGCACGGTGGCCTCCACCAGCAGCAGCATCCTCATCCACGGCGAGAGCGGCACGGGCAAGGAACTGGTGGCGCGCGCCGCCCACGTGTGCTCCCCCCGCGCCGGCGAACCCTTCGTATCCGTGAACTGCGGCGCGTTTCCTGAAACCCTGCTGGAGAGCGAGCTTTTCGGCTATGTCAAAGGCGCCTTCACCGGCGCGGCTCAGAACAAGCGCGGGCTCTTCGAGGTGGCCGACGGGGGCACCATCTTCCTCGATGAAATCAGCGAAATGACCGTGGCCATGCAAGTCAAGCTGCTCCGCGTCCTGCAGGAGCGCACCATACGGCCGGTGGGCGGCACCAACGAAATTCCCTTTGACGTGCGCGTCGTTTCCGCCACCAACCGCGACCTGGACAAGCTGGTGAGCGAAAATGCCTTTCGCGAGGACCTTTACTACCGGCTGAGTGTTATTCCGGTGCGGGTGCCGCCCTTGCGCGAGCGCCCGGAAGACATTCCGCTGCTGGCCAATCATTTCCTCAAGAAATATTCGCCGGCGGCAGGGAAGAGCATTTTGCGGATTAATTCCCAGTCGCTGGAGGCGCTGGCCGGTTATGAATGGCCGGGCAACGTGCGCCAGCTGGAGAATGCCATTGAGCGCGCCGTGGCGCTGGAAACCGGCAACGAGCTGCGGGTGGAGCTGCCGGTGGAGCGTCCCAAGGCGCGCGCCGTGGCCGCCGCGGCGGGAGCGGGCTTCAGCACCACCATCGCCGCTAGCGGTGGCAACGGGTACGCTGATTCTTTGCCGGCGGATGGCCTGGATATGGAGAATTACGTGGCCGATATCGAGCGCACGCTATTGCAGTCGGCCTTGCGCCAGTCCAATGGCGTGCAGACCCGCGCCGCTGAGATGCTCAAGCTTTCCTACCGCTCCTTCCGCCACCTGATGAAGAAGTACGACATCTAGCTGAATAGCTGGCTAGCTGACTAGCTGATTGGCTGCCTCCTTCCTGGAACTCAGCCCGCCTGTGTCGCGCGGTTTCTTGCTCTCGATCCCTATTATGGGAAGGTGTTGGTTTGTTGGACACACCTCCACGAAGCACTCGCTATTTGCAGACCGGAGCTGATTGCGGACCAAGCTGATGACATGGGCCGTTCCATCAGGGCGGCTGTTGCCAGCCAGACAGCTAGTCAGCCAGTCAGCTTGATTTCCTGAGGCAGCGCCAGCTAGTCAGCCAGACTGCCGCTTTTTCTGCTCCCTCAGCTGGTGCTTCCACCCCAGGATGCGGGCCTTGTTGGCCTCGGCTTCTGCTTCCGGAACCATGCCCTTCTTCTGATAGAGGATAGACAGGCTGGTATGCGCGAGCACGTCTTCCGGGTCGGCTTCCGGGATGCGCCGGGCTATCGCTACAGCCTCGTCGAGTTGCTCCAGGTCCTGGTAGATGCGGACCAGGCCGTGCATGGCGTCCGTGAAGCCGGGATCAGCCGCCAGGCAGAGCTGGTACTCGGCAATGGTGCGCTGCTCCTCGCCTGCGGCAAACAGCTCCAGGGCAGCAAGAAAGTGCTGTTCTGCCGTGTGCCGGCCATTGGCTCTGTCCAAAAGATTCTCCTCAGAGCGGGATTCTAGCATTCGGCCTTGGGTTGACTAGGATTGAAGGAGGAAGCTCAATTGCACTAAGGGGTTAGCATCCTCAAGTAATGCGCCGCCTTCCAACCCAACAGGTGTAGAATCCTACATAGCTGGGGTGCTTTGATGAGTGAGTCGGTGCGGCTCTCGCACACTTCTGCATTGATCCTGCAGAGCGTAGGTGCGGCCCACCATTACGGCTTCGACGTAATGGAGGTGACAGGGCTGCCCAGCGGCACGGTCTACCCGGCCTTGCGCCGCCTGGAGCGCGATCGCCTTATTATCTCCCGCTGGGAACAACTGGCAGCAGCGCAGCCACGGCCAGCACGACGCTACTACAAGCTGACCCGGGCAGGCACCACCGCCCTGCAAGACCTCCGAGAACGTTATCCGCTGCTCCGCCACTTCGCCGGGCATGAAAAACCCGCGCGCCGCAAAGGGGTGCCGGCATGAAACGCCCGCCCACCATGCTGCTGTACTCCTGCCGCGGGCTGCTGTGGCTAGCCAGCTGGCTGGTGCCGGCAGAGGGGCGTCCGGAGTGGCACACCAGGCAGGACACGGAAGTCTGGCACTGGATCCATTTTCTGGCCGAATCCGACCGGCTGACTCCACAAAGCCGGGTGGAGGTTTTGCGGCACTGCTGGAGCGCATTCCCGGAAGCCTTATGGCAGAGGTTTGACCGCGAGCGCACTCTGCGGCGAATAGATGCCACGTTGCGCGCACCGGCCTTTTGCCTGGGTGTTCTCACCAGCGTGCTGCTGGCGATCGTACTGCTCACGGGTTTCGCTCCAACCCTGCGTTCCATGGTGCGCTCCCCGTATTCCGACCCGGGCACCCTATTTGCGGTGCGGCCTGCGGGGCGTTTTATGTGGTTCCGCTCTGACCAGTTGCAGCGGGTGACCGGAGCCTGGAGCAGGAGCCCGCAAGTGAGGAGCATAGCGGCTTATTCTTTTCGCCGCGGCATTATCACCGCCGCCCAAGGTGAAGACCACGCCTTCACGGGGCAGATAGCGTCTAATTTTTTCGATGTGTTGGGAGTGCGCGCGGCGCGCGGGCGGACATTCCTAGCTTCCGACCTGCAGGATTGCAAACAGTGCGCCGTGCTGAGCTGGCCAGCCTGGATTGGGAATTTCCACAGCGATCCGCGGATCGTGGGCAAACAGGTGAAGCTGGACGGCCAGCCGCTGACCGTGATTGGAGTTCTGCCCCGGCAGTTCTCGTTCCTGTCCCCGAGAATCGCAGTGTGGTCATTGCTGCAACCTTCCGATGCTTCGGTGGCGAACCTGGTGGACAGAATGGGCGCGGTGGCGCGGTTCGCCGGTCCCATCACCGAGGAGCAAGCCACGCGTGAGTTGCAGCGCGTCACCGACAATGCCGGGTATCACTTCGTGAACACCAGCCTGCAGGTGGTTTCGTTGAAAAAGCAGGCCCGCCAGGACCTGGATTCTTATCTGCTGTTCCTGCTGCTGGTAGTGCTGGGCGCTCTTCTGGTGGCCTGGGTGGCGGGAGCGCGCGGGCATGTTGCCTCCCCGGCGACCGGAAATAAGTATCGCTGGTGGGGATTTTTCGCGAGCAAGGCGCTGTTATCGCTGATGATTGCTTTTGTTGCCGCGCTCGAACTCACCCGCTACTTTTCCGTGCTGCTGACCGGTACGGTGCAACCCATGTCCGACATCGCTTCCATGTGGGTGTTCCTGTTGCTGGCCAGCGCCGCTTTGTCCTGGACCATATACGACCAGCGGCGGCGCTGCCGCATTTGCCTGCGGCGGCTGGGGCTCTCGGTGCACGTAGGGTGTCCCGGCTACACCCTGCTGGATTGCTGGGCGGCCACCGAACTGGTGTGCGCGCAAGGCCATGGCATGCTCCACATGCCTGACACTGACGCCAGTTGGCTCGAAGGCGACCAGTGGAGCAACATGGACATCTTGCCGTTGACTAACTGAACTGTTCTTTATCGTCCTGACTGTGATTCACAAAGGGCTTGAGCCGATCAGAGGGATCACGTCAGCACTAGCTGGCGCGCCGCATCGGCTTTACTGCTTTTGTCTGGGGCGTGGGTAGCGCTTGATGTCTCTGCTTCGCAGCCTCGTCCATCCACCGGATTTTCCTCATCGCATTCGCCATGCTGGCAAAGCATGCAAACGCGCCGGCCACGGCGATTGTTTCAAGAAGAAGCCTGACAGACATACTGACCTCCCAACCGAAGGGGAATGGGTCCCTGAGTTATTCGATCTCTCGGCGAAGAAGGGCGCGCGTGTCCCAAACTGCTCGGGACGTAGCGGAAATTGTGGTGGAGTTTAACATGGTTTCGCTCGCGGCGTTTTATCTTTTAAAAATTCCGCCCTCGAACTAAGGTCCGTCCCGGTGACAAAAATAGGGCGGCTGGGCGGCCGCCCTGTTTTCTTTGGCTTAGCAGCGCTACGCGGCCCGGTCGCGGATATTGTCGCGCACCCGCCGGCGGCTGTCCTCATCGAGGCTATTCATGCCATGGCGCTCGCGCCCGTGGCGCTCGATCTGCGGCATCAACTCATCTTCCGAGCGGCCGCTGACTTCCCAGCTGCAGTCCTTGTGGCCCATATCCGAGCACTTGAAGGTCTTGTTTCCGCTCTTGCTCTCCTCTGCCATGTCCTTTCCTCCATTTTGGGATGACTACCGAAGTTAGATGGGAACGTCGGCGGAGAGCGATGCCTGAAGTAGAGCAGGTACGGAGTCAGTATTGGATTACGACTTTTTCCCCGCCGCGCGCGCTTCCCGCTTCTGGCGCGCCCAGCCTTCTTTGTTGACCTGGCGACCTCGGCCGATGGCTAGCGCGTCCTGGGGTACATCTTCGATGATGCAGGAAGCTGCCCCCACGTACGCGCCTTTTCCCACCTTGACCGGCGCCACCAGCGTGGCATCGCTGCCGATGAAGGCGCCATCGCCAATCACCGTAGGATATTTGCCAAACCCATCGTAGTTGCAGGTGATGGTGCCCGCACCCACATTCACGCTTTCCCCCACTTCAGCGTCGCCCAGGTAGCTGAGGTGCTGCGCCTTGGAACCCTTGCCCAGCTTCAGCTTCTTGCCTTCCACAAAATTGCCCATGTGTGCGCCTTCGGCTATGTCGCAGCCCGCTCGCAGATGAGTGTAGGGGCCAAGCATGGCGCGCGCGCCGATGCGGCTTTCATCCATGACGCAGCCGTTGCGGATCAACACGCCATCGCCGATTTCGCAGTTGATGATCACGCTAAAGGATCGAATTCGGCATTCGGAGCCGATGTGAGTCGCGCCCAGGAGGTGAACAAAGGGCTCAATCACTGTGTCCGGCCCCACCGTCACCTCGCAATCAATCACGCACGTCTGCGGCAGATAAATGGTCGCTCCATCCTCCATCAACTGCAGGCATTTCTTGGTTCGCAGCTCCGCGTCCACTTCCGCCAGCTCGCGCCGCGTGTTGCAACCCAGCACTTCATGCGGTTCAGCCGCCTGCAGGGCCACGACCTTTTCTCCGGCCTTCGCCAAAATGGCGGCTAAGTCGGTCAGGTAGTACTCGTGGTGTTTGTTCTCGGTGCCCAGATCGTGAATGTTCTCGAACAGCGGCTTGGTAGCGAAAGCGTAGAAACCAGCGTTGATTTCCTTTAGCCCACGCTGGCTCTCGCTGAGGGATTTTTCTTCGACAATCGACTCCACTTCCCGCTCTTTGCCGCGGAAGATGATTCGCCCGTAACCATAAGGGCGCTCCAGAACCGCGCTCAGCAGGGTCATGGCCGCGCCCTGCTGCAAGTGAAAGTCGCGCAGCTTTTCGATGGTTAGCGGCGAGATGAGGGGTGCATCTCCCGTAAGCACCAATACGTGCTCGTATTGCTTGAGTATGTCTTCGCCCACCATCACCGCGTGCCCGGTGCCGCGCTGCTCTTTCTGAAGAATGAAGCCGATGCCGCTGCCCGCCATGGCTTCTTTCACGCGCTCCGCGTCGTGGCCGACAATGGCGTAAACATCCTGCGCAGGGCAAACCCGAGTGGCGGCCGCCACTACGTGCGCCAGCAGCGATTTGCCGCCTACATGGTGCAGCACCTTGGGATAGCGCGACTTGAGGCGCGTGCCCTTGCCCGCCGCCATGATTGCGACCGCGAAGCTTCCTTGGCCGCGGGATGCTGCCGCAGCCCCCGGTTGAGCCTGTGAATTCCTTGTTTTCGGCATTTAGGCCTCAATATACCTGTTTTATTTCGCGACGAGAACACGACCGGGAGAGGAATTCCGTTAGCCGCGAAGCGGCACAAGCAAGAATTTAGCCCCGGGCGTGGGGAACAGAAGCCAGCCCGGTGGGGCAGGAGAAAAGTACCTTCTCGAACGCCTCGGGTTGAAGATTAACGACCCGCAGCTGCTGCCTGAGACGCCAGCCGTAACAGGTCGTGGGCCAAGCGATCCGTGGCATGCCGCGCCACCCCCTCAGCTGTCTCCAGGTAGTCTCCCAGGATGACCTTGGCTCCCAGTTTCTCGATAGCGGCAACATCCACCTCAATCTGGCTGCCGCCTTCAGCGGCATACTTGGCCTTGAGGTCTGAAGGAACCGGCGTGCGGTTCACCATGGCGTAATCCACTACGCGCAGCCGCGCATGCTCGTGCAGCACCCGGATGTGGTCGGCGGCGCTTAATCCCAGGCTTTCATTGGCCTCTGTCATCAGGTTGCAGACAAAGACCTTCACCGCGCGCGAAGCTGCTACCGCTTCGGGAATACCACGCACCAGCAGGTTGGGTACCAGGCTGGTGAACAGCGAGCCTGGGCCGATGGTGATCAGGTCGGCCTGCACAATGGCCTCCAGGGTTTGGGGCAGCGGTTGTACGTCGGCCGGACGGAGATGAATCTCGACGATCCGCTCCGTGCTGGCGGTAATGTTAGTCTCTCCCGCCACACGCGTGCCATCCGCCATCACCGCCTCCAATTGCACGTCCGAAGTAGTGGAGGGATAGATGTGTCCGCGGGTGGCTAGAATTTCGGAGGACCGCTTTACCGCTTCGGCGAAGTCGCCGGTTATGGCGGTAAGCGCGGTCAGGAACAGATTGCCAAAGCTGTGGCCGTTCAGTCCAGCGCCGGTATGAAAGCGGTGCTGAAACAGGCGCGAGAGCAGGGCTTCATCTTCCGACAGGGCGGCAATGCAGTTGCGAATGTCACCCGGCGGCAGTACGTTGAATTCCTTGCGCAGCCTGCCGCTGGAGCCGCCATCGTCAGTTACCGTTACCACGGCGCAAAGCTCGCCCACGGACCGCCCGCCCGGTCCCGGCTCATCTCCTGAAACGTACCGCTTTAGGCCCTTCAGCAGAGTGGAAAGTCCGGTGCCGCCCCCCATGGCCACCACCCGCAGCGGGCGAGGTCCCCCGCCCACCGGTGGGTAACCGGCTGCAGACTGCAATCCTGGTGATTTCATTTGCTCCTCAGTCTCTTTCTGAAGTTGTGGGGGAAGGGGAGGGTTCCGTGCCGGTCTCCGGATAGAGTAACTCGGTGAAGCGGGGGTCTTCGGCGAGATTCTGGAAATCGGAGTCGTTGCGCGCCTGATACCGCAAATTGGGATTCAGGCGAATAGCATCCACCAAATGGCGAAGGGAGTCCTCAAAACGCGCCGTCAGGCAAGCCAGGGCCGCGAGCCCATAGTGAACATAGTCCGCCTGCGGCGCCTGTTTCGCCAACTTGTCCAGGTGCTCACGAGCAGCGATGTAGTCGCCCAGATTCAATAGGGAAATGGCGTAATCGAAGTGCTCCTCAGTGGTCTTAAAGCTTGTATTTGCCGTGCGTTCCAGGTGCTGGTTGCAGGTGTTCAGGTGCACTCCCGCGCGGTCGGCCAGTTCGCGGCTGCCGCTGCCCACAGCCTTCTGAAATAAACCTTTTGCTTTCTCAAACTTACGTTCTTGCAGGGCACGCAAGCCTGCTTCGTAGTTTTGCACACCCTGGACAAAACGAGGATCTTCGGAAAGAGAGCGTTTGGGCTGAGCTGGGGGCGTCATATGCAAGACTCGTCCTGAATTACCTGGAACAGCCTGCTTTTTCTGCGAGTTAGAGTTGCCACCCTTGATCTTGTCCACCGGTTTCTTCTTCATCAGGGCCACCATCGCACGCCCGGGGTGAGGTGGGGGGCGCCTCCCGGCAGCAAAAAAACACTACCAGCGATGGCAGCAGGTTATCCACAACCGCGTTATCCGTCAACATGAACGGTTGGTGACGCAAGCCCACAGTCACTCAGTTGATGGAGGACGCGGTTTGCAGGTTCACCTGTTTCCACTCCCCCGCAATGATGCCTTTACGGATCTGTTTCGCGGTTTTGCCTTTTTTATGCATTGAGTAGCTGTAATAGAGCTCTTTCAGGCATGCCCCGCACTCGGCGGCATGGGTGCCTTCGTAACAGCTGTGCAGGCTCTTGTGGCCCATGCGGTCGCAGTAGCAGTAACAGGGCTGCTGGTAGATGATGTTCGGGATCTTGGCCGCCAATTCGTAGGCATGGGCCTGAAATGGATATTGGTATTCCGGCCCCAGCAACGCTTCCTTCGGCAACAGCGGGGGCAGTTTCTGACCCTTCTTGGGAGGAAGAGGGTTGTAAGCCGGAACGCGGCCCGGCTGGTCCCCTGATTCCTGATAATTCCATTCTGCGGAAAGGCTAAGGGCCACCAGCACCAGAAAGAGCGACAGCAACACTTGTTTGCGCATACGTACCGCCTTAAGGGGCACATTTTACCGTGTTTTTGGGCTGAGGAAAACACACCCCGGTGCGCATCCTTGCGGTGCGGAACTAAAAAAGCGAGCTTGCCATGGCGCATCCCAATCCGTACTAGAATAGAAATCCGGTCATGCCTGCTGAGCTCCCGAGTCTGCAAAACGAGCGCGCCATCCCGCCGGATCTGGGGCCCGCCGGCCCCGGCCCGGAGCGTCCCCGCAGTCTGCCGCTACTTTCGGCCTGGGTGCGGGATCTGGTGATTTCCCTGGCCATTTCCGCCTTCATCATCATCTTCCTCTACCAACCAGTGAAGGTGGAGGGCACCAGCATGATGCCCGGCCTGGACGACCAGGAGCGCATCTTCATCAACAAATTCGTCTATCACCTGGAGCCCATCGCGCGCGACGACATCGTGGTTTTCCGCTATCCTCGCGATCCCTCCAAAAGCTATATCAAGCGGGTGATCGGGCTGGCCGGCGACCACGTACGCATTGATGACGGCAGGGTTTACGTGAACGGCCGGCGTTTGTACGAGCCGTATGTGCCCAGCCTGTATGCCGACCAGCGTTCCTACCCCGAGGTAGTTGTGCCGCCGCATCATTACTTCCTGCTGGGGGACCATCGCACCATGTCCGACGACAGCCGCGATTTTGGCCCCGTGCAGGAACGCTATATTTACGGCAAGGCGGTGTTCGGCTACTGGCCCATAGACAAAATGGGAAGCGTTCGCTAGGGGAAAAAATCGCGGAAATCCACAGCCAGTGCTCTTTCTCGCCGCGTCCGCGGCTGATAAAATAGATAAAATCCACCCGCCGGAGTCAGAATGCAAACAATCCTGGCGCTGGAAGATGGGCGCATCTTCCGGGGCAAAGGTTACGGTGCGAAAGCCGAGTGCTACGGCGAAGTCGTTTTCAATACTTCCATTACCGGTTATCAGGAAATTTTCACCGACCCTTCCTATGCCGGGCAGATAGTCGTCCTCACCAACCCGGAAATCGGCAATTACGGAACCAATCCTGAAGATATTGAGGCGAATCGCCCCTATATTGAGGGCCTGGTGGTGCGCGAGTTTTCGCGCGTGGCCTCCAACTGGCGCTCGCAGGAAGTGGCCGAGGAATACCTGGAACGCTTCAAAATTCCGGTTATCTCCGACATTGACAGCCGGGCGCTGGTGCGCCACCTCCGCGACCACGGGGTGATGCGAGGCGTAATTTCGTCGCTGGAGAGCGACACGGAAAAGCTAGTGGCCAAGGCTCGTGCCATTCCCAAAATGGACGGCACCGACCTGGCCAAAGTAGTCACCACCAAGCAGCGCTACATCTGGGATGTGGGTGAGCGCTCGCATGAGCCCACCGAAGTTGTCGGTGTAAAGGATGCCCCGCCACGCTTTGAAGTGGTGGCTTACGATTACGGCATCAAGCACAACATTTTACGCAAGTTGCGAGCTGATGGATGCCGGGTGACGGTGGTGCCGGCGGAGACCAGTTCGGAAGAAGTTCTGGCGCTGAAGCCGGATGGGATTTTTCTCTCCAACGGGCCAGGCGACCCGGAGCCTTGCCGTTACGCCCAGGAAAACATTCGTCGGCTGATGGGGCGTGTGCCCATCTTTGGAATCTGCCTGGGCCACCAGTTGATCGGGCTGGCGCTGGGCGGCAAGACCTACAAGTTGAAGTTTGGGCACCACGGCGGCAATCATCCCGTGAAGCAGCTCAAGAGCGGCAAGGTGGAGATCACCGCGCACAACCACAACTTCGCCGTGGATCCGGATTCGCTGCCGCAGAGCGAAGTCGAGCTCACGCACATGGATTTGAACGACAACACGCTGGAAGGCTTGCGGCACCGCAACCTGCCGCTGTTCAGCGTGCAGTACCACCCAGAAGCTTCTCCTGGTCCGCACGATAGCCATTATTTGTTCAAGGATTTTGTGAAGATGATGGAGGAGTGGAGGGGCGGGAGTCAGTAGGCAAAACCTAAATTCATGCCTAAACGCAAAGACATATCGAAAATCCTGATTATCGGTTCGGGGCCGATTGTCATCGGGCAGTCGGCGGAGTTTGACTACTCCGGCGCCCAGGCCTGCAAGGCGCTCAAGTCCGAAGGCTACGAGGTGGTGCTGGCCAATTCCAATCCGGCCACCATCATGACCGACCCGGAATTCGCCGAGCGCACCTACATCGAGCCGCTGACCCGCGACTTTTTGGAAGAAATTCTCCGCACTGAATCGGAGATGTGCGACGGCAAAGGCTTTGCCCTGCTGCCCACGGTCGGGGGCCAGACCGCACTCAACCTGGCAGTGGAGCTGGCCGACAGCGGCATTCTCGACAAGTACAACGTTCAGCTCATTGGGGCCAAAATCGGCGCCATCAAGAAGGCGGAAGACCGGCTCTTCTTCAAAGACGCGATGCTGAAGATTGGGCTCGATGTGCCCAAGTCGGCGCTGGTGAACAATCTGAAAGACGGGATGGAGTTCGCCGGCAAAATTGGTTTCCCTGTAATTATTCGCCCTTCGTTCACGCTGGGGGGTACCGGTGGCGGCTTGGCTTATAACCGCGAAGAACTGCTGCAGACGCTGGCCCGCGGCCTTGACCTCTCGCCGGTGCATGAGGTGCTGATCGAAGAGTCGGTGCTGGGCTGGAAGGAATACGAGCTGGAGGTGATGCGCGACCTGGCCGACAACGTCATCATCATCTGCTCCATCGAGAATTTCGATCCCATGGGCGTGCACACCGGCGACTCGATCACGGTGGCCCCGGCGCAAACTCTGACCGACCGCGAATACCAGGCCATGCGCGATTCCGCCATCGCGGTGATCCGCGAAGTGGGCGTGGAGACGGGCGGCTCCAACATCCAGTTTGCGGTGCATCCGGAAACCGGGCGCCAGGTGGTGATTGAGATGAACCCGCGTGTGTCGCGCTCCTCGGCGCTGGCTTCGAAGGCGACCGGGTTCCCCATTGCCAAGATCGCGGCCAAGCTGGCGGTGGGCTACACGCTCGACGAAATCACCAATGACATTACGCGCAAAACGCCAGCCTGCTTCGAGCCCACGCTCGACTACGTGGTGGTGAAGATTCCCAAGTGGCAGTTCGAGAAGTTTCCCGGCGCGGACGAGGGCCTGGGGCCGCAGATGAAGTCGGTGGGCGAGGTGATGGCCATCGGCCGCACGTTCAAAGAATCGCTGCTCAAGGCGGTGCGCGCTCTGGATACCGGCAAGCGGCCCGGCAGCGAGCAGATTGAGCCCAAGATTCTCACCCAGCGGCTGGTCACGCCCCACCCGGAGCGGCTGTCCTATATTCGATACGCGTTGCGCCAGGGCATGACCGTCAAACAGATCGCCAAAATGACCTCCATTGACCCTTGGTTCCTCTATCAGCTTAAGCAAATTACCGACCTGCAGCTGGAGCTGGAGAAGGTGCCGGCTGAAAATGCGCCGGCGGAGCTGCTGCGCGAGGCCAAGCGCATGGGCCTCTCCGACGCGCGCCTGGCCAGTGTGTGGCACCTGGAGAACGGCAATTCGGGCGCGGAAAAGGTGCGCCAGCTAAGGAAAAAGAAGGGTCTCGCGCCGGTATATAAGCGCGTGGACACCTGCGCCGCCGAGTTCGAAAGCTTCACGCCGTACCTGTATTCCACCTACGAAGAGGAAGACGAGGCCACGCCCACCACAAAAAAGAAGGTGATGATCCTGGGCGCGGGCCCGAACCGGATCGGGCAGGGAATTGAGTTCGATTACTGCTGCTGCCATGCTTCATTTGCGCTGCACGAAGACGGTTACGAGACGGTGATGGTGAACTGCAATCCCGAAACCGTCTCCACCGACTATGACACCAGCGACCGACTTTACTTCGAACCCCTCACAGTGGAAGACGTGCTCTCGGTTTATGAGCACGAGGCAGCGGGCGGAGCGCCCGTGGGCGTGATTGTGCAGTTCGGCGGACAGACGCCGCTGAACCTGGCGCTGCCGCTGAAGGCTGCGGGGGTCAGCATCATCGGCACATCGCCGGAATCCATTGACCTGGCCGAGGATCGGAAGCGCTTCGGCAAGCTGCTGGACGAATTGGCGATTCCCCAGCCTCCAGGAGCCATTGCCACCTCGGTGGAGGAGGCTGTGGAAGGCGCGCGCCGTGTGGGCTATCCCGTGCTGGTACGGCCCTCCTACGTGCTGGGGGGGCGGGCGATGGTTATCGCGTACGACGACGAGTCGGTCATCCGCTACATGAAGGAGGCGGTGGAGTATTCGCAGGAGCGTCCGGTGCTGATTGACCACTTCCTGGAGGACGCCATCGAGGTGGACGTGGACGCGCTTTGCGACGGCGAGGACGTGGTGATCGGCGGCATCATGCAGCACATTGAGGAAGCCGGCATCCATTCCGGCGATTCTTCCTGCGTGCTGCCCGCGGTGGACATCCCTGATTACCTGCTGGCGACCATGCGCGAATACACTTTCCGGCTGGCGCGGGCGCTGAAGGTGATTGGGCTGATGAATATTCAGTTTGCCATTCCGCGCAATCCCATGGAGAGCACGCTGGGGGCAAACGGGAAGGGCGAAAAAGTTTACGTGCTGGAAGTGAATCCCCGCGCTTCGCGCACGGTGCCGTATGTTTCGAAGGCCACCGGCGTGCCTCTGGCGAAGATTGCGGCGCGCCTGATGACCGGGCGGAAGCTGCGTGAATTCCTGCCGGAGAATGTGGAGCGCGCCACCGACCTGGGCACCGGCAACTGCTATTTTGTGAAATCGCCCGTCTTCCCCTGGCAAAAGTTTCCGGGCGTGGATACGGTGCTGGGCCCGGAGATGAAGTCTACGGGCGAGGTGATGGGCGTGGCCGATAATTTCGGCGAGGCGTTCGCCAAAGCGCAACTGGGAGCGGGGCAGAGCCTGCCCACCAGCGGCACTGTGTTTATCAGCGTGACCGACCACGACAAGCCGCACATTGCAGCGGTCGCCAAGAAGTTTGTCGACTTGGGTTTCAAGCTGGTGGCCACCAGCGGTACCGCCGACGTGCTAGAACAGGCTGGGCTGCCGACCGACCGCGTGTACAAGGTAAAAGAAGGACGTCCCAACGTGGTGGACCTGTTAAAGGGCGAGAAGATTCAGCTGGTCATTAACACGCCTCACGGATTGGAGCCGTGGTTCGATGAAAAAGCCATACGCCGCGCCGCGGTAATGCACCACATCCCCACTATTACTACTCTCTCTGCCGCGCGGGCCGCCGCCGAGGGGATTGCCGCACGGCAACGCGGCCACATCAGCGTGCGCGCTTTGCAGCACCTGCACGCGGAGCGGCTCGCCTCCGCGGATAAATAATTTCCGCGCCGAGATACCACAAGGCCCAGAAGGTTTGATCAGAAAACCGGCAACCAGTGGGCCCTGAAGGGCTGTGACTTGTTGGCGAACGAATCCAGGGCTTACGTCCTGGGCTGGAAGAATGTCGCCCTTCGGAACCCAGCGCACAGCAGTTTTCATTTTCCCAAGCCTAAAACTACAATAGGGCCATGCTCCTGCATGGCATTTTCCCACCCATTACGACGCCGTTTTATCCCGATGGCAGCGTGTACTACAAGAAGCTGGAAGCCAACGTGGCGCAGTATTCCAAGACGCCGGTGGCGGGCATTGTAGTGCAGGGCTCAACCGGCGAGGCCATCCTGCTCTCCGACCAGGAGCGGCGTGACGTCTTCAAGGCGGCGCGCGAAGCGACGGTGCCGCACAAGGTACTGATTGCCGGCACCGGCATCGAGTCCGCCATCGAAACCCTGCGCCTGACCGAATACGCGGCCAGCCTGGGCTATGATGCGGCCATGGTGCGCACGCCGCACTACTATAAGGCGCAGATGCACCCGCTCAATATGGCGACCTTCTTCCGCACTGTGGCTGACCGCTCGCCACTGCCGGTTATTATCTATAACTTTCCCCAGGCGACCGGCTATGACATGCCGGCGGAAGTGGTCATCGAGCTGGCGAATCATCCCAATATC
The DNA here is from genome assembly GCA_025934735.1 of Terriglobales bacterium. Classification (GTDB taxonomy): domain Bacteria; phylum Acidobacteriota; class Terriglobia; order Terriglobales; family Acidobacteriaceae; genus JAICWP01. Next base: position 48,504 of record JAICWP010000014.1, on the reverse strand, counting down.
ATCGGAATCAAGGAATCGGGCGGCAATCTGGAAAAGGTGGCGCGCATGGTCGAAGGCACGCGCCACGTGAAGCGCACGGCCACGGTGACCGAGGTGTTCGCCGCGGTGACCGGACGCATGTTGGCAATGGAGCCGGTTGCCACTAACGGCGATGTGGTGCCGGTGGGGGCTTTGGGAGGCGCTGCTACGGCCGTGCAAGCTCCGCCCAAGTTCAAGACCCGCAGCAAGGAAGTGGGATTCCAGGTGATGGTAGGGGCGGCGCACCAGCTGGAACCTTCGCTGCAACTGGGGGCAGTTGGAGCCATCCTCGCCTTCGCCTGTCCGGCGCCGACCGCCTGCTTTGAGATCTATGCCGCGTTCAAAGAAGGCGACCAGGACCTGGCTAAGGAGAAGCAGCAGCGCATTGGGGAGGCCGCCAAACGAGTGGTGGGCGATTTGGGTATTTCTGGCGTGAAGCATGCCATGGACCTGAACGGCTACTTTGGCGGACCGGTGCGCCTGCCGCTGCTTCCGCTCAATGCGGAGCAGAAGTCTGAAGTTGAGCGCCTGATGGCAGGAAGCAGGAATTAGCGGTCCGCCAGCTCGGGCGAACTTCACATCAATCCATTCTCAGGCAGCCAGTTGCTTGGGCGAGATGGTCTCGGGTGCGAGAGCCACTTCTTCTGGATGTCCGCTAAGCAGCGGCCAGCCCTTGCGCAACACGTATTCCAGCCAGGCGCCGGCTGCCTGCGACGTGATGATGGCCATCAGCACCAGGGTGGTGAAGAAGGCGCCGTTGATGATGCCGGCGTCATAGGCCACGCTGGCCAGCACAATGCCAGGGCCGCCACGCGCGTTGAGCGCCACCGCCAGATTGATGGCGTCCAGGCCACGGAAGCGCGCCAGGCGCGCCCCCATTCCCGCCGCAATCAGTTTCACCACGCAGCCGCCAATCACAAACAGAGCCAGCATCGAGAGGGAAAAGGTTTTGCCCAGGTCCAGCCGATAGCCCACGATGGCGAAATAAATCGGGATGAACACCGCGAACGAGACGCGGCCCAGGGAAGCGAGAGAGTCAGCGGGAAGAAGCTGGTCCGCGCTTATGGCAAAACCTGCCAGGAACGCGGCAAAGACCAGGCTGACGTCGAAGGCCGAGGCAACGGCCGAGTAGAGGAAAAGCACGACCACAAGATAGCCGGCAGGCGATGCGGTGAAGATGATGTTCCAGCGCGCGGTGTTGATGCGGCGCAGCAGCCGGGGCATAAGCACCAGGCCGACAACGAAAAACGCAATGGTGGCGGCCACGTGGTTAACGATTTCACGGCGGGGAATCACGCCGGATTTGGCGAGAGCGGTGGCAATCCCCAGCACCGCCCATAGAACAATATCTTCCAGCACGGCCACGCCCAGTACCAGGCGCGCGAAACGGGTGTGCAGGATTCTGAGGTCGTAAAAAATCCTCGAAATCACTGGAATGGAGGTGACGGCGATGGCGATGCCGATTACCAGCACCAGCGAACTGTGCTGGTGCGCCGGTCCCATCAGCCAGTCCAAAGGTAGCCAGGGCGCGGCCATCAAGCCCAGGATAAAGGGTAGTCCGGTGCCGACTCCCGCCAGCCAACTGGTTTCCTTGCGATCGCCGCGGCCGAACAGATTGCGGGTTTCCGCGCCGGAGTGAAACATCAGCAGCAGCAGGCCCAGGTTGTAGAGAAAGAATAAGACCACATGGAAGCTGGAGCTTGATCCGGAACCGCCAAAAACGGAGGCGCTGAACCGGGGCGCGAAGTGGCCGAGCACCGAGGGCCCGATCAGAATTCCGGCGACAATTTCGCCCACCACGCGGGGCTGGCGCAGCCGCTGAAAAATGTAGCCAAACAGATGAGCGGCGGCCAGGATAAGCAATAGGACTAGGGTGAAGGAGCCGAATTCAGCGGTGGTCATGGTGGGCCGAAGCTAATTGGATGGGGTATTCACGAAGCAAGTTGCCGACTAAAACAGCCGGCAGCTCAGGACCGGCACGGACTGCCAGCAGGGCAAAAGTAACCCCGAATAAGGTGCGCCGGTAACCTGGGAAAATAAGGGTCACGTCGAAACAGTTACACGGTTACTTGAGGCCGGGGTGATGCAAGTGGCGTGATTTCAGCATCCCCCGAAACGGCACCGGACGTGCATGTTAGAGGGCACGATGGCGACCTCAGGACAAATCTACACTGTTGACACTTACCCGGTCAGCGATTCGACCGTGGCGCGGCGCAATGACGTGCTCTACGGCAGTTGCCCTAACCAGCGACTGGAGCCGAGAGGACTGGCCGTGCTGCCGGTGGTAGTGCGGGCAGAGGAGCAGGAAAATGTGGGCCTGCTGCGCGACATCAGCCAGACTGGGATGTTTTTTTATTGCAGCCTCACCCCGTCGGTGGGCAGTCACATAGAGGTGATGATTCGGCCGTCGCTGGCAGACCCGAGCCTGGCAGTGCGCTGCCGGTGCAGAGTAGTGCGGGTCGAACCGAGTTTGCCGGGCGCAGCCACGGGAGTAGCAGTAGCGATTCAGGAATATCTCGGCGAAGAAGCGCAGGCAGAGTGCGCCGTGGCCGATAGCACGGTATTCAGTTGCTAACACTCCGGGCCTAGTATCCAGCCGCGGGTGAGGACGCTCGCGCCACAAAGCACTACCTGCGGTATTAATCGGCGCCGGTGGCACTCGCAGCAGCAGGAGCCGACCAGGTCCAGCACTTGCCGTCCATGTGGGTGGGAGTGGGCAGGCCGAACAGGCGAAGAATGGTGGGGGCGACATCGGCAATCGCAGGCTGGGCATCCGCAATTTTCCTATTTGAAAACAAAACTCCCGGAACCAGCCGCGGGTCCACGCAATGGTCGCCGCTCCAAGCCTTGGTGTTATCTTCAAAAATCCCTTCTGAAACCTTGCCGGTAACCGCATCCCAAGAGGCGCGGTAGCCGTCGCCATAGCCGACGATCAGGTCGGGCGAGGTGCCCACGTACGGGCCGGCATAGACGGAATCGTTCTCCCAAATGCCGGTGATAGCGACTTTGCCGGAGAGGGGATCGGCCAAGCCATCCAGCTTCTGGCGCAGTTCTTTTTTCAGCGTGGCGGCCTCGCCGGGCTCGACAATGCCGTTGCGCTCGCGCCCGCGCACGTTCAGAAACAAGCCATTCAGCCCGAAGTTGTAAGCGCGAGTGCGAGACCAATCCACGTCATGGAACCATTCGCCGTTACCCTTGGCGCCGGGTTTCAGCGCGAGATAGCCATTCTGCAAAAGCCATGTATTCAGGTTGACACCGCGGGCGAAATTCTGAAAACCGTGGTCGGAGATGACCAGCAGCAGGGAATCGTCGTCCAGTTGCTGCATAACCTGGCCGACCACGTGGTCCACGCGCTGATAAAGCTCCTCGATGACCTTGGTATGGCGCTCCTGGCGCGGATGCTGCCGCTGTGCGGGGTGTGAGTCCTCAAGATAGCGCCAGAACATGTGCTGCACGCGGTCAGTCGTGTCGAACACACTGACGCAGACGCCGCGTGGCGTTTTCTCCAGTGCGTCAAACAGCATGCGCTCGCGGTCTTCGTGGTTGCCGTACGCCTGCACCAGGAAGGCGTCATCGTCGAGCACCTGCTCGTTAAGCGCCCAGGTGTCTTCGGCCAGACCCAGTGTCGCGTAGGGTCCGAACAGCCGCGCCAGATACATGGAGTAGGTGAGGGGATGGGAGATGGGCAGGTCGGGCCGCCCGGGGTCAATGTTGACGGGGGTGACGTAGAGCTCGACTTCGGGCGCAAGCTGCTTGAGATAGAAGCGGCAGATGCCATGAGCGGTGAGGCCGAAGCCGGCCTTGAACTGCACGGAAACCCATTCGGAATACTGGCCGAGCTTGAGGGTGAGGCGCTCGGTATCGAGCTCGATGCGAGCTTCGCCGCGCTCGGGGAAGGCGCGCAGTTTGAATTCCGCGCGCAGTTCCTTGCCCGGCTGCTCGCTTAGAGGATCGTCGGGCCCGGGAATATGGGAGCGGAATGCGCCATTGCGGCGCTCCATGGGGATGCGCACGCCGCCTTCTTCAAATTTATTTACATCGGAGCGCGTGGTGCAAAAACAGAAGGTGCCCTGGCTTCCTTTCAAATCTGGAACACACATGCCGGAGAGCAGCACACCGGAGAATTTCTCCGGAGGAAAGGTGACGGGCACGCGCAGGATGGAGCAGAATACCCCAGCCTCGCTCAGCCAATGCCAGAAAGGCTTGGAACGGCGGAGTTGCTTGATTTGCGGTTTTCCCAGGGGAATCGAATACTTGCCCAGGCGCAGGTGGCGCTTGGGGCCGCTGATCTGGGCGGAGGAGAGGAAGGGCAGATAGGTGCCCATGTCGCGCGCGAGGAAATCGTAAATATTGTGCTTGCCGGGATTGGAGCCAGTCTGGAAAGTTGACCAGGCCACCGGCGAAATGGGCGGAAACGTGGTTTGCAGCCGCTGGAAAGTGCCGCTGTCGCGCAGGCGGGAAAGATGAGGCAGCTTGCCTTCCGCCATGTAGCGTTCCGCCAGCTTGGGGTCCATGCCGTCGAAGCCAAGGATGACCACGCGCTTGGCGCCGGCTTTGCCGTAGGCCTTGCGGTGGCGCAGAAAACGGAACAACTGGCGGAGCGGCCAGGTGACGAAGGCGTAGAGCGAGTAGAAGAAGGCAATGAAAAGCGTCCAGAACGAGGAGAGGACCGCGAAACCGGCGCCGGGGCCGACGTAAGCCTGGGCGGGGTGAGGAATGAAGAGGATGAGGGGAAGAAGCCACAGCAGCAAAGTCAAACGCCGCGGGCGAGGGCGAGACGCCCTCACGACAGCCGGCCGGACGGCGGCGCGACCAAGATGCGAGTTGGTGCGAGCAACCCTCATATTTCGATTCCCAGAATAAATTTAAAGAGCAGGGCAGAGGCGAGCGAAACCACGAAATAGACGACCAGCCAGTTGGTGGTCCAGGGGCCGAGGTCTATGTCGCGCGCCGGGTATGCCACTGCCAGTAGTCGTACGGGAGCATTGGCGGGCAGGGCAGGCTCGGCACACTCAAGCAAGCGCTGCCACAGGTGCCCACGCAAGCGGCACTCCGACAAGTGCGCCAGATTGTTTGAGACCACCACCTGTTTGCCGAGTTCCTGGCCGCCGGCCAGAACATTCACCGTGTAATTGCCTTCGCCGGAAGCGACCAGACGCCAGGCTACTTCGTTGTCCTCTGCTATGTGCACCGCCGGAGCAGATTCGGTCAATCCTTGCGGCAGGCGAAGGGAAATGTTGTCGAGAGCCTCTGGTTTGTCCAGCCGCGCGGTGAGCAGAATGGGCTGATTGGCCTGAAAAGGCAGCGAGCCCATGTAGCGGTCGCAGTAGATGAGGAGGGCAAGCATGGGCACGATGATGATGGCCAGCGGCTTGAAAGAAACGCGCAAGTACCGGCCAGTGCCGGTCAGGATGCGGCCGTAGGCGCGGAGCACAACCTGGGGCTGGTCCTGGAAGAGGCGCACGGCCAGAAGTTGGGCGCGGAGCTGGTCCTTGGCGCGGCGCACCGCGTTTTGGTCGGAAAGGTAGCCGAAGAGGACAATCATCACCAGGCCGGTGATGATGGAAAGAACAAAAAGGAAGATGAGGGCGTGGTTGGACGCGATTGGGAGAACAAGGAAGCTCGATGTTGGGGTGCCCAAAGCCATGCGTTCGGTAATGCCTCACAGGCGCAAACAGCTAGGTACTGTTTCGCCCCGCTGGGGCTCTTGTTCGTTACGGTTTGCCTTCCCCGGGCTTACGCCCGCAGCTAGATCCCTGCGCCGCTACGCGGCTGGGAACAGCGACTATTAGCAGTGCTACTCGATGTAGCCTAGGCCGCGCAGGCGCTTTTTGATTTCCTCTTCGGAGGCGGAACTGCTTTCGGCGCCTAGAATTGCGGTTGCTTCCTTCTCCAGCGCATGAACAATAAATTCATCCACGGAGGCGTAGCCGGCCATCTCGGAACACTTCTTTAGCCTCTCCAGCAAGTCGTCTTCAATCTTAAGTTTGTAGCCAAACATGAGTGCTCTCCTTTAACGGCCTAGCGACGCGGTTTGGGAACGGGACGCGGCTGGAGGCTGGAAGACCGAATGGCCCATCATACCGTGCCCGTTAGCGATTCCAAACTCCGCCAGAATGGTAGGGGCGATGTCGGTGAGGGCGGGCGACTGGGCGTCAATTTTGCGGTTGCTGAGCAGCACGCCCGGCACCAGGCTGTAGTCCATGCAGTGGTCGCCGCTCCAGGCGTAGGTGTTGTCCTCGAAAAGCTGGCGGGGAAAGGCGCCCAAAATAGTTTTCCACCCGGCCCGGTAGCCTCGGTTGTAGCCCACGATGAAGTCAGGGGCATCCTTGGCATAGGCGCCGTGGTAAACCTCCGCCGTGCGGCTCATGCGCGTGATTGCCGGCACGCCGTTGGCTGGGTCACGCACCGACAGCAGCTTTGCGCCGAGTTCATCGAGCAAGGCGTTGGCTTCGCGGCCGGGCTGCACAATGCCGTCCTTTTCGCGTCCTTTCAAGTTCAGATAGAGGCCGTTCAAACCCAAACCATAGGCGCGGGTGCGGCTCCAGTCCACATTCGTGAAGTACTGTCCTTCCTCCTGATTGGCGCCGGGCTTAAGGGCGAGATAGCCGTTATCAAGCAGCCAAGTGTTCAGGTTGAAGGAGCGGTAAAAAGGAGCAAAGCCGTGGTCGGAAAGAACCAGCAGGGTGGTGTTGGAATCGAGCGTGCGCAAAACTTCGCCCAGCACGCCGTCAATCTGCTGGTAGAAGCTCTCCAGTGCGTTTCCGTACTGTGCGGCCAGCGTCGGATCGTAGGCAGGATGATGCGAGTCCATGAGCCGCCACATCATGTGGCCGTTCAGGTCGAGGCTGGAGAAATAAAAGAAGAAGACGCCGCGGTGAAACTTGGGGAACTCGGCGTCGAAGATACGGCGCTGTTCGGCCGCCACCTCGCGCGCTTGCTGCAGGTATTCGCCATCATCGAGTACGCCATCGGAAAGGGCCTTTGTGTCTTCCGCGATGCCCTGGGTGTAAAAGTCGCCTACTTGGCGCCACAAATCGCGGGAGAGGCTGGCCGGGGTTGAGAGGGGCAGCGCGGGATTGGCGGGGTCAATGTTGACCGGGGAAATATAGAGCTGAAAGCGCGGGTGCACCTGCTTGAGGAAGAAGCGGCAGATGCCGCTGACGCTTTCCAGGCCGGGGATAAGGGAAAAGTCCACCTGCACCCAGTCGCTCCATTCGCCCTCGCGCAGCACAAACTCCCGGTCCTGGATGGAAATTTTCGCCACCGGCGAAACCGGATCAACCGACACGGTGAATGGAACCAGAGCCGGGGGCCAGTCCTTACGAAAGCTGTTCTTCGGGCCTTCCAGGTTGGCGGAAACGCGCCAGTTCTGCACCATGACAGGAATAATTTCGCCGCCTTCGACTTCGCCAGCCTGAACCGTCGGATCATCGGTATAGAAGCTGAAAGTGCCGTAGCCGCCGCGCAAGTCAGGGGTTCCCATGCCGGCCAGGGTGCGGGCCTTGGAGGCGCTGGGCGGGAAGTTGGCGGGCATATGGAAGACGCTGGTGGGGATGCCGTGGTCTTCCAGAATGTTCCAGAAGGGTGCGCCGTGGCGCAGCAGTTCGGCGGTGCCGCCGCCCAGGGGAATGACCCAGGAACCCAGGTGCAGGTTGTGTTTTGGCGGCTCAACCCTGGAGGTGGAAAGATAAGGCTCCATGGTGGCTGGGTCGCGGTGGATAAAGTCAAAAATGCCGTGGCCACCAGGGTCGAGGCCCGTGATCAGGTTAGACCAGGCTACGGGGCTCTGCGGAGGCGTGCTGGTAGTGAGTCGGCGAAAGGAGCCTTGGCGCGCCAGGGCCGCGAAGTTGGGCATCTTGCCTTCCGCCATGAATCGTTCCAGCAGCTGGGGATCCATACCGTCAATGCCCAGAATGATGAGCTTGTGGTCGCCGCGATAGCGGTTGCGCCCGGGCAGTTGGGAGTAGAGAAGGCCGGCAGCGAAGCAGATGACCGCAGCGACCAGGAGCCATTTAGATTTGCTCATGGCCGGGCTCCACCTTTACGAAAGGGCCGGAACCGAATCGTGCGGCAGGGGGCGAACTGATGGACGGGCGACAACACGCGTGCTTTTGGGTTGAAATGCTGGAATTCCGAGATGCTTAGCTTTTAGTGCAAAGCGCACCCAAAGTCAAGGCGGGGCAGGAGCGTGGCAGCAAGATGGCGGAAGGAGCGTTTTAACATGACGGTGAGCGCCTCACCGGGAGTCATATCGGGATTGGTCGTTTCGACGATTTGACCGTATGGCGCGTCGAACCGCAGAATGGAGAGATTCACCGCAAGCGAGTTGCCACCGACAACGGGCTGCGGCCCGTGTCGCACGGCATCATTTTAGAGAAGCGTACAGGGCTGAGCCAGGGAAAGGAAAGAATGGCAACTACCACCGAAAGCATCAGCGCACAGAAATTCTCCCCGTTGGAACCACCTAAACGCTACCTGTTTGGTCCCGGGCCAACCCAAGTCCATCCGCGCGTGTACGAAGCTTTAGCCAAGCCGATCGTCAGCCACGTTGACCCGTTCTTCTTCAATGTAATGGATGACGTGCAGCGCCTGTTGAAGATGGTTTTTGGCGCCGAGCAGGGCGTCACGCTGGCGGTTTCGGGCACGGGCAGCGGGGGCATGGAGGCGGCCGTCTCCAACTTCGTGGAGCCGGCAGTGAAGTGCGCCGTCTTTGCCAACGGGTTCTTCTGCGACCGCATTACGGAGATGGCAAAGCGCAATGGGGCGAACGTGGTTCGCCTGGAAAAGCCGTGGGGCGGTACTTTCACCGACGATGAGGCAAGAGAGTTTATTCGCCGGGAGAAGCCGCAGGTGGTGGCCTACGTGCAGGCCGAGACTTCAACGGGGGCTCTGCAGCCGGGGAAGGCAATTTGTGCGGCCGCGCATGAGGCTGGAGCGCTGGTGATCGCCGATTGTGTGACCTCGCTGGGCGGCTTGCCGGTGGAGCTGGACAAGACCGGAATTGACGTCGGCTATAGCTGCACGCAAAAAGGCCTGAGCTGCCCGCCAGGGCTGGCGCCCATGGCGCTTTCCAAGCGCGCGATGGACTGGCTGGGACAGCGCTCCACCCCGGTGCGCAGCTGGTATTTCGACCTGAAGCTGATTTACGACTATTCGACAGTTTCGCACCGCTACCATCACACGGCGCCGATCTCGATGTTCTATGGCTTGCGAGAGGCCTTGGTGCTCATCGCCGAAGAAGGAGTGGAGAAACGCTGGGAGCGGCATCGGCGCTGCCACGAGATGTTTGTTAAGGGCATTGAAGGCATGGGCCTGCGCTTCCATGTGCCGGCAGGACAGCGAATTCCCACCCTCAATACGGTGTGCGTGCCGGCAGGCGTGGACGATGGCAAGGTGCGGAAACGGCTGCTGGAGGAGCAGGGCATCGAGATCCAGAGCGGGTTTGGGCCGCTGGCCGGAAAGATATTCCGCATCGGCATCATGGGCCCGCTGGCGACCGAAGAAAATGTGCAGTTCCTGCTGCGCGAGTTCGGGCGCGCTTTGGCAGCGGAAGGGTACAAGGCTTAAATCAACGTGAGAATGTGCCGCCCGACGACAAGATTCATGCGCGGGTGCACTCTGGCTGTGCTGCTGATGATTTCGGCCAGCCTGTTTGCCGCGCAAAAGCCCAACATCGTTCTTATAACGCTGGACTCGACCCGTGCCGACCGCATGGGCTTTCTGGGATCCAAGGCAAGGCTGACGCCGAACCTGGACGCGCTGGCGAAGCAGAGTGTCGCCTTCGAGCACGCCTACGCGCAGTCGCCGCGCACGCTGGCTTCGCACGCCGCGCTGTTGACTGGCACCTATCCTCCTTATAACCACGTGAGTGAATTTGGCGCGGGGCTGGCAGACTCACTGCCCTACCTGCCGGACTTGCTGCACGGGGCGGGATACCGCACGGCGGCGTTTGTGGGCACGATCGCGCTCGATCCGCGCGATGGTTTTGCGCCCGGCTTTGACCGCGGTTTTGAAACGTACGACGCAGGATTTCGCCTGCCGCAAGCGGGTGAAAGCCGCTATGGCACGGTAGAACGAAGAGGCGGTGAAGTGGCGGCGCGTGCCGTGACCTGGCTGCAGCGACCGGGGAAGGGTCCCTTCTTTCTTTGGCTGGAGTTGAACGATCCACATGCGCCCTACCAGCCGCCGGCCGGCTACGCGCGCGCGGGCTCGGCTTACAACGGCGAGATCAAGTACGCGGACGCACAGGTGGGCAAGTTATTGACGGCGCTGCGGGCGCGCAAGGTCTATGACGGCGCGCTGATCGTGGTGGCCGGTGACCACGGCGAATCGCTGGGAGCCCACGGCGAGGAGACGCACGGCGTTTTTCTGTATGACGATACCGTCCGCGTGCCGCTGCTGGTGAAATTGCCGCAAAACCGTGCGGGAAAGCCGGCGCCGCACGTGCGCCTGGTGGACGTTGCACCCACGATGCTGGAATTGGCCGGCCTGCCAGTGCCGCCGCAAATGCAGGGCCAGTCGCTGCTGCGGGCAATGCGGCAGGCGGGCACGGGCGAGGCGGCTTACGCACGCTCGGAGTATTCGCGGGATGCATTCGGCTGGAGCCGGCTGGAGTCGTGGCGGGCGGGAAAGTATCTATACATCCGAGCTCCCAAGGCTGAACTGTACGACGTGGAAGCCGATCCCGGTTGCTCGCACAACCTGGCAGGCAATTCGCAAGCCACCGCCGGCACGATGGCGACGCAGTTGCTGGCTTTCGATAGCCGTATGACGGGCAAGGCGAGCGGCAGCGCTCAGTTGAGTTCCAGCGAGCTGCAGAAATTGGCGTCGCTGGGCTACGTCGGATTGCAGAAATCGGTTTCGCCGAATGAGACGGCGGTCACGGGCACCGATCCCAAAGACGAGATCGCGCTGGCCAACAAAGTGGAAGGCGCCATGTTGGAAATCGAGGATGGCAAGGCGCAAAGGGCGAGCGCCGCGTTGCAGGCGGTGGTGAAGGGCCATCCGGGGATGTTCCTGGCGCAGTTCGCGGCGGGAATGGCAGCGATGCAGCAGCGGCAATACGCTCAGGCTGCTCCGTTTTTGCGGAAAGCGATCGAGCTCCAACCGCAGGCCGCCTGGGCCTACTACGAAATGGGCGAGGCGCTGGCCCACACCGGAGATTGGAAGGGCGCGGCCACGCACCTGGAAATCGCGGTGGCGCGCCTGCCGGAGATGGCGGAGGCGCATGCCACGCTGGCCGAGGCCTACCAGCACCTGGGACGTGCGGCTGACGCAAAACGGGAGCAGGAGCGGGCGGGGCAACTGCGGAAGTGACGCTCAGGCCGGATGCTTGCCGGGCTAGCGATGCGCAACTGCGGGCAGGAAGCTAAGTCGAAAACATATCCACTGAATTGCTGCCAGAAGCACGAAAAAGCCTGCCTTACGTGCTGGCGATAGAGAAGACCGGAATCGGATGCAGCTTGCAACCCCGATTAGGGACGCCGCTCCAACCACAATCGTCATGGCAATCTCAATGGCCGAGAAATGCCCGCTCAGGAGATGGGATATGCCGAGCAGGTACGCCCAGATCACGGCCATCAACAAAAGCCAGAATAGAAATAAAGGGAGTCCCACCCAGGAGGTTGCGCGGGAACGACGAAAACCCAGCGCAACGCCGGCCCAAAGCGGCAGTGTCTGAACCAGGTGACGTATCAGTAAATTGCTTGCCAGGCCGACACCGAGCACCAAAGCAACGATAATGACCAGAGAACAGATTGCGATGCTGAACGAGGTTGTCGAGGGTGAGGTTGCAGCGGCAGGCGATGCTGTCGCTCCAGAACCATACGCTGATGCCGGGCGACTCATGGGGGCTGATTATAGTGCGAGGGGGGTGAAAGGTTGGCAGAGAATGAAGCTTCGCCCGGCGCGGTGGTTCGCGGGTGGGGTCGCCGGCACCACTACCTCTTCCTCCACGCCACCACCTCACAGTAACGTGTGACATGGGTCACTTCCTGCTGTGCTCAGGTTTGATAAAAAGCATCGAGAACCAGGCACGTGTGGCCGCGCGGCGGGTGGGGACCTGCTGGGGCGGCCAGGCCCACCGCGTCCTGCTCAGCACTAATCATGGAGGAGTGCCATGCAGGAGCATGTCGGAAACCAGGGTGTGGGCTCCAACCTTGTTCGCGCCGCTGAACAGGCGCGGCAATGGCGCGCGCGGCTGGCCATAATGACCGCCGGTTTTCTCGCCTTTGGCGCGCTCAGCGGGCTGGCCATATGGCTGTTGCCTTTCAGCCAGCCGGTGCAGGTCACGGTCCTGCTGCACACCTTTATCGGTATCCTTTTTGTGGTTCCATGCCTGTGGTACACCCTCCGGCATCTGGCGCGGTACTGGAACAGCCCCCTGAGTCACATCCAGATCCTGGGCTACCTGGGAGGCGCGGCGGTGCTGCTGTGCCTGATCTCCGGCGGCGTGGTGACCTGGAATGGAATTGCCGGCACCCGGCTGAGCTACGGCTGGGATGCGGTGCACATCATCACAACGTTCGCGATTCTGGGGTTCGTTGCCACCCACGTGTGGCTCAGCTTCTCGCTCGCACGAAAAAAAGCAGCGGCGGAGAGCACGGTAACTTCAGCGGCCGCCGGGCATTTCGGCAAAGCCGCTCTCCTGTTCACGGCGGCATGCCTGGCGGGGGTGGCGCTGGCTGCCTATGCCTACACCCCGGCACGCCTGCACAACATTTTTCCCACCGACTACAGCTTCAAGTACGGCAAAGATCGGCCCTTTGCGCCCAGCCTGGCGCGCACTTCAACTGGCGGTGCAATGGACGTCGCCGAACTCTCCGGCTCGCGCTCCTGCGGCACCTCAGGGTGTCATGAAGAGATTGTGCAGGAGTGGGAGTCGAGCGCGCACCGTTATTCAGCCATGGACCCGGCATTTCAGGCGGTGCAGACGAACATGGCCAGGCAGAACGGGCCGGAATCCACGCGTTACTGCGGCGGTTGCCACGATCCTATCTCGCTGTTCTCCGGCACCAAGAACCTTTTTATTCCCAATGAGAAGCTGACCGCGCTGGAAGGGTTCCAGGAGGGCGTTTCCTGCCTGTCCTGCCACTCGCTGCGCAAGGTGGACCTGAAAGGCAACGCCAACTACGTAATTGCGCAGCCGGCGCGCTACATGTTCGAACTCGAGTACAACCGGCACCCCACGCAGGCCAACCGCTTTTCCCGCGATTTTCTGATCCGCGCTTACCCCCGGCAGCATGTGGCAGACTTGAGCAAACGGCTGTTTAAGACGCCCGAGTACTGCGCCGCCTGCCACAAGCAGTTCGTGGACCAGGAGATCAACAACGTGGGCTGGGTGCAGTTGCAAAACCAGTATGACAATTGGCGGGAGAGCCGGTGGAACCATCCCGGCAACGCGCGCACCACCATCGAGTGCCGCGAGTGCCACATGCCGCTGGTCGCTTCGCAAGACCCGGCGGCGGGCGACGATTTCGATTACAACCGCACGGCGAGGGACGGCAAAGTGCGCAGTCACCGCTTCATCGCGTCCAACCTGATGATCCCGGCGCTGCTCAAGCTTCCGGGCTGGCAAAAGCAGGTGGAGCTGACAAAGGAATGGCTGCAGGGCAAATACGTGATCCCGGAGATTGCCAGCAAATGGAGCAAGGGGCCGGCGGTTGGAATAGACCTGAACTTGCCGGCAACGATTCACGTCGGAGAAAAAGTGCCGGTGAAGCTGGTGATCACTTCCAACAAGGTTGGTCATGACTTTCCCACCGGCCCCCTCGACATCATCCAGGCATGGGTGGAACTGGAGGTAGTGGACGAGCAGGGGCGCACGCTGTACACCAACGGGGCCGTCGACCCACGTGGGTTTATCCAGCCGGGCACATTCATGTTCAAAGCAGAGCCGGTGGACCAGAACGGCAACCTGATTGACCGGCACAACCTGTGGGAAATGGTGGGGGTGCGCTACCGGCGTTCGCTGTTCCCGGGATTTTCAGACACGGCGGAGTACAGCTTTGCCTACACTGGATTGCCCGCGAAAGCTGGAGTGCACAGTGCGGCGGCTACCGGCAGACAAGTCAAGAAAGCGCCTCCTGGCACGGTGCTGGTGGAAGCGCGGCTGCGCTATCGCAAGGCGGACCAGTTCCTGCTCAACTTTATTTTCGGAGAGAAATCGGGGTTGACAGCGCCCATCACCGACATGACCACGGTTACGCGCACCATCCCGGTGGAGAGCGGGGCAGTCCGGCATCGCGCCGCGGCGGGCCCGCGTACGAACACCAGCGCCGGCGCGGGCAGGTGAGCGGGTGAGCCGCCGCAAACAGCTGATGTGGAAGTACACCGTGGCCTGCTGCGGGGTGGTGCTGGTGGCGGGCAGTACGCTGCTGCTGGCCCACCGGCATCGGCGGCCCTATGTGCCGGGACAGCAGGTGGAAGGAATCACGCAAGACCTTTCGCGTTCGCTGCCGCCTGACTATCCGCGGGTGCGTTTTACGGACGTGACGGAGCAGGCGGGTATCCACTTCACGCACTTTGCCTTCACGCGCAGCACGCAATTGCCGGAAGACATGGGTTCGGGCGCGGCTTGGGGCGACTATGACGGCGACGGCTGGCCCGACCTGTACGTGGTGGATATTGCCGGGCCGCTGAGCTACACGCCGGAGCAGATGGCGCACTCGCCGGGCGGCAACCGGCTTTACCACAACAACCACGACGGCACCTTCACCGACGTGACCGAGCGTGCGGGCGTTGGCTTCAAGGGAATCGGCATGGGCGCCGCCTGGGCCGACTACGACAACGACGGGCGCCTCGACCTGGTGGTCAGCAGCTACGACCGCATCATCCTTTATCACAACAATGGCGACGGCACCTTTACCGACGTCAGCAAGAAAGCGGGGCTGGATAAATTCCGCGGCTTCTGGACGGGGGTGGCCTGGGGCGACTACGACCGCGATGGCAAAGTAGACCTGTATGTTTGCGGATACGTGAAATATGGTTTTCGCTCAGAAGACCTGAGCAAGTCGTCCATGCAGTACACCACGCTGGTGCCGTTCACCCTCAATCCATCCTCCTACCCGCCGGAGCGCAATTTGCTGTTTCATAACGGCGGGAATGGAACGTTCACCGAAGTAGGGAAGCAGGCGGGCGTAGAAGACGTGAAAGGGCGCAGCCTTTCGGCAGTGTGGTACGACTTTAGCGGCGACGGTTGGCCTGACCTTTACGTAGCCAACGATGTTTCGGAAAGTGCAATGTACCTGAATTTGCACAATGGGAAGTTCAAGGCGATTGCGCACGAGGCATGGGTTTCCGACTACCGCGGCGCCATGGGGCTGGCGGTGGGCGACTGGGACCGGGATGGCGACCCAGACATTTTCATCACTCACTGGATCGCGCAGCAGAACGCGCTGTTTGACAACCTGCGCTTCACCCGCGGAGGCGCGGGCAAACGCGGGCCGCTGCGCTTCGAGGATGTGGCCGATACGGTGGGCTTGGGGCAGATTTCGCTCAACTCCATTGGCTGGGGCACCTCGTTTTTTGATTACGACAATGACGGCCAACTCGACCTGATGGTGGTAAATGGCAGCACCTTTCAGGACGACAAGGACCCGCGTCACCTCGTGCCCATGAAGAATGTTCTGTTCTGGCAGAAAAGCCCCGAGGACGGTTTTTTTGAGGTAGGGGCGGTCAGCGGATCGGTGTTTCAGCAGTTGCATGTGGGGCGAGGCGCGGCGTTCGCCGATTACGACAACGATGGCGACATGGACGTGTTTATCGTCAACCAGGAAGGCCGGCCGATGCTGCTGCGCAATGACGGCGGCAACAAGAAGAACTGGATCAAGGTGCGGGTGAAGTGCACCCGGAGCAATCGTACCGGGTTTGGTACGAAGATTGAGATCGTAGCCGCTGGGCAGAAGCAGTATGACCAGATCGGCGGTCAGGCGTCGTACCTGTCGCAGAATTTCCAGGAGGCGCATTTCGGGCTGAATCACGAAAAAGAAGTGCAGCGCATCCAGGTGACCTTTCCCAGCGGCATAGTGCGCGTGCTGGAACACGTGCCCGCCAACCAGACGGTGACGGTGGAGGAGGAGCCGCGATGAAGCGGACGGCTGCCTGGCTGGCGGCGGTGTTCCTAGTCTGCGTGGCTCTTATCACTGTGGCGAGGTTTCGTTCCGCAGCAGGAGCGCAAGCCAGCAGGGGAGTAACCCAGGCGGAGCGGGACCGGGTAGCGACTTTCTGGGCGACGTATGACCAGGCCGGCGCGCTGCGTAGTAAGGGCGAGTTTGAGCGGGCGGCTGAACTCTATCGCGAAGCCCTCCAACTTAATCCCAGCCATGAGGACTCGCTGTACTACCTGGGGAGCAGTCTGTATGAGCTGGGAGAGTATGCAGAAGCGGAACAGCAACTGCGCAGCCTGATCGCGCTGGATCCGGAAAGTGGACGCGCCTATGGACAACTGGGCAGACTGCTCTCGGTGGCATCGCCGGGAGCGCCGCATGACTTGCCGGCGGCGCAGCAGGCATTCGAGCGCGAGCTGCAGATTTACACCGAGCAGGCAGGACCACTGCTGGAGCTGGGTGGCCTGGAACTGAACCAGGGAAACCTGGCGCGAGCGGAGCAGGATTTTCAATTGGCCACCAGGCTGGGCTCGGCAGAGGCCGAGTTTCTGCTCGGCTACACGTTCTTTCTGGAAGGACGCTCGGCGGAAGCGGCACGCTGCTTCGATAAGGTTCTGGCCAAGTACCGGGCAGATGGCAAGCTGACCACCAAGGGAGTGCTTTCCGAGGGCGACGTTCTGCCCGACCCGGATAAACCGCTGACCGCGCTGCAGCGGGCGGCGCTGAAATCCATGCTGTTGTCCTATTGGAACAAGCGTCGACGGGAAGGCCTGGGCGCCGACGCTGGCCTGTTGAGGGTGCACGAGCAAGTGCCAGACAAGCCCCAGGTGCAGATGAAAGTGGAGACTGGTGTGCGTGCAGGCGGGCGGGCCGCCTGGGCCGGCTTCGCCGGCGACGGCCATTCCGGCCTGGCAGTTGGGGGCGTGGATTTCGTTCTCTATCGCTGGCAGGACGGCAAATATGCGGATGTGACCCGCGCTGCCGGGCTGGCTGGGCTTCACGACGTCGGGGAGCCGTACTGGGTGGACCTGCGCGGCAATGGCAGCCCCGATTTGTATCTTGTGCGGCCAGGGCTCAGCGGCGGCAGGCAGAATCTGCTCTACCGTAATCAGGGTGACGGCACCTTTCGCGACGTGACCGCGGCAACGGGGCTGGCGGGCAAGCGCTCGACCACGCGCGCCTGCTTCGGCAATTTCACCGGGCGCGGAAAGCTCGATTTGCTGGAGGTCGGCACAGCGGAGAATGACAGTTCCGTGCGCCTGTTTCGCAACACGGGAAGCCGATTCGTAGACATAACTGCCTCATCAGGCCTGGCAAGCACGATTGCGGCGGTGGACTGCGCCGTGGCCGATTATGATGGCGACGGCAAGCCCGACCTTTTCGTACAGTTTTGGCGACGCCCGGCGCGTCTCTTTCGCAATCAAGGCGGGGGCAACTTTGAGGATGTCACCCAGCGCGCTGGTTTGGCCGGGCTGGGCGCCCAGGGATACAGTTCCATTTTCTTCGATTATGATCGCGATGTCCGGCCCGATTTGCTGGTGACATCACAGGCCATGCTGGAGCAGGAGGCGCGCTGGTTGCTGCAGCCGGAGACGGGTACGAAATGTTCCACGGCGCGCCTCTTTCGTAATCAAGGAGACGGCACTTTTCGCGAGGTCACGCGCGAGGCGGGTCTGAGCGGATGTTACGGCACCGTGCAGGCGGTGGCTGCCGACTTCGACGGGGATGGCTGGTCCGATCTGCTGCTGGTGAGCGGGGGGCTGGATGCGCAGCAACTCGGGCCGAGCGTGTTGCTTCGCAATCGCCGCGGCAAATTCGTGCCTTGGGCTGACCTGCCGAGGCCAGGGCCGGCCAATTATCTGTGGGCGGCGGTCGGTCCGGCCGGCAACGATGGTTGGCGCGAGGTATATTTGAGCTCCGGGCCGCTGCCGGGCGGGCTCAGTGCGGGAGGCCTGTTCCGACTCAGCACGCGCGGGCAGGCGCAGTCGGTCTCAGCCGCGCCGCTGCACAAAATGCGAGAGGGTGGTAGTGAAACGAATCGCTAGCATCATGGCGGCGGTAGTCATCGCAACCGCCATGCTGTTGCCAGCCGGTTCTCAAAACACAACAAACCATCCGCACGCGGTCGAACGCGGGGCTGCCGTGCCGGATTCCGGCTCGGTGGCTTTGCAAAGCGAGCGCAACCTGGGCAAGGCCTACTACGAGCAGGGGCAATACGCCCAGGCGCAGGATAAGTTCGCCAAGATTGTGGCTTCCGGTCACGCACTGGCCACCGATTATCTCGACTTGGGGCTGGCGCAGATGCAACTTGGCCGCTATGACCAGGCGCTGGGCTCCTTCACCACGGCCCGGCAAATGGACCCGAAGCTCACCGCGGTGAAATACAACCTGGGAATTCTGTACAAGCGCGAAGGGCGCGATCCCGATGCAGAAGCGGCTCTGAGGGAGGTGACGGCCACGGACCCGGGCGATCCGGCGGCGTGGTTCAACCTGGGCGCGGTGGAGATGAACCAGCACAAGCTGGAACCGGCGCTCGATGCCTTTCAGCACGTGGACAATATGGGCTTCGCGCGCGGGCAGAATTTCTACGTCGCAGCATTGTTCCGCACCTTCACGGTGCTGGAGCGGCTGAAGCGCCCGCCGGAAGCGCAAAAATATCTGGTTCTGCACCAGAAGTATCGCGGGCGCGTGCCCGGCATCTCCGTGCAGGCAACTGCGCTGGAAGCAGGGAAGTACGGGACCGCGCTGGTGCTACCGCCTTCCTTGCAAGCCGGGCAGAATGCGTCGTGGCCGAAGGTGGTTTTCGCGTCTGCTAGCGAGATCGGACAAGCGCGGCTGCAACCGTTGCCCGAACCGCCGGCGGCCATAGCCGCTTCCGACTATAACCTCGAGTATGCACGCCAGCGCCTGCTGCCTCTGTTTGGAACGTCAGTGGCGGTGGGGGACTATGACGGCGATGGGCGGCCTGACCTCTACATTGTGAATCCTGCCGGCAGCAACCGCCTGCTCCACCAGGAGGCGGACGGAAGCTTTACCGACGTTACCGATAAGGCGGGCGTGGCTGGGCCGGGCGGCAGTATCTCGGCGACGTTCGCCGACTATGACAACAGCGGCCGCTTGAGTCTGATGGTTGCGGGCCTGGGCGGCGTGCGGGTTTATCAGAATCAGGGGAACGGTACATTCACGGACAAGACTGCTGCCGCTCATCTGGAGGGAACAGGCGGGGAACTGGCTACACAGGCGCTGTTCTTCGATGCCGACAATGACGGACTGCTCGACTTATTCGTCAGCGTGTACACCGATCTGGCGCATGCGCCGCGGAAGGCTAGCTTCCGCTTTCCTCAGGATTTTGCCGGCGCCTCCAGCCATCTCTATCGCAACAACGGAGATGGGACGTTTACCGACATTACGAAAGCCGCCGGATTAGCCTTGGCTGGACGCGCAAGGGGCGCGCTGTTTGCCAATTTCACCGAGGATGCCTTCACCGATCTGCTGGTTCTGCGCGATGACGGCCCGCCATTGCTCTACATCAATCGTGGTGGCGCCCGCTTCAGCGCGCGCGCCGAGACTAGCTTGCGAGTTGCCGCAACCCAGGCTCAGGTTGCCGATTTCAACCACGACGGCAACTTCGACCTGGTGCTGTGGACAACGTCTGGTCCGCGGGTGCTGCTGAACCGTGGCAACGCGAGTTTTGTCGCGCTCAGGGGTGTGCCGGCGATTGACCCTCCGCCTGGGAGTTTTGCCGGCCGCGGCGCAGTAGCCGACTTCGATGGCGACGGCTTCGACGACCTGCTGGCCCTGGATGCACAAGGGAAATTGCGCCTGCTGCTCAACCGAGGCGGCATATTTCGTGCAGTGCCCGTCAACCTGAGTGTCGCGGTAACGCCTTACTCCAGCATCGTGCCCGCCTGGCTGCGTAATCCCGGTGAACTCGATCTGCTGGCCACGGCAGCCGGCGACGGACTCGAGGTGCGGCACAGACAGAGTCCCAGGCCGACTTGGGTGGAAATTGCGTTGGCTGGGGAGAAGAGCAACCAGAAGGGAATTGGCGCGGTGGTGGAAGTGAAGGCGGGAAACTTCTATCACAAGGTACAGGTGGAGCGCTCGCCGGTACGCGTCTTTACCGGCAATCTGCCGCGGGTGGATGTGGTGCGGGTTACTTGGCCCAACGCTATCGTGCAGAACGCGCTGAATGTGGCAACGGAGAAGACCGTGCGGGTTCGCGAATCGGAACGATTGGCGAGTTCCTGCCCCTTCGTGTATGTCTGGGACGGGCAGAGATTTGCCTTCGTCACTGATGTACTGGGAGCGGCGCCTCTGGGCGAACTGCAGCCCGACGGTTCGCTGGCGCAAGCCAACCCGCAGGAATTCGTGCGCCTGCCGCACGCGTTCGCGCCGCAGAATGGGCGTTACCTGGTGCGCTTTACGGACGAAATGCGCGAGGTGGATTACTTCGACCAGGTGAAACTGCTGGCGGTGGACCATCCTGCGGAAGAAAAGATTTATGCCAATGAGATCTATAGTTCCACGCCTCAGATTCCCGCTCTATACGCCGTTCGCGGCGAGCATGCACCGGCGTCGGCAGTGGATGATTACGGGCACAACGTGTTGCCCTTGCTGGAAAAGGACGACAGCCAGTACGTTGCGGGTTTTCAACGGCAGCGCATCCCGGGGCTGGGGAATCTGCACACGCTGACTCTCGATTTGGGGTCACTGCCGGAATCGCAACACATCGCCCTCTGGCTCCAAGGCTGGGTCTTATGGCCGGATTCGAACAGCGCCCGGGCGCTGACTTCGCAGAAAACTCAGATGGTCGGCCCATATCTGCAGGTGCGTGACGGAGATGGCAAATGGGTGACGGTGGTCCCTGACATGGGCCTGCCCAGCGGCACCAGTCGCACCATGCGCGTAGACTTGACGGGCAAATTTCTTTCCGCTGACCACCACGTGCGCATAGTTACCAACCTGTGTGTTTATTGGGACCGGATCTTCTTTACCATGAATGAGCGGCGGTTGCGGCCGAGCAGCGAGGCAGCAGGTCTCAGCGCCAATTTGCATTATCGCGGGTTCAGCACACCCCATTCCGATCCGGCGCAGATAAAGCCAGACGAAGTTAATTACGCAGAGTTGGACGACAACGCGCCGTGGGACCCGGCCCCGGGAATCTACACGCGGTACGGCGATGTCCGGCCCGTGGTGGAGCGCCGCGACGACCAGGTGGTAGTGATGGGGCCTGGCGATGAACTGAGCTTGGCATTCGATGCGCACGCCTTTCCGGCGCCACATCTGGGCTGGCAGCGGGACTTTTTCCTCTATCTGGCGGGTTGGGCCAAGGACAACGAACCGAATACGCTAGCCGGGGACAGCACGGGCCCGCTGCCCTTCGCGGCCATGCGCCGTTATCCCTATGCGGGTACGGCGCACAGCACGGCGGCCTATCGCAGCTACTTGCGACGCTACCAGACCCGCCGCCGCTATCGGCTGATCCCGCCGCTGGCTCTAGCGGAATAGTCGCCACACTACTGCCCGGTGCCGGTCACTTTGAGCACCTGCGGACTGAAGCTGCTGCCGCTGTAAGTGACGGTCACAACCCCGAGGACGGTTCCGGTTTTGCTGGGCGTAAAACTCACCGCGAAGGCGCACTTGGCCAGAGCATTGAGCGTGCTGCCGCAGCCGTTAGTGATGTTGGTGGTGACGGCAAAGTCCCCGCTCGGAACCAAAGAGATGCTAACCGCGCTGCTCAGATGATTCGTCACGGTAACGGTCTTTGTTCCACTGGTTGTGCCCACGGTCTGGGCGGCAAAGGTGAGGCTGGCGGGATAAAAGGTGAGAGGCAGGGCGCCGGCGCCCGCGAGGTTGTACACCTGGGTGGTTACCGACGCGTTGTCGGTGATGCTCACAGCGCCGTTGATCGCACCACTGATGGTGGGCACAAAGCTCACGGTAAACGTGCATTTTCCGCCGACAGCGGCCAGGGTCGCACCCGGACAGGGCGTGGCACCGCTCCCCTGAACCGAGTAGTTGCCGGTGGTTGCCAAGCCGGTGGTGCTGATTGTGACAGGCGAGGCGCTGTTATTCGTCACCGTAACCGGCTTCGAAGTGGTGGTGCCCAGCAGTTGCGCCGAAAAGCTCAAGCTCGCGGGAGAGAAGCTGAGCGGGAAGGTTGCACCCCCCGTGCCGCTTCCGGAAAGAGCAAGCTCCAGGGGACTGAAAGTGCTGCCGTAGCTGACCGTGACCGCACCCTTAGTGGCGCCATTCTGAAGGGGCGTGAAGGTTACTGTCAGAGTGCATTTGGCTCTGGCGGCCAGGCTGCTGCCGCAGGGGTTGGTGCTGCCGGGCACAGCGGTGTAGTCGGCACTGGGCGCATAGGCGATGCTCAGGGGGCCGCTGGTGTTGTTGATGAGCGTGGCGGTTTTGCCCAAGGTTGTGGCGCCCACGGTCACAGTGCCGAAGGAGAGGCTGGTCGGCGAAAGCGAAAGCGGCGCCAGGCCGGTGCCGGAGAGGTTTACCATTTGCGGAGAATTGGCCGCATTGTCGGCAATGGTAATTTCACCCGGGATGCTTCCTGGCACGGTGGGACTAAAGGTCGCCGTGATGGTGCAATGAGCACCGGCGGCGAGGGTGGACGGGCTCACAGGACAGTTGTCGCTTTCCCCATAATCGCCGCTGCTCGCAATGGGTGAGAGCAGCAAGCCGGCAGTGCCCGTATTCGTCAGAGTCACAGTCTTCAAGCCGCTGGTAGTGCCAATTAACTGCCCACCAAAGGTGAGGCTGGCCACAGACAAGCTCACTGTTGGGGCGCCGCCGACTGCGGTAAAGGTAGCCGTGACCGATTGGCTGGAGGTCATGGACACTGTGCAAGTGCCCGTACCGGAGCAGGCGCCGCTCCAGCCGGCAAAACTGGAGCCATTGGCGGGAGTAGCAGTAAGGGTCACGGAAGTACCGCTGGCAAAGTTGGCGGAACACACAGTTGGGCAGTTGATTGACGAGGGGTTGCTGGTCACTGTGCCGCTGCCCGTGCCCGCTAGGTTCACAGTCAAAGGAAACACCGGCCCGCTGCTGATAGCAACCGTGTCCACCGCGAAATCCGTGCACAGGCCATTGCAGTTGGTGAGACTGAAAATCACAGCCGTGATATTGGGCCCGGTCTGATCACTAACGCCGATGTAGGTGGCGTCCCCATTGGAATTGCTGGTGACTGTGAACGAGCCCAGCAGCGTGGCTCCGTTAAAGGCCTGGACTTGAGCGGTGAACGGACCTGGCCCATCCGCCTGAATCAAAGCGCCGGCGCCGGATACGCCATGAGCAAAGGTGATGGTAAGCGGGCCATTGCCACCATTGCCAGCATCGGAGGTCCAGATCAGGGTGTCCGCTGCGGCGAATCCAGCTCCAGTCCAGCTGCAGGGAGTTGCGGTGCAAACGACGGCGGTGAGGCTGTTGGCTGCCGCTAATCCCACGCTGGTCCCCAGCCCTAAGGACGAAGTGGCGACGAAGGCAGAAGAGAGAGTGGTCGCGTCCCCGCCTAGTTGCGCCCAAGCCAGGGAATCATTGGCGCCCTGAGCCGCCGGGCTGGTCACAACCACGAGGCTGTCACCCCAAAGGGCGGCCGTGGCCAGCAGAAGCGCAAGCAAAGTACACAGGCGGATAGCAGACGTGGGGCGCAGCATTTTCGGCCTCCAATCAAAGCTCGCATGGGCATCGTTCCAGCTCATCACTAACCTCAACAGATAGGTCCAGCGCCCGTGGTAAATGTTCCGCCATCGGAATACGCGCCGCCCGCGGAAAGAGACGGATTGAGCCGGTAGAACCAGGAGAAATAGGCGAGCTCCTGCAGGCCGTAAGTGAAATTGTTCATGGTGATCTGGGGAAGGAGGATAGTACCGGTCAGCGGATCGCCCACCTCGAGGTTGTCCTGACAGCCGGCCACCTGCCCCGTATTGCCCCACAGGGGAGTGGGATTGGTGCCCATGGGGTCGTCCATCCATTCGCCGATCTCGTGGCTCAAGACCGAGACGTCACCCGCGTATATACCCGAAGTATCGAAATCACTGACTACGTAAGTCTGCAGCAACGTGGAGGGCGTGTAGGCGCTGTGGTAGCCGAGAATGCCACAAGGAATGTTGTTGGGGTCGTAGGGATCACACAGGTTGATGCTGTCAAAAAGAAAGATAGGGAGGGTGTTAGGCGCGACGCCCTGCGCGGCCAGGGTGGGAAGCAGAGTGTTTTGTATGTAGGCGTCGAACCAATTGATATCAACGTCGCCCCAGGTGCAAAAAATGATCCCAAGGTTTGTGGCGCCCCCGTCAATCGCTGGCACACTGACATTCACCGCCGGAAGCGTGGTCAGATTGAGGAGCGTGTGGTAGCGATTCGCAGTAGCCGCCACCTTGCTCCAGAAGTTGGCGCGCTGGAAGGCGTCAATATACTGAGTGGGTCCCACGTTCGCTCCGTTCAGGGTGAAGGCCGCATTCTGGAAAATGGGAGAATTGGCCGTTACGTTGGCGACGTTCATGTTATTCAGGCAAGAATCGGGCGCGGTGGGATCGAGCTTCGTCCCGTCGGAAAATGTCATGATTACCGGGATCAGGTAGGCCTGCACGCTGGTGGAACGGTAGCCGTGAAAGAAGGGGCTGCGGCCGACCATGGAGCCTGAATAGGATAGGTTGTCTGCCGGCGAAACCACGGAGTAGTTCCACAAAGGAATGGTGGTTCCCACCGCGGACTGTGCCCCGATTGCTGGCATCAGAGCGCGGGGGTTCTTCAGCGGCCGCACCACCGACCTGCCTTTGCGGTGGGTGCCGGTGGCTGGCCGCACCGATTGCGCCAAGCCTGCGGTTAACATGCTCAGGAGAATTGCCGGAAGCAGAAACGAGGGCAGAGAGGGGCGCCGCATGTAGAGGCCTCCATCGGGAGCGATTCGCATTGGAATCCCTCAATTTATGTAACAGGGCCGAATAAAATCTGGAGCTGAAGGGGGAGAACCCTTGCGAGGTACAAAGCTGGGCGGATTATGTAGCGGACGCGGGTGGGTGTCAACTCTATACATCGTTGTGGGCTAGGTTGGAGCGCGTGGCCTGGACCATTGTTTTTCATGGATTTCCGGCGCTTCCCTCATCCTTCATCCACCAAATACCGGCGAAAAAAGCACCATAGGTGTCAACCCTGCGAAACCGGCCGGTGACCTGCGCGCGGGAATACTAACCGAACCGAAGCCGATGTCATAGTCCTAGAAAGTGTTTGCGGGGAATGCGCAGAATCGTGCATTTGTTCCGAACTCGGAAAATTATTGTCGGCATGCGCTTCTTTCGGGTGTATGCTGATGCCCCGCGGATTCCTGGCGCATTCGCTCGCGGCTGTTCCGGTTTTTGAGCGTCCCGGGACTGATAGTTCTGGACGGGCTGTTAAGCTCCGAGACGTGATCTGGGCCACGACATCCGAGAGTAATTAAAGACTGGGAGTGAGCTCCAAATTTCCGCGTGAAGCGCGGCTGCCCACCTTCTCACAAGCGCCAATTTCTCGCAGAGTTGGGCAGGAGTTGTCAGATGGCGAGACACAGCCCCTGGCGGTGTTCTTTTGCAGGCACCTTAGTCGCGCTCCTCGGGAGCTTAGGGTGCGGAGGCGGAGCCTCGATAGCGCCCTCGTCGAACGTAATAACACCCACCGTTCTGAACCCGGTCCCGACACTCGCATCGGTTTCGCCCGGCAGCGAGGTCGCGGGCAGCGGCGCGCTCACCTTGACCTTGAATGGAGCTAAATTCGTATTCGGCGCTGGCGTGTTCTTCAATGGCGCGAATCGCACCGCCACCTACGTCAGCAGTACGCAGCTAAAGGTGGCCATCCTGGCAAGCGAACTGATGACGACCGGCGTTTTTCCCATCATGGTCATCAATCCAGCACCTGGTGGCGGCGCGTCCAATGCGCTGCAATTTACCGTGCTGTCGAATTCGACCGGGAATGGGAACCCTGTGCCGCAAATTACCTCTGTTTCCCCTGCTAGTGCGGTTGCCGGAGCATCTGCTTTCAACCTCAGCGTGACGGGACGGAACTTTGTCAGCGGCTCGGTAGCGCTCTTCAACAACATGAACGGCGCAACCACCTACATCAGCGGAACGCAGCTCAGCGTGGCTATTGCAGCCAACGACTTGACCACAGCGGGCAATTTTCCCGTTAGTGTCATGAATCCCGCGCCCGGCGGCGGCGCGTCCAATGCTCTTCAATTCGCAGTTCTTTCGAAACCTCCCGCGATTCAGCACATCATCGTGATCGTGAAAGAGAACCACTCGTTCGACAACTACTTTGGCCAGTTTCCGGGAGCCGACGGCGCCACCACCGGCCAGACATCAACTGGGACAACGATTCCACTGGCGGCGATGTCGGCGAATCCGGCTGATTGTGGACACGACTGGGGAGCCGCCGAGGCCGACATCAACCGCGGCCTAATGAACGGATTTGACAAGACGTGTGCCCACCTGCAGGCCTATGTGCAGGCGTCCTCGACATTGATCCCCAATTATTGGGCGTACGCGCACACGTACGCGCTGGCCGACAACATGTTCGCGCAGAACAGGGGCCCGAGCTTCCCCACTCACGCTTATCTGTTCTCAGAATCATCCAACGATGCAGTGGCGGTTCCTATCAACGTGCCAAACGTACAGCAGGATGGATGGGGTTGCGATGCTGCGGCGGCGGGCGCGACGGTACGCTCCCTGAACCCCAGCACGGGCCTGCAATACTATCAACCGCCCTGTTTTACCCTGCCCACCATGGGAGAAGCCCTGGATGCCGCTGGCGTCACTTGGGGCATTTATTCCCCCCAGCCGGGCGAGTATGCCTACCAGTGGAACTTTGGCAGTTATTACCAGAACTTATGGCATGGAGCCGACCGCTCCAAAGATGTTCCCGTGGGGAATTTCTGTTCCGACGTGGCCAGTGGAAATTTGCCTCAGGTGACCTGGATTACGCCCCCTTCGAGCGCGAGCGAGCACCCTACCGCCTCCATCACCAATGGCGAGACCTGGACGGTGCAACAGGTGAATTGCGTCATGAACTCGCCCTACTGGTCCTCGACTCTGATCCTCCTGACCTGGGACGATTGGGGCGGATTTTATGACCACGTTGCGCCGCCCAACGTGGACTTCTTTGGCTACGGCATCCGCGTGCCTTTGTTGGCTATCTCCCCATTCGCCAAATCAGGCTACATCGGACACAAGCTTTACAGCTTTGACTCGATTAACAAGACCATCGAGAATATCTTTCGCCTGCCGTGCCTGCTGACGGATTGCGGCTTCACGGTAAACGATCTGAGTGATCTGCTGACCAGCGCGCCGTCCGCGCCCGCACGTATTCTCACACCACAACCGTTACAACTCCAGAGCCAGCCCCGCGTGATAGACGGCAAAGAAGAGACCAGCGACGATGATGACTGACAGCGGCCGCCCTGCCTCCTTGTCCCTGGTGAGTGCTGCAGGGCACCGGCGGCGGCGATGGAAGAACCCCGATTTCCGGCCTTGAGAGAATGCCGTTCCGTTCAGCCTATCCCTCCATTCCGCCTAAGCTCCGTAGGCTGGCCGAGGCTGGTATGATCTTTCGGCCTGTGCGGTAGAATCAATGCAGTGGGCGCGTAGCTCAGTTGGTAGAGCAATGCCCTTTTAAGGCATGGGTCGCAGGTTCGAGTCCTGCCGCGCTCACCACACCACCCCGAGAAACAAGACAAATGCTCCACCCCTGGAGCACAGCAGCAGTCAAACAGCGAACAGGACAATGGCCACGCGGCCGATCATCTGAACCAAGGCGAGCTCCTTTATGTGAGATCGAGCTTGGCGCCGGTCCCCGCCCGAGAAAAGCTACCGAATCACAATACGGGGCGACGATTCTGCGAACCTGCGGGCGCGTTTCCCCCTGGTCCACCAGTGCCGAACTAGTGACAAACGCCTTCCCAGATGACGTTGGTAATCTCGACGGATTACCGAGCGGCTGCGAATACTAGCTCCGCGTCCCACATTTGGACGTTTGTCCCAGGATTGGACGACCCAGGCGAATCCATCATTCGCCATTACAGACAAGGAAAGATAAATGAGAACGCAGATGCGGAAGCTTGCATTTGGTATTGTGGCTACATTTCTGGTCGCATTGGCCGTTGGGCATGCGGCAGCTGCTCCCGTCAACTCCAATATTGGCACGGTCACGCTGAATGCGACGTTGAACGAGTCGCTCACCGTGACCCTTACGTCGGGGACCAGCATTAACTTCACCCTGGCGCCTAACACAGCGGGGAATAGCGGCAGCGGTACCTCGACGCTGACTACTTCCTGGTCGCTAAAGCCGGGGAGAAGCAGCATTGTCATCTGGGCGTACTTCACCAGCGCCACGGCTGCCCTGAATCCCCTCACTGCCGGTAACGCGGTCACCATTCCTTCTTCGGCCGTGAAAATTCAAGTCAACGGAGCCGGCGCCTTCAACCCCTGCGGCAACGTGAGCCCGTTCAATGCCGCCGCCTCGGGGCTACAGCTCGGGACCACCAGTATCGTTGGCAACACCAACACCACGGGCACACGCACCGATACTCTGGATTATCAGATTGACACCACGGTGGTGCCGCAGCTTCCGGCTGACACTTATACCGGTGTGCTCAACATTCAGGCCCAGGCGACTCCGTGATCCGATTAAGAAAGGCAATGGGAGAGCGCTTAAAAATGATTCCGCGACGCCCAGCAAAGAGCTGGCAATCGGCAGCCCTGAGGTGGATGGTCGCTTTGTCTTTGGCAAGTCTCCTGATCACGGCGGCGGCAGCCCAAACAGTGCGGCCGCTGATAGACGAGAACGTGGTCAAAGCGGCAGGGAAGAAGGCCAGCGGCAAAATCGAGTACTACAACGATTCGCTGCAGCCCCTGAACGTCACCCTGGAAGCGAAGAGCTTCACCGTTTCGCCGACGGGTGAGATCTCCTACCGCCCGCTGGAGGCCGACGTTCACCTCAAGCTTTCAGAGATGTCCTTCCGCATTCCGCCGCGGCAGAGCCATTACGTGTTCTATCAGGCGTGGGCGGAGAAGCTGCCCGCCTGGTGCGTGCTTTATGCGGCATTTTCCGGCTTTCGCCAGCGCACCCCCGAAGGCTTCGTGATCCAGGTGCAGCTGCCGCACACCATCTACCTGCTTCCCAAGCGCCGCCTGCAGAAGGCGGAACTCAGCATTGTGCGCGCGGAGTACCTGCCGCAAACGCAAAAAGTGGTGGTTCGCGTGGCCAACTCCGGTGATGCATTCGGGCGCGTGCTGGAGGCCGATGTGCAGGGCACGAAAACCAAGGCGTCCCAAGGTGGCTTTCCGTTGTTCCCGAGCAGCGAGCGTCAGGTAGAAATTCCCTGGCAGGCGGCCGGCGTACCCAGCAAGGTTGTGCTGCGTTTCGAGCGCTTCACCATGGAAACCAAGGTTCAGGACTCTCCCCGGTGATGTTGTGACAGAAAATGGCCAAGCTTTCTACCTCGTTCGCCGTCGCCGCCGGCACCTGGCTGTTGTGGCTGGGCTGCGCCGCATTTTGTCCGGCCCAGTTGGTCACGGTGGGCGGCGGATCTTCTGACCTGTACGATGCCAACGGCGCCTCCATCCAGTTGCAGAGCGGCAATTATCAAGGCTACTTGGGCGCGGGAGCTCTGGGAGGAAATTTTCTCCTGGGAACTCGCGCCTCGGCCAAACTACATGCGGGAACTGTGAGCCTGGGTGACGAACCTATTACCCTCGACCTGCCCACCGACGTTTTCAACAGCGACCAGTTCTTGCTGGCGCGTGGAGCTTCGTTCAGCACGCACCGCCAGGGCTACGACCTGATGTTCTTCGGCGGCGCCACAGCCCTGAGTGGGGGCACTCCCTTTTTTCAGGCGGCTTCCGCGGAGACGCCCGCGGGCATTCTCTTTCTGGACAAGGCGGTCTCCGAAGATGTGCACTTCTATTCCCGCGAAGTGTTTTCCAGCCAGCAGACTTCCATCAACGGGTTCAGCTGGCGGTTGCGCCCAGGAATTGTGCTGGGCGCTGCCGGTGGCGCCGGTTCCAACCAGCCCTACGCAGCCAGCAGCCTGGATATGAAGTTCGATTGGCTGGAACTGAAGGCGGCTTACATCGGAGCCGGCGACCGTTTTCGCCGCGTAACGGTGCAGCAGCCTCTCAACTCCGAGTACACCGGGCCCAACCTTCTGGCCACTATCAAGCCGCGCCGGAGCTTGGTGTTCGTGGCCGGCCACCAGAACCTGCTGCAGCCCCAATTCAAATCCAACCAGCCTTTCCTGCGCCCCACCGTCAACCAGTTCCAAGGCGCCTTCGAGTTTCGCCAATTCCACTGGGGCGGCGGCCTGTTCCAATCTTTTCTGGCAGGGAATCGAACCACCGGAGAAGCGTTGTGGGCTCAGCGGCCGGTTACACATTGGCTGGAAACCGGGGTGAACTACTTTCGCAGCCGCTCCCAGGCTGATAGTCAGGTCTCCAGCATGCTTTCCGGCATTCTGCGCCAGACCATCTCGCCTCGGCTCAGCCTGCTGCAGGTGATCAGTTCCTCCCAGGGGCAGACCACGGTGGCCTTCGGCGGGAACTACTTTTCCAATCACTTCACCGTGGGAGTGGACTACCAGACGGTGTACGTTCCTTTTCTGGTGAAACCATTCAAACAGGGAATCGGCGTAACTCTGCAGCTGCGGCCCTTCGGTGGCATCGAACTCGACGCCCAGAGCTTCCTCGGGCCGGACGGCAAGACCAAATACACGGCTTCCGGCAGCAGCATGTTGGTGGGCGCGTCGCGCTTCTTCGGCGTGAACGGGTCCAGCGGCTACCGCCTGCCCAAGTACGTGATCCGCGGGCGGGTTGTGGATGAGCACGGCAATGCTATTGCCGGCGCTGCCGTGCGCGTGGACGGGCAGGTGCTGTTGAGCAACTCAGCGGGCGAATTTCTTGTGCGCAAAAAGCGGCCCGGCTCCTACCCTATTGAGGTTTCGTTCAGCGATTTTGTGAACCCGCTGCCCTACGAGGTAGTCTCCTGCCCGGCGGCGGCAAGCGCCATGCGCGAAGAAGTGGCAACTGCGTTGTTGATTACGCTGCGCCGGGCCGGGGAAGTTCTGTCGAAGTAGCGGTTAATAGCCTAACTCGCGCATGTTGAGAGTGAGGCTGAATTTCCCGCTCTGAGTAGATGGTAATTCTGGAAATACGATTTCCAGCGTGGACGGTAGCGGATGGTCGAGCGCAAAGAACTCACGCCCGTGATTTCTTGCCACCGCCATGGCTAAGAATGTTTGCCCTCGCATGGGCATGCGGCGCCCCATCAATCCAGGGGCCATTAAATAAGCTGTGCCGCGGCCGTTTCCGTCCTGCATGTTCGCCTGCACAACGAAGCTGCGAGTATTGGCCGCCAGAGCCAGCGGGATGTGCAAGATGGCGCGGCCGCCCTTGTTAAGCAGCTGGCCGCGCACCAGCAGGACGCCGTGGCCTGTGCGTTGTACCTGCACCGTTCCGGTACCGGCGATGATCGCGGCCTGCCCCGCCTGCAAAGAGAAAGTCGCTGGCATGGTGGCCACCATCGTGACCTGTGCCGGCGGGGAATTCTTGGCCGCATAGGCCGGACCAAGGCAGATCAGTAGTATTCCCATACCCAGGGCTCGCCCCAGCGGGATGTTAGCGGCGTACACGCGCACGCTTCGACCTCTGCAGGAGCAGGGCCGTGAGGAGCCGCCAAGATGGATATCTGCAAGTGCGGGTAACGATTGTACTTAGGATGTGCTTCCCCGTGCGCCGCGGCGGCCCGGCAAACCCTGAATGTTCAGCTTTTGCACATAATTCCCAGTTCGGGACGGCTCTTGCTTTGCAGTTTGTAACCAACTTTTAACCTGACGTTTACAGTCCCGTAATCTGCCTCTTCTAAATTGCAGCTGTCACAGCAGAACTGTAGTGGCTTCTAGAGTTTGGGCTGGTCAGACGGGAAGCGAAAAGCAATTTTCAGGAGAGCTAAAGAATGAAATTGAAATCCACTCTTTTTTGGATTGTGGTTGCAGCCCTGGCGGTATTCGACGTCGGATGCTCGAAATCAGGGCCGGGCGGCGCCAAGGAAACCGTCAGCCTTGTGGGAGCGGGCAGCACCTTCGTGAATCCCATCATGACTCGCTGGACCGCGAATTTTCAGCAGGCCCAGAACAATGTGCAGATCAATTACCAGTCCATTGGCAGCGGCGCCGGCATTCAGCAGGTGAAGGCCGGAACGGTGGACTTTGGCGCTAGCGACGTGGCTTTGAACGATGAAAAACTTAAGGACATGCCGCCGGTCATTCAGGTTCCGGAAAGCGCCGGCCCGGTGTGCATCACCTACAACCTGCCGGATTTGAAAGAACCGCTGAAGCTGACCTCGGCGACGCTCTCCGGCATTTATCTGGGCACCATCAAGAATTGGCACGATCCCACCATCGTCAAAGCCAATCCCGGAGTAAAGCTGCCGGCTACCGTCATCGCGGTGGTACACCGTTCCGACGGCAGCGGCACCACCGGAATTTTCACAACCTATCTCGCCGCGGTGAATCCGGAATGGGCGAAAAAGGTGGGCGCCAGCATTTCCGTGAACTGGCCGGTGGGGCTGGGCGGCAAGGGAAGCGAAGGGGTTACCGGAGTGGTGAAGCAAACGCCGGGAGCGATCGGCTACGTGGAACTATCCTACGCGACACAGAATCACCTGCCAGTGGCTTCGGTGGAAAATAAAGCCGGGAAGTTCGTACCCCCCAGCGCGGCCGGAACCACCGCGGCCATTGATGCTTTCAAAACCGAACTGGCGCAGGACGTGCGCAAGCCCATCGTGGACCCGCCGGACTCCGCACCCGAGGCCTACCCCATCAGCGGTCTTACCTTTCTGATCATTCCGAAAGACGGCACGGACCGTGCCAAGAGGCAGGCTTTAAAGGAATTCGTGCAGTACGTCGTGACCGATGGCCAGCAACTGTCGCAGGGACTGGACTACGCTCCTCTGCCCTCTTCGATTTCCTCGCTGGACCAGACCATGCTTTCGCAGTTGACGGCCGCCGGCGCTCCGCTCAAATAGGGCGCCGGTTTTCCCATCCACAGCTGTAACCGAAAATTCATATGTCCGTAATACAGCTGTAACTGAGCGAAATTAGAACTGCAGCTGAGGAGAGGACTACAACCGGCTCAACTCAGGGCAGTTTGCCCAAAGAAATCATGACACAGGAGCAAAAAGAGCAAATATGAAGCCCGTTCTGAGGTGGTGCGCAGTAGTACCGCTGTTGTGCGTGCTGATGTTCGCGCAGAGCAACAGTTCGGCCGGACCGGCACCCGACACCAGCAAAACGCCGGCTCCAATTACCGAGCAAGATGTGAAGGAACTGCGTGAGGCGATGGCCGCGCAGCAACAGCAGATTGCGGCACAACAGCAGCAGATCAAGCAGCAGCAGATGCTGGAGCGGCTGAGCCAAAAACTGGAGAAGAACCCGAGCAGCAGCCAGGCTGCTGCGCAGAAGCAGGCTGCCAGCCAGGCGCTGCGGCAGGCGCCCAATCTGGGAGAAGTGGCCAGCACCACGCCGATGATTCCGGCGGGGGCAGCAGCCTCGACTTCCGCGGTTCCGAAGATCGCCGAGGTCTCGGAGGGGCAGGCGGCGGGGAACGGCCAGAACCAGCAAGCCAGCGACTCGCTGGTGCTGGCCAACGGGAAAATAAAAATCGGGGCCCTGGCGTATGCGGACTATGCGTATTACTACAAGACTGGCTTCGGACCGCAGTTCTTGACGCAGACCAACTTCGCCGGCGCGGGTAATGACAACTACAGCGCCTTCGAAGTTAACCGGACCTACCTTAATTTCGTGTACAGCCCCAATGATGTTCTGAGCTTCAGGATAGTTCCCAATGTCTATCGCCAGTTCGCAAGCGCCAGCAGCGACAAAGTCGGTAAAGTGGGCGCGGTGCCGGCTTCCGCGGATGGCAACCTGACGTTCCGGCTCAAGTACGGCTACGCTGAATTAAACGCGTTCCGAAGCAGCGAGGCTTTCCACGATGATAACATCCGCTTCGGCCAGCAGATGAACCCGCTGGTGGACTGGCAAGAAGGCCTGTATGGCTTTCGCTTCGTTAACCTGGTTCCCTGGAACTACCTTAGCTTGAGTTCCACGTACACCGGCGCCTCGCTGAATGGTCCTATCAAGGTGAATGGCAAGCAGTACATTGATTATCAGATTGGCATCTCCAACGACGCCAATTTTCACCAGTTCAACCAGTCAGAGACGAAGACCGGGATGGCCCGGGTCTCGTTTTATCCCTTCGGCGCAAAGTCCAAATACGATGGCCTTGGGATAACCGGCTTCGTGGACTACGGGTACGGCAATGTTGCGCCTGATACCTCCAACCACGTGGTAGAGCGTATGGCTGGACTGATTCACTACACTACTCCCCACAATGGCTATCAGTTGGCTGCGGAGTATGATTTCGGACGCAACGCCTTCAGCCTGGGGAATTTGTTCTCCGGGGCCGGGCCGCAGGACGCATTTGGCTTGGGTACAACTCAGTATGCCGGGCTAACCGACCTGGCCAGTGCCATCCTGTCGGGCACGCATACCCGGCAGAAGGGGTTTGACGTGTTCGGTCACGCCGACATCCCAACCACAAAATTCACACTGTTCGGGATGTGGGAACTGTTTCAGCCCAACACCAACATTCCAAGCGATCCGATTGATTTTCATCGCTTGATCGCCGGCATCAACTACCGTTACAGCAAGCATTTGCGCTTTGCCCTGGACAGCCAGAACGTGTTCTACCGGCATAGCCAATTCACCTACCCGGCCAGTGACCTGGCCCAGTTCAACTCGAAACTGGCGAAGGCCAACCCAACCGGCATTGCCAACGCAGTCCCGCCGGACGTGCAAGCCATTTTCCTCAACATGGAATTCTCGTTTTAACGCGGAGCAAGAACAGGCGCCTGGCCAACCAACCGGCGCCTGTTTTATTTCACAGGTCAGGAGTTAATAGTTGCTAGTCGGAGGGTGATTCGGGCTGTGGCAGCCACCAGCACCCGTTAATAACGGCGACCTACTCTTGAAGGAAGCCTGACTCCTAATAACGACTCCTGATCCTGTAACACTCCTGTAACAAAACTTTGTTAGGTTGAGATTGGGAATCCATGGGCATTCCACGGCTAACGCCGCATCCGCCACAGCCCCGGAAAGCCATGCCGATGGGGGGGCCGCCACCTCCACCGCCTCAGCGTGCCCCTGAGTTGGCGCGCTTTCGTATGCGAACAGGCAGCCGGCTTCCGGACGAGACTTTTCGGTATGCCATGATCGCCTGCGGCCTGAGCGTGGCAGTGGTGCTGGGGCTGATCTTGTATGAACTGGTAGTCAATTCCAGCCTTTCCTTACATCAGTTTGGCTGGAGGTTTTTCATAAGCCAGACTTGGGACCCGGTCAAGGATCAATTTGGCGCCCTGCCGTTTATTTATGGAACAATCGTGTCTTCGATCGTGGCCCTGGTGCTGGCGGTTCCGCTGGGGGTGGGTGTAGCCCTCTTCATCACCGAGATGTGCCCCCAGAGGCTGCGCGGGATACTTTCCTTTTCCACCGAACTGCTGGCGGCCATCCCCAGCGTGATTTATGGCCTGTGGGCGATCTTCGTGCTGGTGCCGATCCTGCGCCTGTACATCGAGCCCGGGCTGATGCGCTATTTTGGGTGGACGGGGCTGTTCGAAGGGCCGCCATACGGGATCGGGATGCTGGCCGCCGGGATAGTGCTCGCAATCATGGTGGTTCCCATCATTTCCTCGCTGACTCGGGAGGTACTGAGCGCGGTGCCTCGGAACCAGCGTGAGGCGGCGCTGGCCCTGGGCTCTACCCGGTGGGAAATGATTCGCATCGGCGTGTTGCGCAACGCGCGGGCAGGCATTCTGGGCGCCGTCATCCTGGGATTGGGGCGAGCGCTGGGCGAAACCATGGCGGTCACCATGGTGATCGGCAACCGCCCGGAAATCGCCAAATCGCTGCTGGCCCCGGGTTACACCATGGCCAGCGTGATAGCCAACGAATTCACCGAGGCCACGGGCCGTCTCTACCTGAGCGCGCTGGTGGAGATCGGCCTCGCTTTGTTCCTGGTGACCATTGTAGTCAACGCGCTCGCCCGTTTGCTGGTGTGGAGTGTGACTCGTGGCCTTCCAGCGAGGGTCCATGCGCAATAAAGCGGGAGCGAGGTCAGAGCAGATTTCGTGGTCCCGGCGTTTCGGGGACCATCTGTTCACCGCGCTGGCGGTGGCCGCCCTCTTGCTCGTGCTGCTGCCTCTGGCGGCGATTTTCGCCGACTTGTTAGAGCGCGGAATCGGTTCCATCAACTGGGCCTTTCTGACCAGGACGCCCGCACCGGTGGGCGTGCCTGGCGGCGGCATGGCCAACGCCATTCTGGGTTCGGGAGTGATCCTGGGCATTGCCACCGCCATCGGCGTGCCGCTGGGCATCGGGTCCGGAGTGTTTCTTTCCGAGTACGGGCGTAACCGCTTCGGCGACGTCATCCGTTTTACCGCCGATGTGCTCAACGGAGTGCCGTCCATTGTGATCGGCATCGTGGCTTACTCGCTGGTGGTGCTGCGCCAGAGACATTTTTCAGCGCTGGCCGGCGGCGTGGCCCTGGGCATCATGATGATTCCCACCATCACCCGGGCCACCGAAGAAATGCTGCTGCTGGTGCCGGTGTCGGTCCGCGAGGCGGCGCTGGGGCTGGGCATCTCGCGCTGGCGGACTACCGTCTCGGTGACGCTGCGCACCTCCGCCGCCGGCATCATTACGGGAATTATGCTGGCCTTTGCCCGGGTCGCGGGCGAAACCGCTCCTTTGCTGTTTACCGCCTTCGGCAGCCAGTTCTGGAGCACCAATATCAACCAGCCGATCGCCGCCCTGCCGCTGCAGATTTTCGTTTATGCCATTTCCCCCTATGACGAGTGGCACCGCCAGGCGTGGGCGGGAGCCCTGGTGCTGATTGCGCTCATCGTGGGCACCATTGCCGTGGTGCGCCTGATCGCCAGCCGGGGCATGATGAAGGGGACGACTTAGCATGGGCGTGGGCATCGAAGTCGAAAGCCTGAATGCCTGGTTTGGAGCCACCCAGGCGCTGCAGGACATCGGCATGCGCATCGCGCCCAACCACGCCACTGCCATCATCGGCCCATCCGGCTGCGGAAAATCCACCTTCGTGCGCTGTTTGAACCGCATGCATGAGACCTTGCCGGAGACGCGCGTAACCGGCAAGGTACGCATTGGCGAGATGGAAGTGTACGGCGACGGCACCCCGGCGGTGCTGGTGCGCCGGCAAGTGGGAATGGTGTTCCAAAAGCCTAATCCCTTTCCCGCCATGTCCATTTACGACAACGTGGCTGCGGGCCTGAAGCTGAACGGTTTTCGCGATCGGCGCAAACTCGACGAAATCGTGGAGCGCTCGCTGCGCATGGCCGCGCTGTGGGACGAGGTGAAGGACGCGCTAAAGAAGAAGTCAGGCGCCAGCCTTTCCGGCGGGCAGCAGCAGCGGCTGTGCATCGCACGCGCCCTGGCGGTGGAACCCAACGTCCTGCTGATGGATGAGCCAGCCTCCGCCCTGGATCCGATTTCCACGGGAAAAATCGAGGACCTGATTTTTCAGCTGAAAGAGAATTACACCATTGTGATCGTCACCCATAACATGCAGCAGGCGGCGCGGGTGGCGGAGTTTACGGGATTTTTTCTGCTGGGCCGGTTAATTGAATTCGCCAAAACTGAAAAAATCTTTACCAATCCCTCGGACAAGCGTACAGAAGACTACATTACAGGCAGGTTTGGCTGATGCGCACACGATTTCAACAAGGCCTAGACGAACTCCGGGAAAAGCTGCTCAAAATGGGAGGCATGGCAGAGCAGGCGGTGGACCGCGCCTGCCAGGCCTACCGCGAGCGCGATCTTTCGCTCTGCCACCGCGTGCTGGAAAACGAATCGCAGATTAACGCCGCGGAGCGCGATATTGACGGCGTCGCCCTCGACCTGTTGGCCATGCAGCAGCCCATGGCCATTGACCTGCGCTTCATCCTCGCGGTGGTGAAGATCAACGCCGACCTGGAGCGGGTGGGAGACCAGGCGGTGAACATCGCCGAGCGCGTGATGGACATGATGGAACTTCCCCCGGCCGAGCTGCCGGTGGATGTGCCGCGCATGGCTTCAGCGGCTTCGGCCATGGTGCAGCGCGCCCTGGAATCGTTCATCGAGGGAAAAGCCGAACTGGCTCAGGCGGTGCTGGAGATGGACAACGTGGTGGACCGCATGCGGGATGAGGCCTTCATCTCCCTTGTGCGCACTATGAACCAGAATCCTGCTGTGACCCGGCAGGCTCTCGATGCTCTGCTGATTGCCCGTAACCTGGAGAGGGTAGCCGACCACGCCACCAACATCGCCGAGGACGTGATTTTCTGGGTGCGTGGCGCCGACGTGCGTCACTCCTTCGGCATCCAGTCCACCCTCGGCGGGGCCAGCTAAGGATCCTGAGAGTCATCCCTCAACCCTAATAATTAGCTGCCGGCCCATATCCCAGGCTGGCGGCGGGGCATCGTTCTCCCACATGGCTAAACAGGATCGACCGCCAGCTATTTTTGAGGGAAGTTCCGGTGCCGTTCTGGATGGCGTTTGATATCAGGAGATATCTCACTGCAACCCCGTGGCCCGCGTTCGCTTCCCACTCCTTAATAAAAATCCGCCCAACGCTGTCTTACGCAGCCGCTCAGCCGGCGTTCGGAAGAGGGGTCCTTCGTGCCAGCCGCACACTGCATTCTAATCGTGGACGACAACGCTCTCATGCTGCTTACCCTGACGCGCATTCTGGAGCAGCACGGCTACTCCGTGCTGGGCGCCAGCAGCGCCAGCAGCGCGCTGCAACTGGTTCAAACGAAGCCGGTTGACCTGGTGATTACGGATTACAACCTGCCGGGCAGCGGGAGCGAACTGGGCCCGGCCCTGAAACGACTCCGGCCCAGGTTGCCGGTGGTGGTATTTTCCGGAGATCCGGAGGCTGCGCAAGCGGTGGAATTTGCCGATCTGCTCCTGGCCAAACCGCAGGAGCCGGAAGCCCTGGTGGCAGAGATCCGACGGCTGCTGAGTGGGGAAGGCAAGCGCAATGCGGCTTAGAGTGCGCACCCTCGTTCGCCTGGGAATTGACACGCGCGCCTGCGGGACCGCAAGCGGAGCTGCTTGTTGAGGCATTATTGTCTCAGATCAAAGTTGAGTGTGATCTTGATCGGGACCGCGATGCTCTGCCCGTTGAGCTGGGAGGGCTGATAACGCCATTGGCGCACGGCGCGCACGGCGGCGGTGGCTAACAGGGAATTCCCGCTGACCACTCGCAGGCTGGCCACTTTGCCGTCTTTTTCCACGAGAACGTCGAGCACGACCGTGCCCTCGATTCCATCCTGCTTAGCCAAGGCGGGATAGATAGGCGCCACCTGGTGCACCAATATTGGCTGCGGGATCCCACGTGAGACGTGGAGATTGGCCGGCAAAGATGGTTGTGCAGTGGGCAGGGAACTGACCAGCTGGCGCAAAGGATCGCTCGCAATCTGGGCAGAACCGAGGACAGGCGGATTGGGCAAGGATGAGTCTGCTCGCTTCGGCGCGGCGCCGGCGACGACCGAAATTGGTTCTGTATCCGAAGCTTCGGCCCTGGCTTCGCCATGCGGGGCGGTAATGCGCCGTCGCAAAGACCGGTTCTTCCGCGCTTCCAGTTGGGAGTTATCGGCTGGCTGGTCTGCCGCGACCGACTCCACGGTGGGCGCAGCTTGAGCCAGCGGTGCCCGCGGACTGCGAAGAGCTCGCAGCAACAGGAACAAGCCCACGGCCAGCACCAAGACCCCCAGCACCGTCCGCCATTTCTTGAGTGCGACTGGGCTCATGGGCCGGCGCGGCCGGACCGCAGCCGATACCGGTATCCATCCCGGCGGCAGTTCGCCCGCGGCCCCCAAATCAGCAACGGCAGCCACCGCGGCCCGGGTCAGCGCTTCTTCGGCTTCGAAGCAGTGGGCAATTTCGTCTGCAATCGCCCGCAGTCCATCAATATCAATTTCGCGGAACGCGCCCGGGCGGCTGGAAAAAATCTCGAAGATGCCCACCACTTCGTGGCCGGCGCTTACCGGCACGCAGACGATGGCGCGAATGCCAATCGCCCGGCAAACCTGCTGGTCCACCCGCAGATCCTGTTCGGTGTCGTCGCAGCGCAGCACCGTGCCGGTGCTCAGGCAGGCTCCGGTCAGGCCGGAGCGCGAATCAATCTGCGTCCCCCGCGGCGGCGCAATGCCACTGGAGGCGCGGCAGCGCAACTCCCCGTTTTCAGCCAGGGCGATAGGCACGCCATCGGCGCCGG
Organism: Terriglobales bacterium; assembly: GCA_025934735.1. GTDB lineage: Bacteria > Acidobacteriota > Terriglobia > Terriglobales > Acidobacteriaceae > JAICWP01. The sequence continues at coordinate 8,006 of JAICWP010000014.1, read as the reverse complement.
CCGATAGCAGGATTTCATCCGCCAGTTGGTGAAGGTGACTTTCCAGCGCTTCCGCTGCCGCGGCCTGTTCCTGCGAGACCGGACGCACCGCCCCGCGCGCGGAATTCTGTTTCCGGAGGCTGGGTAACGGTTGTGGTATCGGGCCGCGGTTAGCCATCCCTGGTCCTCAAAAGGCTGGGAAGAGTGCCTGGGCGGTGTCTTGGCGATACGCGTTCTCCGCGAGCGAACCGTGTCGCTGCCGTCCAGGTGAAGAGAAATTCCACAAAGTTTACTCCCCTGAACCGGGCGGCGCAATGAGAGAACTATCTTATTGTGCACTTGCGGGAGTGGCCTCGCGGGGCCTCGCAGAAGATTTTTCCGTTCCAATCCGGACGAGCGAAGCAAATTACCGCGGCCACAGCCGAGCCACGCGCTGCAGGAGGAAATAGGTGCAGAATACTGCCAGCGCCGGTCCTCCCCAAATGTACACAGCAGACTGGAAACTCAGCGATTCGGTGAGTTCCTGCTGGCTGGCATTGGAGATGAAGAACGGCGAGGACCCCTTCGTCAACAGGACGGGAGGATAGAGATCAAACTGACATGCCGAAGCGGCGAGGTCACCCGAAGGGGTGTCCGGATTTAAAGATGCAAAAGCTCGGCGCCGCTGCACGTCGGCGGCGGCTTCACTCAAAAACCCCGGCCCGATTCGGCCCGCCAGTTCTTGCGGTTGTGGTTTCGACCAGGGATTTTCCTGCAAGCTGCCGAAGACCACGATCGGGTCGCCGGGACGAATGCAGAACTCCTGCACCGTGGCGACCAGGTCGGCAGGAATGCCGTGCTGGTTCAGAAAATGACGCAGGTAATCGGGCAGGGACCCGGCATCCAAGCTGCCCAAGGCGGAAAACTGAATTTCCGCGCCCCGAGGATCCACCATTACGTTGCCGGTACCGTCATTCAGAAACAGCGGAGCGCATTCTTCGATGGAGCAGGTTTTCTTCCGGCTGCCCTGGAGAATGGTCGTAACCAGGCGATAGTAGTAGCAATCAGTGGTGGAGAGCGGCGAAACCAGAGTATAGGGACCGGTCGCCTGGCCGCTGATTTCCACCGGGCCCAGCGCCGCTGCCCGAACCGTAGAGCGCGGCGTGTCCTGCAAGAGGCGCTTGCGTTTGAGCAGCGAGAATCCTCGAAAAAATCCATACGCTCCCAGCACTGCTCCCACCGGTCCCCATACCAGGGGATCATTCAAAAGCTGCAGGAACGGATCGTGCACCCAGGAAGGGTCGCGAACCACGTAAGCAAGCGCGGCGACGAATGCAGCAGTGGCCAGCATGCGCTGCATTTACCACACTGGAGCAGAAAGTTAAATCCCTAGAGAAGGAAACGCGAATATCGAGGAAGCAATGGCGCGCCCGGAGGGACTCGAACCCCCAACCTACAGCTCCGGAGGCTGGCGCTCTATCCAATTGAGCTACGGGCGCGCACCGATGATGGCTACAGTTTACCAATCCGGGGTAAAGATGTCGCGGGGGGACAGACGGGAGCACGCACACCGGCGAGCCGGGGCGCGAATTCGCGCCGCGGCGCCTCAGGCGGCAGTCAACTCCAGCTTGGCAATGGTGCGCTTGAGCACGTCGGCGGAGTGGCGCAACTGCTCCACTTCCGACTCGCTCAGCTCAATCCGCAACAACTTCTGTACTCCGCCGCGGTTGATCAGCGCGGGCAGGCTCAGGCACACATCGCTGATGGCGTAATAATCCTGCACCAGATGTGAAACTGACAGCACGGTGCTCTGGTTGCGCAGGATGGCTTCCACAATACGCATAAGGCCGACGGCCACCGCGTAATATGTCGCGCCCTTGCGGGCAATGATGTGGTAAGCGGCATCGCGGGTCTGGCGAAAAATGTCGTCCATGGCGGTGCGGTCGAGGGCAACTCCGTGAGCGCGGCAGAACTCAGGCAGCCGCATGCCGGCTATGTTGGCCAGCGACCACACCGGCACCTCGCTGTCGCCGTGCTCGCCGATGATGAAGGCGTGCACGCTGCGCGCGTCTACTCCAAAGTGTTGGCTCAGCAGGTAACGAAAGCGCGCCGTGTCCAGAATGGTGCCCGAACCCATCACCCGCGCCAAGGGGAGGCCCGAAACCTTCAGGGTGGCGTAGGTCAGAACGTCCACCGGATTTGTGGCGATAAGCAGAATGCCTTCAGGATTGTGCCGTGCCACCTGGGGCACGATTTCAGCGAAGATGGCGGCATTTCGCTGCAGCAGGTCGAGACGGGTTTCGCCGGGGGCCTGGCTGGCGCCGGCGGCCAAGACGGTGACCGAAGCGCCGGCGCAATCGGGGTAGTCTCCAGCCCAGACCCGCGTGGCATGGGCAAAAGGGATGGCGTGGTTCAGGTCCATGGCTTCGCCCTCAGCCTTGCGGTGATTCTTATCAATCAGGACGATTTCCGCCGCCAGGCCACTTAAGAGGAGGGCGTATGCGAAGGTCGCACCTACGCTGCCCGTTCCTACCACCGCTACCCGCAGAGGGTGCTGAGAGGAGTTGCTTCCTTCGGTCATCGCTAGATGCTAGCAAACAGAAAGCCCGTGCGGGGACCGGAGCTCCGCGCGGGAGTGAATTCCAGCATTCACACCATCTACTTGGCTACGACCTGGAAAGTGCCGGCAGCTCCCTCGGCGGCGGCGTTGGGCGTTATCCACACGTCAAATGTGCCCGGCGGCACCACCCACCTCATGTTTGTGTCAAACGAGCCCAGGTCATGCGCATTGACGGTGAAATCCACGCTCTTGCTCTCTCCCGGCTGCAGCGTGACCCGCTGAAAGCCTTGAAGCTCCCGTACTCGTGGCGACCTGGGCGCAACCCGGTCGTGGACATAGAGCTGCGCGACTTCCGTTCCGGCCAGCTGGCCCGTGTTCTGCACTGTGGCCTCAACCCGCAGTGTTCCCGCGGCTGTGACCTGGGGCGAGAGCACGCGGAGGTTGCTGTAGCTGAACGTGGTGTAGCTCAGGCCGAAGCCGAAGGCGAACAGCGGCTCCTTGCTTTCGTCGAGGTAGCCGGTGTGCCAGCGGTCGTTCGAACTCGGTCGCCCCGTGCTCTTGTGGTTGTAATAAACCGGAATTTGGCCTACGCTGCGCGGCCAGCTGATAGGCATGCGGCCGCTGGGAGACGCATCGCCGAATAGCACGTCGGCGATGGCATTGCCCGCCTCCGTTCCGGGGTACCACGCCTGGATGATAGCCGGGACGTGCTCGGCGGCCCAGCGGATGTCCAGAGGACGTCCGCTCTCCAACACCAGCACCACGGGCTTGCCGGTGGCCACTACCGCCTCCAGCAGTTGCTCCTGTTTTCCGGGGAAATCGAGGAAGGCGCGCGAGCTGGCCTCGCCGGTCATGCCGGCGGGCTCGCCTAAGAACATCACCACTACGTCTGCCTGCTGTGCCACCTGCACCGCACCTTCGATGGTGGCTGGCCCGTTCTCCCGCTCAGCAGCGGCTGCGCCGGTGGCGCCAGTGGGAGCGGGCGCCGCCCCCGTTGCTCCCGAGACCTCCTGCGCCTGCAGTGAGCTGATGTCCACCCCGCGGGCGTGCAGCACCGATCCTTGCGGCATCTGGGCCTCTATTCCCTGCAGTGGCGAAATGACGTCGGCGGCCTGGCCTCGGCCTACCCAGGAGCCTAGCTGGTTAGCTTGATCGCTTGCCAACGGTCCGATGACCGCAATCCTCTTTCCGTTCTTGGGCAAGGGCAGCAGGTGGTTGTCATTCTTCAGCAACACCAGCGACTCCTCCGCCAGGCGGCGTGCGACCTGCCGGTTCTCTGGAGTCAGAATGTCGCTGCGCTCCCGCGCCGCATTGGTGTAGAAGGGCCGTTCGAACAATCCGGCACGGAACTTGATGCGCAGCACACGCCGCACCGCCTCATCCACCGTGCTCATGGGCAGCTTGCGCGACTGCACCAGTTCGGCCAGATATTTTTCATAAAGGCCGTCGGCCATATCCATTTCCACTCCGGCGGTCAGCGCTTGCAGCGCGGCCTGCTGATCGTCCGCCGCGATGCCGTGCGGCACCAGTTCATGGATGGAATCGTAATCGCTGACCACAAAGCCGTCGAAGTGCCATTCCTTCCGTAAAATTTCGGTTAAGGTGTGATAGTTGGCGGAAGCCGGCACATCATTCAGATCCTGGAACCCCGACATCAGCGTGCCTGCGCCCGCCTGCACCGCCGCATGGAAGGGGGGCAGGTAAATCTCGCGCAGCGTGTCCTCGGGAATTTCGGTGCTGTTGTAGTCGCGCCCGCCCTCGGCCGCGCCATAGCCCACAAAGTGCTTGGCACAGGCCACCAGGCTCTGTGGATCAGCCATGTTGGTACCCTGGAAGCCGCGTACCCGCGCCGCCGCCATCGCCGAGCCCAGATAGGGATCTTCACCCGCCCCTTCCACTATGCGCCCCCAGCGGGGGTCGCGCGCAATATCTACCATGGGGGCGAAGGTCCACTTCACGCCCGCAGCTGTGGCTTCCTTGGCTGCCACCCGCTCCGACTGCTCCACCAGTGTGGGGTCGAAACTGGCCGCGCCCGCCAGTGGGACAGGGAAGATGGTGCGGTAGCCATGTATTACGTCGTACCCGAAAATCAGCGGGATTTTGAGGCGCGACTGCTCCGCCGCGCGCTGCAGTTCGGTGATTCTGTCGGCGCCGGTCGCGTTCAGCAGCGAGCCCACCCGGCCCGCTTTGGCCTGGGCGGCCGCTTCGGGGGTGTCGCCGTTGTACTGCACCAATTGGCCGATCTTCTCCTGCAGCGTCATTTGCCGCAGCAGCGCGTCTATGCGGCGCTCGATTTCCTGGTTGTTTGGCGGTTGCGGCGCCGCGAGTGCAGCGCAGGCGGCCAGCAGCATTACAGCGACTGCGGTCCGGCGGAATGAGAAACAAATCATGGCGGCCTCCCGGGAGGAGATTGTCGGGATGCGACCTTCGAGGATAGCAGGAAAGCCCGGAGGAGGGCGGTGCGAGTATTTGGGTTCACCTTGGTGGTGGAATGTGCGTTGACCGGGGTCGGCCCGGAGTTTAACATCCCGCTCCAAGGGCCCAGCTGTGCTCAACCAGACCATCTCGCATTACCGCATTGTGGAGAAGCTCGGTGGCGGCGGGATGGGTGTGGTCTACAAGGCCGAAGACATTGAACTGGGACGTTTTGTTGCTCTTAAATTCCTGCCCGAGGACCTGGAGCGGGATGCGCAGGCCCTGGAACGTTTTCGGCGCGAAGCCCGTTCCGCCTCGGCGCTAAACCATCCCAACATTTGCACCATATACGAAATCGGCAGGAATGACGATCGCTGGTTCATCGTCATGGAGTACCTGGACGGGATAACGCTGCGGCAGAAGATTGCGGGCAAGCCACTGGACAGGGAAACCGTTCTGGGCCTGGGTCTGCAGATTACGGACGGGCTGGACGCGGCTCATGGTAAGGGCATCGTCCATCGGGACATCAAGCCGGCAAACATTTTCGTGACCGGTCGAAATCAAGCCAAAATACTTGACTTTGGATTGGCGAAGGTTTCCACCAAGCTCCAGCCGGTGGTTTCTGCGGCTCCTACCATGACGGCGAGCGAGGCGCATCTTACCAGCCCAGGTTCGACGGTGGGAACGGTGGCCTACATGTCCCCGGAGCAGGTACGGGGCCAGGAACTGGATGGGCGAACCGACCTGTTTTCTTTCGGAGCGGTGCTCTATGAGATGTGCACCGGCAATCTGCCCTTCGGAGGCGATACTTCGGGAGTAATCTTTGACGCGATTCTTAATCGCGAGCCTGTGCCGCCGGTGCGCATGAATCCGGCCATCCCGCCGCGTCTAGAAGAAATCATCCATAAGGCCCTGGAGAAGGACCGTGAGGTTCGTTACCAATCAGCGGCGGAGATAAGGGCAGACCTGAAACGGCTGAAGCGCGACAGCGAAAGCGGACGGAGCGTTGCCCAAGCCGCAAGCCGCCGGCCGCGATTTAAAGCATGGCAGTTGGGCATGGCAGCTGTGATCATCGTGTTGCTGGCTGGCGGAGTGGGATGGCTGCTTTCGCGACGGCAAGCGGCCCCGGCCACTGCCTCCCCGCTGGCGAAAGAACAGCGCCTGACCACCAACTCGACTGCCAATCCGCTCTCGGCCGCGGCCATTTCTCCCGACGGCAAGTATCTGGCTCTTTCCGATTCCAGCGGCGTGTATGTGCGCACCATCGCCACCGGCGAGATTCACCCTTTATCGGTCCCGGTTAAGAACGGAGTAACGTTTCTGGCATGGTTTCCTGACAGCGCCAGTGTGCTGACCTCGTGGACAACATCTACCGGCGCCAGCTCGGGATTGTGGGTGATCTCGCTGCTGGGCGGCGCGCGCCAGATCAGCGACCAGGGTTCGGTGGGCTCCGTTTCCCCCGATGGCGCGCGCATTGCTTTTCTCAAAGGGGAGGGCCCTTTCGGCTCGGGGAAGGAACTGTGGCTGGTAAGCGGCAACGGCGCCGATCAGCGAAAACTGGTTTCCTCCGGCGATGAACTGCTAGTCAATCCGGTATGGTCGCCCGACGGCAAGTGGATTGCGTACACCAGGTTCAGCATGGCGGCAGTGAATTCTGCCGCCAGGCTGGAAGTTTTGGATTGGGAACATGGCCGCACCTCTACCCTGCTCACGGATCCCGCCCTGGATAACGGCCTGCTGTGGCTGGCCGATGGACGCCTTATCATCGCCAAAGACGAACCCTCTACCAGCCCCCCAGGATCGAATATGTGGGCGCTGCCGGTAGACTTGCGCACCGGGCGCGGCCAGGGAACGCTCACGCGCCTGACCAGCGGGCCGGGGTACGTGATTCAGTTCAGTAGGACGGCTGACAACCAGCACCTGGTCATTTTGCGCGCCGAGGGGGAGGCCGATGTGTACGTCGCGTCCTTTACCGCCTCCGCGCCGCGGCTAGTTACGCCCCGGCGCCTGACTCTGGACGACGCCAACGATTTTCCCTTTGATTGGACACCCGACAGCAAAGCCGTGCTCTTCATCTCCGATCGTACGGGCGCCCGCAACATCTTCCGCCAGGAGCTCGATAAAGCCACTGCGGAAATGCTCTCCCTGGGCACGGACCCGAAGCTGGTCTGCCGCCTGAATCCCGAAGGAACGCAATTGCTGTACACCTCCGGGCCGGGAGATTTTTCCGCCCCCATCCGGCTGCTGCGGATTCCTCTGACCGGGGGACCGACGCACCTGCTGCTGGAAGGTCCCTCCATCAGTAATTTCCAATGTTCCCGCTCCCCCGCCAAGGTTTGCGTCATGAGCCAGCAGCAAGGGGGCCGTTTCATGCTTTCGCGTTTTGACCCGCTTTCCGGGAATCCCCGGCCCCTTCGCACTCTGGAGCAGGGCGGACTATACAACTGGAGTCTTTCTCCCGACGGCGCCTGGCTGGCGCTGGTGGACGCTAATGGCGGCGGCCGCATACGCCTTTTCCCGGTTGCCGGTGGCGCCGAGCGGGTCCTTGATATCAAGAGCTGGTCCAGCTTCATATCCGTGGACTGGGCGGCTGATTCCAAAGCTTTGTTTGTTTCCAGCAACCCCACCGGACGGCAAGAAACCCTGCTTTACGTGAACTTACAAGGCGCGGTCCACCCGCTTCAGAGTGTCAGCACCAATGGGAGCAGTTGGGCCATACCCTCGCGTGACGGCCGCCACTTGGCCATAGCTGCGCCCAGCATAGATGTCAACGCCTGGATGGTGGAACACTTTTAACTGCCACTGGCTTGGCTTAGGGCGCCGGGCGGCATTTCACCGCTCGCCGTTCCGCTGCTATACTGGCTTGGGGTCATCACAAGTCCCGCGTTTCTCCGCATTCGCAGCAACTCCCGACCGGGCGCGTAGCTCAATTGGCAGAGCAACTGACTCTTAATCAGTAGGTTGAAGGTTCGATTCCTTCCGCGCTCACCATCTATTCTCAGCCATTGTCCTTTGACGAACTGAAGCGTTTGCACGCGATGACACGCCGATAACGTTGATCGGCGGCAATGGG
>JAICWP010000040.1 GCA_025934735.1 Terriglobales bacterium | reverse complement strand
CCCCACACGGTCCACACCCGGCAGAGTCCCGTCCCCCACACGGTCCACACCCGGCAGAGTCCCGTCCCCCACCCATTCAGCGCCACCCTATCCATAGGCGGCCGCTGGAGCACGGAATTTCCGCCGGGAACGCGCCAGACAGGAAGGCGCAGCGGCAGACTCTGGTATAGTGGCCCGACAGGAGCAAGACTGGAACAACCTGGAGCCGTACGTGTACAAGACCATTCGGAGTTCCCGGCTTTACGAGCAAATCGTAAAACAGATCGAAGACTCGGTTTTGAAGGGCACACTCAAGGCCGGCGACCAGTTGCCGGCTGAACGCGAACTGGCGGAACAGTTCGGAGTAAGCCGCACGGCGGTGCGCGAGGCCATCAAGGCGCTGGGAGAAAAGGGCCTGGTGGAATCGTATTCCGGGCGCGGCACCTTCATTACCGACGGCACGTCGCACGTGATCCGGCAATCGCTGGACCTGATGATGCGGATCGGGCAGGCCGACGGCTCGGCGCACCTGGCGGAAGTACGCAGCATTCTGGAGCCGGAAATCGCGTCGCTGGCAGCGGAGCGCGCCGAGGAACAGCACCTGGACAGCATGCGCGAGGCGGTGAGCGTGATGGACAGCTCCATGCACGATGCCGAGGCCTTCATCGAGGCGGATCTGGATTTCCATCTGGCGCTGGCGGAAGCGGCCGCCAATCCGCTGATCCTTTCGCTGATTGATTCCATCGTGGGGCTGCTGCGGGAGCAGCGCATGCGCATATTTCAGTCGGATGGCGGACCGGAGCGCGGCCAATACCACCACAAGCGCATCCTGAAGGCGATAGAAAGCCACGATTCAGAGAAAGCACGGCAATGCATGCGCGCCCACCTGAAGCAGGTGCGGCAGGACTGCGGCGCATCCACCGCTCAACGGCAGAGCGCCGCACGCTAAGCCCGCCTAGGCGGCGTCGTCCTTATCTTGATCCGCGTCCAAGGAATCTTCTTCAGAAGGATCGGGAATGGTGGAGGGCGGATCACTGGCGGGATAGGAATCCGCCAGGGTCTTGTCCATCATCTTGTCCTTGACCTCGTGCTCGCGTTCTTCATTGATTTCCCGGTCCTCGGGATCACGGTTGGTGGGCCCGGTGGCGGGATCCTGAGGGGAAGTTGGCTGCTGGGATGCCGGGTCGCGCTTGGGGTTCATGGAGTGCTCCTGCAGCGGAGCCGGCTCAGCCCTATGGCCTGAGCGGCCGGATTCGCCTGGTGCAGTATGGATGCGAGGCGGCGCCATGGCGGATGTCAACCGACGCTACGACCCTTCAGAGTGGCGGCGAGACGCCGGCGCAACGTGGATGACGCACTGAGAGGGTTCCCGAGCCACTCGGCGATAAATCCGCAAAGGTCGGCTGGCGAGCACAAAAGTTGGTAGTATCCGAGGAAGTCATGAGCCGCGCCGCCAATCCCTCCGAACCTGCCTGGGCTTCGGCGCTACCTTTTGCGGTTGACGAACTGTTTCCCAAGTGCGCTGGAGAGAGGTTCGGGATCACCCGGGCCGGGCTGCGCGACATCCTGCACCAGGTAGGGTGCAAGTATCTTTCCCCCGAGGACGCACCGCCGGCAGCCCACCATCTCTTCGCATCGCTGCACCTGGAGGAACTGGTGCTGGCGCGCGCCTGCGCCGCCGGGAATGAGGCTGCCTGGGAAACGTTCCTGCTGCGCTACCGGGAGAAGCTCTATTCAGCCGCGCACCATGTTGCACGCGAAGAATCAGCCGCCCGGGAACTGGCCGACTCGCTTTACGCCGACCTATACGGCACAGCCGTACGGGAAGGTAAGCGGGTTTCCAAGCTGGACTTCTACACCGGGCGGGGCTCGCTGGAAGGCTGGCTGCGCACCGTGCTGGCGCAGGAATACATCAACCGCTACCGCACGCAAAAGCGCCTGGTGAGCCTGGAGGAGCAGGAGGAAGCCGGGCAGCAGTACAGCGCCCCGGCGGCTGAGCCCGAACCGGCCGTGGACTTGCGCCTGCAAAGCTCGGTGGATCAAGCCCTGAGCAGCCTGACTGCGGAAGACCGCTTTCTGCTTGCCTCCTACTACCTGGATCAGCGCACCCTGGCCGAAGTGGGGAGGGCGGTGGGTATACATGCTTCCAACGTGAGCCGAAGGCTGGAAAAGCTGGCGGCGGCGCTGCGGGAAGGCATTCGTAACTCGCTGCTGAAGCATGGGTTGGACCGCCGGCAGGCGGAGGAACTGATGGACGTGGACGTGCGTGACCTGCAGGTGAATATTCGCGCCCGGCTGGCGCAAAATCCGTCAGCCAAACCGTTCTCCGATCAGAAGGCCGGAGCATCCAGCGGCGAAGGGGAAAGTTAGCGGTGTCGGAACTGCCAAAACCCGTGTTGCAGCGGTTGCGGACCTCCGCCACGTCTGGGGAGCATCCCGCGGCCGACCTGCTGGCCGCGTTCGCGGAGCAGAGCTTATTGGGAGCCGAACGCGAGCGGCTGCTGGCCCATCTGGCGGCCTGCGAACCTTGCCGCGCGGCGGTGTGGCACGCCTTGCCCGAAAATGAGGCGGAGCAGACGGTAATAACCTCGCCCGGGCGCGGCTGGCGATGGTCCTCAGCCTGGCAGTGGGCGGGAGTGGCGGCTGGCATCGTCGTTCTTGCAGGAGTGGCGGCGCTGTTCCGCGGCGGTCCCGGACCAGCCGGAGAGAAGACAGCCTCAGCGCCGCAAGCGCCGGTTGTTGCCCAGCAGCACAGCGCACCGGCTTCTGAGGTCAAAGGGAATGCTGCCACACCTTCGCAGGAAGCCAAGCTAGACAGAAACGCTCCGGCAAAGACTGCGACGAGAGCACGACTCGACAAGCCAGCGGCGGCTCGGCCGGAAACGAGCTTGCTTGCTAAAAATCAGCCACTGAGAGAATCCGCGCCCAGTGCCAGACAAATGGCGGCCAACGAGCTTCCGGCGCCAAGCGCGCCAGCGAAATCCGCTGACGAGATCGCACGCAAAGACGAGGCCCGGGTTCCGGCCGCGAATGCCGTTTCCGCGACGGCGGGTAGTGCCGCCAAGACTGCTCCTGCCTCCACGACCGTGGCGGGCGTGATGATCGCGTCGAACATTGGCGCGCGCGACCTGGGCAAAAAGAAGCTGGCGCCGCCTACGCGCTGGATGCTCTCTCCCGATGGTGCGCTGCTGCGTTCTACCGACGCCGGCAAAAACTGGCAGGGCGTGCCTTTCACCGGCAACGCTGTTTTCCACGCGGTCGCCGTGGTTGGGCCCAGAGTGTGGGTGGGCGGCCAGGGCGGGGCGCTCTACTACAGCGCCGATGATGGCAGCCAGTGGCAGCGCCTGTCGCCTTCCGCCGATGGCGTGCCGCTAAGCGATGACATCAGCAGTTTAAGCTTCCGCGACGGCCAGAATGGCACCCTGACCACCGCCGGCGGCCAGACCTTGAACACCTCCGACGGCGGCCAGTCCTGGCAGAAGCAGTAGCCCTTCCCTTCCCGCCAGGAACTCGCAAATCGTGCTAAAACTATTGTCTTTCCTTTGCTGCGAGGATCCCGATGAGTGCTGCCAAAACAACTTTGAACATCGCCATGATCGGCCAAGGCTTCATGGGCCGGGCCCACTCGAACGCTTTCCACCAGGTGGGACACTTCTTCGATTCGCCCTTCGAGCTGCGGCGCAAGGTGATTTGCGGGCGCAACCGCGAAAGCCTGCAGGCCATGGCGTCGCGCTGGGGTTGGGACGAGACCGCCACCGACTGGCAAGCCGTGGTGGAACGCAAAGACATTGACGTGGTGGATGTTGCCACGCCCAACAACCTGCATGCGCCGGTGGCGCTGGCGGCGGCCAAGGCGGGCAAGATTCTGCTGTGCGAGAAACCGCTGGCCATGAGCGTGGAGGAAGCGGAACGCATGGCGGAGGCCGCGCGGAAGGTTCCCAACGTGGTGTGGTTCAACTACCGCCGCGTCCCCGCCATCGCCCTCGCCAAGCGCCTGATGGAAGAAGGACGCCTGGGGCAGGTGTATCACTACCGCGCCGTGTACCTGCAGAGCTGGGGGCCGGAGCGCGCAGGCGTATGGCGCTTCAAGCGCAGCGAGGCAGGCAGCGGCGCCATGGGCGACCTGCTTTCCCATTCCATTGATCTGGCGCTGATGCTGAACGGCGAAATCAGCGAGCTTTCTGCCATGCTGCAGACGTTTGCGCCGCCGACGCGCGACGTGGACGACGCCGTGCTGCTGCTGGCGCGCTTCTCCAATGGCAGCATCGGCAGCTTCGAGGCCACGCGCTACGCCATCGGCCGCAAGAATTACAACCAGTTCGAGATTCACGGCTCCAAGGGCATGCTGCGCTTCAACCTGGAAGACCTGAACCGGCTGGAGTTCTACGATTGCGGCGACCAGCAGGCGGTGCAGGGCGGGCATCAGGTGCTGGTCACAGGCCCGGGCCATCCTTACGTGGACCGCTACTGGCCGCCGGGGCACATCATCGGCTACGAGCACACCTTTACGTCCACGCTGGCGGATTTCCTGGAGGCGCTGGCCAAGAAGCAGCCCTTCCATGCCAACTTTGACGACGCGCTGCAGGTGCAGCGCGTGCTGGAAGCGGTGGAGAGCTCTTCCGCCGATGGCCGCTGGGTGCGTTTAGGAAAAGGAACAACGCGAGGGCGGAGTGAAGAGTAGCACCCCTCTGTGCCCCGGAGGCGCTCCGAGCGCGGCGAACGGTAATCCTACTTGCAGGTCTTGGACAAAATCTTGAGCTGGCCGATTTCGAGCAACTGGTTGGGATTGTCCACGATCTCGCCCTTTGCGTGGCCTTTGGGCGGGATGCCTGCTGTCGCGGTGGTGTTGGGCTGCCACGTTCCCGTGGCGGTCACTTCATGACTCACTTGGGACGCCAGATTCAACGTGCTGGTCACGTTCGCAATCTTTCCTGATAGATGAGGATACTGAGGCATGCCGTTGGCCCATTCGACTGAGGTGCTCCCGCCGGATCAGAAAGCCAGGCGAGCTGCGCTCGCCACGCACGGGGCAGAGCCCCGCGCCCACACAAGACCGAGTAGCTGGTTGGGACTTTTCAGTCTAAGAAGATGTCGCTTTTGAGATGGGCACCGGGCACAACCGAGTAGCGGGAGAGGTCGGTGACACCGGCGGCGGCCAGCACTTCGTCGTCAATAAAGAAATTGCCGGTCGTGCTTCTGCTGTCTCGAGTGAGTATGTGCCAGGCAGCGTCGGCTACGATTTCCGGAGTGCGCCCGCGCTGCGGCTCGGCGCCAGGGATCAACTGCAGCGCGGCGGTGGCGACGATGGTGCGCGGCCACAGCGCATTCACGGCGATTCCCGGCTGGCGGAATTCTTCCGCCATGCCCAGCACGCACAAGCTCATGCCGTATTGTGGACATGCTGTAGGCGAGATGCGGCGCGAACCACTTTGCCCGCAGGTCGAGCGGCGGCGATAAGCTGAGAATGTGCGGGTTGGGCGCCTTGGCCAAATGCGGCAGGCAGGCTTGCGAGCAGAGATAGGTGCCGCGGACGTTGATGCCCATCATCAAGTCGTAACGCTTCATAGGCGTTTGCAATGTGCCCGTGAGGCTGATGGCACTGGCGTTGTTCACCAGGATATCTATGCCGCCAAATTGCCGCACAGTCTGTTCGACCGAGGCGTGCACTTGGTCGTCAAAGCGAATGTCCAGGGCGATGGGCAGGGCGTGTCCGCCGGCGGCTTCAATCTCTTTCGCGGCGGTATAGATGGTGCCGGGCAGCCTGGGATTGGGCTCGGTAGTTTTGCCGGTCACGACGATGTTGGCGCCGTCACGCGCGGCGCGCAGCGCAATCGCCAGGCCGATGCCGCGGCTGGAGCCGGTGATGAATAAAGTCTTGCCCGCCAGGGTGGACATGAGTCCTCTCCGCTGCGCATTGTACGCTGCCGTCCTGAAACTTCTTCGCCGCGGATGCACGCAGATTGGCGCAGATGGATACGCAACCAGTGATGGGCATAGACACAATTCACGGCCGCCATGGGTGCGAGTTCAGGTTGCGTGACAGCATCAATTTGAGCGTGATTTTGTCAGACGCCGGCGTCAAGCCGACGCCAATGCCGGCCTCAACATTAATCCCGAGGAATTTACTGCTAGCGCGATCAACAACGGCCCAGACTTCGTGAAACTGCTGCCGGGACGGAACAAAGTGGTGCAGCGGGCCAAAACCGTCGTATTCTTCGAGCGCAACCGCCCAGTTCTCATTCAGGCTGTAAGCGACCCGGCCGGCGGGATTGTACTGAAGGCCGCCAAAGCCTCCCGTATAGTTCGTATCAACGATAGGGTTGTAAATTAAATCCACTGGGCGCAGGTGTAGCCCTACGATGGGCCTGATCTCGGAGGTAATGGTTCTGTCCTCCCAGTAATTGGCATTGACGCTGAACTCAAAATTGGCTCCATAAAACAATTTGTGATCATGAGCGTGGGGCCGAACAAACAATTCGCGAAGTTTGAACCCGTTGAGGGTCGGCCCGCTGTCCGTCGAGTAGACCGTGTATACCGGAAGGTAAAGCCCCTGCTCAAACCACGGGGTAACACCGTAGGCCCATTCGGCCGTTCCATTGAGCGAGTGATTCGCGACGATGGCGCCAGGGAAGACTGCGGTCGTCCGCCCAACGGGCGCGAAGTTGGTGTGAATCATGAGATTGAAAATACCTGGCGGCTCAATTTCCGCATCATAGACCTGAATCTCATCGGTTTGCGCCAAGACGGGCAGAGCGCAGAAGAGAACCGCCACTAGAAACACAAACGGCCTGAACTTCAGGTAAGACACTTTCCGGACCAGCGGGATCGTTCTCATTTTTGGCCGTCGTACCCCTCAACAAGTCCGAACAGGATACACGAACCACTCACCGAGCCGTAACTGCGCCGGGGCGAAGCACGAGTTGTTCCGCGGGCGAAAAGGCGCGCTCCCGGATCAGGGTGGTGCTGATCAGGCAGGTAAGTCCGGAAGCGGCGAAGATCATGGCAATCAGGCGGAGCGCTGCGTTTCGCTGATTGCGCCTGCCAGTTTACACATGCCGGAAGGTAGATGGTTCAGAGTTCCAGGACCGGGCAAATTGGAGTCAGGCGATCCTGCGCACTTTGCCGACTTCGTGACCCTGTTCATCGTGAGCGTTGGCCGTGCCCGTGCCTGCGGCCGCGCGCTCGATTTCGGAGTTGACCTCGCCGCCGATGAGGATCGCTGCGCCGGTAAGGTATAGCCACAGCAGCACGATGATGACGGCGGTCAACGCTCCGTAAGTGCGGCTATAGCTATTGAAGTAGGACAGGTATACGCGTACCCCGAAGGAAGCAGCCAGCCAAACTACCAGGCCCACAACAGCTCCCGGCGTGACCCAGTGCCATTTCCGGTGCTCAACGTTGGGCCCCCAGTAGTAAATGATCCCAAAGGCGACGAGGAGGAGCACTACGACGATGGGCCACTGAGCGACATACCAACCCCATTTCACTGAAGCGCCAATACTACCAGCCGTGGCCAGATGCCCGGCTACCCACTGTCCCAACCCTAGCAGCGCCAGCCCTATGCCGATCAGCACCGAGGCGGCGATCGTCACCCAAATTGCCACTGCTCGCTGCTTCCACCACGGCCGCGTTTCTTTCACGTTGTAAGCGGCATTCAGCGTATTCATTAACGCCGTGACTCCCTGGGTTGCCGCCCAGAGCGCGCCCACGATCGCAATGATTGCCTTGATTCCGCCACTGGCCTTGAAAGTTTGCGCGACGGTCTGCTGGATGAGGTGGCTGGCGTCCGGCGGCGCCACTCGTCCGATGTAATTCATCAGGTTGTTCTGCAGCGACGAGCGTGGCCCGATAATCAGGGCGGCGACCATCAGCAAGAACAACAGCAGCGGGAATACGGCCAGGAAGAAGTAGTAGGCCAGCTGGGCGGCGCGCCCAAAGATGTCGTCTTCGCCAATGGCTTTGCCCACGCGCTTGGCAAGTTCGCGCGTGCTCAGGCCCCCCAAGCTGAATGGTGACGGCATAGGCCTAAGCAACCTCGCGCTGGAAAGCCTGGTCGTAATTGCGGCCGCGGCCAAAATCGGTGAGCCCGGCGTTGGCCGTGATCATCACGGCCTGGGCACGGAAGAAGCCCATATCCTGGGCGTCGGCAAAATCCATGAACTCGGGCAGGGTGGCGGTCATCGCGGCCAGGCCCATGTCAATCTTGCCATGCGTGGGAAAGCTGATCAGGTCAGTCACTCCGCCGGGGTAGTCGGTAAGCAGGCTGGTGATGGTTTCGGCCACGCCGCATACCAGAGCGCTAATGCCTGCGCGCTTATCACGACGGCGCTTGAGCAACAGGATTCCGCCGGCCACGAAGGCGCCCGCGGTTACGTAGTCGAGCACGGCGTGGGATCTGGGAGATATCACCTTGGGCATGTGTTTGGTGAGAAGCTTCACCGAACTATGTAGTATGGGCACGGCGAAAGTCCTTTCTGATCTGCGTCCGGCACCGCCGTTCAGGCGCTGTGCTGATCCAGCAGTTGTTTTTTGAGCTGCGCGAAAATACTTTCGGGAATGATTCCCTTCTCCACTACGTCATAAGCCGCCGCATAAGGACGGTTTTGTATGATGCGATCGGCAAGCACCGGGCCGATGCCGTACACGGAAAGGAGTTGTTGCCGTGTGGCCGAATTGAGCACGTATTCCGGGGTACCGGCGGACCTGGCAGGCGCGGGTTTGCTCGGCTCCTCGGCACGGGGCTGAGAGTGAGCCGCTGCTGGTGCCCGAACCGCTTCCGGAGTAGTCCGTTTGTGACTGGGTTCGGGGCGGCTGGCGGCAAGACTAATGCGGCGGATGGGAACGTGAACATCGCCGGGCTGCGAGCTTTCACCGCGACTTTGGTGCGAGCGGTTGCTCAGGCGCTTAGGCGCCAGGACCGATGCGGCCAGGCCCAAGCCTAGTCCCGCTAAAAAAGCTTTCATAGTTCCTCCTCAGGGCAGCACGGAAGGGGACGTATGAAAACGATGCGGGCCAGCAAGCCGGTTCTGCCCGGTTTTGGGAAAAACCAAGGACGTGTGCACCTGCCCAGGCAAACTCAGACACCCTCCCCCTACATCGCACTACAACTTAGCAGGAAAAACCATGAAACGGCTTGCAACCGCTGCTCTGCTGTTGGCCTTTGCCGCGGTGATGGGAGTCTCGGCTTGGGCTGCGCCTCAGCAGACCTCAGCCGAGACCAGCAGCACCACCACTACCCGGACAAGTCACAAGAAAGCGACCAAGGAAAAAACCAGCTCAAAGCTTGATATCAACAGCGCCAGCCAACAGGAACTCGAGGCCCCGCCCGGTATCGGCCCCGCCACGTCGGCGAAAATTGTCCAAGGCCGCCCCTATCGCAGCAAGAGCGACTTGTTAAAAGGGAAGATTCTCTCCCGCTCCGAGTACGAGAAGATTAAAAACGACATTGTCGCGCACCAGAAAAAATAGCCGGCTGCAAGGAATACCCTTGCAGCCTGGCTTCGAGATGGCTAAGCGATCCGCTTCCCCTTATTTTTAATGCGCTCGGCTTCCTCTTTGTCTTTCAGGCGATCAGCTTCCGTGACGTCGCCCTCTGTCCGCAGCTCCTCATGGCGCACCTGATCGCTGACCCGCTCGGTGCTTTGCACCTCGCGCTTGCCGACGCGGATCTCCTCGTTGACCACCGGCTTTTTCTCGACGTGAACCCGTTCCTCGCTTAGCGGGATGCGGACCTCTCTGTCGCCGGAACCGATCTGACCGCCGGCGGCTTCGCGGTTCTGGCCCGGCACGCGCTCGACCACCAACTCTTCGCGCGACACCGGCACCTCAAGGTTCTGGTTCTCAGTCACGATCTCCTTCCGCAGGCGTACCTCGCCACGTCCAACGCGCTCCTTGTGAACGCGCAGGATCTCGCCCAGGAGTTGAATGCGGCGTTCGCCCCCGGTCCGCATCCCGGTCCTCGCTGGGGCCGCCGCCGTTCCGATACCCAGGTCAGCGCCGTTGCGCTGCAGGATAGAAACGGCTTCGGCCCTGCGCTTGCCCTCGCAGTGTACGGTGACCAGCATGCCGCCCTCGGCCAGGCGCGAATCCAGGTAGTCCGCCTGCGTTTCCGGAATGCCTGATTCGGTGAGCGACCCCCGGAACTCGGTGGCGTGTTCAGCGTGTTCTTGCTTGCCAAACACCCGGCTCACTTTGTCCCAGAACTTGCCAGTCTTGCCACTTTCGTCGGCGTTTGTGGCCACGCCGATTTCGCTGTCGGAGAAACCCGCCTGCTTCAGCTCATCTACTGCCTTCTCGGCATGACTTTCATCCTGAAACAAACCGGCAACTGCGCTCCTCGTGATCTTCATATCAGCCATTGCGCTACCCCCGTGTTTTATGATTTGGTTGATTTCCATCGGATGGCGATCCGCGACGATAGGTGCATATCAGGCCCAAGCACGAGACACATCCTTGACCGCAGCCGGGAAGATAGCGGTCAGGCGGAAGCACGCCTGCGCAGCCCGGCCGGAGTTTTCATTACAATAGAGACATGGACTCCCTGGTCATAGCCGGCCGTCAATTCCGTTCCCGCCTGATTGTGGGCACGGGCAAGTACAAATCCTTCGCTGAAACTGCTCGTGCCCTGGAGGCCAGCGGGGCGGAGATGGTCACCGTGGCGGTGCGCCGGGTGAATCTGGACCGCAGCAAAGAGTCGCTGCTCGACTACATTGATCCCAGCAAATACTTTTTATTGCCAAACACGGCTGGGTGCTACACCGCCGAGGATGCCATCCGCGCCGCCCGGCTGGGGCGGGAAGTCGGCCTGTCGGACTGGATCAAGCTGGAGGTGATTGGCGATGAGCGAACCCTCTATCCCGACATCCAGGCCACGCTCGAAGCCACTCGGGTTCTGGTGAAGGAAGGCTTTACCGTATTGCCCTATACGTCTGACGATGTTGTGTTTGCCAAGCGGCTGCTGGATGCTGGGGCGAGCGCGGTGATGCCGCTGGGGGCGCCTATCGGCAGCGGCCTGGGCATTCAGAACCAGGCCAATATCCGCATACTGCGCGAAATCATCACCGGCGTGCCGCTGATCGTGGATGCGGGCGTGGGCACTGCCTCCGATGCCGCCATCGCCATGGAATTGGGTGCGGATGCCGTACTCATGAATACGGGTATCGCCGGAGCACAGGAACCGGTGCTCATGGCGGAGGCCATGAAGCATGCCGTGCTGGCAGGGCGGTCCTCGTATCTGGCCGGCCGCATGCCCAGGAAGCTTTATGCCACGGCGAGTTCGCCGCTGGAGGGAGTGGTTCGGTAAGCCGCTCCCAAATGATCCTGTTGTTCCGCTGGGCCTCCCCGACTGTAAAAACCTTGAACACCGGGCTTAGGCCCGGGGCTACATTCTTGGAACACCGGGCTTAGGCCCGGGGCTACATTCTTGCGCCGCTCGCGGCTGAAGTTCTTAGTCGTTCTTGGGCAGCCCTACCGAGAAACGTCGGGTGCCCCACTCAAGCCCGCTTTTGCTTGAGTGGGAGAAAAGCGATGGCCTGCTTAAGCCCGAAAAATGTATTACTTTCTGCACCTTCCCCGAGCGCAGGGTCATCGTATAGGCTGGAACTCAGGCCAAGAACTTGAGGCTTTAGAATCAAGCAGGGTACCCGCGCAAGCCCTCGGAAATGAGGGGCTTGCCATCCAGCAGCATGGTATACTGCGCTTAAGTTCGTGACCTGCTGGTCATGCCAAAACCTCATCCTACACAAGGATTTACGATGGTCCGTCGCGCTCGTCGCTCTCTTTTCCTGGTCGCTTTCGTCCTTCTCAGCTGCGGTTTTCTGGGCCTTCTCTTCGGGGAGAAGGTAGGGGCCGCCTCGTCCGGCGGTACTGATGGCGATGTCAGCGACAGCCTGCGTACCTTCACCCAGGTGTACAACATTGTCGAGCAGAACTATGCCGAGCCGGTGAACCCGGATAAGGCCATCTACAACGGGGCCATTCCCGGGATGCTGCACGTGCTGGACCCGCACTCCAATTTCTTCGATCCCAAGTCCTATTCCCTGCTGCGGGAAGAGCAGCGCGGCAAGTACTACGGCGTGGGCATGACGGTGGGACCGCGCAACAACAAAGTGATCGTGATCGCGCCGTTTGTGGGCACGCCCGCGTACCGCGCCGGCATCCATCCCGGTGACGTGATTATTGCCGTGGATGGCAAGCCCACGGACAACATGAGCACCGCCGAAGTGGCGGACATGCTGAAGGGGCCCAAGAGCACTACGGTGCGCATTACGGTGCTGCGCGAAGGCAGCGACAAGCCGCTGGAATTCTCCATTGTGAGGGACGAGATTCCCCGCTACAGCGTGGATCTGCACTTCCTGATCCGCCCGGGCATCGGCTACATGCACGTTTCCGGCTTCCAGGAGACCACAGAACATGAAGTTCGCGAGGCCCTGGATCAGTTCGGCGACCTGAAGGGCTTGATTCTTGACCTGCGGCAGAATCCGGGTGGGCTGCTCAGCGAAGGCGTGGGCGTCGCTGACCAGTTCCTGCAGAAGGGACAGGTCATCGTTTCGCACCATGGCCGCTCCAGCCCGGAGAAGGTTTACCGGGCCACCCACGGGAACGCAGGCAAGGATTACCCCATTGTGGTGCTGGTGAACCGGGGCACCGCCTCGGCAGCGGAAATTCTGGCCGGCGCCATTCAGGACCATGATCGCGGGCTGATTGCCGGCGAAACCACTTTCGGCAAAGGCCTGGTGCAGACGGTGTATCCCCTTTCCGAGAACACCGGCCTGGCGCTGACCACGGCGAAGTATTACACGCCCAGCGGACGGCTGATTCAGCGCGACTACAACGGAGTTTCGCTGTACGACTACTATTACGAACGCGATGCCGACAGCAACAACGGCAATCACGAAGTGAAGCTGACCGACAGCGGGCGCACGGTGTACGGCGGGGGAGGCATTACGCCCGACGTGAAGATCGCCACGCGCAAGGGCAACAGCTTCCAGGACACAATGCTGCAGCACTACGCGTTCTTCAATTTTGCCAAACACTTCACCATCACGCATCACCCCAGCAAATCGTTTGTGTTGGATGAGGAAGTCATGCAGGACTTCCGCCGTTTTCTGGACGACCAGAAGGTGCCCTACACCGAAGCTGACCTGCTGGCCAACAATGATTGGGTGCGGTCCAACATCAAGGCGGAAATCTTCATTGATGCGTTCGGGCAGGAAGAAGGTCTGAAGGTGCGTGCCGAGGCCGATCCTGAGGTGGTGAAAGCGCTCGACCTTTTGCCCCAGGCCAAGCAGCTGGCCGATAACGCCCGGCACATCGTGGCCGAGCGCAACTCGGCGCACGTGCTGAACCGGTAACCTTTTAAGGCAGCTTGCCGCTCCGGCCCGCCCTCCCGGCGGGCCTTGTTTTTTGGTGCTTGGAGTGACCCTGCCCAGCCGGCGATTTATTACCAATCATTCAGTCAAGAAGCAAAACGTTCCGATATTACTAAAGGCCATATCCGCCATTGGCCGTCGGTCACATTGATATCCTTCGCACTTCAACGTACACCAAAGTGAGACGGATTCGACCCGCCTAGTCTCGTGTTGAGACGAGGTTAAGCTGATGCGCCACTACTTCGCCGCTTGGACAGACAGCGGCTGTCTCCTAGGTTGCGACCACGAACACCCGACGATTGCCTCGGCTGTCGCCTGTATCCCATGCGCTGCGGGCAGCGTGGTCGCTGTGGAAGATGGTACGTTACACGCTCTTAACGACAATGAAGTGGTGGAATTTCAAGCCGCGATGTACGGAGCGTCCGAGGGAAAACGGGTGGTCCCGCCTAACCGTCTAAAGTGGATAGAGGAAACGTAGCTCGATCATTTGCTTCGCGCTCACAAGCTCCATCTAAGGATTGTGTCCATTATTTGGCGGGAAGGATGCGCGACTTGCCTGCAAACTTCTGACAGTTCTTGAAGGTCACAATGTTTCGCCAGCAGCTCCCCGACTTCAGGCACTCGAGCATTTCGGCCGCGGTCGGTAGCAGAAACTCTCCCAGCTCGGGAATCGTGACCGAACCGTAGTCGGTGGAGCTGGCTTCCGCCTCAACGGGGTTCTTAGGATCAATTTCTGTTGAATGGGACACGATCCGGCGCAGTGACGAGGTGTTCTTATCGATCCAAAGCAATCCCATTCGGCCCGTATATGGACTACCCTCTTCACCCTCTCCTAATGTGAACCCAGGCATGAAATTACTCGTTTTGGTATCCCCAGTTGGTTTCTTGATTTGAAACCCAAACACTACCAGCGGTGTATTCCGGACAGTAATTTCATTCTTGTATTCGAAGCTGGTGTGATTCTGGGGAGTAAAAACTACACGCAGGTCAGTACCAAATTGAGTTAGGTCCGCCAGACCGCCCAGGTAATGGTGGGAGAGGTACTTCCACTGTTCCGAAGCGCTGTGCCAGTCCGCGAGCTGGCGAATCCGGTGCCCGTCGATGGCAACCTTCGCGTACTGCGTCCCGTACCCCTGTTCGAAGCTGACTTGTTCGGTCATTACATCAAGGTAGCTCCAATTCTCGTAACCTGGAAAGCGTGTAGACTGCTGTATTTCCTCCTCACAAATGAAATCCGGCAGGCGTTCGGGCGAGAGGGCGTATTGGCAGGCCTGGGCCAGAGGCGCGAATCGGGGGCCCGGTCCAGCAATCTGGGCACAGGGCGGGAGCAAAGCCAAAGTGCTGCCCGGTACCGGCAAAGGTGCTGGAGTCGCTTGTGCCCACCCCAGGGCCGCAATCCCCAGCATGACCACTCCGACCCGGCAAAACCGCCAGACGAGAAAACCCACAATCAATCCTTTTCGGCATTGAAAGCTGGGTTGCCGAACACGCTCGGATCACCGTAAATCTCGGGAGGGAACCCGGCATCAATCCCGCTTCTCTCAATTCGAAACACGTTCTGCGCTGTGGGATTGTCACGCTGCCCGCGACAATTCCTCCGGCTCCCGCAGCCGACGCGAGTCGCGCTCGCACAGCCGTGCCAGGACAAAAGCCGCGACGGCCATGTTCACGTCGCGAGCGGCAACGTCGAAGTACTTCCCTGACGAGATCAGGTTGGCGCTAATCGCCGCCAGCCAGACGCTGGCCACATAGGCAGAGGCGCGTGCCGGCCCCTTCAGCATACCTGCGCCTACAGCCATTTCCACCACGCCTGCCACGCGCATGAAGTTTTTCTTGCTCATGGGCAAGCGGCGAGCCGCCACCGGGCTCAGGTACTGTTCCCAGTCGGTAAGCAGGTTAAAGAATTTGTCCAGGCCCGCCGCAAATGCGGTCGCGCCGATTGTGATTTGCAGCGCTTTGCGGGCGCCGTCGCCATTCATGGTTGCCATGACCCGTCTCCTTGGTGGGATGGATGCCGCAGAATCGTCCCGGGTAGCCGCCGCCAAACACAGGCGAGGGTGCCTGTGCCCAAACCGTCCGCCTGCACCGGCGAGAACACCTGGCCGCGCGGTTTGTGCCATAATTTCTGCCCATGAAGCTGGCCGTTGCCCTACTCGCCGCTACTCTGATTTTCAGCATTCCCCTCCCCGCCCAGTCTCCGACCGCCGCCAGCCCGCAGGATCTGGTGAAACGAGGCGAAACGCTGAGCCGCGAAGGCAAGCAGGACCAGGCGCTCGCGCTCTATCGCCAGGCGCTGCAGGCGTCTCCGAAGCTGTATGAAGCGCATCTGGATGCAGGCGAGGCGCTGGACCTGAAGGGCGACTACACTCAGGCCCGCGGCGAATTCGCCCAGGCCATTGACCTGGCCTCGCCTGAATCCAAGGCGCAAGCTTTTCGCGCCATGGCCATCTCCTACGCCTTCCAGCGCGATGCCGGCCAAGCCGCCAAATACGAGGAGGAGGCCTTCAACTCGGAAGTGGCAGTGAAGGATTACACGGGTGCAGCGGAAGCCGCCGACGAAATGGCGCGGATCTACCTGGAAACCGGCGACGTGGACAACGCCGAGCTCTGGTACAAGAAGGGGCACGAAACCGCGTTTGTAAATAAGAACATGAGCCCGGCGGAAACTGACTTGTGGAATTTCCGCTGGGAGCACGCGCAGGCCCGCATCGCAGCCCGCCGGGGCCGCCATGCCGAAGCAGAGAAGCATGTGGCCGCCGCCAAGGCCATTCTAGATAAGGGCACCAACCCAAACCAGCAGCGCTTCTTCCCTTACCTGCAGGGCTACGTGGCTTATTATGCGGGCGACTCCAAGGGCGCCATTGCCTCCCTGCAACAGGCCGACCAGCACGATCCTTTCATTCTGGCGTTGCTGGCGCAGGCCAATGAAAAGTTGGGCGACCAGGGTCGCGCTCGCGACTATTACCGCCAGGTGCTGGCGATCAACACCCACAATCCGACTAACGCCTTCGCCCGGCCACTGGCGGTGCAAAAACTGAAACAGGCGAAAAGCTAGACGATACGCGGCTGGTATTCCCCGCTCGGGCGCACGGTGAGCTTCGGTTTTGCGATCCTTGCGTGGGGCTGGGCAGCGGCAATCTGCTAAAATTGGTTTGGCTCGTGCTGCGGGCCGTTCCCTTCGCACACCCCAGAGTGGGGCTATAGCTCAGCTGGGAGAGCGCATCGTTCGCAACGATGAGGTCGTCGGTTCGATCCCGACTAGCTCCACCAACAAATCAATCACTTGGCGCGGTCCATTCTGGCGTTTACGTTCCATTACGTTCCAATTCTCAATTGATGCTTGCGCTCTGAGCCTGGGCGGCCTTGGCGCGCCTAACATTCGCCACATTTTTGTGGATGGCTTGGAAAGCGGGGCCAGGAAGTGCCCCGCCTTGTCGCCCACCGACGGTCGCCGGCGTGCTATCCGGTTCACCACAATCTTAATTCCCATGGTCAAGGAACTCACTGTCTGCTGCGAGCGGTTTGCAGAACCGCAGGCCGGGCGGAAATTCGGCCCCTCGGAGAACACTCTTTTTGCCGGTTGGGAAAGTGAGACGGATGCAGCGTTAGTTTCTGTGCCCGCCAATTCGCCGCACCAGGTGCTCTATACCTCTGATTCCAATAAGGGTCGCATCTACAAGATGGACCTGAATGGCAACATCCTGGGCGCCTTCGGCAAGCCCGGCAAGCAACTGAAGGAATTCGGATGGGTTCACGAGATTGCCTGCCCCTCCGAAAACACCCTTTTTGCCGCTGAACTGCTGAATTGGCGAGTACAGAAACT
>JAICWP010000010.1 GCA_025934735.1 Terriglobales bacterium | reverse complement strand
GGCAATCAGCTCTTCTTCAACTATCCGAACGAGACTGCATCCGGCAAGATTGTTCGAGGTGAAGCGTAATCGTCCAGCCGCGCCAGCATGGCCGGTGATGCTGCAATTCCGCGAGGCATTCGAACGGTTGGTGATAAATCGGCATAGCACTTTTCATTGGCTCGGGGATTCGTAAAGTGTGTGAGGCCTGTTCACAACAATTATTGAAACTCCACAGGCCTACAGATACTCTTTTTCGGGAGGTTTGCCTGCCTACGCGGCGCACGTTCTTCAAAGACCGGCATTGCTGCGGGATCGGGTTGCGAGTTCATTATTCGATCTACTCCGCCGCGATGCAAACCCAGCATCAACAATTCGGAGCGTTGAAAGAAAACCACATGGACTTTGAGATCAACGGATTTCGGATGCATTATGAGATTTTTGGGGGTAGCGGAGAACCTGTTCTTTGGCTGCATGGCTGGAGTGGGAGCGGAGAAGATTGGAGATACATCTTCAACGACGTGCCAGCGGGATTCCAGATCGTAGGGCCAGACATACGCGGTAACGGAGCGTCCTCGGGGTTCGACGGAACACACACGTTCCGGCAGTCGGCACGCGACATGTTTGGACTTCTCGATCATCTTGGCATACAGCGGATAAAGGCGATTGGATTGAGCGGCGGTGGGATCACTCTGCTCCACATGGCGACGCAGCAGCCAGAAAGAATCGAAGCAATGGTCATTATCAGTGCACCACCTTACTTTCCGACGCAGGCGCGCAACCTGCAAAGGGCTTTTTCGTTTGAGTCGCTACCGCAGGACGAGCAAGCAAGGATGCGCAAGCGCAGCAAAGGGGCCGATGCACAAATAACGTGGCTGATCGAGCAGGGCCACAAAATGGCCGACTCTTATTAGGACGTGAACTTCACTCCGCCGCTCCTGCAGACCGTTAAAGCACGGACGCTGATTGTGTTCGGCGATTCTGATCCGCTCTATCCAGTAAAGCTCGCCTTCGAGTTGCACGAGGCGATTCAGCAATCATCTCTTTGGGTTGTGCCGCAGGGTGGTCATGGCCCAATCTTTGGGCTTAATGCACGTGCCTTCGCAGACACCGCGACTGCGTTTCTTCGCAAGGCAGAAGCCCGTTCCTGATCACGTTCGTGAGCGGTTGTGACGGCGTGAAATCGGCTTCGCGTAAGTTGCCGTGGTAGATGCCCCGATGAAAGTTACTTCTTTGGTGAACCCGAGAAATTCGACTGGGGCACCGTTTTCTACAATAAAAGCTACCCTGACGCCGTCGGACGGCGAGTTCGGTGGAATGATGATTTCCTTTCCATCAAGCTCCACCGCTAGGTCATCTACCTCGAACGCTACGTGTGGGATGGTGCGGACGAGATCAGGAACGGGTGCGGCGGGTTCGAAGCGCATCCATTCGATTCCATACGCGCTGGTGTCATATCCGGATACGTAAGTTGCAAATCCTTCAATGAGTTTCTCACCCGCACGGCGCTCGGTGGTCGGGATTCCAATGTGGTGGTATCGGCGCATCGGTTGGCCTCGCAATCGAAATTGCGGCTAGTCCTGGGATGATTGATGATAAATCGCCATCTCACTCGTTTTGTCGCAGATGTGCGAATCATTTTTTGGCGCTAGATCACTTAGGGACCCGGCAACAGCCGCATCAATCCCCGCGCCGGCAGTTCGGGCACCAGGAAGCGGCTGCCCCGCACCCCGGCGGCGCGCGCCAGCGCTTCGGCCGCCATGTAGCCGCTGCACACCGCGCCCTCCATGGTGGCTGGCCATCCCGTGGCCGTCCAGTCGCCGGCCAGAAACACGCGCGGCCACGCGGTCACGTTGGGCGGCCGGTGGCGGTCCACTCCCGGAGCAGGCGACCAGGTGGCGTGCACTTCCTTGATCACCGTGCTCTTCACCAGCCGGGCCTCGCGGGCCTGCGGAAAGAACTCGGCCAGCTCGTGCACCGCCAGCTCCACAATTTCGTTCTTGGATTTGTCTACCAGGCTCTTCGACGAGCTCACCACCAGCTCCAGGTAGCTGCCGCCACCCTCGGCCGTCCGCCCCAGCAGCTTCGATTTGTGAAACATCCACTGGATGGTGCGGTCGAGCAGCACGGCGTGCTCCAGGTCCGTGATCCTGCGGTCAAACCAGAGGTGAATGCCGGTAATAGGCGAGCTCTCCATTTGCCCCGCTGAGCGCCGCAGTGGCTCGGCCGCGTTCCCCTGGGGCAGCACCGCGGAAATCGTGTTGAAGGGCAACGCGAGCAGGGCAAAATCGCATTCCACCTCTTTGCCCGCCACGCACAGCTTCACTTTCTCCTGCTCGGCGGTAAAGGCTTCCACCGGCGCCCGCAGCTGTACCTCGCCCCCACGGTGGCAGATGTATTCCCCGGCAGCGTTGTACAGCTCGGTCAGCGGGACCGTGGGCACGCCCATGCGCCCCGCCGCGGCTGATTTCAGGAACGACTCCCGAAACACCTGCGCCCCATACCTCACCGAGCTGCGCTCCAGGTCCTCATTGAGCGCGCTGACCAGCACTACCTTCCAGAAGCGCTCAATGGCGCGCGGCGTCTGCCCATGCCGCTCCAGCCAATGTAGAAAATTTTCGCTGCCGTCGTCCTCGGCACCACGCGCAATCGCCAGCATGGCGCGCGCGATGGCCAGCTTGTCTCCCAATTCCAGGGACGGAGCCAGCAGAAACGAAGGTGCGGTGTGCAGCGGCGCCGGCAGTAAACCAGGCGCAATGGCGGACTGGCGGCCGCCCGGCTCCACAAAAACCAGGCGCTCAAACCAGCGAATCTTTTCTTCCACTCCAATGCGGCGGTAGAAATCCACCAGGTTCGTGCAGCAGCCCAGCAGCACGTGCTGGCAGTTGTCCACCACTTCGCCGGTGCCGGGATGCTGGTAGGAGGATGCGCGGCCCCCCAAGTAGGGGCGGCGCTCGAAGAGGGTCACGCGAAATCCGGCTTGCGCCAGGGCACACCCTGCCGCCAAACCCGCCAGCCCGCCGCCGGCCACCGCCACACTCGGGCCGGTCTGGCTGGGACTCCCGCTCATGCGGTGAAGCGGCGCGCCAGGCCGCGCGTCAGAATGGTCACCTTCTCCGCCCGGCTCAGTCGCACTCGTCCACGGAAGACGTTGTAATTTCGTTCGGCGATTTTCTCCAACAGCCGCCGGTAGATGCTCACCAGCACCCACAAGGCCGGCTGGCTGTCGGGCTCGATCATGGGAATCAGGTCATCGGCGGCTCGGTAATATCCGCGTGCCCGCTCCGCCACCAGTTCCAACACCGGGCGCAGGCGCTCCGCCTCCGGATCCCTCAGGGCTGAAGCCGCAAGGCCGAACATGGCCAAGTCCTCTTTGGGCAGATAAATCCGCCCCATGGCCGCATCTTCCTTCACATCGCGAATGATGTTGGTCAACTGAAAGGCCACGCCGCACTGCTCGGCCAGCTTCTCCGCCGCGGGATCTTCGTAGCCGAAAATGCGGATGCAGATCAACCCCACCACCGAGGCCACGTGATAGCAGTAGTTGTAGAGCTGTTCGAAGGTTTCAAACCAGAGCTTCAGCGTGGGACCCTCGAGCATTTCGCGCACGTCCATCGCCGTGCCTTCCACCAGCGCATCCAGCAGCTCCGGCTTGATCCGGAAAACGCGCACGGTATCGGCCAGGGCCAGCAGCACGGGCTCGTCGCTGACGCCGCCGGCGAGCACGGAGTGCATCTGCTCGCGCCAGTTTTCCAGCCGGGCCAGGCGGTCCGGCGCCAGCAGGTTCGGGTCATCGCTCAGGTCATCGCAGTGCCGCATAAAGGCATACACCGAGCTCAGCGCGTCGCGCTTGGGCCGCGGCAGCGCCATGAAAGCGTAATAAAAGTTTTTCGCGGCGGAGCGGGCAATGCGGCGGCAAACGCTGTAGGCGGTGCTGAGTTGCGACTCTGTCACCGTGCTAGGTACGGTCTGGCCGCTGGTGCTCATAGCAGCTTCCGCAGCCCGGCGCGTGCCACCAACGCCAGTCTGCGCGCTTTCGAGATTACCGGCCGCCGGCGCAGCACATCATAGCCCTGGCTCTCGATAGCCTTCAGAATTTCCAGCCCGCCCCGGCTGAACAGTTCGATGTCGATGGCCAGCTCGCTATCCACTTTTTGCGTCAGAGGCAAACCTTTGTGGAACCACTCACGCGCGCGCTCCACTTCAAAGCGCATCAGCTGCAGGAACTGCGGCGTGGCCCGCCGCTCGGCAATATCCTTTTCGGTCACCCCAAAGCGGCGCAGATCTTCCAGCGGCAGATAGATGCGCCCTTTGCCGTAATCCACGGCTACATCCTGCCAGAAATTCGCCAGCTGCAGCGCGGTGCAGGTGTAGTCGGAAAGCTGCTGCCGCTCGGCATCACGGTAGCCACACACGTAGAGCACCAGCCGCCCCACCGGGTTGGCGGAGTTATGGCAGTATCCCAGCACGTCTTTGAAGCTCTCGTAACGGCTGACGCGCTGGTCCTGGCGAAATGCAGTAAGCAGGTCGGCAAATGGCTGCCGGGGAATGTCGCAGGCGCGCACCGTCTCCGCCAGCGCCACGAATACAGGATGGCGCGGCCCCCCGGCGTAGCAGGCGTCCAGCTCCCCTTCCCAGATGTCCAGCAGCTGCAGCGCGTGCTGCGGATTGCCCACCTCGTCGCCCAGGTCGTCGGAAATGCGGCAGTAGGCGTAAACGCTGTAGAAGTGTGGCTGCAGGCGGCGGGGCAGAAACCAGGTGGCCACCGAAAAGTTCTCGTAGTGGCTGCGTGCCAGACGCTCGCAGTAGCGCCGCGCTTCTTCCAGCGACGGCGGAGACGCGGGTATGGCGTACTCGGGCGGCAGCGCCCGCCAGCCCGGAGCATCAGCTCCGGTAAGCGACTGGGATCCGTTGCTGGTGATGGATGGCATAAAGCTTCGGTTCCCAGCCGTCAAACGTGCGCCCTAGTGTCCGGGAATGATGGCGGTCTTGATGTCTCCGTTGCGGTTCAGCATGTGGTGCAGCACTTGCTGCAGTCGCGAGAGCGGCGCTTCCCCGGTGATGTAGTCGTTGCCCCGAATCTTGCGCTCGGCGATCAGGGCAAATGCCCGCCGCACCGTCTCCGGAGTGTGATGGAAAGTGGCTTTCAGTGTGATTTCTGAGTAGTGCAGCCGGCTGGTATCCAGTTGCACCTTGGTGCCGCTGGCGCAGCCGCCGAAGAAGTTCACGGTGCCGCCCTTGCGCACCATTTCCACTGCCCACTCCCATGCCTGCGGGCGCCCCACTGCCTCAATCACAATATCGGACCCGCGCTTTTCGCGGGTAAGCACGCGCACCGCCTCCACCGCATCGGCCACCTTCGTGATCTGCACCACGTCGTTGGCGCCCATGTGCTTGGCCGCCTGAACCTGCGAGTCTCGCTTGACCACGGAGATAACGTTGCACCCGGTCAGGCGCGCCACCTGCACGAACATCATGCCGATGGGCCCGCCGCCGATCACGGTCACCGTATCGCCGATCTCGGGCTTGGTTTCATGCAGCCCGCGCAGCACGCAGGCCAGAGGCTCGGTCATGGCCGCTTCTTCGAAACTCACGCCCGGCGGCATGGCCAGCATATTGGCCTCGACAATTCGCCTTGGAATGCGAATGTACTCGGCGTACGCGCCATTATTGAACAGCAGATCCTCGCACAGGTTTTCCTGGTGCTTGGAGCAGTAGAAGCAGGCTTGGCATGGCGCGGAGTTCAGCGATACCACTCGCATGCCCTTGCGGAACCACTTTACCCCGGGACCTACTTCTTCGATCACGCCCGCCAGTTCGTGGCCAAACAGCGCCGGGGGCACGATCATGCGCGCGTGGTAGCCGCGCTGATACACCTTCAGGTCGGTGCCGCAGGTGAGCGCCACCTGTACTTTGATCAGCACCTCGCCTTCCCCTACCCGGGGAATGGGCACCTGCTCGATTTTGAGGTCCTCTTTACCGTAGAGGACCGCCGCCGTCATCTTGCCGTTCACTCTGAATGTCCTTCCCATGCGCTGCCCGGCTGAATAACAATCTTCAGCGATTCCGCTTGCGGGTGGGCAGCCAAATTAAGCGCCTCCAGGCTTTCCTCCAGCGAAAAGCGATGGCTGATCAGCCCTTCCAGGTTCATTTCCCGGCTGAATACGAAGCGCACCGACTCCTCCTGCAGGTCCACGGAAGCGCTATATGAACCCAGCAACGTTTTTTCATCCACGCAGACCGCGGCCGGATCAATCACTGCTTCCCCGTGCACCGTCTGCGCAAACAAAAGCACCCGCCCGCCGGGACGGCATGCGTCCATGGCGGGTCGAATCAGCTTGTTGCCTCCTACTGCCAGGATGACTGCGTCGGCCCCACGCCCCTCGGTGAGTTCCCGCACCCGCGAAACCAGATCAGTTTGCGAGGCATCTACCGTTTCCTCTAGGCCGAATCTCTTAGATATTCTAAGCCTCTGGGGAAACAAATCGGAAGTTATTACCCTTGCCCCTGCCCTCTTGGCCAATGACCCCAGAATGATGCCAATCGGCCCCTGTCCCATAACCACCACAATTTCACCAAGTTGCAGACGCAGCGTCTCAATTCCCTTCAGGCAGGTGTTCACCGGCTCCACAAAGCAGGCCTGCTCGTAGGAAACCTGGTCGGGAATCTGCACTACCCCGCGTTCCACAATCCAGTCCATCACTCGGACATACTCAGAAAATCCGCCGCCGCTGGGCTCATATCCCCCCGTGCAGCCCACCTTCTTGTACACCGGACACTGGGCAAACACCTTATGACGGCAGTAGTAGCACTCTCCGCAAGGAATGTGGTGGAAGGCCATCACCCGGTCCCCCACGCGAAACCTGGTCACGCCCTCGCCCACCGCCGCCACCACACCCGCGGTTTCATGACCGAAGATGCGCGGCGCGGAATGCGATCCGGTGGCGATCTTCTTCAGGTCCGTGCCGCAGATGCCGCAGGTGTGCACCCGGATGAGCAGCTCACCGGCCCCGATCCTCGGCACCGGCACCGTCTCCAGGCGAACGTCCTCCTTGCCGTGGTACACGGCCGCTCGCATGGTGGAGGGAATCGCTTCCCTCCCCTGCTTCACCGTAAATTGGCCCGCCACCGCCATCAGTGTCTTCCCGATCCCAAGGGATGCAGCTCCGCCTCGTCCACGCCTACATTGCGCGCCGGCTGGTTGTACCACTCCAGCCAGTCGCACAGCGTGTTGGCGGCGCGCTCGCTGTTCCGCCGCAAATACAGCAGCTTCTTCCACAGCCACGGCCGAATGCCGGCAAACATCACCAGAGCACCGCTGCGGAAACGCCCGTCCGGAGCGATGAACCGCTCCAGCGCCGGAAACTCGAAATCATGGCCGTCGGAGATGGCCTTCACCGCCATAAATCCGACTTTGCGCGCTACCGCCCCTCGCGCCACTGCCGCGGCTTCCATATCCACCGCGTTCGCGCCGTAAGCCTTTGCCAGCTTGGCCTTCTGCTGCACATTGGCCACCGCATTCCAACTCACCAGCGTGCCCTGCCCTTCCCGCAGGTCCAGCACGCTGCCATCGGTGGCGTCTACGATCCGGCTGGGGATCAATAGGCTCCCCACCTGCGTGCCCGCGTCTAATCCTCCCGCCAAACCTACGGAAAGGATCAGTCGCGGCTGGTACAACCGGATCACCGCTTCGCAAGCCCGCCGCGCTGCATCGGCTCCGATGCCGCCGCAAACCAGCACCGCGCGCTGGTTTTCATAGAACTTGTACCGCCGCCCCGCGTACTCGCGCTTGCTGACACGCCAATTCTTAACAGCACCAGCAACCTCGCGTTCCAACGCGGCAATGATGGCGACCTTGGGCATAAAAACAGCTGACTAGCTATCGAGCCGCATAACCATGATTCCGGAACCACTCCACCGCCCGCCGCAGCGCATCCTCTACCGGCACCATCTTCCAGCCCAGTTCTTGCTCGGCTTTGGCGGAGGACACGAACATCTTTTTGCGTCCCATGCGCACCGCATCCAGGGTGACCCGCGGCTCGCGCCGGAGCAGCAGCCCGGTAATGGCCGTATTCACTATCCCCGTTGCCATCGCCACCGCATAAGGCAGCTTGACTTTGGGCGAAGGCAGCCCGCTGATGGCGGCCAGCTTGTCCAGAATCTGTTTCAGGGTCAGGTTCTCCCCGCCGAGAATGTAGCGCTCGCCGCGCCGCCCTTTTTCCAGGGCCGCAGCATGTCCACGCGCGACCTCCGTCACGTCCACCAGGTTCAGCCCCGTATCCACATAAGCGGGAAACTTGCGTTTCAAAAAATCAACAATGATCCGGCCCGTGGGCGTGGGCTTGATGTCCCGCTCTCCCACCGGCGTGGTCGGATTCACCACCACCACTTCCGCCCCGCTGCGCCCGGAGGCCAGTGCTATCTGCTCCGCCTGGAACTTGGAGCGCTTGTAGTGGCCGATCATGTCGCCCAATCCCACCGGGGAGCTCTCATCCGCCAGGTGCCCGTTCGAGCTGAACCCCATGGTCGCCACGCTGCTGGTGTAAATAACTCGCCGCACGCCCGTTTGTTGCGCGAGGGCGATGATGTTGCGGGTACCCTCCACGTTTGACCGGTACATTTCCTGCGGATCCCGTGTCCATAGCCGGTAATCGGCGGCCACATGAAACACCGCCTCGCATCCCGCCATGGCATTGCGCAACGATTCCGGCTCGCGCAGGTCGCCGCTTACCCGCTCTCCCGTTATGCCTTCAAGATTGGCCGTGAGACTCGTGGGGCGGACTAGAAGGCGAAGCTCGGCTCCCTGGTCGGCCAACCAACGCGCCACGTGACTGCCGACGAACCCCGTAGCTCCTGTGACCAACGCCTTCATGGACTGTGAGGCGCTATTCCAGCTCTTCCGGGTGCAGAGAAATGTGCTCGCCCGCCGCGCGCTTTTCCCAGTACTGGCGGACCCAGGTTTCCCAGCTCTTGCCCGCCGCCATATCCCGCCCGGTGAACGCCAGGGCGGCGATCTCGGCATAGCTGACGGATACCTTCCCGCCTCCGTTCTTGGGCAGGATGCGCACGCAGGAATCTTCCAGATTGCGTCCGCTGCGGCGGTCGAAGACGTAGCCCTCCACCGTGCTGCCGTCCTTGCGCGTGATCAGCACGTCGCCGCGGTAGTCGAAGGCCTGCTCCAGCGCCGCCCGCAACTCCTCCACCTGGGCCAGTTCCGGCACCCAGCCTTCCAGGTTTTCCCGGTTTTTGCCCGGAACCACCTCGAGTGTGTCCGCCTCGGCTGCGGGCTGGTGCCCTGCTTCCCTGCCGCTCACGCCCGTATCTCCTGCTGCGGATTGCTTTCGATCTGCACCAGCGGGTTGTAAGCGTGCACCGGACGCACCGGCTCATCCAGCATCTTGAGCGCGCCCGCGTCTTCATATGTGTGGTTGAAGGTGGCCTTCATCGTTTGCCACAGGCCCCGCAGCGAGCTGAAAGTGTCGTTCACCGCGGAAGCTTCGTAGCCGCTGTGCACCATGCAGTTGGCACAGCGCGGGTTCCCGGACTCGGTGCCGTAGCGCTCCCACTCGGTGGCTTCCAGCAGCTCCTGGAACGTATCCGCGTAGCCATCCTGCAGCAGGTAGCAGGGCTTCTGCCAGCCGAAGATGTTGAACGTCGGCATGCCCCAGGCCGTGCACGGATACTCGCGCTTGCCCATCAGGAATTCCAGGAATAGCGGCGACTGGTTGAAGCGCCAGCTCGGCTTGCGGTTGGCAAGAATGGCGCGGAACAGGCGCCGCGTGCGGGCCCGTCCCAGAAAGTGGTTCTGGTCGGGCGCCTTATCGTAGGAGTAGCCGGGCGAAAGCATCATGCCCTCCACACCCACTTCCATCATCTCGTCAAAAAACCCGCGCACGCTCTTTGGATCAGCGCCGTCGAATAGCGTGGTGTTGGTAGTCACTCGGAACCCGCGGCCGAGCACTTCCTTGATTCCCTCCAGCGCTTTTTCGTAGCCGCCTTCCAGACACACCGAAAAATCGTGGTGCTCGCGTTGGCCATCCAGGTGAACCGAAAACGTCAGGTATTTGCTCGGCTGGAAAAGGTCAATCTTCTGCTTCAGCAGCAGCGCGTTGGTGCACAGATAAATGTATTTCTTGCGCTCCACCAGCCCGGCAACAATTTCCCCAATCCGGGGATGCAGCAGCGGTTCGCCTCCGGGAATGGACACCATGGGCGCACCGCATTCCTCTACTGCCCGGAAGCACTCCTCCGGCGTCAACTCCATCTTGAGCACGTGGCCGGGGTACTGGATCTTGCCGCACCCGGCGCACGTCAGGTTGCACCGGAACAGTGGTTCCAACATGAGGACGAGCGGGTAGCGCTTGCGTCCCTTCACCTTCTGTTGCAGGACGTACGTTGCTACCGTCCACATCTGCGAAATGGGTACCGCCATTCGTCTCCTTTGACTAGCTGCTGGCTGAGTAGCTGGTGTTAGTAGCTCGTGCAATCGCGTCCAACTACCAGCTACCAACCGGCTACTCCGTTTACATCGTGGTAAGAGCCCGTGCTCCCAACCCTGCTTCCTGCGTTCCTGCCAGCACCTTGGAATACGTGGTCAGCGCCAGCAACGGGAAATACTGCCGGTACAGGTGGTACATCAGGTAGAACACCCGCGGGAACCCTGTTCCGGTGTAGTAGGGCTCATCCCAGGAGCCTTCCTTTTTCTGCGTCCTCAATAGGTAAGCGATGCCGCGAGCCACGGAATCGCTGCGTGTGTCGCCCACGGCCAGCAACCCTAGTACTGCCCAGGCCGTCTGCGAAGGCGTGCTGGGCCCGATGCCCTTCGAGGTCGCATCGTCGTAGGAACCGCAAGTCTCACCCCAGCCCCCGTCGGGGTTCTGGATGGAGCGCAGCCACTCCGCCGCGTGCTGCACCATGGGCTCGTGATTGTCCACTTCCATCGCTTCCAGCCCGCGCAGCACCTGCATGGTGCCGTAGATGTAGTTAACCCCCCAGCGCCCAAACCACGAGCCATCCGCTTCCTGCTCCTGCTTGATGAACTGGATGGCCTTCTTCACCACCGGGTCCTCGCGCGTGTACCCGTAGCTGGCCAGCATCTCCAGAACCCGCCCGGTGATGTCCACCGTGGGCGGATCGAGCATAGCGTTGTGGTCGGCGAATGGAATGTGCTGGAACACCATGCGGTCATTGTCTTTGTCGAAGGAAGCGAAGCCCCCGTTCTTGCACTGCATGGAGAGCACCCAGGCGATGGCCCGCTGCACCGTCTCATACTGGTAGCGGCCGTTGGGATGCTCCACCCAGCTCAGCCCGAGGTTGACCATGGCGGTGTCGTCCACGTCCGGGTAGAACTCGTTGTTGAACTCGAAGTACCAGCCTCCGGGCTGGCCCTTTTTGTTCTTGAAGGCCCAGTCGCCCTTGTGCGTCACTTGCTTCTGCAGGATCCAGTCCGCCGCCTTGATCATGCGCGGCTCGCTGCGCGGCACCCCGCTCTCGCCCAGGGCAAAAAGCGCGTAAGCCGTGTCCCACACCGGCGACATGCAGGGCTGCATGCGGAAGGTTTCCTCTTCTTCGATTCCGAGCTTCTCGAACTCGTCCATGGCGCGGATGAATTGCGGGTCATCTACCGAGTAGCCCAGGCAGCGCAGCGCGATGATGGAATTCATGATGCCGGGATAGATGGCGCCTAGCCCATCGCTCATCTCAAAGCGTTCCAGCATCCACTCCTCGGCGGCGCGCAGCGCAATAGAGCGCAGCGGCCGAATGTGAATGCGTTCCAGCCAGTGGGTCAGCGTATCGGCCGCCAGGAAGAAGTTCCGCCAGCTCACCAGCTTCTGCGACCAGCGCAGGTGCAGGTTCACCCCCCGCATGCTGCCGTTAGGAAATAGCTCCTGAATACCCATTTCCGCCGGGATCTTCTTGAACGGCTTCTTGGCGTAGGCGATGGAAAGTGGGATCAGGATGGCCCGCGACCACGAGGAAATTTCGTAAATATTGAACCAGAACCAGTTTGGAAACAGCACGATCTCCGGGGGAATGGCCGGCACTGCGTCGTAGTCGTACTGCCCGAAGAAGCACAGGTAAATCTTGGTGAACGTATTAATGGCGGTCACGCCACCCAGTTCGGCAATGCGTTGCCGCGCCCGCGCCAGCGCTGGATGGTCGGCACTATAGCCCGCCAGCTTCAGCCCGAAATAGGCCTTCACCGTGGCGCTTACGTTGGAAGGTCCGCCGGCATAAATTCCCCAGCCGCCGTCCTGGTTCTGGTGCTGCAAAACGTAGCGGGCAGCCTTGGCCATCCGCTCCGGCTTGCCGGTGCCCAGCAGCGTGTGCAGCAGGATGTAATCGGATTCCAGCGTGGTGTCGGCTTCCAGTTCACCGCACCAGTAGCCTTCCTCGGTTTGCTGGGAGAAAAGGAACTTGCGGGCCGCATCCACGGCCACCATGACCCGGCTCTTCAGGTCATCAATCTTGCCAAATCTCATCTGTGGGATGGTGGAACTACTACCAGAGACATCTTCCATGCGATTACTCCGATGCCACGGGCGCGCTGGCAATAGCTTCGACAATCTCCGGCGGCAGGCCAAAACGCACGTCCTCGGGCATGACCTCCACCTCGCGCATATTGTTGAATCCCTGCCCGGCCAGGTACTTAACCACTTCCTCCACTAGGCACTCGGGAGCGGAAGCCCCTGCGGTTAAGGCAATCGTCTTCACACCCTGCAACCATTCCGGACGAACTGCCCTGCAGTTTTCAATCAGATGGGAAGCCGTGCCCTGGTTGCGAGCCACTTCTACCAGGCGGTTGGAGTTGGAGCTGTTGTCGGAGCCCACCACGAGTAGCAGATCGGCGTCAGCCGCCACATGCTTCACGGCCTGCTGACGGTTCTGGGTGGCGTAGCAGATGTCCTGCGCCGCCGGCCCCTTGATGTTGGGAAACCGCTGGCGCAGGGCTTCAATAATGTCCTTGGTTTCATCCAGGCTAAGCGTGGTCTGGGTCAGGTAGGCGACGCGATTGGGATCCGGCACCACCAGGTCATCCACTTGATCAGGCGAACCAACTACCTGGGTCACCATGGGGGCCTCGCCCAGCGTGCCGATAACCTCATCGTGATCGCGGTGGCCGATCAGGATCAGGGTATAGCCCTGGCTGGCAAAGCGTACCGCTTCCACGTGCACCTTTGTGACCAGCGGACAAGTTGCGTCAATTACCCGCAAGCTGCGCAGCTGGCTGGCTTCCCGTACCTCAGGAGAGACGCCATGGGCGCTATAGATTACACGCTCACCTGTCGGCACCTCCTCCACACTGTCCACAAAAATGGCGCCCTTGGCGGAAAGCTCCTCCACCACGAACCGGTTGTGCACGATCTCTTTACGAACGTAGATAGGCGGCCCGAAGGTCTCCAGGGCAATGCGCACAATATCTATGGCCCGTACCACTCCCGCGCAGAAGCCGCGAGGCTTCAGCAGGAGCAGGGTCTTCCCACTGCTTTCTGTAGTTCCCATTGAACCCCTGTTTTGGGCGTACTTTGCCACATCTTACTCCTACAAACCTATCCTACCAAGCCTTGCCGGGTCAACGTAACCCACAGAAAAGCCGAGGATTAGCATTGTCCGGCTTGATTCCTGCAGCGAACGGCGTCACCCGTGCGCGCGCAGCATCTGCTCGGCATTTTGCCGAGATGCCTCGGTCAGCCGGGCCCCGCTCAACATGCGGGCCACCTCGTCTGTCCTCTCACTTCCCTGGATTTGCCGGACCGTGGTCCGGGTACGCCCCCCCGCTATGCTCTTTTGGATGACATAATGGTGGTCGGCGAAACAGGCAATTTGTGGCAGGTGAGTGACACACAAAACCTGGCTGCTGCCCGCCAATTGCTTCAACTTGCGCCCCACGGCCTCGGCTGCCCGGCCCCCTATGCCGGTGTCAATTTCGTCAAAAACCAGGGTACGCTGGCCGGCTGCTCCGTTACGGCGCTTGGAGCCGGGCTGGCCGGCCTCTACACAGGCCTTCAGGGCAAGCATGACCCGGGAGAGCTCTCCTCCCGAGGCGATTTCCTCCAGGGGCTTCTCCGGCTCCCCCGGGTTGGTGGCGATGAGGTAAGCGGCTTGGTCAAAGCCGGCGGAGGTCCAGCTTCCCTCCTCCCCGGCGCCGCTCACTTCAATGCGGAAACGAGTCTTCATCGCCAGCTCGTTCACTTCGTGTTCCACCAGCTTTTCCAGCTTGCGGGCAGCCTCCTGGCGCTTGCGGGAAAGGGCCTTGGCCGCCGCCAAATATTCCCGGCCGGCAGCCGCCAGTTCCTTGCGCAACTCACCCAGGACTTCATCTTTGTTCTGCATCTCGGCCAGCTTGCGCGCCACTTCCTCGCCGAAGGCGATTGCGTCCGCCAGCGTGGGACCGTACTTGCGCTTGAGGCGGTCGAGCGCCGCCAGCCGGTCCTCTACTTCCGCCAGCCGCTCAGGCGAGGCCTGCACGTCGCCGGCATAGTCGCGCAGCGTGGCGCCGGCATCCTCAACGGTAATGCGCGCCGAATCCAGCGCCGCCAGCAGCTCCTTGAATTTGGCTTCGAAGCGGGCCAGCTCCTCGATTTGGCGGATGGCCGCGCGCAGCGCCGACGAAGCCGAGGCGTTGCTCTCGTAGAGCACGTCGTAGGCGCCCATGGCCGCGGCGTAAATCTTTTCCGCGTTCGCCAGCACCCGCTTATCGTTCTCCAACTGCTCGTCCTCGCCCGCCTGCGGGCGCGCCGCCTCAATTTCCTTTTGCTGGAAGCTCCACAGGTCGAGCAGGCGCAGCCGGTCCTGCTCATCGCGCTCCAGCTCAGCAATGCGCTCGCGGACAGCTTTCCATTTATGAAACGACGCCTCAACCGGCTCGAGCGCCGCCCCGGCAAAGGCATCCAGCAGCTCCAACCGCGCGGCTGCATCAAACGACACCAGAGACTCGCTTTGCGCGTGGATGGCGGCCAAATGCGGCGCGAGTTGCCGCAGCACTGCCACCGTCGCCGGCTGGTTGTTGATGAAGACCCGGCCCTTGCCCGCCGCCGCGATCTCCCGCCGCAGGATGATTTCGCCTGCTTCCTCGTCCAGGCCATTGGCCTCCAGCAACTGGCTTATCGCCTTGGCGGCTTTGCCCTCGGCTTCAAACACCGCGGCCACCACCGCGCGCTCGGCGCCGTGGCGGATCACGTCGCTGGAGGCCTTCTCGCCCAGCAGCAGCGCCAGGGCGTCTATCAGGATGGACTTGCCCGCGCCCGTCTCCCCGGTTAGCAGGTTCAGCCCGGGGGCGAACTCCACCACCACGTTGTCAATGACCGCGTAGTTTTCCAGTCGCAGCTCGCGCAGCACGTTGTTCTGCCTGTAAGGGAAAGTTGCGGGAAGAATAGCATGACGGCTACCGCCGCAAAATGCCCGCACCGGCGCCGGGCAAACCTACTTACCTTTCAACTGCATCACAGCTGGTGCAGCGGGCTGAGGCTTGGGTCTAACAGCTCCGTGCAACCTGCTCCGTAAAGGTTAAAGCCTCAGCCCGTTGTCCATTGCCCGCCCTGGGGGGACTGCAGGAGGTCCACCATGCCTGGTCGCAAACATCTGCGCGGCGTCGGCAGCAAGGAACAACGCCAGTACGAGCACATCAAAGAAAAGGCGCAGCGCTCCGGCCGCTACGGCAAGCGCGCCAAGGAAGTCGCCGCCCGCACCGTCATGAAGCAACACAAGCGCAAGGGCCACCGGAAGGGGAAGTAGATGCACCGGAGAAATCGCATGCTGCTGCTCATTATTTTGCTGCTGCTGGTCCTAGCCCTGCCCACCTGGCCCTACAGTGCCGGCTGGGGCTACTATCCCAGCGGACTGCTGGGCTTGCTGCTCATTGTCCTGCTGGTGCTGTTGCTGGCCGACCGCCGCGGCGGCCTGCTGCGCCGCTGAGCGCCCCGCAGGCGGAGGACTGAGTACTCGCAGCTGGCATTCCTACGGCCTTTCCCCGGTTACCTCATTGGATACGCAACTGCAACTAAGGTAGACGCTTGGGAGCATTCCGGCATCTCTGGAGCTATAATGTTCGCACGTAATCTACGGTAAAACTGCCAACATAGGGGAGGCCGGTAGGCGCTTTGCGCCTTATCGTCAGTGATGCTTATCGCTCAATTTTTCGCAGCCGCGGTGGGTGGCGAGGTCGGAAATCTGGTCCAGCAAACCGGCCCGGTAGCCAAGATTGTTTTGCTCATCCTGCTGGGCTTCAGCGTTTTTTCCTGGGCCATCATCCTGGCGAAATGGAGCGCTCTGAAACGCGCGCGGGCGCAGAGCGGCCGTTTTGTGCGCGCCTTCCGCAAAGCCACGCGCCTGCAGGATGTGGCAGCTGTTGCGGAACAGTTCAAGCCGAGCCCGCTGGTCGGCGTTTTTGAAAATGCCTTTGACGAGTACCGCCGCCAGGGCGGAGGTGTGCCCCGCAACGTAACCGCCATCCAGCGCGCCACCCAGATTGCCGCTTCCGAGGAAATGACGCGCCTGGAGCGCCGCCTGCCCTGGCTGGCCACCACCGGCGCGGTCACCCCCTTCATCGGTTTGTTCGGCACGGTGTGGGGCATCATTGACGCTTTTCAGGGACTGGGCACAGCCGGCGCCGCCACCTTGCGCGCGGTTGCCCCCGGCATTTCCGAAGCCCTCATCACCACCGCTGCCGGCCTGTTTGCCGCCATACCCGCGGTCATCGCCTATAACGCGTTCAGCCACCAGATCAAGGAATTCGCCGCGCGCAGCGACGATTTCTCTCTCGAACTGCTCAATGCTTTTGAGCGCACCGCCGCGCCTCCTCCTCCCCAGCAGCCGCACTCCACCTACCGGAGCGCGCTCAGCGAGGTGCGCGATTAATGGCTTTCACCAATCCCCAGGGACGCACCCAGAGTTCGCTCGCCGACATCAACGTCACCCCGCTGGTGGACGTAGTGCTGGTGCTGCTCATCATCTTCATGGTCACCGCCCCGGTGCTGCAGTCGGGCATTGAAGTGAACGTTCCCAAAACCCGCACCGTCAAGGAAATTACCGAGGAGCGCGTGGTCATCAGCATTGACCGCCAGCAGCGCGTCTTCCTGGGCAACAGTCCCATCAACATCAACGACATTCCCGCCGCGCTCCACCAGAAGCTCCGCGACCCGTCGCGGCAATCCATTTTTTTGCGCGCCGATCAGGATGTGCCCTTCGGCGCCTTCGCCACCGTCATGGATGCGGTTAAGCAGTCCGGCATCACCAATGTGAGCATCGTGACGCAGCCTTTGCAGGAACATGGCAGCAAGCGCTGACATTTTTTTCGAGCACGATCCCTGGCGCGGTCCCTTGACCTGGTCCGCGATCCTGCATGGCATTCTGTTCGGCGCCATCGTCGCCTACTCGGTCATTCACTTCCCCGGCGAGAACTGGGGCGCCGGCACCGGCACCGGCGGCGACGCCATGAGCGTGCACATGGTCACCACCATTCCCCTTCCCGCCAGCCCCAACAAGACGCAAAACGTGCTGGCCAATGAATCCAAGGGACTCTCGCAGTCCTTGCCCAAGGAGAAAACTGTCGAGGAACCGGAAGCCATTCCTATTCCTGAACGGGACTCCAAGCGCAAAGTTAAACAGAAGATTGCTTCCAACCGGCCTGAGCCCATCCAGCCCATCCCGGAAGCGACCAACGTGGTGCCTTACGGCGAAGGCGGCCCGGTCACCAATCTCTACGGCTTCACCTCGGGCGGAGCCAAGGGCGGCTTCAACTTTACCGGCGGGGGAGGCGATTTCGGCAGCCGCTTCGGCTGGTACGTGAACGCCATGCGCAACAAGATTTCCGAGAACTGGCTAAAATACGAGATTGATCCCCGCATCAGCACGGCGGCGCGCTGCTACGTCACGTTCGACATTACCCGCTCCGGGCAGCCGACCAACATCCGCGTCGAGCAATCCAGCGGCGTGCCCTCGCTCGACCAGTCCGCCATCCACACTTTGCAGCGCATTGACAGTTTCGGGCCTTTACCCTCGGATTATCCCGGCAGCAGGGTTTCGGTGGAGTTCTGGTTCGACTACCACCGCTGATGCGGTTTCGGGTTCTTGGTTGAGATTTTCGTTGAATCCTCAACTCCAAGGTTGATAGGGTCAAACCAGTGATGAAACGTCTGCTATCCGTGGTTATCAGTGTCTTTGTTTTTTCCGTCATTCTATGCGCGCAACAGGACTGGATCCGCACCGGCACCGGTTTGGGAGTGGAGAAAGTTCGCGTCGCGGTTCCCGATTTCAAGCTCAATAATGCCACCCCGCAAAACACTGCCCTGCAGAAGACGTTTGACGATACCCTGTTTTACGATCTCGAGCACGCCGGCATTTTCGACATGGTTTCCAAGAGCTTCATGCCCACCCAGGTTCCGGGCATGCCTTCGGACGTCAATCTCGCCCAATGGAGCAGCCCGCCGCCCAGCGCGGCCATGCTGGCCTTCGGCAACCTGGGCGCCACCGGCAACAACCTGGCGGTGCAGGGATGGCTCTACGACCTGAAGAATACCGCCAACCCGCAGGTCCTGGGCAAGCAGTACACCGATGCTGCCACTCCAGAAGGGGCGCGCAGCATCGCCCACAAGTTTGCCGATGAGATTATTTTTCGCCTGGGCGGCGGCATCAGCGGTATCGCCGAAACCAAGATCGTGTTCGTCAGCAGCCGCAGCGGCCACAAGGAAATCTGGCAGATGGACTATGACGGCGCCAACCAGCACCAGTTGACCCACCTGGGCTCCTACGCGCTCTCGCCCCGCATTTCGCCTGACGGCAGCCGCGTCGCCTTCAGCGGCATGACCAAGAACGGCTGGGAAATCCTGATGTACTCCCAGGACCTCGGCCGGCTGGTGCACTTCCCCCATTTTGGCGGTACCAACCTGTCCCCCGCCTGGTCCCCGGATGGCACCCACCTCGCCTTCTCTTCCTCGCGCACCGGCGACCCGGAAATTTACGTCACCGATTCCGACGGCACGGGCCTGAAGCGCCTTACCAGCTTTGCGGGGCCTGATGTCGCTCCGGTCTGGAATCCCAAAACGGGAGGACAGATCGCCTGGGCGGAACGAAGTCAGGTGACACATCTGCCCCAGATTTGCATTATGGGAGCAGATGGCACCAACCAGCAGCACGTCACTGACGAAGGCTTCGCGGTTTCGCCATCATGGTCTCCGAATGGGCAATTCCTGGCTTTCTCCTGGATGCGCCGCTTTGGGCCTGGCGAGCCGGGCGCGCAGGATATTTACGTGATGGATATCACCACTCATACCTGGGCGCAGTTGACCCACGGCGAGGGCCGTAACGACTTCCCTTCCTGGTCGCCGGACAGCCGGCACCTGGTGTTTCAGTCCAGCCGTTCCGGCCAGGAAGAGATATGGACCATGCTGGCAGACGGGACTCAGCAGCAGCAATTAACCACTTCCGGCAGTAATTACGAGCCGAACTGGAGCTGGAAATAAGATCACACTCTTTATCGCGAACGATTTTTGGTACGGGCGGACATCCAGGGAGACCTCTTCCTGGGGACGCAGATTTGATTTCGCGCGCCAGTCCCCTGGCGCGTTTTTTTCAAGGGAGGATGAGGTGAAGCACAGCCATAAGAAGTGGGTTACACTCGTTTTCGCGTTGAGCATCGTGCTGATGCT
Source organism: Terriglobales bacterium (assembly GCA_025934735.1). Taxonomy (GTDB): domain Bacteria; phylum Acidobacteriota; class Terriglobia; order Terriglobales; family Acidobacteriaceae; genus JAICWP01. Next base: position 176,838 of record JAICWP010000010.1, on the reverse strand, counting down.
TGGCGCGTGCAAAAAGAAAGTGGCGCCGCCACCGCCGCCACCACCACCGCCGCCGGCCGCGCCTACGGCATCACTTACGGCCAATCCCAGCACTATCCAGAAGGGCCAGTCCACCACGCTGACTTGGGAAACCCAGAACGCCACTGATGTCAGCATTGACGGCATCGGCAGCGTCCAGCCCAATGGCAGCCAGTCGGTGTCACCCGCTGACTCCACCACCTATCACCTGGTGGCCAAAGGTGCGGGCGGCAATCAGGAGGCTACGGCTCGCGTCACCGTGACCCAGCCGCCGCCACCCCCGCCGCCGCAGCCCACCGCCAGCGAGGAGGACCTGTTCAACCAGAATGTTAAGGACATTTACTTCGATTACGACAAGTACGATGTCCGCGCTGACCAGCAGGCCGCCCTGCAGGCCGATGCCGCATTCCTCAAGCAGCACCCCAACACGAAGGTGACTATCGAGGGGCACTGCGATGAGCGCGGCTCCACCGAGTACAACCTGGCGCTGGGCGACAATCGCGCCAACGCGGTCAAGAACGCCCTGGTACAGGATGGCATCGCGGCTGACAGCATCAAGACCATCAGCTACGGCAAGGAAAAGCCTTTCTGCACCGAGCACAACGAGCAGTGCTGGCAGCAAAACCGGCGCGCTCATTTCGTGTACCAGAAGTAAGTCCTCAGTGAGAGGTGGCGCTGCTCGCGGCCTGATAAGCTGCGGGCACGCCACCCTTCGCTGTATGCTGGGTCAGTTCAACTGCGGCGCTTTGGCCGCCGGGCAGGTATTCTGCATCCAACTAAGGCAGCATCCCTGCCTTGAAACATGGAAACCTCTATGAAAATTCAAAGATTATTTGTGCTTTCCCTCGTCGCCGCCCTGCTGTTCCTGAACTTGCCCGCCTTTGGCGTGAGCAAGGAGATTGTGCAGCTGCAGACCCAGGTGCAGGCGCTGCAGGACCAGGTAGCCCGCATGCAGCAGTCCTTCGACCAGGGCATGGGCGTGATGAAGAACCTGATCGAGCAGAACACCGACACCATGAACAAGCTGGCCGGCACCATGACCCAGCTGCAGCAGGTGTTGCAAAAGCAGAACGCGGACGCCGGCACACGCAACGACCAGCTGGCCGGGCAAATCCAGACGCTCAACGACAGCCTGGACGAGCTCAAGGCTCGCCTGGCGCGCGTCACCAAGCAGCTGGAGGACATGCAGGCGTCCCAGCAGAACCTGCAGGCGCAGCAACAGCAGCAGCCCCAGGCGCCGCCCCCCGACGTGCTCTACAACAACGCCGTGCGCGACTACAACGCCGGCAACATGGACCTCGCCAAGCAGGAATTCAACGAGTATGTGAAGGCTTATCCCAATACCGACCTGGCCGGCAACGCCCTTTTCTACGTGGCTGAAATGGAATACCGCGCCGGAAACTATCAGGCCGCGGCCCAGGACTATGACAAGGTGCTGCAGCAGTTCCCCAGCGGCAACAAGGCCGCCTCCGCCCAGTTGAAGAAGGGATATTCGCTGATTGAATTGGGGGACAAGCAGGGCGGTGTGCGCGAACTCAGCCAGCTCATTCAGCGCTTCCCGCGCTCGCCTGAGGCTACTCAGGCCCGCGAGCGCCTGCGCCGCCTGGGTGTCGCGCCCTCTCGCACCCGGCGCAATCCGCCCGCGGAGTAGTTGTTGGTCAGTAGCGTTCTGGTGAGTGGTTTTCCGTGAGTAGTTTTTGTTCGCCCTCTGGGAGGCGGTGCTCAGGCAAGCGGCTACTGGGTACCGACTACTGACTCCCGGCTCTCGTGGTCTGGTTCTTCAATCCCGCTTGCCGTGTGCGCCGGGACCGCCGCTTCGCTTGCTTACGCTGCTTTTTCGCCAGCTTGGCCTCGCGGCGCTTCTCCGCCCGCAAGCGCGCGTTGTCCTGCTCTTCCCGCAGGCTCAGCTGGCGCGCTGCGTGCCGCGGCATTTTGTGCACTCCCGCCGGATGGGCAGGCCGCGACTTTGGCGCCTCCGATCTTCCCGTCTGAGCCCATGCTCCCAGGCTCAGCGCTACACAGGCCAGCAGCAGCCGGCTCCAAGTTTTCATGCACGCCCCCCTGACTTTCCCACTCCTGCACTGCATCGCCTGAATTGTAAAACCCCGGAGGGGCAAAAAGTTGCGGCCCGGACCCGCTGGAGCAACAATGGAGTAGCCCCCGACATCCGAGGGAGGGCATTTATGCCGATATTGACCAGGACGGTGGACATGGACAGTCATAAGGGAGCATTCGAGCCGGAAGATCCCCACGAAAAGGGCAATACCTCTATGGGGGGGCAACTGCCTCACCGCGGAGAGGATCCATTGCTTAAGTCGTCCGATACTGATTTTCCCGAGCCCGGCGAGAATGCCGAACACAGCGGCGAACCCCAGCAGCCCAGCCTGCTGGAACGCGATGAGGAGGAATCCATCAATGGCAGAAAAGCCACCGGAAACAAAACCACAGGAAAAAGACCGCGACATTGAGCCCCTGGACCAGCCCAGCCGGACCCGCGAAAAGATGCGGCAAATGGACGAGGCCGAGAAGCAGGGTGAGAATCCCGAGCACGTGGGCATTGACCAGGATCCGGGCGGGCGCCAGAAGGACAACCAGAACCGCGACAAAGACGACCCGCTGGCGGCGTGAAATCTGGATCCGGAGTCGCCGCTTCGCCGCTGGCGATGCCCGGCTCCAATTACGAATCGTCGGCGAGTGCCCCGCATCTGACCGCCACGGCGAGTGCTCCACATTTGGCCGCATGGAATTGCCGCTCGCCACCGGGCCAAATCGCAACCGCCGGTCCGCCCTGCACTCTACAGCGCCAGAGGCGCGGCCCGCTAAAGCCCAGGACGGAAGTCCTGGGTAGCCTAAGCACACACACTCGAGCCCCGTAGGGGCGGCACCGGCCAGCTGCCCTTAACCTGCCCCCCATGACATCTGTCCAACTTCGCTGACCACCCAGCTTCCTGATCGCGCACGTTTCAGAGCTCTCAGTTTCGTGTCACGGCACGGCTTCAGCGCTTTCGTATCAGGGCACGGCTTTCAGCAGCTTTCAGTTTCGTATCAGGGCACGGCTTCAGCCGTGCCGAAACAGCTCTTCCGGAGGGCGGCTTTAGCCGCTGGCATTCGCGGGATCAAATCGCACTGCCGTCTTTCTTACGTTCTGCAGCGCCAGAGGCGCGACCCGCTAAAGCCCAGGACGGAAGTCCTGGGTAGCCTAAGCACACACCCGAGCCCCGTAGGGGCGGCACCGGTCGCCAGCTGCCCTGAACCCGCCCCCCCATGACATCTGTCCAACTTCGCTGACCACCCAGCTTCCTGATCGCGCGCGTTTCAGCGCTCTCAGTTTCGTGTCACGGCACGGCTTCAGGGCTTTCAGTTTCGTATCAGGGCACGGCTTGAGCCGTGCCAAAACAGCTCTTCCGGAGGGCGGCTTTAGCCGCTGGCATTCGCGGGCTCAAATCGCGCCGTCTTTCTTACGTTCTGCAGCGCCAGAGGCGCGGCCCGCTAAAGCCCAGGACGGAAGTCTGGGTAGCCTAAGCACACACTCGAGCCCCCTAGGGGCGGCACCGGCCAGCTGCCCTGAACGCAGATCCCAGAGACAACATTCCACTGCCGCGAATGGATCACAACGAATGCGCAATGAGAATCGGACTGATCGCACCACCCTTCATCAGTGTTCCTCCCAAGGATTACGGTGGGACAGAGCTGTTCATTGCCCAATTGGCCGAAGGACTCTATCGCCGCGGCCTGGAGGTAGTGGTCTACACCAACGGCGAATCCACGGTCGCGGTGGAGAAGCGCTCCCTTTACCCGGTTGCGCAGTGGCCCATCAAGGTGGATGGCCATGCTTTCCTTAAGGACGCGGAACACAGCGCCTGGGCGATGCAGGATGGCGCCTCCTATTGCGACCTGCTCCATGTGCACGCGGCCACCGCCCTCACTTACTCCCGCTTTGTAGACGTCCCTGTCGTGTGCACGCTGCATGGACCGCACGATCCGATATTGTCCAGCGTTTATGCGCATTACCCCCAGGTCAACTACGTATGCATCAGCGATTCGCAGTGCCATCAGGAATCCATGCCGCGCATGCGCACCATTCATCACGGCATCGACCTCGCCTCCTACCAGCTACGCACGCAAAAGCAGCAGTACCTCAGCTTCATCGGCCGCATCGCTCCCATTAAAGGCGTGCACCTGGCCATTGACGTGGCCAAGCGTGCCGGCATTCCCCTGAAGATCGCCGGCGACGTTCAGCCCATGTACCGGGAGTATTTCGAGGCTAAGGTTAAGCCGCAGATTGATGGCCAATTCATCGAATACATCGGCTTGGCCGACCTGCGCGCCAAAAACGAGCTGCTGGGAAATTCCCTGGCCATGCTCTTTCCCATCCAGTGGAACGAGCCCTTTGGCCTGGTGATGGTGGAAGCCATGGCCTGCGGAACACCGGTGTTGGCGCTCGGCGGAGGATCTGTAAAGGAAGTGGTGCAGAACGGCGTTTCCGGTTATGTCTGCCGTAACGTGCGCGAAATGGCCAAACGCATTCCCCAGCTCAACTTTGATCCGGCCGCGCTCCGTGCTTACGTGGACGAAAATTTTTCTCTGCAACGCATGGTGGGCAAATACGCCGATCTCTATGCCCACGCAATAGAGCAATCGGCCCAGCAGCAGCCCGGAGCCGCATAGGAACAGCGAACCACGCCATCACTGAGCAGCTCCGCCACAGCCTGCGGGCCTGCATCTAAATCTCTTTCAGGCCTTTTTTCCATGGCGACCCAGCGGTGGCGAGTTGACGATCTTCCGGGCACTCACCCGCCACGTACACGAAAATGGCTTTTCGTTGTTCTTATTGTGCTGGGCGCCATCGTCGTAGGTGCCGGCATCCTGCTTGCGGTCAAATGGCCGTTCACCCGAGAGCGAGTCGCCCGGCGCCTGCAGGACGCCACTTCCACCACAGTGCACATGGGCAGCTTTAAGGCGGAGTACTTTCCCCACCCCGGCTGCGTAGCTGAAAACGTCATCTTTCGACCCCAGAGCGCCGGCTCGCAGCCGCTGATGACAATTCACACGCTCACCATCCGCGGTACCTTTTTCGGACTGTTTACCAAGCACGTAGGCCTGGTTCAGGCCGAGGGCGCGCACATCGCGCTGCCCCCATTCGGCACCGGACAGACCTTAGGCGGAAGCAACAAGGATGGCACTGTAATTGACCGACTGGTGGCCGACGGCGCGGTCCTGGATGTTCTGCCCAAGAATGCCGGCGGGCGCCCCACCCGGTTCCTGCTGCGCCGCTTCGAACTGCGCGGGCTGGGAGGCAATCGCACGCTTTCATTTCAAACCGTATTGGAGAATCCCAAGCCGCCGGGCGAGGTCACTGCCAGCGGTAGCTTTGGGCCATGGAAGAGCGGCAGTGCGGCTTCCACTCCGGTTTTCGGCCGCTATGCGTTCCGCCATGCCGATCTGAGCGTGTTCCGCGGCATCGCCGGCATCCTTGCTTCCGACGGAATTTTTCACGGCACTTTTCGCCAGTTGCATGTGCAGGGCACCACCGACACCCCCGACTTTGAAGCCGCCCACAGCGGTCACAAGTTTCACCTGAGCGCCCAGTTCCACGCCCTGGTGGATGCCACCAATGCCAACGTCACCCTGCAGAGCGCGGCCGCGCTGGTAGGCCACACCACCGTGGCTGCCCAAGGACGCATCGCCTCCCTGCGGCCCGGCGAGGGGAAGACGGCGGATCTCGACCTCTCCGTCCAGGACGGGCGTATTGAAGATGCGCTGTTGCTGTTCATCAAGGAACCGCGCTCGCCCTTGATGGGGGTCACCAGCTTCCGCGCTCATGTCATCATCCCGCCAGGCCACACCGCATTTGTCCGCAAGGTGAAACTTCAAGGCCAGTTCGGAATCGGGGGCGCGCGCTTTACCAGCCCCAAGACCGAAAAATCGCTGACCGAGCTCAGCCAGCGCTCCCGCGGCGAGACGGACAAAGCTGAGCAACCGGAAACTTCCGAGCGGGTGCTCTCAAATCTGCGCGGCCAGGTGGCACTCAATAACGGAGTAGCCACCTTCAGCAATCTCAGTTTCACCGTTCCGGGTGCGCGCGCTGAAATGCACGGCACCTACAACCTGGTGAACCTGCACATCAATCTGCACGGATTGCTGCACATGCAATCCAAGCTCTCCAATGCCACTTCCGGAATCAAGTCATTCCTGCTGAAGGCCCTTTCACCATTCCTGAAAAGCAATCACCGCCACGAAGTGCTGCCGGTCAGCATCACCGGAACCTATAATCACCCTTCCTACCACATGTCTCCACAATCGAAAAAATAGCGCCGGCGCTGCCCGGAATCTGGCCGAAGACCTTGGCCCTGCACAGAAATCTGCTAATCTCCCGGCATGGAAAATCCCGGATCCAGCGCGGCCCTCCGCCCTATTCCGCCCCAAGGGGGCGGAAGTCTTACTCCCGCCCTGGTGAAGGGCACCATCGTGGGCGCCCTGGGCGGGTTGCTGTTTGGCTTCGACACCGCGGTCATCTCCGGCACCACCGCCGCCCTCACCCAGGCTTATCACCTGAGTCCGAAACTGCTGGGGGTCACCGTCTTCAGCGCGCTCGTGGGCACCGTTTTCGGCGCCATGCTGGCCGGCTTTCCCGGGGAGCGCTATGGACGGCGTGACAGCCTGCGCATTCTGGGTGTGCTCTACGTCATCTCGGCGGTGGGCTGCGCCTTCGCGTGGAACTGGGACGCGCTGGTCGCGTTCCGGCTCATCGGTGGCCTGGGCATTGGCGGCTCCTCCGTCCTGGGACCCATGTACATCGCGGAAATCGCGCCTGCCCGTTTGCGCGGCCGCCTGGTCGGGCTGTTCCAGTTCTGCGTGGTGTTCGGCATCCTGCTGGCTTACTTCTCCAACTACCTGATCGGCTTGGCGCGCTTCGGCGCGGCGGAGTGGCGCTGGATGTTCGGGGTGGCCGCCCTTCCTGCCGCTATCTTCTTTTTGCTGCTGTTCGGCATTCCGCGCAGCCCGCGCTGGCTGGTCAAAAAAGGCCGGGTGGAGGAAGCACGCTCAGTCCTGCGCACCCTCGGCGACGAAAACTACGAGCGCGATCTGCAGGAAATCGTGGACTCGGTCCACCTGGAGCAGCACCAGACCCAGGAACCGCTCTTCTCGCGCAAATTCAAGCTTCCCATCTTTCTCGCCGTCACCATCGGGATGTTCAACCAGCTTTCCGGCATCAACGCCATCCTCTATTACCTGAACGACATTTTTGCTCACGCCGGCTTCAGCCGGGCCTCGGCCAGCCTGCAGGCGGTGGCGGTCGGCTTCACGAATCTGATCTTCACCGTCATCGCCATGTCGGTCATTGATAAGCTGGGGCGCAAAACCCTGCTGCTCGTGGGCGCGGTGGGCACGGCACTCTGCCTGGCCGGCGTATCGGCCGTCTTCTTCACCGGGCGTCATGAGGACAAGCTGGTCTGGCTGCTCATCGGCTACATCGCCTTCTTCGCCTTCTCCCAAGGCGCCGTCATCTGGGTGTACCTGGCTGAGGTCTTCCCCAACACGGTGCGCGCCAAGGGGCAGAGCCTGGGCAGCTTCTCTCACTGGTTCATGAACGGGCTCATCTCCCTGGTTTTCCCCATGGTAGCGGCCCGCTCCGGCGCCTACCCCTTCGTGTTCTTCTCTGTCATGATGGTGCTGCAGTTCTTCGTAGTTCTGTTCATCTACCCAGAAACAAAAGGTGTGACCCTGGAAGCTATGCAGAAAAAGATGGGCATCGCCTAACAGAGATCATGGCCCGCACTCTTGTTTCGATTACCGTCTGCGCCATCCTCCTGCTGGCCGGTTGCGACCGGGGTACGGCGCCGAAGAATATTGGCCGCCTGGCTCCCGAGTTCAGTCTTCAGGACGGCCAGGGCAAGGTTTCGCTTCGCCAGTTCCGCGGCCAAGTGGTCGTCCTGAATTTCTGGGCCAGCTGGTGCCCGCCCTGCATTGACGAAACTCCTTCCCTGGTGAGCATGCAGCAGCGCCTGAAGGCAAAAGGAATAACCGTGGTGGGCGTCAGCAGTGATGAAGATGAACAGGCCTATCGCCGCTTTATCCAGGAGTACGGCATCAACTTCCCCACCGTCCGCGACCCCAGCGAAAAAGTGGAACACCTCTATGGCACCGTCAAAATCCCAGAAACCTACATCATTGACCGCAATGGCGTGTTGCGGCGCAAGTTCGTCAGCGAGGTCAACTGGAACTCGCCGGAAGTGTTGAGCTATCTCAGCACGATGTGAGGTTGTTTCCTCAGACGGCCTGGCCCTACAATCGTGTTTCTCTCATGGCCACTTCTGAAGTCGCTCTTTCCCCGCCCCGCTCGGCGCGCCACATTTTGCGCTGGGTTGCCGTTATCGCGCTTGCCGTGTTGTTGCTGGCTGCCCTGCTGGGCGCCTGGTTCTACCACACGGCCGCCACCGCCCTGCCGCAGCTTGATGGCACGCTCAGCGTGGACGGGCTTTCCGCCCCGGTAGCCGTTACCCGCGACGCCCACGGCGTGCCCACCATTGAGGCTGCCAGCATGGAGGACTTGTTTCTCGCCCAGGGGTACGTCACCGCCCAGGACCGGCTGTGGGAAATGGATATGACCCGCCGCTTCGCCGCCGGCAATATGGCTGAGGTGCTGGGCCCGGACTGGGTGAAGCACGACCGCGAACAGCGGATTCTGGGCTTGGAGGCCCGCGCGCAGAAAGGCCTGGACGAGCTCTCAACCCGCGATCGCGGCTACCTGGACGCCTATGCCCGGGGCGTGAATGCCTTCATCGCCGAGCGCCGTGACCGCTTGCCTCTGGAGTTCCGCATTCTGCATTATTCGCCCCGCCCTTGGACGCCCGCCGATTCCCTGGTCATCGAAGCCAACATGATCAAGGAGTTGAACCACTACTCCGCGAAGGTGGCGCTGGAGCGGGAAAAAATCCTGGCCAAGCTGGGCCCCGAGCTCACTTCCGACCTCTATCCCAATTCCTCCTGGCGCGACCATCCGCCCGGACAGGACCCGCAGAAAATGAGTCACTCGGAACCACCTGCTCGCAGTACGGGCTCGGAGCATGCTTCCCTCTCCTGGCTGGCGCCCGCAGCGCTCGAGCTTCGGCCGGAATTGGGTTCCAACGACTGGGTGATCTCCGGAGCGCACACCGCTTCCGGCAAGCCCCTGCTCTCCAACGATCCTCATCTCGGGCACCAGATGCCGGCGCTTTGGTATGAAGCCCACCTCAAGAGCGGCGACTTCGATGTAGCCGGCGTCACCCTGCCGGGAACCCCTACCGTCATTCTTGGCCACAACCAGCGCATCGCCTGGGGCTTTACCAACATCGGGCCCACGGTGCAGGACGTATTCATTGAAAATTTCAATGGCAGCGGCCAATACCAGACGCCCCAAGGCTGGGAGGAGCCGCAGCGACGCCATGAAGTCATCCATGTAAAAGATCAGCCCGACGTCGGCTTGGACGTGCTCATTACCCGCCACGGCCCCATCATCACCGAGTTGGTGCCCGGAGAAAAGCGGATGCTGGCACTCGAGTGGACGCTCTACACTCCCAACGCACTCGCCCTCCCCTTTGTGGATGTGGACGCGGCGCAGGGCTGGGATGAGTTTCGACGCGCCTTTTCTCCCTGGGTGGCGCCGGGCCAGAACGTGGTTTACGCGGACGTGGATGGGAACATCGGCTACCAGGCCACCGGGCGCGTGCCCATTCGTGCTTCCGGCGACGGCAGCTTGCCCGTCTCCGGCGCCGACAATGCCCACGAGTGGACCGGCTATGTTCCGGTTGAGAAACTGCCCAGTGTCTTTAATCCTGCTTCGGGCATCCTGGCCACCGCCAATGGTAGCATCACCCCCGATGGCTACCGCTACCCATTGAGCGTGGAATGGGGACCGCCCTACCGCACCGAGCGCATCTACAAGGTGCTGGCGGAGGACAGGAAATTTACCCCTGCCGATATGCTGGCCCTGCAGACTGACGTTTACTCCGCCTTCGACCGCTTTTGCGCCGAACGATTCGTGTACGCGCTGGATCACGTCAAAGGAATTTCACCCCGGGTGCGCCAGGCCCGCGAGCTGATGCGCAAGTGGGACGGCCGAATGCTGGCCGACTCGGCCGCCGCCGCCGTGGAAGCCTCCGCCCGCGACCAGCTCTATCGACTTCTGCTCGAGCCCAAGCTGGGACCCGCTCCCGCCGATGAGAAAGATGAAGCCGGGCTGAGTTGGAAAACCTACGAGTGGTTCATGCGCCCGGTGTGGCTGGAAAACGTGCTGCTGTACCAGCCGCCGCGCTGGCTGCCTTCTAATTACAAAAGTTATGACGAACTGCTGGCCGCGGCCGTGGAGGCGGCGGTCCAGGCGCCGGATGCGCCTTCCAATGTGGGTTCCTGGCGCTGGGGAAACCTCAACCCGGTGGAGATCAATCATCCAATTTTTGGCGCCATCCCCGTCCTGGGCCGCTGGGCGGGACCGGGCCTCCACCCTCAGTCAGGCGACAGTTACACCGTCAAAGCAGTGGGCCGCCATTTTGGCCCCTCGGAGCGCACCACCGTGGACCTGTCGAATTTTGACAACTCCACGCTCAACATCGTGACCGGGCAGTCCGGCAACCTGTTCAGCCCTTATTACACGGACCAGTGGTCCGCCTGGTTTAATGGGACTACCTTCCGCCTGCCGTATTCTGTGCAGGCGGTGGCCGATGCGCGCAGCCACCAGCTGGTGCTGCAGCCGGCGAAATGATTGCAGGCGGGACTCGGTTTTGGATGACAGAATCCCCCACGACCAGCCGGCCCATTGAACGGGCGCCCTGATCACGCAAACCTTTTTAAATTCGTGGAATATCAAACCACCTGAGAAGAAGGTCGGAAGAACTACTGCGGCGGATTATCCACTTCCTTGACGTCAATGGCCTTCCCAATGATGTCCACGAAGTGGATGGTGGATGGGGCGCTGGTCGTAGTATCGAAGATGCGCATCTCGCCGCCTTCCACCACGTAAACCTCATTGCCGCCTGCGATGGGCGCGATCCCGGTCACGTCGCCGTTAGGAGTGTCCACCACCGCGGTATTGGCGCCGATATCGAAAATCGAGAGGCATCCCCGGCCGCTGCAGCCGCGAGACCCGATGAACAGCTTGTTGTTGCTGCTCAGCTCCATGCGGTTATGGTAGCCATTGGCAATCGTGACCGGCGGCGAGGCGGTCAGCCCGGAGGTGTTCACCACTTGCAGTGTGCCCACGCCGTGGCCGCTGCCGGCCACATATAAGTTGCCGTTGTTCAGCATGGCCATCGTGGCTCCGGAAAGACCCACGGTGGCCCCTGCCGTATTCGTGGCCATGTCCAGCACCGTGATTCCGGCGTTGCTGCCGCCGCACTCGGGGCCGCAATTGAGGATGTAAGCCTTGCTGCCGTCGCTGCTGAACACCCCCCACACCGGGCGGTCAAACCCGCTCACCGTGGTCGAAAAAGCGCCTTTGCCGATCTGGGAGGGAGATATCACGGTCACCGAGTCGGAGTTGTCGCTGAAAGCCAGCACCCGGCTGCCGTTACCGTTCACCACCACCCAGTGCACCTGGGGAAGATTTACGGCTACCTTCACGTGGTTGTGCACCAAATCGAGCACGTCGAGCACTCCCGCCGGTTGCCCCAGCACGGTAGCCGCAGGCATGGCCACGTACCCCAGAGTACTGTCCGGAGAGATGGCGATGCTCTCCGTCCAACTGGGCAGGGCAATCGTAGTGGTCTGCGTCTCTTTCAGATTGTCAACCACAGAGATATTGTTGCTGCCCGCGTTGAACACCAGGGTGAAGCTCTTATTGGGGGCTAATGCCATCAGGCCCGGCTGCACGCCTACCGAAATGGTGTTAGTAACCAGCGCATCCTTGGCAGCGTTCATGATCTGCAGGATATCCACCGTAGCGTTGGACACGAAGGCGCGAGGACGGATATTGCTGACCGTCTGCTGGTTGGTGCCGCCGCCGCTGCTGCCGTAACCGCAGCCGGCCAGCAGAAGGAGAAGAACAGCGGAGAGGGCGGTGGCGCCGATTTTCAAGATGGGGACTTTGCGGAACACGTAGATTGTTTGGCTGAAAGTCGAAATTATAGCAGAGCCTGGAGCTACGCCGCCCAGCGAAGCGGCCCGTTGCTTCGGTCCCACGCTACAACCTTCCCAGATGATCGGGATACTTGGCCTGCAGAGAACTCACCAGCAGTTCAAACCGGGGCTGGCTGCGCAGGTTCTTCAGGCAACGATCTTTGATAAAAAACGGCCAGCACGCAAAACCGGTATCCACGCTCCGCTCCAGCCACTCGAAACCCAGGTCGAAGTAGCCGAGCAACGAATAAATGCAGGCGATTTGATAGTAAGTGTGGTGCGCGTGCCCAAAGGTTTTCGGGTTCTCACAGGCCTGGCTCACGCTCTGCAGGGCCTGTGGGTGGTTGCCCATCAAGGCATTCAGGAGACCCTGCAGGCTGATGATCAAGGGCTCCTGCGGCATAAGCCGGATCGCTTCTTCCAGCCGCCTGCCGGCCTCGTCCCAGTCCCCGCGCATCATGGCGGGCTGCGGCGCAAAATAGATAGCATATTTGTTGGCCGGGTTCTCGGCTCGCCATCTCTCCGCCTCCTCCCAGGCCAGCTCGTACTCCCCGCCCCACATATACACCTGGGTGATGCTGGGACTGATCTTTTTCCGGGGGTGAAACGTCCTGCCTCGCTCGTACATGGTGCGGGCATGATCGAGCAGCCCGATATGCGCCAAGATCGTTCCCAGCCGGTTGTAAGCATGCGGCAAATTGTTCTGCAGCGTCAGCGCCCGTTTTAATTCAGCGATGGCTTCCAGGTGCTGAAAGTTCTTCAGCGGTCCCCACAGCAGGAACGCATTCGCCACATGGCCTTCGGCCAGGCCCGGATCGAGTTCCAGGGCACGCTGGCAGTGGAATTCCGCTTTGTCCAGCCAGGCCCGGCTGGGATCGAATTCAAAGTGCCGCGTCGCGCTCACGAAGGAGAGAATGGCATGCGCCAGGGCAAACCCGGGGTCGCGCGTCACTGCATTCATCAGGTGGTAGATGGCTTCGTCCAGCTGTTTCAGGTCCCCCGAGGAACTTCGCTGGTAGCCGTGGATAAATTCCGCGTAGGCCAGGGGATCGCGGCTGTATCGTGGCCGGGTCTGCAGGGCGGGCTCGTGCAGAGGCCGGTTGAGCACTCTGGAAGTGTGAACCGCGATTTCGTCAACGTGGTCGAACACCGCTTTTCCGTCAAAGCCGAATTTGCGGGTGAAGCAAGCGCTCTGCGTGTGGCAATCGAAAAGCTCCACCGATAGACGCGCCGCCGACTTGGACGTCTGGATGGCGCCATGCAAGACAAAGCGCAGGCCCAGACGCGAAGCTGTTTCCTGCGCCGTCGAACCCGCCGGCACATCTGGCGCGGCCGATACCGGCAGCACATCCACCCCTTCAAGGTTCGCCAGGCGTGCGGTAAGTGCGTCGGCAAAGCCCAAACCCAATCCCTGGTCATTGGAAAAATCACCTATGACCCGCAGTGGGAACACAGCCAATGATGGCCGCTCCGTCCGCCAGGCCACATCCTTCGCAGCCTTCGCCCTGCTTCTTGCGCCTGACTCTTCCCCGGAATATTGTGGTCCGATCACGCGAACCGGTCCCACAAACCGGTAGCCCTTGCCGACCACGGTTTCCAGGAAACGCGGTTTCGCCGCGTGGTCACCCAAGGCGCGGCGGATTTTCCGCACGATGTTGTTGATGTTCCGTTCCGTATCAATGAACAGGTCAGATTGCCAAAGCCTGGACACAACCTCCTGACGGGAAACCAGTTGCTCCCGCCGACCCACCAAGAAGATGAGCAGCTCCATGGGCTTTTTGCCCAGCTTTACCCGGTGTCCGCCGCGGCGCAACTCGTAGCGGCCCAGGTCAAGCTCCACCTCGCTTGGCTTGCGAACACGACCTTTTGAAGGTAAGTCCATAGTTGCCAGTGAGCTATAAGGATACACCAAAAATATATAAAAGTTATTTCCGGCTCATTGCCAGCTCTCAGAAAGCAGGCGATAGTCTCTTTGCAAAGGAGAAAAGACCTATGAAACGCAACCTGTGCTTGGGGCTGATGGTGGTGCTGTTGGCAGGAATTTGGTGGGCAAGCCACGCCAGCACCCAACGCGTGATGGCGGCCTCGGCGCCAAAAAACATATTTACTCCTGACTCTGTCCAGTTCGGACCCGTGCCCCCGTTCATCCCGGCGGGCGCGCAATTGGCTGTGCTGGAAGGCAATCCGATGGCGTCCAGCGGCGACTACACGGTGCGGCTGAAGATGCCCGACGGTTACCGCATCCCGCCCCACTGGCATCCCAAGCGCGAGAACGTAACCGTCGTGTCGGGCACGTTCAAGGTGGGCATGGGTGATCAATTTCAGGAAGGCAGCATGGCGAGTTTCCCCGCCGGCAGCTTTGCCTACCTTGATCCCGACATGCACCACTACGCCATGGCGAGCGGCGAGGTGGTGGTCCAGATCCACGGCATGGCGCCAGTGCAGTTCAATTACGTGAATCCCAACGACGATCCCAGCCGCAAAAAATAGTTCAGCCAGGGCCGGTGCCGCGTGGGCCGGCCCGCCGGGCTGGACCTGGTGTGCCCCAATTCCGCCACCCTCCGTAACTTGACTCCCCTGCCCTGGCAGGTTAAGTTCCATTTCTTCGGGGCAAATTAAAGGAAAAGAGGGGCACTCGTGTCGCGCATCGTCACCTTCACCACTGATTTTGGGCTGCAGGACCACTACGTGGGCACGATGAAGGGGGTGGTGCTCAACATCAATCCGGAAGCGTCCCTGGTGGATATCTCCCACTCGGTGCAGGCGTTCGACGTGCTCGACGGCGCGCTTACCATCACCCAGGCTTACCGCTATTTTCCTTCGGAAACCATTCATATGGTGGTGGTGGATCCGGGCGTGGGCACGGCGCGGCGGCCCATCCTGGTGACCACCGAAAAGCACATGTTCATTGCCCCCGACAATGGCGTGCTTTCGCTGGTGTATGAGCGCGAGAGCCGGCTTTCGGTGCGCCACATCAGCGCCGAGCACTATTTTCTGCAGCCGGTGAGCCCGACCTTTCACGGGCGCGACGTTTTTGCCCGCGTGGCCGGCTATCTCAGCAAGGGCGTGGAAGCCGCCAAGTTCGGCGAGGAGATTACCGATTTCGTGCGCTTCGCCGCGCCCAGGCCGAAGGCCGTGAACGAGCGCACCATGCGGGCCGTTGTGCTGAAGGTAGACAAGTTCGGCAACATCGTGACCAACATCACTCCCCAGGATGCGCCCGCGCTGTTCCAGTCGACTCCGCCGGCTTTCAAGATCATGCTGGGCTCGCACGAGGTCAGCGACCTGAAGGCGGCTTATGCCCAAGGCGCTCCGGGGCAGGTGTTCGCCATCCTGGGCAGCATGGGTTACCTGGAGATCGCCGCCAATCGCGCTTCTGCCGCTGACATTCTGGGAGCGAAAAAAGGCCTGGAAGTGGGGCTGATTTTCGAAGGCGCCGGGGTGGCGGCACAACCGGGCTCCTAAGACTTGGTTGTGACTGAGCTATGGTACGAGGGTCTTTTTACCTTCAGCCGTGGCGATGAATTTGCACCGGTGGAGCTTCCAGATTCGCCAGGCGAGACGGCTCCGTTAGCGCGAAGTTAGCAACTTCATGGCTGCACCAATTTGAGGGGCGCTCCCAGCGGTCCTGTACCGCTGCCAGCACCACCGCCCCCGCCGGCTCCCGCCGAGCAAGTAAATTGCTTAATCAGGTGCGCCGAGACTGCTGTCTGCCCTGAGGAGTCGGTGTAGGGGTCTATGAAAAGCTCCACAAATCCGCTCACCGTCACATAAGCTGTAGCATTATTGCCCCCTGACGGCATAAACCCGTTCTGCCATAGGGCGGCGACGACTAAGGAATTCGATGTATCCGAATTATTCGAACCATAATTCCCCAGAGAATTCCAGGTGTCCGTGTATCCGGCCTGGTATGCCGCCTTCCCGGTCGAATTTGGCGTGCTGCCGGTAGCGACAGGAATGTTATCCCCACATTTGATGGGAATTGCCAAGCAGTTCGTCCACCCAGCCATGTAGGTAGGGTTTCCTGCCGAGGTGCTGCTAGTGCCATCGGTCCATGGGACGCTTTGCGACACTGGCGGGAGCGGACAAGGATTGGGAACGCCAGTGCAGCCGCCGCCGAAATTCAACGAATAATAGTCGCTGGGCACCAGCGCATTGTTGGGATTCGAAGGACGAATGTCCGGAATATCTTGTCCACTCGAGTAGCCGCTTATCAGCGATTGGGGAGCGAAAATAGGCTTCATACAGAACGCACCCGTGCCACTGCCTGGGCCACCGGCAAGCGCAGTCGCCTTCACCGTGATTGGAACCCCGGCGAAGCCAAATATTTTGGCAAAAAAGGTAGGCGCGCTGGTCGGCACCGTCACCGTGACGCAATTGGCAGCCCCTTGCGGGGTGGAACAAGTTGCAACGGATACATTACCCGAACCGATGTTGATCGCCTGTCCGAGGATGGTATGAGCATTGGTGACCAGGACCGCATCATTCACCGGATTGGGGGTTGGATCCAGCATGTAGCTGGTGGCTCCTGCCAAAGCTCCCGCATCTGCAGCAGCCTGAGCAGAGGTTCGAACCGCATACGCCACGCCGAGGTCAATGCCAAGACCGACAATGCCGATTATCACGGGAAGCAGAATTGCGGTGGCTAAGAGTGCCATGCCTTTTTCATTTTCGTGCTTCATATGCACTCCTAGTTGGTCTCGTTCCGCATGGCTACCGATGTGTGCAGACTGAGCTTGGGAATCATCGGCAGCTTGACGTCCTTGCGGATGTCTACCTCGGTATATGCGACCGTAGTATTGTTGGGTTCCGCGACGGAACACTGAGTAACGTAAACGTCATTGGTCGCCGGGATGGTCCCACCGGATAGCACGCACGTGGGTACGGTCGGCGGCGCTGTATTGCCGGCGCTGTAAGTAGAACAAGAAACCAGAGCAAAACCGCTGTTCAACTCGGCGCAAATCTTCTGGGCAACTGTGGCCGCTGTGGGCAGTGCGTTTGTAGGAGTGTACGGGGCCACCGCGAATCGGGCTCCCTCACGAGCGGCGTGGCTAATGGCTGCGTAGTTCGCAAGCCCAACTCCGAACCCGAGAATGCCCAAGAAGAGCAGAAACAGCAGCGACAGAACGAGAGCCGCCTCAACGATGGTTGCACCCTGCTGGTTCTTCAAAATACGTTCCTCATTTCCACCGTGACCGAGAGCGGGACGGAAGCTGAAATGTTGAACCAAGGCAGTCTGGGCAAATAGCGCAGCTTATATCCACAAGTAATCTGAACCCGGGACATAGCCATTGATCCCTGACCGGAACGGGTGATGAAAATCGGATTCGGGTTGCTCGGATTGGGTGTAATGGTGACGGGCGTCGTAGTGCTCGTGCAATTGTTGGCTGCGGCAAGGCTGCTGCAAGCTGCTGGCAGAGTAGCTTTGAGTATCAGCTTATTACTCGCCGCATAGCAGATAGCGGCTTGTTGCAACATGTTGTAGTTAGAGGTAAGCACCGGGTCGTTCTGCGGAAGAATCGCCATCCGAGCACTCTCACGGGCGGCATTGGTCATGATCTGCTGCGCCCGGACCAGGCCGACGCCTTCAATCACGATGGCTGCGAAGAGGACCAGGAATGGAAGGACAACCGCTAACTCGACAATTTGGGTGCCTTGTTCTGCCCGTTCTGCTCGGCACGGTCCGAGCTTGTTGGAACCACAACCGCCCGAATGCGTTAGCGGATTAGTCATAGGCTTGCAATCTGCATTACCGGCCCGAACTGTCACCCAATGGGTTGTGATAGCACGCCAATTTCCACATTCCAAACCCATTTCCAACGGACACTAAGACCGTACAGCATACAAACCATTCCCTTCTATGCCACCAAGGTGCTATTCGAGACAATTCTATAGCCCGCAAGGAGCGCAAGTTTGTGCAACATCTCTGCAAATGTTGTGCTCTCTGTTTCACTCCTGGAAGATTCAAGCAGTCGGTTACGACCTTCGAACGGCGCCGGCGTGGGGCACAACCGGGCTCCTTGGTTAGAATTTTGTAATTGGGAATTTGTGATTTTCTGCCTGACTTTGATCTCAGGGTACATCATGGGAGAGCGCGCAATCACATCTGAGCTTTATACGTAATCGAACAGCGTCATGAATCCAAAATCCATGTGCAATTGCTGGTGACAATGAAACAGCGTCATCCCCGGATCATTGGCCACGAAATCGAATGCGACTTCCTGGTATCCGCCCAGCATGACCACATCTTTCATGACGCCTGCAGTCCGATGCCCCATGATGCTGGTGAGCTCAAAGACGTGCCGGTGCAAGTGGACAGGATGGAGGTCGTCGCTCTGGTTGCGCATGTGCACGCGGTAACGCCGCCCCTCATGTAGATGAAAGGCAGGCGGGGCCATGGCGCTCGTACTCGGGTAGGCCACGCCATTGATGGTCCAGCGATTGAAGCCCTCGGCGGCCGCGTTGTCCTTGGCAAATGTCATTTCGAAAGTCTCGTCGGGCGCAGGCGCGGTGGCACCTGGCTTACCGAATCTGGTGTAGTCCCAACGGAATTTCGGAGGCGCGATCCACTGCGCCCTGCGGGCGTGGTTGGCGTACTCCAGCACGATGCCCATGCCGTGGCGGCGATCGTCATCATCGGTATCGCCCATGATCCATACTCCGGGATGGTTCATCTCCACGATCGCCGACACCCGCTCCGCCGTGCCCAGCCACAAAACCGGAACCATGGCGGGATTCGGTACCGGGTTACCATCAAGTGCCACCACATGGAAAGTGTGTCCCGGTAAGGCCAGGCTGCGGACCTCGGTGGCGCTCCCGTTCAGCACGTGAAACAGCACGCGCTCGCCCTGCTTTACCCTGACCGGCTCTCCATGCCCGAGCATGCGGCCGTTGATGGTGAAGGATGCGTAACCGACCTCATAGCCCTTCGGCATGCCTTTGGCCAGGGAGCGCTTCATTGCCGACTCGCCCTCCTGCTCCAGCGCCTTCACCTTCGTGGCCGGAGCCAAAACATCCTGTGGCATATCGCCGCCCCGGCTGAAGGCCGGCTCAAATTCCTTCAGGACAAGAAAGACTTCGCGATCGTAGTTCCCCGGCTCGTGATTGGGCTCGATGTAAACCTGTCCAACTTGGCCACTGTATTGGCCGGCGGAAAGATCGGCGCCGGCACGGTTGTGCGTGTGATAAAAGCGATACCCTGAAGGCCGCGGCACAAAAGAAATACGCCGCTTTCCCCGCGCTGGAATGTATGGCGTACCCTCCTCAGCCGCTCCGTCCACATCCACCGGAACGAGCTGGCCATGCCAGTGCAATTGCTCGGGTGTGTCCGTGTCGTTGTAGAGATCAACAGTAACCTGGCGTCCTTCTTTGAACCGGAGCAGCGGCCCCGGAAACTGGCCGTTGTAGGTTGTAACAGAAAGAATCTTCTTGGGTGCGACCTCCACAGCGGAAGCGGCGATTCTGAGGGTGTAATCGGCGGTGCCCTGGTTCGGAAAAGTGCCATTGGCTGGATCCGGGGAGCCCGGCGTTCGGGCGATTGCCGTCGGAACCAGCACGCCCCCGGCCACTACGCCGGCCGTTTTGAGAAAACAACGTCGGGAAATACTCATGATCTTCTTCACTCCTTGCACGAAATTCGGATGAACCAACAGTTAGAGTCTTCGAAGTTGCCAGGGTGGCGGCACCTGCCGGATTGCCGCTCGGACATTACGCGCAAGGCCCGACAACAGGGCTTATGCTGATGCTTTCTGCGCGACGAAGCGCTGAATGCGAGCTCTAATCTGATCTCGCACATTTCGGAAAATCTTCAGCTTCTGTTCGTCTGTTCCCGTGGCTTCCGCGGGATCTTCGAAAGGCCAGTGCTCGCGAATACATGGGCCAGGGAAAATGGGGCAGTGCTCCTTGGCGTTGTCGCAGACCGTAATAACGAGCGAGAAGTGCTGGCCCAGGTATTCGGTTACGTTCTTGGAGCGCTGCCCGGAGATGTCGATGCCGACCTCGTCCATCGCTTGGACTGCAAGCGGGTTAACGGTTGAGGGCTTAGTTCCAGCGCTGTGCGCCTCGTAGGCCTCGCCGCCGTAATAGCGAAGAAAGCCTTCAGCCATCTGACTGCGACAGGAGTTCCCCGTACAAAGAAATAGCGCTCTCGCTTTCATGGGTGCTCCAAATGGCGAACCGCCGAGGCGCCGACCGGCTCGACATTCAAGGTTAGGGCGGTGGCAAAGTATTTGCGCTGGAAATAGAAGGCCACGTTAACCAGCCCGATCATGACCGGCACTTCGACCAGCGGTCCGATCACGGCCGCGAACGCAGCGCCGGAGTTGATGCCGAACACCGCGACAGCCACGGCAATCGCCAGTTCGAAGTTGTTGGATGCGGCGGTAAATGAGAGCGTCGTTGTCTTCGAGTAATCGGCTCCGAGCTTCCTGCCCATGTAGAACGACACCAGGAACATCACAACGAAGTAGATCAGCAGCGGCACCGCGATGCGCAGCACATCGAGGGGAAGGCGGACGATGTACTCGCCTTTGAGCGAGAACATGATGACAATTGTGAACAACAGCGCGATAAGTGTCAGCGGGCCCACACGCGGCACAAAGTGATGGTCGTACCACTCGCGGCCCCTCGTCCGGATCAACACCGTCCGGGTCAGAAAACCCGCAAGGAACGGAATGCCCAGGTACACGAATACGCTCTGCGCGATTTGAGCGATGGAGACGTTGACCTTCATGCCGGGAAGGCCAAGCCGGGGCGGCAGGACCGTAATGAAGAGCCAGGCATACACCGAATAAAAGAAAACCTGGAACAGCGAATTAAAGGCGACCAAGCCGGCGGCATATTGTGTGTCGCCTTTTGCCAGTTCGTTCCAGACGATCACCATCGCAATGCACCGGGCCAGGCCGATCATGATGAGGCCGGCCATGTATTCCGGGTAGCCGCGCAGGAAGATCACGGCAAGCGCGAACATCAAGACCGGTCCGATGATCCAGTTCTGGACCAATGAAAGGCCCAACACGCGCTTATTACGAAAGACCTCGTGGAGTTCCTCGTAGCGAACCTTGGTGAAGGGCGGGTACATCATCACGATAAGGCCCACGGCGATAGGAATGGAGGTCGTGCCAATGCTGAACTTATTGAGGAACGGCACGATCCCCGGCGCGAGCCAGCCTGCGACCACCCCCAGCAGCATGGCGCCAAAAATCCACGCCGTTAGATAACGATCCAGAAATCCAAGCTTGCGACTGGTTGATTCACTCATATCGAGCGCCTTTCCCCAACCCCTTCGCGCACAGGCTGGGGAACGGGAGCACCCTGCAGGTTGACGAATTTGTCCTGTGCGCAGCACGCGCGGGTCAGACGTGAACGGTCACGCTGCATCTGCTTGTCAGCAGCGAGCCAGCGCAGCGTGTCCATCAGCAACTGGCGGGCGAGCCGGCCGCGGGGGACCGAGATACGGTAGTGCATCCACCGGCCTTCGCGTCGAGCCGCGACTAGCCCGGTTCGACGGAGGTATCCCAAGTGCCGCGAGATGGTCGGTTGCGGCAGCTCGAGAATCTCCACGAAATAGCAGACACAAACTTCCTGATCGGCCATGAGGTTCAGCAGCCGCAGGCGGGTGCGGTCCGCCAAGCCCTGAAATAGCCGCTCCATCTCTGTAATGGCACTTTTATCCGGCACCGCCCAATTATAACAAATATATTCGCCTTGGCGCATATGACGGCCCGGCAATTAAGTCGAGTATTTCAGGGATGATTCCGAGTGTATGGTCCGGCAAAGCGGAAGTACTTCGAACAGCGCCGACCGGGCGCCCAGCAGCGCCGCACGGCGCCGCCTGCCTCAATTAACAATTACAGATTACCTGATTACACATTTCATCCGCCCTGCTTCTCCGCGGGGCGGGCATAGCGTTCCATTTCTGTGGTCCACTCCAGGAAACGCCTCAGGTTGTGGCGCTCCCGCCACATGAATCCCCAGAACTCCAGGAAGCCGATGTGCTGCATCTTGATGCCGCTGTAGGTTTCCATGCGCCAGCGCAGGTAGGGACTGCGCCAGGGCGCCAGGCGATGGCCACGGCTGGCTCGCCACACAAATCGCAGCATGGAAGACATCGGTGGAGTATAGCCTTTGCCGGGAGTTGCGGAGCGCCGGCGTACCCAATCAGTCAGCCGGCGCGTTGGCTTGGCGGTTAGCGGGAGACGGCGGCGAACAGCTCCGAGTGCAGCAGCGATTGGAAACGATTGTCGTCGGTGCGGAAGTGGACTTTCAGGGTGGAGCCGTCATTATCCACGCTGGTGCTGTCAATGGCCAGCTTCTCGGTCGGGGTGGCGCTCATCTTGCGGAACATCATGCCCGCCTTCACCAGGTTGGCCATGGTGGCCGCCATCATGGAATCAGAGGTGAGTACGTCCAGGTCGAAGCTGACGCCGTTGGAAAAGTCCATGACATAGCGCGAGCCCAGCAGGCGCTGCTTAACCGCGTTGTAGTCGGCGAGCTGCGAGGCCTGGCCCAAGGCGGAGCGCATCATGTTCTGGGTGCCGGCGCCATCCAGCACGCTCCACACCGGGCTCGATTCCACGCCGCCAATCATGTCGGTGACTTGCGAATTGCTGTCCAAGGCGGCGGCGGCGCCATTGCGCGCGTCCAGCGCTCCTTTCACCGCGCCCACGTCCCCGAAGAGCAGGCTGGAAGTGTCGAGAAAAGTCATTTCCATGCCATTGCCCATGGGATAGAGATATGAATTCTGATAATTGATGGCCTTGATTTTGCGCAGGCGCAGGTTCTTGAGCACCAGGCGAGGCGTGAACTGGCCCTGGGCAATGCCCACGGTCCTTATCTGCTTGCCGGCGCGGTAGGACACGAAAATGAGCTGGTCCACCTCTTTTTCCGGGTTCAGGCCGATGCCGCGCAGCGAGCCCTCAAACTGCTTCAGGTTTTCCGGCAGGACCTGGGCTTTGAGGGCCTGGGCGGTGGGCGAGTTCTGCAGTGAACCGTAGTCCACCGAGATGATCTGCTGAACGTCGGAGGGGATCACCGACTGGGTAGCCGTCCCCAGAGCAGCGGCAAACGAAGCGCCGCTGGCCAGCACGAGCAAACAAAGCAAAACTAAGCACTTCTTCATCACATCCCCCACCTGGAGTTCGTACCCGATTAGATGCAGAGTAGCCGGCCGCGGTGACCGGAATCTCTTCTCATTGTAAGCGAAGCCGGCGCTACCCTGGGCGGCATAGCGAGATGACCTTGGTACCTGACCGGGTTCGGAGTTGGGCAGTCTTGATAGGAGACGCAGCCGGCTTAGAGTCTCTGCACAGGCTAATTTGCAGGCGAACCAGCCTGCTGCGCTCAGGGTCAGAGGCGTATCCGCTACGGTTGCGGTTCTGAGCCTTCGGGCGGTCCGCCCTGGCCTTTGTTTTGCTGACGAAGAATGCGGGCGCAGGGATCTCCACCTTCACGGCGCATGCCCCGCATGCCGCCGCCCATGCCCTTGCGGTCTGCCCGGCGCTCCTGGCGGCACTGCTTCACCGTGTCCTGCTGTTGGGGGGTGAGCAGGCCATGCACTTGCTGCTCCGCCTGCTGGCGGGCCTGTTGGATCTCTTGGCGCTTCTGCTGCGGTTTGAGAGACGTGTTTTCGCAGATGCCCACCACCTGCTGGTGGGTGCTCTTGTGAATGTCCATGATCTGCTGCCAGGTAGCATCGGAGACACCGGCCTGCTTGAAGCACGGCGGTTCGGCGCCGCGGCGGCCAGCGTGGGGCCCGGGCGCGGCTGCTTGCGGTGGCGGGGCGCTCTGCTGGTCTTGAGCCAGCAGAGCGGGCGCGAGCAGAATCAGGAATAGGGCGGGAAGCCAACTTCCTTTACATTTGCGCATATTTCGACCTCCATCTTTGCTAACCCGGATTCTAGTTTGAGAGTTGTTGCGGGCCGCAAGATTTTTCAAAGTTCGCTTCCGGAATAAAACATTTTGTAAAGACGATGGTTGGTAGCTAGTAGCGGGCAGTTGGAAAACGGTTGAGTATGATGGCGGGAATGGCCGCGGTGCTGATCGCCACCTCCAATGCCGGTAAACTGCGCGATTTCGCTGCCGCCGCGCAGGAGCACGGAATTGTTGTGGACGCGCTGCCGGGCTTCTCTTCCCTGCCCCCGGTGGCCGAAGATCAGCCCACCTTTGAGGCGAATGCGCGCAAGAAGGCGGAAATTTACAGCCGTTTTGCTCCGGACGCAATCGTGCTGGCGGATGATTCCGGGCTGGAGGTGCCAGCGCTGGGGGGAGCGCCGGGGGTGCGCTCGGCACGGTACGCAGCCCACTCGCCGGAAGAAAACGCCAGCGACGCTGCCAACAACGCGCGGCTTCTGGCGGAATTGAAAACAGTAGTGGAGGAGCAGCGCCAGGCGCGGTTCGTGTGCGTGATTGTGGCGGCCGGGAATGGGAAAGCTCTGGCCAGTTTTCGCGGCGAAGCGAAAGGAATGATTCTGCACGCGCCGCGAGGATCCGGAGGATTCGGCTATGACCCGCTGTTTTATTTTCCTGAGTTGGGGAAAACATTCGCAGAATTATCCGCCACAGAGAAGGCACGGGTCAGCCATCGCGGAAAGGCGTTTCGCAAATTTCTGGAGTGGATGGAGAAAGGCGGGAGTCGGTAGGTCAGGTTCTTTCGCCCCGCTGGGGCTCGGGATGGTTCCACTTTCCACCCACGGCTCACGCTGTAGGCTACATTCTTGTGCCGCTTCGCGGCTGAGCATAACAGGCAGCGGCTAAAGCCGCAGTGCGACCGATTGGAGGCGGCACGCCTGAAGGCGTGCCCTGATACGAATCTGCTCCGTCGAGATACGAATCTTAGTCTGTGGTGAATTGTGCAAAGCCAGTGGTGAATTGTGCGAAGTCAGTGGTGAATTGTGCAAAGCCAGTGGTGAATTGTGCAAGCGCGGACTATCGGGGGGTGCATTGTTGCGCCGCTGCGCGGCTGGATGTCACGCTGTTGTTGCTCAGTGTGACACAGAGAACATGAGATCTGGCTGACCTTCCATCCTTCTCTAAGTACTGAAACGGCACCAGGTACACGCTGTCTTCCTTGACTCTGCCGCACCGAGAAAAAGATAATAGAGAGTTTCGCGCCTTCATTCCGGAGTCTTAGGAGCAATGCGTGGCATCGGTTAGCAGCACGGCCCCGGTTGCCGGGTCCAAAGCATCCGCGAGAGCTCATTCAGGAGTCGCTCCCCTGCGCGCCGGCCAGGGGCATTCGTTTTTCTGGCGCCGGCTGCACTCGCTGAGCGGCATCTTTCCCATTGGCGCTTTCCTGGTCGAGCACTTCTTCTCCAACGCCTTCGCCACCAATGGCGCCGCCGCCTACAACGAGAACGTCCGCTTTCTCACCGGACTGCCCTTCGTTTTCTTCCTGGAGCTTTTTTTCATCTGGATCCCGATCGCCTACCATGCCGGCTACGGTTTTTACATCTGGTACCGGGGCGAGACCAACGTGGGCGATTATCCCTGGACCGGCAACTGGCTCTACACCACGCAGCGCTGGACGGGTGCTATCGCTTTTTTCTACATGGGCTGGCACGTGTGGTCCATGCGCTTTAACGGCGTGCACCTGCTGACCAATTCGGCCGCCGCCTTCTGGAAGGTGCAGAACGAATTCCATCACCCCTGGGCGGTGGCATTCTATTTCGTGGGCATCATCGCGGCGTCGTGGCATTTTGGTTATGGGCTGTGGCTGTTCGCGGCCAAGTGGGGCTTTTTTACCGGCGAGAGCGCGCGGCGCAAGTTCGGCGTGGTGTGCTTGCTGGTGGCGGTGGTGTTCATCACCGTGGGAACGGCGACCATGGTGGCGTTCCTGACCTCGCCGCAGGTGGCGCCGCCCGCGGAGATAAGCACGGGAGCACAAATTCCGTAACGAGAAGCGGCTGCGGCCGCCAAATTTTTATATGGCAGCGAATCCAAAAATCATCGTAGTCGGGGGCGGGCTGGCAGGGCTGTCGGCCGTCATCAAGATCGCCGAAATGGGCGGGCAGGTGGACCTGTTTTCCATCGTGCCAGTGAAGCGCTCGCATTCGGTGTGCGCCCAGGGGGGCATCAATGCGGCCAAGAACCTGAAGGGCGAAGGCGATTCCACCTGGCAGCACTTCGACGATACCGTCTATGGCGGCGACTTTCTGGCCAACCAGCCGCCGGTAAAAGAAATGTGCGATGCGGCTCCGGGGATTATTGACTTGCTCGACCGCATGGGCGTGCCCTTCAACCGCACGCCGGAAGGGCTGCTGGATTTCCGGCGCTTTGGCGGCACGCTTTATAACCGCACCGCTTTTGCGGGCGCCACCACCGGGCAGCAGTTGCTCTACGCGCTGGACGAGCAGGTACGGCGGCACGAGGCCGACGGGAAGGTCAGGAAGTTCGAACACTCGGAATTTCTCTCCGCCGTGCTCGACGGCAACCGCGTGTGCCGCGGCATCTGCGCCATGGACCTGCACACCATGGAGGTGCGCACCTTCCCGGCCGACGCGGTCATCATCGCCACCGGCGGCATTGGCGCCATCTTCGGCAAATCCACCAACTCGGTGGTGTGTACCGGCTCGGCGCAGTCAGCGCTTTACCAGCAGGGGGCCTTCTACGCCAATGGCGAGTTCATCCAGGTACACCCCACGTCCATTCCGGGCGAAGACAAGCTGCGGCTGATGTCGGAGTCGGCGCGCGGCGAGGGCGGGCGGGTGTGGGTGCCCAAGCAGAAGGGCGACAAACGCGACCCCAAGTCCATCCCGGAGAGCGAGCGCTGGTACTTCCTGGAGGAGTGGTATCCCAAGTACGGCAACCTGGTACCGAGGGATGTGGCCACCCGTGCCATCTTCAAGGTGGTTTACGAACACCAGTTGGGCATTGACGGCCAGCCCATGGTCTATCTCGATCTGACGCACATTGACCGCAAGGTGCTGGACCGCAAGCTGGAGGGCATTCTCGAGATTTACGAAAAGTTTGTGGGCGATGATCCGCGCGACACGCCCATGAAGATTTTCCCTGGCATGCACTACACCATGGGCGGCTTGTGGGTGGACTTCAAGCAGGCCACCAACATTCCCGGGCTGTTCGCGGCGGGCGAGTGCGAGTACCAATATCACGGCGCCAATCGGCTGGGGGCGAATTCACTGGTTTCCTGCATATTTGGCGGAGGAGTGGCGGGACCAGCAGCGGTGGAGTACGCGCGCGGGCAGAAGGCGGCGGCCGGCAACGGCCATTTGGATGCCGAGCGCAAGCGGCAGGAAGAAATCAACGGCAAGCTGCTGAAGGCGGATGGGAGCGAGAATCCCTTCCAGATCTGGCGCGAGCTGGGCGACGTGATGACCCGCACCTGCACCGTTATCCGCGACAACAAAGACCTGGCGCAGACCGATACGAAACTGTGCGAACTGCTGGAGCGCTACGGCAAGTTGAACCTGAGCGACCGCTCGCAGTGGGCCAACACGACGTTTGCGTTCACCCGCCAGCTCTACAACATGCTGCAACTGGCGCGGGTCATCGCGCAGGGGGCGCGCATGCGCGACGAATCGCGGGGCGCGCACTACAAGCCGGAGTTCCCGGAGCGCGACGACAAGAACTGGCTGAAAACAACCAAGGCGTATTTCGCGCCTGACGCCGATGAGCCGCGCTTTGAGTTCGAGCCGGTGGACATTTCGCTGATTCCGCCGCGGGCGAGGAAGTATTGAAGCGGACTAGCTGTCTGGCTGACTAGCTAACTAGCTCTTTGGGCCCGACCAGCTAGAAAGCTAGCCAGCTACGGAGTGCCGCACTCAGTTCGGCAGGCTGAGTGCTGATTGCTGAGTGCTTCTCTTATGGCCAACAACAACACCGTCCTCATCAAGATCAAACGCCAGAACGGCCCTGACTCCAAGTCTTACTGGGAAGAATTCGAGATCCCCTATCGGCCGGGCATGAACGTGATTTCCGCTCTGATGGACATCGCGCTTAACCCCACCACCCGTCAGGGCAAAGCGACGACCCCAATTACGTACGAGTCGAACTGCCTGGAAGAGGTGTGCGGCTCCTGCGCCATGCGCATCAATGGGCGCGTCCGCATGGCTTGCTCGGCGCTGATTGATAACCTGGAAAAGCCCGTCCGGCTGGAACCGCTCAGCAAATTTCCCGTAGTGCGCGACCTGACCGTGGACCGCTCGGTGCTGTTCGAGAACCTGAAGCGGGTGAAGGCCTGGGTGCCGATAGACGGCAGCTACGACCTGGGTTCCGGACCGCGCCTGCTGCCCGAAGACCAGGAGGCCGCCTACCCGCTCTCGCGGTGCATTTCCTGCTGCTGCTGCATGGAGGCCTGCCCCCAATTCAACGAGAGCACCGGGTTCGTCGGGGCGGCAACTATTTCGCAGGTGCGGCTGTTCAATACCCATCCCACGGGCAAGGCGCTCAAACGGGAGCGGCTGTCGGCGCTGATGGGCGATGGCGGCATCCACGAGTGCGGCTACGCGCAGAATTGCGTCGAGGTGTGCCCCAAGGACATTCCACTGACCAGGTCCATCTCCGAGGTGGGCCGCGAGGTGATGAAGCAGGCGATTGGGGATTTGTTTCGCAAGTAAACCGTCAAACCTCGTGACCACCATCTTCGGAAGGAGTATCCCATCCGTGGTTCGTGTCAGGGCAAGCCTTTAGGCGTGCCGAACCCGGCCCGTTCCGCGAGCCGGCTTTAGCCGCTGCATATCGAAAAGACGGACGCAGCGGCTGAAGCCGTATTCTTAGTCCCTCCATCCAGCACGCCTAAAGGCGTGCCCTGATACGAATCCTTCATCACCGCTGGTCATTCGTTACCAAAGTTTGCTCTTGTTGGTTCCACCAGCAAAAAACTGCGCCCGAAATTCGGCGACTCTGGCTTAGAATTTTTTTGCTTCAGTTGAACCAAGCCGCGGGAGCAAATCTCAGTGAATCACGGCACTCGGTCGAACCTGGTCGTCCTACTATTGCTTGCCATTATTTCCTTGCCCGCGCAGGCCCTGCACTACCGCGTCCGGCACAGCCAGCACTTCCGGCGTACTACACGGCGCTCGCGTTCCTACCGCCACCACCGCCACATTGTGTGGACGCCGGTGCTGCACGGCTCACACGACTCGCTGGTGCGGCAGAATGAGGAGATTGACCGCCTGGGCTTGCCGCGTATTGCCGACGACCAGCAACTGGAAGGCCTGGAGCAGGAGCACGAACTGGTGGCCATTCGCGAGAGCCGCAACCTGGCCATCCACCCGCAACTGGCGCCGCAGGACCGCTACTGCAAATCGTGGACACGCGAGTTTCTGCAGGACCTGGCGGCGGCCCACTACCGTGAGTTCCGCAGCCCGATTCAGGTGAATTCGGCGGTGCGCACCGTGGCCCAGCAGCAGCGTCTGCGGCGTTACAACCACAACGCGGCGCCCACGTCGGGAGACACAGAGTCGTCGCACGTGGCTGGGCTGACCGTGGATATTTCACGGCGGGGCATGGGACGCTCCGAGCGCAAGTGGATGGAAAAGTACCTGCTCAACCTGAAGAAGCAGGGAGTGATCGAGACTGCCGAAGAGCGCCGCGAACCGGTGTTCCACATCATGGTGGCGAAGCGCTACGAGGATTGGCGCTCCGCCCACCTGGAGCAGAAGGACGTGGAAGCGCCCGCACAGAGCGCCGAGGAACAGGAGAACACGGGCCCTGCGGTACAATGAGGGCCCATGTTCCGCAAATCTGCCGTTGTTTTCCTGGTTCTGAGCTGGGCTTGTGCCCTGGCCCAGACCGACATCACTAAAATTTTCCCCGAAGCCCGGCGCATTCACGAT
Organism: Terriglobales bacterium; assembly: GCA_025934735.1. Taxonomy (GTDB): domain Bacteria; phylum Acidobacteriota; class Terriglobia; order Terriglobales; family Acidobacteriaceae; genus JAICWP01. The sequence continues at coordinate 146,935 of JAICWP010000010.1, read as the reverse complement.
TCCGCCATCGTCATTGACACCCACGCGGATACGCCGCAGCGCTTTGTAGACGAGCATTTCGATATCGGCTCAAACACGCCGGTCAGCGAAGGCAACCTCGACCTGCAGAAGGCGCGGCAGGGCAACCTGGGCGCGGAATTCTTCTCCATCTGGGTGGACCCGCAGACCAGCGCCGGGCACTACACCCAGCGCGCGCTCGACCTGATTGATGCGGTGTACCAGCAGGCAGCGCGCCATCCCGACCAGATGGTGATGGCGTTCAGCGCGGAAGACATTGTGCGCGCCCGCACCGGCCCCCACAAACGACTGGCCGCGCTGATGGGCGTGGAAGGCGGGCATGCGATGGAGGGCGATATCCGGGTGCTGCGCGACTTCTACCGCCTGGGCGCGCGCTACATGACCCTGACCTGGTCCAATACCAACGAACTGGGCGATTCCTCCGGCGACATCAACGATCCCAAGGTGCAGCACCACAACGGGCTCACGCCCTTCGGCAAGCAGGTGGTGCTGGAGATGAACCGCCTGGGCATGATGGTGGACATTTCCCACGTGGCCGACAAAACCTTCTGGGACACGATTGCGGTTACCAAGGCGCCGGTGATTGCCTCCCATTCCTCGGCCCGGGCGTTGGTGAACGCGCCCCGCGACATGACTGACGATATGCTGCGGGCGGTGGCCAAGAACGGGGGCGTGGTGGACGTGAACTTCTACTCCGCGTTTGACGATGAGAACTTCCGCAAGCAGGAGGCGGCCCAGCACAAAGACGTGGAAGCCGCCACCGAGCAGTACATCGCCAAGCAAAAAGCCTCCGGCAAGCCGGTGAACTACATGGAAGTGGACCACATTCAGCGCGAATACCTGGCCAAGATTCCGCGGCCGCCGCTGAAGTCGCTGATTGACCAGATTGACCACATTGCCAAGGTGGCGGGCATTGACCATGTGGGCCTGGGTTCCGATTTCGACGGCGTTTCCGGGGCGCTGCCGCAGGGCATGGATTCGGTGGCCGACCTGCCCAAGATCACGCAGGCGCTGCTCGACCGCGGCTATAAGCCCGAGGACATTAAAAAGATCCTGGGCGGCAATGTGCTGCGCGTGTTCCGGCAGGTGGAGGAGGTAAGCCGGCAAACGCAAAAGGGCGGATCCAGTACGTAGCAGCCGGTATCTGGCGCAGGCAGAGGTGGCGTGTTGCTGAAAGTCTTTTTTACCGTTCTCCTCCTGACCGGCTTTTTCTACGGCCAGGTCGAGAGCCCAGAGCGGACGGTGGAGGGCACTGCCGTTGTGTCTTCCCGTAATCCCAAGGTGCGGATCGAATTGCCGAAAGCCTCCCAATATGTCGGGGCCGACCGGTGGATACTGTACGCGATGGACGATTGCGAACTGCACGCCTTCGTCGAAGCCGATGAACACAATCACGTGCGAAGGTTGTACTGGGTTCAGTTCGAGGCCTATCTCCCCAGCAGACCCGAACTGAAGCACCGTTATAATTCGCCGCTGCACGCAATACTCGGTGAACTGGATTTTTATGTGGATACGTGGGTCTGGAGGAAGGACGAAAAGACCACGCCTGGTTCCGACGAGGAGCACCTGCTGGCGCTACTGCGCTCGAAGGGCTACAGCATGCCCAATAGCATGATGGAGGTCCGCCTGGTCCATTTAATGGATACGAAGCGCAAGGAACTCATGGTCATCTATGGCGAGGATTTGGCTGCCACAGGTTATACAGCGGAACAATTGCAAAAAGATGGACAAGCCCATGACCTCTGGCCCGCCATTCAGGGTCAATTAATCCAGCGAGTAGAACAAAAGATCCACATCGAAAACGCTGCCCAACCGTGACCGTCTGTGCGAGCGACCTCGGGGATTGCGAAATGACTCACGGCTTACAAGTTCTTTTGGCGTCTCGGCGGTGAACGCCCGCGTTGCGCTTGGCCTTGAGTTTGTGAAAAGATTGCCCTTCCCCGAACAGGAGCACTGATGAAAACCTTGTCCTTCGCCCTTCTGCTGGCCCCGGCGCTGCTGCTGGCCCAGACCAAGCCCGCGCCACAAACCACGCCGCATCACGTTACGCCGCATCACGCCGCTCCCGCCAAGGGGCAGCCGGAAGCCGTCATTCACACCAGCGCCGGCGACATGCACTGCACCTTATTTCCCGACAAGGCCCCCATCGGCGTGGCCAATTTCATTGGGCTGGCCAAGGGCACCAAGGATTGGACCAATCCGGTGAGCCACGCAAAAAAACACGGCGTGCCGCTATATGACGGCACCATCTTCCACCGGGTGATTCCCGGCTTCATGATCCAGGGCGGCGACCCGGCGGGAACGGGCGAAGGCGATCCCGGCTACGCTTTCAAGAACGAAGTACATCCGGACCTGAAGTTCAGCGTTCCCGGGCGCCTGGCCTATGCCAACGCTGGCCCAGGCACCAACGGTTCGCAATTCTTCATTACCGAGCAGGCCTTCAGCGGCCAGCAAGCTGCCATGCTGAACGGCAACTACACCATCTTCGGGCAGTGCGATCCGGCCACGGTGGCGCTGGTGAAGAAGATCGCCGCCATGCCGCGCGACAGCAACGACCGCCCCTTCCATCCGGTGCAGATTAAGCACATCACGATCGTGGAAGGCCACGCCGTGCCGCACCACGTTTCGCCACGCCGTCCCAGGGTGCAGCCGACGTCCAAAACAGCGCCCAAACAGTAGCTGCGATAGACTATCTGCATGACTCGTCAACCTGGAACCTACGCCATCTTGGAGACCAGCGAAGGCAATATCACCTGCCGCCTCTTCGACAAAGATGCACCAAAAACAGTGCAGAACTTCATTGATCTGGCCGAGGGCAAGCGCGACTGGAAGGATTCGGTCAGCGGCAAGAAGGGCCCCGGGCCGCTCTACAGTGGCACCATTTTCCACCGCGTGATTCCCGATTTCATGATCCAGGCCGGAGACCCCAGCGGCACGGGCAGGGGCGGGCCCGGCTACAAGTTCGAGGACGAGACCAAGGGCTCGCCCCACAAATTCGACCGAGCCGGGAAACTGGCCATGGCCAATGCCGGCCCCAACACCAATGGCTCGCAGTTCTTCATTACGGTGGCGCCCACCACCTGGCTAACCGGCAAACACACCATTTTTGGCGAGGTGGTGGAGGGCCAGGATGTGGTGGACAAGATTACCCACGCCCAGCGCAATACCCAGGACTGCCCGGTGAAGGACATCAAGTTAAATAACGTGAAGATTGAAAGGGTGTAGGTGCGGCTGTTGGCAGTTGGCTTTTGGCTGTTGCCTTCTGAAGCCTGCTCACATGCGGGGGCAAGATGCCACCGCGACAGCCGGCGGGACGCCGGCGCTACAAACTGCCGCTCATCTTGAAACCATTTGCCGGGTGCGCAATCTGTTGTTATGAACCCGGCCAGCAGAAGGTTTCCGGTATGCTGGCGGGGTGGCAATTACATTCGAACAAATAAGGGAGAGGATGCATGAGACTGCATAAGCTGATGGGCCTGGGGATCACGGCGATATTGCTGGCCGGTATGGCGGTGGCGCAGCCGCCCAAGACCAAGAAACAGAGCTGGAGCGGGGTAGTGACGGATTCCATGTGCGGCGCCAAACACATGATGTCGGACGCCGCGGAATGTACCCGCGCTTGCGTCAGCAAAGGCTCCAGCTACGCGCTGCTGGTGGGAGACACGGTTTATACGCTCAAGGGTCACGAAAGCGAAGTGGACAAACTGGCCGGCAAGAAGGCGACGGTAACGGGAACGGCCGAGGGCAACACCATTCAGGTGGCCACAGTCAAAGGCAGCTGAGAAGAGCCGAAGTTTCGCCCAGGGCGGGAGCGGCAGCTCCCGCCTTTTTTTTGACAATTTAACGCACGCAAATTAGCACTGTGTTAGATTGTGGAAAATTTCACTTAATTCTCTACGGTGGAGGATTGCGGAATTGCCCATAAACATGGTTCCCAAGAAGGTTTTCTTTACCAAGGGTGTAGGGAAACACCGGGAACGTCTTACCTCCTTTGAGCTGGCGCTGCGCGACGCCGGCATCGCTTCGCAGAACCTGGTCCGCGTCTCGTCTATCTTTCCGCCCCAGTGCAAGCTGCTCTCCCGCACGCAGGGGCTGAAATACCTGCACCACGGCGAAGTTGTGTTTGCCGTGGTAGCGGAGAACTCCACCCGGGAGCCGCACCGGCTGCTGGCGGCCAGCATCGGCGTGGCACTTCCCGCCGACCGTAACACCTACGGCTACCTCAGCGAGCACCATTCCTTTGGCGAGAAAGAGGAAGCAGCGGGCGATTATGCCGAGGAACTGGCGGCGGAGATGCTGGCCACCACCTTGAACGTGGAGTTCGATCCGGACCGGTCCTGGGACGAGAAGAAGGAGATTTACCGCATCTCCAACAAGATTGTGCGCACCGCCAACATTACCCAGTCAGCCGTAGGCGACAAGCGCGGCCTGTGGACCACGGTGATCGCCGCGGCCATCTTCATTTTCGACTGAGCGCCTTGCGCCCGCGGCTGACCGCAGCCTTCTCCGGCTCGGCTTTCGCCGCACCCTTGTCCAGGCGCTCCAGCACCGCGCCCACGATCAGCGGCAGGCCCACGGTGGCGTCTACAAACACCTCGCCGAACTTGCCGCCCTCGGCCGGCGGCACAAACTTGCCCCAGGAGACCGCCTCGGTGTAGGGGCTGCCGGAGAGGCCGCCCCAGTAAACCGGCTCCGGGCAGATGCGCAGCCCGTAATGGTAACGCTTCAGGGGCACATCTTCCCCGCCCCGCCGCCGCCGCAGCTCGATGAAGGGCCCAAACTGCTGCGCCCAATTGCGGGGCACGCCGCCGCCAATGGTGAAAATGCCCAGCCGCTTCTGCTTGAGCAGGGTGGCGGCAAAATGCTCCAGGTCTTCGAAGGGGTCGTAGCGCAGCCTGGGCTTGTTCTCGCGGGCGCGGACGCGGTTATCAAGCGCGAAATCCAGGCCCAGCTCGGAGTCGGTGAAAGCGGGCACGAACACGGGCACGCCCTTTTCGTAAGCGGATTTCAGGATGCCGCGCTCCTTCACGGTTTCGTGCAGATGCTTGCCGATGGCGAGGTTTAGCTTCCAGGAGCAGACCACTTCCTGCGGTTCCCAGCCTTGCAGCACCTGGAAAACCACGCGCTCCACATCGTCCAGGTTCTGTTCCGGCTCGATGGTGTCATAGACGCGGTTGTAGCCCGCCTCATACAGTTCCTCATCCTTGAAATCGGGATTCACGCGGAAGTGAGCGCGGCCGGTGGCTTCCACCAGACCATGGGCCATGAGGGCGCCGGTGGAGACGATGGCCTTCACGATGCCGCGGTCAATCAATTCGGTGACGATCAGGCCCTGCTTGGCTACGGTCATGGCGCCGGCCAGGGTCATGACCACAAAGCAGTCTTTGTCGCGGGCCATGGCTTCCAGCACGTCGGCGGCCTCGCCCACTTGGCGGCCGGTGAAGGCGGTTCGGCCCATGGCGCGCACCAGGGCGTCCACCGAACGGCTGCGGGCCAGATCGAGAGGTTCCAGGGGCGTGAGCCGGTCTTCGACCGGATCGTGCAGCTTGCGTTCGATGCCTTCGCCACCCATGTGATTGCCGTGCTTCACCTTTCACCTCCGCCGGGTACAAGGAAAGAGCAAGCTATATCGTGGGCTTGTTCCGCGTCAACCGGAGCTGCATTCTGAAAAGCGGGTCCTTTGCTGCGCCCTGCCAAACCGGTAGGCGAGCTGCGCTCGCCCTGGACGGGGCAGAGCCCCGTCCCCACACAGGCAACAGAGCCCCGGCGCCATACAGGCGCTTCCTGCACAGGCGAGGGCGCCTGTGCCCACGCACATCAGCGCGGGGTGAGCAGCGAAGCAGGTTTGCTATGCTATTGCCCATGGCGGAGGACCGGCCGCACAAATTTCGGGTAGGGCTGGTGCAGATGTCGTGCACGCCGGATCCGGATGAAAATCTGGAGCGCGCCATTGAGCGCATTCGCGGCGCGGCGGGACGAGGCGCGCAAGTGGTCTGTCTGCCGGAGTTGTTCCGCACCCAGTATTTTTGCCAGCGGGAGGACGCGAACCTGTTCGACCTGGCAGAAACCATTCCTGGCCCCAGCAGCACGCGGCTGTCGCAGGTGGCGCGGCAGCAGGGCGTGGTGCTGATCGCTTCCCTGTTCGAGAAGCGAGCTCCCGGCATTTACCACAATACGGCGGTGGTGTTTGACGCGGATGGCGCCATGCGCGGCATTTACCGCAAGATGCACATTCCGGATGATCCGCTGTACTACGAGAAGTACTACTTCACACCCGGTGACCTGGGCTACCGCGCGTTCGACACGCAGGCTGGCCGCTTGGGCACCCTGGTGTGCTGGGACCAGTGGTATCCGGAGGGCGCGCGCCTGACCGCGCTGCAGGGCGCAGAGGTGCTGTTTTATCCCACCGCGATCGGCTGGCATCCCGCCGAAAAAGAGGAATATGGCGCCGCCCAGCATGACGCTTGGCGCACTATCCAACGCGCTCATGCTATTTCCAACGGGGTTTATGTGGCGGCGGTGAACCGGGTGGGCTTCGAAACCGGCAATATCCGCGGCAAAGAAGCGCCTGGGCAGGGTCTGGAGTTCTGGGGCGGATCGTTCCTTTGCGATCCATTCGGCACGGTGGTGGGCGAGGCCTCCAGCAAAGAAGAAGAAATCCTGATGGGCGAAGTGGACCTGGGCAAACTGGAAGAGGTGCGCCGCAACTGGCCCTTCCTGCGCGACCGCCGCATTGACAGCTACGCGCCCATAACCAGCCGCTTCCTGGACACGCCGCAAACGTGACCGCACGCCCGCCAAGCCTGCCTCCGGGCGCTACGCCCGCGGAACTCGGCTACCGCATGCCGGCGGAGTGGGAACCGCACGCCGCTACCTGGATTGCATGGCCACACAACCGGGAGGACTGGCCGGGAAAATTTCAGCCGATCCCCTGGGTGTACGCCGAGATTGTGCGCCACCTGGCGCGGCATGAAATTGTCGAGATTATTGTCAACAACCCCGAGGCGGAGCGCAGCGCGCGCAAGCTGCTGAAATTGGCCGGCGTGGAACTGGGCACCGTGGTGCGATTTCATCACTGGTCCACCGACCGCGTCTGGACCCGCGATTACGGCCCTATTTTCCTGCGCAAGGATTCCTCACCCCGGACCTGGACTCCGCAGAACCCGCCGGGAGAGAGGCCCCTGCTGGCCACCACCTGGCGCTTCAATGCCTGGGCCAAGTATCCGAATTGGAAAAACGACGCGACCATTGCCGGGAAGATTGCAGCGGCGCAGCGCGTCCCCGTAGTACGCCCGAGGCTGGAGTTGGGCGGCAGGCGTCACCAGCTGGTGCTGGAGGGCGGCAGCATTGACGTCAACGGATGGGGCACGCTGCTAACCACCGAAGAGTGCCTGCTCAGCCCGGTGCAGGCGCGCAACCCGCGGGTGAAACGCTCAGAACTGGAAAAAGCCTTTGCCGACTACCTGGGCATCAGCAAGGTGCTGTGGCTGGGCAGCGGCATCGTGGGCGACGACACCCACGGCCACGTGGACGACCTGGCCCGCTTTGCCGGCCCGGATACGGTGCTGGCCGCGGTGGAGCGCGATCCCACCGACGCGAACTTTGCGGCTTTGCAGGAGAACCTGCGCCGGCTGCGCTCGATGACCGACCAGGATGGCCGGCCACTGCGGGTGGTGGAATTGCCCATGCCCGGGCCGGTGAGCTTCCAGGGACGGCGGCTGCCTGCCAGCTACGCCAATTTCTATATCGCCAACGGGCTGGTATTGGTTCCCGTGTTCAACGATAAGAACGACCGCCGGGCGTTGAATATCCTGGCGGAAGTCTTTTCCGACCGCGAAGTAGTGGGGATTTATTGCGGCGATTTGATCTGGGGATTTGGCGCCATCCACTGCATGACGCAGCAGCAGCCCGCCGCGTAAATCGGTGTCGTCCCTACAGGACTAGGGTTCCTTCCGGAGCCTACCCAGGACTTCCGTCCTGGGCTTTACTGTTTCGCCCCTGGCGGGGCTAATGTTTGCCGGACCTACGTGTTGATCCGTGTCAATCCGTGTTGATCCGCGGCGCAAGGAAGTTACGCGGCAACGCGGGCGGCGATCCACTCTCCGACTTCGCGGGTGCCGAGTGTGCCGCTGATATCCTGAGTCGTTTTCTTTTGGCGGACGGCTTCGAGCACAGCCGAGTCAATCTTTGCAGCAGGCTGGTTCAGCCCGAGGTGCGCGAGCATCATGGAAGCGGTAAGGATGGCGCCCATAGGGTTCGCGATGTTCTTGCCCGCGATGGGCGGGGCGGAGCCGTGCACCGGCTCGAACATGGAGGTGCGTCCCGGGTGGATGTTGCCGCTGGCGGCCATTCCCAGGCCGCCCTGCAGCCCGGCGCCCAGGTCGGTGATGATGTCGCCGAACATATTGTTGGTGACGATCACGTCGAACTGGCGGGGATCGCGCACCATCTGCATGCAGAGCGCGTCCACGTACATGTGCTCGGATTTGACGTCGGCGTATTCCTTAGCAACTTCCTTGAAGACGCGCTGCCACAGGCCGTGGGCGTAAGTCATGACGTTGGCCTTGTCGGCCATGAGCAGCTTGGGCTGGCGGCCGGGCCGGGCATGCTGGCGGGCATATTCGAACGCGTAGCGGATAATCCGCTCCACGCCTTTGCGGGTGTTGACATCCTCCTGCACGGCAATTTCCTCGAGCGTTCCCTGCTTGAAGACGCCGCCCACGTCCACGTAAAGGCCTTCGGTGTTCTCGCGGATGATGGTGAAGTCCACGTCCTTGGGCTCCACGCCCTTGAGGGGGCAGAGAGAGTCGTCCAGTAGCTTGACCGGGCGCACGTTCGCGTACAAGTCCATCTGGAAGCGCATGCCCAGCAGGATTTCCTTGGCGTGAATGTTGGTGGGCACGCGGGGATCGCCGAAGGCGCCTACCAGGATGGCATCGAAGTCGCGGTCCAGCATGGTGAAGCCGTCCGCTGGAACGGTGGTGCCGTCCTTGAGGTAGCAGTCAGCGCTCCAGTCAAAATGCTGCATTTCCACGGGGGCGCCGGAGGCCTCGAGGACCTTGACCGCCTCGACCAGCACTTCCCTGCCGATGCCGTCGCCGGGAATGACAGCAATCCTTTTTGCCTTAGCGTTCACGGCGAAAAGTGTACATGACGCTTGGCTTCGCTGACAGGCGAGGGCGCCTGTCGCCACATATTGCATCTCAGTACATTAGCCGCCAGTGCAGCAGGTGCCAGTTAAACAGGAACCATACGAAGGCAATGCTGGCCAGGGCGATGCCGGTGTCCCACAGACGGGTCCACCACCAGCGCGGCGTCTCCCAAACCCGCACCAAGTTGTCCAAAGTGACCACCAGGCCGGCGATGCCGAGCCAGCCCACCACCTGCAGGAGGCGCATCCAGGGATCAAGTTGCTGGTTGAGGGCGGCTACATCGTTGAGGCCCAGGAGGATGCTTGCCCAGCCCACGATGAAGGCCAAATCGAGGGCGCAAACCAGGCGCACGGCCCGCCGCAAGCGGCGCTGGCCGGCGGTGAGCATGAGAGGCTTACCATAGTGCCGCCGCACCAGACCGGCCAATGGCCAGAACAGCAAGGTCAGGAGAAAAATGGCCGCGCAAATACCCAGGATGATTTCGTTGACCAGCTTGTTCTGGTACCAGCGAGCGCGCGGATAGACGATGGCAGGAAAATCGGTGACCAGTTCCATTTGCCCCAAAGCGTTTTTCGTAAAAGCCAAGCGGTCCTGACCATCACTTTCGCGGTATCGAAGGGGCGCAATTTCCTGCCACTTCTTGAGCTGGCCGTTTACCCCCTTGAGGGCATCCACGGTGATGGTGCCATCGGCATTCGCCTCCACATTCATTTCGTCGAACAGCGAGGATACAGAGAAGACGTTGGTCTGGTCGCGGCGGCTGGTGATGTAGGCGCCGGTGACGGCGTTAGCATCTTTGGCGGCGCTGGCGGGGGCGGCAGCTGCCGGAGGCTGATAGGGGAAATAGCGGTCGAGGAACTTGTGCCATAGCTCGCCCCGCGGATCGCCCTCGTCGCGGCCGGCGCTGTTGTAGGAAACAAAGAAGCCCAGATTGGCGTCCAGGATCAGGTGCAGGTCGCTGTGGAACCAGTTGGTGTCGCCGCCGTGGCCGATGATGCGGTGGCCGTTGCGGCTCTCCTCATAAAAGCCGAGCGCCATCGCGTTCATATCGGGGGCGTTGCTGAAGGCGCGGGTATGCATGAGCTGGGCGGTTTGCGGCTGCAGGATAGTCGCGCCGCCATACCGGCCATCTTGCAAGTGGGCGATCATGAAGTGCGTGATGTCGTCAGCACTGCTGGCAAGGCTGCCGGCCGGATAGGCCTGTACCAGCTCAAATTCCTTGGGCGGCTCCGAGGCGAGCTGGTAGCCCCGCGACATGAGCGGCTTCAGGTTGTCGGGGAGAGGCTGGTTGAACGTGGAGTGCGGCATGTCCAGCGGCTGGAAAATGTGCTGCTGCACGTACTGATCAAACGGCTGCCCTGAGACCCGTTGCACGATGTAGCCCGCCAGGGTGGCGCCGTAATTGGAATAAGCGGGCACGGTGCCGGGAGGAAAAACGCGCGCCGGCAAGTGTACGGCCAAGTATTTGCCCAAAGGCTCCATATCTTTGGCCGAGGGCACAATTAGCCCCTTAATGGATTCCTCGAACCCGGGGGTGTGAGTCATCAGATTCCGCAGGGTGATGGGCTTGGAGTAGGCAGGCGGAATTTTGAAATCGAGATAGTCGTTGATGTCGCGGTCCAGATCCAGCTTGCCTTCGCCCACCAACTGCATGACCGCCGTCCAGGTAAAGAGCTTGGAAATAGAGCCCGGGCGGAAGAGGGTGGTCTGGGGTGAGACCGGCGTCTTTTTGCCCACGTCGGAATAGCCATAGCCCTTCTCGAAGAGCACTTTGCCGTCTTTGACCACGGCCACGACCACGCCGGCAATATCGTCGCGCTGGATTTGCAGCGGCACCAGGCCATCGAGAAAGGCTTCCAGATCGGTGGCCGTCAGCTCGTGCTGGCCGGCAGCTGCTTTTTCCGGCGCTGCTGCTTCCTTCTTCGCCGGGCGAGGAGCCAGCGGGTTCTGCCGCCGTTGTTGCGCGGCGGCAAAGCCGGACAGGGAGAAAACCAGAAGCAGAAGTATGGCGCGGAGTGCGAACACACGGCCGCCAAACGTTGAGCGCTCGGTGTCAGGGAAGTTCATGATAGGACCGCCCATGCTAGGCGGCGCCAAGGTGCAAGTCAACGCCATTCGGGTTGACTTGGCCGGGCTTGGGCATTTACCTTCCGCTTTCGCCACAAACAGGAGAGCCCATGCTGCGTCGGTTCGGATTCGTGTCGGTAGTGCTGATGTTCCCCGTTTGCCTAATGGCGGCGCAGGAGAAGCAGTCGCCGCCCAAGTTCGACGTGCGCGCCCATTACACCAAGTACGAATACCGGATCCCCATGCGCGATGGAGCGCGCCTGTTCACCGCCGTTTACGTGCCCAAGGATGCCTCTCCTGAGCGCCTCTATCCCTTCCTGATGGAGCGCACCCCGTACAGCGTTGAGCCCTACGGCGAGGACCACTATCCCAAGCAACTGGCGCCTTCGGAGGAGTACGAGAAAGCGGGCTACATCTTTGTCTTGCAGGATGTACGCGGGCGCTACATGTCGGAGGGGTCGTGGAAAGAGATGACGCCGCACATTGACCATCCGCAATCGAAGAAGGACGTGGATGAGAGCACCGACGCGCACGACACGATTGAGTGGCTGCTGAAACACGTGGCCAACAACAATGGGCGGGTCGGGATCTGGGGCATTTCCTATCTGGGGTTCTACACGGCTGCGAGCATTATTGATTCGCACCCGGCCATCAAAGCCGCATCGCCACAGGCGCCGGTCACCGATCTCTACATGAACGACGACGCTTACCACAATGGCGCGTTCATGCTGGCCGCCAACTTCGATTTCTATGCATTCTTTAAACCGCAGCCCAAGCCGGCGCCGCCGCCGCGCTATCCCAGCCCGGTGGACTTTGGGACCGAAGATGGCTATCAGTTCTTCCTCAACATGGGGCCGCTGGCCAACGCCGACCGCCTCTACCATAAGGGCAGCAACCCCCTGTGGAATGATCAGGTTTACCACACAACCTATGACAATTACTGGAAGGTACGCAGCCTGCCTCCGCACCTGCACAACATCCATTGCGCGGTGCTGACGGTGGGAGGGTGGTTCGATGCCGAGGACCTGCAGGGCCCGTTCAACGTTTTCCGGGCGGTGGCGCAGAACGATCCCGGCGTTTATGACGCCATCGTTATGGGCCCCTGGGTGCATGGCGGCTGGGTTTACCGCGCCGGCCACAGCCTGGGGCGGGTAAATTTCGATTCCGATAATTCCGCTTACTTCCACGCCAACATCGAATTTCCATTCTTCGAGAAGTACTTAAAGGGAGACGGGCAATCGTCTCCGACTAAAGCCTATATGTTTGAGACCGGCACCAACGTTTGGCGCCAGTACACTGCATGGCCGCCGGCGCAGGCGCAGAAGCGCACGCTCTACTTCCAGGCGAACGGGAAGCTTTCCTTCAGCCCGCCCACGGCGGCGGGAAATGCTTATGACGAATACGTGAGCGATCCCAACCGTCCGGTACCCTTTATTGATTACACGGCGCTCGATGTTCCCCAGGAATACATGGTTTCCGACCAGCGCTTTGCTTCGCGACGCCCGGACGTGCTGGTGTACCAGACCGACCCGCTGGAGGAAGACGTGACGCTCGCAGGGCCGGTGGCACCCAAGCTGCACGTTTCGACTTCAGGGACAGACTCTGATTGGGTGGTAAAGCTAATTGACGTGTATCCGCCGGATTACCCGGAGCCGGAGGAACGAAAGCATGAAGCTGACGTCCCCCCGCCGGTGGACTCCATGAGCGGCTACCAGCAACTGGTACGAGGGGAGCCGATGCGCGGCAAATTCCGCCATGGCTTTGAAAAGGCAGTGCCTTTCACCCCGGGCCACGTGGAGGAGGTGAATTTCACCATGCCGGACGTGAACCATACCTTCCGCCGGGGGCACCGCATCATGATCCAGGTGCAGAGCTCCTGGTTCCCGCTGGTGGACCGGAATCCGCAGACGTTTGTGGATATTCCCAACGCCAAACCCAGCGGCTTCCAGAAGGCCACGGAGCGCGTATACCGCTCAGCCAACGAGGCTTCGGGGGTGGAGGTGGAGGTATTGCCCGCCAAGTAGGCGAGCTGCGCTCGCCCTGGACGGGGCAAAGCCCCGTCCCCACACATGCAGCGGGTCAGCAGACCAAACCCGATGGAACCAAACACCTACTGGTCGCGTATTGGCTGTTGTGTGCTAACGGACGGAGGCTGAACCCGTCCAAGGGATAGCAGGCAAGGAGCAGACCATGAAGGCGACCAACAAAGCATGGTACTGGCTGGCGGCAGGGGTGCTGGCCCTGGGACTGAATGGCTACTATCACGACGGAGGGCTTCAGGGGCTGCACCGCCTGGCCAACAACGTGACATCCACAGTGGCGGAAACCCAGGCCGAGTTCAGCCAAGTGGCAATGTTAGCGGATGTGGCCATGACCACTCATGCCCGAATCCTCTGTCCACGGGCAACACGCAATACGGTGGTCGCGGTTAATGCGGGTATGCCGCCGCAGACCCAGGCTCGGCTGGCCGACGTGCAAGTGCGGCTGGGGACGCTACAAGCGGCGCGGGTGAAGGCCCGGGTAGCGCGGCTGCAGCAGATTATGGTGCAGCGCGAGATGCAACGGGCAGAGGTGGAGCTGCAGAATGGCCGGCTCAAGGTGCTGACGAATCAAGGGCAGGTACAGATAGCGTGGCCGCGCGTGCAGGTCAATGTCCCGCAAGCCCCGGTGGTGGACATCTCCGAGCCCAATTAGGGGCTCACAAATCCGGCCCTTGTGAATCCACCATCTGGCGCGGGTTGAAGTCGGCCTGAAATCCTGTTGCTGCTCCCCGTTCAATAAACTTTACGTCCTTTTCGTTTCCCGCAATCAGCGGGCGACCGGCGGCATTTGTTTTGGGGAAATGAAAGACCACCCCGCTGATCCTGCCATCCTGAGCACGAGCGACTTCCACCCGAGCTGGGCTTATCTTCTGTTTGCTTACTGATAGATAGCTCTTGTTTCTCAGGGCAGCCTCATCGGCATGCTCAAACGCAGACAGGTTGGGACCAACCACGGCGAGGAGGAATTCGGCGGGGGCCGGAGGCAGATGCTGATCCATGGACTCGGGCGAAATCTGCTTCTGCAGAACCAGGGAGCGTGCCCACGCCTCCCGGAGGGTCCGCGATGAGACCCAACGGACCACGAACATCAGCTGCTGAGTGTCACCTCCGGCTTCCGCCTCCTTGGAATGGCTGCCCATCATGTCCACCCCGCTTACATCTTCGGCGGGAGCATCGGGGGCTTGCAGGGCGGTGCGGGAAATGCGCTTGGACCAGGGCGAGTCGTAAAGGATCTTGCGAACGTCGCTGGCGTCCCAGTTTTTGTAAGCCTTGTCCTTCCAGGGATCTCGCGCCCAGGCACTGGCGGCCAGCAGAAAGGTGAGAGCAACAGCAAGGGATAGTTTCACGCGTGCCTCCGGAAAGGGCATTGGGGTGGTCTGGCTCGCGGCGCCGACCCGTGCAACATCATACCCCTCGGAGCGAATGCGGAGCCTCTACTGCTTGCGCATGTGGATTTCCCTGCCGCCGCGCTCGAAGCGAACTTCATCCATCAACTGATTGATCAGATAGATCCCGCGCCCGTGGTTGGAGTAAATATTGTCGCCCACGATGGGGTTGGGAATGGAAGCGGGATCGAAGCCGGGACCGGGATCACGGACCACGATCAACATGCCGTGAGCTTCGTCGCAGGCCACACAGCACTCCACTCGCTTGGAGGAATCTTCGCCGCAGCCATGACGTATGGCGTTGGCCAGCGACTCGCGGACGGCAGTCTCAATCTCGAACTCCTTGCCCACAGCACACTTCATTTCACGGGCGAGCGCGAGAATGGCTTGCACCACCGGCGAGATGGACTCAAGGTGAGCGGTGATGGTGATATCCACCTGCACCTTCAACTTCTTGCCTTCAAAGGCACACTGTGAATTGCCCGAATCGGTCATGAGCGATCCCGAGCTGCGGAAATGAAGAACTCTGGGGCATTGTAGCTGAGGTGAGTTCCTTTTTGGGCGAAAGTATGGACGAAAGTCACGCTCCCAGGTGACCCCAGTCACCGCTCGCTGCCCTGCTGGCTGCCTAACATCAGAATGTTGGGGGTTTGTCCGCAGGGGCAAAGGACTTAGGAGGGTGGCATGGCCCATCGGTTGACGACCTGCACCTACTGCGGGGTCGGCTGCGGCCTATACCTGGAGACCTCCGATAACCGGGTTATCGGGGTCTACCCCAGCGTTTCTCATCCCACCAATCAGGGCAAGATCTGCGTGCGCGGCTGGCACGTGCACGAAATCGCCAGCTCAGCCGAGCGCCTCAAGAAGCCATTATTGAAGAAACACGGCGAACTGGAGGAAGCGGAATGGGATGAGGCTTTCGAGTTCGTGGCGGCCCGGCTACAGCAAATCCGCAAGCGGCACGGGCCTGATGCCATAGCTTTCCTGAATTCGCCGCGCTGCTCCAATGAGGATACCTACCTCCTGCAGAAGTTAGCCCGGGCGGTGATTGGCACCAACAACGTGGACCAGGGCAGCGGAGTTTTCTGCAACAACTCCATTGATGTGCTGCTGGAAATGACGGGTGTGGCCGCGGCCAGCACCTCCCTTGCCGACCTGGCGCAGAGTGACGTGGTGGTGGTGGACGGGGTGGACCTGGGCCGCCGCATGCCAACGGTGGGAGGCGCCGTCATCCGCGCCAAGCTGAGGGGAGCCAAGCTGATGGTGATCGGGACGCGCCGCCATCGGGTGGCGGAAAACGCTGACAGATTTCTGCAGATCCGGCCAGGCACCGAAGTGCCGCTCTACGGCGCCATGGCCAAGGTGATCGTGGACCGCGGGCTGATGGACCTGGGGTTTGTCAAGGCGCGCTGCCGCAATTATGAGGATTTCCTGCAGCAGGTGCGGGAATACGACCTGCTGCATGCCGCGGAAGCCTGCGGCATCCCGGCGGAGGCGATCGAAGGCGCCGCCGTGGAGTTTGCGCACGCGCGCGCCGCCACCCTTCTGTATTCCACCAGCATGGAAGCGCGCAGCCGCGACACCATCCGCGCGGTGGTGAATCTGGCGCTGCTCACCGGCAACATGGGCAAACCTGGGGCGGGAATTCTGGCCCTGAGCGAGCAGAACAACCTGCAGGGGGTTTGCGACATGGGTATGCTGCCCGATCGCCTGCCCGGTTACCGGCGCGTGGATGATGCGAGCGCCCGGGCGGAATTAGAGACGCTGTGGCAGGCAAAGTTGCCATCCGCTCCCGGCCTGCAGGCTGGCTCTTTGCTGGGCAATGGCGCTGACTCTCATGTGAAGGGGCTCTGGGTATGCCAGTACGACCCAGCCAGCGCCGCCGGCCTGGAGGAGACAGCGGGGTTGTTTCGCAACCGCGAACTGCTTGTAATCCAGCAGTTGTTCATGACCGAGGCAGCCCGCTTGGCGGACGTGGTGCTGCCTACCACTGCCTACGGCGAAGAGGAGGTGTCGTTCACCAGCACGGAACGGCGGATTCAATTAGCACAAAAGGTCATCGAGCCAGCGCCGGGGCTGATACCGGCGTGGCAACAGCTGACGAGAGTGGCGCGCCTGCTGGGCGCGAATTGGGATTACACCTCCGCGGCCCAGGTAATGGAGGAAATCGGCAAAGCGGTTCCCTTCTACAGCGGGGCCAGCTACGAGAACCTGGAACGCGAATATGGGCGGCAGTGGCCCTGCACCAAGGACCGGCCGCTGGGCACGCGCTACTTGTTTGCCGATAACGGCACGAAGTTCAAGTTCGCCGCGGTTCCCAGGCCGCCGCAGATTGCAAATGCCACGGAGTTTCCCTTCCGGTTGTTTTTTGGCAGCTCACTTTATTACTGGGCACAAGACGTGCTCGTCCGGCACAGCGAGACGCTCAAACGGGAATACCGCGTCCTGTGGCTGGATTACCCGCAAGGCTTTGTCGAGATCAACAGTGAGGACGCAAAGCAGCTGGGCATTCGAGATGGGCAGAAAGTTCGACTCAGGACCGAGGCTGCTGCCGCGGAAGCTACCGCGCGGGTCACGCCGGAAGTGATGAGCGGCACGATCTTTGTGCCCTACTTCCTGCGCGAGGTGGAGAAGAAACTGCTTCACAACGCAGCTGATCGCAGCCAACTGGTGCCGGTGCGGCTGGAGAAGGAGGCCGCATGAAAGCGCGGGTGCTGCGCAGCGCGGACGTGCTGGCCGTGGTGGACCTGCTGCGCGGGCAGGGCTACGAGGTTCTGGCGCCATTTTGCGGGCGCGGGCGGGACACCTGCTTCGACACGGTGACCGATGACAACCGGGAGCATATCCAAATCCACCTGCCCAACCCGTATTACCCGCCGAAGCGGTTTGTGTTACCCCATATCGAGCGCCTGATGAAGGTGGAGCGCTGCAACGGCGACCTGCGCATCGAGCCAACGTACGAAGCACCCAAGCGGGCCATTTTCGGGATCCGGTCCTGCGACGTGGCCGGCATCTACCACCTGGACCGCTTCTTCCTAGGGAAGGAATTCAGCGACATTTACTACGAGAAGCGGCGGCGCAACCTGCTGCTGATCAACCTGGTCTGCACCGATCGCGAGCGTGATATCGGCAAAGAATGCTTCTGCATGTGCGCCGACACGGGCCCGGCCGCGCGCGACCACTTCGACCTTCAATTGATGGATCTGGGTGAGGAGTTCATGGCGGTGGCCGGCACCCCCGCCGGCGAGTCGCTGCTGGCCAACCCTATCTTCCGGAAGGGGACAGACGAGCATGTGGAGAAGCGGCGCGCCATCCTGGAGCGACTACGGGGGCATTTCGAGAGCACCATGACCAGCTGGTTTTCTGGCGCGGTGCGGTACGTTTCGCAGGACAAGGTCACAGAAAAGACCTGGGAAGAGATCGGGCAGCGCTGCCTGGAATGCGGCGGCTGCACCTATGTGTGCCCGGCGTGCACCTGTTTCACGGTGAGCGACCGGCGCACCGGGGTGAAGGAAGTGGAGCGGGTGCGGACCTGGGATTCCTGCGCGCTGGGCGGGTTTACGCGCATGGCGGGCGGGTTCAACCCGCGGCGGGCGGTCCACGACCGGCGCAACCGACGCTTCTTCCGCAAACTTTCGCACTACTTCATCCAGCGCGAGCTTTCCGTGGCCTGCGTGGGCTGCGGCCGCTGCGCCGCAGTGTGCCACGGCGACATCGGGATGCCCACGGTGGTGGAGATGATCCGGCGGGCAGCGGCGCAGGCGGAGGCGCGATGAGCGCGGCCATGCAGAACGTCTATTTGCCTAAGCCGGCGGTGCTGGAGCGGGTGCTGCCGGAAATTCCCGAGGTGAAGACTTTCTACTGGCACTTTGAAGATGCGGAAGAGCAGCAGGCCTTCCATAAATTCCGTCCCGGCCAATTCGCGCAAATTTCGCTGTTCGGTGTGGGCGAATTTCCCGCTTCCCTGCCCTCCAGCCCGGGGGAAGAGGACACCTTCTTCACCATCCGCAAAGTGGGCAGCTGCACCGCGGCGCTGGACGAGTTGCAACCGGGACAGAAGTTCGCGGTGCGGGGCCCTTATGGCAACGGTTTCCCCATGGAGGAGTACTACGGTAAGGATCTGGTGTTCGTGGCCGGCGGCATCGGCCTGATTCCGCTGCGCTCGTGCATTGTGTACGCGCTGCAGCACCGTGAGTACTACGACCGTATCCAGATTTTCTACGGCGCCAAAACACCGCCAGAGCTGATGTACCTGCCCGAGAAGGTAACGGCATGATGACGCCGGAACAAGCCGTGTTTGCCGCCATCGTGACCTGCTTCGCCGGCTCGGCGATTGCGTTACTGACCGCGCGCAGCAAGGCGATGAGCGGCTGGCTGGCGTTCGCGGCCACCGCGGCATCATCAATCCTGATATTTGGCGGCGCGTGCGAAGTTCTGCTTCATGGGCCCTCCGCTGAACCATTGAAGTTGTGGGCAGCGCCCGCGTATGCCATTTCGTTTCGCCTGCACGTAGATGGATTAGCGATTGTTTTCCTGGTGCTGGCTGCGGGCATCGCTTTGCCGGCGGCATTGTATTCCATCCGCTACATGGAGCACTACGCCGATTACGGCGTGCGCCGGTACTATCCCTGCTTGCTGCTCTTTTTGGCGGCAATGTATGGATTGCTGAGCACGACGGACACGATGTGGTCCTTCCTGGTGTTTTGGCAGCTGATGACTCTGCCAGGCTACATACTGATCCGGTTTGAATACCGGAAGGAGCAGAATCGAAGAGCCAGCCGCAAGTTTCTGGTCATGATGCAGATTGCCTGCGCCGCCATCATGGTCGGCTCGGCATTGCTGGCCCCCTCCGGAGGAGGGGCCCGATTTGAGTTTGCCAGCGTCAGGGCGAACCTACCGGCGCTGTTGAGCGCGCACCCGGGCACGGTGGCGCTGGCGTTCACACTTTTTCTCATCGGGTTCGGAATCAAGATGGGGATGTGGCCATTCGGGCAGATGTGGTTACCGGATGCGCATCCCGCTGCGCCCTCGCCGGTCAGCGCCCTGCTCTCCGGAGTAATGATCAAGACCGGCGTATATGGCGTGATGCGCTATTTCCTCTGGCTGGTGCCAGCAACGGCCCAGGACGATTTTCCGCTAGCGCGCTGGGGCGTGGTGGTTACAGTGCTGGGGACGGTAACGCTTTTCACCGGAACCATGCAGGCATTGAAGCAGGAGGAATCGAAGCGGCTGCTGGCCTTCCACAGCATCGGGCAGATCGGCTACATCCTGCTGGGGCTGGGCGCTTGCATGGCGCTGTTGCCCGCGGGCCCAGAGGCAGGCACTCTGGCCATGCTGGGCTTGATTGGCGCTCTGTTCCATGTACTGAACCATGGACTTTTCAAGGGCCTGTTGTTTCTGAATGCCGGTTCCATGCTGCATGCTACCGGCACACAGGATCTGAACCGGCTGGGCGGGTTGATGAAGTACATGCCGCTGACCGGAGTGACGGCGCTGGTGGGCTCGCTGGCCATTTCCGGCGTGCCGCTGTTCAACGGCTTTGCCAGCAAGTGGGCGATATTTGTGGCCGCCATTCAGGGCGCAGGTTCGGCCAAGTACCTGGCCGTGTGCGCCGCTATCGGGATCCTGACCAGCGGAATCACGCTGGCATCGTTCATTAAGTTTTTTGGCACCAGTTTCCTTTCCAGGACGAGTGAATTGGTGGCTGAGAAGGCGGGTCTGCGACCCGCCCTGCACGGGGCAGAGCCCCGTGCCCACACAAGCCGTGCACACACAAGCCTTGCCAACGCAGGCAGCGCCGGTACTGGAAAGTTGGAGGTGGGGTGGAGCATGCAGCTGCCGCAAATCGTGCTGGCGTTGTGCTGCGTGCTGCTGGGACTGGCGCCCGGAGTGGCATTTGGGATTCTGCAGCGGGCGATTGCCGCTACACCGCAGGGCGCAGGCGCGCTGCTGGCCCAGGCGGCACCAGTTTCCGCCGGAGTGCTGAGCGGAGTCACAGGGCCGCTGGGCACGGCTGTATTTGTGCCGGCAGGATTGCTGGCCGCGCTGGGGGTGGGCTTCCTCGTCGCTTATGGAATTTCAAGAATGGGTTCGGCACCCAGGCGAGCCGCCGCACCGTGGCTATGCGGATACGCCACGGAGGCAGAGTGCGACCGCTACATTGCTCATAATTTCTACAGCGAGGTGAAGCGCCACTTCCACTGGGTAGGCGGGGCCGAGAACGGCAAGGTTGCTGTCGTGAAGGGACGGACGTCATGATCGCGCGAGAACGGCTCAACCAGCTGAAGGACAAGTTCGGCAGCGCCATTTTGCGCGCCGACCTGCCCAGCGACCGCCAGCTGTTTGTATGGGTGCAGCCCGAGGCCGTAAAGGAGCTATGCCGGCACATCTTCCGCGATCTGGACGCACGCTATGTGATCAGCATCGGCGCCGATGACCGGCCGTTTTCCGGCAAATTCATCGTGGCCCATGACTTTGCCTTCGACACGGACCATGTGCTGTGCAGCCTGCTGGCGCAGCTTCCAGGAGATGAGCCAAAAATCGAGAGCATTTCCGGGGTGGTGCCGGCAGCCAACTGGGCAGAGCGCGAGATGCGCGACCTGGTGGGCATTGAGTCGGTGGGCCATCCCTATCCCAAGCGGCTGGTGCTGCCGGATGGCTGGCCGGAAGACGTGCACCCGCTGCGCAAGGACGTGCCCTGGAATCACGTGCCACCGGAGTTCAAAGAAGGAGCCAGCTTCGAATTCGAGAAGACGCCGGAGGGCTGCACGGTGGTGCCTTTCGGTCCTTTCCATCCCACCCTGGATGAGCCGGCGCATTTCCGGCTGTACGTGGAAGGGGAGATGGTGCGGGGCTGCGAGTACCGCGGCTTCATGGCACACCGCGGCATTGAGAAGCTGGCGGAATCGGTAATGAGCTACAACGATATACCGGTGCTGGCAGAGCGCATCTGCGGCATCTGCGGCTGCGTGCACAGCGTGGCTTACACGCAGGCGGTGGAGGCCGCGGCGGCTCTCCGCCCGCCGCCTCGAGCTGAGTACATCCGCACTATCCTGCTGGAAATGGAGCGGCTGCACAGCCACCTGCTGTGGGTGGGGCTGGCCTGCCACATCGTGGGATTCGACACGCTGTTCATGCAGGCGTTCCGTATCCGCGAACCGGTGATGTGGATGGCGGAAAAGATCACCGGCAACCGCAAAACCTATGGGCTGTGCGTGGTGGGCGGCGTGCGTTGGGACATCACGCCGGAACTGAAGGCCGAGCTCAACCAGACGCTGAACAAGCTGCAGGCCGAGTGGGAGCCGCTGGTTGGGGCGGTCAGCCGCGACAAGAACATCCAGAAGCGCACGCGAGGCGTGGGCGTGGCTGATAGAAACGTGGTGAAGAACGCGGGGGCGGTGGGCCCGGTGGCGCGGGCGGCGGGCGTAGATATTGATTGCCGGCGCGACCACCCGTATGCCGCATACGACCGGGTGGATTTCCGGGTCATCACGGCGACGGGATGCGACGTGTGGTCGCGGGTGGTGGTGCGCATGAAGGAAGTGTTCGAGTCCATTGCCATCATCCGGCAGTGCCTGGAAAAGATGGAGCCCGGTCCGCTGCAACTGGAGATCAAGGACGAGCTGCCGGTGGGGCGCATCGGGCTGTCGTCGGTGGAGGCGCCACGGGGCGAGAGCCATCACTTCGTCATCACCGGGGAGAACAACCGGCCGCGGCGCTGGCGGGTGCGCGCCCCCACCTATCAGAACCTGCAGGCGGTGCCGGCCATGATTCGCGATCAGCAGATTGCCGACATGACGATTTCGCTGGGCAGCATTGACCCATGTTTTTCCTGCACCGACCGGATGGAGACGATCGAACTGCGTTCGGGCGAGAGGAAGACCTGGCCGCAGAAGGAACTGCTGGCCTTGAGCCAGGGAAAGAAGTAACGGCATGCAGGTGGTTTGGGCAATTTTCGGCAGCGCGCTGAACATAGCGCTGGTGCTGTCGCTGGCGCCCCTGCTGCATGGGGTGATGCGCAGAATCACCGCCCGCATTCAATCGCGGCAGGGACCGCCGCTGCTGCAGCCGTATTTCGATCTGCTGAAGCTGCTGGGCAAGGAAGACATCGAATCCGGGGAAACACCGGGCATGCAGCGCTTAGCCGCGTGGCTGTCGCTGGCAGCAGTGCTGGCGGTAGCGTGCCTGCTGCCCATGGGCTTCGGCGCGCCTCTGAACCTGGCAGGCGACGTCATCCTGCTGATTTACCTGCTGACGCTGTGCGGAGTGAGCACGCTGCTGGCGGGCATGGCGGCGGGTTCCACCTATTCGCTGATTGGAGTGAGCCGGGAAATGATGACCATGATCACGCTCGAGCCGCTGCTGGCGATGGCCCTGGTGGTAGGCGCGCTGCATGCGGGATCGCTGCGGCTGGATGCGGTGCTGAACGGCTCGGTGTACATGGGCGGCTCGGTGCCCTGGTCGGGACTGATCATGGTGACCGTGATGCTGCTCTCGCTGCAGGCGTTTGTGCAGCGAGTGCCCTTTGACGTGGCGGGAGCTGAAACAGAATTAATGGAGGGCCCCCTGATGGAGTACTCCGGGCCCAAACTGGCGCTGTTCCAACTGGCCAACATGGCGCGGCTGGTAATCTACTGCGCGGTTTTTGCCGGCCTGTTCCTGCCCTGGGGCTCGCAGATGCCATTTCCGCTGGGATGGCTGCTGTTCTGGGTGAAAGTGTTTGCCCTGGTGCTGCTGGTTACATTGGTAGCGGCCACGCACGCGCGCTATCGGATAGATCAGGCGCTGCGGTACTTCGCCAGCCTTCTGGGAGTTTCGGCGGTGGCGCTGGTGCTGGCCACATTCGGTTATTGAGGAGATGAAGCTATTTCGCTGCTGAGCAAACTCGAGGAAACGCTGCTCTGCCTGGGCGCAGGGAAAGTCACGCTGCCCTACCCCCCGCTGGGGCAAGCCGTGCCGGAGGGTTTCCGGGGACGCCCGGTATTCGACGGAAACAAGTGTGTGGGCTGCGGCGGGTGCGCCAACAACTGCCCCGCGCGGTCCATCCTGATTTTCGACGTCTGCCAGGAGCTGCGCATTCTGCAGTACGTAGGCGGGCGCTGCACCTACTGCGGCCGATGCGCGGAGGTCTGCCCGGAAAAAGCCATCACTATGAGCCGCGAATTTGAAACCAGCACCAACGACATTGGCGACGCGCAGCAGCGCATGGAGCTGTTCATGAGCACGTGCCAGCGCTGCGGGCGCTGCTTCAAGGACGAGTCGGCACTAGAAAAGCTGAAGCTGACGGGGTATCGCTTCGACGATCTACAAAACCAGCGCTGGATATTTGGCGCCGGCGCATATCAGGAGAACCAGCCGGCGGTGAAGGATATTTTCATCGAAATGGATTGGTAGGCGGCCATGCTGAAGGAGCTGTGCCAGAAAATGTTCGGCCGTTCGCTGTGGGTGTACCACGCCAATAGCGGCGGGTGCAACGGGTGCGACATCGAGGTGCTGAACGCGCTGACGCCGTATTATGACGCGGAGCGCTTCGGCATCCGGCTGGTGGGCTCGCCACGCCACGCCGATGTTATGTTGTGCCAGGGTCCAGGCATGCGGGCGACCGCCCGCGCCCTCCGGGCCGCGTATGAGGCCATGCCCGCGCCCAAGCTGGTGTTTGCCATCGGGTCCTGCGCCTGCGGCGGCGGCATGTGGTTCGACAGCTACTCTGTGCTGGGGCCGGTGGAGAAAGTCGTGCCGGTGAATTACTACATCCTTGGCTGCCCGCCGCGGCCGGAGGCCATCATCTACGGCGTTGCCGTGGCATTGGGTCTGATGGAGAAGAAAGCCGCGCCGGTAGAGTTCAAGCAAACCGAGTTACCTATTCCCCGCTACCATCCCGAAGACCTGCGCCGCCAGGGCGATCTGGTCATCTATGAGAAGGCCGAGAAGGTCTAAAACCTCACTCCTCACCAAAGAGACACAAGGGAGATTTAAGATTTTCGATTGCCGATTTGTTTCAGCCTGGAGCTTTTCAAGAATCGTAAATCATCAATCGACAATGATTTTCGTTTGCGTCCGTGTGGTGGAATTTCGTCTTAGGGTACACTGCGGGGTTCGCGCCGCGACCAGCGGCCCGTTGATGAGGAGAAGCTGATGAGAACTCGAGCTCTGAAGGTTGCGGCTCTTGCGCTGTTTCTGAGTGGAATCGCAGTGGTCCTGCCGCTGGCGCAACAAACGCCGAGCAACGCAAAACCAGCGACCACCGCCGCCACTGCCGAACAGGATCGGCCTATTACCGCGCTGCCATATTCGCCCAGCCTCGACCCTGCTGCCATGGACCGGTCCGTGGATCCATGCACGGACCTCTACACGTACTCCTGCGGCGGGTGGATGAAGAAGAATCCAATTCCCGCGGACCAGGCTTCGTGGGACGTATACGGCAAGCTCTACGAAGACAACCAACGCTTCCTGTGGGGCATTCTGCAGGATTCATCGCAACGCACTGCCAACCGCACTGCCGACCAGCAGAAAATCGGGGATTACTTCGCCGCCTGCATGGATACCCAGGCGGTCGAGAAGCTTGGCCTGACGGGGCTGCAGCCGCGCCTGGAGCGCATTGCCGCGCTGAAATCGAAGAACGAGATCCCCGCCTACCTGGGCAGCGAGCACCTGCTGGGACATATGTACGAATATGGCCGCGGCTCCAGCGGCACCTTGTTTCGCTTCACCTCGGACCAGGACCTGGGCAATTCCGAGCAGGTAATCGCGTACGCGCTGGCCGGCGGACTGGGCCTGCCCGACCGCGATTACTACACCAAGGCAGACGCCAAGTCGCAGGAGATCCGGCAGCAGTACGTGGCCCATGTGAGCAAAATGCTGCAGCTTGCGGGCGAAGCCGCGGCTGCGGCCCAGGGCGATGCCAGCACGATTTTGCGCCTTGAAACGGAGCTGGCCAAGGCTTCGCTGACGCGGGTGGAGCAGCGCGATCCTTATAAGCTTTACCACAAGATGACCCGGCCGCAACTGCAGGCGCTGACGCCGGATTTCGACTGGAGCGCCTACCTGCAGGCGATCGGGCATCCGCAGCTCAGCGAATTTAACGTCACCGAACCGGCGTTTTACCAGGAAGTGGGCCGGATCATCAGCCAGACTCCGATGACCGAGCTGCAAGCCTACTTGCGATGGCACCTGCTGCATGAGAACGCGCCTTATCTCTCCGCCGCTTTCGTGCAGGAAGACTTCAACTTTTACTCGCGGACTCTGCGCGGAGTGGAGCAGATGCCGGCACGGTGGAAACGGTGTGTGCGCCTGGTGAACCGCGACCTGACCGATCCGCTGGGCAAGGAATTCGTCGCCCGCACGTTTACCCCGGAGATGAAACAACGCACTCTAAAGATGACGCGCGGGATCGAACAGGCGATGGAAGAGGAAATTAAGGGGCTGACCTGGATGACCCCGCCAACCAAGCAGCAGGCGCTGCTCAAGCTGCACACTATCGTGAACAAGATCGGCTATCCCGATAAGTGGCGCGACTACAGCTCGGTGAGGGTTGCGCGCAATGACTTCCTGGGCAACGTGGAGCGCGCCACCGTGTTTGAATCGCAGCGCGAGCTGAACAAGATCGGCAAGCCGCCGGACCGCACGGAGTGGACGATGCCGGCGCCCACGGTGAACGCTTACTACAATCCGCAGATGAACGACATCAACTTCCCCGCTGGGGTGCTGCAGCCGCCGCTCTACGATCCCAAGCTGGACGACGCGCCCAATTACGGCGACACCGGCTCGACCATCGGGCACGAGTTGACCCACGGCTTCGATGATGAAGGCAGCAAATTCGACGCTCGCGGCAACCTGCGCGACTGGTGGAGCAAGCAGGACGGAGCAGAGTTCAACCGCCGCACAACCTGCGTGGCCGACCAGTACGCTCAATACACGGTGGTGGACAACATCAAAATCAACAGCCGTTTGACTCTGGGCGAAGACGTGGCCGACCTGGGCGGCACGATTCTGGCCTATAAGGCATGGCAGGCGGCTACCAAGGGGCAGAAACTGGAGGGCCGCGACGGGCTGACTCCGGAGCAGCGCTACTTCGTAGGCTTCGCGCAGTGGGCTTGCTCCAATGAGCGCCCGGAGAACCTGCGGCTGCGCGCCATGACCGATGAGCACTCGCCGGCGCAGTACCGCATCAATGGAGTGGTGGTGAACATGCCGCAGTTCCAGGAAGCGTTCCACTGCAAGGCGAATACGCCGCTGGTGCGGAAGGACCGGTGCGTAGTGTGGTAAATCACAAAGCAGGTCCTTGGCTGCTCAGGATGCAAACCCGAAGGCGAGCACTCGCCCTGCTTGGGGCAAAGCCCCGTGCCCACACGGTTCCGTGCACATACAAGGAATGGCGTAGCTACCGAGTGGCCTCCGCAGCTACGCCGTGGATTAGAAGATGAAACGCGCCAGCAGGTAAACCGTGTTATTGCCGCTGGCGTTGCGGCCGGCAGCGTCATAGTTATTGGCCAAACCGTTGAAGCTGGTGTAGCCGGTGTATTGCAGGCCGAGGTCGAGATTCTGGATAGGCCACACCGAGAAATTAAGGGAGTAGCCACGGCTCTTGGGGCTGCCGTTGGCGCTGCCGGTCACGGGCGCCGGCGTAAACAAGAGGGGGTCGGTGGTGCCCGAGGTGGTGAACCAGCCGAGGGCTGCGGAATAACGGTTGCCGAAGTGGTACTCGGCGTTGGTGTTGAACGAATCCAGATGATGATTATTGACAGCGGCGGCGCCAGCAGCCAGGGTGGCGGCTAACGCTGAGTTCTCCCGAACGTAGGTACCACGCCAGGACAACACGTCCTTGCCGATCGTGCGGTCGTACTGGAAGTCAAACCCATAGTCAGTGTAGGTGTCTTCCAGGCCGGTAATAGCGCCGGGAGTGGAATTCATGTGGATGCCATACGTGCCGACTTCGAAATTATTCTTGATTCCATCTTGCTGCCAGGCTAGGCGCCAGTAGGGGGCCACGCCGCGTATGTTGAACGCCAGGTCCTGCCCGGTAGTTGGCTCGGGCGTGCCGATGTGGCTGGAACGGTAGAGGGTTCCCGCGAAATATAAATGCTGGTCCCACATGGTGTAGGCGCCCAATCCGCCCACATCCTGTCCCAGAGCGCCTTGAATGATGGGGGCGGCCGTGGGACCCGGCGCGACGTCGCTGGCAATAAAGGGATATCCCCAGGCCGGCGTGGAGTTCCACAGATCTTCCACGGTGGGATTGTTGTTGAGGGTCAAGCCGACGACCCACTCTTTGCCCGCCAGCTTCTTGATGCGAGCGTAGCGGATGTCGGTGTTATCCATGCTGAAATGGTCGCCCTGCGTGTCGTAGGTGACCTGCAGGAAACTGCCGATGTGGGTGGACCAGGCCCCGGCCAGAAACAGAGAGATATCCTGGGGGAATTCCACGTTGCCGTTCTGAGTGCCAGGCTGAGGAGTCTTGGTGTTGGTGAAGGAAGCTTCCAGCCAGGCGGAGAGGGGCAGCACGCGAAGCAGGTCCAGGCCTGCTTCCCGCTTGTTGCTCTCGGCGGTGATTCCGCCGTCCTTCATCTTGTCAATGTAGCCGTAGAGTTTGAACAGGCGTCCCGCCGGATTCAGTTCGGGGGGCGTGTAGTGGCAGCCGTTGCAGGACAAGCCGGTCTGGCGCGCATAACTGGGTACCGCCTCTGCCTGGGGCGCCAGGATAGAAAGTACGATCAGGACAAACAGCCACAGCGAGATGCTCTTTCCCATTGACCTCTCCTCCTCTTGAGGGGTATCGGATAAATGCCAAGACTGCGAATCATGTGCCAGGCGCATGCCGCGCTCCTCACCTGTGAATCGTGCACACTGCTGAACGTCACCCCAAGTCCGGATTGACGGAAGCGAGGCCCCGCGCCCCGCGTACGGATGTTGGGGGAATTGTCGCTTCACGACGTACATAACGCTGTAACTCTTGTCACACCCGTTTGTGATCGTGGTCACAATGGCGTCACCCGGCGGGGTGACCTCGGTCACACATCGCATGTTGGGGAGGCTGCACGTTTGTTTGTGGGGAAAAAGAAGGCGCGGAGTTTGCAGTCCGCGCCTTGCCATTTACCAGGAGGAGGAATCCGGTTCTACTTGCCAGCCGCCAGATCCACCTTGGTGTTGCCGGCGACTTTAACCACCTGCGAGGTGGTCTTGCCGTTGTGCCACACCACGGCCTTGTATTGGCCATCGGGGACGTTCTGGATGAAGAAATCGCCCAGGATCTGGTCGGTCTGCGCGTAGTAGGGGCTGGGGGTCACGACGATGTAAGCGGACATATCGGGATGCATGGTGCACATCAGCGGCACCACGCCGGCGTGCTCAAATTTCCAGGTTCCCTTCTGCCCGGCGGCGAAGTTGCCCAGGTTGTGTCCGAAGCGGGTCTGGCCGCCGATGGAAGCCCAGCGCACGTTGTGGGCGCCGGCATCGTCGTTGTCGAATTCCACGGTAGCGCCCACCGGAACCACCAGCACGCTGGGGATGAACTTCATGCCCCGCTGATCCATCTTGTACACCTGGGTCGGAGCGGGCGCGGGCGCGGCGGCCTGCACCGGTTCCAGATAAACCACCGATTGTCCCTGGGCGCCCTTGACACTGCCGCTGAGGGTGCCGGCGCTGGCCACCAGGCTCAGAGCCAGGAAACTGATAACCGCAATGAGAAGATTCTTTTTCATGAGTTCTGACCTTTCCTGAATTTCAGCCCTTTCCTGAGCTGAAGCTTGGGGTTTTCAATGCAGGTTCAGGATAGGAAAGTCGTCACAAGGGGGATATGACTTATATCACGGGCTAATGTGATGGCCATCACAATGGGGCGGACCTTGAGTCAAAACGGTTTATCGGCCTGAGGCTCTCTTCTTTTGCCTGTGCCTTTGCCGCTCACAGGCTTTGCAGATGCGGAGAGTGTACTCCCTTCCATTGCGCGTACAGACCTCCTCGCGGGTGTTGTGCGGAGTCAGGGGGTGACCGGCGTGGCAGTGGGTCTGATTTCTGCGCAGTTGTTCACGCCTGCGGAACTCGGGGGTATGCATGAAGGTCATGCGGGGCCTCTTTCTCCGCATAGACCCCTGAGGCGAACAGAGGATACACCAAAAAAAAGCGGCCGGAATGGCAGGCAGACGGCTAGCGGTCGCCTGACCAAACGTACTGCCCGTTGCCATCAATGTAGCCGCAATGGGAAGGGGTATCGCAAACGTCCGCCAGCCCGTCCTGGAACTTGCCGCCTTGGACAAATTTGGGCGGTATCACTACTTTTCCCTGCTGGTTAATAAAGCCCCACCTGTCCCGGAGCTTCACGCAGGCCTTACCCTGGGAGAAGCTGGTGGCCGCCTGGCGCCCGTTAACGCTAAAAAACTGGGGCCGAACCGCAAAGCGCCCGCTGGGGTTGATATAACCCCATGCGCCCCGGAACTCCACCGCTGCGAGCCCTTCGGAGAAGGAGAGCGCCGAAACAAAGCGCGGCCTAATCTGAAACTTACCGGCCGGGTTGATATAGCCCCAGTGTTCCTCGATTTCGACCGCCGCCAGCCCCTGGGAAAAATCGGAGCAGCGGTCGAAGGTGACGGGGATGACGATGTGACCCTTGAGGTCAATGAAGCCACAATGGCTGCCGCGGAATACCCAGGCCAGACCCTGGCTGAAGGAACCAGCCAGGTTGTACTGAGCAGGAATAACGGTGTGCCCCTGGGGGTCGAGATAACCCCATTTCATTTTTAGCCGGAAAGCACCGCGGTCCTGGCTGAAGTCGTGGAGGTCCTCGTAATCTTCGGTTGTCAGCCGGGCTCCAACCTTGTCAATAAAGCTCCACTGGCCGCCAATGGAGACCGCTGCCAGGCCATCGTGGAAGGCACGGGCGTCATCGAAGCGGGCGCCGATCACCAGCTTTCCGCTTGGGTCAATGTAACCGGCCTTGGAACTCTGCTGATCGCCTATCCAAGCAGAGGCCAGCCCCTCGCTGAAAGGCCAGGCAAAGGCAAAATTCGCCGGTATCACCATTTGGCCCTGGCGGTTGATATAGCCGAACTTGCCATGCAGGTTGACCACCCAAAGGGGAGTTTGCTCCTGGGCTGCGCCGGAGAGAGCGAACAGAAGAAGGACCGCCACACCGTTCATGAACACAGATCGCAATACCGCTAGCCTCGTAGGTTGTGCCCGGGAAAATGGTATCGCCCGGCGCCGGATTCAGGGGCAAAGAAAATCTTATCCCCCTGCCCAGTCTGCGTGGGCCGGGCTTAGCGTTATAAAAACCTCAGACGGTGCGGGCGGGCGGACAGCGACATCTTCGGAAGGAAGGAGGTTTCTGTTCAAGGGCTGGGTCAGGCGCCGTTATTGGCATCCGCTTGGTAAAAATGATTGCGCTTACGATAGAGGATGCCGATGACCACCAAGGATCCAAAAGTGGGCGGAATGACCAGAATTAGAATTCCAGCCTGCAAGGCTTGAATCATGCGCGTGCCGGAGGACGCGGCCTGGGTATAGCAAAGGGCGCAACTCTGAGCCAAAGCCGGAACCGCCGAACTGAGCACCAGAAGCGAAAGGCCGAGCCACCGTATTAATCGCCGACTATTCATTTGCCGGGTTACCTAGCGAACCGAGCCAATCTGTGGCTGGGAGTTGGGAACCCCGCGCTCCATGCGGTTGCTGTCGGTCCAGCCGTACTGCATGGCGGCCAGGACAAATCCGGTGAAAACCAGAACGAACAGCAGAAATCCGCGTTTCTCCGCCCATAGGTGCATGAAGAACAGAAGAGCGAGCCCGCCTTCGGCCAGGGCCACCAGGAACATGCGGGCGAACCTTCCCCCAGCGTGCACGCCGCTATAGGCAAAGACGAATTGCACCCCCGCCAGAGCGAGGATGCAGAGGTAAATCACAATATATTTGCCCAGGCTATCGGTGTACTGTGCCGCCGGCTCAGTCTGCAGGACATCAGGCGCATCCACCATAGATCGCTTCTCCCCTCTTGATCTCAGCGCGCAACGTTCAACAAGTACACAAAGGGAACCACGAACATCCAAACCAGGTCCACGAAGTGCCAGTACAGGCCGACAACTTCCAGGTGATCGGCATTCATGCGGCCGGCTTTATAGCGGCCGCCGACCACCAGCAGGGCCACGACTCCGCCCACCACGTGGGTGAGGTGCAGGCCGGTAATGCTGAAGAATGATGCGCCAAACAGGGCGGTGCCCCAGGGGTTGTGGAAAAGGGTAACGCCCTCATGAATCATGCCCATCCACTCCCGCAGGTGCAGCAAGGCAAAAACAATGCCGGCCACGGCGGTGATCACGGTGAAGCGGAAGGCGGCAGCCCGGTCGCCAGCCTTGCCGGCGCGTACCCCTAAGAGCATGGTCAAGCTGCTGGTGATGAGAATAAAAGTCATCACCATGGCGTTGATCACGGTGGGGGAGAACTTAAAGGGAGTGGGCCAGCTGGGGCTGCCGTTGCGCAGAAACCCATATGCCACCAGGCAGGCGGCGAAGGTGGCGGCGTCGGCGATGATGAACAGCCAGATCGCCATCTTTCTTGCGGGAACAGCAAAGGCCGGCTCGGTCATCACACCGCCGGGGTGATGCATTGCCATGTCAGCTTGACTCATCCATTCCTCCCAACGGCACT
This sequence comes from Terriglobales bacterium, assembly GCA_025934735.1. Lineage (GTDB taxonomy): Bacteria > Acidobacteriota > Terriglobia > Terriglobales > Acidobacteriaceae > JAICWP01. The sequence goes on along the minus strand of JAICWP010000010.1, from coordinate 114,640 downwards.
ACATCTTGAACCACAGCAGCAAGAACAGGTAAATCCAAAGGACATCCATGAAATGCCAGTAGCGGGAAGCGATATCCAGGGTGCTGCGCCGCAGTCGGGAGCGGCTCAACCTGTAGGTAACCAGGACTAGTCCGCCCAGGCCGCCCAGTACGTGGAGAGCGTGGGCCGCGGTGAGCACGTAAAAAAACGAGCTGCTGGGATTGGTGGAGAGATACAGTCCCTGGTGGCGCAACTGCAGCCAGGCAACATACTGGCCGGAGACGAAAACCACGCCCATCAGCAGAGTGAGATAGAGCCAGCGCGCCGAATCCGCCAAACCGGCCCGCAGGCCGGCCAGGGAGCGGGCAAAGTACCGCCGCGACAACTCCAGAGTCACGCTGCTGCCCAGCAGGATGCAGGTATCCAGATAGAGCACGGAAGGCAGCGTGAAGTGCTGCCAATCCGTGGAGGCGCCCTTGCGCACGACCAGAGCGCTGGTGAGTGCGGCAAAGGTCATGGAGATGGCGGTGAGGCCTACCCAGATGCCGGTGCTGGCGGCGGGCGAGTGGTCCTGGACAGCACGCAGGCTGCCGTCCGCGGGAACGAGGTCGCGGCCTCCGCCGTTGCCGGAGTGGGCAGTGCGGCGCAGATAGTCATCGCGCTGCTCCAGATCCACCGGCTTATCAACTGTGGTTGCCATCTCTACAACTCCCAGGGTTAGTCCCTACTTACTTCTCGTCCCGCACAGACTGAATTTGTGCGGGCGAATCCTGCATGACGTAGTCGTCGGTTGAGCCCTCAATGCCGTACTGATAGGGATCGTGATAGACGACGACGTGCCGTCCGCCGAAATTATCGAAGGGCGGCGGCGATGAGGGTGTGCTCCACTCCAGCGAAGTGGCCTGCCAGGGGTTCAGCGGAGCTTCCTCGCCGCGGAAGCGGCTGTAGAACAGGTTGTAAAGGAAAATGAGCTGCACAGCGCCTGTGCACAGAGCGGCGACGGTAATGAAGCGATGCAGTGGAATCAAACGCACCAGGTAGTCATCCACAAACGCCTGGTAGCGGCGCACATTGCCCGCGATTCCCAGGTAGTGGAAGGGCATGAATATGCAGTACGCCCCCACGAAGGTGAGCCAGAAGTGAATCTTGCCCAACGTCTCGTTCATCATCCGGCCGGTGACTTTGGGGTACCAGAAATACGTTCCGGCAAAGATGCCGAAGATGGCGGCGACCGCCATGACCAGGTGGAAGTGTCCGACCACGAAGTAGGTGGCGTGCAGCATGATGTCGATGGAGGGCTGGGCCAGGAAGAAGCCGCTTACCCCGCCGCTGATGAACATGGAAATAAATCCCAGGGCGAACAGCGAGGCGGTGTTAATGCGCAGCTTGGAGCCGTAGAGACTGCCAATCCAGATCAACACCAGGATGGTGGAGGGAATGGTGATGACCAGCGTGGGGAAGGAGAACACCAGGGAGGAGAACGGATTCATGCCGCTGACGAACATGTGGTGCCCGTACACCATGTAGCTGAGCACGGCGAGCGCGCCCATGGAGTAGACGATCACGCGATGGCTAAGCATCGGGCGGCGCATATTGGCGACCAGAATGTGGGAAACGACTCCCATGCCGGGCACAATGGCGATGTAAACCTCGGGGTGGCCGAAAAACCAGAACAAGTGCTGCCACAACAGGGTGGACCCGCCGGAGTGGGGCTGCAGCTGGTCGTTGAGTACCAGGTTGGAGGCCACGAAGAAGCTGGTTCCGGCCACGTGGTCAAGGATGAGCAGGATGCAGGCGGGCATCAACACAGCGAAAGCGGTAAGGCCCATCACCGAGGTGATGAACCATCCCCAGGCGGTGAGGGGAAGCCGCCACAGGCTCATACCCTTGGTACGCATGTCCAGCGTGGTGGTGATGAAGTTCAAGGAGCCTAGCAACTGACCGACGCAGAAGATGGCGATGGAACTCGCCCACAGCACTTCACCCGTGCCTTGTCCAGGGCCGGCAACCGCGCCCACCGCACTCAAGGGCGCGTACTGTGTCCAGCCGGCAAGGGTCGGCCCGTCGCCAAAGAAGAAAGAGGAAATCAAAACCAGGAAAGCGGTGAAGGTCACCCAGAACGACATCATGTTGAAGCGGGGGAAAGGCATGTCCTCGGCGCCCACCTGGATGGGCAGGAAGTAATTGCCGAAGGCGGCGAAAGGAGCCGTGGTGAGCACGAAGAAGACCATGATGGTGCCGTGCATGGTCATCAATTGGAGGTAATACTCCGGCGTCATCACGTCGCCCGGGGCCCCGGAGGCGGAGAGCAGGTGCAAGCCGGGAATCTTCAGGTCGGTCCAGCCCAGGTGGAGGCGCATAAGCCAGGAAAGAACCATGCCGGTGAGAACCGCGAGCAGGGCCAGTCCGTAATACTGCTTGCCGATGACCTTGTGATCGAGGCTGAAGACGTACTTGCGAATAAAACTTGTGGGAGCAGCGTGCTGATGTACGGCATGCGCTGACGTGTCGTGCATAGGGTCACCTCAACAGAGATCTTTTCTGCCGGCGGCTGCGCCGGGCCCGGCTTACTGGTTCGCCGCCTGCTGCTTCAACCAGCTGTCGAAATCTTGCTGCGACATTACCTCTAGATACGCTTTCATGTTGTAGTGTCCCAGGCCGCAGAGCTGGGTACAGACAATCTCGTATTTGCCCACCTTGGTGGCGGTGAAATGCAGCGACACATCCAATCCCGGAACGAAATCCTGCTGCACGCGCAATGCCGGGACATAAAACGAGTGCCCAACATCTTTGCTGTGCATGAGGAGATGAACTTCCTTGTTGACGGGAATGGCCATCTCGGCGGTCACGATGTCGTCCTTGGAAGCGGGGTCGTGATCCGGATCCAGGCCGAACAAGTTCTGGGTGCCTTCGTTGACCAGTTCAGGATGGAGGGGACCGAACTTTCCATCCGCGCCGGGATAGCGGAAGTAAAAAGCAAATTGCCCCGCCTGCACCTGGACGGGCATGGCATCAGCCGCGGGGGGCGTGAAGTACACCTGCGACCAGGCTTTGACGCCGAAGACTCCCAGGGCGAGCACCTCCGTGCCCACGAGCAAAAACGCGGCCAGCACCAGACCCATGGCGCCGCCGGGGAAGTTCTTGATTCTGGCGCCGGGCTTCACGTTGGAAAATTTCCAGATGAAGAAAGCCAGCAGAATTTGGCCGGCGAGGAAGGCAATGCCCGCCTCCGCCATGGTTTCAGACATTTGCTCGTCAATGAGGTGACCATGGGTGGAGACGTCGGCGGGCGGGTTCCAGGTGTGCATGACAATGGGAACCGCCGAAAGAATGGCAATCAGGATAATGGTTACCGCGAGAATCTTGCCCATAGTGCCTGCCTCTGCCGGCGGGTGCCGGCCTGACCTGGTGAATTGGGGGCCGCTCCGGGCCCCCGTAGCGATGGTTACTTCGCCTTGAAGGTGAAATTAACCGTGGCCGGTTTGCCGGCTGTGACCGTCACCTTCTGGGTTTGCGTGCCATAGGTCTCGTGCCAGGCGGTCAGGGTGTAGCTGCCGGGAGGAACGTTGTCGAGGGAGAACGAGCCGCTCTCGTCGCTCACCCCATACGGTCCCTTAACCACCACCATGTAACCGTGCATCCATGGATGGATGTTGCACTTCACGGGGATAGCTACCTCTTCCGCTTTCCAGCTAGTGGTGAACGGCGGAGAACCCTGGGGCTGCGATTTGTTCCAGCCGATGTTGCCGCCGCCCGGCTGGGGCATGGGATGGATGTTGTGAGTGGTAGGGTCGCTGTTAATCACCTTCAACTGCTGGCCTACATCCATGCCGGCCACATGGGGCTGGTACATGCAACCCTTCTGATCCCACTCGATCGGCTTGGAGGGCACGGCAGCAGCCGCGGAAGCAGGCAGACCCTGGGAAATGTAAACCACCACATTGGCTAAGCTTCCGCCGGATCCCACCACGACGTTTTCCAGGTGCACCGGAGTGGAGTGCTGCTTCGAACAAGTTGGATCTTTGGACATGTCAATGGCGCGCATGTGCGGCGCAGTTCCCTCCAGCTTGATACTGCCGGTCACCTTGCCTTCCGACGCGGCACTCACATGCCGACCCGTGGACAACAGTCCCAACGCGACCACGACCAGAACGGCCAAAATCGCTGCGGGTTTGTACACAGTTTTCATGGAATGTTCTCTCCTGACTGGTTGCTTACTTGGTTTGGGGCTGAGCCGCCGCATTGGGGTTGATCGGCTTCAATCCTAGTTTTTTTGCAATCGCCTTTTCCGGAGTGTTCATGGGCTGCAAACTGCGCAGGTACATAACCAAGTCCCAAGCCTCTTCCGGCTTGAGGTTATCGGCAAAAGAAGGCATAGGGGTGCTGTCCAAGCCGGTCATGAAGATCCGGTACAGGTCACGATCGGTTTCGCCGCACTTGAAGCGAGTGCCGTCGTGAAAATTGAACGGCTTGATGGGACGGTTGAAGTCGTCCGTCAGAGTGTCCGCGGAAGGACCATTGGCCCTCCCGGTCACGCCGTGACACTTCCAGCATTCCGTGTGGCGGAACACCTCCTGGCCGGCTTTGACGCGCTCCTCGGTGACCGGCGGCTCGGGTGGAATCTGCAGGACTGAGCCCGGTTTTTCCTTGGCGAAGCGCGGGGAAAAATGTTTGACGTAGGCAATCAGGTCCGCGCGGTCCTGGTCAGAGAGGGGAAACCAGCGCGGCATGTTGGAGTTGACCAGTCCCCGCCCGATGGTGTCGTACAGGTCTTCGTCGGTGGGCAGGGTGCCGGTGGGAGTGGAACGGCACTTGAAGATGCCCAAGGTGAAATTGCGCGGCTTGGGATCAATCCACTGCGCGTTCTCTCCCTCGCCATCGCCGATCGGTCCGTGGCAGCCGATGCAGAAGCGGCGATAGAGAGGCTCCCCGGCGGTGGCGTGACCTGTGAGCTTGCCGATATGGCTCTCCATATTCATGCGCTGTTCTTCGTCGTACTGCGTGACCTGAGCCCAGCAAGCGGCAGAGAAGGCGAATACAACGGCAGCTGACAGCAACAACGACCAAGTAATTGATCTTTTGCGCATCCGATGCCTCTTTAGAAATCGAAGTCGAATCCAATGAATGCACTGCTACTGGATAGGCTGGTGCCGGTGACCGGCGCCATGCCTTGCTGCCGCATCAGCGAGTATTCCGGCTCGATCGCGAATCCGGCCCGGCTGAACATAATGGGATACCAGCGGAACGAGAAGGTGTACGCATCAACGTCGCCCAAGCTGGAAGGCAGGGTCGGCAAGGCTTGCTTGGACATGCGTATGAATTCGTCGCGCTGGATAAAGATCAGTTGCGGGTTCACGGTGTAGTGGGTCTCTACAAAGCCGCCGTTCCAGGTGGGCGACTGAGCACCCGCGGGCAAGGGCTGGTTGGAAGCCAGGCTGAGCCCTAGATACGGGTTGTCGGAGCCATGCTGGAAGAACAGCGAAAAGTCGAGTTTCTTCAGGTAGAACAGGCCGAACGCGCCCTCGCGGGAGAAGTTTTTGTTGCCCACCGCGAGAAACGGATTGCCCAGCTGGTTCAAGGTGAAGGTTGGTGCTTGTCCAAACATAGCGTAGGCGCCGAATCGATCCACTCCCAGCTTGCCGGTATCGAATGCCTGGCTGGCGGTAAAGAAACCGGCGTAGGAATTGGCGTTGGGCAGATTCACCGACCCATCGTTGGAGCTCAGCAGTGCCGCCGACAAACGGCTGCGGTCATTCTTCGAGTGCCCCATCCATTCCATGCCCAACTGGTTGTCTCCCAACTGCCCGAAAGCATTGCTGTCGCCAGCGGGAATGAAATGGTAGATCTGGTACGCTCCCCCAAGATTCGACAAGTTCATGATGCGTTTTTCGGAGATGACGTTATCCAGTTCGAACTTGCCAAACTTGAAATTCACCCATGGGCTCTTGAGCAGGTTGTCAAAACGCACCCAGGCCGACTCCAGCCCGAACTCTCCCGTGTTTTCCATAGAAGGAACCAAAAGGAAGGAGATGTTGTTGTAGAGGGTGCCACCACTGAGAACGTCCATGCCGGAGAGGTCGAAGCCATGAGTAATGATCTTTTGCTCCGCCAGGCCGGCGGGGACGTCCACCGCCACACGGTTCACACTCTCCCGGTGCCAGTTCGGTGTGTTGCGGAAGGCCACAGGCCAATACGAGGGGTTCTGCCAGATGGGCGAATCCCGGTCGTTCATCAGTTGATAGCCGTTGTCCTTGAAAGTCTGGCCGAATACATTCAGCTTGGGCCATGCCTCATGGCAGGCCGAGCAGGGAAGCCCGTATTTGCGGGCGAACGCGGGGATGGCAAACGAGCTTGGCGCGCATCCCAGCACTATACACACAGCAAACAGCGCAGCGGCAATACTGCCTCGCGCGAAAGAGGGCATTCAACGTCCTCCTGAGATAAGTCAACAATTTGCTATGACCCCAACTTCCGACAGTGCCCGCGACCAACAGAGCCGTTGTACTGTCGGACCACACAAAGGTTTGGAGTAAGTACCATGCCACTAGGATGTGAGTCAAGAAAAACTTTTGGGCTTTGCGTCCCGATGCGATATATTGGGCGGCATTCTTTGCGTCAGGGACATGATTTTGACCCAACACTATTTGTCTAAGGTTTGGACATGGGCGGGAAAGCGCGGCTACGTGAGGAGTTCTGCACCGCGGGCACGAGCTGCCGACGGGCGCCGCCAGTTTCACCTTGACAGTCAGGGTTGGGGCCAATTACAAACCTCGGACACGCTCCACGCGGGCGTTCCGTCACTCATGCCCACCTTCGGATGGCGGGCGGCCAAGTCTGCCGCCCAGGGATTCGCGTCGCCCTTAGCGCTCGCCTGCTGGCTGCTGCTGATATTTCTGCCTTTGGGCGCCTGGGCTTTGCCCAGCGCAGCGCATCCGCCGCACACCCTGGAATTGCAGATTGACGCTCCCGAAGCTGACGTCGTCCAGGCTGTCCAGGCGGTAAGCCAGGATCCCATCCTTTACGGAACCTACTCCTACGAAAAAGAAAAAATTCTAGTAGGCGCTCACCCGGCCGAGGCTTCGCGATTCTTTGGCAAGTGGGATGGCCCGGGCAAGGTGTTCTACAAAGTGGACGACAACGTGCTGGCGCCGCGCTACTTCGCGGAGACTGGCGACATTGGCACCATCACCGTGCGTTATGTGGTGCACGGAGTAAATCCCACCCAGACGGATGTTCGCATTGACGCGGTTTTTGTAGACGCGCGGCACGGCGTGCATTGGTCAGAAGGCGGGGTGGAATCGGCGGAATACGGCGCCGTGCAGCAGCAAATACGGCAACTGCAGTCTCTCCGCCGCCAGCCCCAAGGCAACGAGTCTTCGTCCCGCAGCAGTTCGTCCGCCTCCGGCCGGCAGGAGTACGGGGAGGCGACGCCGGTAAGCACCGCCACGGGTGCGGTTTCCGCCGAGCAGGAACTGGAACAGCGGGTCAGCAGTCTCCGCCACCAGGTGGAACGGCGCGTCAAGGCGGACGGCGCCCAGCTAAAGTCGGCGCCCTTCCAAAGCGCCACCACGGTGGAGAAGCTGCCCGCCAACGCCGAGGTGCTGCTGCTGATCGTAACCCCCTACTGGTACGGCATTGAGACCGATAACGGGCATCATGGCTGGGTGCACCACAGCCAATTGGAGCCGCTGCCGTGATGCATAGAAATCGTGTCCGCTGGCTGCTGGTGATTGCGCTGCTATTGAGCTTGGGTGTGCCCCTGGCCGCGGCACAAACTCCGCTGCAACGCACCTTCCCTCATTCCAAAGCCGAGTTGGAAGAAGCGCTGCGCCATCTGGGAGCCTACAGCGGCGGGCGGTTGCCCATTCTGGATGGATTTGTGGCGGAGAAGTCGCTGGAACGATATCAGCGCCCCTTTTACCAGTACTCGCTGCAGCTGACGTGCGCGGGTGCTGACTCCTGCACGGTGCGAGTGGGAGCGCGGATCACGGCCTGGTACGCCGACCCGAGCCCTTCGCAGTCCGGCTACCGGGTGCTGGCGTCGAATGGCCGGCTCGAGGCCGACCTGCTGGACCGGTTGCAGGATACGCTGGGCGCCACGGCCAGCGCAGCCGAACCGCCGGCAGTCCCCGCATCGAAACCGACCGCAACTGCGACCGTTCCGGAAGCCTCGGCTCCAGCGTATATTAAACGCGGGCCGCCCGTGGCAGCGCTTCCCCGCTTCGCCGCCGCACCCTCGCTGCCCTCGAGGACGGAATCCTCGGCGGCGGAACCGTCGAACGGCGACGCGCGTATTGAACAGCTCAGCAGGGAAGCCAAAAACCTGGAACAGATCCTGCGCAACCAGGCCCATCCCGAGAATCTGGCGGTCGTAAAAAATCCCAGCATCCCAGTTGTGGAACAGCCGGACGACAATGCAAAGGTTTTGTTCCTGGCCGACGCGGAAGACGAGTTCCAGATCGTGGACACCGCCGGCCCCTGGGTGCACGTGCAGGTTTCTGGGCTGTCGCGCGGCTGGATTCGCCGTTCGGAGTTGCAGCTTCCTGCCGCCTACGAGGGCGCCGCACCGGTTACAGCCGCCGAACGGGCCCCCTCCACTCCCTTCCGGCAAACCCGGCAGGAAACGGCGGCCTTCCCCGGCAACTGGGAAGAGTTGAAGGGAAAACAGGTGAAGGTCATCTGGGTGCAGCCGGCGAGCAGCGCCAGCGATGCCGACAAGTTCAGTTACGCCAAGTCGGTATTCCGCAAGGCGTTTCCGGAACTGCTCCACTCCAGCCCGCCGCTGGCGGGAGTGGTCATCGTGTTCGATTCCGAAGACGGCGGCATGGCGGCAGCAACGCTGGCCACCCTGCAGCAGTGGAACGCTCACCACATGACCGACAACATTTTCTGGAAGCAGTGCTGGTTTGATCCCGCGGAAGCTTTCAAGTTGAAGGACTAGTTGTTGGCATCGGAAAGCAGCGATCGGAGCCGCTCATGAACCACATGGCAGCGCAAAAGTCGAACCGAGTTAACCTCCTGCTGCAGGATTACGCCGAGCTCACCAAGGCCGGCGTCACCACCCTGATCATCATGACCGCGGGATGCGGATTCTTCTTCGCCGCCCAAGTGGCGGGCATGCCCTGGCTCACCTGGCGCCTGCTGCACGCCCTGCTGGGCATCGGGATGGTTTCCAGCGGGACCGCTGCCCTCAATGAGGTCATTGAGCACAACATAGACCGCAATATGAAACGCACTGCGCGACGGCCGCTGCCCGCCGGCCGCATGAGCCTGCTGCATGGCGCCGCCGTGGGCCTGCTGCTGACGATTGGCGGCTCCATTTACCTGCTGCTGCTCACGAATCCGCTCACCGGCTTGTTGACGTTTTTGACGTCGGTGGTTTACCTGGCGATCTACACGCCGCTGAAGCGGGTATCGCCGGTATGCACCGCGGTGGGCGCCATTCCCGGAGCCATGCCGGGCGTGCTGGGCTGGGCGGCCGTGCGCGGGCGCCTGGAATGGGGCGCGCTGGTGCTGTTTGCCATCATGTTCCTGTGGCAATTTCCGCATTTCTTCTCCATTGCCTGGCTGTACCGCGATGATTATGCGCAGGGCGGCATCCGCATGCTGCCGGTGGTGGATCCGGATGGCCGCTCCACTGCGCGGCGCATCCTGCTCTATTCGCTGGTGCTGGTTCCAGCCAGTGTCTTGCCCACTTTTTTGGGAATGACGGGGAAGACGTACATGGTGGGCGCCACCCTTCTGAGTCTCAGCCTGGTCTACTTTGGCGCGCGCCTGGCGCTGTTTGACAAGCCCCTGGCCAGCGGCGCCTCCAAACTGCGCGCTCGCCACCTGCTGCAGGCCACCGTGTTTTACCTGCCTCTGCTGTTCGCGCTCATGATGGCCAACTCCATTCGGCCCTGAGCCCCGCGTTGGGTGCGGTAGTCAGTCACCTGAGCTTGACAGCCACTCATCAATAGCGGGTAGCATTCTTGGGTGTACACACGTTGTACTCACATGCTTCTGAAATGTTCCAGGCGAGCGGGAAATCTTCCCTTGCTCTTGCTTTTCTTCCCGCTACTACCCGGGCCCACGCATGCCCAGATATTGACGGTTACGCCCACGACCACGCTGCGTGCCGAAATGGCGAACAATACCAGCGCAGCCGACGATTTCCAATCGCAGTCCAACGGCAATGCCGCGAGTGGGAACATCAGCAAGGAATCTATCCGCTCGCTTCTGTACCCTGGCGCAACCACTAAAATCTACGCCCACTTCATGGGCTGGTTTGGCGATCCCCGGCACATGAACGTGGGCTACCGCTCCGACGATCCTGCCCAGGTGCACCGGCAGATCGAAGACATGATCAGCCGCGGAATTGATGGCGTAATGATTGATTGGCGCGGCTCTTCTGCGAGCGACATCACCAACCGGGCCACCCGACTGCTGATGAAAGAAGCGGAGCGGCATCCGGGGTTCACGTTCGAGACCGTGGTAGATCCGCAGGCGCTGGCCAGCGTACAAAGAGCCGGGGATGGCACGAAGGAGTTGATTCACCAGCTGAAATACGTCGCTAAGACTTATTTCCCCTCCCCGGCCTACATGCGGATTGGCGGGCGGCCCGTTCTGGCCAACTTCGAACTGGAGGGCAAATACAAGATTGACTGGTCACGAGTGGTTAAAGAGGTGCCGGGCGATCCTATTTATCTCTTCCAGCATGCCTCCGGCTTTGAGCACCCTTACAGTTCCGGGAGCTATTCCTGGATCGCCATCAACAAATCTGACGCCAACGACTGGGGTAAGAAATATCTCGATGAGTTTTACGCGGAGGGGCGCCAAAAACGCGCCTACACCATCGGCTCGGTGAAACCGGGATTCAACGACCGGTTTGCCTCATGGAGCCTGAATCGCGTCATCAACCGCAATTGCGGGCAGACCTGGCTCAAGACATTTGCCGAAGTAAAAAACTTTTATTCCGCTTCAAACCAGCTGGATGCCTTGCAGATCGTGACCTGGAACGACTACGAAGAAGGCACGGAAATTGAAAGCGGCGTGGAAAACTGTGCCGTGGTTTCCGCCAGCATAAGGGGAGATGACCTGCAGTGGAGCATAAGCGGGCGGGACACCACGAAGGAAGACACCATCAGCCACTACGTGGTGTTTATCTCGCGCGATGGCGAAAACCTGATGCGGCTGGCCTCGCTGCCCAGGGGCGTCCACAGCCTTGAATTGGGCCGATACCGGCTGCCAGCGGGCAAGTACTTCTTGTTGGTGAAGGCAGTGGGGGTAGCGTCGGTGAAGAATCACATGTCCAATGCCGCCAGTTATTTGGTAGATCGTGAGCGCGGTGCCGACGCTCGTCTGCGTTGATCAGCGGCCACGCCTGTAGCGCCTGCCGCCGTTTTCACATCATGCCATTTAAAAGATGGCGTTACTGGGCGTCTCGATCCACAGTCAGCAAAAACACGCTTTCTTCCACCGCCTCCACGTCATGAGGGACCCTGGTGCCAAGCGCTGCAAGGTGACCGGCTGGCATCTCGATTCGCCTTCTGGCCGCTGACAGGCGAATGCGGCCGACGAGCATTTGTACCGTGATACGGCCCGGAGCAACATGCTCGTCCCATCGCGCACCGGCTTTCATGGCGACAAGCAAGACCCGCAATGCCGGAAGCGATACCAGAGTTCGCGTGGAGCGGCCCACAACTGGAGACGGCTCGGCCTGAAGCGCTCGAATTTCAGCTGCCAAGTCAAACGAGAAAGTTTGATGGATCGTCGCATCGCCCTGAGCGCCATTCGATTCAACTTGGAAGTCAGTCATGCCGATTTTGATGCGACGCCGGAAGTCCATGACACCGGGTTCGATCCGACTCTCTGCCACGGCGACATTCACTGCGTGATAGTTGGTGTCGCTCCGCATAGGGCTTCGCGCGTGCGCTCGCGAAAGAGAGGAAAGTGCGGAACTTACTGCAACTACTTGGCTGCCCCCCAGGGATTCGAACCCCGATATGCTGATCCAGAGTCAGCTGTCCTGCCGTTGAACGAGGGGGCAGCAGGCTGGCTGCCATGCGGGACTCACCAAAGGCGCAGCCATGCACGCCGATTTAATTTTATGTGCTGGCGAAGCGTGGGTCAAATAGCGGGATGGTCGACATTTACGAGTCGGCAGTCAGGAGTCACCACAGTACTCGGTACAATGATGCGGTGTTTGCGAGACGCACAGAGTGGAAGCTGGCGCCCAATCGGCTGACGCAGAAGCTGCGGCAACTGCGAGCCGCGGAAACGGAAATTCTCGATCTCACCGAATCCAATCCCACACGTTGCGACTTGCGCTATGAGGGCGCGCGGATTCTGGCGGCACTGTCGCACCCGGAGTCGTTGCGCTACGACCCTGACCCAAAAGGCTTGGCCAGCGCGCGCGAAGCCGTGGCTGCCTACTACGTGGAGCGCGGGGCCGCCGAGGGCACGCGGGTTGACCCGGAGAGGATCGTGCTCACCACCAGCACCAGCGAGGGCTACTCCTTTTTGTTCCGCTTGCTGTGCGATCCTGGCGACGAGGTCCTGGTTCCCTTCCCCAGCTACCCGCTCTTCGAGCTGCTGGCCGATGTGCAGGACGTCAAGCTGGTTCCCTATCCTCTCTTCTATGACCACGGCTGGCACCTTGATCTTCATGCGGTGAAGGCGGTGCTCACCGAGCGAACGCGCGCGATCATGGTGGTCCACCCCAATAACCCCACCGGCTCCTATGTAAAAACCACGGAGGCTGAGGCACTGAACCAGCTATGCCGCGAGCGGGAGCTGGCGCTCGTGGCGGATGAGGTTTTTCTGGACTTCGCGCATAGCGGGCTGCCGCGGGACAGTTTTGTCCGCAACCAGGGTGCGCTCACCTTCACGCTCAGCGGGCTGTCGAAGATCGCGGCCTTGCCGCAAATGAAAGTAGCCTGGATCGTGACCAGCGGGCCGGAGGAACTGGCAGCCCACGCGGGCGAGCGGCTGGAGATGATTGCCGACACATATCTTTCCCTAAGCGCGCCGCTGCAACTGGCAACGCCACGGCTGTTGCAGCAGAGGCACGCTATGCGCGGCCAAATCCTGGAACGCATTGCCGCGAATATCGCCGAACTGGACGCACAACTGGCAAATCAGGGAGCGTGCCGGCGTCTGGAGGTCGAAGGCGGATGGTACGGGGTATTGCGCGTTCCGGTAACGCGTTCAGACGAAGAACTGGCCCTGGAGTTGCTGGAGCGGCAGCGCGTGCTGGTGCATCCCGGGCACTTCTACGATTTTCCTGGGGAGGGAAACCTGGTGCTCAGCCTGATTACGCCGACGCAGCGGTTCCAGGAGGGAGTAAAGCGCCTGCTGCAGCACATTTCTGAAATGCCATAGACGTCCCGCACCTCAGCCGGTCAGGAAGGGATTGCTTTCGCGCTCCTCGCCGATGGTGGTCAGCGGGCCGTGCCCGGGAACCACGATGGTTTCGTCGGGCAACACCAGGACGCGCTGGTGCAGCGAGCGGATGATTTTATCGAAGGAGCCGCCGGGCAGATCAGTGCGCCCAATGCTGCCGGCAAACAGCGTGTCCCCGGCAATCAGCTTCTGCTGGGCGGGGAAAAAGAGGCAGACGCTGCCCTCGGTATGCCCCGGAGTATGCAGAACGGTGGCTTCCAGGCTGCCCGCACGAAGCTTGTCGCCTTCGGCCAGAGGCTGGTCAATTTCCACCTTGCCGGGCGAAGCCATGCCCACCCACGCCGCCTGCACGTCCAGCATTTTGAGCAGAGCGTAATCGTTCTGATTGAGCAGGATAGGCGCGCCGGTCATCTGGCGCAGCTTCATGGCGCCACCCACGTGATCAATGTGCGCGTGGGTTACCACGATTTGCTTAACGGTCAGCGCGTGTTTCCGCACCAATTCGAGAACGTCGTTAACATCGTCGCCGGGATCAATGACCATAGCCTCGTGCGTGCCCTCGTCGCCAATAACGGAGCAATTGCACTGCAGCGGGCCGACGGGAATGATTTCGTGGATCATGCAAAATCGTGGGGTGGTGAGTGGCCAGGCAAAGCCTTGTCCGCAACAAATGTTATCAAAACTGTACGCTATGGTGTTGCCGGCCGCCTTTACGGAGTGCAGTAGAAGATGCGCGCGGGCAGGATATTAAACAGATTGAAATCCTGCTGCACGCTGGCGAAGGTGGGCTCTACATAGCGCAACACAGTGCGGGTGAACTGGTAGACGACGAATGCGCCCTCGGGTTGCAGAACGTGATGGGTTTCGCGTGTGACAACCCGGCGTACTCCATCGGGCAGCAAGGTGTACGGGATGCCGGAAATGACGTAGTCGGCCTGAGGAAGATGCAGCTCGTCGAGAATGCGGCGGACATCCGTAGCCGAGCCGTAAACCACGCGCAGGCGGGGATCATCAATTTCGTTTTGCAGAAATTCCACGAAGCAGGGATTCAGTTCGATGGCCACCAGAGTAGCGTCGGGACGGATGCGCTTCAGAATCTCCTGCGTGATGGTGCCCACCCCAGGGCCGTACTCCACCACCACACGCGCCCGCTCCCAGTCCACCAGGGAAAGCACGTGTTTGACCAGGAAGCGGGAGCTGGGGATCACCGAACCCAGCAGCTTGGGATAACGAAGGAAGTTTCTGGCGAACAGGAAAAGCTGACGGGAAAGCGTCCCGGAGCGCTGCCGGGGCAGCAACGTTTCTTGTGTGTTCATCCTTGAGCCTTGTCCGGAGTTTCTCCGGGTCCGCAACACTCCTGAACTGCGCTTCGTGTGAAGTTGGAGCAAATATCTAAGTCATAGGTTGTTTCGCCCGCGGACGAGCCGGGAAAAGCCGCGTCTCAGCCACGGAGAAACTCTGGCCCAGGGTTGCCGGTGTCCGTGGGCCATTGTACAGGGCCGGGCACAGGGTGTCGTGCCGGCAGGCACTGAGATGCCGGCGAAGTGCGCCCGTCAAAATGCTACAAGACGAGCTCTATGCCCAGATGTGACCTACATCACTGCCCGGGGGGAACAGAAAGCAGAGACTGGTGCTGAAGTGACCGTGCTGGTGAGCGGTCAGGGAGAAGCGCTATGTCAGAAATCTTTGAAGCCGAAGTGAAGATGGAAAAGCAGTCGACTATTCTGCCGCTCCTCCTGCTCTTATCCCTGATGGCAGCGGTGCTGGGAGTGGTGGCTTACGTGGTGTTGGAAGTTCGCGCCCGCCAGCCATTATCAGCGAAGGAAGCAGGCAGCGTCGTGGAAAGCATCCTGAAAGCCCAAGGCCCCGCGATCACCCATTTCCATGCCGGGCTGGTGATGCCCAGTGTGGACGAAAAGCCCCGCGATCCACATTACCGGCTGCTGGAGAAGGCGGGACTTGTAAAGACCGGAAAGACAATGGGGGGCGGAACCATGGTTACGGTAACCCCGCTGGGCCAGCGACTGGCAACTTCCATTTCCGGTTTCAAGAAGTGGAAAAATACCGACGGGACTACCTCATATGCCATACCCCTGGCGGACCGGCAACTGGTCGAGATCTCCAGCGTGACCATGAACGGCGTGAACGACGCCGCGGTGCAGTACACCTGGAAGTGGGTGCCTAACGAACTAGGCGACGATTTTGATGCGGCCGGCGCGGGGGTAAAAAGCTTTAACACCTGGGACCGGGCTACCCTGATTGACAAATACGGAGCCGATTTCTACCATGCCGCTCCATCACGCGCCTCGGTAAACCTGATGCGCACCGACAAGGGCTGGAAAATCGCAACCGAGTAAAGTGTTCCGCCGAACTGCTGTGCTCTGCCGCACGCGCGCGTTAACTTCTGTAGCGCTGAGCGAAGCAGGCTCGATTCGCAAGCGAATCGAGCCTGCACAGTCGAAGCACCCCTACCCTGTTCACACCTCTAGCGCAATTACAGGGAGTTCTCACATTCGCCCCGTCCCAAGCCCACTTATTACAATGGAGGTCGAACTATGAGCGGAACGAGCAAACTCCCCACCCCCCGGGCCTGGCGCGAGCAACGTCAGAAAGAAGCCGAAGCGATCCTGGAACGGCTGCCGGAAATTGCTGACCCCGAGTTCACCCTCGCCTGGGATATGGAAACCAGCAATAGCGGCTCCGAAGAGGTGCGCCATTGGGTGATCCGGCATGACAGCCACGTGATTTTCCGGGAGCCGGCCCGGCAGGAGGACTACCACCGTTTTGAATTGCTCGCGCGGCTGCTGCGGCAGAAGTACGGCAACCGCGTTCGCGATCTGGTTCCGGCGGGTAGTAGTGACGTCTCGTACTACCTCTATGGTGATTTCCTCGGGGGGCTTAGCCGGGTGGAGGCAGCGAGGAAAAGGAATTTTGGACAGTAGCAGTTGGTAGAAGGCAGTCGGTAGTTTGCTTGAAACCTGTCCTATCTCAGCACAATCAGCGGCACGGCCGCCAACGCCGCCGCGATTCCCGCCAGCTTCAGCCGGGTGAAGCGTTCCTTCAGGAAACACATGGCAAGCAGAACCGTGATCATGGGATACAGGGAACAGAGAACAACGGAAACATCCAACCGCCCGGTCTGATCAGCCCGGATGAAAAATGCGGTTCCGCTCACGTCCAGGACCCCTGCCACCAGTCCCAGCCAGGCAAAGCGCTTGACCACGGCGCCTCGCGACCACTTCGTCACCAGGATGGCCGAAACCATCAAAAAGGCGAGACAGCGGGAGAGCGCCGCGCCCCATAGTGCGGAACTGTTGCCGGTCTGGTTGATGCACAGGAAGAAACCGGCAAAACCGAATCCCGCTAACAGGGCCAGGCCCAGCCCTCGGGGGCGACCGGTGATGTGGTCCGGTTTGGAGATGAACCAGATGCCCAAGCCGGCAAGCACAAATCCCGCAATCTGAACCAGATGAGGGATACCTTCTACGCTAAAGGCGAAGGCCACCGGGATGGCTGCCGCCAGCAGGGCCGCCACCGGCGCATTCAAACCCATGTGGCCCGAGGCCAAGGCTCGGTAAAAGATGGCCAGGGCCACTCCCCCGCACGCGCCCGCCGCCAAAGCCCAGAGCATGGGGCCAGTGGCGGGAAAAGGCGCATGAGCCAGCAGCGCCAGGGAGGCCATCACGGCAAATCCGCTGGCATGGGCCAGGGCGGTTACCAGAAAAGAATCGGCGGTTTTGGCGGCCAGGCCGCCGAGGAAGTCGGCGCTTCCCCAGCACAAGATGGTAGCCAGGCTGAACGCGGCAGAATGGTAATTGGGCGAGATCAAAGGGATTCCTGGATGCCTTGCGGCGGCTGTCCGTGGTCCATCCCATTGGTCTAGGAGACGACGCAAAGAATCCGCGGCACAGTCGCGGGCGTATGGTAAAAGGAAGCGGAAAAACAATCAAACTCAGACCCTGCAATGGGTTGCGGCGGCGAGCAGACGAGGGGGCGCAGGGCCAATGCCTTTGGTTATCTGGCTGAGGGTGGGGGTGATGTTTACTCTCCTGATGACAGCGGCCGCTTAGGCCTGTCGCCTTGCACTTCCATTAGCAAGCGGGGATAACCATGAGAAACCTGGAAGAAGTGCTGAAGCAGAAGGAAGCGCGCATGCAGCAATTGCGCGTGGAAATCGAGGCACTGCGCGTGGTTGCGCCGATGCTGGGCGCGGAGCAAGCGGCGGCAGCGGGCGCCGGCGCCGGCGGCGGCAATGTTACGGTGATTCCTTCCACCTCCCGTCAGGAAGACAAGGGTGATCTCTCGTCCTTCCTCAATGACGTGAATTCCTGAGCTGGCTGGTATTGCGGGCAAACTGGCCGGAGAAGATCAGGCGATACTCGTCTTCCCTTCTGCGGTCCTCATCTATTGTCAGCCCGAAAGGTCAGGCCACATTCCCGGTACGCTTTCCGGCGGTGATGTGCTCGCGCCCGGAAAGGCATTCGCGGAGCTTGGAGAGAATGGCGCCGTGCTCCCACTTGCAGACGGAATTGGCAGAAGCTGATTCCGGGCGGAAGCGGGTTTGCGGCTGCAGCACGATCCAGTATGCCTTGGAACACGGCTGCGCCTGCCGCACCAGTTCATCGCGGGTCAGGTCAGGAAGATCCCCATCCAGCAGAACAAAATCGAACGATGTAGACCGCAGAAACTCCAGTGCCTGACGGCCGCTCCAGGCGGTAGTGGTGTTGTAGCCCTGGTCTTCCAGCAGACGCTCCAGTTCAATCAGCACCTGCTCATCGTCATCCACAATCAAGATCGTCTTGCGTTGCATGTCCATCACACTTCCCCGTATGCATGGTAATTTTGCGGCGTAGCCGTAATGATTGCAGGTACTGTACCGGGCAATCGAGGAAGAGGCAGTGATGAAGGTCACACCGTCGCGAAAAAGTCGCGCACCGAGGTAACGAAAGGGATACACGGGGAGCTTGACAGCCATTTGACACGCCCCCAGGCGCACGTTGCAAAACGCAACAGTTACCTTTTCGCAGGCGCTTAAGCAGCGCCGGAGTTGGAATTCAGCAGTTCCTCGCGAACATTCTGCAGCACATAGGCGGCTCGCTCCACGCCTACCTCGCCGGGCAGGATGGGATCCTCGTTCTCAATGCTGAGAATGCCGTCATAGCCCACTTCCATGTAGGCGCGCATCACGTCCTTCCACAGGTTTGCGCCGTGCCCGTAACCGACAGCGCGGAAGATGGCGGACGCACTGGGTATGTCCTTGGGCTCAAAGGCAAAGTTGAGCACGCCATATCTTTCAATGTTGTCTTTGAACAGGACCGTGTCTTTCATGTGGGCGTGATAGATGGCGCCCTGCTTGCCCAGGAAATGAATGACCTCCACCGGGTCGCACTCCTGCCAAAACAAATGGCTTAGGTCGCAGTTGGCTCCGATCTCCTCGCCCACCGCTTCCCGCAGGCGCATCAGGGTTTTCGGATTGTAAACGCAAAAGCCAGGGTGCATTTCGAAAGCCAGCTTGTGCACGTTGTGCTCGCGCGCGAATCTGGCAGCCTCTTTCCAGTAGGGGATGATTCTCTCCTTCCACTGCCAGTCGAGAATCTGCGCATATTCGGGAGGCCAGCGATAGGTGGCCCAGTTGGGCATGGTGTCCGTGGGGCTGCCGCCGGGACAGCCAGAGAAACCCACAATGACGGGCACTTCCAGACGCTCGGCGAGCAGCACGGTGTTGCGGAAAATCTGGGCTTCACGGGCGGCGATTTTGGCGTCCGGGTGAACCGGGTTGCCGTGGCAGCTGAAGGCGGCCACCTGGATGTTGCGGTCTTCAAACTTCTTCTTCCAGGCGCGCGCCTTGGCGGCATCAGCCAGTAGTTCCTGCACTGGGCAATGGCTGGCGCCGGGATAGCCGCCGGTGCCGATCTCCACCGCCTCCAGGCGCAAGGCGCTGATCTTCTCCAGCATCTGGTCGAGACTGAGAGTGTTGTAAACGGGATCGAAGACGCCGATCAGCAGCTTGCGAGGCGCGTTAGCACTTGAGCCCTGCCCGGGGCTGGGCTGGGGAGCAGCAGGCAGACCGCTTCCCGGAGAAGCAGCCAGCGCGGAGAGAGGTTCCGCCGCGGCCAGGGTGGCTGCCACTAGGCCGCCGGTGGCGGTTAGAAATTCGCGGCGATTGGAACGCCAGTTGTTGTCGCTCATAGGTCAGCTCCCAAGTTTTGAGACGTCCCCAGCAATATCTCTATCACTACGATTCGGGCGGGGGTGGACAGCCGGGAAAATCGCGGCGAAAAGTATTGCCGATGTACTGCAGGTCCTTGATGCCGATTTCGCTGGTAAAAAAGCCGTCGCAGGTCATCTTGCGCAGCAGGGCGAAGAAGTTTGTGCCCTGGCTGAGGCGAGTTTCCTTCACACCGTTGGCGCTGTAGGCAATCAGATCGAGGACTTCCTTCTGCTGCGCCGGAGCGCAGTCAAGGTAAGCCTTGCCGTAGCGGTCGGCGCAAGTGGAATCCAGCCACATCAGGCCGCCACCCAGGGTGAGCTGGTAATCGGTGTTCTCGCTGGTGAGCAGGTCAATGAACTCGGGCGCGCCCGCCTCGATGGCGCCGCCGGAGTGGTCGTCGGGCGGGATGATGGTCTGGCACAGGTTGCGCAAGGTGGCGTACTGGTGCGCTGGGAAGAACTTGGGGTGATGAGCGCCGGAAGCGGCCTTTTCCTGCTGCACCATGCGGTGCGCGTATTCCGCCGCCTGCGCCGGGATCACCTTGAGCACGGAACCGGCGACTACGCCCACGCCCAGGGTCTTCAGAATGTCGCGTCGAGTGATGGAATCGGACATCAGATGTTTCCCTTCTTGGCCTCGCTCAGCAAGTACTCGGAGGCGCGCCAGCACAGCGCCATGATGGTCAGCGTCGGGTTCTTGTCGGCATTGCTCACGAAGGATGCGGCATCGGTGACGAAAAGGTTTTTGACCTCGTGCGCCTGGCTATAGCCGTTGAGCGCCGACTTGCGCGGGTCTGAGCCCATGCGCACCACCCCCAGTTCGTGGATGATCTCGCCGCCGTTGGAGATGTGGCTCTCCGGAAGACGCGATTCCAGATAGGTTCCCCCAGCGGCCTCCACGATTTGCCGGAAGGTGTTCTGCATGTCCTCCGCCATGGCCAGCTCGTTGTCGCCCCACTTCCAGTGGAAGCGCAGCACGGGAATGCCCCACTCGTCCACCTGGTTGGGGTCAATTTCGCAGTAGCAGTCGGGATTGGGAATCATCTCGCCGCGGCCGGCGAAGCCGATGGTAGTCCCGTAGCTGTCGCGGCATTTTTTCTTCAGGCTGGCGCCGTAGCCCTCGAACTGCTCGCAAACGTCATCGAATTCTCCAACCGACGGCATAAAGCGGCCGCCGCCGAACTCAATGTGGTAGCCGCGCAGAAACTCGTTTTTGCGGTCGTACTTCCACCACGGCATATACAAGTGCATTCCGCCTACGCCATCGTGGTTGTGCGGCGGAATCTTGGCCAATTGCGGGAAGTAGCCGGCGCCGTTGCTGCCCACGCTGTCCGTCAGGTAGCGGCCGACCACGCCGGAGCCGTTGGCCAGGCCATCCGGAAACAGCGGCGAGCGAGAGTTGAGCAGCAGGCGGGCGGATTCGCAGGCACTGGCGCCCAGCACCACGGCGCGGGCGCGCACCTGCTGCTCGGTACGCGTCTTCTTATCAATGTAGGAAACCGCCTCCACCTTGCCCGATTTGCCCACCATCAGTTCGCGCGCCATGGCTTCGGTGATCATGGTGAGGCGACCGGTTTTCTGCGCCGGCGGAATCATCACCTGGCTGGAACTGAAGTTGGAGGCGGGAATGCAGCCTCGGCCGCATTGGCCGCAGTAGTGGCAGGCAGCACGCCCGTTGTGCGGCTTGGTGATGATAGCCAGGCGCGAGGGAACGCAGGTTACGCCAATCTTGTCGCAGGCCCGCTTGATGAACACTTCCGTGCAGCGCGGCTTGGGAGGCGGCAGGAAGACGCCATCAGGCGCGCTGGGAATGTTCTCCTTGGTGCCGAACACGCCGATGTAGGACTCCACCTTGTCATAGTAGGGAGCCACATCTTCATAAGTGATGGGCCAGTCGTCGCCCATGCCATCGTGGGAGCGGGCCTTGAAATCCACGGGAGCAAAACGCAGGGCGATTCGGCCCCAATGGTTGGTGCGCCCGCCCACAATGCGCGAACGGAACCAATAGAAGGTGGAGCCGGGAGCGCTGGTGTAGGGCTCGCCTTCAATGTTCCAGAAGCCGTTGGGCGCGAGGAACTCGTCGTTTACCGATTCAATACCGTCGCGATGTTTGCCGCCCACCCCCTCGCCGCGATGGGGCAGGTCGTAGGGCCACATGTGCTCTTTGAAATCGCGAGCGGGGACCACCGGTGGTCCGGCTTCCAGCAGGACCACGTTGAGGCCGCCCTCGGTGAGAATTTTGGCGGCGGTGCCGCCGGCGGCGCCAGAACCGATGATGCAGACGTCGTAAACCTTGGGTGAGCGAATTACCTGGAGCATGAAGTGACCTGGGGCGAATGTCGGGGGCCGAAGCCCGTGCTACAACTTCGATTTATCATGGCAGAAGCATGGCCCCTACAGATACATCACGAGCTCGTTGACCACCTTCTGCACCCCGTCATAGGGATCGTAGCTGTTGGGGCCTTCGAACTCGATGGAGTAAACGCCATGGAAGTTGGCCTTCTTAGAAATCTCCATGCACTTGGGAAAGTTGAACTTGGTTTCCTTGCCGGCACTGTCGAACTCGTAGCCCTTGGCGTGGCACACATCAAAGGCCCAGGGAAACAGCAGCGCCAGGCCGCGTTCACGCGTGGCTTCGTCGGAAAAATTGCCGAAATCGGGCAGAGCGCCCACCCGTCGGCCACCCACCTGGTTGAATAAATTGACCAGCACTTCCGGATGGGTGGAACCGATCTCGTCGTGGTTCTCGATGATGACCTTAATTCCCTTCTGCTGGCCGTAGGCGCCAATGTTCTTGTAGGAGTCGGCTGTGGGCGTGAGATTCTGAGGATTCATCTTGCCGGGATCGCAACGCACGGATTGGCAGCCCAACTGGTGACCCACGTCGACCCACTTCCTTGCGCCCTCAATGGCCTTGTTGCGGACAGCGTCGTTCTGATCGGAGAGGCCGCCGCCTGTCGAGAACTCGTCGATGTCCACGGGAATGTTGACCACGCGCGAGTGCGCTTTGGCCAGGCGCGACTTGAGCTCTTTGATATAGCTGGGGCTTGTGGATTCAAAATGTGGCGCCACGAACTCCATGGTGTGCACGTGATAGCGGTCGGCCACCATCTCGGGAAAGTCCACCAGTTTGAGCATTTCGCCGGGAAGTTTGAAGTCTTTCTCGCGGGTGGAAGGGAAATAGTTATGGAAGCTCCAACTGGAAATACAAACTCGCCGCAGCTTGGGCGAGGCCGCTCTCGCGCCTTTATTTTGTTCCGCAAAAAGCAGGTCGCCGGCTCCGCTGGAGACTGCTGCCGCGACCACGCCCTGGCCGACTCGGGTGAGAAAATCTCTGCGTTTCGTATGCCTCTCCTGAGCGCAATCTAGAACCGCATCTTGCGCAGGTCTTCGTAACTGATCTTGATGGCCTCAAAGGGCGAGCCCTCAGTGTAGTCCTGCTCCACGTAGTAGTGCCTCACCCCGCCCTTGTCGGCATGGGCGAATACGCGCTTGAAGTCAACCACACCGCGGCCTACGGGAGCGAACTTTGCGTCCTCTGTGACATAGATAGGGTGGGCCAGCTTGGTGGGCCGGTCCTTCACATGCAACATGGGATAACGGCCGGGATATTCATTGAAGTACTTGAGCGGGTCCTGGCCGGCGGCGGTAATCCAGTACAGGTCCATTTCCATTTTGACCAGGTTGGGATCGGTTTCCTTCAGCAGCAGATCGTAAGGCACTTGTCCGCCGGTGGGCTTGAACTCGAAATCATGGTTATGGTGGGCGAACTGCAGCCCGGCATCCTTAACCTTGCGCCCGGTTTCGTTGAAGAAGGCGGCAATCTTCTTCCAATCGTCGAGCGAACCCCGGTCTTCCTGGTTGATCCAGGGATTGACGATGTATTCGTGGCCGATGACGTGGGCAGCCTCGATCACCTGCGGCAGCTTGGCGCGAAGGTCCTCGATGGGGATGTGGGCCGAGGGCGCGACCATGTGATTGCGCTCCAGCACCGCCTTCACCTGCTGCGGCGTGCGGCTGAAATAACCCGCAAACTCCGCTTCCTTGTAGCCGGTGGCGGCCACCTTGGCGATGGTACCGTCGAAATCCTTGGCCATCTGGTCACGAACGGTGTAGAGCTGCAAGCCAATATTGCCGAGCTTGTGCTCATCGGCGGCAAACGCGGCGAAGCGGCTCAGCAGCACCGTGGCGGAAACTGCTCCCATAAATTCCCGGCGGTTCATCATGGCTAGATTTCTCCTCGTTTCATCTGCTCGACGGCATAGTGGCAGGCGCGCGCAGTGAGCGCCATGTAAGTGATGGAGGGATTGACGCAGGATGATGAAGCCATGCAGGCCCCATCGGTAACGAACAGGTTCTTGATATCGTGCGCCTGGTTGTAGGCATTGAGGATGGAAGTTTTGGGATCGCGCCCCATGCGGGCCGTGCCCATTTCGTGAATGGCCAGCCCGGGTGCATTGTCTTCCACGAAGGTCTGAATGTCGCGCGCCCCGGCGGCGGCCAGCATTTCCGCGGCGGCGATGGCGGCGTCCTGCAGCAACGCTTTCTCATTCGGTCCGTAGGCGCAGTTGATCTTTAAAATCGGAACACCCCAGGCGTCGGTGTGCGAGCGATCCAGTTCAACGTAATTGTTATGATCGGGCAAGCATTCGCAGAAGCTGCCCATGTCGAAATGCCAAGGCCCGGGCTTCTTCAAGGAACGCTTGAACTCGGCGCCGAAACCGGCGAGATTTTCGCCACGTTCCCAATCTGAGCGCCCTGCTCCTCCCTGGTAGCCATAGCCGCGCAGGAACGGCGACTTGGCTTTCACATTTCGGAACCGGGGTACGTAGATGCCGTTGGGCCGCTCGCCAACGTCAATCTTGTCCTCGTAGCCCGGAATCATCCCGGAAGCGCCACTGCCCATGGCGTGATCCATAAGGTTATGGCCGAGTTCTCCGCTGGAATTGGCCAGGCCATTAGGGAATTGTGAGGTAGAGGAGTTCAGCAGAATGCGCGCCGACTCGAGCGTGGAAGCGCAGAGGAAAATGACTTTGGCGCGGTACTCCAGCGCTTGGCGGGTTTGCGCGTCAATCACGCGCACGCCCGTCACCCGTCCTGTCTGACCATCATAGTTTAGGCCGTGAACGATGCTGTAGGGCCGCAGGGTCACCTTGCCCGTCGCCAGCGCCACTGGCAACGTGGCATTCAGGCTGCTGAAGTAGGCGCGCGATATGCAGCCGCGATGGCACTCGCCGCAATAATGGCAGGCCATGCGCCCGTTATGGGGACGAGTGAGGATGGCGCAGCGGCCGATGGTCATCAGGCGCTCGCCGGGCCAGGTTTTGGCGATGGCGTCCTTCACCACCACCTCGGCGCAGTTCATCGCCATCGGGGGAAGGAAACGGCCGTCGGGCAGCTGCGGCAAGTTTTCCGCCTGCCCGCTGATGCCGGCAAACTCCTCTACATAGTCGTACCAGGGAGCGACATCGGCGTAGCGGATGGGCCAGTCCACGCCGATGCCTTCGCGGGCGTTGGCCTCAAAATCCAGATCGCTCCAGCGGTAGGTCTGCCTTCCCCACATGATGGAGCGCCCACCCACGTGCCGCCCGCGAATAAAACTGAACGGCTTGTCCGCCGGCGTGGTGTAGGGATTTTCCAGGTCGTTGACGAAAAACTTCGCGGCCCACTCATCGCAGGCATAGCAGGTGCGCTGAATGGGCTGGGTCTTGAGTTCCTTGCGGCGGTCGCGCAAGCCGTGAAACTTGACTCCCCAGGTGGGCACGTGCTCGCAGTAGTCTTTGGCCGGATCAATGGAACGCCCGGCTTCCAGCACCAGCGTGTTGAGCCCTTTCTGTCCCAGTTCCTTGGCTGCCCAGCCGCCGGTCATGCCGGAGCCGATCACGATGGCATCGTAGGTGTTAGCTGGCATTCGTCTTCCCTGGCGCGTCAGCGAGAGGAACACAGCCCTGGTAGGGACCCATGTGGACCGGAGGCCGGCCCAATTCCTTGGTCCAGCCAACTTCCGAGGTGTAGTACCCGATCAAGGTCAGGCGCTTCATTATGTAAAAGAAATTGCGTTCCACCGGCGTTTCAAGCTCGCGGCGGGCGGCGCTGGCATGAGGACGGCCGCGCACATTGGCCTCGCGCAATTGCGTGAGCTCTTCATCCAGGGCGGTGAGCAGTTCCGTTTGCTGCTGGGAACTGCAGTCCACGAAATCTTTTGAAAACGTTTTACGGCTGCGGGCGTCGGTATCAGCCAGGCCGCTGAGAAACTGCCCGCAGTCGTCGCCGGTGCACCATTCGGTGAGGATGAGGTCAATGAATTCGGGCACCCGCGCTGCTTTGGCGCCGGGCGTGTCGGTAGCCGGAATAATCATCTCCGCAATAGCGGTAATCGTGGCGTTCTGGTGAGGGTTCAGAGTCTTCGGAGCGGCGGCCGAGGCGAGTTGTTGATGGATTTCGCGGCCCAGAGCAAACAGGTCCTGGGAATAAAAAG
The DNA here is from genome assembly GCA_025934735.1 of Terriglobales bacterium. GTDB lineage: Bacteria > Acidobacteriota > Terriglobia > Terriglobales > Acidobacteriaceae > JAICWP01. Next base: position 88,590 of record JAICWP010000010.1, on the reverse strand, counting down.
CGGGGAGGGCGGCCGCGCCGGCGATCAGCTTGAGTGCGTCGCGTCGTTTCATGAATCGGTGGCGAACCGAGAGCCCTTATCTCTGAGAGGCCGAAGCGAGGCACGGCCAGCCGATCCGAGCCGGGAGACCTCGGTAAGCAGTGGGCGCAAGATACTCCCGCGAAGCCGGCAAAGTCAAATACCCGGCCTTTCACATCTTTACGTTTTACTTCGGGCACGGGCGGGGAATGGCTCGTTCCACGACCTAATCGCCAGACGGCGGGCGTCAGCCAGAGCGGCTACCGCATCTCCCTGCGGAAGAAACTCCATGGCGATGTAGCCCCTGTAATTGAGCTGGGCCAGCTTGCGGAAGACGTTGGCAAAGTTGATTTCGCCCGTCCCGGGCTGCTGTCTTCCGGGCACGTCGGCCACATGCACCAGTCCCAGCTGGGCAAAATTCTTCTCCAGGGTTTCGAGCAGATTTCCCTCCGCGATCTGCTCGTGGTAAAGGTCGTAAAGAAATTGCACGTTGGGCCGGTTGAGCTCGCGCACAATGGCAAAACCTTCGCGTGAAGAAGTCAGGTAATACTGGGGATTCTCCTCAGGATCAATGTTCTCCAGGAGCAGGGTCACGCCGAGAGGAGCGGCCAGGTCGGCGGCGCGCTGCAGTCCTTCCACGCAACTCTGATGCTGAGCTTCCCTGCTCAGCCCGGACACCACGTTGCCGGAGAGCACGATCAGACGGCGGCACTCCAGCTTCTCAATAATGGGCAGCATCTTGCCCACTTCTTCCAGGAATTTGCCGCGCTGGGCGGGATCGGCGATTCCGGAGGAGAGTCCAGCAGTAGCGTCAAAGGTAATGCCCAGCGAGCGCCGGCGGGCGGCGGAGCGGGCGAAATCCGCGGCTTGCCAAGTTTTGAATTCATCCACCAGTTCGACCGCGCGGTACCCGGCTTCGGCCACCTTCTCCAGGCGCTGCTCGAAAGGCATGTTCCTGAACACGGTCCACAGCATCACCGAAAGCCGGGGCAGCGCCTGTTCATCTTCCGCCACGCCGAGGGTTGCGGCGCCCGCCAGTCGGGTGGCAGCGGGAAACGTGGCGGCTGCCATGGCCGCCTTGGCGGCGGCGCGCGAAAACTCTCGTCGGTTCATGTTTGCCCCTGATGGTGCCTGACGCGCAACGACCCTACTGCCATGGCCCAAGCGGTTGCAACTGAAAAAGTGCAAGGAGGCACTTACTTTTTCGTGCGTTCCGAGTATTATGGCGGGCTCTGTAAATTCCGGGCGCGGCGGTTCGCCTGCGGGCGATTTCCTCCGGACGCGGGTTTTGTTTGCTTTCGATTTTTAATTCCCAGAGGCGATTATGCTGAAACGGCTTACCGTATGTATTTTTCTGCTGGCCTTCTGTTCGGCGGTTGGCTTGGCCGCTGATTCTGACGATCAGAATGCTTGCCAGGGTAATCCCAACCAGTGGCGCCAAATCTATAACGGCAAGGACCTGAAGGGCTGGAAGCACGTCGGCCCTGGCTACATGACAGTTGAGAAGGACGGCCTGATTCACACCCACGGCGGCATGGGCCTTCTCTACTGGACGGGAGGGAAAATCGGCAACTGCATCCTGCACACCGTCTGGCGGATGCGCGACGAGAATGACAATTCCGGAATTTTCATCCGCATTCCCATTGCGCCTACCGAACCGTGGATGCCGGTCAATTATGGTTACGAAGTGCAAATTGATAACCACCCGGAACGCTCCAAGCCCCCGGAAAACGAATACCACCAGACCGGCATGCTCTACTCCTTGACCAAGCCGCTGGTGCCACACGCCTGGAAGCCGGGGCCGGAGTGGAACACCATGGACATCACGCTGGACGGGCCGCGCACCATCGTGGTGCTCAATGGCAAGAAAGTGGTGGACTTCAAACCCGGCGACCCGGTGCCGGCCAAGAAATTCGATTTTGAGCCGGAGCGCGGGCCGCGGCCCAACTTCGGTTACATCGGACTGCAGAATCACAGCGACAACGACGTCGTATTTTTCAAGGAAGTAGCCATCAAGCCGCTCAAGTAAGGCGGCGAAATATTTTTGATCAGGGTGTAGCGGAGGAGATATTCGCCATGAAGAATGATTTTTCCCGTCGTCAGTTTTTGCAAAGCAGCGCGGTGGCCGCCGGTGGCCTGCTGGCCGCGAACACCATCCTGCTGGATGCGGACCCGCTGGGTGCGCAAACCAAGCCGGTAGCGCCCAGCGACCGCGTTCGCTTCGGCATGATCGGCATCGGCATGCAGGGTTCCGGACTGCTCACCAATGCCATCACTCTCCCGGGAGTGGAGTGCGTCGGCGCCGCCGACCTGTATGATGGCCGCCACACCCTGGCCAGAGAGATCACCAACAATCCCAGCTTGCCCGCTTCCCGGCGCTACCACGACCTGCTGGACCGCAAGGACATTGACTGCATCGTGGCCGCGGTTCCCGACCACTGGCATAAGCGCGTGGTGGTGGACGCCTGCAATGCCGGCAAAGATATCTACTGCGAAAAGCCCATGTCGCACACCATTCCCGATGGCTTTGCCATGGTCGAGGCGGCGCAGAGAAATAACCGCATCGTGCAGATCGGTTCCCAGCGCGTCAGCTCCAACCTGGCCGCCAAGGCGCGCGAGATGTACCACAACGGCGCCATCGGCGACATTGAAATGGTGGAACTGACTCTGGGCCGCAACGATCCCACCGGGGCCTGGGAGTATCCGCCTCCCTTTGATCTCTCGCCGCAAACCCTGGACTGGGATACCTGGCTGAACGACGCCCCCAAGATCCCCTTCAACAAGTATCACTTCGCGCGCTGGCGCTGCTGGAAGGAGTACGGCACGGGCGTGGCCGGCGACCTCATGGTCCACCTGCTCAGCGGCATGTTGTACACCCTGGACTGGAATGAAGCGCCGCGCTCGGCACAGGCGCTAGGCGGCATTTTCCGTTTCAATGACGGGCGCAACATGCCGGACTTCCACGTGGTGCTCTTTGACTATCACGGCGTCCCAGTGTACGTGCGCCTGGACCTGGGCTGCGAATCGGAAGAACTGGCGCGCTTCATGGGTCCCAAGGGCATTCTGGACGCGGGCGAGTTCCAGCTGCGGCATCAATTCCAGCCGGGAATTGACCTGGCACCCAGCTACTACTCTTCGGGATTTCCGCAGAAAATGCGCGAGGAATACGTGGCCGAGTGGCACGCCAAGAATGATCCGCCCCTGGGCAAGGAGCCGATGTATCCCACCACGGTTTACGCCGGGCACGACTGGGACGACGTTAAGCCGCACTTGTGGAACTTCTTCCAGGCGGTGAAGTCGCGCAAGCCGGTGGTCGAAGATGCGGTGTTTGGGAACCATGCCGCCATCGGCTGCCACATGGCCAACGAAGCGTACTTCCGCAAGAAGACCGTCTATTGGGATGAGGCTTCGAAAAACATCCGAAGCTAGCGTCATCGCGGCAGACAAAGCGGCGGCTGCGGTCGCCGCTTTGTTTTTTAGCTGGATAGCTGACTAGCTCAGAAACTTGGCTAGAGACGTCGCTTGCGACGCCTCAATGTTTAACTCACGACTGATTTGTGACGACAACGGTTGGCACCGATCCGGATCCGGGGGACCCGTATCAGGGCACGCCTTCAGGCGTGCCGATGTCGAATTTTAAAGAAGTCGGCTTTAGCCGCTGATGAGCGTAACGGGAAAATACATCCTCGCTCTCGACCAGGGCACAACTTCGAGCCGGGCCATCGTTTTTGGCCACGAAGGTCAAATTCTCAGCTTGGCGCAACAGGAGTTTGAGCAAATTTATCCCCGACCGGGCGAGGTGGAGCACGATCCGGAGGCAATCTGGAATTCGCAGCTGAGCGTGGCACGCGAAGCTCTGCAGCGAGCGGGCATCTCGGCCGGCCAGGTTGCGGCCATCGGCATCACCAATCAGCGCGAAACTACGATTCTGTGGGAGCGTGCCACCGGGCGCCCGGTGGCCAATGCCATCGTCTGGCAAAGCCGGGTGAGTGCGCCCATTTGCGACCGGCTGAAGGCGGAAGGCCTGGAGAAAACTTTTCGTGAGCGCACCGGGCTGGTGCTCGACGCCTATTTTTCCGGCACCAAAATCAAGCACCTCCTGGACACCGTGCCTGGTCTGCGTTCTCGCGCTGAGCAGGGCGAAGTCCTGTTTGGCACCGTGGACAGCTTCCTGTTGTGGCGGCTGACCGGCGGACGCCGCCATGCCACCGATGTAAGTAATGCCAGCCGCACCCTCCTCTTCAACATCCGCACCCTTAACTGGGACGAAGAGCTGCTCAAAGTGTTAGGCGTGCCACGCGCCATGCTGCCGGAAGTGCTTTCGAGCAGCGAAGTTTATGGTCAGACCGAGGCCGCGCTGCTGGGTGCCCCCGTGCCCATCACCGGAGTGGCTGGAGATCAGCAGGCCGCCTTGTTTGGCCAGGCCTGCTTCCAGCCGGGAATGGCGAAGAACACTTATGGCACCGGCTGCTTTGCCTTGCTCAACACGGGCGCGAAGCCGGTAGCCTCGCAAAAAGGGCTGCTAACGTCGGTGGCCTGGAGGATCGGACCTGAAGTCAACTATTGCCTGGAAGGCGCCGTCTTCATTGCCGGGGCGGTGGTGCAATGGCTGCGGGATGGTTTGCGGATCATCGCCAACTCCGGCGAGGTGGAAGCCCTGGCGGCGTCGGCGCGCGATTCCGCCGGCGTTTATTTTGTGCCCGCCTTCGTGGGCCTGGGCGCGCCCTACTGGGACCCTTACGCCCGCGGCACCATTATCGGAATCACTCGCGATACAACCCGAGCCCACATTGCGCGCGCCGCGCTGGAATCCATCGCATACCAGACCTGCGACGTGCTGCGCCTGATGCAGGAGGAAGCCGGATTACGGCTACCGCACCTGAAGGTGGATGGCGGCGCCGCCTGCAATGCGCTTCTGATGCAGTTCCAGGCTGACCTGCTGGGCGTGCCCGTGCACCGGCCGGCGGTGGTGGAAACCACGGCCCTGGGAGCCGCCTACCTGGCCGGGCTGGCCACCGGCTACTGGAAAAACCGGGAGGAGATTTCCACCCATTGGTCGCTGGAACGCGAATTCACCCCCCATCTTTCGGCGCAGCAGCGCGAGCAATTGTGCAGACGCTGGGAACGAGCCGTAGCCCGCTCCCGCGCCTGGACAGAACAGTAGCTTCCCTTCCCCTGGCGCGCCTAACGGTTTCGCGTTATCCTGCTGGCGCACGTCCCTCCTGACCGGCAGTGATGCCGCTTGCGCGTTTCCCTGGCAGCCAATTGGAATCGGCTTGGAAATTCTGTTAGCATTCCCACACTGTCACCGTTGGTGACACAACACTGTTCCCCTCTCACGATCGAAAGTTCAGCAGGATCTTGCGGGAACGAATATGCGAACTGGGGCCAAACTTGCACATCCGGAATGGGCGAGAAAGATTCAGGAACTTCGCCACAAGCTGAAGCTCAGCCAGACTGCTTTTGCCGAACTGCTGGAGGTGTCGGCCATGGCCGTCTCACGCTGGGAACGCGGCATAAATGAGCCTCCCGGCCAAACCTACGTCGCTCTGGGCAAGTTGGCGGGGGCCCCCGAATGTTGGTATTTCTGGGAGCGAACCGGCTTTAAGAAGTCTGACCTGGAGAAAGCCTTAAGGCGGAATACCACCTGACGCGTGATCCTGGCCGCCGCTTGTTGTAGTTGGAGAGAGCAGCTAGGCGGCGTTGATGTGCTCGCGCCTTAGGTGAGTCTCGAACCATTGCCGGGCCAGTTTGGAGACTTCAGCTAGCGCGCCGGGTTCTTCAAACAGGTGAGTAGCTCCAGCAACGATCTGCAAGTCTTTCTCCGCGTGCAGCTCCTGCAACGCCGCGCGGTTCAACTCCAGAACCTGCCAATCGTCTCCACCTACTATGAGCAAGGTTGCGGCCCGTACCTGCGGCAAGGCTGAGCCGGCCAGGTCAGGACGTCCGCCCCGCGACACCACCGCGCTCACCTGGGCGGGCCGATGGGCCGCCGCTACCAAGGCAGCCGCTGCTCCGGTACTGGCGCCGAACAGGCCGATGTCGAGCACCTCGGTGGCAGCTTGCTTTCGCACCCAGTCCACAGCCGCAATCAGCCGCTCGGAAAGAAGGTCAATGTTGAAGCGCAGTTCCGCGGTGCGCGAATCAATTTGCTCCTCAGCAGGAGTCAGCAAGTCCATCAGCAGCGTGGCCAGGGAGCCGTCCTGCAGGGCCATGGCCACAAAGCGATTGCGCGGGCTGTGCCGGCTGCTACCGCTGCCGTGTGCGAACACCACGAGAGCCCGCGGAGACTCCGGCAACACCAGCTCGCCCTCGAGCTGCACCGACCCCGCCGGTATGGTCACTTCACTCACGATTCCGCCCGACTTCCCGCGGTAACTCGCTGCCCAGCTCAGGCGGCAACGTCGCTCAGCGTTTCAGGCTTGCCTGGCCCTCGGAAACGAATCCAGGTGCGGCTGCCGTCCGCCGCTTCGATCTGCAACCCAAGGTGGCCGCCGCTCTTTGTCTCTAGAAAGAGCAGACGCAGCGGATCCGTTACAAAATGCGTCAGGTGATCATCCGGATCCTTGCCGAGCGCAATGGAGATACGGTCGTGACCCTCAGAGTGTTCTGGAGTGACGCCCTCGAACTTCAGGCCCTCGGCTTCCACCCCGCTCATGCCCTGGCCTTCGGCTACTTCCACGATCACCAGCCAACCTTCGTGCTGGCGACTGAAGCCGTCGAGAAACGACAGCCACTCTCCGCGGGGAATTTCCTGGCTGACCGGCTCGGCCGACTCCGGCCTGGGTCCAGCAATTGCGCCACTAGTCTGATTATCCTGCCTGCGCTCTTCCGTCATTGTTCTGCTCCTTTTCGAAATTTTCCCGTAGAGGTTCTCCGCTCCTCTACAAGCGCACAGGAGAACGTCAGGCTGTTCGCAGAGGCCGCTGTTCGCCAGCCGAGCGATCCAGCAGCTCCCGTACTTCCTGGTCGCTGACCTGAGGAAACTCGCGGTACCACTGTCCCACGGCCCGAAACGGCTCCGGAGTAGCCAGGCAGATTACGTGATCCACTTCCGTTTCGGATCGCAACTCGTCGCAAGTGGAGGCGGCGGCCACCGGCACCGCCACAATGATGGAAGATGGATCGAGGTTGCGCACGGCTGTGACCGCAGCTCGCATCGTAGAGCCGGTGGCCAACCCATCGTCCACCAGGATGACGGCTTGGTGGCGCAGCGGCAGAGCGGGGTGATTGCCGCGGTACTCGCGCTCGCGGCGCTCGATTTCCTGCTGTTCTCGCGCGGCAACGGCGCGAATTGTGTCATCAGAAATATTCAGGCCGTGAACAATGTCCGGATTGAGAACGAGTACCCCGCCGGATGCTATCGCGCCCATGGCCAACTCGGGCTGGCCCGGCGTGCCCAGCTTGCGCACCAGGAAAACGTCCAAAGGAGCATTCAGCGCCTGGGCTACTTCATACCCGACCACGGCCCCACCTCGCGGCAGCCCCAGCACAACCGCATCACCCCGGCCGGCAAAACCCATCAGCCGGGTGGCCAGCGCACGGCCCGCTTCCGCACGGTCTTGAAACACCGTTCCTCCTCGGCCGGCAACCCCGGCGAGTTCGGTCCTGGGGGTATCGCTACTCCTGATGGGATGTGCCCACAGCGAAGAAAGGTTTCAAACTTTTCACCCTGCAAAAGTTTTTAAGATTTCAAAGCCACACGCTCAGTGCGCTGCTGACGCAGATTCATCAACAGTCAGCTCGCTGCCACTAAGCTGAGCACGCTCTGCCGCTCCCGCGGCCCATCGAACTCCATCAGCACCACTCGCTGCCACGTGCCCAAAATCAGGCTTCCCCGCTCCACCGGCAGCGCCACCGATGTGCCGATCAGAGCAGAAAGTATGTGATCGGGAACATGGGCTGGGTTATGAGGATGGCGGTAGCGCAGCTTGGGGATCATGGCTTCAAAGGCGTCCAGCATGTCGAGGTCGGTGCCTGGATCCAGGTCGGCGGTGGTCAGCGCCGCCGTGGTGTGCAGGATGGACAAATGGCAGATGCCGCTCTGCTCGGCGTAGGACTTCTTCAACACCCGATTAACCTCGTCGGTGATGTCAACCACTTCCCGCTTGCGGTGGGTTTTTACGAGCAGCTTTTGCATAGGGGAGCCCTTTCCAGGTTGGATCACATGCCGGCCACGGCGGATGCATTGCAACTCACCCAGAGAAGATCAGGAGGGCAGCGTTGTTCCGATCCCCCGCCTTCGGGCTTCATCCACTACCTGCCGAGCCACAACCACGTCGTAGATACCCAGCCCTAGGATGATCGTCAAAAGCCGCTCTTCCTCGCGCTGGCGTCCCGGGCGCAGGCCGGCGATCACGCGGCCCAGATCCTCTGGTTCCGGCCAGGCGCGAAACGTGCCCTTCTCGCGGGTTGCGGCCATGGTGGGCAAATCGTCGGTGAAACGCCGGTCGAAGTGAGCCGCGGCAGCGGCGGTCCAGCTGGCATCCAGGTCCACCACCGAAGCAAATACACCCGCTCGGAGCCAATCGGGCGAAATTGGCGGCTCGCTCGTCAGCCGCGGCCAGGGGGTGGCGGTTACCACCACATCGGCTTCGCGCACCGCCAGCTCCGGCGAGGCAACAGCCTGCGCTTTAAGTCCGAGGGCGTTCATCTCATGACTGAAACTCTCGACTGCATCAGCTCGCGGAGCATAGACCAGCACTCGCCTCAGTCCGGGCAAAACCTGCTTCAACGCTGCCACGTTGGCCCTCGCCTGCACCCCCGCGCCCAGCACTCCGACGCTTTGCGAATTCGGCCGCGCCAGGGCTCGCGCCGCCACCGCCGTGACCGCTCCGGTGCGCGCCGCCGTGATCCAGGCCGCATCCAGGATGGCCTCGGGCAGGCCGGTTTCAGGATCATTCAGGATGATGAGCCCGCTCAGCGACGGCAGGCCGCGCGTCTTGTTTTCCGGAAAGGCGGAGACCCACTTCATACCGCCGGCATGCGCCGCCTCCACCCACGCCGGCATGGCTTGCAGCAAGGCGCCAGGGCGGGGAAGAATGGTTGGTTTGGGCGGCATGTGCACGCGCTCGTGCGCTTTTTCCGTCAACGCCAGCGCCACCAGATTGATGACTTCAGCCGCTGGAGGCGCGGCCGAGACTACATCAGCAGCCGATAAGTAGAGCAGTGCAGGCACAGTGGCGGCGAAATGACATTCCCACTATATCCGCAGGTTTCGCAGCGCGGAAGCCTGTTTACGCCGCCGAGCGTTACAGTCCAGTTACTTCCCCGCGCTGGCGCCGGAGCCGTGCGCGAATTTCTCGGCAAAAAAATCGCCGCGGTTCCACACCGGCGCCTGCGCCTGCTCCGCCACATCGTAGCCGATCAGAAAATTCAGCCGCGAGCCCTGGGCGGCCGAATCGTAGTAGAAAGGCTGGTTCATGTTGTCCTTGGGCGTGTGATAAAGCGTTGTCATCCAGGTCTTGACGATCTTTTCTCCGTTCAACTTGGGGTCGGAACTCTGCAGACCATCGGTGACGTCCACCGCGGGAATGCCCTGGCGCACGAACGAGTACTGGTCGCTGCGGATAAAGAACACCTCTTCGGGCATGGGATCGGGACTGATCTGGTAGCCGATCATTTTGGCCGCCTGCTGCACGTCGCCGCTTAGAGAAGAGTGTTCCACGCCCAGGGCTACGATGTCCTTAAGTGGATAGAGCAGGCCCGGAGCTCCGTCAATGTTGACGTTGGCCACAATGTCCTCGCGCGGCACCGTGGGGTGGTTGGCAAAGTAGTCCGAACCCAGCAGGCCCTTCTCTTCCCCGGTAACAAAGGCGAACAGGATGGAACGGCGCGGCGGGCGGGGCAGGGTGGTAAAGGCGCGTGCCACCTCCAGGAGGGCGGCCGTTCCAGAACCATTGTCATAAGCGCCATGGCAGATGTCATCGCCCTCCACCGGATGGCAGCGTCCCAGATGGTCCACGTGCGCGGTATAAACCACGTACTGGTCGCGCAGTTTGGGGTCGGAGCCGCGCAGCACGCCCACAATGTTGGGACTCTCGACTTCCTCGTGCTGGCTGACGGTGTGCTGCTTGGCTGAGACCGCCAGTGGAAATGCCTGGGGCTGACTGGCGTTGGCCGCGGCGAAGACCTGGTCCAGAGTCTTGGGCGCGCCGGCAAACAGGGCCTCTGCGCCTGTTTGGCTCAGAAGGCCTCCTGCGCGCAACTGGGGGAATACGTCGTGTGGATTTCCTTTTTCATCCAGCCAGCGCAGCGAGCCGGAACGGATCTGCGGAACAATCCACTGCCACGGATAGCGCTTGGCATCTTCCGGAGAGAGCATGGCCAGCAAACCGACCGCGCCGTGGGCCACCGCGTTCGCCGCTTTGACGATGCCATCTGAGTAGTAGGCGCGTTCGGTGGAGGGAAAGCTGGCGGGCGCCCCATGCAGCGTGACAATGATTTTTCCGCGTACGTCCACGCCGGCGTAATCATCGTAATGGCGCTCCGGCGCGCTCACCCCATAGCCGACAAACACAACCGGCGCGTCCACCGTTTCATCGGTGGAAGTTTCGCTGCCGGAGGTCTCGAAATCCACCCCCTCCTTCAATGGCTGTTCCTTGCCATCACGCACAACGACTAAGGAACTCTGGTCACTGACCAACTTGGCGCCGCGAAATTTCACTGGCTGAAACCAGGTGCCGTTCATCCCGGCCGGTTCCAGGCCCATGGCTTCCATCTCGGAAGCCACGTACTTGGCGGCAATCTGGTACCCGGGCGTGCCTGTGCCTCGGCCTTCCAGCAGGTCGTCACTCAGAAACCGCATGTGTGCGCGAATGCCCTGCGGCCGGACCTGCTTCATCGCCGCCTCGGCGGCGGTCCGATCAGCGGCCGTGAACTGCTGGGCGCCAGCCAATGACGCCAAGGCGAAAACTAAAAATGCGAGGACAGTAATTTTCATAGTGAGTGCCTGGAAAAGCAGATTATGCGCAGGCAGAGTATGCGCCGCCCAAAGCGGTTGTCAACTAAATGGGGGACCGAAGAGATTGCGGACTCACAATAACATTGGACCGCTGTTTAGCCGCGCAGGGTAGAGGCCTTCTGCCGAACTTGGCGATTGAAGTCCTGGTCCGCCAGCGATTCCAGGTTAATCTCCACGTTGGCCAGCGCGCCTTCCACGGCGGCGCGCGCCAGGGCCGCGGCGACCGTAAGGTCCGAAGCCATGCGCGGGTTGGTGATGCTACGCAGCCTCTCCACCATGTTGCCAACTTCGCGGGCGCGTTCCGCCACGCCCAGCGGGACGTTGGTGGCGCCCTTCAGCGCGTCCGTGACCGCGCCGTTGGGCGAATCTTTTGCCTGCTTATACGCCTTCACCACTGCGTTGTAGGACTCGGCGTCCGCATCAATCGCGGCCTTCAACTCTTCCCGCAGCTGTGCCAGCCGGGCGATGGCCTCGCTGAGCTCGCGCTCATACTGCAGATAGTTCTTTTTGCCGCGGGACATAGCCGCCACCATGTGCGCCAGGCCGGCCGCCATGGCGCCAGCCGCCGCAGAAGCGCTCCCCCCGCCGGGAGTAGCTGTGGGCGCAGCCAGTTGTTCCACGAACGGCTCCACGCCCGCGCGCAGGCCACCCACCGCCATCTTGCCGCCCATCACCGCCGCCAGCCGGTTCTCCAGGATCAGCGACGACTCGAAGTTTTCCACCTGCAGAAACCATTCTGCGGCATCTTCCAGGGCTCGCTTGGGGATGAGGCCGACAATCTCGCTACTGGTGGGCGTCACCCCGTAGCGCGCCGCCTCCCGCTTCACGACCTCGAAAACGCGCGCGATTGGCGTCTGCTCGAAGTCGGTCAGGTTCATCGAGACCTGCGCCTGGCCGCGCACCGGGAACCCGGCCCCCTTTACGTAGCGCAGCCCGCCATTGGAAAAGCGCACCGCCTTGGCGATCTTCTTGGCGATGTCCACGTCGGCGGTGTTCAGATAAATGTTATAGGCGATGAGAAACTTGCGGGCTCCCACTACGGTAGCGCCCGCGGTGGGATGGAGCCGCGCTTCACCGAAATCGGGCCGCCGCGCCGGATTGGTGACCACTTCCTTCAGCAAGCCTTCAAACTGCCCGCGGCGGATGTTCTCCAGATTCTGCCGTTCCGGCGAGGTTGCCGCCGCCTCGTACAGGTAAACAGGAATCTGAAAGCGCCGCCAGATCTCCTCGCCCACGCGCCGCGCCATGGCCACGCAATCCTCGAGGGTGACACCCTCGATGGGAATGAAAGGCACCACATCGGCCGCGCCCATGCGCGGGTGCGCGCCCTGATGGCGCGTGAGGTCAAGTAATTCCGCGGCTTTGCCCACCCCGCGAATGGCTGCTTCCTGAATGGATTCGCGGTCGCCCACCAGGGTAATTACGCAACGGTTGTGGTCGGCGTCCATCTCCCGGTCCAGCAGGTAAACGCCGGGCACCTTCATGGCCTCGATAATGGCGTCAACTTTGGCCTTGTCGCGGCCTTCGGAAAAATTGGGAACGCATTCAACCAGGGTGGACATACGCGACAAGGATAGCGGGAGACCGGCACCGCGAGCAACATTCGTCGCGCAGAGGAAGGATTCGCATACCACGGCTTCTGCTCAATTCCCTGCCGTTGCCGGAGTAAGAAGAGCGCTTAGGCGATTTTCTCAATGTCATGCCGAAGTCACGCTTTCTGGATCGTCACCCCGAAGGTAATTTCAAACTGCTTGAGGTGGCCATACAATCCCGATATATGCGCTCTCTAAAAGTTCTGTTCCTTGTCTTCTGGGCTGGTATCGCTCACGCAGCAGTCACGCACATTCCGATTAAATCGGGAGTTGTCCTGAAACCCGGCGAGGCGTCCACCATCACTCTTCAGGCTACCAAAGAGGTGGAGATTGGTTGGCTCGCTGTCCAGGCTAAGCGCTGCACGATGAATTGTGTTCAGGCCACCGACCTGACTGGCGGCGTGAATTACTCGATCGCTACGCCCCTGGGGGCCTCAAAGAAATACCAGCCCATTTCCGGAAAGATCTCGGTCCAATACAAGAACGTATCCGGCGAACCCGTCACCATCAACATTTACAGGGTCAAGAGGACTTGTGAGGCGGAGGCCTGCAAATTCCTTGGTCCCGACCCGAAAGGACGCTGGCTCGTCTTCAAGGTTGATGAGTTCAGTTCTATTGCGACCAGCAAGGATGGATCTTACTCTGTCGTTTCGGGCGTAGCAGAATCGGGAAAGCCTTTTAAATTCAGAGCGGTGTGGTGGACGGATGAGAAACCCGCGTTTTCAGTCAACTGCGCCCCTTTCATCCAGAAATTCCTGAATAATCACACGCCAAAGGATCAATACCGCCCCTACGTGATTTCGGGACAGATGGTCGGTGAACCGGCCAACATCATCTTAACGTCGATTGATACCTGCGCGCCTAAAGCGGCGCATTTCGGCGTTCCCGAAGAGAACGTCTTCAAATAGCTCGCCTGGTGGGTGGCTCGCATTGTCTCTGCTTCAATGGGTGCAATCAGGAAAGCTCCTCGTAGCTAGTTCGAGCCTACAATCGTTTCGGATCTCCAGTTCTAGCGGAAGAACCGTCCCAGGCCCACCATGACCTGCACGGTATTGATTCCGGGATTGGGCGTGCTCAACCCCGCATTGGAGATGTGCAGGTAACGTACGGCGATCACCGGATTCCAATGGTGGCCGAAGAACTGAACACCCAACGCCGCCCCAGGGGTGAAATTGACATTGGAGGTGCCGGGCGGCACCTGATCGCTGGTGAAGAGCAGTCCGCCGTCAATTTCCGTATACGGCGCCCAGCGGCCATGGCGCTCGAAATCCCACTTCAGCACCACCGGATCTATGCCGGTACCGAACGTGTTGTTGCGCTGGAAAACGAGCGTGGCCGGCACAGCGTCCACCACATACTCGAAACGGCCGCGCAGAGGCCTGGGTCCGCGGGCCTGGGTGAGCACCCAGCCATAGCGCAAGCCGAAGCTGAGAATACCGGTACCGGAGGTGGCTCCAGTCGTGCCATGCCCGCCGCTTGCCCACACCGCCAATTCGTTGTTACCCGCCGCCGGATGTTCCTGGGCGGCGGCTGTCATTGCAATGCACAGCAGCAGCACTGCTGTGACGAGTTTCATCGTTGCTCCACGATTGAATCCAGTAGTCACCAACCAGCACTCAGCCGGTCAGCGCTCAGCCCTTAGCAATTTGCACTTAGCCATCATCCATGTTCTACGACTCCAGCGATGATGTTCAGGAGCTAAATTCCAAAAGCTGATTGCTAAGAGCTAAAAAAAGGGCCGCCGGTTACGGCGGCCCGATCTGCAAAATCTGTAGTGTCCTAGCTGGCCACTTCCTCCAGCAGCTTCTGATCCACGTCAAAATTGGAGTACACGTGCTGCACGTCGTCCTGCTCGTCCAGCGCCTCCACCAGGCGGATCATCTGCATGGCGGTGGGCCCTTCCAGCTTGATGTAGTTCTGCGGAATCATGGCGACCTCGGCCGTGGTGGGCTGCAGGTTCGCCTTTTTCAGCGCCTCCAGCACCGGCTCAAAGGCGTGCGGATCGGTCAGAACTTCCCAGTTATCGCCATCTTCGCGCATGTCCTCGGCGCCGGCTTCCAGGACAATGTTCATGAGGTCGTCCTCTTTTGCCGCGGCTTTAGGCAGGGTGATGTCGCCCTTCTTGTGGAACATCCAGTTCACTGATCCGGCCTCGCCCAGGTTGCCGCTGTGCTTGGTGAAGATGTGGCGGACTTCGCTGACCGTGCGGTTGCGGTTATCGGTGGAAAGCTCCACCAGCACCGCCACTCCGCCCGGGCCGTAGCCTTCCAGCATGAACTCTTCGTAAGTGGCGCCGGGAAGCTCGCCCGTGCCCCGCTGCACCGCGCGCTTGATGTTGTCGGCGGGCATGTTTTCCGCCTTGGCGTCGCTGATGGCTTTGCGCAGGCGCGGGTTCTTGTCGGGATCGCCGCCCGACTTGGCCGCCATGCTGATTTCGCGGATCAGGCGGGTGAAAATCTTGCCCCGCTTGGCGTCCAAGGCACCCTTTTTGTGCTTAATTGTGGCCCATTTTGAGTGGCCAGACATGATGAACCTCGTTTCTATGAATGCGCAGGGTTCGCCCGTGGGGAGTGCAAAAGGCGCCTCAAAAAGATGCAGGCGAACACAAATTATAGCATGGTGCGCGCAGGCCGGACCGCCGCGTTCGGTGCTACAATTTTGCCGCCTGTTGCTCTAGCCGAGGAGGAAAAACCATGCCTAAGTATGTGATTGAACGCGAGATCCCCGGGGCAGGCGATCTCAGCGTGGATCAACTGCAAGCCATTTCCCAGAAGTCGTGCGAAGTCCTGCGCGGATTGGGTCCGCAGATTCAGTGGGTGCACAGCTACGTTACCGGCGACAAGGTTTATTGTGTCTACATTGCGCCCAGCGAGGATTTGATCCGCAAGCACGCTTCTCAGGGCGGATTTCCTGCCAACCGCATCTCCGAGGTAAAGACGGTCATTGATCCAACCACGTCCGAAGAAAAGAAGGTGAAGGTCGGAAAATCGGGCTGACTAGAGCCTCATCCCGGCGCCGTTGCCGGCCACGTGCGCCTTGTAGGCGTAAACCACGGCCAGCAGCGGCGCTGCTATCAATACACCCCAGAACGGAATCAAAATGCCAAGCACAATGGGCGCCAGCAGAGAGGCCCAGATGGGCACGCGGTTCATGCGCTTTTGCAGCAGCGGCTGCAGCACCAGTCCATCCACCACCACGATGACGGCGTAGAGGATGAGCACATAAAGCGTGCGCATTCCCCCGTCGCTGACCAGGGCGGCAAAGGCCGGTCCAATCAGCGCCAGCACTGGTCCAAGGTTAGGCACAAATTGCAGCATTCCACCCAGCACCGCCCACAAGGGTGCCCAGGGCACGTGGATGATGGTCAGCCCGAGGTACCACAACGCGCCCACAATCAGGGCGTCATAGGTCTGGGCCACCACCCAGCGGTGCAAAGCCCCGCCCGTAATTCGCAGGTGCTCGCGCCAATCCATGGCTTGTAATTCCATGACTATTGGATGCCCGTAGGGGCACTTCCCACTCCATTTCTACGCAAGCGCCCCCTTGCCGGTTCCGTATCTTTCCGGGCAGGATAGTGGTTTTTTTGTCGTGCTAGACTCGAACTAGAAATCCCTGAAAGGCCAAGTCCATGAAATTTGGCGTGCTGGTATTTCCCGGCTCCAATTGCGATCACGATGCCTACTGGGTAGTGTCGCAAGTGGCGCAGCAACCCGTGACCCTGCTGTGGCACGAGTCGCAGGAACTGGAGAACTGCGACGCCATCATTGTGCCCGGCGGCTTTGCTTATGGCGATTACCTGCGCACCGGCGCTATCGCTCGCTTCGCCCCGGTCATGGATGCCGTATGCAAGTTCGCCAAGAGCGGCGGCCTGGTGATCGGCATCTGCAACGGCTTCCAGATTCTCTGTGAGTCGGGGCTGCTACCGGGAGCGCTGATGCGCAACGTCGGTTTGAAATACGTGTGCAAGCCGGTGCAGGTGCGGGTGGAGAACACCGATACGCCTTTCACCAACTCCTGCCGCCAGGGCGAGGTGCTCACCATTCCCATCGGGCACATGGACGGCAACTATTTCTGCGACCAGCCCACGCTGGAGGCCCTGAAACGCGACCAGCGCATCGTTTTCCGCTACTGCTCGTCCCAGGGCGAAATTACCCGCGAGGCCAATCCTAACGGCTCGCTGGAGAACATTGCCGGCATCTGCAGCGAAGGCCGCAACGTGCTGGGCATGATGCCTCACCCTGAACGGGCCAGCGAGCGCGAACTTGGCGGCACCGACGGTGTTAAGGTGTTCCATTCCATGGTGGCCGCCTTAGCGTTGAGGTAGGACTCGGTTCCCGGTTTCTGGTTTTCAGATCGCTGAACCGTTCGATTCGCGAGTTCCGCCCGGCTCGCACCGGCCCTCCTCCACTCGCCAGCAAGCATCAGAGTGTCTTGAGTTCCCCAGACCAACTCAGGAGAAGACCTATGCGTCCAGCCCGCTTGATGGCTGCGTTGTCGGTTTTGGCAATCTTCTTTGCCCTGGGGTGCAGCAGCAACCGCTCCAGCAATCCAGCACTTAAGGATACGGTCACGAAAGCCCTGCAACAGGCGGATTTACAAAAGGTTACGGTTGACGAGGACCGCGACAAGAACCTCATCACTCTGGGCGGCACGGTGCACTCACCGGACGCCAAAAACAAAGCCATGGACGTAGCCAAGGCCGCAGCCCCAACGCGGGTGATCGCCAACCAGATCAGCGTGCAACCTGTGGACCAGGAGTCGGCCGCCAAAAAGATCTCTGGCGACGTGGACACAGCCATCGAAAAGGAATACCAGGCGGTTTTAATTGCCAATCACCTGGACAAAGGCATTCATTACAAAGCGAAGAACGGGGTTCTCACGCTCACCGGCAAGGTGGACACGCCCGACGATCGCCAGACCGCCCAGCAGCTCGCCTCCAGCGTGCCCAACGTGCAGCAGGTGATCAACGAATTGCAGGTAAAGCGGCCGAGCGGATTGTGAGCGTTCGGAAGGACGGGCGCGGCTTCTGCCGCGCCCTCCAACACGGCGGCAACCTGCGAACTACTTCCCAAAGGCCTCTTTGTTCACTACGTTTGGCACCTTGGTGAGGTCGCCGCCGTAATTCTTTTCCAGCACATCAATGACGGCCTGAACGCAGCGGCCGGCCATGCCCTTATTGGGATCGGGGGAGAGGCGCGTGATAGTGGCTCCGCTGGCAAAGTGGTTAAACAGGCGCAACCGGTCCGCCAGCACAGGATCGCGCAGGGGTGAATCGGCTGGCAGCGGCTCCTTTTCGAAGACGTCGAGCGCTGCGCCGGCAATCCACTTCTCCTTCAGAGCCTTGTAGAGCGCCCCCTCATCTATTACCGGGCCCCGCGAAGTGTTCACCAGGTAGGCTGAGGGCTTCATCATGCGCAGGGTGAATTCGTTAAACAGATGATAGGTGGGCGCCTTGGCCTCGCCTTCCCGCAAGAGCGGCACGTGCACGCTGACGAAATCGGCGTTCCGGATAGCGTCCTCGAAGCTGGTGTACTTGATCCAGGTGCGCTCCGGGTTCAGGTGCCGCTCGTACCGCAGGTCCTTGATCTGCTGGATCGCCTGAATGTAGTCGTGATTCTGGTACACCGGGTCGTAGCACAGGATGTTCATGTCGAAGCCAGTGGACTTCTTCATCATCGCTAGGCCGATGCGGCCGGTACCTATGATCGCGATGGTCTTGCCCGTCACCTCGTCACCCAGGAACGGCAGGTACGGGTGCCAGGAACCCCATTTGTTCTCGCGCACCAGCTTCTCGCTGTTCCACAGCTTGCGCGCCAGCGCGCCCATGATGAAGAAGGCGAACTCCGCCGTGGCCTCGGTGAGCACGTCGGGGGTGTGGGTGAAGGGAATACGATACTGGTTGGCGTCGGCCCGGTTGATGTTGTCGAAGCCAACCGCGTACTGGGCCACCACTTTTAAGCGCGGCTTCCCTGCTTCGAACACCTCGGCATCAATGGGATCGCGCAATGTGGTGATGAGCGCGTCCACGCCCTGGCGCAACTTGTCGAGGATCACCTTCTTCGGCGGCGGCTCCGGGCTGGGATAAACCTCCACCTCATAACCGCGCTGCCGCAAGCGGTCGAGCGCCTCGCCTCCGATATCGCACGTGGCAAACACACGAAAGCTGCTCTTCTCGGGCATGATCGCCTCTGTCCGTCAGTACCCTACAGTCGAAACTGGAGATTCTATCGCAGGTGGGAGAAAGCGAAAGGGAGCAATTAGCAATTAGCACTTAGCATTTAGCCACTGAAGTCTTTTGCGGAATGGCTGGAAGATTCGCAAAAGGCCAAGTGCTCATTGCTGAGTGATAACTGTTCGCGCGCTGAATGCTGAGTGCTGAACCGCTGCTTATTGCTGGATTTTACATCGCCGCCATGGCATGTTCGCGCGCGTGTGATTTCTTGATGGCCAGCAACTCCACCGCCTTCTGCGCAATGTGTTCGGCGCTGACCTCGAATTCCTTGATTAGCTCCCAGGGCGCGCCGGAATCGCCGAAGCGGTCCTTCACACCGATAGCTCCGGTGATCACGGGCAAGCCGTAGAGCTGTCCGCTGCCGGTAATCACCTCACTCACCCGGCCCGACAGCGCGCCGATCTGGTGCTCTTCGGCGGTGATGACCACCCCGGTTTCCTTGGCGGCGCGGATGATAGCAGCGCGGTCGAGCGGCTTCGGGGTATGCAGGTTGATAACGCGCGTCTCGCAATCGAAATCCCGCTTCAGAATGTAGGCGGCGCGCATCGCCTCCGGCACCATCGGCCCGCAGGCGATGATGCTCAGGTCTTCCGATTCATTGCTGTACTCGGAGGCCAGAACAGTCTCGAACGCATCCACAAACTGCTCGGCCTCGCCACGCAGGCGACTCACGTTAGCCTGTCCGAAAACGAAAGGTGTGTCCTCAGTAGTAACAACAGGCGTCGCCTCCCGGGCAAACCGCACGTACTTCGGGCCAACGTGCTCCAGCAGCAGATAGTCGGTGGCCTTTTTCGTTTCGATCGCGTCGCACGGTACCACCACAACCATATTGGGCAGGCCGCATACCGCGAACAGATCCTCTAGCGCTTGGTGGGTAGCGCCGTCCGGGCCGACGGAAACTCCGCCATGCGCCCCCGCCACCATCACATTGAAGTTGCCGTAACAGACCGAAACCCTCAGCTGGTCAAGGTTGCGGGCGGCCGCAAAGGCAGCGTAGGTGCCCAGTACCGGCAGCTTCCCTTCCTTAGCGAGACCGGCGGCGGCGGCGGTGGCCGACTGCTCGGCAATTCCCATGCTGAGCCAGCGCGGCTTGCGCTCCGGCTGGTTGGCGTAGAACTCGCTAATGGTAATGGAACCGGAAATGTCCAGGCCCAGGCAGACCACGCGCGGGTCATCGCCGTTTTGCGCCAGCGACTGGCCGAAGCCCTTGCGCGTGGGCTCCATCTTCACTTTCATGTTGCGGGCGGCGTTCCACCAATAATCCCGGCGGAACTTGGGCTGCTTGGCGGCCAGTTTCTCCTCCACCTCCGCCTGGTAGTGGCGAGCTGAGGCCAGCAATCGCTCGTAAGGGATCTTCTCCGACAGGCCGAGTTCCTGCAGACCCTTGAGCATTTCTTCCCGGTTGGGCGATTTGCCGTGCCAGCCGGCAACATTCTCCATGAAGCTGACGCCCTTGCCCTTCACGGTGGCGGCGATGATCAGCAGAGGCTTGCCCGCGCCCGGGCGGGTTTTGGCCTCTTCCAGGGCGGCGACAATCTGCTTCATGTCGTGCCCGTCCACGCGCGCCACCTCCCAGCCGAAGGCGCGGTACTTTTCCTCCAGCGGCTCGATGTTCATCACCTCGCACACCGGGCCGTCAATCTGCAGCCGGTTGAAATCCACAATCCCGACCAGGTTGCCGAGCTGGTAGTGCGCCGCTTCCATAGCGGCTTCCCAGATGTTGCCCTCCTGCTGCTCGCCGTCGCCCATCAGGCAGAACACCTTGTTCTTGCGCCCGTCCAGCTTGGCAGCGAGCGCCGCGCCCACCGCCACGCTCAATCCTTGCCCCAACGAGCCGCTGGAAACCTCCACGCCAGGCACTTTGGGCCAGTGCGGGTGTCCCTGAAACGGCGACCCCAATTTGCGCAGCGTGACTACATCTTCCGGCTTGCAGAATCCGGCAAACGCCAGACCCAGATACAGAGCCGGCGCCTTGTGCCCTGCTGACCAGATGATGCGGTCGCGGTGCTCCCAGTTGGGATCGCTAGGATCAAGATCAGCCACGCGCAGGTACAGCGCGGCCACAATATCCATGATGGAAAGCGTGCCCCCGGCATGGCCCGAGCCGGCCGCGGCCAGCGCCACCAGATCGTAGCCGCGCATCAGGTTGGCGGCTTCGGCTAACTGCTCAATGGAATAGTCGCGGGTGTGCTTGCCGCTCTTCGAATCAATCAGTGCCATAGAGCGCCCCTGGTACAGACATAGTCCAACTCATGAAGCTATGCCGGTATGTACCGGGGGTCAGTGATGTTCATCACAGGAGCCACTGATTAGCGGCAGGACTGATTGATGCAGGGATCGAATAATTCAAGCATTCAACCGTTTACAGGTTTTTCTTTGTCCACTCCTCGATGGAGCGCAACGCCCACTGAATGTTGTCAATCGAATTGGCCACGCTGAAACGCAGATAGCCTTCGCCGTATTCGCCAAAGGCTGTGCCCGACAAGCAGGCCACACCGGCTTCTTCCAGCAGAGCGTCGGCCAGTTTCTTAGACGGCCAGCCCGTCTGCTTGATGTTGGGAAAGGTGTAAAACGCGCCTTTTGGCCGGCGGCAGGAGAAGCCGCGAATGCGGTTGATGCCGTCCACGAACACATCGCGGCGGTGCTGGAACTCGCGCCGCATGTACTCCACCGAAGACTGCTCGCCCCGCAGCGCCTCGATCCCGGCCACCTGGGTAAAGCTGGCGGTGCAGGAGTTGGAGTTCGTCATCAGGCGGGCGATGTGGGTGGCCAGGTCGGGGCGCATCACTCCGTAACCCATGCGCCACCCGGTCATGGCGTAGGTCTTGGAGAAGCCGTCGAGAATTACGGTGCGTTCCTTGAAGCCGTCTTCCGCCACAATGGAGTGGTGTTCCCCATCAAAGATCAGCCGGCTGTAGATCTCGTCGGAGAGCACCATGACGTCGCGGTCACCGATGGCGGCGGCGATGTTGCGAATGTCGCGCTGGCTGAGCACGCCGCCGGTGGGGTTCTGCGGCGAGTTGAGGATGATGAGCTTGGTGCGGTCGGTAATCAGGTCAGCCAGTTCATTCACGTCTAGGCAGAAATCCAGCTCTTCCCGCAGGCGGATTGGCACCGGCCGGGCGCCCACAAAGCGGATCATGGATTCGTAGATGGGGAAGCCGGGATTGGGATAGATGACCTCATCTTCTTCTTCAACCAGAGCCATGATGAGAAAGAAAATGATTGGCTTGCCGCCGGGCACCACCACCACCTCGTCGGGCGAGACGGGCACCCCGCGGCTGCGGCTCACTTCGTCGGCGATGGCTTGGCGCAGGTCGGGCAGACCGGCGGACGGCCCGTAATGGGTCCAGCCTTTGTGCAGCGCCTCGACCGCCGCGTCCACGATATTGGAGGGAGTGGCGAAGTCGGGCTCGCCGATCTCCAGGTGCACCACATGTTTGCCCTCCCGCTCCAGGGCGCGCGCCTTCACCAGCACCTCAAACGCGGTTTCCGTGCCCAGCCGCGACATGCGGCGCGCCAAACGCAACCCAGGAATGGTTTTGCTCATAGTTGCCATCGCATAAACAGGGCATTATACGACCCGGCCAGCGGCTCCAGCTTGTGACCGGCCGGCCCAGCCCTGCCTCCAAAACGGGCCTCCAGGCCCGTGAACTGTTCATTTTTCCGTAAGTCCACGCTTCCTGCAGCCACGCAGGTCACACCCTATTGTGATGCGAAAACCGTTCCAACCATTCACCACAAAGGCCACGAAGGGTGCACGAACCGTTGGGGATCTGGGGATGTGCGGATATCGGGATCTGGGATAAGGAAAAGCCGGAAGACCCCCGCAACCGGCGTCATCCCGAGGGCATTCAGGCTCGAGGGACTCTCGCGTGCACTATGACAAAGCTTGCTTGCAACGGTTCGAGAACGCGTTACTGGCTGTCGCGCGTCACCGGGTTCCAGCGCCCGTCATTGGAGCTGTACCAGTTTCGCCACGCGGCCGCATCATGAGGAAGGTTCTGCCCGGTAATGTCGCGCAGTGCCTGGAACACCCAGGTGCGGGTTTGCGCATCCACTGCCGAGTCGTCGGCAAAATCGAGCAGCTTGGGCACGGCTCCGCGGCGCTGCTTTTCGCTCAGCATGCCCGACTGCGCCAGCGCGCAAGCCGCGCGCTCACGGATCATGGGTGAGGGATCATCGTGCAGCACCCCCAGGAGCGGCGGGATGGTTTCGTCGCTGCCCAGATAAGACAGGCCCTCCACTGCCCAATACCGGATATTCACATTGGAGTCGTGGAGGGAAGCCAACAGGATTTGCGCAGCCCGCTCCGGCTCAATCCCACGCCCGCCCAGGAGTCCCAGATCCCACAGCGCGTTGGCGCGCGGCCCCTGCTCTCCCGTGTTGGCGTCCGGCTCCAGTCGGTCCACCGTGGCCGCGGTTTTTTCCAGATTGCGCGCTGCCAGGTCCACTTCGATGCCTGCCGCCCGCACCCGCAGGTCGTCGGAATTGAGCGCGGTGATGAACAGGTTGTTCAGCCGGCCATCCATTTTGATCTTTCCCCGCCACTGCTCCACCCGGGTTGCGATCTGGTCATTCGCGCCCTTGTAATGATTGATGGAGCGCTCCAGCAGGAGCCCAGCTTGCGATTGCAGGCTCATGTGGTCCAGTTCCTCGGTTTCATGCTCGGAGAGGACGTTGGCCGAAGCTGGCGCCGGTTTGCCTTGCAGGCTGAGGAACTGCGCCACTTGCTGCCAGGCCGCGCGGGCCACGGGCGTTCCGAAAACGGACGCCACTAGAAGAACCCCAGCTACAAGCCACAACCCTCGCCACGAACTCTTGCCCGGGCCGATCGGCTCGGGGGAACCGCCGTTCAGGCTCTGCCCTGCCGGGCCCAGGTTGGGCGAGGTGTCCATCCTGGAAGTGTATCCTCTTGGCCGGCCAGCAACACGTGACCTCCGTAACTGCCGCCAAGCTGCGGGATATTCGGCGAGTGCCTGGAACCGCTGTTCAACCGTCACAGTCATCGGTGATGTGTGCCACAGACGTCGCGTGACCTTCTGCTCCATAACATCACATCAGGCTGTGACTAATCTCGGCCCGCGCATGTCCCCCGGTGCCGCTGCCGCCGGACACGCAACAAGGAGGCGGTATGCTCCGGCGCACGGATGTCATCGGGTTTGCGGGCCTCGGCATGCTGGTGATGGGAGCGATCCTGTTCCTCACCGGCTCGGAAAGTGAATTGACCTGGCTGTACTGGATGACGGGAACCTGTATTTGGTTTGTCGGTTTCGGCGTGCTGCTGGGTTGGATCATCTGGCGTGCCGGAACTTTTTCGGAACGGCCGGCGGTCCGCTCAGCGGCTGCCCGCAAACACTAGGCGAGGATTATGCACTGTGCTCGAGAAGCCGAAGTAGCAGCGCCGGGAAGGCGGCGCTTTTTGGGCATGCTGTTGGGAGGCGGCTTGTTTGCCTCTGCCCTGTCTTTCTTCTATCCAGTCTTGCGCTATCTGGTGCCGCCGCGGCTCACTGATATGGGCGGCGACACCGTGGTGGCCGGCAAAGTCGGCGAACTCCGTCCCAATAGCGGCAAGATTTTCCGCTTCGGCAGCCGCCCTGGCTTGCTCATGCTGGGTTCCGACGGTCAGTATCGGGCGCTCTCCGCCACCTGCACCCACCTGAGCTGCACCGTGCAGTACCGCGGCGACCTGCGCCAGGTGTGGTGCGCCTGCCACAACGGCATGTACGACCTGGCGGGACGCAATCTTTCCGGGCCGCCTCCCCGGCCCCTGGAGCAATACGACGTGCATGTCCGCGGCGACGAAATTATCGTCAGCCGCCGGCGGGAGGCATAGATGGCTCCTCTGGCCCGTGTCCGCAACTGGCTGGATGAACGTTTCGGCTGGGATGAACTGCTGGCTCCTTTGCGCCATAAGACGGTCCCCATTCATCGCTATTCTTATTGGTACTTTCTGGGCGGCATCACGCTATTCCTGTTTGGCGTGCAGGTGTGTACCGGCATTCTTCTTCTGCTCTATTACCGGCCCAGCGCCAACGAAGCCTTTGAGAGCGTGCAGTACCTGATGACCCAGGTAAAGTTCGGCTGGTTGGTGCGCTCAGTGCATTCCTGGGCCGCCAACCTGATGATCTTAACCGCCTTTCTGCACATGTTCAGCGTGGTTTTCCTGCGCGCCTACCGCAAGCCGCGGGAGCTCACCTGGGTCAGCGGCATGCTGCTGCTTTTCCTTGCCATGGGATTTGGGTTCAGCGGCTATCTGCTGCCCTGGAACACGCTCGCCTTCTTTGCCACCAAGGTAGGCACCGACATCGCCGGCCAGGTGCCCTTCGTCGGCCATCGCACCATGATCTTCCTGCGCGGCGGCGAAGAGGTGACCGGGGCCACGCTCAGCCGCTTCTTCGGTTTCCATGTGGCAGTCCTGCCCGGGCTGACCACCTTGCTGGTCGGCGTACACCTGCTGCTGATCCAGCGTTTCGGCATCAGCGTGCCCGCGCGTATTGAGCCTGAATGGCGCGAGTTGCCGCAGGAGAAGCGGGAGATGCGCTTCTTTCCCAGCTTTCTGCTGCGCGAACTGATGGCCTGGTACATCGCGCTTGGCGTGCTCGGCGCCCTGGCGGCGTTCTCGCCCTGGGGACTGGGAACCAAGGCTGATCCCTTTGCGCCCGCGCCCGCCGGCATCAAGCCGGAGTGGTACTTCCTGTTCATGTTCCAGACTTTGAAACTCATTCCCGCCAAGCTGGGCCTGCTGGACGGCGAGGTGGTGGGCATCCTGACATTTTCCCTGGCCGGCCTCATATGGCTGCTGGTGCCTTTTCTTGACGGCACCAAGCGCACCCAGCGCCTGGTTACGGGAGCGGCCATGTTTGTGGTGGCCTACATGGGAATGATGACGGCATACGGTTATGTGGCGAAATAGAAGCCTCGGTGCAATATTCGTACTCATCATCACGGTTGCCCTCGCCCAGGCGCAGCAGCCCAACAGCTGCGTGGATTGCCATTCCGCGCTGGAAGGCGAGCTGCACGTTACCCAGGAGCAGTTCGCGCAGGATATTCACGCCCAGAAGGGGCTCACCTGCGCCAGCTGCCATGGCGGCGATCCCAGCAAAACCGACGACAGCGCCATGAGCAAGGCCGCAGGCTTCAAGGGCAAAATCGAGCGCGCCGGCGTGCCCAAGCTGTGCGGGTCCTGCCACTCCGACCCCGCGTTCATGCGCCAGTACAACCCGTCGTTGCGCACTGACCAGTTCAGCCAGTACCAGACCAGCATTCACGGCAAGCGCCAGGCGGCGGGCGATACCAAGGTGGCAGTCTGCACCGACTGCCACGGAGTGCATGATCTGCGCCCGGCCAGCGACACGCGTTCCAAGGTTCATCCCCTGAACATCGCCACCACTTGTTCCCGCTGCCACGCCGATGCGGAGTACATGGCCACTTACAAGATCCCCACGAACCAGTTCGCCGACTATAAGACCAGCGTCCACCACGAAGCGCTGGTGGAACGCGGCGACTTGAGCGCGCCCACCTGCACCACCTGCCACGGCAATCATGGCGCCACCCCGCCGGGCGTGGGCTCGGTGGCCAACGTTTGCTCCACCTGCCACGTCTTCCAGGCACAGCTGTTCGAAGCCAGTCCGCATAAGGCGGCATTCGCTTCCGCCGGCCTGCCCGGTTGCGTCACCTGCCACAGCAATCACGGGATCAGCAAGCCCAGCGACGCCATGCTGGGCACCAGCGCGCACTCGGTGTGCACCAATTGCCACACCCAGGGCGACGCCGGTTACAAGGCAGCCGGCGATATGCAGCAGCAGATCTCGGGCCTGGAGACTTCCATTGTCCGCTCGGATCGCATCCTCAGCCAGGCGGAATCCTCCGGCATGGAAGTGAGCCAGCCGCGGCTGGAGCTGGATCAGGCGCGCGACGCTCTCACCAAGGCGCGGGTGACCGTGCACACTTTCGCCGCCCATCCCGTGCGCGCGGATGTGGACTCAGGCTTAAAAATCACCACCAAGACCTACGGCGAAGGCGAGGGTGCCCTGCGCGAGCGCGACTACCGCCGTACTGGGCTGGGCATGTCGCTGGTGGCCATCGTCTTCGTGGTCGTGGCGCTGCGCCTGTACATCAAGGAAATCGAGAAAAACCAGTAGCGGGTAGTTGGTAGCTGGAAGCTCGGGTGGCTGGCCCAACTACCATCTACTAACTACCAGCCACCTTCTTTGCCCGCCTCTTGCTTCCCTCACACTCCCTTGTGATACACTCCCGCCCAACAAAGCAATTGGGGTCGTTTCGCACTACAACTAGGTTCCTAGTACTGAAATTTTTCGAACCCGGGAGGCAAGGGGATGGGCCTGGCTCTTCTGCTGATTATCTGGCTGATCACCTTTCTCAGTTCCTACTTCTTCGTAGCTCACACTTGGTGGCCCCACGCAATTTCAGCAAGCGCTCCTTACATTGACCACCAGTGGCACCTGACCTTCATCGCCATGGGGGTGGTGTTCATCGCGGCGCAGGTGGCACTGGGCTTTGTGGTGTGGCGCTATCGCGATCACGGCGACGCAGCCAAAGCCAGCTACTCCCACGGCAACAACAAGCTGGAACTGACCTGGACGGTGCTTACGGCGATCCTCTTTCTGGGACTGAACGCCATCGGCAGCCCCATTTGGGCGGCGGAGCGCTTTCACAGCGCCGACACCAGCGCCATGAAGGTGGAGGTCACGGGCCTGCAGTTTGCCTGGTACTTCCGCTATCCCGGACCGGATAACAAGTTCGGTCGCACCCGCCCCGAACTTGAGGACGCTTCCCTGGGCGGCCTTAGCGCCCTGGGCGTGGATTCCGCTGATCCGGCGGCCAAAGACGACGTGGTGAGCGGCGTTCTATTCCTGCCGGTCAACCGCGAGGTAGACCTTACCTTGCGTGCCCAGGACGTGATTCACAGCTTTTTTGTTCCCGCCATGCGTTTCAAGCAGGATGCGGTGCCCGGGTTGATGATTCACATGCACTTCCGGCCGGAGCAAACGGGCGATTATGAAATCGCCTGCGCCGAGCTCTGCGGCCTGGGGCACTACAAGATGCACGGCATCATGCGCGTGGTGAGCGAACAGGATTTCGAGAAATGGTTGGCGGCACGGGAGGCTGATAAACAATGACTCAGGCACACGGCCCGGCAGACGCAGCACCGGCCACGGTTCACGGACACGCCCCCACTGGCTTCATCCGTAAATACGTTTTCAGTCTTGATCACAAAGTTATCGGCATCCAGTATTACTTCCTGGCTCTGACCGCGGTCTGCATAGGCATGATTCTCTCCCTGGCCATGCGCATTCACATGGTCTGGCCGGACGCTTCCATTCCCTTTTTCGGCGCCATCAAGCCGGAACAGTACCTGACGCTGATGACCATGCACGGCACCATCATGGTCTTCTTCGTGCTGACCACGGCCCCGCAAAGCGGCTTTGGCAACTACTTCCTGCCTATTCAGATTGGGGCGCCGGATATGGCCTTCCCCACCCTGAACATGCTCTCCTTCTGGACCACGTTCCTGTCGTTCGCGGTGATGATCTCCGCCTTCTTCGTGGCCGGAGGCGCGCCGCTCTCGGGTTGGACCAACTATCCCACGCTGAGCGCCATCCCTATGGCCGGTCCAGGTGAGGGGCTGGGCGAGGACTTGTGGCTGATCAGCATCGCCCTGTTCTGCGTCGCTTCCATGATGGGAGCGCTGAACTTTATAACCACTACCCTGGACCTGCGCGCCAAGGGCATGACCCTGATGCGCATGCCCCTGACCTGCTGGTCGTGGTTCATCACCGCCATTCTCGGCCTGCTGGCTTTCGGCGTGCTTCTAGCCGGCGGCATTCTGCTGCTCATGGATCGCAACCTCGGCACCAGCTTCTTTGTCCCTGGTGGTCTGGTGGTCAGCGGTGTGCCGGTGCAGCATAGTGGAGGCTCGCCTCTGCTATGGCAGCACCTGTTCTGGTTCTTCGGCCATCCCGAGGTGTACATTGCCATCCTTCCGGGCATGGGCGTGGCCTCGCAGCTGCTTTCCACTTTTTCCCGCAAGCCCATTTTCGGCTATCGGGCGATGGTGTACGCGATGATGGCCATCGGCATTCTGGGATTCATGGTCTGGGGTCACCATATGTTCATGAGCGGCATGAGCCCTTACTCGGCCTTTGCCTTCTCTTTCATGACCATGGCCATCGGCGTGCCCTCCGCCATCAAGACCTTCAACTGGCTGGGCACCATGTGGAAGGGCAAAATCCGCTTCACCGTGCCCATGCTGTTCGCTATTGGCTTCGTTTCTCTGTTCGTGTCTGGCGGGTTGAGCGGCCCCTTCCTGGCGCAGCCGGCGATTGACATCCCGCTCCACGACACCTATTTCGTCGTCGCCCACTTCCACCTGATCATGGGCGTGGCCGCCATCTTCGGCATCTTCGCCGCAACGTACTACTGGTTCCCCAAGATGTACGGGCGGATGATGAACGACGCCCTGGGCAAAATTCATTTCGTGATGACCTTCGTGGGCGCCTATTGCATCTTTATGCCCATGCACTACCTGGGCATGGCGGGCAATCCACGGCGCTACTCGCAATTCACCGAGGTCAAGTACCTGGCGCCGCTTATCCCCATCCACAAGTTCATCACCTATGCTGCAATCATCACCGTAAGCGCCCAGCTGCTCTTCCTCTTCAACTTTTTCTGGAGCATGAAGAAAGGCAAGAAAGCTGCCCAGAATCCCTGGGAAGCCACAACCCTGGAGTGGACCACGGCCACGCCGCCTCCGCATGACAACTTTGGGGGCGTCACCCCGGTGGTTTATCACGGAGCCTATGAGTACAGCGTGCCGGGTGCAGAGAAGGATTACATCATGCAGACTGATCCGACGCCCGTGCCTGCGCACTAGATTGGTATGGCCACATTGACCCCGACCCTAACGGTTAAGCAGCCAAAATCCCGCCACGGCGGAGGTGGGGACATCCCCCACTATCCCGGCGGCGGAGGGGGCGGCGGCGGACGAGGCGACGAATCTCCCGATTACGGAGAACGCCTGCGCCGGTGCCGCCTGGGGCTGGCGGTGGGCATCGCCCCCATCGTGATGTTGTTTGTCGCTTTCAGCAGCGCTTACCTGGTGCGCCAAGGTTTGGCTTCCTGGGACCTGCGGACCAACAGCTACATCAATGACTGGGCGCCCCTGCGCATGCCCATGCTGCTGCTGGTGATCAACACCTGCCTTCTGCTGCTCAGCAGCCTGACCATGGAGTTTGCCCGCCGCTATGCGGCGCGCCTGGCGGCGATCGCGCCCATTACCGCCATGCCGGGCATTGCCGCTGATGATGAGAGCTCCTTCCCCTGGCTGGGCATCACCGTGGCCCTGGGACTTGGTTTTCTGGCAGGCCAGGTGCTTGCCTGGCGCCAGATGGAGGCCCGCGGCTTGTTCTTGTCGAGCAATCCCAGCAGCTCGTTCTTCTACCTGCTGACCGGGATGCACGCTCTCCACCTGCTGGGTGGCGTAATCGCGTTGAGTTATGCGGTGGTCACGGTTTGGCTGAAGCGGCCGCCGGAGGCACGTCACATCGTGGTGGACGTAACCGCCTGGTACTGGCATTTCATGGCTTTGCTGTGGCTCTACATTTTTGCCCTGCTGATAGTTGCGCATTAGCGCGAGGAGACTGGCACAATGGCCGATGTTGCGGTGCAACACAGCGTAGCGGGAGCTTATGAGCCGTCGCTGTTCGGCACCTACTCCAAAAAAATCGGAATGTGGCTGTTTCTGCTTTCCGATTCCCTCACCTTCGGCGCGCTGCTGTTTGCCTATTCTTACGGCCGCATTTCCACCCCCAACTGGCCTACTCCCTTCGGCAAGGCCAGCATCGTCAATGCCACGATCATGACGGTCTGCCTGCTCTCCAGCTCGCTGACGATGGTGCTGGGCGTGCTCGCCTCCAAAAAGGGCGACCACAAGGCAACCGTGCGCTGGTTGCTGGCCACCATGTTTTTCGGCGCCCTGTTCGTCGTGCTGCACGCCAAAGAGTGGAATGGGCTGATCCACGAGGGCCTGCGGCCTTTTAGCAATCCCTGGGCCAAGAATGTTCCCCAGTTCGGCGGCACCTTCTTCACCCTGACCGGCATGCACATGCTGCACGTCACCATCGGCGTCTGTTACCTGGGCGTAGTGGCGCTGCGCAAGAAATGGCTGCCCATTTTGTTGGGTATCTGGCTGCTGGGATGGCTGCTGACGCCGGCCACCAATGTCTTCCACCTCGGCATCCACGTGCTGCTGCTGGTGGCGGTGGTTTCCGCTGTCATTCTGGTTTTGAAGCCCAAAGTTTATGACGCGCACGACGTGGAAATTGCCGGACTGTACTGGCACTTCGTAGACCTGGTGTGGATGTTCATTTTCCCGCTGGTTTACCTGATGTCCACCAAGGTGGTGTAACGCACTCTGCTAAGCGGAGCCGAAACGACCATGCATGATGTAGCCCTGAAACCGCCGGTTGCTGCAGTCCACGAGGAAAGCCGGACGCCGTACTACTTCGTATGGGTGGCGCTGCTGGTGCTGACCGGCATCGAGGTGGTGCTCACTTATAACCAGGTGTTCGCCCCGGTGCGCATGCTGGAAGTGCTGATGGGGCTCTCGGTGATCAAATCAGCGATGATCATCGCCTACTTCATGCACCTGAAATTTGAGATCGCCAGCATGAAGTGGGTGCTGATGGTGTCCCTGGTGGTCTGCCTGACGCTCATGTTTGTGTTCTTCGCGGATGCCTTCCGCATCATTCACCTGGGTGTGAGATGAAATCGCGCCTGGCTATGCTGGGGTTTGCCGTCGCGCTGTGGGCCGCGCCAGCTTTCGGCCAGGGCTGCGCCATGTGCTACACCTCCGCTCTGGGCACTACCCCCAAGAGCCAGAAAGCGCTGAGCAAAGGGGTGGTCGTTCTCCTGGTTCCACCCGTAAGCATGATGTCCATCCTGATCGGCGCGGGATTCGTTTACGCGCGCAAGCGAGATCAGCGGGTCGAGGAAGAGGAAACCCAGATAGTCTGAAGTCAAAAATCTGAAAACTCGCATACCTAGTTGGCAGTTGCGCGTTTATGAAGGTTAGCCTCCGATAAAGCTCGGATCCACGTAGATCGAATGAATCACGCCATGTGGGTCGGTAAACCTAAGCTCAGCCCGGGCCATCCTCCTCATATTCGACCAATAGCACCTCCTTGCCTAACACATCGGAGATCGCGATCTGGTCGTCGCGAGGCAATCCATCAATCAAACCGGTGGTAATTCCCTCAATATGACCATACTTCCAGGTAGGGGCCTCATGCTGTCCTCTCAGCTATTTTCTACCAGTAATCCGCTAGTCGCTCTAGGCTCCAGCGCAGTGCGTCCCCAAAGGGAGGCCATGAAAGTAGCCCGCCACTTCAGTGGCGGCAATCAACGCGCGAGAAGAATAGAGTCCTGTAAGGACGACTAAAGATCTTCAGCCGTCCCTCCGGGACTGGCGATTGAATGCTACCCTTACCCGCCAGTAAACTGGCGGGCTACTTTCATCCGTGCCAACGGCGCTGGCGATTGTAAGAACGCCGCTAACCCCTCGCTAAAGCCGCATCTCAGCAGCATATATCGGCGCGGCTGAAGCCCCGCCCGTTCAAAGCCGAACCGCGATTGAGCCTGCCCCCTTCGGCAACTTATAATAGAAAGATTCCGCAGCGCTCCTGAGGGCAGTAGTGGGGTGGCCGTAGTGTCAGAGCGCTGCAGGGTCGAGTACAGTCCTGCCGATGTCAAACGACAGCATTATTGTTCGCGGCGCCCGGGTCCATAATCTCAAGAACATTGATTTTGAGATCCCGCACAACACCCTGACCGTGGTCACGGGTGTCTCCGGCTCCGGCAAGTCGTCGCTGGTGTTCGACACCATCTACGCCGAGGGCCAGCGCCGCTACGTGGAGTCGCTCTCCGCCTACGCCCGCCAGTTCCTGGAGCGCATCGAGAAGCCGGACGCTGACGTGATTGACGGCATCGCACCCGCGGTAGCCATCCGGCAGAAGAACACCACCCGCAACCCGCGCTCCACCGTGGCCACGGCGACTGAGATTTACGACTACCTGCGCCTGCTCTTTGCCCGCGTCGGACGCACCTATTGCCTGCAATGCGGCGCCGAAGTAAAAAAGGACACGGTGGACGAGGTGGCCGATGCCATCGTCGCCCTGGGTGAAGGCACGCGCTTGAACGTGCTGTTCCCGCTGCAACCCGGCCAGCAACCCGTCGCCACGCCCGAGAAGAAGCGGGGAGTCAAAAAGGGCCGCACTGCCACGTCGGCCGTGGCACGGGCGCCACGCCCGCGCACCGACAGCATCGCCACCGACCTAATGAAGCAGCGCCTGTTCGAATTGCGCAAGCGCGGCTTTAACCGCCTGTTTCAGAACGATCAGCTGTTCGAATTCTCCACCCCTGAATCTCTGCTGGACATTGATTTTTCCAAACCGGTGTTCATGCTGGTGGACCGCATTGCCCTGGCTCCCGATTGCCGCCCACGGGTGGTGGATGCAATCGAAACCGGCTACCGCGAAGCCGGCGAAGTGATTTTTCAGACCGCGCCCCGCGAGCCGGAATCGGCGCGGACTTTGCGCTTTGCCCAGCGCTTCGAGTGCAAGCGCTGCAGCCTGCGCCTGGAGGAGCCTGAACCGCGGCTATTTTCTTTCAACAATCCCTACGGTGCCTGCCCGCGCTGCCAGGGTTTTGGCAACACCATTGATTTCGATCTTGACCTGGTTGTTCCCGACAAGACCCGCACCATCGCCGAAGGACCGGTCGAGCCCTGGACCAAGCCCAAATACCGCCCACTGCAGGCGGAACTCAAGCGCTTTGCCAAGCAGCGCGGCATTCCCCTGGACGTGCGCTGGGCGGAACTCGACCCCGAGCAGCAGCAGATAATCATTGAGGGCGAAGGCCGCTATCCCGGCATCTCCGGCTTCTTCGCCCACCTGGAGCGCAAGAAATACAAGCTGCACGTCCGCGTGTTCCTCAGCCGGTATCGCGGCTATTCGCAATGCTCCACCTGCGGCGGCGCTCGCCTGCGCCTGGAGGCCCGCCAGGTGAAGATAGCCGGCAAGGACATTTGCGAAGTCTGCTCGCTCACGGTGGAGCAAGCGCTTAACTTTTTTAAGGCGCTTAAGCTCACGCCGCAGGAAGCCGCTATCGCCGACAAGCTGCTGCAGGAAATCCGCGAGCGCCTGACCTTCCTCAACGATGTTGGCCTGGAATACCTGACTCTGGATCGCCTGGCCGCGACGCTTTCCGGCGGCGAAGCGCAGCGCATTCAGCTAGCCACCTCGCTGGGCTCGCGCCTGGTGGGCACGCTTTACGTGCTGGACGAACCTTCCATTGGCCTGCACAGCCGCGACACTAACCGGCTGATTCACATTCTGCACGACCTCCGCGATTTGGGAAATACTATTCTGATCGTAGAACACGACCCGGAGATCATGCTGGCCTCCGATCGTATTCTGGACCTTGGCCCCGGGGCGGGCGAGAACGGCGGCAAGGTCATCGCCGCCGGCACCTACGACCAGATCAAGCGCACGCCCACTTCCCTCACCGGGCGCTATCTGGCGCACGAGCTGCGCATCCAGCCGCCTAACCAGCGCCGCCAGCCGGGCGCGCAGAAGCTGCGCATCGTGGGCGCGCGGGCTCATAACCTGAAGGCCATTGACGTCACCATTCCCCTGGGCATGATCGTGGCCATCACCGGCGTTTCCGGGTCTGGCAAATCCACGCTGGTGCACGACGTGCTCTACCAGTCCCTGGCGGCCGCCAAACGCCAAACCAATGGCAGTGGCCCGGCGCCGGGCACGCTGGAAGAACTGCAAGGCGCCGAATGGATTGACGAGGTGGTGCTGGTGGACCAGTCGCCCATCGGGCGCACGCCCCGCTCCAACCCAGTTACCTACATCAAGGCGTTCGACGCCATCCGCGATCTGTTTGCTTCCCTACCCGAAGCGCACAAGCGCGGCTTCAGCGCCGGCCATTTTTCCTTCAATATTCCCGGCGGGCGCTGCGAAACCTGCCAGGGCGATGGCACGGTCACGGTGGAGATGCAGTTTCTGGCCGACGTCGAACTGGTCTGCGAGGAGTGCAAGGGCACGCGCTACAAGCCGCAGGTGCTCGAGGTCCGCTACCGAGGCAAAAACATCCACGAGGCGCTGAACCTGACCGTCCGCGAATCCCTGCAGTTCTTCGCCGCGGTGCCCAAGATCACGGAGAAGCTGCGGGTACTGGAGGAAGTTGGACTCGGCTACCTGCGCCTGGGACAGTCGGCCACCACCCTTTCCGGGGGCGAAGCCCAGCGCATGAAGCTGGCGGCGCACCTTCAGCCGCGCCACAGCCTGCGCCTGCCGCAGGAAGCAAAGCGGCGCCACCGCACGCTATACATTTTCGACGAACCTACCACCGGGCTGCACTTCGATGATGTCAGCAAGCTTCTCGCCGCGTTTCGGCGCCTGATCGAAGCCGGCGGCTCGGTGCTGGTCATTGAGCACAACCTGGACGTTATCAAGACGGCCGACTGGATCATTGACCTCGGACCGGAAGGCGGCGAGCGCGGCGGCTACGTGGTGGATACCGGCCCGCCGGAAACCATCAGCAAAAACGCCAAGTCCTACACCGGGAAGTTCCTGGCGCAAATCCTGAACGGCAACGGCGCGGGACCGCAGGGATAGCTTCGAGTTCAGCTGTC
Source organism: Terriglobales bacterium (assembly GCA_025934735.1). Lineage (GTDB taxonomy): Bacteria > Acidobacteriota > Terriglobia > Terriglobales > Acidobacteriaceae > JAICWP01. The sequence continues at coordinate 53,062 of JAICWP010000010.1, read as the reverse complement.
GGCCCGAGTCACGCCAATTGGGCTGGCAGTCCCTTTCGCGGTAAGCTACTGGATTGCCGCCATGCGCATCCTACAAAGCAGCGGATTCTCCGAAAATGAGCGGTAGACAGAAGCTGGTGGGCTGGGCGGCCGCCGCGGTGCTATCCGTGTCGGCCAGCGGGTTGTGGGCGCAACAGACGGGCAAAAGCGTTCACCACGTTCGTGTGGAGGACTCCGACCCGCTGTTCCCCCCCGAGCTACGCCAGGCGGAAGCCGCCCTCGATAAGAAGAATTATTCCGCCGCTGAGCCCATGCTGCAGCAGGTCACCGGCAAAAATCCCAATAATTATCGTGCCTGGTTCGACCTCGGCTACGTCTATACGGCGACCGGACGCAAGCCGGAGGCCATCGAGGCCTACCGCAAATCGGTCGCCGCCAAGCCGGACGTGTTTGAATCCAACCTTAATCTCGGGCTGCTGCTCGCGCAGAATGGAAGCCCGGAAGCGGAACAGTTTCTGCGCAATGCGACGCGCCTAAAGGCCTCGGCCAATCCTCAAGAAGGCCTGGCGCGCGCCTGGCTCTCGCTCGGCCACGTTCTGGAACACCGCAAACCGGCAGAAGCAGTGCAGGCCTTCGCGGAGGCCGCCAAGCTTCAGCCCAAGGATCCTGAGCCGCACCTCTCGGCTGGCGCCATCCTGGAAAAGCAGAATGATCTCCCTGGCGCAGAGCGCGAATACCAGGCCGCCTTGGCCGTGGCCCCCGATTCCGCCGACGCCCTGATCGGCCTCGCCAACATTTACATGCAGAGCAAGCGCCTGCCCCAGGCGGAGGCGGCTCTGCGCCAGTATTTGGCCCTGGATCCGAAAAACGGCCCGGCGCGCGTGCAGCTGGGCCGGGTGCTGGAGGCGGAAGGCAAGCACACGGAAGCTGCCGCCCAATTACAGCAGGGCCTGCAGCTTGTGCCTGATGATCTGAACGCCCAGCGGGATTTGGCGTTTTCCTACGCTAATTCCGGCAAATATGACAAGGCGGAGGCCCTCTACCGCGCCTTAGTGGCCAAGGCGCCCAATGATGCCGAACTGCACTATGGTCTGGGCGCATCGCTCATGGCCGAGCACAAGTATCCGGAAGCGCAAACCGAACTGTTGAATGCGGTCAAGCTCAAGCCCGATGCCGGCGTTATCTACGGCGACCTGGCGGTGGCGGCCGCGGAAAACAAAAATTACCCGCTGGCCCTCAAGGCCCTGGACATGCGCGCCAAATTTCTGCCGGAAAATCCCGGAACTTATTTCTTGCGCGCCACTGCTTTGGATCATCTTAAGCAGTTCAAGCTGGCAGCCCAGAGCTACCGCCAGTTTCTGAATGTTTCCGAGGGTAAGAACCCGGAACAGGAGTGGCAGGCGCAACATCGCCTGCTGGCTATTGATCCAAAAAAATGAAACGACGCAGCCAAGCCGCTGTTGCCGTTCTGCTGTTGCTGGCCTGCGCGCTGCCCGCCTTGGCCCGCCATGAGACCGTGGACGAGTTGAAGGCTAAGCTGGCCTCCGCTAAGGAATCGGATCAGCCCAAGCTGTGCCTGGAAATCGCCCGCCTCCAACTCGACGCCACCGAAAAGGCCTACCAGGCTTCGCAGCTTCCCCAGGCCCAGGCGCTGCTGAAGGAAGTGGTGGATTATGCGCAGAAAGCCGGCGACGCTGCCCGGCAGTCCCGCAAACACATCAAAAAGACGGAAATCGAGGTGCGCAAGATGTCACGCCGTCTGCAGGACCTGAAGCCCACGGTGGACGTGGATAACCGCCAGCCGGTGCAGGACGCCGTCAACCACCTGGAGCACATCCGTACCCAGCTGCTGATGCAGATGTTTTCGGAGCACTGAAGATGAAATTGGCCCGCCCGCAGTTCGTACTGCCGCTTATGCTGCTTATGGCTGTTCTTCCCCTGCTTGCCCAGCGCAGCGAGCGCGATCCCCTCAACCCCAAGGAAGTGGACGAATTGCGCGACACCAACCAGGAGCCGGAGAAACGGCTGCCGCTCATCGTGCGGTTCGCCCGCGAGCGACTGGATGCGGCGCTGGCCGCGCGCGATAATCCCAAACTCTCCGCCGCCGACCGCACCGCCACCATTCACAGTTCCGTGCAGGACTTTCTCTCCATTTACGACGAGCTAGGCGACAACCTCGATATGTACACCGACCAGAAGGAGGACCTGCGCAAGCCGCTGAAAGTGGTGGTGGCAGGCGATGGGGAATTCAAGGTCAAACTGGACCAGATCCGCCGGGGCGCTACTCCCGACGAGATGAAGACCTACGGCTTCGCGCTGACCAGCGCCATCCAGGCGGTCAGCGACGGCGGCTCCGAACACCGCCAGCTCCAGCAGGAACAGGAAGCCACCGCCAAAGAGAGAAAGAAGAGCCACCGCTAGCTTTCCGCGCTCCTGCCCTGACACACTCAACGGCCGGCATGAGGCGCTCAGCGGGCGTCCGAGCCCGCTGCCGAAATCCTGAGCGCAGCGAAGGACCTCTACTTAAGCGCTGTCATGTTGAGCGAGGGCGCACGCCCGAGTCGAAATTGAGGCGCTTAGCGGGCGTCCGAGCCCGCTGCCGAAATCCTGAGCGCAGCGAAGGACCTCTACTTAAGCACTGTCATGTTGAGCGAGGGCGCACGCCCGAGTCGAAACACCCCTGCACCGCTCGCCCTCCCGCGCTGACCAAGGGAGTTTCTACTGTTCTTCTTTAGATTAAAAAAAACGGCGTCATTCCGAGGGGCTTTTGCCCCGAGGAATCCTCGGGTCCACGGCCAGAAACTTTCGAAACCCCTACCCGTTCCCCCCCGCAGGTTTCTGGACATCGGGGTACTCATACACCCCTCTCCCCGCCTTGCGTCCCAACCGTCCCGCCTTTACGTACTGCACCAGCAGCGGCGCCGGCCGGTACTTCTCGCCCAGGCTCTTGTGCAGGTATTCGAGGATGTGCAACCGCGTGTCCAGACCCACAAGATCAATCATTTCAAACGGTCCCATGGGATGATTTAACCCTAGCTTTAGCGCCTTATCTATGTCGCGGGCGGAAGCAATGCCCTCCTGCAGCATGGTAAACGCCTCATTGCCGATCAACGCATTAACGCGGCTGGTGATGAATCCCGGCGCCTCTTTGATCACTACCGTCTCTTTGCCCATGCGCCTTCCCACCTCCACCGCCGTATTGATCGTGTCCTCGGTGGTCTCCAGCCCGCGCACAATCTCCAGCAACTTCATCTTGTGCACCGGATTGAAAAAGTGCATGCCTACGCACTGCGGTGCCCGGTAGGTGACGGAAGCGATTTCGGTGATGCTCAGCGACGAGGTGTTTGTCGCCAGGATGGTTCCCGGCCGGCAAATCTTGTCCAGCAGGGTAAAAATTTCGATTTTCGATTCCAGTTCTTCGGGGACGGCTTCAATCACCAGGTCGGCCTGGCGCGCCGCCTCTTCCACCGACTGCGCGAACTCCAGGCGCCCCATGGCGGCTTCGGCTTGGGGCGCGGGCACTTTGCCCAGTTCCACTGCCTTATCCAGGTTGGATCGGATTTCGCTCTCGGCGCGGCGCAGCGCGGCGGGAAGTATGTCCTCCAGAATCGTGCGATAGCCGCCCAGCGCGGCCACATGAGCGATGCCCCGGCCCATGATGCCCGCGCCGATTACGGCGACGGTGCGCACTTCCCCCACTACTTGCTGGCCTTTTCCAGTCGCTCCAGCACGGAAGCGTAGTTGGGCTCCACCTTGCGCATGTAGTCGGAAAGGCGCTTGCGCTCCTCGTCGTCCATCATGGGAATGGTGGCCACAATGCGCCGCAAAGTGGTGGAAATGTCGTCCACGTAATTCATCAAGCGTATGAGTTCGCCGGTAGCGGCCATGAAGTCTCCCTGCTGTTTGCCCGTTGAGCGGGTAAACAAGTATTTTCTACGTCGGAGGAACATTAGTAAAGTTGAGGCGTTTACGCGGCGTCTGAGCCGCGTGCCGAAATCCCGAGCGCAGCGAGGGATCTGGCGTTTTGCGGGCGTGAGCGAGTCGCCACAGGCGACGAGCGGGAGCCCAGCGCAGCCGAAATCCCGAGCGACGCGAGGGATCTGGCGTTTTGCGGGCGTGAGCGAGTCGCCACAGGCGACGAGCGGGAGCCCAGCGCAGCCGAAATCCCGAGCGACGCGAGGGATCTGGCGTGTACGCGCCCTCTGGGCCAATAGCCGAACTTGAGCGCGGCGAAGCACCTTAAGCACCTCGCGCCCTGCCCTGTGGCGCAGGCACCCTCGCCCGCGTTAGAGTTTCCCTGATCGCTGAGTTGCCGTTCTCTGTGCCTCTGTGTCTCTGTGGCGGACTTGGGTTTTACGGAAGATACCTCATGCTGCGCGACCGCAACCTCATCCCGCTCTCCCATCAGCACCAGCATGCTCTGGCGCTGTGCGTGCAGATTGACCGCGCCGTTCAGGCCGGTGCCGCCGACCTGGACGGTCTGCAGGCGCAAGCCCGCACCATGTTCAACCTGGAAATTCGCTGGCACTTCGCCGCCGAAGAGGAGGTGCTATTCCCCGAAGCCGCCGCCTACCCTGAACTCCAGCCGCTGGTGAAAGAGTTGCTGAGCCAGCACGCGACCCTGCGCGAATACTTCGCCCGCGCGGAACGGCGCGAGCTGAATTCCGATACTTTGCGCGAGTTCGCCCAGTTCCTCTCTGCTCACATCCGCAAAGAAGAACGCGAGCTCTTCGAAGCTTGCCAGAAATTGTTCTCTCCGGAAAAACTCGCCAGCGTAGGCGCCGCCCTCGACGCCGCCCTCCACCGCAGCCTCTGAGGTACGCCCTCTTTCGACTGTCATCCTGAGCGCAGCCGGCCGGGTTCGCTTGCGAACCCGGCTGGCGGAGTCGAAGCGATCCCTACTATGCCCACTCTCCACAACAACTCCAGGGAGTCCTCACATTGCTTTTTAGCACCCGTAGAAATTCAATCCGGGGCTCCCAAGAATCAGGCAGGGTGTTTCGACTCCGACGTGCGCCCTCACTCATCGTGCTAGATATAGAAAATGCTTTAGCGACGACGTTTCACCTTTCACCGCGACAACATTACCTGCCGGGAACGCTTGTAGGACGGCGCTTTTGGCGGTTACCATAGACGGTCATGGGCGGCTGCCCGCGCCTCTCCCCCTCCGCCCTGGAACGTCATGGTAGATATCCATTGCCACATCATCCCGGAAGTGGACGACGGAGCCCGCTCCTGGGACATGGCGGCAGAGATGTGCGAGATTGCCGTGCAGGACGGCATTCAGCACATCGTGGCCACTCCCCATGCCGATTCTCACTACACCTATAACCGCGAAGCCTTCGCGGAGCGCCTGGAACGGCTGCAGCAGATGGCCGGCGGCACACCCCGTTTCAGCCTGGGCTGCGATTTCCACCTTTCCCACGAAAACCTCGAAGACGCCTTCGCCCACCCGCAGCGCTACACTATCGGCAACACCGCCTACCTGCTGGTTGAGTTCAGCCATGACTTTATCCCCCAGCAAATGACCGGGGCGCTGCTGCAACTCATCGAGAAGGGGCTCACCCCCGTCATCACGCATCCGGAACGCAATCCCCTGCTGCACAATGATCTGCGGCGGCTGCGGCAATGGATTGATGACGGCTGCCTGGTGCAGATTACGGCCAATTCACTCACCGGCTACTGGGGCGAGCAGGCGCGGCGCAGCGCGCGTTCTCTGCTGGAACAAGGGATGGTGCACGTGCTGGCCACTGACGCCCACGACAGCCGCCGCCGCGTGCCCATGCTCTCCGGAGCCCGCGACCTGGTCGCGCAGTGGCATGGCGAGGAGTTGGCGCGCCTCCTCGTGGAACACAATCCGCGGGCCATCGTTTCCGGGGAAAAGGTCCTTACTTCGTCAGCCCGCGCCAGCAGCTGACGCTACCCGCTAGTGTTTCTGCGCCGAACCAGACAGCTGGAAGTTGACTACAATGCGCGTCTCCGTCTCCACCGCGCGCCCGCGCACCCGGCGCGGTTGGTAACTCCAGCCTTGCACCGCATCCAGCACCGCGTTGGCCAGCAAGGGATTCCCGCTGAGCACGCGAATGTGGCGCAGGAAACCATGGCTGCTGATCGTCGCCTCCAGCACTACTGGCCCTTCAATGTGGTTCTCCAGGGCCGCTGCCGGATAAACCGGGTCCACGCGCTGCAGCAACTCCTCGCCCGCTCGCATGCCCCGCATCACCACTGCCGGATGGGAAGTCCGTCCTGCACCCGGCGCCAGCTCTTGCTTCACGTCGAGCGTGGTGCTGTTAGACGTGGTGCTGTCAGACGTGGCGCTGCCGGATGGACTGCTTTCCGTGGCCACACTGGACGATGCTACAGGCTGATTGGCCGTGATCGCTACCCGCGGTGTCGTTTCCGCATCTGGCTCCTGGGATAAAGCCGAAGACCCGCTCGTGCCCAGCAGCCACGCCATCAGCAGCAGTAAGAGCAGCGACGCGCCCGCCGCCACGTAAAGAATGCGGTCCCGGTGCGGCGCCACCATAGCCGCCCCCAAACGTGCCGGCTGCACCGCGCCCTCAGCAGCCTTGCCGAGGACTCGCACCGGCTGGGCCGGCTCCGGAGCAGACCGCGGTATGGCCCTGCCCGCGGGGGCAGGTGGAGTGGAACGCTTCGTAGTGGCGCTCGGCGGGCGCACCCGCGCACGCGCCGGCATCGAAGCTGGGGTCGCCGCGCCCGGAGAGTTGGGGGCCGCCGCCTTCCCTTCCGGCCGCTTCCAGCGCTTAGGCGCTTCCATCTCAAACAAGGCGCAATCGAACGCCAGAGCCTCCACATCAATGGCCGGCTTTGGCGCTTCTGCAGCCTGCGGCCCTGCCGGCGCTGAGCCTGAAGCAGCAACCGCGGCTCCATTGAGCGAGCTTGCAGCGGCCGCTCCGTTGCCGGCACTAGGCGTGGGCACCAACACCGGGCCCAGCGTGGGCGAGGTTTCCGACCTCTCCGGAGATTGCGCGTGGCTGTCCGCAGCCGGAAAATGCATCACCGCCGCGGAAGCAGCCACCACCAGCGGCGAGGCGTCGCCGTTCACCGGCTGCACGCTGTTTCCCGCCACCGCGGCTTGCTGCTCATCCGCGGGTTCCTCCTCATTTATTGAAATCGCCGGCGCCGCGGTCTCTTCCTGGCGGACGTCCAAATCCACCTCGCCGGAAATTTCGGCCAGGATGCGGCCATCCACGGTTTTTCGATTGAGCTCGCAGGCCCGCGAGAGCGCCTGGAAACAAAGATTGTTTACCAGGCGCGGAATGCCCTGGCTGCGTTGCAGAATCAGGGTGCGGGCTTCGCGCGTGAACAGCGGCGCGCCGGAGTAACCCGCCACCCGCAGGCGGTGCTCAATATAGTGCCGCACCTCGGCTCCGTTCAGCGGCTTCAGGCGCGCCAAATGGGAAATGCGCTGCCGCAGGGCGGGCGCGGCCAGCTTGTCGGCCAGTTCCGCCTGGCCGCACAGGATAATGTGCAGCAGCTTGGCGCGTGACGTTTCGAAATCGGAAAGCAAGCGCACCGTCTCCAGCACGCTGGGCTCAAGATTGTGGGCCTCATCCACAACGACGATCACTTTCCTGCCCGCCTCCGCTTCCCGCCGCAGCAGTTCGCCCAGCTGCTCCTGCAGGGCCGCGAGATCCGTTTCTTGCGTGGCCGCTCCCAGCTGCGACACCAGGCAGCGCAGGAACTCGCGCGCATCGCACTGTGTCAGGAAGAGGAAAGCGGTGCGGGCGGTGCTGGAATAGCGCTCCAGCAGATGGAACAGGAGCGTGGTCTTGCCCATGCCCGGCCCCGCCACCAGCGCGGTAAAGCCGCGTTCGCAAGCGATTCCGTGCTCCATCGTGGACTGGGCCACACGGTAACTGTGCGTCGTATATAGAAAACGCGGATCGGGTGTGACTCCGAACGGTTCTTCCTGCAGGCCGTAGTGATTCAGATACATGCTCTTGAACAGCCCGCCGCACGCTATTGGGGAAAAACTGTGCGGCTCATCCTGGGGCGCGCCTGTGTGGGTGGCCAGCGGCGCGCTGCTCAGGTTTTACCGATACTACCACGCGCCGCCAGCCCCGCCGGCTCCGCCCGACCCACCTCGGTTCGTTCGCAGGTTACCAACGGAAGTCCCGCTGGAGCACACTGCCGGCCCGGCAAATTGGGGACTCCTGCCGTTAGAGAGGAAAGGCCCGGTCCACCCGGCCTTAGGGAAAAAAGTTCTGTGCCGGTCGGGCAAAGCTTTGGACGACAATCACTGTGTTTACTATGGTATACACTGAAATACCCAAACCAGCTCAGGAGCATTTTAGTGCTTCGTACGGGGATGTCGGCGTGGTATTTTGTTGGAGGCATACGTCCCCCCGTTACCGCCTGTACATTTACCCCAACAGGAGCAGTCTATTGCCTGGGCATCCGGCAGCCACGGAAGCGGAGAAGACCATCAGCGTCCTCGTGGCGGACGAGAACCGCATGGCTTGCCAACTCCTCACCAGTTCCCTGCAGCGCAACAGCAATTTTCGCGTAATCGGCTGCGCCACCAGCATGAGCGAGGTGCTGCAGTCATTGAAGCAGGAACCGGCGCAGGTGGCGGTGATCAGCGTCAACCTGCAGGATGGGCCGCTGAGCGGGTTTCAGCTGCTGCGCGAGCTGCGTACTTCTCATCCCCAAACTCGCGCCGTCCTTCTGCTGGATTCCTCCGAGCGCGACCTGGTGGTGGACGCCTTCCGCGCCGGAGCGCGCGGAATTTTCAGCCGATCGCAATCCTTCAAGATGCTGTGCAAGTGCATCGTGTGCGTGCACCAGGGACAGATCTGGGCCAACAACGACGAACTGCAGTTCGTGCTGCAAGCCCTCGGCCAGGTATCCCCGCTGCACATCGTGAATGCCAAGGGCAAAAGCCTGCTCAGCAAGCGCGAGGAGCAGGTGGTCGCCTGCGTGGCTGAAGGCCTCACCAACCGCGAGATCGCCCGCCAGCTCAACCTCAGCGAGCACACGGTAAAGAATTACCTGTTCCGCATCTTCGACAAGCTGGGCATTTCCGGCCGCGTGGAGCTGGTGCTCTATGCCCTCAGCCATCGCGAAGCACCGGAGAACGAAAACGGCAACCCGCCCCGCAGCGGGCGCAAGAACCCTGCCCGCGAACCAGCCGCGGGTGCGCGCAACACGCTGGCCATGGACTAAGCCCGCGCCTGCGCGCCGGTGCCTGTCCGGCTTTTCCTGACAATCCGGCCCGCCATCCTCCGCTCTAATCAATCCGTGCCCGCGTTAGCATCCATTCGCAAGCTCCCAGGCAAATTAATGCTGGACTCCGCACCCCGCGCCGGAAGATGATGTACAGGTCAGGTGTTCAAACGCATTTGCAGCTCACCTCAACATGCACGAGTCGGAACGCCGCAGAAGCCGCCGTTTTCCTCTGAAACAGCCCGCCTTCGTTCGCCCGCTCGAGGGTGAAGAGACCCTCTCCGCCGAGACCCAGGATGTGAGCAAAGATGGCGTGCTGTTGCTGGCTGAAAAATTGCTTCCCGTGGGCATGCGCACCGAGTTGGTGCTGGTACTGGAATCCCGCCTGGAACGCAGCATCCGCCTGAGCGGTACCTGCCAGGTGGTGCGGGTGGAAGAGGACCAACCCCAGGGCCGCTACGCCATCGCTTTCCGCTGCGATCAACCCTTTGCCTTGATGGACTGAAGCCACCGCATCTGTTTCCCGTGTTATTCCATTTTCAGAATGCGACCAACCGCCGTCCTCGCAGGTAGCAGGTGCTATCAAATTGATGGTTCCCATAACGCCACAGGCCTCTGGGAGTTACTTGCGTAATTTCCTGCTGGAGATATGTAAGCAGTACGTGCGCTGGTAAAACTTACTCCCAAGACTTTCGCTAAAGAACTGATTCCCAAGCAGCAGCTTCTGGCCCTTCTTTTGCCCTATTAACAGTGCATGGGACATCCGAAACTGGCTGGCCAAGATGTCATGCTGCACCCCGGCTCAGACCGGCGCGGCAAAGCCCGTACCCTCCTCATCCTCCCCGTGTCCATTGTTTTTGACCGTGCGGAACATGCCGCGGTCATTCGCGACATCAGCGCTAGCGGCCTGTTTCTGTTTTCCAGTTTCACCCCGGCTATCGGCGAGGAAGTTGAGCTCAAGCTGACGCTTCCCGCACCCGTTTCCTCTTCGCCTTGCGTTAGCTATTACGGCAAAGTCGTTCGCCTCACCAGTGGAGTCGCGGGTGCAGCCGTGGGAATTGGTCTGACGCTGAACGGCACCCGTCCCGCAGCCGCATTACAAAGCTTGAAAACCGCCCTCGTTTTGAGAGAGGCGGCCAGCAAGCGCATCTCACACTGCTGAGCACCAGATCGAGCGCAAGGCGTCATGCAGAGGGGCTTCAGCCCCGAAGCATCTCGCGTGCACCAACAAACAGTTGACTGTTATCCCGTCGCACCGGGCTGCCCCAGGTTTTTCTTTCTGAGCGCAGCGACGGACCTGCTTTTAACTTGCGTGTGGGGACAGGGCTTCCCCCGACCGGGCCCGTGTGGGGACGGGGCTCCGCCCCGTCCAGGGCGAGCGCAGCTCGCCTAAGGCGTCATGCAGAGGGGCTTCAGCCCCGAAGCATCTCGCGTGCATTACCGAACAGTTGACTGTCACCCGTGTGGGGACGGGGCTCCGCCCCGTCCAGGGCGAGCGCAGTTCGCCTACCGCAAGGCGTCATGCAGAGGGGCTTCAGCCCCGAAGCATCTCGCTTGTACTATCGGAGCTCGCCACTCACCGTCGAGCTTCAAACACCAGGTTGAACGGCGTCTGCGCGGCACGGCGGAACCGCGTGAAGCCGGCGTCCGTCACCACCTTGCGGATGCATTCCTCTCCCGCCTGCGCCCCCAGCCCGGCGCCCACTTCCTGGGCCAGCGAAGCCGGCGTGCAGATCATGGTGGAAGCGGAGTAGAACACGCGCCCGATGGCGTTGTGGTTCTCTTCCGGGTGGTCGTTGGCGAACGGCTCCACGATCATCCAGGTGCCCTCCGGCTTCAGCGTGGAAAGAACGTGCTTGGCGGCGCCGGTCGGATCGCCCATGTCGTGCAGGCAATCGAAAAACGTGACCAGGTCGTAGCCGCCATTGCCCGGATAGCTCTTGGAGCTGGCCACCTCAAAGCTGACCTGATCGAGCAGGCCCTCGTGCCCGGCGACATGGCGCGCGTATTCGATGGAGCCGCTGTGGTAGTCGAAACCGTAGAACCGCGACTTGGGAAACGCCCGGGCCATGAGCAGGGTGGAAGCTCCGTGGCCGCAGCCCACGTCGGCGACGGAGGCGCCCGCCTTCAGCTTGGCGGCCACGCCTTCCAGCGCCGGAATCCAGGAACTGAGCAGGTTGTTCTGGTAATTGGGCCGGAAAAAGCGCTCCGTGCCGAAGAACAGGTTGCTATCGTGTTCATGCCAGCCCACGCCTTCCCCGGTGCGAAAGGCCTGCGTGATTTTGGGCTCATCCTTAAAGCAGGAGGAGATGATGTGAAAGGCCCCAGGCAGGTCCTGCACCGTAAGTGCGAACGCTTGCTCCGGCGGCAGTTGGTAACGGCGGGTATTGGCGTCGTACATCACCCAGCCGCTGGCCGCGTTGGCGTTCAGCCATTCGCGCACGTAACGCTCCGCGGTTTGGGTCTTGGCCGCCAGTTCGGCCGGCGTGATCCAGTCCGCCCCGGCCATGGCTTTGTACAGCCCCAGTTTGTCTCCCAGCACCACCAGCGTGGCATGCATCGCCGCGCCCATATCCATGACTGCCTTTTCCATGAAGGCATTCAGCTTTGCTTCGTCCAGTTGAGGAGCCTTGCCTGATGTCGCCATACTTACCCCCAAGCACGTGAATTTGGGGAAATTGTACTTCATCCCGCGCATGGCTGGTCGGGTGGCCCATTCAAGCCCGCCTTTAGCTTGAGTGGGAGAGAGCTCGGGTGCCCCACTCAAGCGCGCTTCTGGCTTCGGTGGGAGCAAGTCGGGCGCCCCATTCAAGCCCGCCTTTAGCTTGAGTGGGAGAAAGCTCGGGTGCCCCACTCAAGCCCGCTTTTGGCTTGAGCGGGAAAAGCTCGGGTGCCCCACTCAAGCCGCCTTTGGCTTGAGTGGGACTGGAAAAGTACTTGCTCTCCAGATTTCCTGGATTCACACCAGCACAACAAAGCATCTTAAAGTCCAGAATTGCGGAGGCAAACCATGCGGTTGAAAACGGCGGTGGGCATCGGCGCGGGAGTTACGGCGGGCATGGCTACGCTGGCGGGCGTGGGCGTGGGGCTGGCGGGATGGAAGCTCTACCAGCGGGTGCGCTCCGGGGAAAGCGTGGCCGGCAAGGTAGTGCTGATTACGGGCAGCTCGCGCGGACTGGGGCTGGCCCTGGCCGAGGAGTTTGCCGCCCAGGGAGCGCGGCTGGTGATCTGCGCCCGCGATGAGCGCGAACTGGAGACGGCGCGCGCCCGCCTGGCCGACCAGGGAGCGGAGGTGCTGGCCGTCACCTGCGATATGGCCGTGCAGGACGATGTGCAGACGCTGGTCAACGAGGCCACCGCGCGCTTCGGGCACATTGATGTGCTGGTGAACAATGCCGGAGTCATCCAAGTGGGGCCGCTGGAATCGCAAACGCTGGTGGATTTTCAGGAAGCCATGGACGTTATGTTCTGGGGCACCGTCTATCCCACCCTGGCGGTGCTGCCGCAGATGAGGCAGCGCGGCAGCGGGCACATCGCCAACATCACCTCCATCGGCGGGAAGGTCAGCGTGCCCCATTTGCTGCCCTACGGCTGCGCCAAATTCGCCGCGGTGGGATTCTCCGAAGGCTTGCGGGCGGAACTGGGGCGCGAGGGCATCAAGGTAACCACGGTAGTGCCCGGCCTGATGCGCACAGGCTCGCACCTGAACGCGTACTTTAAAGGGAAGAACGAAGATGAGTTCACCTGGTTCAGCCTGGGCGCGACACTCCCGGTGGCAGCCATGAGCGCGCGCCGCGCGGCCCGCAGGATTGTGGCGGCAGTTCGCCGGGGGCAGGCGGAAATCATCCTCTCGCCGCAAGCCAAAGCCCTGGCCCTGCTGCATGGCGTGGCGCCGGGCATGACGGCTGACCTGCTGGGAGTGGTGAACCGGGTATTGCCGCAGGCCGAAGGGCGAGGGCGGGACCGGCACCTGGGACGGGAAAGCGAGACGCGGGTCACGCGCTCATTCGTTACCGCGCTAGGACGCAAGGCCGCTCGGGAACTGAACCAGGAGAATCCCGGCGTGGCGGAGAAGGGCGGCACGAACCCGAGCGCCCAGCCGGCTTAGAATAAATCCTTACAGCTCTCGATACATCTCTCCGAAAAAATACTTGCGTGGGCACAGGCGCCCTCGCCTGTGCAGGGAAATGTGTGGGGACGGGGCTCCGCCCGACCAAGCCCGTGTGGGGACGGGACTCCGCCCCGTCCAGGGCGAGCGCAGCTCGCCTACTGATTCACCATCCCCACAGCCCAGCCCTGCGTCCCGTCATACACAAATACTTGCGCCGAGCACTTGCTCGGTTGCAGCCCCACCGTCATCCCGCCTTTAATATTGCTCGGCCATACGAAATTATGATTCCCGGTAGCATCCTGGCACACCACAAAGCTCAGCATCTGCCCGGCTGCCGCGTTCGCCAGCGTCGAACTGCTCACATCGCCCGTCAGCGTCATCTTGAACGCGCTCGCCGCTCCCGCATCGAAGCTGGGCGTCGCCGAATACGCCACGCTGCTGAACCCGCCCTGGGCAAAGCCGCTGGCATGCTTCCCGTCCACCATGTCGCTGTTCAGGTTTGTTACCACTCCCGTATCCGTCACGCCGGCTATTTTCGGCGTGTTTAGTTTGTATGCCCCGGAAATAGTCACATCGCCATTGGAGAACGTGGCTGCTCCGTTATTCACGATGGCCAGCCGGCTCACCACTGTCCCGCCTTGGCCGATGCGGAAGTTTAACGACGACGCGCCGTCGTTACCTGCGTCGAAATACACGCTGCCTTTAAATGACGACGCGGAGTTGCTGAAAATCTGGAAATTCGCATCCGCCGGTGCCCCACTCGTTCCCGCCGTAAACGTCCCCAGCCGCAAGGCCTTCCCCGGCACTCCGATATCCAGCGTGCTCGGGCTCGCCTTGATCGTGAGCGTGCCCGCCGTGCCCCCCGCCACCGCCACCGACGTGCCCACGTACACATTGCGGAGCTCATGCGTGCCGTCGCCAATGTCGGAAAGATTGTCATTCGGCGGCAGCAGCGGCCAGCTGACGCCTCCTCCGCCGGTCTGGTCCGTGGCGCATTGCATGGTTCCATCGGCGGCGAACCCCGTCATCTTCTCGCTGCCGCTGCACAGCAGCGAGCTTCCCGTCCCTTTTACCCCGCCCAGCGCGCTCGCGCTCAGTGCCGGAACCACCGACAGGAACTCATTGCCGTGTTTCCCGTCCAGCAGGTCGGAATTAAGATTGCTTACCACCGTGCTATCGCTTATCCCGGTGATCTTCGGTGTGTTGATCGAGCTTCCCGCGTACACCGTGCGCAATCGGTGCGTGCCGTCGCCAATGTCGGAAAGGTTGTCATTCGGCGGCAGCAGCGGCCAGCTGATAGCCCCTCCTCCCGTCTGGTCGGTGCCGCAGGTCAGCCCGTGTGTGCTCGCGTTGTAGAGAAGTTTATCTCCGCTCCCGGAGCATCCACTCGTGCCCGTAGTGGGCAACGTCCACCACCAGGCGCCGCCGCTTGTGCCCGCGCTCTTGCCCAGCAGTTGATCGCCCGCCCCCGCCGAACTTCCCAGCCAGCCCAGATCCAGCACCGCACTGACGCTCCCCGCCTGCGGCGTCTTGCCCGCCGAAGGCGCTGTGCTCAGCGCCGTGCTCGCCACCAGATTCGACGTGGTTGCATCCACGTAATGCCGGGTGCTTGCCTGCATGCTCCCGGTCGGATCCCCGGCCAACGTCAGCGGCCCCGTCATCGTGTCCCCGCCCTTGCTCAAGTAGTTGCCTGCGCCCATGCCTGCCACCGCTGCATCCACGTAGCCCTTGTTCGCTGCCTCTGCATTGCCCGTTGGTGCGGGCATCGTCGGTGCGGCGGTGAATTGCTTGCTCCCGCTGACCACCTCCGTCCCTTCCCGGTGCACCACCGCCGCGTCGTTAGCCTTTCCCGCCACCGCGCTGTCCACGTACTCGCGCGTCACCATCTGCACCGCCATCGAACTCGGCACCATACGGCTGCGAATACCCGCAATCGTCGCCGGAGAGGTCGCCGGCACCACCCAGTACTCCGTATTCGTGGTGCCATCCTCCAGCTTCAGCACCACTTTGTAGTAAGTGCCCGCCGGATTTGCTCCCGCGTTCGGCGCCAGTTCGATCTGAACTTCGCCATCCGGGCCCAGGGCCACGTCCATGGTCCCCGCCGCCACCGGCGCGCTGTCCGCGGTGGTGAACGCCGGCCACGAAATCAGCAGCGTGCCTCGCGCTCGCGTGCCATCCGCCCGGTACAGCACGTCGTTGATCGTGGTCATGGTTGGCGTGCTGCCCTGCGCGCCCGCGGCCGCTATCACCAGCAGCCAACAAAAAAGCCGCCCTGTCCGGCGGCGTATCTTCGCCATACTCTTCTCACTCCCTGCAGTTCCTGCGCGTGCAACCTCTTGGCGCCTGCCGGACACTTGTGACTTCGTTCCGGCCAAAATGAAAAGGGACACGCCTTCTCAGCGCATCCCTTGTATCTGCCCTATATTTTTAGGATAGCAAATTCACCAACTATTCCGTGACTTCCGCCTCCACAATGTTTGTCCTGACTGGCGAACAACTTGCGCCGGGTTCTCGCCGTTTCTCCTCTTGACAGCTTTTGTCTCTGGAGGTCGGCTCTGGCCGAATCGCGGTTACTCCCATTCGATGGTGCCCGGGGGCTTGGAGGTGATGTCGTAAACCACGCGGTTGATGCCCTTGATCTCGTTCACGATGCGGCTGGAAATGGTTTTGAGTACTTCGGTAGGCAGGGGCACCCAGTCAGCGGTCATGCCATCTTCCGAGTGGACGGCACGGACGGCACACGTGTACGCGTAGGTGCGCTGGTCGCCCATGACGCCCACCGACATTACCGGCAGAAGCACTGCGAAGGATTGCCAGATGCGGTTGTAGAGTCCGGCACGCTTGATTTCGCTGACCACGATGTCATCGGCCTCGCGCAGCAGCACCAGGCGCTCCGCCGTTACCTCCCCTAAAATGCGCACTGCCAGGCCCGGCCCGGGAAAAGGCTGGCGCTGCAGAATGTCCTCGGGCATGCCCAGGTCCCGTCCGATCTTGCGCACCTCATCCTTAAACAAATCCTTTAACGGTTCGATCAGCCGTAGCTTCATCTTTTCCGGCAGGCCGCCGACGTTGTGGTGGGTCTTGATGGTCTGGGAAGGGCCGCGCACGGAGCGCGATTCAATCACGTCAGGGTAAAGCGTGCCCTGTACCAGGAACTCCACGTGGCTCTGGGCGCGCTTGATGCGTTCCGCTTCTTCTTCAAAAATAGCGATGAATTCGTTGCCGATAATGTGGCGCTTCTTTTCCGGGTCGGTGACGCCGGCCAGACGCGCGAGGAAGCGTTCGGAGGCGTCCACCGCCACCATGTGGAGGCCTAGCTTGTCGCGCAGGTTCTGCTGAACTTTCTCAAATTCGTTTTTGCGCAGCACGCCGTTATTGACGAAAACGCAGGTGAGGCGGTCGCCAATGGCGCGATGCACCAGCACGGCGGCCACCGAGGAGTCCACGCCGCCGGAGAGGCCACAGATGGCACGCCCTTCAGGTCCGACCGTTTCACGCACCTGGGCCACGGTGGCGTCCACAAAGTGCTGCGGGGTCCAATTGGGAGTAACGCCGCAGATTTCGAGGGCAAAGTTCTTCAGGATTTCCGTGCCCAGCGTGGTGTGGTGGACCTCAGGATGGAACTGGACCGCGAACATCTTCTTTTCCGGGTTCTCAATGGCGGCAACCGCGCTCGGAGTTTTACCGATCAGGCGGAACCCCTCGGGCAGCTCCATGGCCGTGTCGCCATGCGACATCCACACCGAAAGCACCTTGGGCAAACCGGTGAAGAGGCGGGAGCCATCCAGAATCTCCACCGTGGCGTGCCCGTACTCGCGCTTATCCGCGGGGCGCACTTTGCCGCCCAGGACATGCGTCATCAACTGCAGCCCGTAACAGATGCCGAGCACGGGCAGGCCCAGGCTGAAGACCCGGGGGTCAGCCGCGGGAGCGTCCTGGTCGTACACCGAACTGGGGCCGCCGGAAAGAATGATGCCCGCGGGAGCGTAGCTTTTGATTTCGTCCAGGGGCGCGGTGCAGGGCAGGACGACGGAGAAGACGTTCTGTTCGCGGATGCGGCGCGCGATCAGCTGTGAGTACTGGGCGCCGAAGTCGAGGACGACGATTGATTGGGCTTCCACGGTCTAATGTGCCAGAGGGATGGTAGTAGTGTAAAGGAAAACTGAGGCGTCAGCGTTCACGAGTCAGCAATCGGTAGTGGGCTGCTGGCAATTGGAAGCTGGACGTTGGCGCCGCTCGGGGGCTCCGGAGAGGCAAGCGATTCTGTTGCGGGCACGACCGTCTCTCCACCGGCCAGGAAGACATAGGCCGCGAGCCGGGTAATGTAAAGCAAGTCGGCGTAGGCAAAGTATCCCGCGGCGATGGCCAGGAGAGCCCACGCGGCCTCGGGAGAGACCCGCGCCATCAGATCCACGATCAGGATCCCCGCAGCCACAGCGGCCGCCATTGCCACATAGTGCAGCAGCACAAACGGCAGGCTGGTGAGCACGACTTCGCCGGCCGCGCTGCGGACGAAATCCACCGCTCCAATGATGGAGCCGAACGTATCTTCTCCATCCCGCACAACAAAAATGGCAGCCAGTGAAAGCACCCAGTTGAGCAGGGCCCAGACCAGCCATATGCTGGCGGTGAGGACAACGGCCACAACCAGGCTGGGAGCGCCAGGATTGGCGAAGCCGGCAAAGATGAGCGCGGCAGCGGCAGCCAGCAGCGCAGCCCAGAACAGCGCGGCGCGAAGAAAGCTCAAGCCGAAAAGCGAGCCATAGGCTGCGCTGTTCGCCTGCGGCAGCAGAACCTCGAGAGTCACCAGGCGCCCGAGAGCGGAGCCGAGCATCCATAGAACGGCGACGGCGGTCGCGGCCAGGATCACACCCAGGTCGAAGCGTAGGGCGCTGCCGCGCAAGGCATGCACCACGGCTGCCAAGGCCAGCAGCGGATCGCTGCTTTCGAGCATCAACCGCTCGCGCCAGGAAACGGGAATGGAATTCAGATACTCCAGTAAGGCGACTATGCCCACAAAACCCCCGGCGGAGGCGAAACACCAGCGCCAGGTGATTTCCGCCAACGGAAGAGCGGGTTCGCGGGCGATAGCCTCAAAGCCACGGCGGATGGGAGATGGCGCAGCCATGTCGAACTCAGCATAGCGCAACAGCAAGTCTCAAGGCAGGTTTCAGGGTTTCGCAAGTTTCAAAGTTTCACAGGCTGCGTAATCCAGGCCGTGCCGACGAACTCTGGATCCTTTGATAACTGCGAAGATCTTGACAATTGGAAATCACAGCATTGTATTTTGTTCCTGTCTCGGAACAGTGGGGCAACCCGC
Organism: Terriglobales bacterium; assembly: GCA_025934735.1. Taxonomy (GTDB): domain Bacteria; phylum Acidobacteriota; class Terriglobia; order Terriglobales; family Acidobacteriaceae; genus JAICWP01. The sequence goes on along the minus strand of JAICWP010000010.1, from coordinate 34,463 downwards.
GTAGCTGGCTCCGCATCATTTCCAATGTCGAACAAAATACATATTTAGCTGAGCGGGACAGGGATCCCGGCAACGGCGAAAGAGGGCCGTCGCCTGCGTACCCGGCCGTTTCAGGGGAGGAGCACGGATGAAGATACTGAGAGTCTTAGCATTAGCGGGAATGATCAGCATGGTGTTTCCGCTGGCGTCGCTGGCCAGCGAGAATACCAGCAAGGAACAGAAGAAGAACGTTGTAGTGGAGGATCCGGTGGAACTGGCAGGCAAAACGCTTCCTCCGGGGCAGTACAACGTGGAATGGCAGGGCAACGGTCCGGCGGTGAGAGTGAAATTCCTGCAACATGGGAAAACTTTGCTGACCGCTCCGGCCAAAGTAGCGCAACTGCAGGCAAAGGCGCCCTATGATGCGGTGGTGGAGAAAACGAAGAACAACGGCAAGAAAACCATCAGCGAAATCGAGTGGAACAATCAGCGAGAAGCCCTGATGTTTGGGCAAGCCGCGCGTCACAGCAAGAGTGGCTCGTAGTTGCGGGCCGCTTCGTTACAGCGGGCCCCAAAGGGCCCGCTTTTTATTGCGAACTGCGCTCGCTCTGGACGGGGCGGAGCCCCGTCCCCACACGGGCTCAGAGGGGCGAAGCCCTTACCCACATAGTCCTCTTGGCTCGGCGGAGGAATCTGTTGGCTCAGCGGACGACGATGTTGACCAGCTTGGCGGGGACGAGGATCACCTTCACCACCTGCTTGCCTACGACGAAGGATTGAGCTTTCTCGTCGGCCAGGGCGCGCTGCCGAACGTCCTCCTCGGAAGCATCGGCGGCCACAACGATGCGGCTGCGCAGCTTGCCGTTCACCTGCACCGGAATCTCGATCTCTTCTTCTTTGGCCAGGGCCGGGTCGAACTGCGGCCAGGGCGCGTGGAGCAGGTTGCCGCGTTCGCCCAGCATCTCCCATAACTCGTGAGCCAGGTATGGCGCGAACGGGGCGAGCAGGAGCACGAGGTCGCGCTGCACCTGGGCGAGCAGCGCGTCGGGGATGCCGTTGCCCTGCCGCTCTTCAATTCCCTTCTGTTCCTCGGTGGCATAGAGCTGGTTAACCAGTTCCATGATGGCCGCGATAGAAGTGTTGAAATGCCAGCGGCCCTGGAAGTCGGTGCTGACGCGTTTAATGGTCTGGTGCAGCTTGCGTTGCAAGGCGCGCGCCTGCGGCGGCAGCTGAGACGCAGAAAGTTGCGCCTCTGCAGCCCGCCGAATATCAGCGCCCACGGGGCGGGCCACCTCTGCATGGCGGCTGACGAAGCGGTACACGCGGCCGAGGAAACGGTAGATGCCTTCCACCCCGGCGTCCTGCCAGTCGAGGTCGCGGTCGGGCGGGGCGGCAAACAGGCTGTACATGCGGGCGCTGTCGGCGCCGTAGCGGGCCACCATCTCGTCGGGCGTGACCACGTTGCCCAGGCTCTTGGACATCTTGGCGCCATCCTTGATGACCATGCCCTGGGTGAAGAGGCGGACCACCGGCTCGGAATTTTTGATCATGCCCAGGTCGCGCATGAACTTGGTCCAGAAGCGCGAGTAGATCAGGTGGAGTATGGCGTGCTCGACCCCGCCGATGTATTGGTCAATGGGAAACCAGTAATTGGCCTCGCGGCTGCTGAAGGGCTCACGGTCGTTGCGGGCGTCGGTGTAGCGGTAGAAATACCATGACGAATCCACGAAGGTGTCCATGGTATCGGTCTCGCGCCGGGCGGCACCGCCACACTTCGGGCATTTGACGTTGACGAATTCCGGCAGGCGGCTTAGGGGAGAGCCGCCGGTAAGCGTGATCTCCACATGTTCCGGCAAGAGCACGGGCAGGTCTTTTTCCGCAACAGGAACAGTGCCGCACTTCTCGCAATAGAGCATGGGGATGGGCGTGCCCCAGTACCGCTGGCGGGAGATGCCCCAGTCTTTCAGCCGATAGGTGACGGTGGGTTTGCCGAACCCGTGCTGCTCGGCGTACTGGGCCATCTTCTGGATGGCCTCGTTACAGGAGAGTCCGTTGAACGGGCCGGAATTAATGAGCAGGCTGTCGGTGGCGGTAAAGGGCAGCACCGGCTCTTCGGGCTCGCCCGCGGCCGGGGGCTCCTGCTCGCGCCGTGGGAGAATGACGACACGAATATCCAAGCCGTACTTTTTGGCGAATTCATAGTCGCGCTCGTCATGCGCGGGAACGGACATAATGGCGCCGGTGCCGTAGTCCATCAGGATGTAGTTGGCCACCCAGATGGGGAGGCGCTCGCCATTGAAGGGATTGAGAGCAAAACGGCCGGTATCCACGCCGTGTTTTTCAATGGCGCCCACGTCGCCCACTTCCCTGGCCTTGCGCTGCTCGGCGAGCAACTGTTCGACCTTGGCGCCCAACTCAGGGTCGCGGGCTACGAAATCTGCCACCAGCGGGTGCTCCGGGGCAAGCTGGATGGAGGTCGCGCCGAAGATGGTGTCAATGCGGGTGGTGAAGACGGTGATTTTGCCGCCCGCGGGCCCGGCCGCACCCTCGAGCTTGAAATCCAGCATGGCGCCTTCGCTGCGGCCGATCCAGTTGCGCTGCATGATGCGAACTTTTTCGGGCCAGTGCTCGAGTTGGTCCAAATCGCGCAAGAGCTCTTCGGCGTAATTGGTGATGCGCAAGAACCACTGTTCGAGTTCGCGCTGCTCCACCGGCGTCTCTTCGTGGCGCCAGCAGCAGCCCTTCACCACCTGCTCGTTGGCCAAAACGGTGGCGCACTTGGGACACCAGTTCACCTTGCTCTTCTTGCGATAGGCGAGACCGCGCTCGTAGAGCTTGAGAAAGAACCACTGGTTCCAGCGGTAGTACTCGGGGAAGCAGGTGGTGACCTCGCGCTGCCAGTCATAGGCGAAGCCCAGGCGCTTCATCTGCGCCCTCATATTGGAGATGTTGCGCAGGGTCCACTCCCGCGGCGGCGTGTTGTTCTGGATGGCGGCGTTTTCCGCCGGAAGGCCGAAGGAATCCCAACCCATGGGGTGGAGCACGTTGTAGCCGTTCATCCACATGAAGCGGGCGAGGGCGTCGCCGATCGAGTAGTTGCGCACGTGGCCCATGTGGAGAGCGCCCGAGGGATAAGGCAACATTTCCAGAACGTAAAACTTGGGGCGGGTGGAGCCGGCCTCCGCTCGATAGAGCGCGGGATCGCCCTGCCAGCGGTCGAACCATTTCTGCTCGAGGCGGTGGGCGTCGTAGCGGTCGTCGCGTTCGGGTTGGGGGCGTTCCGGAGGCATGTTTGAGTTTGATTTTACACGGATTTGGCGCCAGGCCGAGACGCCGCGCGGCTCCGCAAAACGCACCAGCACGTGTGGGAACGGGGTTCCGACTGTGTGGGGACGGGGCTCCGACTGTGTGGGGACGGGGCTCCGCCCCGTCCAAGGCGAGCGCAGCTCAAGTGAGAGTGTGTGGGGACGGGGCTCCGCCCCGTCCAAGGCGAGCGCAGCTCAAGTCAGACTGTGTGGGGACGGGGCTCCGCCCCGTCCAGGGCGAGCGCAGCTCGCCTTTCTTCAGAAAACCGTCATGCAGAGGGGCTTTAGCCCCGAAGCATCTCGCGTGCGCACAAAGGAGTTCGCCATTACGGCTGCTGGTCAAAGCCGACGAACACGGGCTCGGGCGAGAGATGAATGCCGAACGTTTGAGTCACACGCTGCTGGATTTCATCTTTGAGCGCGACCACGTCAGCGGCGGTGGCCCCGCCGCGGTTCACGATGGCGAGAGCATGCTTGCGGGAGATGCCCACCGGGCCGCGAGTGTAGCCCTTGCTGAACCCAGACTGTTCGACCAGCCAGGCGGCTGAGATTTTGTGCTGGGCGCTGAGAGCGGGATAGCTGGGAACCTGCAGGCCGAGAGCCGCAGCATGCTGGCAGAGTTGCTGGTGTTCGGCGGCGCTGAGCACGGGATTTTTAAAAAAAGAGCCGGCGCTGCGGCAGTCCTCGTCACCGGAAACAATGAGCATGGCCTTGGAGGCTCGAATGGAGCGCACCGCCTCCCGCACTTCGGCCAGGCTGGGCGTGCCTGGGCGCAAGGCAAAATATTTCTTCAGGTCGGCGTAGGCGATGTGAGGAGCGCCTCCAGGGGTAAGCGCATACGTGACGCGCAGAATGATGTAGCGGCCACGCTCGCTGGTGTTGAAGATGCTGGTTCGATAAGCGAATCCGCAGGCGGGATTGCAGAGCTCGCGCAGTTGTCCGTCCTTGAGGTCGAGAGCCTGCACGCCTGCGATGGTTTCCGAAACTTCCTGCCCGTAAGCGCCCACGTTCTGCACGGGGGTGCCGCCCACGCTGCCGGGAATGCCGCTGAGGCACTCGATGCCGGCGCAGTCGCGGGCCACGGCTCGGGCCACGAGGCTGTCCCAGGGTTCGCCGGCGCCGGCTTCGAAGATGGCCTTGCCGTCTTCCTCGCGCTCTTCCATGCCGGTGATGGCGACGCGCAGCACCAAGCCGGGCCAGCCGGTATCGGAAATCACGAGGTTGCTGCCGCCGCCAAGCACAAAAAGGGGGAGGCTGCGCTCGCCGGCGTGCTGGAGGGCACGGCGGACATCCTCAACCGATTCGGCCTCCGCGAAGAAGCGCGCGGGACCGCCCACTCCCAGGGTGGTCAGCAGCGCCAGGGGCACACTCTCGCGGATAAGCATGGAGATGGGCACAATCATACAGCCAGAAGCGCGGGCGCAGCCGCCTGAGGCCGCCCGTTTAACCCCGGCGATGTTCATTTCGCTGGTTCCTTTCGCACTTCCACGCAGGGCAGCGGCGGGAGCATGCAGGGCGTATTAGAATAGAGGCAATCTCATCCAAGGAGCGGGAATGTACCCAGAGCTGATGGTGCTACCTATGCGCGAGGAATTGACGCGCCTGGGCATTGAAGAACTGCGCAGCGCGGCGGACGTGGAGCAGGCGCTGGCCAAACCAGGAACCACCATGGTGGTGGTGAATTCGATTTGCGGATGCGCGGCGGGCCGCATGCGGCCGGCAGTGCGGATGGCGCTGCAACATGCGGTGCGCCCCGATCAGAGCGTCACCGTGTTTGCCGGACAGGACCGCGACGCCACCGAGCGCGCAAGGGAGTATTTTGAAGGCTACGCACCCTCTTCACCTTCCATCGGCCTGCTGCGCGACGGGAAGCTGGTTTACATGATGCAGCGCAGCGACATCGAGCAGCGCGAGGCGGAAGAGATTTCCGCCGATTTGACCGCGGCATTTGAGAAGTTCTGCGCCAAAGCGGCCTCGCGGTAAACGTCCTTTCAGGCCCGGCGAGAGCCGGGTCTTTTTGTCAGCACATGGGCTAAAGCCCGCTTTTCTCGACCACCTTTATCGCCCGGCTAAAGCCGGGCGCTTCCACGATGTGCAGCCGACCTTTATAGCTGGCGAACTGCGCTCGCCCTGGACGGGGCAGAGCCCTGTCCCCACACATTCACTAAAGCCCCACACATTCGGTGCACAGGCGAGGGCGCCGGTGTTCAGGCGGACTGGCTAGCGGCGGCCTGCGCGCTCCGTCAGAAAGAAGGCCTTCACAGCGATGTCGTTGGGCTGCTCGCCGACGGGGGTGATGGCGTAGAGGGCGCGGTCGCGGCTGATCTTGGAAGTGGTGGCCAGGCGCTTCATGCGGATGACGGCCACGTCATCGGATTGCGCATCCACCACCAGCAGGAAGTTCTGGTTGGAGGTGAGCGCCAGTGCGTCGGGCTGATTGCCCACGCCGACGGAGCCCAGCACCTTCCCTGTATCAATGCTGTACACGGCGACGGCGTTGGAGCCGAAGTTGCTCTCGTAGAGCAGCGAATTGTCGGCGGTCACAATGCCGCGCACGGGGTGCGAACCAATCAGGTAGCTGCCGCCCACCTCATTGGTGGTGGTTTCAATAATGGAAATATTATCGGAGTCGAAGTTGCTTACCATGAGCTCGCCTCCGTCAGGCTTCAGCTCGAGATGAACGGGAGTCTTGCCTACGTCGAGCAGCGCCAGCAGTTTGCCGTTTTTAAGATCCACGGCGGCCACCTGGTTGGAGCCGCTGCAGGAAATGAAAGCCTTGCTGGAGTCGGGCACAATGGCAATATCTTCCGGATGCACGCAGACAGGAACCGTGGCGCGCACCGCAAGGCGAGGAGCGTCGAGCAGCGAAACTGTATTGTCTCCGCGATTGGAGACAACCACGGTTTCCCCGTCGGGTGAAACCCGCGCCAGGCCAGGCGCAGCGCCCACGCGAACGTTGGCCAGCACCTTACGCGTTTCCAGATCAATAACCGAGACATTGGCCGACCCTGAGTTGGCCACGTAAGCGCGCTTCCCGTCCGCGGAAACGCTGATGAAATATGGGGCGCGGTGCACGCCGATGGTGGCCACCAACTGGTTGCGCTCGGCGTCAATCACGCTGACATTGTTGGACTGGGTGTTGACCACGTAGATTTCATTCTTTCTGCTGTTCACGGCCACGCCGGTGGGATTGGCGCCCACACGGATGGTGCGGATCACGTTGAAGCGCGGGTAAGGCCGCGGGGTGAGGTCGAGCACGCTGACGGTGTTGCTCTTGCCGTTGGTGACGTAGGCGTACTCGCGATACGTGGGAGCGTATTGGGGCAGGTCGGGGGTGCGGAAATACCAGACCAGGGCGGCGACCCCGGCCAGGAGCACGCATAAGAGAATGAGCTTCTTCAAGAGCGAGCGGCTGCGGGCACCGAACTCTGCTGGTTAGCTTGCGCCGGGTTAGGCACGTAACGATCCACCACGGCCGCGATCTGCCGGATCTGGCGCATCAAGTCATCGAACTGGTCGGGGTAGATGGACTGGATGCCATCGGAGAGGGCGCGGTCAGGATTATTGTGGACTTCGATCATGAGGCCGTCAGCGCCCACCGCCACTGCGGCCCGGGAGAGGGGCGTGACTTTATTGCGCTTGCCGGTGCCATGGCTGGGGTCCACCAGGATGGGCAGGTGGCTCAGGCGCTGCACCGCCGGAATCAGGCTGAGGTCCAGGGTGTTGCGGGTGTGGTCGGCGAAGGTGCGCACGCCGCGCTCGCACAGAATGACCTGGTAGTTGCCTTCGCTCATGATGTATTCCGCGGCCATCAGAAATTCTTCCAGGGTGGCGGACATGCCGCGCTTCAGCAGCACCGGCTTTTTGGCGCGCCCGGCGCGCTTGAGGAGAGAGAAATTCTGCATGTTGCGGGCGCCGATCTGGATGACATCGGCGTAGCGCTCCACCAGGTCCAACGTCTCGTGGTCCACGGCTTCGGTAACGATGCGCAGGCCGAAGCGGTCGCGAATTTCCGCCAGGATGCGGAGGCCGTCCTCGCCCATGCCCTGGAAGGAATACGGCGAGGTGCGGGGCTTGTAGGCGCCGCCGCGGAAGAACTGGGCGCCGGCGGCGTGCACGCGCTCGGCCACCGCGAAAGCCTGCTCGCGGTTTTCTACCGCGCAGGGCCCGGCGATGACGGCCAGGGTGCGCCCGCCAATGGAGGCATCCGTGCCGGCGAAGGTGATGACCGTGTTTTCTTCCTTGATATCGCGGCTGACCAGCTTGTAGGGCTTGCTGACGCGAATGACTTCCTGGACGCCCGGCATTTCCTCCAGCGTGCCCGGCTCGACCTCAGTCTGGTTGCCGGTGATGCCGATGGCGGTGCGCTGCGCGCCCGGGATGGGGTGAGCGCGATAGCCCATGGACTCGATTTTCTGGCACGCCTCCCGGATCTGCTCCTCGGTTGCGTGCGACTTCATTACGACCAGCATGGATGGCTCCTACGGCAAACGTTCAGTTTACTTTCCGGGAGGGCGGGGCGCAATTGGCCAGGGGCTAGCTGCATCACTTGAGCCAACGAATATGGATGGCCCATGGGAATATGGGAAAAAGCAGGAAATAGATGGCGATAGCGGCAATTATGACAATTCCGACAGTCGCTGCTCGGCTCATCGTCATCGAAGTAGGCTCACAATTCGCGAAAACCTGCTGCTAGACTTTAACATTCTTATCGCTCATGCCCAGCTCTCTCGCCAAACATCAGGACATCCTCAAACTGCCCGCGCCCAAAAAGCCGTGGCCGAAGATTTCACGGCGGGTGGGGATCCACACGTCCAGCGCCGGGGGCGTGGAGAATGCCGCCGAGCGGGCTTGGCGTCTGGGCTGCACCGCGTTCCAGGTCTTCTCTTCCAGCCCGCGGCAATGGAAACCCTACGAGCTGGGTAAATCGCAATGCGACGTAATGCGCCGCCTGCGGGAGAAGTACGACCTGAAGCCGCTGGTGATCCACGCCAACTACCTGATTAATCTGGCGGGCACGACCTCGCGTTTTCACAGCCGGTCCATCGAGGCTTTTCGCGGGGAGGTGGAACGCGCGCTGGCGCTCTGCGCCGAATACCTGGTGCTGCACCCGGGCTCCTATCGCGGAGGCAGCCGGGAAGAGGGCCTGGCGCGCGCGGCGCAAGCCATTGCGGTCGCCACCCACGAATACGACCTGGCCAAGGGCGGCCTGACCGTGCTGATTGAGAACACCGCCGGGGCGGAGTTTTCCCTGGGTAGCAGTTTCGACCAGGTGGCGGAACTTATCGAGCGGCTGCGCGGCATCATTCCGGTGGCTGCCTGCATTGATACCTGCCACGTGCATGTAGCCGGCTACGACATCGTGAGCGAGGAAGGGATGCAGCAGACGATTCGGTACCTAGACCTTGCCATCGGCCTGAAGAACATTCCGGTGTGGCACTGCAACGATGCCAAAGCCGCCCGCGGCTCGAAGCTTGACCGCCACCAGCACATCGGCAAGGGCACCATCGGGCTGGAGCCGTTTCGGCGCTTGTTGAGCGACCCGCGCCTGGCGCACGCGGCTTTCATCGCGGAAACCCCGATTGATGAGCCCGGAGACGACCTGCGGAACGTGAGCACGCTGCGGTCGCTGACGCCGCCATTGGCACCCGAGCAATCGGCGAAACCACGCCGCGGGCGTTAAAGACCTGCAAAAGGCCTTCACCGTTCATTCTTTCGCCCCTCCGGGGCTGGCGCAGGTTGCGGGATTTTCCCACGACTTACGCCGGGGGCTACATTCTGGCGCCGCTCCGTGGCGGATTTGGGAAATTCTCGGCTCGTTTCACACACGGGCCAGTTGCGACACAGGCGTCAGGCTTCGGCGGCCACGGCTCTCTTCTGCGCTGCCTCCGACGAGGTACCGGCAACCAGACGGGCGGCCCGCCGAAAAATCTCCGTGAACATCTGCTCTGTCAGCTTCCCCGTCTGCGTGTTCTGGTTGGAGGGATGGTAGGAGGCGAGCAGGATGCGCCCGTCCGGCAGCTGGTACTGCACGCCGTGCCCAAAAGCAAAATCTTTTTTGCTTTTGAGAGTGCCTTGCCGCTTCAGGTAGTTGAGGTAGGCGTCAAATCCAATGCGGCCCAGGGCCACGACAAGGCGCACATTTTTCAGCAGCGCAATCTCCCGGTCGAGAAAAAGCGCGCAGTTGGCGATCTCCGCCGGCAGCGGCTTATTCTGCGGCGGGGCACAGCGCACCGCGGCGGTGATGTAGGCGTCCTTGAGGCGCAAACCATCCCCGCAGTGGGTGGCGCCGGGCTGAGAAGCGAAGCCGGTGCGGTGGAGCACGGGATACATGAAGTTGCCCGAGGAGTCGCCGGTAAAGGGACGGCCGGTGCGGTTGGAGCCGTGAGCGCCGGGCGCCAGCCCGAGGATAAGCACGCGCGCGGCGGGGTCGCCAAAACCGGGCACGGGCTTGCCCCAGTACTCGCAATCCCGGTAGGCACGGCGCTTTTCACGGGCCACCTGCTCGCGATGGGCCACCAGACGGGGACAGCGCCGGCAAGCCACAACTTCTTCATTAAACCGGGACCAAAGGGAGGACATTACAAAGATTCTACCCTGCCGGGGTCACGCGGGCGGGGACGCGAGGCCGGAGAGGGCCGCCTGACGCGGGGTGCCGGCGCTTGCCCGTCTTCCACATTGAAGGTGCGCGTGACGGGTTCGAATTCGAGCAGGGGCTCGAGCTGGTGGCGAATTTTGCTGGAGTGGTGACGATGGACCCAGTCGGCGTGCTCGTGGCGCGTCCACAAGGTCAACGCCAGGAGGCGGTCGGGCTCGGCGTCCGAGGCGAGGATAAACTCCTCGACGAAGCCAGGCTGCTCGCGCAACATGGGCATAACCGCTTCCCGGAGGATGCGAATCACTTCCCGCAGCTTGCCGGGGCGGGTTGTCAGTTCCAAGGCGTGCGCGAACACTGGCAGCTCCTGCAATGCAATGGCATGTGCGAAATCTTTTCGAGACCGCGAACACCAGGAAAGAAAATTTAAAGGTATGAATGCAAGCAGCAGAAATTAAGTTAGAGCCTGGGGCGCACGCCGTCAATTACCCAAGGATGGTGCAGCGCAAAATTGTGCACACTGAGGCGGCGGGCGCACCAGATCGCTGCCGAACGCCTTGACATCTCGCAACACGATAGATGGCGCGGGCTGGCGCTGCGCCGGGCGCTTCTGAAAAAATAGCGCCATGACCTTCGCGCTCGATTCGGCCGCACGCCGCCGCCTGGGCTACCAGCTTATTGAGTTCATTGACGGCTACTTCTCTTCCCTGCCGGAACGCGACGTGCAACTGCCGCGCGCGCAGCGTAGCTTCGCCCAGCTCAATGATCCCCTCCCGGAAACGGGCGAGGATGCGGGCGCGGTGCTCGACGAAGTTTGCCGCGAGCTGACGGAGCAGGGCTTTCACGTGCCCAGCGCCAACTACTTCGGGTTGATGAATCCGACGCCCACGTATGTGGCGGTGCTGGCGGAGGCGCTGGTGGCGGCGTTGAATCCACAACTGGCCACGCTGGCGCGCTCGCAGCTGGCCTCCAAGATTGAATGCGAAACCGTGCGTTGGATTGGCGAGCGCGTGGGCTGGCCGGGCGCTTTCGACGGCACCTTCACCAGCGGCGGCAATGAAGCCAACTTCACCGGGCTGGCTCTGGCTGTGGCGGCCCATTTTCCGCACTCGGTGGAAGAGGGCGTAGCCTCCATTGGAGCGCAGCCCCTGCTCTACGCTTCGGCGGAGGCGCACCACTCGCTGGATAAATCCGCCGGGCTGCTGGGCCTGGGACGCAAGGCGGTGCGGCGAATCGCAACCAACGCGCAACTGCAACTTGATCCCGCCGTCCTGGAGCAGGCCATTGCGCACGACCGCGCTGCCGGGCACAAGCCGTTCTGCGTGGTCGCCACCGCCGGAACCACTAATTCCGGGGCGGTGGATGATCTGGTCGCCGTGGCGGAAATCTGCAGCCGGCACCAGCTGTGGCTGCATGTGGACGGCGCGTATGGCGCTGCCGCCATTTTTTCCGACCGCCACCGCGAAGTGGTGCGCGGAATCGAGCTGGCCGATTCGCTCACCATTGATCCCCACAAGTGGCTGGCCATGCCGTTTTCCGCGGGCGTGATCCTGACCCGGCACCCGGAAGTGTTGAGCCGGGCGTTTGGCGTCTCCACCCCGTACATGCCCAAGGACGGCTCGGCGCAGCACGTGGATTTGTTCCGCATCAGCACGCAGTGGTCGCGGCGCATGAACTCGCTGAAGCTGTGGCTGACGCTGCGGGTGCATGGACGCAAGGCGTACGAAGAACACATTGAGCGGCAACTGGAGCTGGCGCGCGGCTTCGCGGACTGGGTGAAGGGTTCAGCCGATTACGAGCTGGCGCTGGAGCCGGCGCTCACCATTGTGAACTTTCGAGTTCGGGCCGCCGGACGCAGCGAGGAGCAGATTGCCGCCGCCCATGCCGCGGTGGTAGAGGCGGTAACGGTCGACGGCAGCCGCTGGATTTCCGAAACGCGCGTGAACGGGCGCAGCATGATACGCATGATGGTGATCAGCTACTTGACCGAGGAGCGGCACCTGCAAGCGCTTGAGCAGGCGCTGGCAAGGGCGGCGGGAGAACTCGGCAGCAGCGCCGCGTAGGCGAGTTGCGCTCGCCCTGGACGGGGCAGAGCCCCGTCCCCACACGGACTCGGTCGGCAGAGCTCCGTCCCCACATGGGCACTGTGCTAATTTGAAATTTGTGTTGCTGAAAAAAGTGAACGCGTCGGCGGTAGCGCCGGCCATGGCGCGCATTCCCGAGGGCTGGTTCGAGATGGGGCACGTTTCCGGGTTGGATTGCGAACGCCCGGTGCACCGGGTGTGGGTAGATGCATTCGAGATGGCCTGCTGCCAGGTCACCAACGCCGAGTACAAACGCTTTTTGCAGGCGTGCAGGCTGGCCCCGCCGCCTTTCTGGAACGATCCCAACTTCAACCATCCGCAGCAGCCGGTGGCGGCGGTCTCCTGGTTTGAGGCGGAGCAGTATTGCCAGTGGCTTTCAGAGGCAAGCGGGCGGCGCTACCGCCTGCCCAGTGAGGCGGAGTGGGAACGGGCGGCCCGAGGCGGGGTGGAGGGCAAGCTGTTCCCCTGGGGTGATGAGCCGCCGCACTCGCTGCCTGATTACGGCCAGCGCTGGCTCACCGGCCCCGAGCCTGTGGCGCGCTATGCGCCGAATGCATACCGTCTGTTCAACATGTGCGACAACGTGCACGAGTGGTGCAACGACTGGTTCGATGCCGGCTATTACCAGGTTTCGCCGGAGCGCAACCCGCAAGGCCCGGCCCAGGGCACGCGCAAAGCCTCCCGCGGCGGATCGTGGCGGCACCACATCAAAGTTTCGCGCTGCCATACGCGGTCCAGCATTCCGCCGGGATTCCAGTACGCCGACTACGGCTTTCGCATCGTCCGCGACCTTTAACTTTCATCAGAACTCAGTCCTGCCATTCGTTGCATGTTCCGCGGTAGGATCCCTTCTTCACTCTCACAGTGGAATCGCGGGCGCCATTTCTCCTCAGCAGAGTTGTGGAGGCGGGGAGGAGCCGGGCATAATTGCGGCATGACAACGGCAAATGTGCTGGAGAAGAGAGGGTTCACGGAGAGCGATGAATTTGCGCGGAAGCTGGACCGGCTGGCGGAGGTCGCCGTGCGTGTCGGGCTGGGGCTTGCGCCGCGGCAACAAGTGGTGATGACCGCAACGCTCGAGCAGGTGCCGCTCGCGCGCCGCATCACGGAACACGCCTACAGAGCGGGGGCTTCTGCGGTGACCACTATCTTTGCCGACGAGGAATGTGCCCTTTTGCGATTCCATCACGCTCAGGACTTCAGTTTCGACACTGCTCCGGCCTGGCTCTATGACGGCATGGCCGCGGCCTATCGTGGCGGCGCAGCGCGGCTGGCAATCGCCGGCGGCAATCCGGCTCTGCTGGCGAAGGAAGATCCGGAGAAGGTAAGCCGGCTGAACCGCGCGACCTCGAAAGCATACCGGCCGGCGTTGGAACTGATCACGCGACAGGAGATTAATTGGACGATTGTTTCCGGGGCGACGCCGGCGTGGGCGGCGGCGGTTTTTCCCGGCCTGCCGCAGGAGCAGGCTTTGGAGCGGCTGTGGAACGCGATTTTCGCCATCACACGCATTGACAAGGCTGATCCGGTGAGCGCGTGGAAAGAGCACGATGCCCATTTGCACGCGCGCGCCGATTGGCTGAATGAGAAGCGTTACGCCGCATTGCACTTTCGCGGCCCGGATACCGATTTGCGCGTCGGCCTTGCCGACGAGCACCTGTGGGACGGTGGAGGCTCGGTGGCGCGCAACGGCGTCTATTGCATCCCCAATATGCCCACGGAAGAAGTATTCACCACGCCGCACAAGTCTCGCGTCGATGGACATGTGACCAGCACCAAGCCTCTTTCCTATCAGGGAACGATGATCGAAGGAATTTCTGTGCGCTTCGAAGCCGGCCGCATCGTGCAGGCGCATGCGTCGCGCGGCCAGCACGTCCTGGAACAAATGATCGGCACCGACGAGGGCGCGCGGCGGCTCGGCGAAGTGTCGCTTGTGCCACATTCTTCGCCGATTGCCTCGAGCGGCTTGCTTTTCCTGAATACCCTTTTTGACGAGAATGCCGCCTGCCACATTGCCCTCGGTCAGGCGTACACCATGTGCATGAAAGATGGTGAGAAACTCAGCCGCGAGGAGCTTGCCGCCCGAGGCGCAAACGAAAGCTTGATTCATGTGGACTGGATGATCGGCTCCAATCGTATCGACGTCGACGGTATCAGTGCCAGCGGTCCAGAGCCGTTGCTGCGTGCGGGCGAGTGGACGTGGAAAGTTTGATACCGGGCCGGAATTCTTGTTGATATTCCTCGAGAAACGGTGAGTAAACTTCAAAACCAGCGACACCCCAAGCTTCAGGCTGGCGGCCGTTCTTTCAACTCAGACAGAGCATTCAGGTGGCAATTGATTGGCGTGAGCCGCTGAATGCACTACCAGGAGGAGTAGGCGGTGCCTTCGGAGCTGCTACCGCTGGCGCCGCTGTGGACGTCCACGATGCCGGGCTGCTGCTGGTCTACGCTGAGCAGGACGTCTTCCTGATCGGTGACCCAGGTATCGGCGGTGCCGGTGAAGGGATCTTTGGGAATCTGCTTGATGTAGCCGGCGCTGACCAGGTCTTCAAGCGACTGCGGCGCCTTTTGCTTGTCCAGAGTGTACTGCTGGATGAGCGAACGCATGGTGAACAGGTCGTCGCGCAGCACTGCCTCGTGGGCGTGCAGGATGGCGGTCTTGTAAATGGGCGCGGCGATGGACACCAGGATCAGGATGATGCTGATGACCATCATCAGCTCAATCAGGGTGAAGCCGCGGCGCCTGCGGGTTGTGAGTGTGCTTACCATTCTGCGTATTTGCTGCCGTCGAGGCCTGTGCCCTGCGACTTGGTGAAAACATCAAAGACGTTTTGCCCGCCCCAGGACCCGGAATCTGGGTCGTCTTGATCAGAACGCATTCCCCACTCGTTTTTGCCGGTCATAGGGTCAATGGGAATGCGGCGAAGGAAGCGCACCTTCTTGCCGCCCACATCCACGCCGTTGACCAGGGTATCGAGGTCGGGGGGATAGCCGTTGGTGCCGGCCTTGACCTGGAAAGCGCCGCGGTCGGCGGCATCCTTGTAGCGGTCAATGGCGTCCCGCATTTCCCACAAGTCGCGCCGCAACTCCACCTCGCGCTCGCGCTGGACCTTCACCCGCACCAGGGGAATGGCCATGCCGGTGAGAATGGCCAGGATGCTGACGGCCACAATCATCTCGATGAGAGTGAAGCCGCCCTGTGCCCGGCGAAGCCGAGCCGCCGCGGTTCGAGGAACAACTTTCTGCCGCGGGAACGGGGAGTAGCGCCCCGTCTTGGAAAACCTGAATATCATTAACTTCCTTATTTTAACTGCTCTCCGCGCGCTCTGCGCTATTGCACCGTCACGGTCGCTTGGGCGCCGGTGGCTTGAATGGGCTGCATCGAGCTGTCACGCAAGCCGTCGCGGGCAATGTTCAGGGTTGAAGTTCCCGCCCCTTTCGCCATGAATGTAATGGTGAACACCTGTCCTTCGCCGGAAACCCCGCCGGAATTGGGCGGCCGGGTGGCGGTGACCTGCAGGGTTCCGGTGGAAGGATCGTCGCGGTGGACCAGCGCGACGGGCTGGCCATCGCGCGAAAGCAGGTTGCCGTCGGAAACGTTCACCACTTCCAGCATGGCCGGGTTGTAGGTGATCTGCACCGGCACCGAATAAACATTCTGCACCGGGCTCAGCACCACATTCACGGCAAAGGTCTTGCCCACCTGCTGGTTGATGGTGGCAGGATCAAAGCTCAGCGTGGCCGTGCCTGGCCCCTGAGGGCTAGCGGGCGGCGGTGTTGCCGGTTGCGGCGGAGCCGCGGCCGGAGCCTGTCCCGCGGGAGCCGCTGCAGGCGCCGGGGCAGGAGCAGCCGGAACGGTGGCGCTCGCCGGGCGCAGCTCAATGTTATTGGCGGTGCCCACGTCAATCACGCGCTCGTTCATGGGCGTAACGAACTGGCCACGGACAATGTGGGGCGTCAGCACGAAAACGATCTCGCTGTTACGGCGGTCCACGTTGCTCTGCCCGAAGAAGTAGCGGAGCAGGGGAACTTGCGCCAGCCAGGGATACCCGGAGAGGCTTTTCACGTCATCGTGCTCGAACATGCCGCCCAAGAGGTTAACTTCGCCTTCCTTGAGGCGGATTTCATGCTCGATTTTGCGCTGGCCGATGATGGGCTGCTGGATGCCGCCGATGTTGGTATTGCCGGCCACGTTCGAGACATCCATCATCACCTTGAGGGTCACGGAGCCGTCGGCGTGGGTGTGCGGCGTGATGTCAATGTTGACGCCGACATCCAGATATTGGAACTGGGTATTCACCAGCGGGTTGATGCCAACGCCGCCGATGCCGGGCTGGAATGAACCAGTGGCAACGGGGACGCGCTCGCCGATTTTGAGCGAAGCTTTCTGGCCATCTACGGCGCGAATCTGCGGCTCCTGCAGAATACGGCTGTCGTTATCGCTATAAAGCGCGGTAGCCGTGGCGGAGCTGATGTTCACTTGGAAATCGGTGGCGTTCAGATTGCCCAGCGCGTTCAGGCTGATGCTGCCGGGGCTGCCGGTTCCAGTACCCGTGGTTCCGGTAGTGGTATTGGTGCCTGTGGTGGAGTTGGTCGTTGTGTTGGTGGTGCTCAGGTTGGGCTGCAGCGAAACGGTGGTGCTGGTGGGCGGATTGATGCCCAGGGTGCGAACCTTTTCGCGGTTGACCTGCATGACGGCGATGTCCACCACAACTTCGGGCTTGGCCTTATCAATGTCGCCGATGAGCTTCTCCGCAAGCGCCACCTGATCGGGCGTGCCCCGCACCACGATGGCGTTCTGCGATGGCAGCTGCTGGATGCGGCTGACTTCCAGGATGGTGCGCATGGCGTTCACCACATCCTGGAGCTCAGTCGGAGCCGACAGGTTGGAGAGATAGAAGGTCTTGATGACGCTCTGTTCCACTTCCTTGCGCTTGGCGGGATTGTCCTGCGCCACGAAAATTGTGTTGGGAGTGACCGGACGCCAGAAGGTTTTCGATTCCAGGGCCACAATCTCCAGCGCCTGCTGCAGGGTTACGCCGTTCAACTCGATGTGGATGCGGCGCGAGGTGTAGTCGGGATCAAACAGCACGTTGATGCCGGCCAGCTTGCCGATGGTGTCGTAGGCGACCTTGCTGTCCTCGGTCATCTTCAGGGTGATGGGGGTGTTGGAAATGGGCGCCAGTTCCACCGGCCCGCCCGCTTCCTGCAGCATCTTGCCTAACGCGCCCGGAGGAGTGGGCGGCGGCACCTCTTTGCCGGCGGCCTGCGCCTGCTTGATCATTTCGCGGGTGCGCGTGATCTCCTGATTGGCGATAAAGCTGGAGGGATCAATGGCGGCCGCCTCCTCAAACAGCTTGAGCGAGACCTGCAACTGGCCCGACTGGCGCAGCAACTGGCCCTGGTGGACCTTGGTGGCCGCTGCCAGGAAGCGAGTGCGCTCAAAGGCGGTGCGGTAATAGAGTTCGTTAGGCTTCAGAGTGTAGGCCTGGCGGTAGTCCTCGAAGGCCTGCACGTAGTCCTGCCGGGCTTCCGCGTCCTTACCTTTGTTGTAGAGGGACTTAGCCTTATCAGCAGCGGCCGGAATGCTAACCGCGGCAACGAGCAGCAGCACACCGGACCACCGGGTCAATTTGTGCATCAAGACGCTCCCAGACGGATTTGACCTGTGGCGCACATGCGGCAAGCCTCTCCTGTTAAAGGATCGAACGGAAAAAGCTTTTTTGCATGGAAAGGCAAATTATAGCACCCGAAAAAGAGCACACCGGGGATTACCGAGTGAGCAGCAGGTGCGGGTTTTGGTACTATGCCGATGGTGCTAAATGCCACGCCAGCCTGCACATCCGACGCGGTCGCAACCGGAAAAGAACCCCCGCCGCGACCCCACTGCCGCCGGCCAGCGCGACGCCTCGGTGAACCGGGCGGCGAGCCACAACTACTTTCTTCTGGAAAAATTTGAGGCCGGCATCGCCCTGACGGGGACGGAAGTGAAGTCGGTGCGGGCAGGGCGGGCCAATCTGAAAGACGCCTACGGGCTGATCAAAGACGGCGAATTGTGGCTTCTGAACGCCCACATCGGCCCCTACGAGCACGGAAACATCTTCAACCATGAGCCGCTGCGCACCCGCAAGTTACTGGTACACAAGGACGAGGTTCGCAAGCTGATCGGCAAGACGCAACAGCGCGGGCTCACCCTGATTCCTACCCGCCTGTACTTCAAGAACGGGCGGGTGAAAGTGGAGCTTGCCCTGGCCAAGGGCAAGCAGTTGTGGGACAAGCGGGAGACGGAACGGCGGCGGACAGCGGACCGGGAGGCACGGGAGGCGATGGCGCGAGGAAGGAAGAAGGAGTAAAACCGCCAGACGGAAACAACGGCAGCGTCCTGGCCAATCAACCACTGAGGGAGAAACCGCTGCCGGCTCTCGCCGCCAAATAGGCCCTCAACACACGGGATCTGACTGTTCGGGGCTGCTGTAGAGGGGAAGAGCGGCGCAGGTATCGCTGATGAGCTTTTGTTGCGCCGAGGTGGGCAAATCAAACTCGAAGCCGTAGCGGAACATGGTGCGGTTGCGCACCACGGCCGCCATGCGCAATTGGCCGGTGGGAAGCTGGATAAGCAATTCAACCTCTTCGCCCAGGGACAACTCCTCGGGCAGAATCACAGAAATTCCGGAAAGGCTAATTTCCAGGGCAATGCCTGGGATCATGGTGCCGGTTCCCCAACGCCGCCACAGGTTCAAAGGCGTGGCCAGGTGATGGCGGGGATGACGCCGATGGGCGGAGTGATCGTCGACGCTGTTTTTCTGTGGGTCCAGCATAATGATTCCGGGCCTCCAACATTTCAGCGGCGGGGGCGTCCTGTGTTGCAAAATGCAATTGTAGAGAATGTCGTGATACGAGCATACGAACGGAGGTAATGGGAATTAGTCCTACAGCGAGTGGGGGAAAATGCGAGTGAACCCAGGCGAGCTGCGCTCGCCCTGGACGGGGCAGAGCCCCGTCCCCACACAATCAGCAGAGCCCCGTCCCCACACGCAGGTCAAAAGCAGGTCAGGTTTCGATAGGCACAGGAGCAGGCTCGGCGTAGAGGGCGTCAATCTGTGCACGGTAGCGCTCTTCGACTTGGCGGCGGCGCAGCTTCATGCTGGCCGTGAGCAGCCCGTTGGTCACTGAAAACTCTTCCGCCACCAGCAGAATTTTCTTGATCTGCTCATAGCGGGCCAGCTTCTGATTGAGCTCGGTAATGATGCCCTCATAGAGAGCGCGCACGCTCCGATCGGCGACCAGTTCTTCGCGCGAGGCGAAGCGCACGCCGTTGGTGCGAGCCCAGGGTTCGAGCATGCGGAAGTCGGGAGCGAGGATGGCGGAGGGAAACTTGCGGCGGTCGCCCAGGACCACGGCCTCGGCAATCCAGGGGCTCATCTGCAGGGCCTTCTCGATGGGCTGCGGGGTAATGAACTTGCCCCCGGAGGTCTTGAGCAGGTCCTTCTTGCGGTCGGTGACGCTGAGGTAGCCATCGCTATCGAGGTTGCCGATATCGCCGGTGCGGAACCAGCCATCGGCGAAGGCGTTCTGGGTGTCCTCGGGGCGGTTCCAATAACCCGGAAATACGGAGGGACCGCGCACCAGGATTTCGCCGTCCTCGGCGATTTTGACCTCGACATTGGGCAGAGGCCGGCCGACCGTGCCCAGCTTGTGATGCGACGGAGTATTGACGGCGATGACGGGGGAAGTTTCAGTCAGGCCGTAGCCTTCATCAATGCGGATGCCGATGTCGGCGAACCACTCCGCCATCTGGCGGGCCAAGGGGGCGCCGCCCGAAAGGTAAATGCCCACCCGCCCGCCCATGCCCTGGCGCACCTTGGAGAAGACCAGTTTGTCGGCCAGCCGCCAGGAGAGCGAAGCCGGCCGCTTCCCTGCCAGGAACTCGCCGCGGCGGGCGCGCCCAACCTTCATGGCCCAGTTGTAGAGAGCGCGCCGGAGGCCGCCCTGAACCTTGATTTGCACCTGGGCATAAGTCTTTTCATAAACCCGCGGCACGCCCACGAAAATAGTGGGCCGCACTTCCTGCAGCGTGGGCGGCAGCTGTTCGAGCACGGGACAGTAGGCAATGGTGACACCGCGATACAGCCAGGCATAGTCCACGTGGCGGGCAGTGACGTGGGCCAGGGGCAGAAAAGAAACGCCTACATCGCCCGGAGCTACAGGAATTTCCTGCAGGGAAACTTCAATGTTGGAGGCCAGATTGCCGTGGGTAAGCATGGCGCCCTTGGGGACGCCGGTAGTTCCGGAAGTGTAAATGATGGTGGCGAGGTCGGCGGCAGAGATGGCGCGGGCGCGGGCGTCGAATTGGGAATCGCGGTCAGGCGGCCCGGCTTGCATCAGGCGATGCATAGGAATCGCGTCCGGCACGCCCGCATCATCCATGATGAATGCCTTCTCAACCGCCGTTTGCTCTCTGGCAGCCAGGAATTTCTGCAGCTGCGCCACCGAGGAGAGAAAAATGACGCGGGCGCCCGAATCCTTGAGGATGTAGGCGGTCTGCTCGGGGGTAAGAGTTCCGTAAATGGGTACGACTACGGCCCCCAGGAGCTGGGCGGCAAAATCGGCCACTGCCCACTCGTAGCGGTTTTCGCTAAGGATGGCGACGCGGTCGCCTTTACAAATGCCCCACTGTTCCAGGGAGCGGGCCACGCCCAGCACGTCGCGGTAGAGCTCGCGGGAAGAGATGGAAATCCACTTGCCCGCCTGCTTGTACATCATTACCTGGCCGGAATTGCGTTCGACCACGGTATAGAAAACATCGTTAATCGTGTTCAGGCCCATAGTAAGGACATCTAGTGCCGGGAACTCACCCTAGGTGTATAACGGCGGCCAGTTGGGGTCAACTGAGGCGGCAGAAATTCGTAACCTGCAGGTAACCATTCCATCTAAGGGCTTGCTGCAGGCGTTCAGCCAGAAGCGAACATGAGCAAGCCGGGGCCGCGCCAAGATTGACCTCGGGGATCATTAGTAATAGGCTTAGCAGCCGCAAGTGGGGGAGAGAAACAATGCAAAACAAGCTGGTGAAGGCGGCCTCCATGCTGCTGGCGGTAGCGCTGGCGATGCCGCTGCTGTCGGCGAGCGCGTGGGCCGCCGATAAGAAAGCAAAAGCGAAATCCGAGCCGCCGCTCAAATTGAAGGTGGGCGACAAAGCGCCGAATTTCACGCTGCTGGCTTTTGATGGGCACGACCTGAAGAAGGTGTCGCTCAGCGACTTTCGCGGCAAAAAGGACGTGGTGCTGGCGTTCTATGTTTTTGCCTTTACCGGGGGTTGAACCCAGGAAATGAAAGCTTTCCAGCAGAATTTGAGCAAGCTGGAAGGCGCCGACACCCAGGTTCTGGGTGTGAGCATGGACAGCCCCTTTTCGAACTTTGCCTTCGCGAAAGATGCGGGAGTAACTTTTCCGCTGCTGGGGGATTGGGGCGGCAAAGTAACCCGCGAGTACGGCCTGGCCAAGAACTACGACATTGAGGGCGTTCCCATGGAGTCGGCGCGGCGCGCCACCTTCGTGATTGATAAGTCGGGAAAGATTACCCACGAGCAGGTGGACGACGAGGCCGTGGATCCGACCAAGACGGTGGACGCGTGCGTGCGGCCGAAGATGAAGAGCTAGCGCAAAGTTTCACAGGTTTTCAAAGGTTTGGCAGGGTTCAAAGTTTCGCAGGTTTTAAGTTTTCAGAAGTCGCAGGTTTCAAAGTTTCGCAGGTACAAAAGTCGCGAGCTTTGGAGAGATGTATCGTGCGCGGGATGTTTTGGCCGGTTTGACCGGCGGGCGAAACGATTGCTATCATGGTTTCGCGGGGTGGAGCAGTCTGGTAGCTCGTTGGGCTCATAACCCAAAGGTCGGTGGTTCAAATCCACCCCCCGCAACCATTTAGAGCCGTTCAGGACGCATCTTGGCCACAGAATGCAACATCCTGAGCGGCTTTTTCTTCTTTCAGACCGAGTCCAATCGCCTGCGCGAAGCGTCGATCATCCTCGTTCCTGCGCAATAAGGCCCATCATGAATTTGGGTCCTGCCACACATGTCAAAATTCCACGGGTGTTATGGTGACCCCGAGCCGCAGGACTGCAAGTGCGATACAGCCACCAATGGCACAATTGCAGTCCCCTGTATCGTTCCGCGTGAATCTGGGACTCAATGGATTATTCGTAGTGCAGCGCATTCGTTCCTTCGTTGCGCTCATTTTACCGTGACGTTTACCTCAGATGAAAACATGCTGCCCTTCGTGTCCCATGCGTCAACAGTAATAATATGGCGACCTTTCGTAGCCGAAACGTAAGCGTTTAGCTTGGCCGCATTGACGGTGTAAGCCTGTAGGCCGTCCACATAGAGCGCCATTCTGCTAATGGGATAGCTTCCGCTCGCCGAAGCAACAACATGCACTGGAGCCTTGACAGTCGCGCCGTTGCTGGGCGTAGAAATCGTAACGCCACCCGATGGTGCTGTGATATTTACTGCCTGCGCCGCCGAGGATGACAGCCCCGCATTGTCGGTTACCATCCCCGTCACGGTGTACGTGCCCGCAGCAGTATAGGTGTGCGTAGCGGCCGAGCCGCTAACAACCGTGCCATCACCGAAGTTGATGATAGAGGAGGAGATGGTTCCGTCGGGATCGTAAGAGCTGGTTGTCGACGCCGTGACCATCAAGGGTGCCAGACCCGATAACGGCGAGACACTCAAGACAGCTACGGGCGGCTGATCTCCTCCCGCGGTATACGTTACCGCGCTCGACATCTGGTTCTTTAGGCTCGGCTTCCCCACTGCTTTGATGTACAGGGTGTATGTCCCCGGGCCGAAGCCATAGCCCGCCAGTTCGAGCGAGTGAGTTCCGCTGGCCACATGGGCCAGATCCATAAGGTTTTGCCCATCGGTGGAAATGAAGACTACGTAATGATTCACGGTGCTCTCGCTTCCACTGGCACTCCAGCTGATTGTGCTACCAGAGAGCGCCGCGGTGAGTGAAACACAGTTGTCAATGCCAGTCTCCAGCTCCGAGCCTTCCTCATAGTCGTTCCATGTGACCACTTGTAGCGACTCCAGTTGCGTTCCGGGAGATGAATAGTACTTGCCGATTTCCGAGAAGCTCGATAGCCAAGTCTGGCCGCAGTTCTGATTCATAATGCGGTTCTGGCCCCAAGACGCCAGCGTGTCATTGAACCCCTTATAGGTCGCACCGTAGGTGTGCTCGCTGGGGTGGCTAAGGCCGGTGGAGTAAAAATTATCGAGGTAACTTTGTCCCCAATCATTGGGGTTGCTCGTATTGATGTTGACCCAGCCGAAGCTCCCGCTGGTATTGGCGTGCGTAAACCCGCCGGCATTACGAAAAACAAACAGCGAATTACCGGGCACGCTGGAGGCAATCAGCGACCAATTCAGGGTTCCATAGCGGTCGGGATCGAAGAAGAATAGGACCGGTCGACCGCCGATGAGCATGTAGGCGGAGGAGGTCTCGAAATTATTGAATGCGTACGTGAGATCGCTGATCGCCTGTTGGGTCAGATCGCAACCGGCGGTGTTGTGACACGCGGTCAGCGCGCCGCCATCGTACATAATCGCGAACGCAAACGCGCCATTCCGCGACTCTGCCTCGTTCATCAGAGTGAAAGCTGTGTTGTTGGGCATGGAGTTGTTCTGCCCGTACCAATCGAGGATGAATCCGGCCAGGTCTCGGCTCAGCGCATCGGTAACTTGCTTGTTAACCTCAGTGGGGTCATCCGATGTATAACCTACGTTCATATGGTTCGCGGTGCCAAACCATCCCATAAAGTGGGCGTAAATCTTAGTGCTGGCATTGGGGTACAACAACGAGCGCGTAGCGACTTTGCTGATATTGGTCGCGCCCTCGTTGCCGTTTGACTGTGTGGCAAAGCTACCAGCAGCACTCGTGTTGTTAGCGGTTTCTGCTGTCAAGGTTGTGGTTGGAGTAATAGTGGTTGTAGCGAAGATAGGCAGGCATAATGCGAAAATGCCTGCCACAACGAGCAGCGAGCGTGCCTGCATGGCGCCCCTCCCTGGGGCCGCCCACTCGGTGTGCGTCAACACTCTTGAAGGTGGCCAGATGGAACGCACTATAAGCGACAGGGAGCCGGTGCCGGACTAGGGTTAACACACTAACCTGACGGGTATTTCTGCTTAGTTCCAATTGAGAATTCGCGAGGAGAGATTTTTTGGGCTGACCGCTTTCCAAAAGTCCTAGCCTGGCGCAGGTTCTGTACTGCCGGATATTATGGCTGCTAGCCTAGAGTAATCTCAACGTGTCTCCGGCACCAGACAGTCAGCGACAGCACAAACGAATTTTATATTGGACAACGGTGAGGCTGACGTCGCCCCAAAAACTGGATCGCCTGGAATGAGAGTTCTCCGAACCCAAGAGGGGAGAATGCCAGGCTCGGATGACTGCGGCACACACATCGGTGCGTGGCAGCGGTTCGTGCAAGCCGGATTCCCGCCCAAGGGAGTGGACTTAGCTTCGGCGTGCTGGGCATCTTTCGACATCTTTGCCATGCGGGAAGAAGTTCGCCGCGAATGAGTTCAGGTGGCCTTGCGTAAAGTACATACTTACCTTTTGTAAAATGCAGTCGTAAGAGCCATTGCCGGAATCAGAGGGCAAGTCTCAGCATATTCAGCAACACACATCCCCGCATGGAGGTTGAATGCGCTCAGGAATCACGCTAGCCTCAGATTTCCTAAAGGAGGTTAAATGTACAGCACACTGCGTGACTACCGATTCAACAAAGACATCGACGACATCCGCGGCTCAGCGGTTTATGGACCTGGAGACGAGAAGCTGGGCAAAGTGGACGACGTGATCTTTGACTCCGACAGCGGACAAATCCAATACCTGGTGATCGACACGGGTGGATGGTTGAAGAGCCGAAGGTTCTTGGTCCCGCCCACCGAGGTGCGGCCTTCGGCAAGCCACGATGACGACTTCGAGGTTAGCCTGACCAAGAACCAGATCGAACGCTTTCCGGCACTCGACGAGAAAGTCTTGGAAGACAAGCAGAAGTTTCAGCAGTACGAAACTTCATACCGGAGTTCCTGGACCGGCTCGTCCCAGCCGACCGGACGAGAAATTCCTAGCCAGTCGCCATTGAGCCGGCGCTTTGTCACCTTCCAGGATGAAGTCGTACGGAACCGCGCCACTATCTGTGACCGGCCGGGCGCTAGCGGCGTGCGCCCGGAGCCGACGCGTAAGGTCGGATAGCTGAAATCTCTGCCATTGCAAGGGGGCGCTTGTTTGCAAGCGCCCCCTTTTTTTGCGGTACGCCCTCCTCAACCGGCGAGCAATCCTGCGAACGCCGGGTGCAGGCTCGTCTTCGGGGAAATAAGGCCCGGCCCCAATTTTTGCCGCACTCGCTGGATATGTAATCTGCCGCCACTCGAAATGAACCCCGAGGGTCAACTGCAACCCAAAGAGCGCAGGATGAATCAGAGTAAAAGCGCACGATAAGGGGTGTGCAAGGAGAGGCGCAATGCTCTGGACAATTTTCGTGATTCTGCTGGTTCTGTGGCTCCTCGGATTTGGTTTCCACGTTGCCGGAGCCCTTATCCACCTGCTTCTGGTGATTGCGTTGATAGTCCTCGTCGTCCAGTTGGTGAGCGGCCGGGGCGCGGCCGTCTGACAACCTGATTCTGGTGCTTAAGACAGGCGGTAACCATGCACAACCACACATTCACAACTGAAGAAGAGCTAGTGCTCAAATCCCTGGCCGCGGGCCTGAAGGAACGAGAGATCGAAGAGGTGCTTCTCGATCCGGAGGATGCTTCAGTCGCAGTGTACGTCCAGTCGGTGCTCAGCAAGCTCGGCCTGTCAAGCAAGCGCGAACTGCTGCAGTACGCCCGTACGCACTACAGCGAAGCAACGGCTGTCTGACACACGCGCCCCCAGCGGCGGCAGAAAATCTCAGCTCACAAGAAAAGCTCTTATAGGGTCCGCACACTGCGGACCTGCCCTGGAAAACCTCAGCCAGTCATTCACTCCCAAATCAGCGGAAGCTTCGGACACATGTAGGGATTATGGTAATCAGCTATGAAACGCCACATGCGTCATGTCATGAACTTCTGGCCCCCTTTCCTGGGCGCCGGTATCCGCGTTACCCGCCTGCAGCCGGACTGGCGCGCCATTGACGTGGAAATGAAGCTGCGCTTC
Organism: Terriglobales bacterium; assembly: GCA_025934735.1. Lineage (GTDB taxonomy): Bacteria > Acidobacteriota > Terriglobia > Terriglobales > Acidobacteriaceae > JAICWP01. The sequence goes on along the minus strand of JAICWP010000010.1, from coordinate 8,301 downwards.
TGGAATGCGAATTTTGTCGGCACCCACTACGGCGGGTCGCTCTATTCCATGGCCGATCCGTTTTACATGCTCATGCTGATCGAGAATCTGGGCCGCGACTACATTGTGTGGGATAAATCCGCCAGCATACGTTTCCGCAAGCCCGGCAAAGGCAAAATGCTGGCCAGCTTCCGGTTAAGCGAGGAGCAGATTGAAGCCATCCGGCAGCAGCTCCAGACCCAGGAGAAGGTGGAGCCCACGTTCCTCGTAGAGTCCGCGGGCAAGCGTTGTGCTAGCATCCAAGTATTCCAACATGCCAATGGGCAAACTACAGATCGTGCCGCTGGGCGGGCTGGGCGAGTTCGGCATGAACTGCATGGCCGTGCGCTGGGGCGATGAAATCATCGTCATTGACGGCGGCCTCATGTTCCCGGAAGCCGAGCTGCTGGGCGTTGACATCGTCGTGCCCGACATCACCTATCTGGTCGAGAACCGCGAGAAGGTGCGTGCCATCGTGCTCACCCACGGCCACGAGGACCACATCGGCGGCCTGCCCTGGATTCTTTCGGAAATCAACGTTCCGGTGTACGGCACCGAATTCACCCTGGCCTACGTGGAAGACAAACTGGAAGAGCACGGGCTGCTGGACGAGGCCGACCTGCGCGAAATCCGCGCCGGGGAACGGTTCACCATCGGCCCTTTCACGCTCAACCCCATCCAGGTAACGCACAGCCTGGTGGACTGCGTTTCCCTGGCCATTCACACGCCGCTGGGCGTCATTATTCATACGGGCGATTTCAAGGTGGATCCCACGCCCACCGACAACCGCCTGTTCGACCTGCACGCCTTCGCCGAATACGGCAAAGAAGGGGTGCTGGCGCTGTTCCAGGACTCCACCAACATCGAGCGTCCCGGCTACACCCCCAGCGAACGCGCGGTACGCCGCAAGTTCGACGAGGTGTTTGCCTGGACCGAGCGCCGCCTGTTCATTTCCTGCTTTTCCTCCTCCATCCACCGCATCAAGCTGGCCATGGAACTGGCTTACGAATACAACCGCAAGGTGGCGCTGGTGGGGCGCTCCATGGCGGACTCGGCAGAGATCGCCTCCGACCTGGGCTACATTGACGTTCCCGACGGGCTGCTGATCCATCCCGGCGAAATCAAGAATTTCCCGCCGCAGAAAGTCTGTGTGCTCATCAGCGGCACCCAGGGCGAGCCCATGTCGGCGCTGTCGCGCGCTGCGGTGGACAATCACAAGCACGCCAAAATCGAGAATGGCGACACGGTGGTGCTTTCCTCGCGCATCATTCCCGGCAACGAGAAGGCCATCTACCGGATGATTGACCACCTGTTCCGCCGCGACGCCCACGTTATCTACGAGGATGGTTCGCACCCGCCGGTGCACGTCAGCGGCCACGCCAGCCAGGAAGAGCTCAAGCTCATCATCAACCTGGTGAAGCCGCGCTACTTTATTCCCATTCACGGGGAGTTTCGCCAGCTACGCCGGCACGCCGAACTGGCGGCCTCTATGAAGGGTTCGGTGGGCCAGGTGATTTCCCTGGAGAGCGGCGACATTCTTGAGTTCGACGAGGCCGGCGCCCGCAAAACCGGCCGCGTGCCCGTGGGACGCGTGTGCATTGACTCCGGCTCCCGCACCGACGTAGTGGAGGATCTGGTGATTCGCGACCGCCGCCACCTCAGCGAAGACGGTATCGTGCTGCCCATCATCGCCATCAACAAGCTCACCGGCCGGGTGGAGACGGCGCCAGAGATTGTGATGCGCGGCTTCGCGGCCGGCGAGGACGGCTTCCTGCCGGAGGCGCGCCAGGTCGTGCTGCAGACGCTGGAAGGCTCCAGCGACGAAGAGAAGGCCGATTACGGCGTCATCAAAGAAAAGATCCGCCAGGATCTGAAGCGCTTCATCGTGAAGCGTTCCGCGCGGCGGCCGCTCATTATGCCCGTCATTCTTGAAATCTAGGAACTTTCCACAAGGGAACGTGGCACGAGGCTCGTCACATCGGTCACGCGGATGCTGCAGTGACAGCCGTCAACCGTCACACCTTTCCGTTTTTGGGAACTGGTGCTACGATTGCCGACATAAGTGCCAGAGGCGTTGAGAACTGTGATGGACACCTGCCCCTTCTGCGGCGGCAAGCTGGAGTGGAAAGAGACCGAGGAAGTCAGATGTGACGCTTGGAGTGGCGACATAGGCCGGGTCTATATTGTCATCTGCACCCAGTGCGGAGCGATCAGGAAAACGGCATATGCTGGCGACCCTGAAGGCGGCTGGTCGCGGGGGCACCGGAAATCAGCATAGGCGATAGAGTGGGTGTCCGGCGCATCTCGCGTCTGGCGGGTTCTGCAGCGGTTCCGTATTAGAAATCTGGATATATCCTTCCGAAGGGCTCGGATTTACCCGAGCCGTCACGACCAGCAGAATTGCGGGTTTTAGCCCCCTGAGGGACCCGGGACAGCCATCACCTTGACTACCCAAGGTACACGGACCCACGTTTCACACTCACCTTCTGGGACCAGCTACACTAGACTTAACGTTCTTCGGGAGATCGCCGCCATCGTTACCCTGGAACAAATCAAGCAAGCTCAGCAGCGCCTGCAGGACGTGATTGTGCGCACCCATCTGGTGCTCTCGCAAATCCCGCAGCATGAAGACTCTAAAGATCAGCGGGAACTCTATCTCAAGCCGGAGAACCTGCAACCGGTGGGCTCCTTCAAGCTGCGTGGCGCCTACAACAAGATCGCTTCCCTCAATGAGGAAGAGCGCCGCCGGGGCGTGATCGCCTACTCCAGCGGCAACCATGCGCAGGGCGTGGCTTATGCCGCCCGTGCTTTGGGCGTTCGTGCCGTTATCGTCATGCCGCGCACCGCCCCCGCCATCAAGCGCGAAAGCACCGCGGCCATGGGCGCGGAACTGGTGCTGGTGGGGCCGGGGAGCGAGGAGCGCCGCACCCGTGCCGAGGAATTGGCAGCCCAGCACGGCTACGTCATCGTGCCGCCCTATAACGATGAGAGCATCATCGCCGGGCAAGGCACCATCGGCCTGGAAATTCTGGAAGACCTGCCCGAGGTGGAGACCATCCTGGCGCCGGTGGGCGGCGGTGGGCTGCTCAGCGGCATTGCCGTCGCGGTCAAGCAGTCCGGCAGCGGATGCAAGGTAATCGGGGTCGAACCGGAACTGGCCGCCGACGCCCTGGCCAGCATGCGCGCCGGACACGTGGTTTCCTGGGGCGCTGAGGAGACGACGCGCACCATTGCCGATGGCCTGCGCACCCAGAGCGTCGGGGAAATTTCTTTTGCCCACATTCGCAAGTACGTGGATGGAATCGTCACGGTCAGCGACGAAGAAATTCGCCAGGCGATGCGCCTGCTCGCGCCCAATCCGCGGCTGGTGGCCGAACCCAGCGGCGCCGTCACCGTAGCCGCCTTCCTCTTCCACCACGACGAACTGCCGCAGACGCGCATCAACGTGGCCGTAATCAGCGGCGGCAACGTCGAGCCCGCGATGCTGGCGGAAATCGTGGAAAAGCCGGAGTCGGTGGTCAGGAGCCGGTAGTCAGTTCTAATTCCACGGAATGTCATCCTGCGCCCTCACTCAACATGACACGTTGCGCATCTCCCGCTGAGTCCGGACTCCTGACTGCCCGGTTCTAGTAGAATTCAGGGTTCCCAGATGTTGAGGTAGATGGATGATTCCAGCCAGAAGTCGTTTTGCTGCGGCGCTGTCCCTGACTTTGGTTTTAACGGCCGCAGCCTTGGCCCAGCCGCCCAAGCCCGCTCCCAAATTCTTCCCCTACCCGATCGAAACCAAGGCCTTGCCCAACGGTCTGAACGTGGTGGTGATTCCCACACCTGAATTTCATGGCATGGCGACCTGGGCCACGGTCGTGCTGGCAGGCTCGCGCAATGAAACCCAGGCAGGCAAAACCGGCCTGGCGCATTTGTTCGAGCACATCATGTTCCTGCATGAATACGATGGCCAGCCCGACGGCTACGAGCAAGCCATGCGTCGCCTGGGCGCCTTCAACAATGCCTTCACTGACTACGACCTCACTTTCTACCACCCCACCACCTTCACCTCCAATCTCGTCGGCCCCGTGCAAGGCCCCTTAGGACCCACGCCCGGGCTGATTCAGCTGGAAGCCTCGCGTTTCAAAAACCTCAAGCTCGAGCGCAAGACCTTTCAGGTAGAAGCCGGAGCCGTGCTGGGCGAGTACCGGCGCGTTTTTTCTGATCCCGGCGAAAAGATGATTGAGGAGATGTCGCCCGTGGCCTTTCCCCACCATCCTTACGGCCACACCGTTATCGGCTATGAAAAAGATGTGGAGAACATGCCCAATGCCTGGGACGCGGCCTGGGAGTTTTATGGCAACTACTACAAACCCAATAACGTGGCCCTGATCGTGGTGGGCAATGTTGAGCCCAAGGCGGTGTTCGCCCAGGTGGAGAAGTACTACAGCGATTGGAAACCGTCGCACCCGCCGCAAATTCCCGCCGAGCAGCCGCCGCAGGGGCCTAAGAACGTGCACGTGAACTGGGAAGCTGACGTTTCGCCACGGCTGGTGGTGGGCTATCACACTCCGGCCATGCACCCCGGCAGCAAGGAGACGGCGGTCACCATGGTGTTGCCGGAGCTGCTGGTCTCGCGCTCCGCCCCGCTCTTCCAGAAGCTGCGCTACCAGAAGCAGACGGTCACTAGCTTTTCCATCCTCGACGGCACGGAACTTCTGCAGTCCACCGACCCGCACCTGCTGCTGCTGGACTCCGAGCTGATGCTCGACCGCTTCCGCAAAGAGGGGCAAGCCTACGTCAACGACGTGCAGAACGACGTGATCAGCGGCGCCGACGACCTGCAGCATTTTTCGCAGCAGCCTGGATCGGCGCGCGTGCTGAAGGTGGTGAAGAGCAAGGTGCGCAACGATTTCCTGGCCGGTCTGGATTCCACGCTGGATATCGCCCAGACCTTCGCCTGGTATTACCGGTTCAATCGCGATCCGCACGCCATTGACGAATTGATGCAGGCGATTGATTCGCTCCGCCCAAGCGATATTGACCGGTACGCGAAAGAATATTTCACTCCGCAGGGACGGATTGTGACCACGTTATGGCAGGGGCCCGCGGCGGGCGCTTCCGCCTCGGCTCCCGCACCGGGGGTAAAATGATGCGCCGCGCCTGCCTGATTGCCGTCATGCTGCTGCTTGGAGCCGCCGCTCTTTCGGCGCAGTACATGCCCTCCAGCAAGCACGTCAAGCCGCAAAAGGTGCACGTGTTCCCCACCAACCTGGTGACGGTGTCCTCCAATTCCCCGCTCTATCAGGTCAAGATCATGGTGCGCACCGGCGCGGCCGACGATCCCGCCGGCAAGGAAGGCACCGCCAACCTGGTGGCGCGCGCCTTGATCGAGGGCGGCTTCGGCAATCCCCAGGCCCCGGTCACCACGCAGAAATTGGCCGAGATAACGCGGCCCTGGGGCGATGCTGCATTTCCCACCGTGCTGGTGGATAAGCAGTCCACAACCTTTTCCGTGATGGTGCCGCGCGCGTCCTGGGCCCAATACGTGGCGCGGGTGCTCAGGCCGATGTTTACCCAGCCTCTGTGGCTGCCCAAAGAAGTGGACCGGCTGCGCCGCGACACGCTCACCGATATTCAGTCCGGCCTGCGCTTCGAGGATGAAGAAAGCCTGGGGTTACTGGCGCTAGACAATTACGTATTCTCGGGCACGGCGCTGGGCCATCTGGCCCTGGGCACCGTGAAGGGGCTGCAGGCCATTACACCCGCTGACCTCAACTCGTTCTACAAACAGTACTACACCACGGGGAACATGTACGTGGCCACCACCATCAACAACGAGCAGGATCTGAGCCGGCTGATGGCGGCGCTGCCGGCTGGGGAGCCGGTATATCGCCCGGCCAACCTGGCGCGCTCCGTGGTGGCCCCAGGACGGCACCTGCTCATCATTACCCAGCCCAACGCCATTGCCACCGGGCTGCACCTGGGCTATCCCATTTCCCTGAAGCGCAGCGATGCTGAGTATTGGCCGATGTTCGTGGCCAACGTCTTCCTGGGCGTGCACCGCGACAGCTTTGCCCGGCTCTACCAGGAAATTCGCGAAGAGCGCGGTTATAACTACGGCGACTACTCCTATATCGAATATCAGTACGGTCGCCCGCAGTTCCTGTTCCCGCCGCCCACCACGTCACGCGACCAGCAGTACTTCAGCATCTGGATCCGGCCTGTCGGCCATCAGTACACCCACTTCATCCTGAAGGCCATGACCGCCGAACTGGACCGCTTCGGGCGCGAGGGCATGACCCCGGAGCAGGTGGCCGCGGCCAAAATCAAAGCCCGCGCCCTGTACCTGAACTATGCTGAAAGCGTCTGGCGCCAGTTGGGTTACCGGCTGGACGACATGTTTTATGGCATGCGCGACCAGGGCTATTTGGAGCAGATGCTCGCGCGCATTGACGCGGTCACGCCGGAGCAGGTAAACGCCGCCATCAAAAAATACCTGCAGGCGCAGAACCTGGATTACGTAATCGTGACCAGCGAGGCGAATGGCGGAAAGCTGGCGAGCGATATCGCCGGCGACACGAATGTGCAGTCCAAGACGCCGGAGGAATACCACATCGCGCAGCCCGTTCCCCCGGACAAACAGCAGATGCTGGACCAGGACAAGCAGTGGGCGGCCTACTCGCTGAACATTCCGCGCGCTAATATTAGGGTGGTGAAAGCGGCGGACATGTTTGAAACGGCGAGAGAACGGTAGTTGGTAGTCGGGAGTCGGTAGCCGCTTAGCGGCGAAAGAATGTAGCCCCGGGCGTAAGCCCGGGGAACCTGTCGAAATATGAGCGTGAGCCCCAGCGGGGCGAAAGAAACCCTTAGGAGCGGCACCAAGGTCGAACAACTATGCGTCCTATTGTCAGAATATTCATTATCGCGGTAATCTTCGCAGTTCCGTTCTCCGCCTATGCTGCCGAGCAGACAACCCAGCGCGGGGTCATGATCCGCCAGGCCAGCATTTATATCTCTCCGGATCGCAATGCGGCGAAACTGGCGCAGATCGAGCGCGGCCGCGAGGTGGCCATCATCGAGCACAGTAATCAGTGGCTGCACGTGTTTGCCACGCTGGCCGGACAGCGCAGCGACAATCCCATCACCCAGGAAGACGACAGCGACGTCGCCGATGTGCGGGACGTCAGCGGCTGGATTGTGGGGAAGGGTGTGGTTACGGCCTCCACTCCGAACGGCGACAAAATTCTTTATGGCGCTGCCGCTGACGCCGAAGCCGAAGCCAGCCGGCGCGGCGGCCGCAAAGGCGCCGCCGGCGACGCTTTCTTTCTCTACCTGCGCACCCAGGAGTACTTCCCCACCTCGCCCCTGGCCGGCGAGGCGCTTTACCGCGCCGCCGACGTCAAGTGGCAACTCGACCGCGCGGATGTGATGAGCCGCCCTTCCTCCCACGCCCGGCAAGCTTACCTGCGCGAAGGCATGAATGAAGACCTGATGAAGAAGGTGATCAAGAAGTATCCCAACACCAAGTGGGCCGACCGTGCCGCCTTTCACTTGATCGAGAACAAGCTTTGCGGGGATTGGCAAGGCACTTCCAGCTGCCCCAAGAAGGAGTCCGAAATTTACGAGAAGTATGCCCGCGGGCGCCCCGGCTCGCCGGATGCACCCGAAGCCCTCTACGATGCCGCCTGGCGCCAGGCGGCGCTGATTCAGATTTATAAAACGGAAGAGAAACCCAAGGATTCGGACCAGGCCAAGGCGCATGCCATCGCGGTGGCGCAGCAGGTCATTTCCCAATATCCGCAAAGTGAATGGAGCGACCGCGCCCAGACCCTGCTGTTCCTGGTGCAGCAGGATATTCCCACTTACGGCAACGCGGTGGAGTAGCCGGGTTGCAGGGGTGCGCAAACATCTCTCAAACTCTTTCTTCCCCACGGCTGTGTCCGTCCGCCTGATTTATGGAGTGGGTCGCTGGTCGGTTTCCACTTTAGCTGGATGACTTCCGAATTGCCCGTCAATCGGGCACGATCTCATTGCTTCCGACAAGCCGACTTGTCAGTACCAATCCGCACCGTGGAAGCCGGATGCCTTCGGGTTAGCCGACCATACTTGCTCGATTAGCACAATTCGGCTTTGGTAGCGGTTAATTTGCAGGTCCAGCAAACAGCAGTAGACTCGAATTCGGATCTAAACCCGACAAATTCATGCCTCGCGAAGGGCACGCATCGGATCTACCCTGGTGGCGCGGCGGGCTGGGATGTAGCTTGCCAGAGCGGCGACTGCAAACAAAAGCAGAGG
>JAICWP010000017.1 GCA_025934735.1 Terriglobales bacterium | reverse complement strand
TAGATTTTCCTCGCTGCCGCCGCAGGGCGTGTCCGCACTCGTATCAAAGTTATAGCTGAGGGCGGCAAAGCCGCTACCGTTGCTGTTGCCCCGCCACAAGCGGCAGGTGCCCACTAGCATCCGGCCGCTTGCCTGCGGATCGAGCACGTAAGGAGTCGAAAACAAGCCCACGTCTCCGTCCAGTGTGGCCCCGCTTACCACGACGTTGAAATCCTGAGCCAGGCAATCAATTCCCTTGCTGCAGCTTTGAACGCCCACTCCCGCATCGGCCGTGAACCATTGGCTGGGGTTGCGAGGATTGATGGCAGTAGCGCCGCCCCAGCCGCCGTTAACCGCGATCCACGTAGTGCCATTGGCGCCCGAGTGGCTGAGGTCGGTGGCGCCAGAGCCGTTCTCTTGCGCGCCTGCCAGCATGGTGTCCGCCGCCGTAGGATGCTGCGAAAGCGACGTCAGGGAAATTAGCGAGCCCAGTGTGCTGTTCAGAGTTTGGAAAGCGTTCGGCGTCTGCCCACAGGCGCCAGAACTCAGCCCGTAGCCGTCCAGCGAGCGATAGATGCCGCCGTCGTTACCGAAATACATGACCGCACTGCTGCTGCCCGCCGGGAAACTGATGGCGTGCTGGTTGGGGTAAACATGTGCCAGCGAGCCCACCGGCGTGCAGCCGTAGGCATGGGTCAGGTTCAGGAATGGACGGCTGCTGCAGGTGGGATTAGTGCTATTGATGCTGCACTTGTAAATGTTAGTGGCGCCGGCGTAGAGGTCGGTGCCGCCGGTACCGTTGGCGACCGCGGCAAGTTCCAGGCTGTACCAGCCCTGCTCGGCGGCGCCGCAACCCTCGAAGTCGCCGCAATTCTCAATTCCATCATTGGAAATTGCTGTCCAGGTGCTGCCGCCGTCAGTGGTTCGCCAGATTCCCCGGTCCGCAAAATCGCCGTAGGACAGATCGCCGGACACATACCAGACGTACATCTCGTTCTTGCCGGAACGCACAGCGATTTCGCCACGTAGAATCGGGCAGGTCGGACCGCCAACCGTCGGGCAAAAGGAAGCGCTCAGTACGGAGCCTCCCGGCTGGTTGGGAAGACGAGCCCAGTTCACGCCGTCAGTGGAACTGTAAATTCCATGCCACGCCATAGCGGCGAAGAACTTGCCTGCCGCCTCGTTGTATGCCACGTCGGTAATGCTGCTCGGGGTGGTCGTGGCGGTGCCGTCCCTGGCAATAGCGGAGTGCCATGTGGCCCCGGCGTCGGTTGAGTAATACAAACCTCGCCCGGAGTTGCTGCTGTCCGCCTGAAAAAGGAAGTTGCTGGTTCCGGCTACGGCCAGGTTAGGGTTGAGGGTGGAAAAAGTGATTTTGCTGAACCCCAGGCCGGCAAACGGAGCGCTGCCTCCATCCGCGGAAGAAATCAGGTTCCAGTGAGCTCCGCCATCGCTGGAGCGCAGAATTCCCAGGCCCTGGTACGAATCGAGCACCAGGTTGGACTCGCCGGTGCCCACCAGAATCAATTGGGAGTTGCCAGGTTGTACTGCAAGGGCGCCGGTGGAGAGGGTTGCTTCCTGGTCGGTTAGCGGCGTCCAAATGACCGCGGCCGGGTCGGTGGAGGCCGCGTTGCTCGACTTCCACACACCGCCATTGGCTCCGCCGATATACACCGTATTGCCGGAGAGGTCATTCGGATCCACGGCCACAGCGGTCACGCGGCCGGCAATCGGACCGTAGTCCTGATCGCCCAGGCTGCCGCTGGCATTGGAAAGCAAGGGCGCCGGGCCGAGTGGTGCCCACGCGTTCGACGGCACCGAAGAAGCCAGCGCATAACCCGAAACTTCGTTGTGCTGGAGCCCCAGCTTCTGGCGGCGCGCGCGTTCGAGCAGCGCAGCGGAGCGGGCTACGCTGGACCCAGCCCGGGCATGGGGCAGGCGGCCGCGCCGGAACCAGGCTTCCCGCTGCATCCGTTCTTGTTGCGATTGACGCCGGGAGTTTTCTGCTGGCGCCTGAGGACTCGCGAGGGCGCTAAGTGCCGGCAGGACCAGCACAAAAATAAGCACCTGTCGCGCGACACACGCTGCCCGAGAAGAGCGCGCCATGGGCGCTCCTTGATTTGAATTTCATCGGGCGCTACCAAGAGTATGTTCACTTCAGCACTTGTGGGTCAATGAAATAGCGACCCGGTTTGCCTGCCCTTGTCCCATTCCGGATACAATCACAAGTTCCTGTGATAGCCGCCATGAGAACCCTGGTTGCCGCTGCTCTGCTCGCGCTGCTGTGCGCGCTTCCGACCCGCGCTGTGGCCGGCGAATTGACCGTGGCCGCGGCCGCCGACCTCAGCCTGGCGCTGCAGCCCATTGCCGCCAATTTCCAGCGCGAGACCGGCAACAGCGTGCGCTTGTCGTTTGGCTCCTCGGGCGACTTTTTCAACCAGATTCAAAACGGCGCGCCTTACGACTTGTTTCTCTCCGCCGACCTCGCCTATCCCGAAAAGCTGATCAAGCTGGGGTTCGCCAATTCCGGCTCGCTCCGCACTTATGCTGTAGGAAGGCTGGTGCTATGGGTGCCGCGCGGATCGCAATTGGATATTGATCACAAGGGCATGAAGGCGCTGCTGGACCCGTCTGTGCACAAGATTGCCATCGCCAATCCGCAGCACGCCCCCTATGGCCGCGCTGCTGTCGCCGCCCTGCAGCATTTTGGGCTCTATGACAAGGTGACTAACCGTCTGGTCCTCGGGGAAAACGTCGGCCAGGCGGCGCAGTTCGTCGAATCCGGCAATGCCCAGGTGGGCATCATTGCCCTAGCCCACGCGCTTGCTCCGAGCGTGCGCCCGCTGGGCCAATACACCCTGGTGCCCACGGATTCATACCCCCCGTTGCGGCAGGGGGTGGTGATCGTCTCTCGTTCGAAAAACAAGGTCTTGGCCAGTCAGTTCCTGAAATACCTTGCCGGGCCGGATTCCCAAGCCATTTTCCGGCAGTTCGGGTTCGAGGCGCCCAAGGAGTCGCGCTGAATGGATTGGCAAGCCTTCCTGCTGACGGTGAAACTGGCGGTGCTGGTCACCGGAATCTTGCTGCTGCTGGGCCTTCCCATCGCTTATTGGATCACCTACTCGCGGCGCCGCTGGAAATTTCTAGTTGAGGCAGTGGTGGCCATGCCGCTAGTGCTGCCTCCCACCGTGCTTGGCTTCTACATCCTGCTGGCGCTGGGATCGAAGAGTCCCGTCGGGCGCTGGTGGGAATCGCTCACCGGCCACACTCTGGCATTTACCTTTGAAGCCCTGGTCATCGGATCGGTCATTTACAGCCTGCCCTTCACCGTGCAACCGCTGGCTGCCGCATTCAGCACGGTGGACTGCAAGTTTGTAGCCGCTTCCGCCACTCTGGGCGCCTCCCGCCTGCGCACGTTCCTGCGCATCATCCTGCCGCTGTCGGTTTCGGGGCTGATGACTGCGATGGCTCTGACCTTTGCCCACACTATGGGCGAGTTCGGCGTGGTGCTCATGGTAGGCGGCAATATTCCCGGGGTGACCCGCACCGTCTCCATTGACATCTACGACCAGGTGCAGGCCACGAACTACGCTTCCGCCAATCAGACCTCGCTGGTGCTGCTGGCCATTTCCTTCGTGGCACTTTCGCTGGTGTACGCTTTGAACCGGAGAGTGTGGGCGCTATGGCCGTGGAGGTGATCAAAGCCGGGGGTAACCTCTCGCCTGCGGCTCCGGCGGCCGGCGCGGCGGCCCTGAATGCGCGCATTCAGAAGCGATTGCGTGCCAAGGGTGACCGCGAATTCGTCCTCGACCTGCAACTTGCGGTTCCCGCCGGCATTACCATCCTCTTCGGCGCGTCTGGCGCGGGCAAGACCACGCTGCTCGACTGCCTGGCTGGCCTGCTGGAACCTGATGGTGGGCGGGTTGTGCTTAACCGTCGCGTACTGTTCGACAAAGTCGCGAGGATTAGCGTTCCCACTCGCCAGCGGCAGGTGGGATACGTCTTCCAAGATTTGGCCTTGTTCCCGCACCTGAGCGTTGAGGCCAACATCCGCTACGGGCTGGCAAAAATTCCTGTGGACGAGCAGCGCCGCCGCACTGCCGCCATTCTGGAATCGCTGCGCGCTTCTCACTTGGCCTCGCGCTTTCCCAGCGAAATTTCCGGCGGCGAGCGCCAGCGCGTGGCTCTGGCTCGCGCCCTGGTCACCGATCCTGCGTTGCTGCTGCTGGACGAGCCCCTGGGCGGACTGGACGCCCTCATCAAATCGGCCATTGTGGACGACCTGCGCGCCTGGAACCGGGCCCACCAGGTTGCCATCCTCTATGTGACCCATGACCGCGGCGAGGTGTTCGCGCTGGGTGAGCGCGTTCTCGTCATGGAACGAGGGAGGCTCATCGCCCAGGGCACACCGCACGAAGTGCTGAACGCGCCGCGGCAAGAAGCTGTAGCCCAGCTCGCCGGTTTCGAAAACATTTTTGACGCGACCGTGGACGCCACCCACGAAGCACAGGGCACCATGACCTGCCGGCTGGCGGGCACCGCGGTCACGCTGGAGGCTCCGCTCACCCATGTGGCGGCGGGAGCCACCGTGCGACTGGCGGTGCGCGCCGGCGACATTCTGCTGGCCACCAGCCGCCCCCATGACCTCAGCGCCCGCAACATTATTCCCGGCGTCGTGCTTTCGCTGGAGCAGCGTGATTTTATGATCACGGCGCAAGTGGACTGCGGCGCCCGTTTTGAGGTTCACCTTACTCCCGGCGCGCGCGATTCTCTGCAGCTCCACTCCGGCCGCGAAGTCTGGCTGGTGCTGAAGACACATTCCTGCCAGTTGGTAGGCCCTGGCGAGTAGCTAAAGCTCTAGTCTTATCGGGTCTGGCTCTTAGGGCAGGCGGTCGCGGTCGCGCTTCTTGCGGCCCAGCGCCACATCGGCCAGTTGCAGGAAATGCTCCAACCCGGTCTGATCTTTGCCGGGCGTGAGGGGCAGCAGGCGCGGGCCTTCGTCGCGGGCTGCGGCCGTATTGGGGGGGAGGGGCTTCAGCCGGGCTCGCCTTGGTTTCGGAGCCGATGGGGTGCGCTTTTTCACGGGACCTGAGGTGACCGGTTCGGGTATGGCCGAAAAATGATGTCTGCCGTTGTTTGTTCTGGGACAGTGTACCTTGCGAGGCAGATTTTGCCCACTGTGCAAATCGTCCCATAATCCCGTCCCATGGCTAGAATACGGGCGTGGCGGAGCTTAGCCTTTTTATCGGCAAGGGTGGCGTAGGAAAAACCACGGTATCCTCCGCCTACGCCGTGCTCTCGGCGCTGGAGGCCAAGAACAGCCGGGTCCTGCTCATCTCCAGCGATCCGGCACACTCCCTGGCTGACCTGTTTTCGGTCCGCCTGGGGGACCGGCCTAAGCCTGTTGCCTTGCCCAGGGGACGCCGGCTGTACCTCTGGCAAGTCAATGCCGAGAAGGAGTTCCGCGCTTTTATTGGCAAGTACAAAGAGGCGCTGCTGGCCACGGTGGAGAGCGGCACCATCTTTTCCCGGCAGGAGATTGAGCCTCTGCTGGATACGGCCCTGCCCGGGCTGGCGGAAATCTCCGCCCTGCTGGCGGTGCAGCAAACCATAACTTCGTCCGCCTACAGCCACATCGTCCTGGATACCGCGCCTTTCGGGCACACGCTGCGCCTGTTGCAGTTGCCGGAACAGTTTGCCCGCTTTCTGGACTTTCTGGAGATCGCCGGCAGCCGCGACCAAATTCTGGCCGCCCACTTCGGAGGCAGCGTAGAGAGCAGCCCGCGGCGCTTCCTGCGGGATTGGCGGGCTATGGTGGAGGCGGTGCGGCAGGCAATTGGGCGCGATGCCCGCCTATTCCTGGTGACCACTCCGGAGAAGTTTGCGGTGAACGAATCCCTACGGGTGACGGCGGCACTTGCGGCGTCGCCCCTGCCGGTGGAGGTCTCGGCGGTGGTCCTGAACCGGGCCGTGACCCGGGCGGGCGAATGCCTGTTTTGCCGTCGCCGGGCGGCCCTGACTCGGGCGACCCGCGCGCAACTAGCTAAACGCTTTCCCAATCGCCCGGTTTACCTGGCGGAAGATTGGGGAGCGCCGGTGATAGGCGCCGCGGCCCTGCATGCGTTTGCTCAGCAGGTCTTCCGAGGCAAGCGGATGACCCTGCGATCCGCCGTCCCCCCCCGAGTTCCTGAAGTTCGCTTCCAACCTGTGGCTTGGCCAACGCTGGACGCCAATCTCACGCTGGTTTTAGGCAAAGGGGGTGTGGGCAAGACCACGGTTTCCGCTGGCCTTGGCTACCGCAGCCGAAGCGACCACCCAAAGCAGCCAGTTACCATCTGCTCGGTGGACCCCGCTCCTTCTCTCGACGATATCTTCCAGCAGGAGGTTGGGGACGAGCCGCGGCCAGTGCTGGGCGACCGGCGGTTCACGGCCGCGGAAATGGATTCTGCCGCCGAATTCGCTGCCTGGGTGCGCGGCGTAAAGGACAAGATTGATCAGGCGCTTGCTGGGGAGCAGTCCGGCGTGCACGTGGAACTGTCCTTCGAACGGCGCCTGTTTTCCGCATTACTCGACATCGTGCCGCCCGGAGTGGATGAGGTCTTTGCCGTGTTTCGTATCTTGGACTTGCTGGCTGCCGGCTCGCAAAAGGTGATCATAGACATGGCGCCGACGGGCCACGCGCTGGAGTTGCTGCGCATGCCGGACCGCATGCAGCTCTGGGCGCGCCTGCTGTTGAAAACCCTGGCAGCGCACCGTAAACTAGCCCTCGCTCAAGATGTGGCGGTGGAAATCGCCGCTTTCGGCCAGCGCGTCCGCGAACTGGCGGCTCTCCTCCAAGACAGCCAACGCGCCCGGGTGTGGACAGTGATGCTGCCCGAGCCGCTTCCTGACCGGGAGACCGAGCGCTTGCGCCAGGACCTGGCCGGATTGAAGATGGCAGCAGGGCCGCTGCTGGTGAATCGCGTTTTGTTTGCGGCCGATGTTGGAAAATGCGGCCGCTGCCGGCGTGCGCGGCAATGGCAGCTTGCAACCCTGGCCCGGCTGCAGGCTCGCGGTGAGTTTGCGGGCATATACGTGCTTAAGAACTTTGCCGCCGAAATAGCCGGCAAACAAGGATTGGCCAAGCTGACAGCAAACCTATGGCAACCGGCGTGAAAAAAAGGAATGCCAGCCAGGTGCTCTACGTCTATGGCATAACCCACGGAGAAGGCGGTAGGGTTCCGGTGGCACCAGGAGTGGACGGCAGCGTTGCTGTGGAATCTCTCCCTTGCGCCGACCTGGTGTGCTGGATCAGCCGCGTGGACAAAAGGGAATTCGCCGACGAACTGGCCAAGAACATGGAAAATCTGGAGTGGCTGGCGGAGGTGAGCGTTCGTCACCAGCACGTGGTGGCCGCCATTGCCAAGTCGCATGACATTCTGCCCGCACGCTTTGGCACCGTGTTTCGCACGCAAGCCTCGTTGGCCGCCGACGTGGTGAAGCGGAAGGCGCTGCTGGAAAGCGATTTGAAGCGCATCAGCGGCTGCGAGGAATGGGGGCTGAAAGTCTTCAGCGCGCAAAGCAAAGCGCCGGCAGCCATAGCCGCGAACTCGGGCCGTGAGTATCTGCGCGCCAAGGCGGCGGTTCTTCATGCCGAGCCTCGCCCCGGCGCCGACACGGAGCTACAGCGGTTACTGGATGCCCTGGATGAGCTGGCGGTGGAAAGCGCGCCCGGCGGAGGCGCCGTAAGCCGAGGCCAGCGTGGGCTGGAGTGGCAGGGTTCGATGTTGGTGAAGCGCGCGCAGCGCAACAAGCTGCAGTTGGTGGTTGCGCGCTTCTCTCAGGAGTGGGAAGGTGCGCGGCGCATCGAACTGAGCGGGCCCTGGCCGCCCTATTCCTTTGTATCGCGAGCGCAGGAGAAGCAAGCGGGGCGCACCTAGGCACGTACCAATCGCATTATGGCTGATAACCACCTGCTAGCGGGCTTGTCCGGACAGGATGAGGTCTCTCTCCTCGATATCCTCGACCACGTGCTCAATGCCGGAGTGGTCATTCACGGCAGCGTGATCATTTCCCTGGCTGGAGTGGATCTGATCTACCTGGGCCTGAATGTGGTGCTCACTTCCGTGGAGACAGCGCTGCGGCATATGCGCCTGGAGCACCTGCCGGGCGGAACGCGCCGATAGCCATGCCCCTGCTGGCCTATTGCGTAATGGAAGCGGCAGCCGCCGCGGAGACGCCGGCCACGGGCGTGGGTGGAATGAAGGTTGGGCAATTACAGCACGGCGGCCTGCGCTGCTTTTTCTCGCCGCTGGAAAGCCGCGAGCATCTAGCCCGGGTTCCTGTCGTCGAGTCCGCCCTGGCCTTTCACCACACGCTGCAGAACCTCTTTCAGCAGGCGACGGTGATCCCGTTTCGCTTTCCCACGGTGGTGGAAAGCGAGGAGGAACTGCAGCTCGACCTGCAGGAAAATGGGCCGCGGTACGAGGAGGCTCTGGCCCGTCTCCGTCATATGGTTCAGATGGAGGTCCGCATCACAGAAATGAAGGGAGCCGCGGCCAGCCAGCAGCCTGCTTCCGGGCGGGAGTACCTGCGCGGGCGGCAGGCTCGGGCGGACGCTCTGGCAGCAGTCGCCCAGCAGTTCCGCCAAGCAACGCGGGAGTGGGTGGCCGAGTGGCGCCAGCGCCGGGTGCAAGAGGGAATGCGCTGCTATGCCCTGATGCATCGCGAAGCACTTGCTGGATTTCAGCAAGCGGCCCAGGGAGTCACCGCGTCAGTGCCGGGATCAAGGGTGAGCGGTCCCTGGCCGCCAATTGAATTTCTGGAGCCGGGGGAGGACGAATCATGACCAAACCACGGCAGGTATCGCCCGGCGACGTGGAGGCGGCCATCTCCAGCCTGAAGCAGCGACTGGAGGAAACCGCCGCCGGTGGCGGCCCGCAGCGCGTGGACTGTTCTCCGGAAAATATTGAGCAGGGACTAGCCCGCCTGGTGTTGACCCTGCTTGAGTTGCTGCGGCAGTTACTGGAGCGGCAGGCCATCCGACGCATGGAGGGCGGCTCTCTCGCCGACCAGGAAATCGAGAACATGGGCGCCGCCCTGATGAAGCTGGAAGCAAAAATACAGGAACTGGCCGGGCATTTTGGACTCACCCTTGCGGACCTGAATCTGGACCTTGGCCCCCTGGGCAATCTGCTGGAAAAATAGCTGGCTTGGGGCAACGTTTCTGCCCAGTTCTGGAATCTAACTTTGTGCTTCGTGTGCTGGGGCCGTATCTGCTTCTCGTTGGCGAGAGGGGATTTCCAGCCAGTACTTTGGTTCCGTACAGCAGATTACTCACGTTAAAAAATGTCACAGGGCGACATTTGACAGTGGGCGCAAGCCGCTTTACGATGCGGGTTCGCCTCCACCGCGAGTAACTGCTGGGTGCAAGGTACTTTGCGGCAATCCAACCTATGGAACGCGTGCCAGCTACGTCCGGAACCACGAACCTGATCGATATCCTCGATCGTGTCCTCGATAAGGGATTGGTCATTGCCGGTGATGTGCGCGTATCACTGGCCAACGTGGAATTGCTCACGATTCGCATCCGGCTGCTGATCTGTTCCGTGGATAAGGCCGAGCAAATTGGCTTGAACTGGTGGAAGTACGACCCTCATTTGACGGCGCCGGCACAAGTACCGGCACTGCCACGGGTCCCCCCGGGGGCTACGGTACGCAATCCTCCCCGCGCGCGACGCACGGCAAAGCGCACGCGTTAGGCGGAGCTTAGGAGGAATTCTTCATGGCGGTAGAGCGGGTATCTGGCGGTTCAAGTCTGATTGACGTACTCGACCGGGTGCTGGACAAAGGTATTGTCATTGACGCCTGGGTCCGGATTTCCCTGGTAGGCATTGACCTGATCACAGTGGAAGCGCGCGTGGTGGTGGCTTCCATTGACACTTACTTGAAGTACGCCGACGCCGTAGGCCTGGTGGGACTGGTCTCGAGGCCGCAACTGACGGAGACTGCAGGGGAAGAAGTGGAGACCACTCGCCGCGTAACTCGCGTGCCGAGGGGAGTGCGCCGTTAGCCGCAGGCCACGCAAGGGATCCTATTCCATGGCTACACCTCTGCTGCGCAAGCAACTCCCGGATCCGGGGGGCTTTGTTGAACGGCGCAAGTCGGTGCGCGACAGCACCGCGCTTCGGCTGCTCTCCGCAGAACGCTCAGAGGAAATTTTCCCCATCCTGCTGGAGGAGATTCTTGCCCTGGGATTCTCCCGCGCGCTGGCCCTGGAAGTAGATTTTGAGAGCGGCGCGGTGCGGCCGGTCGCCGCCCTCAAGTACCAGCCCAGCCAGTTGCAGAAGTTCCAAAGCACCCTCTGGGCCTCGGAGAATCCGCTCATTTCGCTCCTGCACGGGTTGAAACCGGCACTCGTTCCGGCCGGCGCATGGGAGCGGGAGCCGCTTTACTGCCATCCTCTCATCTATCGGAATCGCAACCAGTGCTGGGAGGCGGAGCGGGAGCGGCGGCGCGAGTGCCTGGCCGTGCAGAACTTTCGCTCGCCCCAAAAGTTGCAACTGCAGGAACAGGTGTGCGCCTCCTGTGGTATGCGCGCCTATGCCGCCATGGTGGTGGTGCAGATCAGCCGCGATTGCACGGAAGGCCAGTTGCGCCACCTGCGCAACCTGATCGAAACCGCCAACCGCTATCTCGCCCGCTTGTTCAAGGTGGAACACTACTACAACCGCATGCGCGACATGGATGTCACCATCTCGCAAATGCATACGGTGATGCAAAGCATGGCTGATCCGGTGATCCTCACCGATAGCCACCATCGGGTGATCATGCTGAACAAAGCGGCCGAGCGTTTTTTCAAACTGCCGGAAGGGGTGACGGAAGGCGGCGCGCGCGCCGTGGAACTCAACAATCTTTATTTCTCGGCGGCGCTTTCCTCCATGGCCGTAAGCGGCACCGAGAGTCATCGCGATCTTACGCTGGTGGACGTGATGGAGGGCGAAGAGGTGCTGTTCGAGGCGGTCTGTGCTCCCACCTTCACCAGCGATGGCGTGCGCAGCGGCATGGTGACCGTGATGCGCGACGTCACCGATTTGCGGCGCGCCGACCAGGAAGTGCGTTCCAACCTGCAGAAGCTGCGCGATGCCGAAGAAGTGGTGCGCCAGGACCGCGACCGGCTCAACCTGGTGATCGAAAACGTGGGCGATCCCATCGTGGTGGCCGATGGCGCCGCCAAGATGGTGCTGCTCGATCCTTTGGCCAAAGAATTGTTCGGCTTGGAAGATGACACCCGCCATCCCGCGGTGGTGCGCAACCAGGCTCGTCTCGACGCATATCTAACCGCTTTCACCTTCTCGTTTGCCGACAGCCAGAACCGGCCCCTGCGCCTGCACAATCCCGCCTCCAACAGCGAAATTGAGTATGCCGCGCGCTCCGGTAAAATCTACGATGCCCGCGGCCAAGTGGCCTACACGGTGACTGTGCTGCGCGATTTGACGGCGTGGAAAAAGGTGGAGCAGCTGCAGTTGGAACGGCGCATGCTGGAGGTGGAGAAATTTGCGGCCACCGGGCGGCTGGCCGGTACCATTGCGCACGAGATTAACAATCCGCTGGAAGCCATTAAGAACGCCATTTACCTCTTGCCGGGCAAGTTAAAGCCGCCCGCCCAGCCGGTGTACGACATCCTGAAGAGCGAGACCGAGCGGGTTACCCGCATTGTGCGGCAGATGCTGGGTCTTTACCGCAACACCGATCAGGTGGGTCCCTTCGACCTGAATAGCGTGATTGAGGACACCCTTACGTTGTTTGCGCGCCAGCTCTCCACCGCCAGCATCGAGGCGGACAAACAATTGGGTAACCTGCCGCCCATCGTGGGTTCCGCCGACCAATTTCGCCAGGTGCTCTCCAACCTGGTGGTGAACGCCCGCGACAGTATGGCCAGGGGCGGGCGCTTGGTCATTCGCACCCGGCATGTGCGGGCCACGGATGGCCTGCATGGCTCCGTCAATATCGTGGTGGCCGACACCGGTTCCGGCATTCCCGCGGACATGTTGCAGTCGGTTTTCGAGCCCTTTGTCAGCACCAAGGGCGAAAAAGGCACGGGGCTGGGACTGTGGATCGTTAAGGGCATCGTGGAGAACCATAGCGGCAGCATTCAGGTTCGCAGCCGCCAGGGGAAGGGTACCGTATTTAAATTGGCGTTTCCCATTGTTCGTTAGCCTTGCGGCGATGCCCTATGGCCAAAGCAAAGAAGCCCGAGGTGCTGGTGGTGGAAGATGAAGCATCAGTGCTTCTCACGTACCGGATGATGCTGGAGGAGCAGGGATATATCGTGTCCCCTGCTCTTTCCTCGCAGGAAGCCGAGGCGCTCCTGGGCAAGAAACGGTTTGACCTGGTGCTCTGTGATCTGTCGCTGGAACAGAATCACACCGGTTTTGAGGTCTTCGAGCGGGTACGCAAACGTGATCCCAAGGTGCCCTGCGTGATGCTGACCGGTTATGCTAACCGGGAAACGACTGAGCGGGCGGAGCATGCGGGCATCACCGTATTTTTCAAGCCCATCGAGATTGATGATTTTTTGCAGACACTGAAAGCTATCTTGAGGAACTCACATGGATAGTCGGCAAAGGCGAACTGCGACCAAAGCGCCCCGAAAGAGTACGAAAGCGGAGAAGAGCGCGGCCGAAGACGTCCACGTCCGCATTACCGAGTTCGCCGTCCCCTCCGAAGCCCCTTCCGTCGAAGGTGGCCGCTATGTTTACGGCATTATTGAAGCCAAGCAGCCCCTCTCCTTCGGCAAAATGGGCATTGGCGGCGCCGGGGAAACGGTATACACGGTGAATTTCCAGGAAATCGCCGCCGTGGTCAGCAAGACCTCCGTCTATATCTTTGATCCCACCCGCGAGAATGCGCTGGCCCATGAGCACGTCATCGAAACGGTGATGAAGACTCACACCATCATTCCCATGAGCTTCGGCACGGTCTTCCGCACCGACGATGACATCCGCGAGGTGCTGCGCAGCATTTTTGTTTCCCTCAAAGACGTGCTGAAGCAGATGGAGGGCAAGCTGGAGTTCGGGCTAAAGGTGAACTGGGACCGCGACCGCATTATCGAGGAACTGAAGGATTCGGATGAGGAAATCCGCCAGTTCCACCAGGAGATTACGCGCAAGCACCTGCAGTCCACCTACTTTGCCCGTATGCAGCTGGGCCGCATGATTGACAAGGCGCTTTCTGAGCGGGCAGCTCAATATGTGCGGGACATCTACGAGGCGCTGCGCAACGTTTGCGTGGCTTCGCGCGACAACAAGCCCATCGGCGACAAGATGATCATGAATGCCGCTTTCCTGGTAGAGCGGGACCGGGAAGCCGAGTTCGACGCCGCCGTCAACAAAATCGCCAAGTTTTATGGCGAGCTGCTGAACTTTAAGTACACGGGGCCCTGGCCACCCTACAACTTCGTGAACATACGTCTCAAATTGGAGCGGGGCGCTTCCTGAAGCGGCCCGGCCGAGGACATTTGCCTATGCTGTTTATAGACGACCTGCTGCTTTCGCCGCTGACCGGATTTAAGTTTATCCTGCGCACCCTGCAGCGGGTGGCGGAACAGGAGTACACCGACGACGCACCCCTCAAAGAGCGCTTGTTGGAGTTGCAGCTCAAACTCGACGAGGGGGAAATGACAGAAGCTGAGTACGTGGCCGAGGAGGCCATTCTGATGCGCGAGTTGCGCGAAATCCAGAACCGCAAGCGCCAGGTCGCCGGGTTGCCTCCGGAAGAAGGGCCGATGTCCATGAGCCACGACCAACACCGCTGAACGCTAGGCAAGGTCGCCCGGGCGGCGCACAGGGAACACTCGGAATCCGGGAGTGTGCACAACCTCTGCCTGCCGAGCCCACATCTGCTCAAAGAGTGCCCCGGAGTCTTCTGTTGAGCCCATCTCCACGCAAACGTACTTGGGTCCTGCTGGCTGAAGACGAGCCCGGCATCCTGTTTACCTTCAGCGCCATCCTGCGGCAGCAAGGGTATCAGGTGGACACTGCGCGCACCTACGTCGAGGCCCAGCAGCGGATGCAGGCCCGCAGGTACGATGCGGTCATCGCCGACCTCAACATGGAGCGCATAGGCCTGGGCCTAGAACTGGCGCGCCAGGCCAAGGAGCTTGACCCGCCCCCAGCGGTGGTGATTTACACCGGCTACCCGACCGTGGAGCAACTGCGTGCCGCCTTGGCCCTGCGCGTTGACTACCTTGCGCTGAAGCCCGTGGACCTGGAAGAGATTAAGATGGCCCTCCACCGGTTGGTCACCCGGCGCGCCGTCAACCTGGAAAAGGCCATGGCCTAAACCCTTCTGCGGGGCCTTCAGCTCTGGTGTACAATTACAGCAATCACCTTGGCCAGCCTATCGCCGAATGGCACATAAACCCTCACTCTTGATCGTAGATGACGAGGCAAGCGTTGCCCGTACCCTGCAAATGGTGTTTGAGCAGGAGGGGTACAAGGTAGCTTCGGCGCACAGTTGTGCCGAAGCCCTGCACCTGTTAAGCAACGGCGGCAGGTACGATGCCATCATTACCGATTTGAACATGGAGCAGCCTGATATCGGATTGGACGTGGCCCGCGCCGCCGGCACCCTGAGTCCCAAGCCGGTGGTAGTGGTGTGCACGGGTTATGCCAGTTCCGACAATTCGCGCAAGGCGCTGGAACTGCGGGTGGATTACCTGGCCACCAAACCGGTGGACTTGAAGGAGCTGGTGCCCGCGCTGAACCGCATGATCGCCCACCGGCGGGATTTGAGGGTTTGGAAATGAGCGCCCGGAACTCAACTCCGCCCAAAACCGCCCTGGTTGTGGCTTCGGACCTGGAAGCGCTCACCGGTTTTCAGTCCGCCTTGACCAGCAGCGGGTATGTGGCCATCATTGCCCGCGATTTACCCACCGCGTTGCTGGCAATAACTCAGCATTATTTCGATGTGGCTATCGTCTCTTCCCGTTTGGGAGAAGGGGGCGACGGCTGGCCTTTGGCGGGAGTGCTGCATCTGGTGTTTCCGCGTGCTTTTATCGCCGTACTTGGTCCTGGCGACCCCGATGTAGTTACCTTCCAGGCTGCCATCAATAACGGCGTAAGCGAAATTTACGATCAGTCCCGCCGTCCCGCGGACATCGTCGGCGCCATCGCCGCCCAGAGCTCCGGTGGCACCAGTGCCAGCGGCGAAACCGTTCAATAGATGTTTTCAGTTTCAACTCTCGAGTTTCCTGAAACTAGGTAGCCGGTTCCAGCGCCTGCGAAACCTCTTCCCACTGCGCCAGCATTTGGGACAGCTCCTTGCGGCGCTGTTCCAGCAAATTGCTCTGGCGGAGACTTTCTTCGGCGCTCACAAATACCTGCAATGCCTGCTCGCAGGCGGCAATTTCCCCCTCCGTACGGGCGATGTCCGCCTCCAGTTGCCCGCGATGCTGCTCCATTTCCCGCAGCTTGATGGGATTAATCTTCTTCTGTTTCGACGCGGGCGAGTGGCCATTACCGCCGGGAAGGGAAGCCGCCGGGATCGGCTGCTCAACCGCGGGAGCTTCGCTTCGGTTCTGCTTGCGCCATAAGTAGTCTTCATAATTGCCGGGAAAGACCCGCACTTCGCCCTCACCGATCTCGAACACGCGCGTGGCCAGCTTGTCAATGAAGTAGCGGTCATGGGAGACGAACACCACCGTGCCGGTGTATTGCTCCAGCGATTCCAGCAGCATGTCTTTCGCTCGCATGTCGAGGTGATTAGTGGGCTCATCGAGGAGCAGGAAGTTCGAAGGCCGCAGCAGCATGCGAGCCAGGGCGTAACGGTTGCGCTCGCCACCGGAAAGCACGCCTAGGCGCTTGAACACATCGTCCTCCGAGAACAGGAACGCGCCCAGCAGGCTGCGCAGCTGGGTCTGGGTGTGCGTGGGCGCCAGGTTCCACAGGTCGTCCAGCATGCGGGCTTCGGGGTCCAATTCTTTGTACTGGTCCTGGGCGAAGTAATCGGCTTCCACGTTGTGCCCCAGGCGCAGCACGCCGGCGGTGACCGGCTCAATGCCCGCCAGCAGCTTGATGAGCGTGGATTTTCCCGCGCCATTCACGCCTACCAGCGCCACCCGGTCGCCGCGGTCAATCACGAAGCTGACGTCGCGGAATACCTGCTTCTCGCCATAATTCTTGGCCACATCCTTGAACTCAGCGACCGTGCGCCCGCTGGCTTTGGGCTGCGGAAAGGAGAAATGAATGGTCTTCTCCTCCGGCGGAATCTCAATGCGCTCTATGCGCTCCAGTTCCTTAATGCGGCTCTGCACCTGCTTGGCTTTGGTGGCCTGGTAGCGGAAGCGGTTGACGAACGCCTCAATCTGCTCGATGCGGTCGCGCTGGTTACGGTACGCCGCCACTAGTTGGTCCTTGCGCTCGGTCTTCTGCTTAAGAAACTGCTCGTAGTTGCCGGTATAGAAGGTGATGCGTCGGTTCCAGATGTCGGCGGTCTTACTGACGGTCACATCCAGAAAATAACGGTCGTGGGAGATGACCACGTAGGCGTGGGGATACTCGGCCAGGTACTCTTCCAGCCAGTTACGCGCTTCCAGGTCAAGGTGATTGGTGGGCTCATCCAGCAGCAGCAGGTTAGGCTTCTGCAGCAGCAGCTTGGCCATGGCCACCCGCATCTGCCAGCCACCGCTGAACTCCTCGGTGTGCCGGCCCCAATCCTCTTTGCGGAAGCCTAGTCCGGTGAGCACCGTGCCCACCTGCGCTTCCAGCGCGTAACCGTCGTGGGCGGCGAACTGGCCCTGCAGGTGGTGGTAGCGGTCGGCGATCTGGTCGTATTCGGCGCTGGTGTGGTCCACTTCGGCCATGCGCTCGGTGAGCGATTCCATCTCGCGTTCCATGTCGCGCAGTTGGTCGAATACCGACATGCACTCCTGGAACACCGTGCGCCCGGAAAGGTTCAGCCCATCCTGCGGCAGGTAGCCGGCGGTGGTGCCTTTCATCACCGTCATCGCGCCGTAGTCGAGCGTCTCCAGCCCGGCCAGTACCTTGAGCAGGGTGGATTTGCCGGTGCCGTTGGCGCCCACCAGGCCAATCCGGTCGCGCGGCGTGATCAGCCAGTCGAGTTCTTCAAAGAGGATTTTGCCGCCGAAGCGTTTGCCCGCCGAGGATAGCTGAATCATTGGTTAGCTCTATTGTCGCAAACTACAGCTGATTGGGGAAAGCTGCCACGGCGTCGCATACGAAAAGCAAACGGAAGTGAGCACTTTCGGCTGGAGAGAGGCGTGCTCACACGCCACGGTGATGCGGGTCATTGGAGAAGGTGCAAGCCGGTTGCATGATAAAAACTGCAGCCGGCGAGCGGGACCACCGCGGCCGGCGCAGGGGTGCGCCATGACATCGCTCCTCATCGCCCTTGGTCTAGCGGCCGTGTGGTTATTGCTGTGCGGCCTGGTGGCCGAGTTCGCCGCTAAGAGAGGGCACAGCGCGAATCTCTGGTATCTGTTCTCGCTATTTCTTACGCCCCTGCTCGGATTCTTCACGGTCGGCATGTTGCCCTCGGCGGCCGACCTGGTTCCCGCCGGCCACCTGCGCTGCCCCACCTGCGATGGAGTCGTCCAAGCAGAGGCGCAGCGCTGCCCCTATTGTCACGCCCAGTTGTCCGGGATGCCTAAAAGAGAAAAGCTGGCGGCTTAACGCCGCCAGCTTTCAAACCCGCTTGCAGTTTTTAACCCTGTTACCAGAGCGCGACTTGAATCTTGTCCGCCCACAGGTACCATGGGTCCCCGTACATATCGGTATCCTGCTCAAATTGGATGAGGAACTGTTTGTTGGCAGGCACCGAACCGGCGGCCATCGACTTGTTCACGCTGTATTGCACGCCATCCACTTGCAGGGCAACGTAGTGGAGGTATTTGTTGGTGTTATCGATGGTGAAGTACCAGGTAACTTTATGCCAGGTATTGGGCCCCCACTTCTGGCAGGGAATGGAGGTGTGATACCAATACCAACCCGTGTTGCTCCAGATATCCCAGGTGCCACGGGCGTAGTTGCACTGGGTGCCAAACAGATACTTGAAGTCGTTGATGATCATGCGGGCGTCAAATTCAATGGCTTGAACCACATACGCCCCGTTTGCTTGCTTGGTCTTGGGCGCGTTCCACAGAAAGTTCATGGAGAATTCGATGTGCCGAGCCCAGGTCTGATCGCCGAGCGTCTTCACGAAAAGATCATCCGCCCAGGTCTTGTAGCCGCCCTTAATGTAAGTCTGCATGCTGGCCCCATCCATCGATGGGCTGCCAACCCACTGCTTGTACCAGTAGGAACTCGCGGAGGTGTTGTTCGCGCAAGCTGAACACGCCACCCAACCTGACATCTGGTCAATGTTGCTGAAGTATTTGGCGGTAGAAGGGGGTGTGGGAATCAATCCGCCGCTGGTAGTGCCGCCGCCGCTAGTGGTGCTGACGCTTACACTGAAAGATGCACTGCCGCTTGCGCCCGAGCTATCCCACGCCTTGACTACAACTTTATGAGTGCCACTGCTCATACTGACCGACTGGGTAATGCTTTTGGATGAAGTATTTTGCCGGAAAACGAGGTTGGAATCTACGTAGATGCACCATCCGGTGATGGAATAACCGGAGCTTGCCGTCCCGGAGACGGAGACAGGTGAAGTAGAGCCCGAGGCTTTTGCCGAAACGCTGACAGAGGCCAAGCTGGGCAGTGAGAGAAGAAGGCAGGCAGCAGCTATGAATGAAATCCTCACCAGCAATTCCCCTTTTTCTGAAATTTTTTAGAAATAGCGAGCAGGCTCGGCCAGGAGGCCTGCAAATTTTCAGTTCAATGGCGTTCAGCAGGTGACCCGACAGTAGCAGGGCAAGGCCCCGGCTCCAATCGGCCAAACCGCTCAATTTCATGGGAATAAAGAGAGGTACTTTCGTGAGAGATCATCTAAGGTGTTTGCCTTGAGGAGGCACCTGTGAACACCGGAAAGGGGGTGGCACGGGATGTGGCTAATCCTGAATTCGCGGGATTCGAATCGGTCAGTGCAAATCCGCTAACGTGCTGGTGGCAAAGCCACCGGTCTTATCCAGGGCGACGACAGTGCGAATCTGCCCCGCGGCGAAGCTGACCGGGCCACTGTCAATCAAAATGGTCTTCTGACCCGCTGCCGTAAAGTAAAGCTCGTAACTCCCCGGGGCCAGAGGCTGATAGTCGGAAGCTGCCGTAAACGCCATATTGCTGACGGTTGGGCTCGCGTTCTGGACACCCTTGCCCGGCGCAACGACGTAAACGTCAACATTTCCTACGTCCGGCGAGGCATTGACGATGCGCAGTTCCATCTGGCCGCTGTTAGGCGGGGTGTTGTCATCGGTTAGAAAAATGGGAGTGAGAGTGGTAGAGGCGAAGCCGGACTGGGCGGCAATGACGGTGTAGAACGTACCCGGCTGAAACACCAAGGGTTGATTGATTAGGCTGGTAGTGGTTCCCGCAGGCTCAACGTGCAGGGTGTATCCCCCCGGCGTCTCCGCGGTGTAGGGGGTGGCGGTTGGGTAAGCCAGACTGGCGGCCAGGGTGGTGGAACTCAGCAGCACGGTCAGGCTGGGCTGCTCAACCGAGGCGTTCATCGCCCGGAATTGGGCGTTGGCCACGACGGTCGTCGCTGACTTGCATCCCGCCGCGGCGGCAAGCAGAAGCAACACTACTGTGAACCCCAGGGGTTGCGATCGCTTCACGAGTCCGTATCCTTGAGCAATTTTAAGATACATGAATGCTATGCAGTATATCGGGCGCGCAGAATCCGGGCAGAGTCACTCGATAAAACCCCGGTCCAGGTGGAAAAGTTGCCCCCGGGCAGGTGCGGTTCACGGATGGAGGTCTGTTTGCGCGTGAACCACTACATCAAAGGCTCCGTTCCCAGCAATTTATACAAGCAATAACAGGTAAAACGCGGTATATACTAGGTCGCCAAGGGGACCTGTAAGAAGCCCAGTAGCTGCGGTTTTCCGCAGAGCCGGTCGTATGGAACGACCTCCCAAGCCTTTGTCGCAAGCGGACACTCCGACCTTGGTGCCGGAAGCCTCACCCCGGCCCGAAACGGCTGCTCAAACGCTCACTCCTCCTCCGTCCTCTGCCGATTCACCCACCCTGGTGCCGGAAAGCAGCTCTTCGGATGCGCAGACGCTGGTGCCGGTATCTTCTAGTGGCGCGGGCCAGGCAAGTGCCGGCGGCTCCTCGGCGGCTGACGCCTGGGCGGCGACGGGGCTGCAATCGGGCGCCATCCTGGCCGGTCGCTACGAGATCATCCAGGCCCTGGGGGAAGGCGGTATGGGCACGGTCTACAAGGCCCGCGACCGCGAACTGGACCGCCTGGTGGCGCTGAAGGTCATCCGCCCGGACCTGGCCCGCAATCCCGCCATTATCCAGCGCTTTAAGCAGGAACTGATCCTGGCCCGCCAAGTCACCCACCGCAACGTGGT
The DNA here is from genome assembly GCA_025934735.1 of Terriglobales bacterium. Lineage (GTDB taxonomy): Bacteria > Acidobacteriota > Terriglobia > Terriglobales > Acidobacteriaceae > JAICWP01. The sequence continues at coordinate 70,904 of JAICWP010000017.1, read as the reverse complement.
GCGCATATTCGATCTGGGCGAGGCCGACGGTATCAAGTTCATCACCATGGAGTTCATTGAGGGCAAGGACCTGCGTTCCTTGCTCCTGGAGCACAAGAAATTCTCGCCCGAAGAAGCGGCGGAAATCATTCGCCAGGTCTGCCTCGCCCTCGACACCGCTCATACGGAAGGAGTTATTCACCGCGACCTGAAGCCGCAGAACATCATGCGCGATGCCCAGGGCCGCATTGTGGTGATGGATTTCGGCCTGGCACGGTCACTCGAAAGCGATGGCATGACCCAGACCGGCGCCCTGATCGGCACCATGGAGTACATGTCGCCAGAGCAGGGCTTAGGCCAGGAACTGGACCAGCGTTCTGACCTGTTTACCTTGGGGCTGATTTTCTATGAACTGCTGAGCGGGCAGGTGCCTTACAAGGCGGATAGCGCCCTGGCCAGCCTGCTGAAGCGCACGCAGGAGCGCGCTGTGCCGGTTTCCAGCCTGGATAACCAGGTGCCGCGCGTCCTCAGCGAAATTGTCTCCAAGTGCCTGGAGCGCGACGCCAAGCTACGCTATGCGACAGCGCGCGAGCTGCTAAGCGACTTGGAAGCTTGGCAGGGCAAGGGCGCGGCCGCCTCCATCCGCCTGCCTGCCGTGCAGCCGTGGGGCCAGGACATTCCCTGGGTTGTGATCAGTGTGGCTGCAGTGGTGATTATTCTGGCTATCACCGCTTTCCTGCTGCGTGGAAAGCTGTTTGGGCCCTCGGCGAAGGGGCCTGCCGCTCCCGTCGCGTCCCTGGCGATACTGCCGTTCCGAAACGGAACCAGCGATAGCTCCATTGACTGGTACGGACCCACTCTGGCCGATATGTTGCGCAGCAACATGGGCCAGTCGGCCTACTTGCGAACGGTTTCCTCGGACCGCATTGACCAGATTCTTCACGACTTGCGACTTGGCCCGGAGGCAAGCTTCGACCCCGATACCCTGCGCCGCGTGGCCGAATTCACCAGCGCCGACCGGTTGCTGTGGGGGAGGTACGTAAGGCTGGGCGGCCAGATCCATATCGAAGCCACCCTGCAGGACTTGAAGCGCCAAACCTCGTCCTCGCTGCAGGCGGACGCGGCGAGCGAAAAGGATCTACCCAAGGCCATGGAACAGCTGTCGCAAGCGGTGCAGAAGAAATTGGCGCTCTCGGCTGACACTATCAAGGAAATTCAGGCCACCTCCCTGCATCCTTCTACCCAGTCAGTGCAGGCCTTGGGAGACTACGGCCAGGGGATGCAACTTTCCCGGCAGGGTAAGTATCTCGAAGCGGTCAAGCAGTTCGAAGCGGCCACCACGCAGGACCCAAAGTTTGCCCTGGCCTTCGCCGAATTGGGAAAGACTTACGCCGCGCTCGGTTATGGGGACAAAGCCCAGGACGCCGCTCGCAAGGCGCTGGACCTAAGTGATAGCACCACGCCGCAAGAGAAGGTGTTGATCCAGGCGGAAAACGCGCAAGCCACCAAGGACTACGCCAAGGCCATAGAATCCTACGAAAAATTGGCCAAGATTCTGCCCGACGATCCCGATATTCAATACACCCTGGCCCGCTTGTACGAGGAGTTTGGCACGCTCGACAAAGCAAGCGCTTACTACCAGAAGTTGCTCGCGAGTGACAAAAACAATCCCGATGCTCTTCTCCACATGGGATGGGTGGAAATCCGGGGCAACAATCCTGAGGGCAGCATCGCTCATCTGAATAACGCTCTGACCCTGGCCGTGCAACTCGACAATCAGGAAGAACGAGCCTCCATTCTCGACGCCTTCGGCAATGCCTATCAATTCATGAACAAGCGCGAGGATGCCCTCAACAGCTTTCAGCAAGCGCTCGACATCAAGCGCCGCCTGGGCGACAAAGGTGGCGTTGCGGAAACTCTGAATTGGATGGCCGGGGTGCAGCAGGACATGGGAAAGGCCGATGCCGCCCTGAAGAGTTATGAGGAGGCGGTGAGCCTCCGGCGCGAGATCGGAGACAAGATGGGGCTCGGCCGCAGCTTGACCGATCTCGGACTGTTCAAGGAAAGCCTGGGCAAATATGACGAGGCTTTGGCGCTGAGCAAGGAAGCGCTGCCGCTGCTACATGATGCCGGCGACCGCCAAAATGAGGCGAACTGCGTCAACAATATTGGCTGGACCTACCTGGATGAAGCCGATTACGCCAACGCCATGACTTATTTCCAGCAGGCGCTGGATTTGCGCCAGAAAATCGGCTCCCCCGCGTACATCGCCGACAGTTACTACAACATTGGCGACACCTACACGCGAATGGGCCAATACAGCCAGGCGACCGATGATTTCCTAAAGGCGCTGGACCTCTGGCGCAAGGCGGGGGACAAGCGTGGCGTGGCCTTCGCATCCTATGGCTTGGGAAAGGTGTTCCAGTACCAGGGCCGTTACGGCGCCGCGCTGAATTCGCAGCAGGATGCGCTGAAGAGTTGGCGCGAAGTGAACGAAAGCGGAGTGTGGCTGCCGCAGATTCAGGCCAGCTACGGCAACACCCTGACCCTGCTTGGCCGGGGAGCCGAGGCGCAGAAGAACCTGGACGAGGCTTTGCGCACGGCGCGGGAAGTCAAAAACGATCCGCTCATCGCGCAAATTCTGAATTTTGAAGGCGACCGCGTTTTTTACAGCGGCGATTTAGCCGGAGCCCGCTCCTGGTTCGACCAAGCCTCGAAGATCACCTCCCACAACCCGGACCGTGAACAGAAGCTGGTCACTAAGTTCAATCTCGCGAAGTTACAGGTGATGCAGGGGCGCTCCCGTGAAGAATTTGCTTCCTTGCAATCGCTCGCCGAGGATGCCGACCGTTCCGGCCTGAAGCATCTGGCAGTTGAATGTTCGATTTATCTAGGACAGGCGCTCATCGAGGCCAAGCAGTACCCGCGTGCGCAGGAGGTGTTGCAGCGCGCTCTCGACAACAGCGAGAAACTCGGGCTGCAGGTTTCACTGGCCAAGAGCCATTATCTGCTGGCCGAGGCGCTCCGCCTGGGCGGCTCTGCGGCTGAAGCGCCGCGCCACTACGCCGCGGCACATCGCATTCTCGACGAAGTTGTTAAAGAGTCACATAGCGATACTTTGCTTAAGCGCAACGATCTTGCCAAGGTCTACCAGGAATCCGCGCAGCGGAAGAGTCCGACAACCTAGACCGTCGCCCTACTCCTGTACTTTGCCTCCTGCTAAGCGGAACGCGGCGGTTACCTCCCCATCATGATTACAGGCAAAAAAAGAGCCAGCCCTTACGGGCTGACTCCTTTAGGCGCCTAAGCTTACTTGCAGCTATTGTCCAGCGTAAATATCCCCGTCGTGAAGCTTGGGACAACATTGGCAAAATCAAACGCCGTGCCCAAGTAAGTGCCTGGGGCAAACCCGCTGAGACTCAGTTGGTAGGTCCAGATGTTGTGGGGCCTATCAAAGCGGAACGCAGCTTTGCCGTTGGTTGCTGTCTTGTCTGAACTCGGAATGAACTGCGGCGCCTGCCCTGTATTCTTTTTGACCAGCGACAGCATCGGATTCAGACTTGCAAGCTGGGTTGGGCTTAGTCCTGGGCAACTGAAGGAGAAGTTCAGTGTGCTCCGATTGAGCTTATAACATGTGTTCGCAAGCGGGCTGGAGAACTGGCACTGAGACTGACTCTGCGTGTTGGCTGTCGGTATTTCGTGCAGCGAGTGCACGCTTACAGTCCGCGTTCCGGGATCGGTGCCAACGAAGGTTGTGTCATCGTACCCCATATCCACGAAGACGTCCGTGCCGGCGTCAATCCCAAACGAACCCGTCGACGCGAAGGCTGTGTTCAACGTTTGCGAGGTGGGCAGCTTTTGCGCCTGTCCCTGGGGGATGTCAATCTTCCACACCAGCGCTTCACCGGGCGCACCGGAGACAGTTTCACGGCATGGCAAGCTGCCGACGTTGGAATCATTGAAGCAGCTGCTTGTGGGAACCAGCGATGCGTATAGAGAAATCGGCGTAGTTGGCAGACTGGTACCATACAAGGTTGAGGTTATCGTGTTATCCAGAATTGTCTGAGTCGCAGTGAAGTTGGGCGACTGAAGTGAGCCTCCAAGAAGCAGGCTTGCCAATCCGGGCTGGGCCGCGCTCTCGCCGCCGTAGATAACGATGCTGTGAATGCCGCTGCCGCAATGTCCGCCCGGACAGTTTACGGCCGCGTCGGTGTCATAATTTTGGTGTGTACCGTCGGCAAATGCGACCTTGAACACATTTCCTGAGCCGGTATCGGCCAACCAGAAATTAGCCAGTTTTCGGGCTGGAATGGACGCCAGCGTTGTGCACGCATTCGCTTGGCAGTCAGAAACCAGAGGATCCAGTGCAAGTGCCTGCAGAGTGTCTCCGGCTTGTACACGGTATCTCGCGATAACCGCAGGCGAGGCACCCTGGTCTTGCCATTGCAAGCCGTCGGTGACAGTGCCGCCGACGGTGGTGCTGAAGGCAGGAGTGCTAGGCCCAGAGGTGCCGGCAATCTGCACCTGCTGCACATTGCCTGAACTCGTAACGAGTTCGCCGGTATAAGGTGCGTTGTTCGTTACGTATGGGGTCGTCGCTACCCAGCTGCCGGATACTCCCAGATCGGTCCAACTACAGGTCCCGTCAGGCGTAGGCGTTGCGCCGTCCGTGAACCAGGCGGGTGTGGAAAACACGGTCGCATACACGCCCGAGGTACAACTCCCAACAGTTTCCTGCTGGACGTGACCAGCGCCAATAGTGAGGTCGCCTTGTGAATAGGTATGATGAGCCGCCCACGCGACTGGCGTTCCCAGATCCTTCCAGACCACCGCGTTGTCGCGCACCACCGACCCGCTGTTGTGGGCCCAAATTGGCTCATCTGAACCAGATGTGCCGGGCGTAAAGACCTGCTGTACGTGTAAGTAAGCATCCAGAATGGTTGTGCTGGTGCTGGTATACGGGTTGCCCGCTGCCCAAACTGCTCCTGAGAGTGGAGTTGTGGGCGCGGTGGTATCAAGAAGCAGTGCACAGGACTCGGCACTCCCCCCGGGGGTGTTGGTACACACGTTTACGGCATCGGGGTTGTTAGTCTCTCCGCTTTCTCCCGTCGTCTCCCCCGTATCAAGGTCAACAAATCCCTTTGCGACAACCAGCACGGTTTCGGTCGGACAGCTGTCGGACGGACAGTTGCCGGCCAGAGCTCCTGCTGGTATATCCTTGATGCCGAATAGCGAGACCCCCGGACCGAAATCCGCGAAGACGCTGCAGGCCGCGGAGGATAACCCCGACGACAGTGGCCCAACTCTTCGAATCTTGCCGTCGCCGGAAGTTACGTAAATTGCATTGCCGTCGGCGCTTAGATCCAGACTGCTCAGACTGGTTGTGGCGCATGGGTCAGACGCCGTTGGGAACGTAAATATACTGCTAGCAGTGGGTGTAACGCGCACTCCGTGCGCGTCCAGTTCGACAATGCTCGCTTGCGGGGTACCGCTGCCGGAGTTTCCGACAAACATGTGCCCGCCGCTGTTGACAGCGACAGCCTGCGCATTGTTGGAACTGTTGCCGCCACTACTTGGGAAACTCGTCGCACTCTGCGGTACAGTTGCGCCACTAAACGGATTTATCGTAGCAATAGAAAATTGCACTACGTTCGAAGTGCCAGAACCGCCATTGGTTACCAGCAGGTGCAAGCTGTTGTTGAGAGCTGCGCCGCGAACGTCGCCCGAACCGGCGCTAAGCGAGTTGAGGAAGGTGGGTGTAGTACCATTAACCAATCTCTCCGCATTGCATTTGCCGCCTCCGTAGCACAGCACTAGGTCATTAGTCTGCCACGGGTTTTGTGCCCAGGCGCTGCCCACGCAGGCCGCCATCAGCACCACCGCCACGGCCGCCATGCGGCTCAACTTGCAACAGATGTCTTGCATAAATCCTCCACGGATTCTTTCTGCTTTGCTTGTAGCGGCTCTGAGAGCAGGCGCGAGCAGCGCAGTTCTGCGCCCGCCGTCGCTAGCGATTTTGCTGTTCGGATGTACCCGGGTAAAGTTGCTCACTGGCAATCTTTCCTAGCCACGTAAGCCTAGGCTTATTAGTTCGCCCAGAAAGCGGCGCGCAAACATTCACTCCTAAGCAATGCCCCAATGGGCGGCAATTCTCGCTGTCAGGGAAACTACTGTCAAGCGAAAAAGCATTAAAATCTGTGAATTGCAGCGCCAATGTTAAACCATAGAGAGGTGGACCGCCTGCGAGTGCAGGAATTTGCACTGTTGAGCTGCAAAGTTGCACATAACCGGCAATCGAGTGCGGCGTTTCGCAGCATGTCGCCATGTGGCCGGCACCAAGAGTAAGCGGCAGGAGGGGGCGAGCACTTTGGTTCCTTGCTCGGAGGTAATTTGCTGGGGCGCGGTCCTCCCGCTAATGTGCCACCATCCCCCGCCTCAAGCTGCCGAGTTCCAAAATGGAACCTGAACGTCCACACGCCCGGTATCCGCTCGCTGCCGCCGTGGAGATTCGAGAAGCCTCTCTAACCGGCGCAGTACTGGCGGAGTTGCGCAACATCAGCCTGAGCGGCTGCTATGTCGCCACCCCTCGGCAGATCGCTGAACACACCCGAGTACGTATTGTCCTGCATAATGGCGCCCTGAAAGCAGACCTATGGGGCGTCGTCCGGCGCCAAGACCCGAACGGCCTGGGCATTCAGTTCACCAATGGCGCCAGCGTCGAAGACTGGAAGTCGCTGGAGTCCATCATCCACCAATTGCAGTCGTCGAAGCGGCAAGCCACCTGGGCTGGTTGATACTGCAGGAGTTGTATCGGCCGGGATCGGCCACAAAAACAACTACCTTGGTGTGACCAGCGTCCTTGCGCCCTGCCCGAAAAAAAGCTGAATATAGGATCACTGGGGCGGTGCGGCCATGAGCGAAATACTGCGATCCTGGAAGGAAATTGCCTCCTACGCAGGCGCTTCGGTGCGCACCCTGCAGCGCTGGGAGAGGGACTTTCATTTTCCTATCCGGCGCATAGCGACGAAAAAAGGCGCCGTGGTGTTCGCTTTCCGCTCCGACCTGGACACCTGGTTCCGGGCCCGCACCCAGACCGCTGAGGTGGCGGTGAACGATGGGCATTTCCGAGTGATGTTCATGAATTCGCCCTTGCCCAGCATGGTGCTGGATAACGCGCGAAAAATCCTGGACGTCAATGATGCCCTATGCGAAATGCTGGGATTTGAACGCACGCAATTCCTGGGCCGCATCACCAATGTGTTCTCGCAGAATCCAGTGGAATACGACGAAGAAGAATGGAGTCAGTTCCTGCAGGCGGGGGCATCGTTGGGGCAGCGCAATCTCCGCCATTCGGATGGCAGATTGTTGGGAGTTGAATACGTGCTGAAAAGCGTTTACCCCGGACTGCACCTGGTCACGGTGCTGGCTACGCATCCGGGTGGGGTGCCGACCAATCAGGTGTACTACCGCCTGGGACGGGGCAGCCTCAGCTTGTAGCGGCTGGTTCTCCCATCCGTGATTCGGATGGGAGTGCATTCCTTCGGGGCTGACGCAACTCTACCTGCAATCCTTACTGGTGAACCGCCGCGTGCTCATGCTGCAAACTGGCCGCAGTCTTGCGTTCGGCGATGATGCGGCGTGCATTTTGCGCCAGTTGCCTGGCCTGGGGCAGTAACTGCAGCGCCTGGACCACCTCGGGATCGGCCTCGGCATGGACCTTTAAACCGGCTTCCATCCCGAACGCATCGGTGAACAACTCGCTGCGCAGGTTCCACTTCACCCAATCCAGGTTCTGCGCCAGGTCCGCCTCGGAGTAGGCCACATTCTGCCGGTTGAGGAAGTTACGGAAATCCTGCATTACCTGGTCGGTCACCTGGAAATTCTGAGCCAGGTGATGGTGCTGCAGGTAGTCCTGGGCAAAGTTAAAAAACGTGTAGTGCACCAGCAGCGTGTCCTGGAACGGATTGTGCTTGGGCGGAGGGATCTTCACATCGGGAGTAATGCCGTCGCCGCCATAAACCGGGCGGCCGCTGTCGGTATACTTCATCTCACGGCCGGCATTGCTGCTGTTGTTCTCGCGCTCGAAGTAATAATCGTAGAGCGACACACCGCTATAGTTGCGCTGAATCAGGCGGCCGCTGGGAGTGTAGTACTTGGCCGTGGTCAGGGCCAGGCCGGTATCCTGCGACAGGGGGAATACAGTCTGCACGAGGCCCTTGCCGAAGGTGTTTTCGCCGGCGACCAGCCCGCGGTCATGGTCCTGAATAGCACCGGCCACGATTTCAGCGCCGGAAGCGGTGCCGCGATCCACCAGAACGACGATGGGGTAGGGCTTGCCGTCTTCGCCCCGCGTAGCTCGATAAACCTTTTCCGGCGAGGCCCGGCCGGCCTGGGAGACCACCACGTCTCCTTTGGGAAGGAACTGTCCAGCGACCCCGACGGCGGCATTGAGCAGTCCGCCCGGATCCTGACGCAAATCGAGCACCAAGCCTTGCAGGCTCCCGAACTGGCTGAGCGCGTTCTGCACCTCGTCATCCGTGGTCTCGTCGAAGGAAGCCACATGCAGGTAGCCGATTCCTGGGTGCAGCAGGAAGTGAAGATCCACGCTGTAATGCGGAATCTCAGCCCGCTCCACGGTGAACTGCAGCGGCTTGGGCTCGCCTTCGCGCAGAATGGTCAGAGTCACGGTGGTGCCCTTGGGTCCACGCACCAACTCGGCCACTTCTTCGGTGCTCATGTTGTCAGTGGGCTTGCCATTGACCGCCACGATCACATCGCCCGGGCGGACACCAGCCTTGTAGGCAGGTGTGCCGGCAAAGGGTGCAATCACCACAATGTGGTTGTTGCGCGGGCCAATGGTCATGCCGATGCCGTAGTACTTCCCACTCTGCGACTCCTTGAGCATGGCGTAGGCCTTGGGATCGAAGAAGGTGGAGTGGGGATCGAGCACGCGCAGCATGCCGGGAATCGCACCGTCGTAGATCGCTTTGTCGGGACTTACCGGCTCGGCATAATTCTGCTCGACGATGTTGTAGGCCTGAGTGAAGGTGTGCAAACTATTGCTGATTTGGGATTCACCGGAGGAATTCAGAGTGGGAGATTGTCCAAACAGCGCTCCCAGAACACCGCAGGCCAGCAATACGGAAAGCACCAGGAAGAAAGAGCGTCGACTGTTAGCTGCCATGGGATATGCCGGACTGGAGCCACAGTTTCGCGCCCCAGATCACTGTAAGAGCCTCAGCCCTGTTTGGATGAGGCAACCGCGGGAAGGGTTTCGTAAGCTGAGCAGAATTATATCTGGGCGACCATGGCGGGAGAAGGGACGGGGGTAGCCGGGAGGCGGATTTCGACCTCGAGGCCGCCGCCCTGGGCATTGCGCGCAGTGATAGTTCCCTGATGCAGGCGGACGGCGCGCTCGGCAATGGCCAGGCCCAGCCCCGTCCCGCCGGTTTGGCGCTCTCGGGCCGCATCCAGGCGGTAGAAGGGACGGAAGAGATTGCTGATCTCCTGGTCGGGGACGCCCGGACCATGGTCGCGCACGGAAATGACGGCCTGCGATCCGGCTCCGTTCTGAGTGCGGCAACTCAGGCGGATCTCCACTTCGCTGACGGGAGCGGTGTAGCGCACCGCGTTACGCACCACGTTTTCGATAGCGCTGCGGAGCAGTCCGGGATTGCCCTGAGTGGTGCAGTCATCGGCCTGCAGAAGCTTGACCCCGCAATTGCGGCTGCGGGCCTCGAAGTCGGCATCGGCCACCACTTCCTGCAGCAGGTCAGGAATGTGGACCACCGCATGCTCCTCCGGCGGCTCACCGCTTTCCAGCCGGGCCAACGTCAGCAGCTTGCCTATCATCTCGTTGAGCCGGTCGGCTTCCAGTTCGATGCGGTCCAGAACTTTGGCGGAATCCGCGTTCGAGCGTTGCCGCGCCAGGCCGAGAGCCACGTTCAGGCGAGCCAGCGGCGAGCGCAACTCGTGTGAGATATCGCTGATGAGCTGTTTCTGCGAATTCAGGAGCGCTTCCAATCGCTCCGCCATGCGGTTGAAATCGTGTATCAGTTCGGCGAGTTCGTCGGTGCGCTTGGTCTCGGCGGCGCGCGCTCCCAGGTTGCCGCTCGCCAGTTGATGGGTGGCGGCGCGCAGGCGAACGATGGGTCCGGTGAGGTAACGCGCCAGCCAGAAGCAAACGAATCCCGTCACCAGGATGGCGAGTCCCAGCCGGGTGATGAATTCCTCGGTAGTGCGGCGCAAGGCGAAGGGGCCGTGGCCGCGGAGGATCTGGGCCACCAATACATAACGCTCGCCGTTGCTGGCTACAGCCACTTGGCCGCCCAGAGTTGCTCTTTGTGTGGGAACGAATTCTTGCTGGCCGGTGCGGCTTACGTGCAGCGCCAGCTGCCGCACCTTGGGCGGAACCTCTGCTTCGCCGAAGAGCTTTTTGCCGTGGGAATCAAACCAGAAAAACTGCACATCAGCACTGTGTTCGAGATCTTGCAGGTAGGCGGTCGCTTTTTCCGGCTGCCCTTTCTCTAGAAATGCGATGCCATTCTGGTCGTAGAGCTTGAGAGCGTCGGCCGTCAGCGAGTGCCAGCGCATGATGACCCGCTCGGTGGGGCGCTCGGCGAGCACCAGGGCCAGCACCAGGAAGAGCGCCTGGGTCAGCCAGAAAGAAAGGAAAATTTTGAGGAAGATGCTCCGCATGGCCTTTCAATCGCCCGTAGGCGCGGCGTAAATGTATCCTACCCCGCGTACGGTTTTGATGCGTTCCCCTCCTTTGCCGTCCTCCCCCAGCTTCTTGCGCAACTTGCTGATGTGCATGTCGATGCTGCGGTCGTAGGGGGAAAACAGCCGGCCCAGCGCGATCTTGGCCAGTTCATCGCGCGTGACCACGCGCCCCGCTTCGCGCAGCAGCACATCGAGCAGGTTGAACTCGACCGCGGTCAGGTCCACCGCTTCGCCGCCGCGCAGGACGGTGCGCGTTGCGGGATTGAGCTCCACATCGCCCACGTGCACGCTGGTTTGCGGCGTCTGCCGTTCTCCCGCTTCGCTCCGCGTGCGCCGCAAAATGGCTCGAATGCGCGCCACCAGTTCGCGCGGGTTGAAAGGCTTGGGCAGGTAATCGTCCGCGCCCAGTTCCAGGCCGACGATTCGATCCACGTCCTGCCCGCGCGCCGTGAGCAGCAGCACCGGGACCGAGGAGGAGGCGCGCAACTTGCGCAGCACGTCAAGTCCGTTCATCCCCGGCAGCATGACGTCGAGCACCACCAGCGCGTGCTCTCCGGTGAGCGCCCGCTCCAGCCCGCGGATGCCGTTATGCACGGCTTCCACCTGCAGCCCCTCAGGCTCGAGGAACTCCTTCACCAGCTCGCACAACTCCACGTCATCATCCACTACCAGCACGCGGTCCATTGGCCTCGTTTCCTTTTCTACATCAAGTACGGGCCCCTGCAACGTAAAGAAGTGTAAGCCTTTCTTTACAAAAATTTACCGGCTTTGACCGACTCTTTACCCCTTCCCGCCTGCCACCCGTGTTTACCTAATTAGCAAGACCTTTATGGAGGTTTCTAGATGAATCGCAAGCGCATTGTAGTCGGCCTGGCTGCACTCCTGGTGGTGGTTGGAGTTGCCGCTCTGGGCCAGAGTTTGGCCGGCAAGGGTGGGCATTGGCACGGGGGTGACTTCCTGAACCGGCGCATCGCCCATCTGACCCGGGCGCTGGACCTGAACGACGCCCAGCAGCAGCAGGTGAAATCACTGGTGGAAGCGCAACGTCCCGCCCTGAAGGGGCTGATGCAGCAAATGGCCTCGCAACGGGCGCAGATGCTGACTGCCACCCAGAATGGCCAATTCGACGCGGCCAAGGTGCAAGCCATCGCCAACCAGCAAGGGCAGACGCTGGCCAATTTGATCGTGGCCCGACAGGAGTTGCAGTCCAAGATCTACACCCTGCTTACTCCTGAACAGCGGACCAAGTTCGACCAGATGCAGCAACGCCGGCTGGAGCACATGCAGAAGTGGCTGGGGAGCGGCTCGCAGAGCCAGCCTCAAGGCCAATAACGGGAGCAGCCGACTGGATGGCCTCCGGCCGGCTGGTCTTTACAATTTTTTACCCCGTCGTGACTGACTCTTTACGCCAGGCGGGAGTGCCCAGGGATCAAATGGTTAGGAGAAAGAAGGAACATTTCCATGAAGCTCATACGCAACAAGTGGCTTCTCTCGCTGACCGCGATCGGGTTGGTCGTCCTGCTGGCGGCTTTTACGTTCGGGCGCAAGGACCAGGCCCAGTATTTCACCGCCAAGGCGCAGACCGGCACCATCAATGATGTGGTGCAGGCCACCGGCACCATCAACGCGGTGACGACGGTGCAGGTTGGGTCCCAGGCTTCGGGGACCATTTCCAAGCTCAACGCCGACTTCAACTCGCGCGTGAAAAAAGGCGAGGTCATCGCCCTATTAGATCCGTCGCTGTTCCAGGGAGCGGTGCTGCAGGCGGAAGCGGACCTGCAGAATGCGCGCGCCATCCTGGCCTCGGCCCAGGCTGACCTGACGAAAGCCGAAGCGTCGGCAGCGCAAACCAAGGCGGATTACGCCCGCAACGCGGCTCTGGTGAAGGACGGAGTTGTCAGCGCCCAGCAATTCGACCTGGCCAAGGCCAGTGCTGATAGCAATAATGCGGCCGTAGCTGCCGCCCAGGCGCAGGTGAAACAGGCGGCCGCTCAGGTCAACCTGAAAGCGGCTGCGGTGCAGGTGGCCAAAACCAACCTGGACCACACCATTATCCGGTCTCCCATTGACGGCATTGTTGTGGCCCGCAATGTGGACGTTGGCCAGACCGTGGCTGCGTCGCTGCAGGCGCCAACGCTGTTCAATATCGCCCAGGATCTCACCAAGATGCAGGTTGACACGCAGACCGATGAGTCCGATGTGGGCAACATCAAAGTGGGCCAGGAAACCACGTTTACGGTGGATGCTTATCCTAACCAAGCCTTCCGTGGGAAGGTGGTTCAGATACGCCTGAACCCCACGACGGTGCAGAACGTGGTCACTTACGACACGGTGATCGCCTTCGACAACCCGCAGATGAAGCTTTTCCCGGGCATGACGGCTTACGTCAGCGTGCCCGTAGCCACCGCGCAGAACGTGCTTGAGGTCCCCAACACTGCCCTGCGCTTCAAGCCCGACATGAAACCGGAGCAGTTGCGGGCGGTGTACGAAAAATACGGGATTCATCAGCTGTCGAGTGCCGCGCCGAGCGGGTCTGCAAGTGCGAGCAAGGCAGCCAGCGGCAGCTCACTCAATGCCGCAGCGCACGTACCACGCCACGACGTGAGCGTGGTGTGGAAGCTGGCCGGCGACAAATCCCTGCAGCCGGTACTGGTTCGCACCGGCATCACCGACCACACGGATACAGAAGTGGCGCAACTGCTCAAGGGCAGCCTGCAGCCCGGAGATGAACTGATCACGGGCGCGGTCAGCACAACCCAGAAGTCCGGCGGGCTCGCGCCAGGAATGACGAGGATGCGCTAATGGCCACCGTGACTAAAAACGGAGCGATTACGCGCACCAAGCTGGCGGAGCTTCAGGGTTTGACGCTCGAGCAGCCGGTAATCCGCGTTGAGGACGTGCACAAGTACTACGATCTGGGTGAAAACAAGGTGCACGCCCTGCGCGGGGTGAGCGTGGAGATTGCCGGCGGGGAGTTTGTCGCCATCATGGGAGCGAGCGGCAGCGGCAAGTCCACTTTCATGAACCTGCTGGGGTGCCTGGATAAGCCCTCCAGCGGGCGCTACCTGCTCGAAGGCACGGACGTTTCCCAACTCGACAAGAAGGCGCTGGCTGCGATTCGCAACCGCAAATTGGGCTTCGTGTTCCAGGGATTCAACCTGCTCTCGCGCACCACCGCTCTGGAAAACGTGGAGCTGCCCACGCTGTACGCGCGCCTGCCTAAAGAGGAGCGGCTGCAGCGAGCGAAAGAATCGCTGCAACTGGTGGGCTTAGGCGACCGCATGGAGCATTTTCCATCGCAGCTGTCCGGCGGCCAGCAGCAGCGCGTGGCCATTGCTCGCGCCCTGGTGAACCGGCCCTCCATATTGCTGGCGGACGAGCCCACCGGCAACCTGGACAGCCGCACCTCGGTAGAAATCATGCAGATTTTTCAAACGCTGAATGAAGGCGGGCTCACCCTTGTACTGGTGACCCACGAGCCCGACATTGCCCGCTTCGCCAAGCGCACCATCGTATTCCGCGACGGCAAGATCCGCCGCGATGAGCCAGTGAAGGACCGCCCCCGCGCGGCTGAGATGCTGAAGACCTTGCCCACGGTGGAGGACTGAGAGGACGTTTATGGATCTCATATCCATTTTGCGAATTGCAATGCGGGCTCTATCGCGCAACAAGATGCGCTCCGCGCTGACCATGCTGGGCATCATCATCGGCGTGGGCGCGGTCATCGCCATGGTGGGCGTGGGCCAGGGCGCCAGCAAGCAGGTGCAGGACCAGATTTCCGCCATGGGCTCCAATATGCTTTTCGTTTCCAGCGGCACGGTGAATCGCGGCGGCCTGCGCCTGGGCTGGGGCCAGACTAAAACCCTGGTGTATGACGACATGAAGGCCATCGTTCAGCAGGCTCCGGCGGTGAAGGAAGCCGCGCCTGGCAGCGCCACCACCGCCCAGGTTGTGTTCGGTTCCGACAACTGGTTCACCAACGTCCAGGGCACCGAGCCGCAGTATTTTGACATCCGTTCCTGGCCGATGCAGGAGGGTGTTTCATTTACGGAAAGCGATGTGACCTCCGCCGCGGATGTGGCGGTGATCGGTGCGAGCGTGCGCCAGAACCTGTTTGGCGCCGAGGACCCCATCGGCCAGACCGTACGCATCTCCAAGCTGCCCTTCAAAGTTGTGGGCGTGCTCAGCGCGAAGGGGCAGTCGGCCGCCATGGGTCAGGACCAGGACGACGTGATCTTTGTCCCCATTACCACGCTGCAGAAGAAGCTCACGGGCGAGCCCTGGCTGCGCTACATCGTGGTCTCCGCTGTTTCCAAGGACGCCACCTATGCGGCGCAGCAGGAAATCACCGGGCTGTTGCGCGACCGGCACCGCATCCGGCAGGGCCAGGATGACGACTTCATGGTGCGTAACCTGGCTGACGTGGCTCAACTCGCGGATCAGTCTTCGCGGGTGATGACCATGCTGCTCGCCTCGATCGCGGGGGTTTCGCTGATCGTGGGCGGCATCGGCATTATGAACATCATGCTAGTGTCGGTGACCGAGCGCACACGCGAAATCGGCGTGCGCATGGCGATTGGCGCGACCGAAGAGGACGTTCAGCGCCAGTTCCTGATCGAAGCGGTGGTGCTCAGCCTAATGGGGGGCGCCGCCGGAATTTTATTCGGCGTCGGCTCTTCGCTGATTATCAGCAAGCTGCTGGGCTGGGCGGTGCTGGTTTCGCCGCTGGCCATTGTGGCGGCGGTGATCTTCTCCGCCGGCGTGGGCGTTTTCTTTGGCTTCTATCCGGCGCGCAAAGCGGCACGGCTCGATCCCATCGAAGCGCTGCGCTTCGAATAGCTCGCAACAAGATGTTTGATCGGCCGCACACTCCGGCTCTTGCAAGTTTGAGCCGGAGTGTCTAACCTTTATGGCGGAATATCGGCCATGAGAAAGATACTTCTGCTCGCCGTAGTTGCAGTGTTGACGACGTGGGCTGCTGCCCAGCAGCAGCAAAACACTCCTTCTGCGAATGCGTCCCATGGGAGCCAAGCGACGGTTCGCGGCTGCTTGACCGGAGCCGTCGGCCAATACCGTCTGGTGGACGACAACCACCTCGTTTACAGGCTGACGGGCTGCGACAAGGAATTGAGCGGCTTTGACGGCCAGCAAGTGGAAGTGACGGGGAACCTCGAGCAGCGAATCCCGCCCAAGGAAAAGCAGACGGCCAGCAGCTTCAGCCGTCCGGAACGCAGCCTCTCCGTGGCCAGCATCAATAAAGTCTCCGATACCTGCACCGGGGCATCGGAATAGCTGGTCAGTGAAATGGTCGTCGTCCTGCGCGGCTTCAGACCATGAAGCCACATAGGATGCTAGCCAGCTAGGAAAGCCAGCCAGCTTGTCAGCCCCATAACTAAGAAGTCAGGCACCGGGAACCCACTGCACACGCACGAGCCCGTTACCGTTGCTTCCTTCCGGACCTGGCGGGGTTGGCGGGATTGCGTCGCGTGGGACCGATGCCTGACCAAGTCTATTTTACCAGTACTCTCCCAAACGCGGCTTCTAGCGAATCTGGCAAGCGCTCAGCAATCAGCAGTCAGCACTCAGCCCGGGAGCAGCTAGCGATTAGCATTTAGCCATTCACGATTCTCTTCAAGCCGGCAATGAAGTTCAGGGGCAAGTGCCAAGTGCTAATTGTCTACCGTGCACGTACTGAATGCTGAGTGCTGAACGCTTTGGTTCGCAGCGGCCGTTTCCGTCGCGATAGCGTTAGACAATTCTGCCCTCCATCCGTCAAAATACTTCTTCTGTTCCGGGAGAAATCATTGAGCAATCTGCGGCGGGCGAAGATTACCGCGTTGGGCACCTACGTACCTCCTCGGGTCTTGAGCAATAAAGACCTGGAAAAGATGGTGGACACCACTGATGAGTGGATCATGGAGCGCACCGGCATCCGCGAGCGCCATCTGGTGGAAAAGGGCATGGCGACCAGCGATCTGGCCGCGGAAGCAGCGCGCAAGGCATTGGTTCAGCGCCAGGTGCAGCCGAAGGATGTGGGCGCCATCATCGTCGCCACGGTCACGCCCGACATGTTCTTTCCTTCCACCGCCTGCCTGGTGCAGCACAAACTGGGCGCCGTCGGCACCTGGGGATTCGACCTCTCCGCCGCCTGTTCCGCATTCGTCTATGCGCTGCAGGCGGGCGCCCAATTTGTGTGCACGGGCGCGCACAAAAACGTGCTGGTCATCGGCGCCGACGTGATGTCGTCGGTGATTGACTACACCGACCGCGCCACCTGCGTAATTTTCGGTGACGGCGCCGGCGCGGTCCTGCTGGAACCTGCCAATGGCGATTCTGAAGGCATTATTGACTTTCTCCATGAGGTGGATGGTTCCGGGGGTTGTGCGCTCTACATGCCAGGTGGCGGCAGCCTGCATCCTTCCACCCATGAAACAGTGGACAAGAAGATGCACTTTGTCCATCAGGACGGCCAAGCGGTGTTCAAGTACGCGGTGCGCAAGATGGCCGAGGTTTGCGATCGCCTGCTGACGCGCAATAACCTGAAGGGAAGCGATATTGACGCTTTCATTCCGCACCAGGCCAACAAGCGCATCATCACGGCCACGGCCGATCGCCTCGGCCTGCGCAAGGAAAGCGTGATCATCAACATTGACCGCTATGGCAATACCACCGCCGGAACCATTCCTCTGGCCATGGAAACCGCGTGCCAGGAGGGCCGGCTGAAGAAAGGCGATCTAGTAATGCTGGCCTCGGTGGGCGCCGGTTTCACCGTGGGTGCTACGCTGCTGCGCTGGGCCTTCTAACTTCTTCGCCGCAGATGAACGCGGGTGAACGACAAATTCCATTCGAGACAAATGTCATCTTGGTCGAGGGCACGGGTACAGAGAACTCCCTCCAGCAGTAGCGACAGTGGCTGCACTGTAGAGGTCCTTCGCTCGGCGCGGGATTGATTTGCCCGCGCCTCGACTCAGGATGACAAGTTTGTGCGTTAGGAGATCTCTGGGTTTATCTGCCGCGAGCTGAAGCTATTTCTTTGCTTTTATCTCCTCCCGTTTGGCGGCGGCTTCCAGCGGGCGTTGCGGCTCGGTCATGCGTTGGGGATCGAGGATCTCGGCAATTTCTTTCTCACTCAGCAACTTCTTCTCGCGGGCAATCTCAATAATAGAACGCCCGGTGGCCACGGACTCCTTGGCAATCTCCGCCGCTTTGGCGTAGCCGATGTAAGGGTTGAGCGCCGTGGCCAGGGACACTGTGCTCTGCGCATAAAAAGCGTTCTTTTTCTCGTTGGCGGTGATGCCCTTTACGCAGCGGTCGGCGAACTGGCGCAGCATGTTAGTCAATATGGTGATGGACTGGAGCACGCTATAGGCCATGGTGGGCATCATGACGTTGAGTTCCAACTGTCCCGCCTGCACCGCCATGGCCACCGCTACATCGTTGCCCA
The DNA here is from genome assembly GCA_025934735.1 of Terriglobales bacterium. Lineage (GTDB taxonomy): Bacteria > Acidobacteriota > Terriglobia > Terriglobales > Acidobacteriaceae > JAICWP01. The sequence continues at coordinate 52,759 of JAICWP010000017.1, read as the reverse complement.
CCACCTGGAAGGAAACCATGGCGGCCAGTTCCGGGATGACCGGGTTGATTTTGCCTGGCATGATGGAGGAGCCGGGCTGCAGCGCCGGCAGATTGATTTCACCGAAGCCGGTGTTGGGCCCCGAGGAGAGCAGCCGCAGATCATTCGAGATACGAATCACCTCCAGCGCCAGGTTGCGCAGCGCTGAAGAAACCGCCGCCATGCACAGGTTGGAATTCATGGCGTAGCGCATGTCGTCCACCGGCTTAAGTTTCTGCCCGGAGATGCGCGCCAGGTTGGCGATAGCTTTCTCGCGATAGTCGGGATGGGTGTTGATGCCGGTGCCCACCGCTGAACCGCCCAGGCCTAACTCCCGCAACAGCTCAGAGGACTGCCGGATCGAATCCTTGGCGCGGCGGATGGCGCCGGCATAGGCGGCAAATTCCTGCCCCAGGCGCATGGGAACCGCGTCCTGCATGTGGGTGCGCCCCGACTTCAGGACGTGCCAGAACTCCTTGCCTTTGGCGTCGAACGCGGCCGCCAGGTTGTCGAGCACCGGATACAGTTTCTCCAGTTCCAGGAGAGACGCCACGCGCATGGCCGTGGGAATCACATCGTTGGTGCTTTGCCCGTAGTTGACATGATCGTTGGGATGAACCACGGAGTAGTCGCCCAGTGCGCCGCCCAGCGTCTCCAGAGCGCGGTTGGCGATGACTTCATTGCTGTTCATGTGCAGGCTGACTCCGGCGCCTGCCTGGAAAACGTCCACCACGAATTCCTGGTCCCACTTGCCCTGCTGCACTTCCTTGGCCGCCTGAATGATGGCGCGGGCGCGCTTCTCGTCCACTAGTCCGAGTTCCTGGTTGGACTCAGCGGCGGCCTGCTTAATCATGCCCAGAGCCTGAATGAAGGTGGGATGGGCGCGCATGCCGGAAATGGGGAAGTTTTCCACCGCCCGCGCGGTCTGGATGCCGTAGTAAACGCCAGCAGGAATTTCCTTAGTGCCCAGCGAATCTTTTTCGGTGCGCGTCAGGTTCTTGGTCGCGGTCGCCATGGTGGCTAGCTCCTGAAGAGGGATGAACGCAATGGCGAAGATGAGGCCATCGAGAACCAAAAATTATAGCAAGCGTCGCCAGTCCGCCCAGGCAGCAGCGCACAGGGTTGTGTGATGCGTGTAGCTGCACCGGAGGCGCAAAATGCGCATGCTAGAATCGCGTGCATAGGGGAAGACCTGTGCCACGCAAGGCCAGCAACAAGGCGCGCAAACCCGTGCTCAAAACCAGCAAGACTCCCGAACCTGTGGCGCGCAAGCAGGCGCACGCGCGTCCTGACGGCTGGACGGATGTGCTAGTCATCGGCGCCGGCCCCACCGGATTGGCGTGTGCCATCGAGGCGCAGCGCGCAGGCTTGAAAGTGCTGGTGATTGATAAAGGCTGCGTGGTCAACTCGCTGTTCCACTATCCCGCCAACATGACCTTCTTCACCACGCCGGAGCTGCTGGAAATCGGCGGCATTCCTTTCAATACGGCGAACATGAAGCCCACCCGGCAGGAAGCGCTGGAGTACTACCGCAACGTAGCCCAGCACTACGAACTGAAGATCCATCAGTATGAATGGGTGAAGACGGTGACTGGGGAAGACGGCGAGTTTCGCGTGACCACACTGGATCGCAAGGAAGCCGTCCATGATTACTATGCGCGCAAGATCATCGTCGCCACCGGCTACTACGACCTGCCGAACTACATGAACATTCCCGGTGAGGACCTGCGGAAAGTGATGCATTACTACAACGAGCCCCACCCGTATTACGACACCGATGTGGTGGTGGTCGGCGCCAAGAATTCAGCCGCCATCGCCGCTTTGGAGTTGTGGCGCCACGGAGCGCGGGTCACCATGGTCGTCCGTGAAGACGGCATTCACCGCCATGTCAAATACTGGATCAAGCCCGACATCGAGAACCGCATCAAGAATGGAGAAATCCAGGCGTTTTTCCGCAGCCGTGTGCTCGAAGTCACGCCCGAGGCGGTGCGCATCAACACGCCCCAAGGCGAGCGCGTGCTGAAGAACGACTTCGTTTTCGCGATGACCGGCTACCATCCGGACTATGACTTTCTGTGCAGCCTGGGAATCGAGCTTTCGCCTGAGCAATGCCGCCCGGTATGCGATCCGGAAACCCTGGAGAGCAATGTGGCGGGAATCTATGTGGCAGGAGTGATCGTCGCCGGATCCAGCACCAACGAGATCTTCATCGAAAACGGCCGCTTCCACGGCCAACTCATCGCCGCCGATCTGAGCCGCAAACTGGCGAGCGGGGCAGCGTAAAGAGCGCTAGCTACTACCCCATGGCTGGAACCTAGAGGCTGGCAGCTCGTAGCTGCTCTTCAGCATCTCGGCAGCCCTTTCTCGATCGCCGTCCCCTCCTCGTAGTCGTTCCAGGTATCAATCATCAGGAAGGGAAGAGGATGGGAATCGTTGTAGAAAGCGCGAAACATCCGGAGGGTATCGTCAAAAGTTTTGCCGCAGCGTGGGCTGATATGGCGGTTCTGGCTCCAGGGCGCATGCGAGTCGTCAAAGCCGGGCCAGGCCGCGCCCACCGCGATCTTGTCCGGATACTTGGAAATCATGGTTTGATAGAAATTCTCCAGGTAGCTGCCGCCCCAGTGGCTGCCATCGGGGGCCCAGCCTTGGTTGCCGGGGCTTACCCAGGCGTAGAAGCCATCAAAAGCGCTGGCATCCCGCCCGCCATAGGCCTGCGTAATCAGCAACGGACGGTCCGGTTCGGGCCAGGAATCCACCGCCTGCCGCACCTGGTTCCAGTCGGTGCCCGCGTGCTTGGGGAAGATAAAGATCATCGGCCGCCCGTCATAGCGCAGGTAAGCCTCGCGCGAGGGCCCAGCCTGCGGCCCAATGTAGCGGTCATAAGCGTAGCGCAGGTCAACCACGACCGCATCTGTGGTGGAGCCGGGTGAATCCACAGCCTCATCGTACTGGAGGGCCACCTTGAAATTGTTTTTCGCGGCCAGGTTCTGCAGCAGCGCGTAGTTCCCATCCTCGAAAGGCTTGCGCGGTCCGTACCAGTTGACCACGAATGCGGCAATGCCCAGGCTCTTGGCCTGGGTGATTTGCTTCTGCAGAGCCACAGGATCGTTAGAGGCATAGCCCACGTTCATGTGGTTCTTCACCCCGAACCAGGGCTGGTAAGCGGCCAGCATCACGGGCCAGGAGTTGGGTGCCGCGGGGGTGCTGGCGCGCAGCGCCTGTTTGAGGTTAGGCCGGGCACAGGAGGCCAGCGGCAGGAGCGCGAGGATGGCGCAGGGAAAGACCAGGAGACGCAACCAGAAGCTGATTTTCATAGCAGCAGGTTCAAAGCTCTTAGATGGCGGGAAAGGAAACAGTGTTGGTCAGAGCTGCAGAAAGGTAACCAATAACAACGCAACTAACGCGGAGATTGCAGGAGATTGCCTTTGGGAACCAAGGGGTTGCGTCGGACCGCGCTCGAAATCCCTCGGGGCCGAAGCCCCGAGGGACGTGGCTGTTGGTGGAGCTAGAACGGTATGTCTTCGTCGGTAATGGTGGTGGAGTGGGCCACATCGGGCTCAGGGGCGCGCTGGTCGAAATCACCGCCCGGGGCCGCAGCGCCGCGGCTGCGTCCCGCGGAAGAGCCTTCGCCAGCCTCACGCCCGCCGCCGAGCAGCACCAGGTCGCTGACCACAATCTCCGTCATGTACTTCTTTTGCCCGCTGGTTTTGTCGTCCCAAGAATGGGTCTGCAGCCGTCCTTCAATGTAAACCGAGCGTCCCTTCTTCAGGTACTCACCGGCGATCTCGGCGGTACGCTGCCAGGCCACAATGTTGTGCCACTCGGTGCGGTCCTGCCACTGGCCGTCCTTATCTTTGTAGCGTTCGTTCGTGGCCAGGGTGAATTTTGCCACCGGTGTGCCGCTGGGCGTGTATTTGACCTCGGGATCTTTGCCCAGATTGCCGATGAGGATAACTTTGTTAACACTCTTTCCCATGGGAGACGCTCCTTCGTGACCCCGTCCGCGCGAACCTGGGCCCAGGAGACCAATACTGCCGAGGCGGCTAGGGATTTGCCCTAATCTTAGCAGATGCTCCGCTGCCAACGGCACGCCTAAAGCTGTGCTTTTCCGAAAGCCACTCCCAAAGAGAGGTTCAGTCCGCCGCCATAGCCTGTTTGAAACGAGCGGGATAGCGCCGCGAGAACGGCTTCTTCTCCCGGTAGGAGCGGGCCAGTTCCAGGTAGATGCCCAAATCACGCTGCAGTTCGGCCTGGGTGCCGTCGAAGTAAAAATTGCGGATGGGAATGCCGCCGTAGTCCTTGCTCAGCTTGGGGTAGATGGCCTCGCTGACGATGCCGTTCATGCAGGTGAAGGGGCTGATGTCCACAATGCCGTCCGCGCCATGCCGCGCCAGGTAGGCGGCTTTGCCGATGCTCACCACCATTTCGCCTTCCACCCCGGTGTTGGGCAGGTAGGGGCGGGCCAGGTCCAGAACTTCGCTGATGTGGGGCTCCTCATAGCCGGCAAAATCCTGGGCGAAGGGCGCCAGCAGGGCACGTTCGTCGCTGTGCTGGACGTGGCTGCGCAAGGTGCTCTTCAGCATCTCCAGCGAGATTGCCTGCCCTACCAGGCGCAGCTTGCGGGCGACTTCTGAGTTGCAGTATCCGATCCACTCCGCGATGTCGGTCAGCCAGCCTTCACCGCCTTGCATTTCCAGGTTGCGCACCAGATCGGCGTTGCTGAAGTTATTAAGCCGGCAGAAAATTTCGCCCACCACGCCGATCAGCGGTCGCTGCCGGGTGTAGCTCGCGGGAACCAGGAGGAAGCGCTGGCGCGCACGCTGAAGGGAAACCACCAGCGACTTCATCTGGCAGGCGGTGTCTGTGCAACTGGCTTCAATGGCCTGGCAAAGATCGGCAACCGATTCTGTGAAGGCCTGGTCGGCGGCGCCGGCGGCGGTTTCATAGGGCCGGGTCTGCAGCAGGGCTTTACGCAGAATGTCAGCGGCGACCAGAGCCCGCCACGCGGTGCGCTCAAACGTGCTGCCCAGGCGGGCAATATCGCGGTAGGCCTGCTGCGTGCTCGGGGCGTATACCTGCACATCTGGAAAACCCGCCTGCGCCAGGACTTTGCGCAAAAACGGAACATACTGGCCGAAGCGGCAGGGGCCATCGGCCGTAGCCATGAAGAATATGGTGCGCTCCGGGTCCACTCCGGGTTGTTCCAGGATGCGCAGGAAATCGCCCACCGTGATCTTGGCGGGATAGCATTCATCACCGCTGGTGAACTTGGCCCCCAGTTCGAGGGTGCGCTGGTTGGAAGGCGGCGTGGGCTGCGCGGCCACGCCGAACCAGCGGAAGACGGCGGCGAATGCCTCAACCGCGCCCTGTGCCATGGCGGGAACGTACACCGTCTTTCCTGCCAGCGGGTGGCCGGGAGGTAGCGTGGGCTTCACACAGCGGTGGGCGCGGAGTTGCATCGCAGGAATCCTTTGCTGTCGAGATAGGCTTCGCAACGGGTGAGAAAGCCGGCGTCGTTTGAGTGGCCGTCGAACTGCAGCAGCAGGCTGGGTTTGCCGGAAGCGTCATACAAGAATGACTTAATGTAAGAATCGGGCCCGCATTTGAAATTGGAAATGTAGATCAGGTGCAGGTTGGGATAGCGACTAGTGATGCGCGCCGCGGCCAGGATCAGCCGCCCTGAGTTCCAGTACATATTGTCGTTGATCTCAGAAATGTCCTCTTCCTCTAACGGCAGGAAGTCCAGCGGGATCACGTTGGCGCCGTAGAGAGTTCGCAGTTTGCGCGGTAGATCGCAATTGATGTTGCGGTCATAAAGATTGTAGGGGCGGCCCAGGAGTACGAGGCCAGGCTCTCCGGCTTTCGCGAGCGTGGCGAGTGTGCGCTCGCCGGCATCGAGCAGTTGCTCTCGAAAGCGCTGCTGCGCGGCGTAAGCAGCGTTTACGGCGCGTTTGTTCACGGATCGGGAAACCCCTAGTTGGCGCGCAAACTCCCCCAACGCCTTGCGCACATGTTCCTGTCCCAGACGGAAGTGCACAGTCGGCGCGAGCAGCTGGCCGGCGGCGTTCTCCAACTTGGGCGCGGCACGGAGCACGAAAGGCAGCGTCTGGTTCCAGGGGCAGAGATGCGACTTTACGTTCTGGTCCGGTGCCTCATAGTCAAGAATGTTCGGGACCAGTACGTAATCCACGCCACGCTGCAGCAGATCCTGAACATGGCCGTGGGCCACGATCACGGGAAAACAAGGCTGGGCAATCGCGAGTTCGTCGCCGGCGGCAGCCATGCGCCCATCGGTAGCCCGCGAGGTCACCACCTCGAATCCGCACTCCCGTAAGTAGGCCGCCCAGAAAGGACCGCGGTCATAGAAGAACATGGCGCGGGGAATGCCCACTCGCGGCCTCACGTGGCCGTTGGGCTTCACCGGAACGGGCGCGACTGCCTGCTCCAGCAAGTGGTCGCGGAATTCGACCAGGTCTTCGATGACTGGCTGGCGATCGCCGCGCGGGCGCTTACGAAACTTGTCCGAGCATTTGTCGCCCCAGTAGCTGCGCTGGCCTTCGATGACGAACTCCTTCATATCGCAATAATTGGAACAGGCCTTGCAGACGAAATCGCGGGTGGAAAAGTTCACCTGCCCCAGGTCGTAGCCGCGGAAGCGACTGGGCTGATGCCGCGCCTGCATGCGCTCGCGCGCGATCAAAGCCATGCCGATGGCGCCGATCACCCCGTTGTGAGGCGGAACAATAATGGTCTTGCCGAGAATTTGGGAGAAGGCGGCGGCCACGGCGTCGTTGTAGGCGGTTCCCCCCTGGAAAAAGATGACGTCGCCGATCTTCCGCCCGCGCACCACCCGGTTCAGGTAGTTCAGCGCCACGGAATGAGCCAGTCCCGCGCACAGGTCGGCCACCTGCGCGCCTTTGCGCAGCAAACCATTGACGTCGCGCTCCATGAACACGGTGCAGCGCTCGCCCAGGCGCGCCGGGTGCTGAGAGGAGAGCGCCAGCCGGGCGAACTCGCCTTTGATCGAGATTCCCAGCCGCTCCGCCTGCTCTTCCAGGAACGAGCCCGTGCCCGCGGCGCAGGCTTCATTCATGGTGAAATCCACCACTACGCCGTGCTCGATGCGGATGAACTTGGAATCCTGGCCGCCGATTTCGAAAATGGTATCCACGGGCGCCATGCCCATTTCCTGGCACACGTGCATGGCTCCGGTCTTATGGGCAGTGATCTCGTCGGTGACGATGTCGGCGCCCACCAGTTCGCCAACCAGTTCGCGGCCGGAGCCGGTGGTGCCCACGCCCCGAATGTCTAGTCGCTCGCCCATTTCGGCTTGAATTTCCGCCAGACCCCGGTTGACCACCTCGATAGGCCGGCCTTCGGTGGCAAGGTAAATTTCCTTCAGGAGGCGGCCTTGCGAATCCAGTACCACGAGGTTGGTGCTGACCGACCCGATGTCAATTCCCAGGTAAGCTTCCACCGTGTGCGCGTTTACGAACGGCGGCGGCACCGCAACCCGGTCGCGCAGGAGTTCCACGTTGGCCAGGGAAAGCGCATTGGTGGAAGGGAAGTCCTGGAGGCAGGCGGCAACCTCGCGCAGGCGCTCGATACCCGAAAAGCGGCTCCTTGCACGCGTTTCCGCCTGAAACAGTGCGGCCCCCAGTGCGCCCAGCCAGGAGTACAGCTCGGGTACGATGAATTGTTGCTCCTGCAGCTTGAACACCTCGCGCAATGCGTTGCGCACGCCCTGGTTCAGAGCGACGCCGCCGATAAACAGCACCGGCGGAATTACTTCGTGTCCCTTGACGACGCTGGATTTGAAGTTGCGCGCTACCGCGTCGCACAGCCCGCGCAGAATCTGGTCAGTGGTATAGCCCTTCTGCTGGGCGTGGATCATGTCCGTCTTGGCAAATACGGAACAGCGGCCCGCAACCCGCGCGGCACAACTGGCCCCGCAAGCCGCCGGGCCCACGTTCTCTACCGCGTACCGCAGGCGCGAAGCTTGTTGCTCGATGAAGCCGCCGGTTCCGGCAGCGCAATCGCCGCTGGCGGAGTAATCGCAGATGCCAAGGTAGCTGGAGTGGTCCTCGGGATCGAGACGGATGTACTTGCAGGTCTCGCCACCCATCTCGAAAATGGTGCGGGCGTCAGGATAGAGGGAGCGAACGCCCCTGGCCACGGCGCGAAACTCATTTTCAAATTCCGCGTTCAGGGCGTGAGCGGTCAGCCGCCCACCCAGCCCGGTTACCCGCACGCCCTCGATACCCGCAGGTGGTACCCAAAGCAAAAATTCCTGCAGCAGTTCCACGGCGCCCTGCAGTGGACTACCCTGTACCGCTCGGACGCGCGAAAGTGCCACTGAACTGTCCGCCAAGGCTTTGCCCGCGGTGGCGGAGAGGAAGAACTCTTCACTTTGGCTTGTCAGGCGCGCCAGAGCCCCGGCGTCACTTGCGTCGCCCACAGCCGCCAGCTTCAGGCTCACCGCGCCAATATCCAAACCGAGGTTAATCATGCGAGCAGCCGGGCACACGTTTACCCCGGCTTGGCTGGCAGTATCGGCTCCGGCGTGAACCACTGGCTGTGATTCGTATCACTGAGGAGTGTGCTGGCCTGGCCCGAAGCGATAGGACGCGGGGAAAACGGGCGTAAAGCCGTGGATCATTTTTTTGCCGCCTGCGGCCCCGCTCCCCTTATCACAACGGAGTGTGATAAGAGCTTGTAAGTCACTGAAAATGAGGAGGGTTATTATCCGCTCAGCACCCCCATCGGCCCCTTGAACCACTAATTTCCGCCGTTCGCTACAAACCGATTCGGCTGGCAGCTAAACCGGGCAACAATATGTAGCGTTTTTAATCAGGGAAACGTGTACCAGCAAAAAGTCCTTAAGTATCAATGATTCACCATGCTTGCCAGGGAAGGTGAGGATATGAGTACTTCGACGCATCCGGTATCCGGCAATGAGCTCGTGCAGATCACCACAGTAGAAGACATGATTCGCGACCGCGTGGCGGAAGAACGAGCCCGCCTGGAGCGGGAAGCTGGCATTGTTCACAAAGAGGCGCACCACTTCCATAAACCCATTGAGCGCCCCTTCACCGCTGACCAGCGCCACCGCACCACCCTGCTTTTCGGCGGCCTGACCTGGAAGCACGAAAAACTGGTTCACGGCGCATTGGAAGGTCTGGGCTACCGCTGTGAGGTGGTGCCCACGCCCGATGTGAAAGCCTTCCAACTGGGGAAGGAATATGGCAACAACGGCCAGTGCAACCCCACCTACTTCACGGTCGGCAACCTGGTGCAATACCTGCAGACACTGGAAGAATCGGGGCAGAAGCGCCAGGACCTCATCAACAACTACGTCTTCCTGACTGCCGGCGCCTGCGGTCCCTGCCGCTTCGGCATGTACGAATCCGAGTACCGGCTGGCCCTGCGTAACGCGGGCTATGACGGGTTCCGGGTGCTCCTGTTCCAGCAGTCCGGTGGCTTGAACCAGGCCGAGGCGGAAGCCGGCCTGGACATGAACCTGGACTTCTTCCTCAGCATTCTCAACGGCCTGAACATGGGCGACGTGATCAATGAACTGGCCCACCAGGTGCGCGCCTTTGAGCTAAACCCCGGCGACACCGATGCCGTGCTCGACGAAGTGATTGATTACATGCATGAAGTGCTCAAGAAGAAGTCGCCCTGGAGCGTGGAAGCTAAGCTGGGCAAGTTTGCCAGCAAGCTGCCCGCCAAGGCTGCAGTCGAGTACTTGGGCAAGTTCCTGGAGCAACTCTACAGCGACGACTATGTCGAAGCGCTGCACCACTGCCGCGACCGCTTCAACTCGATCCCCGTGGACCGGTTGAAGGTTAAGCCCATCGTGAAGATTACGGGCGAGTTCTGGGCGCAGACCACGGAAGGCGACGGCAACTTCAATATGTTCAGCTTCCTCAATAAGGAAGGGGCCCAGATCATCGTCGAGCCTATCGCCACCTGGATCAATTACCTGATCCACCAGGTGATCCAGAAGGGCCGCGACCGACGCGGCCTGGAAGAGGGCGCGGTGATGCCCGCGGCGTGGCGCATTGACAAGCACGCCAAGATCGAGTGGGCTTACCGCAACAAGCTTCTCAAGCTGAAGGCGGCGGAGAAGATTTTCGCGCGCGAGTACCACAAGATCATCGAGGCGCTCGGCGGGACCGCTCACAAGCTGGTGGATCAATACGAGTTGCAGCGCGTTGGCCACCCCTACTACAACACCCGCGCTGAAGGCGGCGAAGGCCACTTGGAAGTCGCCAAAAACATTTACTACACCAACCACGAACTGGCGCACATGGTGCTGTCGCTAAAGCCCTTCGGCTGCATGCCTTCCACGCAGTCGGACGGCGCGCAATCGGCCGTGGTAGCCCATTACAAAGACATGATTTACCTGCCGATCGAGACCTCCGGCGAGGGGGAAATCAACGCTCACAGCCGGGTGCAGATGGCGCTGGGCGAAGCCAAAGCCAAGGCCAAGCTGGAGTTCAAAGACGTGCTGCAGAAGATCGGCAAGACGGCGGATGAGTTGAAGGCCTACGTGGCCGAGCATCCGGAGATGTCAAAGGCGATCTACCATGTGCCCAAATATAAGGGCGTGGTCGGGACCGCGGCCAATTTCGCTGTCCACGTGGCGGAGAAGATGGGCGCCCAGGTGCCGTATCACTTGGAAACGCACTAGAGCCGGTGTGGGGCGGGGCTCGGCCCCGCATGACCGGTCGACGACCGGGTCCCGCACGAGTTGCGACGTGGCAACGACCAATAGCCAACGACCAAAAACGGGGTGTCAATGCCGGGAATAACGGAAAAGGCGAATTCGCAAAAGAAATACGACCTGCTGTGGATGGGCGTGGACGTGGGCTCGACCACGGTCAAGGTGGTCGTCATTGACGGCGAGAATGACGATATTCTCTGGCAGGACTACCAGCGCCATGAGACCAAGCAGCCGGAGAAGACGCTGGAGATGCTGCACGCCATCCACGCCGACTTTCCCGCTACTCCCTACGAAAACTTTCGTGTGTTCATCACCGGCTCGGGCGGCAGCACCGTCTCCAAGCACATTGGCGCCAAGTTCGTGCAGGAGGTCAACGCTGTTTCGCTGTCGGTGGAGAAGCTCTACCCGGAATGCGGTTCGGTGATCGAACTGGGCGGGCAGGACGCCAAGATCATCATCTTCAAGGAGGATCCCGAGACCGGCAAAAAGAAGAAGCTGCCTTCCATGAACGACAAGTGCGCGGGCGGCACGGGCGCGGTGATTGACAAGATCAACGCCAAGCTGCGCATCCCCTCCGACCAGCTTTGCCAGATGGGCTACAACGGGCTGAAGCTGCACCCGGTGGCCGGCAAGTGCGGCGTGTTTGCCGAAACCGACATCAACAGCCTGCAGAAGCAGGGCGTGTCCCCGCCGGAGCTGATGGCCTCGCTGTTTGAGTCCATCGTGCAGCAGAACCTTTCCGTTTTGACGCGCGGCAATACTCTGCGCCCGGTGGTGCTCCTGCTCGGCGGCCCCAACTGCTACATCAAGGGCATGCGCGACTGCTGGAAGCACAACATCCCCAAAATCTGGGAAGAGCGCAATTACCCCCTGCCCGAAGGCGTGAATCCCGAAGACCTGGTGCGCACTCCCGATAACGCGCAGTACTTTGCCTGCATCGGTGCGGTTGAGTTCGGCAAGCAGGAAGACCCCGGCGTGGGCGTCTATCTCGGCTACGAAAAGCTCGAGTGGTACATCACCGAGGGCCGCGCCATCGAGAAGGCCAAGAAGGGCGGCGGCCAGGCGCTGGCCAAGACCCCGGATGAACTGGACGCATTCAGGCAGAAATACACCAAGAAGAAGTTCGTGCCCACAACCTTCCAGCCCGGGCAGGTGGTGGAAGGGTTCATCGGCATTGACGGCGGCTCCACGTCCACCAAAGCGGTGCTGGTGGATAGGAACCGCAACATTCTCTGCAAGACTTACCAGCTCTCCAGAGGCAATCCGATAGAGGATACGCAGGAGGTCATCGGCAAAATTGCCAAGCAGGTAACCGACCAGGGTGCGACCATCAAAATCCTGGGCGTGGGCACCACCGGCTACGCCAAGGACATCCTGAAGGACGCTGTGGGCGCCGATGTGGCCCTGGTGGAAACCGTGGCCCATACCCAGGCCGCGCTGCACTTCTATCCTGATGCCGATGTCATCTGCGACGTGGGCGGCCAGGACATCAAGATCATCATCCTCAAGGATGGCCGCGTAAAAGATTTCAAGCTCAACACCCAGTGCTCCGCCGGCAACGGCTATTTTCTGCAGGGCACCTGCGAGAGCTTCGGCTTCAAGGTGGAGGAGTTCGCCGAGATCGCCTTCGGCGCCAAAGCCTTCCCGCAATTCGGCTACGGATGCGCCGTGTTCATGCAGTCCGATATCGTGGATTTCCAGCGCCAGGGCTGGAAGCCGGAAGAGATCATGGCCGGGTTGTGCAACGTGCTGCCTAAAAACATTTGGCTGTACGTTTCACAGATTCCCAATTTGTCGGCCATCGGGCGGAAATTCATCCTGCAGGGTGGCACACAGCACAACCTGGCAGCGGTGAAGTCGCAGGTTGACTTCATCGAGTCGCGCTTTAAGGGCAAGGACGTGCAGGCGGAAGTGATCGTCCACCAGCACTGCGGTGAGGCGGGCGCCATTGGCTGCGCCTTCGAGGCGGTGCGCTTGTGGGAGAACGGCCTGCAGACCGAATTTATCGGCCTGGACGGCGTGGCCTCCATCAGCTTCACCACCACGCGCAACGAGGCTACGCGCTGCTATTTCTGCAAGAACAAGTGCCTGCGCACCTTCATTGACGTCAAGACGGTGACACCCAACCCGAATTACAAGCCGCCGTCAAAGACCAAGGTGCCGCTGGCCGAAGGCGCGCAGCGCCTGATCATCGCCACCTGCGAAAAGGGAACGGTGGAGAACGTGGACGAGATGCGCGTCATCAAGGGCAACATTGACGCCATTAAGAAAGAGAACCCGAACCTGGTGGAAGTGGCGGCCAAGGCGGCCTTCAAGGACTACGAGCCGCCGATAGTGGCCGACCCGCTGCCCAAGTTCGCTATTACCTCAGGGCAAAAAAAGCGCGCCGAGCTGATGAAGAAGCGCGCCGAGTTGAAGATCGGCATGCCCAAGGCCCTGAACATGTATTCCTGCGGGCCCTTCTTCACCGCCTACTTCCAGGCACTGGGGCTCAAGGCCGAAAACCTCATCTGGTCCGAGTACACCAGCGAGCAGCTCTACAAGGAGGGCGCCAAGCGTGGCGCCATTGATCCCTGCTTCCCCTCCAAGGTTGGCATCCCGCATGTTCACAACCTGCTTTACGTGATCCACCCCAAGAAGCAGCTCGACATCATCTTTTTCCCGATGATTGATTCACTGCCCACCTTCCTGAAGCACACGCAGGCCAGCCGCGCCTGTCCCACCGTGACCGCTACACCGGCTTCGGTGAAGGCGGCCTTCACCAAGGAAGCCGACCTGTTCAAGGAGAAAGGTGTCATCTGGAAGGACACTATGGTCGGTCTCGACAAAATCAACATTTGCCATCGCCAGATGTTTACCGACTGGAAGGACATTCTGGGCCTGAGCGAGGAAGAGAATTACCGCGCGGTTGAGGAAGGGTTCAAGGCGCTGGACAAGTTCTCCGATGACATCATGCGCAGCCAGGCGCGGGAAGTTCTCAAGAAGCTCGAAGCCGAGGATCGCCTGGGCATCGTGCTCCTGGGCCGTCCCTATCATCACGATCCCGGCATCAACCACGAGATCCTTGAGGAGTTCCAGAAGCTCGGCTACCCGGTGTTCTCGCAGGATTCGCTGCCGATTGATGACGAGATTATCTGGAGACTTTTCGGCGACGACGTCAAGGCCGGCCTCATCCAGCATCCCCTGGACATCACGGATGCGTGGAAGAATTCCTACTCCGAGAACACCTCGCGCAAGGTGTGGTCGGCAAAGTACGTGGGCCGGCACCCTAACCTGGTGGCGCTCGAGCTCTCCAGCTTCAAGTGCGGCCACGATGCGCCCATCTACACAGTCATTGAAGAAGTGGTGGAGCACACCGGCACGCCCTACTTCTGCTTCAAGGATATTGACGAGAATAAGCCCAGCGGGTCCATCAAGATTCGCGTCGAGACCATCGGCTACTTCCTCAAACGCTACCGCGAAGACATGGTGCGAGAGAAGCAAAAGAAGCTGACCATTGACGAGCAGCTGAAGAAGTTCGAGGAACAGCTGCGGCAGGAGCTGGCCACCGCCGAAAAGTATAAGAACGTGGAGCGGCCGCAAGCGCCTGCCGACACTCTCGTCCAGATCGGCGATCCCCAGCTTGGCGGTGCAGCCCGGCAGGATGAGCTGGTTGAGATGAGCGGCGACTAAGACTTAAACCTTGGGGCCATGGGTTGAAGTCGAGATAAAGGGCCCGGCGGCCACGCCGGGCCTTTTAATTTGAAACTCCCGTTCACCACGGAGGCAGGGAGACACACAGAAAGGGCGAATGTGATTGTTGATTAAATGATGATTGAACTGCGGTCCGTGGCGGGCGAAATCCTCGATCCAAGTACGTCAATTTTCCACTGCGCGCCTCTGTGTCTCTGTGGTGAAATGCTCTTGTTCGGTACAATAGTCCCATGCTGATGGAAGCCGACAAGGTGATGTTCGAGATTTACCGTGAAACTGCCTACACCGGCAAATACCGCGTGGTGTACTTCACCGAGTTGAATGAAGCCAATAAGGAATACGAGATCAACCGCGCCCTCTCCGGCGAGCACTTCTACGACGGCTTCATCAAGAACTTCCGCAAGGAAGAGGCCAAGGACCGCATTGACGCCCTGCTCAAGCGAATGAACGAAGGCGAAAAGCTCACGCCGGCCGACATTGAGCGGGAACTGGCCCCCTATACTCCTGAACTGAGCAATTAGAGGATCTGCCATTAGACAAGGGCTAAGCGCCACCTGCTATGTGCTAAGTGCTTGATTCCCGAAACTTTCCTCGCTTTTACGCAAGCTGCGCTATAATCCCTCCACCTATGGCGAGCGTACCCGGGACAGAACCCAAGGCCCCCGGCATGGTGCCGGACGAACTGAAATCAGAGCCCCGATCCAAGGGCATAGTCACCGCCCGCAAGAAAAAGCCTAAAGAGCTGGCGGTTATCACCGAGTGTTGCACTGGTTGCGCCGGTTCGCCCGCCTGCGTGGAATACTGCCCGGTGGAAGACTGCATGTTCTGGGTGGCCGATGAGGATCACCCGCCTTTCGGTCGCATCCAGGTGGACCCGATCCTGTGCATCGGCTGCAAGAAGTGCACCAGCAAGGGCCCTGACGGCTCGTTCCTCGACGGCTGCCCGTGGGACGCCATCGCCATGGTAGATACCGTCGAGGTGGAAAAAGAAGTCGGCGTCATGACCTACTGAGTCGCGTCTGCACGCTCCTGTCCAGTGTTCCTGAACGTACGTCCCGGTATTTGCCTGTCCGCATCCAAGTTTTTGAGCCACTGATGCGGTGCCTCGGAAGCACTGCATCCTAATCACTTCTACTGATGCCACCCACCGCGGACAAACCCGGCAGTATCATGCTCGCTTCCATAATCGCCCTGATTGTGGTTTTTGTTTTGGCGGGTTTCTGGCTGCGCTACCATAAGACTGCGCCCACGCCATCCATTAAGGGCACGCCTATGTCTTCGCAGTAGACCGGGAGGAACCAGTAGCTCGTAGTTGCTGATTTATGAAACTCCAAACGACCAGCCGCGTGCTACCGACTACCGGTTTTCAGCCCTCTGCCTGATGGCATGCTCGGTCAGAATTGCCTGCTGGCGGATGCGGTCGGGAAGACCGGGTTGTTCGTGCTCATAGCGTGCGATGGCGGGCAGATCCTCAGGCGTACCCACAATGTATAAGGCGCGCAACGCCTCCCAAACCTGAGTTTCGCCCGGATCTATGACCGCCAGTTGAGCGCCGGCCCCGACTTGGGCCCCGCGCGGCATGCCTACCGCCGCCACCGTTCCAGTGAGCGGGGAGCGCGCCTCCACGCTTTGGCCGTCACTTTGGATTTGGGCCACCAGCCCTCCTTCGCGCACCGCCGTGCCCGCTTTAGCCGTGTCGGTCACCTTGCCTGCCGCGGGCGCAAGAACGTTGGCGGATTGCAGCAGGGCTACGATTTGTGGCCGGCCGCTGGGATCGCCAAAGCGAACCAGGGCCAAGGCGGCATTGCCCCGCACCATCAAGGCAGGATCCTGCAGCATCTTCAGCAAGGTCTGGTGGAATTCGGGGACTTCAGTGTCCTGGCCCATGGCCCAGGCGTCGGTGTTACGAATTTCCACCGAAGGATTGGTGGCCAGCGCCGCCATGTCCGGATAGTACTTCTTCGCGACCGGATCGTGGCGCGACATGCGGTCGGAGAGTTGCACCAAGGCATGCTGTATATGCCGCGGTTTGCTGGTGTCGTGGAGGTACTCGTTCAGCTTCGCATCCGAAAGCTGGCGGCCGAACCATGTGCTCCACCAGAAGAGGAAAGGCATGAGCACGATCAGCCAGGCGACGCCGAAAAACAGCAGCCGGGTGCGAAACGACATGCGCGGCCGCCGCGGGGGCGAACTCTGGTCCGCGGTGGTATCAGAAAAGGTCTCGGGTGGGGTGTTGGGAGGATTGCTGCTCATGAGTAAGTCTAGGCCTGCTGCGCCTCTTCCAGAACGTCGGCGTCGAGTACGCGGTCCTGCTCCAGGTAATGAGAAACGGCGTACTGGGCCAGCAGCGGCGTCTGCAGGGTGATTTCCGCGCCCATCCACTCTCCCTTGGCGTGAGGGGCATCCTGGGGGTGGCGGCAGGGCCCACTGCTGCCGAACCGCGGCCCGAAGGCTGCGCTCTGGATCTGGTCAAACTGGCGCAGCCCACGCCAAGCCTCGTCGCCGCGCGTTCCGGAAATATCAATTTTCAGCCGGACGATGGACATATGTCTCTAAACTCAAAAATCATACACCACGCAAGCCAGGATTCTGAGCATCTGCAACCGGCTACTTCGGCGCGACGAAATTGACCAGCGAACCGGCCGCGTAGAGGTGATAAAGCAGGACATAGATCACCACCCCGGTAATCGAAACATATAGCCACACAGGGAAGGTCCAGCGCGCAATGGCACGATGGCGGTCGAAGGTTCCGCGCCAGGCCCGCGCTAGCGTAATGATCACCAGGGGCACAATGATCGCGGCCAAGATGGTGTGGGTGATCAGAATAGAAAAGTACACAGGCCGCACCAGGCCTTGTCCCTGAAACCGGATTACGCCCGCGTGCGCATGGTAATAGATGTAAGACACCAGGAACAGGCTGGAACACACCACGGCGGCGATCATGCAGGCGCGATGGGCTGCGATGCGGCCGCGTTTAATCAAGCCGCGCCCGGTCACGATCAGCACCGCGCTGGTGCCGTTCAGCGTGGCGTTGATGGCCGGGAAGTTCGTGTAATCGAGCATGCTTGAAGGGCAGCGGCTTCAGCCGCGCCGAACGTTCCCTTTCTTGCCTTATTCCGGGCGGATTTCAGTACTGCGAGTTCGCGCGCCATCGGCCCGGCTGAAAACCATGCACTTTTAAACCCAGGCCAAAATCATGCTGCGGGCTTTGTGGTGCGCCGGTTCGCCATCAAGAACGCCAGGCCGAACATCGCCGCCGTAAATAGCCCGAGGATCAGCAACGACGTACTCACCGAAAAATCCAGCGAGCCGGTGCCCGGGAAGAGCAATCCTCGCAGCGCCTCGACGCCGTACGTCAGCGGATTCAGTCGCATCACCCAACGCAGCCACCCCGATGCTCCTGACAGCGGAAACAGAGCTCCGGATAGCAGCCACAGCGGTATCAAAAACAAGTTGATAATGGCATGAAACGCCTGCGTTGAATCCATGGGCCACGCAATGGCGAATCCCAGCGCGGTCAGGGAAAACGAAACCAGGAACACAGTCAGCACCAACAGCCCGAACTGCGCCAGGCCGAAATGCACGCCGATGGCGGGCGCGAACACCAGAAAGATCAACCCCTGCGCCGCTGCCAGCGTGGAACCGCCCAGCACCTTACCCAGCACGATGGCGGAGCGCCGCACTGGCGCCACCAGCACCGAAAGCAGGAATCCCTCCTTTCGGTCCTCGATCACCGACATCATGGTGAAGATGGAGGTGAAGAGCACAATCATGATCAGCGCGCCGGGATAGAAAAATTCCAGGTAATGCTGTCCGCCGGCGGAGCTGCCGGAATTGAACGAGGTCCCAAAGCCGGAGCCGATCACCACCCAAAAGAGCAGCGGCGAAAGAATGACTCCCACCACCCGGGCACGCTGGCGGTAAAAGCGCACCACCTCGCGCCACCACAGCGACATGGCGGGCAGCAGGCCCAGCGTGCGCGCCTGCGTAGGCGCCCGATAAGTTGTACTTTGAGTAGCCACTAACTGCCTTTCTGTGTGCCGGCAACTGCCTGCGCTCTTAATGGCTCAGGCGCAAGCTTTTCCTGTTTGGCGGCCTTAATCTGCTGCACGCCGGCAACTGTGTTCTGCAAAAAGATCCCTGACATCGCCAGCAGGATCAGGGTCATGAACAAGCCGCCCACCGTGAATGACAGCCCGTTAATGTAGAGTTCCCCGATTCCCAGCAGGGGAAACACTCCCAGAAATGCAGACGTCGCCACCCATACCAGCATTTCGCCTCCCTAGGCTGAATGCCGGCTCCTTGTCCCTCATGCTCGGCACCCAGTTAATGTTTCTTTTTCGCCGCCGCCGCTTCGCCATTGGCCTCTGTCCAGAAGCGGTGGCCGGTGCGGTGAATGAACACGTCTTCGAGCGTCGGCTTACTGACGGAAACCGACTGGATTTCTCCCGGAAAAGCCTCCACCACGTCGGTAATGAAGCGATGGCCATTTTCGAGCTCGATGCGCACCTTGCCGGCGAGCACGGCAGCTTCCACCGGAAAGCGGGCGCGGATGCGCTGTGCCAGCGACTCCGGATCGTCTGCTTCCAGCAGAATTACGTCCCCGCCAATCTCGTGCTTCAGTTCCGCCGGCGTGCCCAGGGCCACTACCTTGCCCTGGTTGAGGATGGCGAGCCGGTCACAGCGCTCAGCTTCTTCCATCAGGTGCGTGGTCACGATTACCGTAACGTGTTCTTCGTCGCGCAGAATGCGCAGGTACTGCCACAGGTCGCGGCGCGCTCCCGGATCCAGGCCGGTGGTGGGTTCGTCCAGCAGTAGAACCGAAGGATGATGAAGCAGCCCCTTGGCCAGTTCTACCCGCCGCTGCATGCCGCCAGAGAAAGTCTCCACGCGCTCATTGGCGCGGTCCGCCAGACCTACCCGTCCCAACATCTCCTGAATACGCGCCCGCAGCGGCGCACCACTCAGGCCGTAGAGATGGCCCTGATGGCGCAGGTTTTCAAAGGCGCTGAGCTTCACGTCCACGCTTTGCGCCTGGAATACTACCCCGATCTGGCGACGCAACCCGTTAGGGTCCTTGGCAGCGTCGCGGCCCAGGATCATAGCCCGGCCTTCCGAGGGCAGCATCAGCGTGGAAAGGATACGGAACAACGTGGTTTTGCCGCTGCCGTTCGGGCCCAACAGGCCAAACAATTCGGCGGAGCGTACCTGGAAGGAAACGCCGTCGAGAGCCATCCGGCCGTCGTAACGATGGCGGATGTTGTCCACGACGATGACGGCGGGATCGGCGCTGTGGGCCGGTTCGGCGGGTCTTGCCGGCGCCGGGGCGAATTCCGTAGCTTTCGGGGTCACAAGGTATTCTATCGCGCCGCGGTGTTGATCATCATCAAAGCGAACAGCAGCGGCAAATAAAAAATCGTAGCCTGCAGCAAGTGCCTGGCGGCGGCCTTGGAACGCGCGGCCGTGGGCGGCAGGTGCAGCCGGGCCAGGCGCACCCCAAACCACAGCAGGGCCACACCCAGCACAAAAGCTCCCGCCAGGTAGATTCGTCCCGACATGCCCAAAAAGCCCGGCGCGAGACTGACAGGAATCAGGGCCAGCGAGTAGACCAGGATTTCGCGCACGGTGGAGCGGCCATCGGCTTCCACCACCGGCAGCATGCGAATGCTGCCGCGCTCGTAGTCTTCCCGATAGAGCCAGGCGATAGAGAAGAAGTGCGGGAATTGCCACAGGAAAACAATGCCGAACAGGACCAGAGCTTCCCAATCCAGGCGGTTGCGCGCTGCCGTCCATCCCAGCAACGCAGGCATAGCCCCGGGGAACGCTCCCACAAAAGTGCAGATGGGATGAACCTTCTTGAGCGGCGTGTAAGCCGCCAGATACATGACGGAAGTGGCGAGAGTGAGCGCCCCGGTCAGCGGATTGGTGGCCCAAGCCAGGTAGAGCGCGCCCCCTATGGTCAGCAAGCTGCCCGCGATCACGGCATGGGCCATGCTCATGCGTTTGGCAGGCAGGGGCCGCAGCGCGGTACGCCGCATGTGACCATCGGTCTCATGCTCCATCACTTCGTTGAGCGCCGCTGTGCCCGCCGCCACCAGCCCAATGCCCAGCACGGCGTTGACCAGCGTCCAAGACACGGACGACTCGCCCGATTTGAAGCAGCCAAAATAGAAGCCGCACCAGGCCGTCATCATGATCAGCGAAGTGACGCTGGCCTTGGTCAGTTCTCCGTAATCCTGCACCAGGCCAATAACTCCGCTGCGGGAGGTCGGTACCTGATTGCCTGCGGCAACACTAGCTTCCCCTGCTCGGTTCATAGGCTGGCTTGCGCCGCTCATGCGTTCACAGCTTTCCTCAAATGGCTCGGGGAAATCGCTTTATTTTCCTGGGCTCTTCCCATATGGCGCCAGGCCTGCATGGCGAGCACCACGGCGGAAGCCAGCACCAGGGCTCCCACCGCCACGTGCGCAACTGTAGAAACGATCATAGGCATTTCCGGCTGCACCGCATCCTGTCCCCATTGCACGCGCGTGAGATAGGCGGCAAATCCCAGCCCCAGTTGCGTGACCAACAGGGCCATCAGCACTACCGCCGGACGGCGCAGCGCCGCAACCGAACCGTAGCTCGCCAGCACGCGCGTAATGGTCCACAACACCAGGGTGGTGACCACAATTGCGCTGACCAGGTGCGGCAGCAGCTTTATGCCGGAGTGGCGGAAGCCAGCACCCAGAATGAGTTGCACATAAACCGAAGCCGCCGCCACCGTGGCCAGCCTGGTCAGCGGCAGGCGGTGCGATTCTGCCAATTCCATCCGCGGCGCTTCTGTCCATCCGCGGCCGGTCACCAGCGCGAGCACCACCACAATGCAGAAGAAAGTTTGCGCCAGGGTGGCATGAGCCGTGGAGACTGCAGGAGGCAAATAGAACAGCACGGTAATTCCACCGAGAATGCCTTGTGCGACAACGGTTGCGAGTGCCGCGATGCCCAGCTTGCGCACCCAGCCGCGGCGGTCCACGCGCCACGTCCACACCGCCAGGATGATAGTCAGCAGACCCACAAGCTCCGCCACCATGCGATGGCCGTGTTCAAATTTCACCCCGCCCACCATGCGCGGCAGCTTGTAAAGCGAACCAAACGAAGTCGGCCAATCGGGCACGGAAAGGCCTGCGTCATTACTGGTCACCAAAGCCCCGGCGATAAGCAGCAGGAAGGTGGCACACGCCACAAGCACGCAAAAACGATGGTGGGCCCGGTTGTAGGGTGTTGGCGACGAGTTCAGAAGAGTACTCCTGGGTTATTCTGTGGGCTTTCCCTGCCGCGGCCCCACGCCGCGTTTTACGCTGAAGCTGGAATGCCAGCCCACACGCGAAAGGAAAGCTGAGTGGGCCGGCAACCCCAGCCCACTCAGAAGGGCTGATTTTACCAGAACGCTAATCGCCCATGGCCGCCGCGGACGCTCCACCTGGCTTGAAGGTGAAGTCCACGGTTTGGCTGCCTTTGGGAGCGATCGTGATCTTCTGGTCCTGCTCGCCTAGTTTTTCCTGCACCGCGGCCACCGTGTAGGTGCCCGGAGGCAGGCCCTTGATTTCGAACTTGCCGTCCTTATCGGTGACGGCGAAGAAGGGCGTCTTCACCACGCTGATGTACATCTTCATCCACGGATGTTGATTGCACTTCACCGGCAGCATGATTTCCTGGCGTGCAAAGCTCTTGTCAATTGGAGCCGCCTTGGGAGGCTGCGACTCGTTCCACTCCCGGTTGTCCTTGGGAGTCGGATGGATGTTATGCGTTGTGGGGTCGCTGTTGACCACCTCCACCGTCTGCCCAGCCATCACCCCCAGCACGTGCGGGTGGTAACGGCACCCATCCTGGTCAATCTTGACAGGATCCTTAGGCGGCTCGAACGAGTAGTTGTCCAACCCATCCTTTACATAAACGAATACATTGGCCAGGTTGCCGTTGTCGACCACCATATCCTCGGAGGTATTGGTGCCTTTACAGGCCGGATCCTGACTCATGTCAATCTTCACCGGTTTGGGGGCCGTACCTTCGAATTTAATCGTCCCCTGTACCGAGCCCACAGTGCTGGGATCAATGGTAGCTGTCGCTTTGGGGGTGGCGGCACCCTCCTCTTGCTCGTTGCTGGCCTGCTTTTTGCTGCAGCCGGCTAGCAGCACGAGCCCGAGCAGGATGAACAATCCTGCGCTGGCAATCCAGAGTTTCTTATTCATGACGTCGTTGCACCTCTCTTAAGGTTTGAACGAGCCCTCTACAAACTAACTATATTAACGCGAACCGCTTCCCAGAGCAGCAGCCTGGTCTGCGGGCGAGCGGCGCAGCGTCCCGCTGGCGCGCTTACCCTTTGCCGGAACGCTGTTGGAAGCTTTTTTCGCGGGCGCTGCGTTGCGTGGCATCATGCCTGAGAGCCGGTGCTGCTCTTCCGGCGTGAGCTGGAAGATATAGCGCATCAGCAGTGCGTTCTGGTCCTGCTCGTAGCCCTGGAATGAGGGTGGGGTTGGCCCGGCGAATACCCAGTGCCCGCTTTGCTGCCGGAATAAGCCGGAGGGCATGGAGGTGCCCGGGCTAATGGCTTGCGGGTCGATCAGCCAGCGCGCCACCCAGTTCGGCTTCAGGCGGTCCTTAGCCAGCAGGAAGTTGGGCGCAGTGGCGAACTTGTCGTGCTGCGGATCGCCGGTGGCGTGGCACTTCAGGCATGGCGCTGCCTGGCTGGTGAACAGGCTGCGCGCCATATCCGTTTCTTTGGCGGTCAATACCGGTACCTGCTCTGGCAGATACGGCATCGGCTGCTTCGACAAGGCCTGGAAGAAGCGCACCAGAACCCGAATCTCGTGATCGGAGAAGAAGAAGGTTGGCATGTGCACCTTCAAGTAGGGGCGCACGCCATTGCGATTCGTATCGGTGGTGCTGAGTGCCGGATTGGCCAGGAACTTGGTGAGCCATTGCGGGCTGACGCGCGCTCCCTCGGTCAGCAACTTGGGTGGCAGTTGCTCCTTCCAGTCTGGGTCCTGATAGCGCTTCATGCCCATGAGCACGGTCTGTTGGCCGGGATAGAACTGGTGGCAGCCCACGCAATTGTACTTGCGTACAATCCACCAGCCCTCCTGGATGTCACGCCGAGCGTCTTCGGGCGCGTACTGGAAGGCAGCGGGAATCGCCGAGGTGTCTTCGCTGCCCATCAGGAAGGTAGTGATGGCGCGAATCTGCTCCGGCGTGAGATGCGGATTGGGCATGCGCAGTTTGTCGGTGTCCGACTTGATCATGCCCTTGTCGAAGATGTTGGGCTCGGCCAGTTTGTGCTCGAAGAAGCCCTTCAGGCTGTACCAAGGCGCTTTGGCCGGTCCTTCGGGCAGGCGGGCACGGTCCACGGGATCGGTGATAGGCTCGCCTTCGCCGCGCTGGGCCATATCGGTAAACAGCGCGAAATCCAGCCGCTCGATAGGCTTGCTGCCTTCCTGGGTCAGTTCGGTCCCGATGCCGCGATCGTCCTCAAAGCCGGAGATTTCGTGGCAGCCGGCACAGCCAAACTGGCGAATCCACTTCTCGCCCTCGGCCTTCAGCTTGGGATCGTCCATGTAGGAGGCGTCGGGATAAGAGCTCGGATCCTTTTCCTTGAGCGTGATCAGGTAGCTCGCTACATCCTGCGCATCCTGCTGGCTCAAGCGCAGGCTGGGCATCACCGTCATGTTCTCCACCTGCAGCTCGTGGCCATCATTGGGGCAGGTGGTGTGGTCCAGATCAAACGCGTAGGTGAGGCCGTGCTTGGCGTAATCCTCCGGCCCGATGTCCTTCTTTTCGTACGGGCAGTAGGGACGAATGCGCTGGCGAGGGTTGTGTACCCAGCGGACCAGGTAGTCGTAGTTGGCCTTCTCGCCCACACGCGTCAGGTTGGCAGCAAAGTCGCCGCCCTGCCTCTGGTCGCCTTCGCCGATGGAGTGGCACGCCAGGCAGCCGCGGGTTTCGAACAGTTCCTTGCCGTGGGCCGCGTCCCCGGGAGCGGCATGAGGGATGGGATCCTTCAGCGCCGTCTGCCACAAGTAGGCGGCTATGGAGCGGATCTGCTCATCGTTCAGCCGGAAGTTCGGCATTTTCGTAGTACGCCGGAAGTCGGTTGGCTTGTGCAGCCACACCGGAACCCAGTTGCGGTTCAGCTTGGCGCGGATTTCCTTCAGGTTGGGCCCGACCTTCTTGGTGTCGCGCATCAGGTCGCGGGTCTCCAGGTCCAGTTGATGTATCTGGCCGTCAATCTTGCTGTTGTCCACCTTCAGCGTCTCCGCCTTGGTGTACAGAAGATTGGCGCTGGTATTGTCGGGCGCCTGGTCGCCTTCGTGGGTGTACTCGGCGGCCATCTTCAGATTGTCAATCTTCTGCTGTTCGAGCTGCTTGATCTGCTGGTCCGTGCCCCGGAGTTCCTCGGGCTCGCTGTTGTAGCCCTGGTACTTGTGGCAGCCCATGCAGCCGCGTTGTTCAAACAGGAACTTACCTTCGCTGATGACTTGGCCGGCGTTGCCGCTGATCAGCACCATGTCGCGGGAATGGCAGTTCTGGCAACCCGCCTCGACGTTTTCTTTGGGGAACAGAGGCCACAGCCAGTGCTCGTAGGTGCCGTGTGCCTTTACCATGCTGGTGGTAGCCCGGCCATTACCCTGGTGGCAGGTGGTGCAGCCGAATTTTTCAGGATCATGAATGTCCAGCAGTTCCGTGTCCGGATGGCTGACAAAGGCGCGCGCGTACTTGTCCGGCTTTTGTCCCCGCGCCGCCATATCCGCCGCGGTCAGCTTCAGCGGTTCGCGGATGCCTAGATGGCAGGACTCGCAGCGGTCCACCATGATGGGGTTGCCGCTGTTGCGCGGGTCGGGAATGACGATCTGGTGAATGGCCGGCGATATGTCCTCGACTTTATTCTCCAGCCCGGTGACCTGCAACGGGGTCAAGGTGGCCATGTGGTCGGAGACGTACTGGTCCATCTGCGTCTTGATGGCCGTGATGGGCTTCAGAACGTCGCCAAGTTGGCTGTTGGCCGCCGTGCGCTGGTCCTTAAGCGCGTTGTATTCCGCTTCGAGTTGCTCGTAGTTATATTTTTTGCGGCTGCCGTCGGGGAACGCCACCGTGAACAACTGCTGCTTCCACTTCGCCAGGTCGCGTTGCCTGTTGCGCTTGGAAGAAGGGTCGGTGTCGGTCTCAATCTCGTAGGTGACCGCGCTCACGTAGGCGCGCTTGTCGGTAAAGACGTTCTGCACCGCCAGAATCTGCGCGCTCAAATCGGTAATGCTGTCGTGCAGTTTATTGATCTGGGGAGTGGCTTGGTCGGAGGCCTGCTTGTACTGCTGTTCCATCTTCTGATAGTCGGGGCTGGACTCCACCTCCTTCTGCGACTGGGTGGATTTCGACCGCGCCGTCTTCAGAAACGCGCTGTAGCGCTGTTGGAAGACCTCCTGGTATTCCTTCCAGGGACGCTGGCCGTAGGCCTCGTCCCACAGCGCCCAGAACAGCGAGGCGGTGAGCACGGCGGTCGCAAGCGCATAGTACAGGGCGTACGACTTACTGGTTATCGGGTCATCGTCAGGCGTGGGTAACTCCGGCACCGTCGCCTCCTCAGATGTTGAAGTACGGCGTAATCCAAACGTATTTAATATGCATAGCCAGGCGCAGCCCCATCTTGATGGGCAAGCCGACCATGGTCAGCAGAAAGAACACCATGATGGAGTACTGCAGCAAGCTCATGCGCCGATAGTCCTTGGGCTGGTGCCGCCGGAACAGGGCGAACACAATGAACCCGCCCAGCAGGTAATAGCCGCCGACCACCACCGCCCCAAACACCACCTTGCCCATGTTCGAGGTAATGCCGAACAGGTCAGGCAAGTCGCGGTTCACTTCGTAAATCAGGCGGCTATGGTCCCAGGTTTGCCCCGGCCAGAACCATTGCCAGCCTGGGCCGCGAATGAAGGTGCCGATCAGGATCATGGTCACCCACAGAAACAGGAAGCCGAAAGCGAATGTCCCAATGGAGAAACGGCGCTGCCGCAGCGTGTAGTAGCCGTTGCCCAGCGGGTTGGTGTCAATGTAGGGAACCACCATCAGCCCCACGATGATCAGCGTGGGCATGACCACGCCGGCGATCCAGGGATCGAAATAAACCAGCATTTCCTGAAGTCCCAGGAAGTACCACGGCGCCTTGGCCGGGTTCATGGTCACGTTAGGGTTGGAAGGCTCTTCCAGCGGCGCATTCAGGCTGATGGACCAGACCATCAGGATGGCGGTCACAATGATTGCGGCCAGAAATTCCACACGCAACAGGAACGGCCACACGTGCACTTCTTTTTGCCAGCCCGGCTTGAAAGGCCAGGCCTTCCGGTAGCGCGTTTTGGCTTCCTGGGGATTGGCTTCCAGTTCCGCGATCAGCCTGTCGTTGGCGCGCGCCTGCTTCACCGCCAGAGCGGTGTAGAAGATGAGCAGCGGCACCAGGGCCACGATGGGCACGTTGTCTGGTGCGGATACAATCTCCCACAGCTGATGCCAATCCATAGAACCTCCCAAGCATCTCGCTAGCTGTCTGGCTGACTAGCTGAACCCCACTGTGACCGGCCAGTCAGCGAGCCAGCTAGCCAGCCAGTTAGCTTCTTATGCGTGCGCGGCCGCCTTCGCGCCCCGCGGCTCCTTCACTTCCGCCTCCAGCATCACTGGCGCCGGCCCGGAGATGCCGCCATCTTTTCTCACTCGCCAGAAGTGCACGATCATGAAAAGCGAAGCCACAATGGGAATGCCGATGCAGTGCCAGATGTAAGAGCGCAGCAGCGCATTGGCGTCCACGATGGAGCCGCCCAGCAGGCCGAAACGTATGTCGTTGTAAGGCGTCATGCCCAACTGGTGGCCGAACGGACCTTCGTGGCCCAGCAGGGGGGTGGCGCGTGCCATGTTGGTGCCCACCGTCACCGCCCAGAAGCCCAGCTGATCGTCGGGCAGCAGGTAGCCGGTAAAGGAGAGCAGCAGGGTCAATACCAGCAGGATCACGCCCACGTTCCAGTTGAACTCTCGCGGCTTCTTGTATGAGCCAGTGAGAAATACGCGGTACATGTGCAGCCAAACGGCGATCACCATCAGGTGGGCCGCCCAGCGGTGCATGTTGCGCAACAGCTTGCCGAAGGGTACGTCGTGCTCCAGGTAGAGCACGTCACGGAAGGCCTGCACCTTTTCCGGATGGTAGTAGAACATCAGCAGCACCCCGGTAAAGGTGAGCACGATAAAAAGGTAGAAGGTGATTCCGCCCATACCCCACGTGTAGCTATAGCGCACCGAATCCCGGTTGATCTTGGCCGGGTGGAGGTGCAGGAACACGTTCGACAGCACGCCCAGAGCGCGGTTGCGAGGTGTGTCGTCGTGCTTGTGGCGGAAGATGGAGGTGTAAACCTGGGTCTTGGTCGGGTCCTTTACCAGTTCCACCTGCTCCTTGGCCTTAGCGGGCAAATCCACCTTGAGCATTTGGACGTCTTCTTTGACGCCCGCCAGGACCTTGGTTCGCATCTTCGACAGCAGCTTGACCCCGCCGCCGTTTCCGTTGCCATTCTGGCCATTCTGATTGTTATCTTCAGCCATATATCCCCTTGTAGCGCCGGCATCCCGCCGGCGTCCCGCCCGCGATGGATCTGTTTCGCGCTGTCCACCTACACCGGCAAATACGCTCCCGGATCGTTGAACTGGCTCGGCTGCCCCTTGGGCCACTGGTATAAGTGCGAAGTATCCACCAGGATTTGTCCGTCAGGCGCGACCTCAATATGCGCCCGGTCCATGGGCCGTGGCGCCGGACCCTCGAAGTTGACGCCTTCGTCGTCATAGCCGCTGCCGTGGCAGGGGCATTTGAACTTGTGCTCCGCCGGCTTCCAGTCAGGGGTGCAGCCCAGATGCGTGCAGCGGGCGTAAATCACGAACAGGCGATCGGGCCGGCGGTCCACCCAGATGCGGTATTTCTGCAGCCACTTCTCATCAATGCCCAGGGCGTAATCGGAAGCCGCGCCGATCTTGAAAACCGTGCTGGGCTCAAAGAGGGTGCGCGGCAGGAAAAAGCGGAAGAAGGCAATGAACCATGCTCCCAGAAACGCGACTACGCTGCTCCACACAAACCGGCGGCGTACCCGGTCAATGTCGGTGTCCTCCGGCCCTGCCGTGGCCACTCCGCCCGCCGCCGCCGCTTTCGAGGTCCCGACCGCTGGCGTTCCTACGTACCTAACTGCGGTTCCGTCGCGCGCAATCGGAGGGGGGCCCGCCGGTGCCACTACTGCCGCGGTCCGAGCTGCGACTGCTGGTCTCGCCGCCGCCGCTGGTACCGGTACCGCCGCCGTCGGCGGGGTCGCGGCCGCCGGTGCTTCACCCGTCAGCGCCGACGCTTCCGCATCGGTGAGCAGCGGCAGTCCCTTGCGTTTCCTGCGCGCCTGCTCCGCCGCCACCGTGGACTTGTTCCACTTGGGATAGGAGGCCAGCAGCCCCTTTACGGTTTCAGTCATGCCCGCGGAGTCGCCGCCCGGCGGTTCTGCTACCGCTACTGCCGACGTGGTGGCCGGGGCGGCCGGCTGGGCTGAAGCCGCCGTGCTTGGGGCCGCCGGAGCTGCGCTTGCCCCGGCGCCGCCCGCTTCCCACGGCATGGGGACGCCAGCCTTCAGAGCTTCCATCTCCGCTTCGGTCAGCACCGGCAGACCTTTGCGCTGCCGGTAGGCTTGTTCCATGGCAATGACTGAGTTGTTCAGCGGTTTGCGCGGCAAGGGAGGAAGATGCCCGAGGACGCCGGTCTTCGATTGCTCGTCTGCCATTGATCCTTTACCCCGTTTTGCGACTGCGCCTGCGCTCCGCGGCTGAGCCGTTCAATCGGCCGCGACCAGGCACTGGTTGTTGCTTTGGCTGCTTTGCGGAACGCCCATAGCCGCGGCTGCCAGTTCTGCTAGCGCGGCAATAAATTTCGGTGAATCGTTCAGCCCCGCGCACATCTCGAACTGTGTGATTCCTAACTGAACCGCCTGCTCTCGCGCTTCGTGGTCCACCTCGCCAAGCGTCTCCACGTGGTCGGATACGAAGGAGATGGGCACCACGCATACCTGGCGCGCTCCTTCCGCCGCTATCTGGCGCAGGGTGGTGCGCAGCGAAGGCTGCAACCATTTGCTGGCGCCTACCTTGCTCTGGTAGCAGAGCCGGTGCCGATTCCGCCAGCCGCCGCGCCGCATCACCAATTCCACAGTCTCTTCGATCTGCCGCTGGTAGGGATCGCCTTTCTCAACCACCGCCGTAGGGACGCTGTGGGCGCTGAACAACAACAGAGCTTCCTGCGGTCGAGGGAAGCGGTCTAGCGCCTCCTCCACCTTCTCCGCTACCGCTTCCAGATAGGTGGGGTGACGGTAAAACTCCCGGACGTAATGCATGGGAACGGAGGAAGGTTGGAAACAGCGGTTCCACTCGTTGAGGCTGCTGCCAGTAGTGGTGGAGGAGTATTGCGGATAAAGCGGCAGGAGGACGATTTCGTCCACTGCCGCTGCTTCGAGCTTGGCGATGGCCTCCCGGGTGAAGGGATGCCAGTAACGCATGGCCACCACGCAGGTGGCGTCAATGCCTGCTTCGGCCAGTTGCTGTTCCAGGGCGCAGGCTTGCCGCTCGGTATGCTTGCGGATGGGCGATCCTCCCCCGATGACCGAATAGTGGTGTTCCACCTTGCGCGCTCGCGTGGTCGAGATCAGCTTGGCCAGTGCCTTGCGCCCCAGACGCGCGAAGGGGAAATCAATAATGTCTGGATCGCAAAACAGGTTGTAAAGGAAAGGTTCAATCGCTTCCAGGTTGTCGGGTCCGCCCAACTGGAAGAGCACTACACCTACTCGTCGCGTTGTTGCAACCAAGTTCCCCACAGACCCCAGACCAACCCCAGGAATATGAGCCGCTTTCCTACAGCTTCTCCGAAATTGTGGGCGATGTTACTCCCACAGGGCGGCTAGCGTCAATCACGTTGCCGTGTGATAACCGGGGATTTGCCAGAGGTATGTAGAAGCCTTCAGGCACGGGCGGGTTCGGGGACCTGTTCCGACTGCATGGCCTCGATCACCGAATCAGCGAACTGCGATGTGCTGGCCTTGCCGCCTACATCACGGGTAAGCTTCTCGCGCTGGCGGTAAACTTTCTCCAGTGCGGTACGGATGCGCCAGGCGGCGTCGTGTTCGCCTAGATGGCGGAGCATGAGCAGCGCCGAACGCAGCATCGCAGTGGGATTGGCGATGTTTTTTCCTGCTATGTCGGGAGCCGACCCATGCACCGCCTCGAATATCGCCGTCGTGTCGCCCAGGTTGGCTCCAGGCACCAGTCCCAACCCGCCCACAAATGCCGCGCACAAGTCGGAGATGATGTCGCCGTAAAGATTTTCCAGCAGCAGCATGTCGTACTGGTAGGGATTCATCACCAGTTGCATGCAGGTATTGTCCACGATGTGCTCGCCGTAGGTAATCTCCGGGTAATCCTTGGAAATTGCGCGCGAGCAGCGCAGGAATAGCCCGTCGGACAGTTTCATGATATTGGCTTTGTGGATGGAATGGATTTTCTTGCGCTTGTTCTTGCGGGCGTACTCAAAGGCGAATCGCGCAATGCGCATGCAAGCCTTCTCGGTAATGATCTTCAGGCTCTCCACCACCCCAGGCACCACCTCGTGTTCGATGCCCGAGTACAGGCCCTCGGTGTTTTCACGCACGATGATGAGGTCCACGTCGGGATAACGGGTGGGAATGTGCGGCAGGTTGCGGATAGGCCGGAAATTAGCGTACAGCTCGAAATGTTTGCGCAGGGCCACGTTAATGCTGGCGAAGCCGCCGCCTATGGGTGTGGTCACCGGGCCCTTCAGCCCTACTCGCGTGCGCTCGATGGAATTCAGCAGCTCTTTTGGCAGGTACTCGCCGTATCTCTCGTAGGCTTCCTGCCCGGCATTGCACCGTTCCCACTCGAACTTTACGCCGGTAGCCTCCAGGATGCGCACTGCGGCGTCGGTGACCTCCGGGCCTATGCCATCGCCGGGAATCAGTGTGACTTGATAAGCCATCTCTTAACTATAGATGTATCAGTTGAAGCGTGGGATTGTGCAGTTACCGTTCGTCACTGCACTAATGGGACGGCGCTCCCTCACGTCTGCGCTCTGCCGAGACGGCCGATGCTGACTCCTCACTCCCGGTTCTATACTCGCGCTCCGCTTTTGGCCTTGGGCAGCGGCACACCTTCTTTGGTCTTGAGCAGGTCCTTCAGTTCGGTCATGAATTCCTGCACGTCCTTAAAGTCCAGGTACACGGAGGCGAAGCGCACGTAGGCCACTTTGTCCAGCTTGCGCAACCGGTTCATGATCAGTTCGCCAATTTCGCTGCTCTTGCGTTCGCGTTCCGCTGAATCAATGACGAAGGCTTCCGTCTCGTTGACGATCTGCTCCAGTTTGCCCATGGAGACCGGGCGTTTTTCGCAGGCGTGCAACAACCCGTTCAGCACCTTCTGGCGCTCGAATTTTTCCCGCCGGCCATCTTTCTTCACCACCATGTAAGGGATCTCGTCAATGCGCTCGTAGGTAGTAAAGCGTTTGCCGCACTGCAAACACTCTCTCCGGCGGCGGATGGATTCGGCTTCCTTGCTCTCCCGTGAATCCACCACCTTGTCGTTCGCGAATCCGCAAAAAGGACACTTCATGATGGCGCTAAGCTATTAGCGATAAACCGATTGTATCAAGGCGCTTGAAAATGATGTTTACGGCTGGTGTGGGTGCCCCGGGCGGGGCTCCGGCCGCGCGCCGTGCGGTTGTTCTCCGGCCGCGTTATCCGCCGGCGCCTTGGGCAGATGGGGATTGGTTCCGGCAAATAAGGGCTCGGCTTGCTCCTCTTCGCGCTCTTCTTCCTCATGACTTTCGGCCGAAAGCTTGCGCAGCGAAAGGTGTCCGCGATGTGCGAAGAACAGCCCCACAGGAATGCAGGCCATAAAGGTCACCAGCCACAGCAGCATGCCGCAACTCACCGCCGCTTCCGGCGGGATTCCATAGATGATCTGCAAGGCGCTGATCACAGCAAGTTGGCTGCCGCCCCCCACCGCCGGAAGCTGAGCCACTGAACCTACCATGCTGAAGCCCATCAGCAAGAGCACGTGCGGAACGTCCATGTTGCTCAAGTGCGGATGGTCTCCGACTTTTTTGATCCGCTTGTTTTTGCGCACCAGCCACAAATCGCCGTTCACTTCCTTCAGGTCGTAACCTTTGGCCTGCAGGGCAGGCTGCAGCATTTCTTCCGTCTCCTGGCCCAGCGGTTGCCCCGCCAATTCAGGCAGGTCGGCCAGTTTGGCGGTTTCCACGTCCACCGACGGCGGCCCCTGTTCGACGATTTTCTCGCCCGGGTCGGGAGGATAAGAGTGCGCCACCTCCCGGTAAGCCAACGCAATCAGAAACCAGATGATCAGGGAAAGGCCCACCAGCTTGGCAAACGATTTGGGTCCGGCCACAGTGTTCAGTCCCTCACCGAAGGCGCGCACCTTCTGGTCCACGTGGTGCGCCAGGGTGGTCGAAACCTTCGAGGTCATTCCGTGCAGAAACCTGGCCACCTGCGGCCCGCGCCGGCGGATCATGACCGCCGCGACGGCCATGAAAGCTACAAGTACACAAAGGGCGATGGCTGCCAGCTGAAATTTGCCCACATAAGGGTTGGCCTTGATTTGCGGGGAGAAGAAGACGGCTATGGCCATCAGAACAGTGAAGGCGCCAATATCGAAGATGCGCTCCACCGTCCACACCCCGATTTGCGAAGAAACCGTGACATTTTCTTCCTTCGCAATCAGGTAGGGGCGGATGAATTCACCCGGCCGCCCCAGCAGTGCCAGCCCGGCAAAGCCGATGAAGGTAGGAGGGATGAGCGGCGCCGTACGCGCCCGGCACACCGGTTCCAGGAAGACCTTCCAGCGCACCGCCCGCAATACATAGGTGAGATAAACCAGGCCCACGGCAATGGCAATCTGGAGAGGGTGGACGTGGCTGGCTGCCCGAAAGCGCGCCCAGTCGAAGGACCGCCAATGCTCCACCTGGAAGTAGACCAGCACACCCAGGACGGCAACGACGGCGGTGGTGGTGAGGATACGCTTTTTGCTCATGCGGGGCGCCGAGCCCAGGGGCAAAACTCCAAGCTATATGAGCCATTACCGGAGGTCAACGCTGCTGAGTTCAGAGAGGGTGGATTATGAGCCCGTACCTGCCGGCTTCTGGACGGTGTGGCCGGGGACCCGCGTGGGGTTGGATACGGTCTGGCGGTTGCCGCTATGGCTAACGCGCTTCTTCCGGGCGGCCTGTGCTTTCTGCTCCGCCAGTTTCTTGCGGTTGAATTCACGAATAATTCGAGCCACGTAGGCATGGGTTTCGCGATACGGCGGCACACCGTTATACTGCGCCACCCGGTGCGGGCCTGCATTGTAGGCGGCCAGCGTTTTAGCCATGTCACCGTGATAGTAGTCCAGCAGTTCCCGCAAATAGCGCGTCCCACCGTCTACATTGGCGGCCGGATCGAACGGATTGTCGACCCCCAGCTTGGAGGCCGTGCCCGGCATCAGTTGCATCAATCCCTGCGCGCCCTTGGGCGAAACCGCATGTGGGTTGAAGCTGCTCTCCGCATGGATCACGCTATTGATGAAGTCGGAATCAATTTGGTGGCGGTTGCTGGCCGCGCTTACCGCCGCGTTCACATCGAAAATGGCCGGGGAGGCGGGAGCGATTGCCCGTTGCGCCGGCGTATT
Source organism: Terriglobales bacterium (assembly GCA_025934735.1). Classification (GTDB taxonomy): domain Bacteria; phylum Acidobacteriota; class Terriglobia; order Terriglobales; family Acidobacteriaceae; genus JAICWP01. Next base: position 18,540 of record JAICWP010000017.1, on the reverse strand, counting down.
GTCTTTGTCGAAGCGGATGATTTCGCCCGTGGGGATGTCTACGTAGCTGTCAATGCCGGGGCTAAGATATAAGCGCGTGACCTGATCCAGCACCGCGCGATGATCGTGACGAATGGAAAAACCATTGCTGAGCACCGCGATTTCGCCCGCCCAGGCTGCATAGGTTGCCAGCGCGACCACCAGCGCGAGTTTGGCCAGGCACCTCATATCCAACCTCAATTGGCTGCCCTAAACTGCTGCTTTGGCACCACTTAGGACCTGTTCCACGGCTGTTGCCACGCCTGCCTCATCATGCAGCCCGGTAACCATCCAGCCCCGATTGCGCAACTCGGCTGAGGCATTTCCCATGATAACCGGGATACCTGCGAAGACAAGCATTTCAATATCGTTGTAGTTATCACCAATGGCCATGACCTGTTCCCGGGGAATGCCGCGGTAACCGGCCCAGCGTTCCAGCGCATGTCCCTTGGAGCAGCCCTGGTTGAGCACGTCCACAATACACAGATCGCGCACCGGGTATTCCGTGCGCAAGACGGTAATGCGGTCGGCAAGTTCGCATTGGGCCAGCGTCTGCAGCGCTCCCCGCATACGCTCGATGGTGCCGCAGAACATGGCCTGCACGGGGTCGCTGACCAGGGCATTTTCGATCGGCACCACGAAATCAATGAACTGCATATTCTTTTCCAGCCAGCGCTGGATGCTGCCGTTGAGCTCGTCCATGCGTTCCAGCACCAGCGCGCCTTTGGTTTCGGTGTCGAAAGTCAGCACAGTGTTGCCGCGGAATTCGTGCATAGCTGCGCACAATCCGCGGGCGGTAGCCACCGGCAGCAGGTCGCGATGGAACAATTCACCGCTCAAGGAGCGCGTGACCGCCCCGTTGGAGCTAATAACCCAGAGGTCGAAACCCAGTTGCTCCGCGATGGGCAGGGCAAAGCTGTGCCGCCGCCCAGTGACCAAGAGGATCTCCACTCCAGTCTCGTGGGCGTGGCGCAGCGCCTCCAGGTTGGCGGCTGGAATCTGGAATTGGCTGTTCAGCAGGGTGCCATCAATATCAATGGCCAGCAGGCGGATGGGCGGCTTCACTCCCTAAATTCTAGCAGAGCACCCTCGGGCAGCCGCCCTTTTCGCCCGTCTTACCCTAACCCTGGCCGGCCGCGGTTGTCTTCGCCGGCTTGCCCTGCGAGCGCTTGCGGGGCATGAAGGGAAGCAGCATGGGCACGCGCTTGCGGTAGTCCAGATAGGATTGGCCATAAGTACGCACCAAATCCCGTTCCTCAAAAAAGATTCCCACAAGGATGTAACCGGTGGCGGCCACTGAGAAGAGCAGGTGCCCCACCGTCATTACCGGCACCGCCCAGAAAGCAATGACGAACCCCAGGTAAATGGGGTGGCGCACCATGCGGTACAGGGCGGGAGTCCGGAACGGCGGCCGGTGCCATTCCTGTCCCCGAAAATAGAGCCACACCTGCTCCAACCCAAACAGCTCGAAGTGGTTGATCAGGAACGTACTGACCAGCAATGTCGCCCATCCGGCCCAGAACAGGATGTCCAGCGCCAATTGCGAACTCGAGCTATGCACTGCCCAGACGACTCCTGGCATCGGTCGCCACTGCCATAGCAGCAGGGCCAGTGCGGCGCTGGCAGCCAATACGTAAGTGCTGCGTTCGAGATGCCAAGAAACCAGGCGCGTCCACCGCTTCTTAAATCCGTAGCGCGCCATCACGCTGTGCTGGAGAGCGAAGGCGCTCAATAGCAGCAGGTTAATGATTAGTGCCGTTGCCGGCGCGGACATCTGCCCGCGATCCACAGTCTTGGGCACCAGAACATTGCCCAGGAACGCGATGGCATAGAGGAAAGTTGCGAAGAACAGCAAGTAAGCAACCACGCCGTACAGCAGAGCGAGGCTCCGCTTCATAGCACACCCCCAAAATTGCCGCAAAAAGGATGCAAGCAATGGCTTTATTTGTCAAGGCAAGCGAAGAGCCCGGGCGGCTGTCCTGCAATACTCCGCGCAGCACCGGCCCTGCTGGATGCTATAGTTCAAACAGTTCATTCCAGATGGGTTCTATCTTCTATTTCTTTTCTTGGGGGATCATCCTCCAGGCCCTGGCGATCGTGCACTTCATACGCCGCCGGCCGGATACCTGGTGGATCTTCGTCATCATTTTCGGCGGCGCATTGGGAGCGATTATTTATCTCCTGGTGGAAGCGGTGCCCGACCTGGGGCTGCTGCGTCAGTCGTTCAAGGCCTTTCCTCGGCGCAGCCGCATACGCGAACTGGAATCCGCCGTCCTCGATAATCCTTCGGCAGGGAACTACGAAGAATTGGCCGATCTCCTCCGGGAAGATGGCAAGTACGCTCGCGCCCGCGAGTGCTACAACAAGGCAATTTCGCCGCGCACTGATTACCCTGATCCCTTCTACCATCGTGCGATTTGCAGCATGGAACTCGGCGACGCCGCTGCCGCCATTCCCGACCTTGAGCGTGCGGTAGTGCAGGATCCCAAGCACGGCTACTACCGCGCCCAGGGACTGCTAGCGCATGCCTACGCCCTCGCCGGCCAGACTGAAAAAGCCAATGCGCTCTTTCAGCAGGTCACGGAAGTTTCAACTCTTTCCGAAACCCAATATAACTACGCTACTTTTCTCGCTTCCCAGCACCGCGACGCCGAGGCCCGGCAATGGGCACAGCGCATACTCAACAAGAAGCCGACCATGCCGGGTTTTCTCAGGCGCCAGGAGCGTCCCTGGTTCCGCCGCGCCTCCGGTCTGCTCCGCAGGTTGCCGGCGTAATTTCTCTTCAGGCAGCTCTTTGTTACACTTCCGCGCAATGGCCAAGATCACCTTTCTGGAATGCACTCGTTGTGGCGAACACCTCAGTCCCGACCAGTCGCAGACGGTCTGCCCCCGCGATGGCGGCGTTTTGTTCGTGCGTTATGACCTCGTATCCATAAAGAAGAGCTTAAAGCGCGAATCTCTGGCCGATCGTGCCCCCACCATGTGGCGCTACCGCGAGGTGCTGCCGGAGGCCACGCCCGTCTCCCTAGGCGAAGGCTTCACCCCTTTGCTGCGCAGCCGCGAATATCCCAATGTGTACATCAAGGATGAAGGACTGAATCCAACCGGCTCTTTCAAAGCTCGCGGCCTCTCCGCCGCCGTGACCATGGCCCGGGTTTATGGCCTGAAAAAGCTGGCCATTCCGTCGGCGGGCAATGCCGCCAGCGCCTTAGCCGCTTACTCCGCCGCGGCCGGCATCGAGGCCCACATCTTTATGCCCAAGGACGTGCCCCGCGCCAACCTCGTGGAGTGTCGCAGCTATGGCGCACATGTCACTCTTGTAGACGGGCTTATCAGCGATTGTGCCCGGCTGGTGGGCGAGCGCAAGCAGGCCGAAGGATGGTTCGACGTATCTACTCTTAAGGAGCCCTTCCGGGTAGAGGGCAAGAAGACCATGGGCTATGAGGCGGTGGAGCAGCTGGGCTGGAAGGTGCCAGACGGCATCATCTATCCCACGGGCGGCGGCGTCGGCCTGATCGGCATGTGGAAGGCCTTCGAAGAAATGGAAGCGCTGGGCTGGATCGGCAAGGAACGCCCCAGAATGGTCACCGTACAGGCCAGCGGTTGCGCTCCCATTGTTAAGGCCTGGGATGAACACAAACCTACGGCAGAAGCATGGGCCAACGCCGCCACCGTGGCCGCTGGGCTCCGCGTACCCAAAGCCTATGGCGACTACCTGATGCTCGACATCCTGCGAAAGAGTCAGGGCACGGCCGTCTCCGCCAGCGACCAGGAAATCATGGAAGCCATGCAGCACTGGGCGCGCACCGAAGGCCTGTTCGCGGCGCCGGAAGGAGCGGCCGCGCTGGTTGCCTATCGCAAGCTTTTAGCTGGTGGGTTTTTCAGGTCCAGCGACGCCGTGGTCCTCTACAACACCGGCTCCGGCCTGAAATACGTGGACGTGATTGCACAGTACACGGAAAAGGAAACGGCGCGTCCGGCTGCGCGGCAGATTGGCGGGATTATCGGACCTTATTAACTGACGATTGAAGATTGGTAAAGGGCGTTTTTCAGATTGATTAAGCGCAGCCAAACAGGTCTTCAATCGCCAATCTACAATCGTAAATCGCCAATTAACATGCGTCTCTACTACACCGATTCCTTTCTAACCGAGTTTGATGCCGAAGTAGTGGAAGTTAGCTCCACGCCCCGGCCTGCTGTTGTCCTTGACCGCACCGCCTTTTATCCCACCAGCGGCGGCCAGGTTTTCGATACCGGCTCGCTGGAGGCGAGCGGCGTCCGGTTGCCAGTGTTGGAAGTGGCCGAGCAGGACGATCGCATCCTGCATTACCTGGACGCTACGCCCGCCGAACTGAGGTCCGGGACGCGCGTCCACGGCTCCATTGACCTCCCCCGACGCCGCGACCACATGCAGCAGCACTCCGGTCAGCACGTGCTCTCCGCCGCGTTTATCCGCCTGTTCGACATGCCGACCGTTTCCTTCCACATGGGCGACGAGGTCTGCACCATTGACCTGGACACCAAATCGGCCATGGCGGAGCAGGTCGAGCGAGCCGAGGACCTGGCCAACCAGGTGGTGATGGAGGACCGACCGGTGGAGATTCGCTTCGTCAGCGTGGAAGAGGCCCGTGGGCTTGGGGTGCGCAAGCTGCCACCCGTGGAACGGGAGCAGCTGCGGCTAATTGACATCCACGAATTCGATCTCACTGCCTGCGGTGGTACCCACGTGGGCCGCACCGGCCAGATTGGCGCCATTCTGGTGCGCAAGATTGAAAAGGTGCGCCAGGGGGTGCGCGTGGAATTCGTCTGTGGCGGCCGGGCCATAGCGGCGTCACGACGCGATCTTGCAGCCTTGAACGGGGCCGCCAGCGTGCTTTCTGCTCATATTTGGGAATTGCCGCAGCAGGTGCGTAAATTGGCTGATGAGTGCAAGGCCGCCCGCAAGCTGCGCTCTGAACTGCTAAATGAGCTGGCGGAACTCCATGCCTCCCGCCTGCTGCAGGAGACGCCGGAGGAGAACGGATTTCGCGTGGTAGTGAAGGTGTTTCCCGACCGCGATCTGGAATTCGTCAAGCTGCTCGCGCAGAAACTTGTTCGCACAACTGGCCAGCGTTCCGTCGCACTGCTGGGTTCCGGGGAAGGTTCGCCCGCCCTGGTCTTTGCCCAAACTGCCGGATTGCCCTACGACATGGGAACACTCATGAAAGAGGCGCTGGCCCAGTCCGGCGGGCGTGGCGGCGGTACCAAAGACATGGCCCAGGGTGGCGTGGCGAGCGTAGAGCTGCTGGAGACGACGCTCGAGAGGATTCGCTCGAAGCTGCGCTGAAACCTTGCAACCTTGAACCTTGGCAACCTTTCCCCTCCGCTCCCCCTGGGTTAAGCTCATATCTGCATGGAACAGCGGGTCATACTGGTCAACCAACTGGTGAAGCTGGGCGTGGCGGCGGCCATTGCCAGCGCCCAGGTGCGCTCGGTGTGGTTCAAGCGCCTGTTGTTCAAGGAAGAGCGCACCACGGCGGAGAAGATCCGGCTGGCGCTTTTTATCGGCGCTCCGTTCGCCTTGGGTGTACTGGTCCGCACCAGCGTGAAGAACTTTCTTTCCGCCGATATGTCGTTCGAGGCCACTATCCTGATCGGCGTCATCGGCGGCCGGGTGGCCGGTGTGGTGGGCGGTGGGTTTGTGGCACTCCCGGGATTGCTGCACGGCGAATGGCTGGGCCTCCCGTTCAATCTTGTGGCCGGACTCATCGCCGGCATGTTGCGCAACCTGGCGGGCGCCCGCGAGGATATCTGGTCGTTCTCTCCTTTCATTGACCTCAGTGTGTATCGCTGGATCCGCCGCAACCTGCCTCGTCCCAAGCTGGACTGGCAGATCATGTTCTTCTTCACCATCATCGTGTTGCGGCTGGCGCGCCAGGCCTTGTCGCAGCAGTTCCCTCAACTCATCTTTTCCGTGGACAGTCCCAACTGGCCGGTGGAAATAGCGATTTATGCCACCGCCATCGTGTCCATCGCTATCGCGCTCAAAATCTGGAACAACACGCGCATTGAAATGAAGCTGGAAGAGCAGCACCGCGCGCTGCTGCAGGCGCGCATGGAGGCGCTGCAGAGCCAGATCAACCCGCACTTCCTCTTCAACACCCTGAACTCGGTTTCATCGCTGGTGCGCTTCGATCCCGATACCGCCCGCGACCTTATCATCAAGCTGGCCAATATTCTGCGCCGCCTGCTGCGCAGCAGCGATGCCTTTGTGCCCTTTCGCGAGGAACTGGAGTTCATTGACGATTATCTCGACATCGAAGTGGTGCGCTTCGGCCGCGACAAGCTCAAGGTGATCAAGGAACTCGACCCTGTCTCGCTCGACGTGCTGGTTCCCGGCATGCTCCTGCAGCCCCTGGTGGAGAATTCCATCAAGCACGGGCTTTCGGCAAAGATTGACGGCGGCAGCATCTATCTGCGCAGCCAGGTCGCCGAGGGCATGCTGCAAATTGAAGTGGAAGACGATGGGGTAGGCATGGGCTCAGCCAACCTGCTGGAGCGCCCCACGGGCCTGGGCGGTACCGGCATCGGTATGGCCAACGTAGCCGAGCGGCTGAAGGTGCTCTACGGCGAGGCGGCGCGCATGGTGATTGACAGCCGCGAAGGCCGCGGCACCCTGGTGCGCCTGCGCTTGCCCGTGCTGCATAGCGCCGAAACGCCCGACTTCTACGTGGCCCGTTCCAGCACCCGGCGGTAAAACGCCTCATATTGCGGGATGATCTTATCGGTGCAGAAGCGCAGTTGCGCCGCCTGTCGCGCCTGCTTACCCATGTTGCGCAGTCGCGATTCATCCTGCAGCAGTTCGATGGCGTAACCGGCCATGGTGGCCACATCGCCCACGTCGGCTAAGAAGCCGCTCACCCCGTGCTCCACCACTTCCGGCAAGCCGCCCACCCGGGTGGCGATGGGCACAACTTCGCAAGCCATGGCCTCCAGGGCCGCCAAGCCGAACGACTCTAGTTGGCTGGGCAGCAGCATCACATCCGCCAGCGCCAGCTTTTCGTTGATGCGGTCCTGCTTGCCCAGAAAAAGCACGCGGTCGTGGATGCCTTTCTGCACTGCCAGCCACTCCGCCTGCGAGCGGTCGGGACCGTCGCCGATCAGCAGCAGGCGAGCCGGCACCTCTTTTTGCACCCGGTCGAAAATTTCGACCACATCCAGCAGCCGCTTCACCGGACGGAAATTGGAAAGATGGACCAGCACGCGCTCGTCTGGCTCCGCGTATTCCGCCCGCCGCTGGGCCACGTTGCGGTCGCGCAGGTAAAGATCGCAGTTGACGAAGTTGTAGATCACCTCAATGGAGTTGGGAATGTCGAATTCGCGTAACGTGCGCTCGCGCAGGTACTGCGAGATGGCGGTTACGCCGTCGCTCTGCTCGATGGAAAAGCGCGTGATTGGCAGGTAAGAGCGGTCCTGGCCAACCAGCGTGATATCGGTCCCGTGCAGCGTGGTCACAAAAGGCAGGCAACGCCGCTTGCCCCTTCGCGTGGCCAACATTTGTTTGGCCAGCAGGGCACTCACCGAATGCGGAATGGCGTAATGCACGTGCAGCAGGTCGAGTTCGTAGATCTCCGCCACCTCCGCCATGCGCGTGGCCAGTGCCAGGTCGTAAGGCGGGTAATCGAACAGCGGGTAATGGGAAACCTCGACCTCATGGTAGTAGATGTTGGGTTGTGGGCCGGTCAGCCGAAAGGGCTGCGAGTAGGTGATGAAATGCACCTGGTGGCCGCGCTGCGCCAGTTCAATGCCCAGTTCGGTGGCGACCACACCGCTGCCGCCGTAGGTTGGATAGCATGTGATTCCGATTTTCATGTGCCCCATTGCTGGTGCTGCTGAGGGATTCGATGGAGCGTGGCTGCGGAAGATGCAAAAAACGCTTTTTTAGCCGTTGCTTTTAGCTCCTACTTCACGGGCTGCTTGCAACAAATGCGGTATTCGAGCCATGCCGAAAGCTAGTGGCCGGTAGCTAGAAGTTAGCAGCTACTAGGTAGCAACTGCTTCCACGAAATCAGCTCCACTCCATGCCGCTCCAGCGTGGTTCTTGCCGCCTCGGATGTGAGAACCCGTAATTCCTGCACCCGCGACTCGCGCAACCGCGTGCGCACCCCGCCTAATTCGGAATCGTTGTAGCCGGGATGGCAGACGAATTCCCAGGTGCCCTCAGGGATCGAGCCCACGATAGCGTCAAACAGCCGTTCATCCAGCGCGCCGGTGGAGACGATGCCGAAGGTGCCATCGGTGGTGATCATTTGCTCCTCCTGCACGGCGCGGCGAAAACTGTCCAGCAGGCGGCGCAGCGCCGTTACTTCCGAATAGCGCTTCCATAGCCGTGGACGCCGCAGCAGGTGGGCGAAAGCCAGGGGCTTCACCGGAGCAAAAGGATTGCGCAGCGCGCGCACGCCGCAGGCCCGCGCCGCCCGCAGCAGCGGCCGCAGGATGCCGGAAAACATATGCGCATGTTTGTGGGTGTCGAAATGGGAGAGGGCGAGTCCCGCCGCTTGCAGCTTGCGCATTTGCGCCGTGGCCTCGGCTTGTACCTGGGCTGCGTCAATTCGCCCGCGCAGGGCTGCCGCCGCCAGGTCCCCAAACCCACTGCGAAAATGCGCTGCCTGACCACCGGCGGGCACGAGGCTGGGAACTTGCTCCGGCGGCAAGAGCGGCTCGCCGTCCACCAACACCACATGGCAGCCCACGTTCAGTTGCGGCGCTTGTTGCGCGAATTGCGCCGCTTCCTCGAAGGCGCGTCCTCCCGCCATGAGCGTGGCTGAAGTCACCACCCCGTGCTGGTGCGCTTCCAGAATGGCGCGGTTCACGCCCGAGGTCAGCCCGAAGTCGTCGGCGTTGATGATCAGGCGGCGCACGCCGCCAGTCTAGCAGGGGTGATTGTCGTGCCTAACTGCTCACCACTGACTATTGACACCGGATTCCCGGTTTTACGCGGTTTTTCCCGCCGGCTCCTTGCGCGATTCGTTTTCGCCCAGAACCAGCCGGATTTTTTCCAGCAGGGCGGGGAAGAGATGCTCCTTAGCCAGACAGGCCGTGGCGTCGCCCCCGGTCTCGATGGGGCCGTACCCGGTAACGATAATGACCGGCATGCCCGGGTCTTTCGCGTGGATTTTGCGCGCCAGCTGCAGGCCATCCATGCCTTCCATGCGGAAGTCGGTGACCAGCACATCGAATTTTTCCTGGTCCAGCTTTTCCAGCGCCTGGCCGGCGTTGTAGGCGGAAACGGCGCGATAGCCCTGCATTTCAAGGATCTCGCAGCTCAGCCGCGCCAGCACTTCGTGGTCGTCTACGAACAGGATGGCTTTCATGTAGCCCCCGCACGGCCGTGGTGCGACGCTCTAGCTTAAGTCGCCGGGCCCCCTGCATTTGGTTTCCAGCAGCAAGGAAAGAGATGCCTGGAAGTCCAACTTTCCACCATTGCGTGACCACCGGCGCCGGTGACGGCACCCCTTCACAGCATCCACCCGAGCCTCAGCGCTGAAAGTGATAAAGTAAGGGGTGTTGGCCGACGGGCGGTTAGCTCAGCTGGTTAGAGCGCGTGCCTTACAAGCACGAGGTCGCAGGTTCGAGCCCTGCACTGCCCACCAGTTTCCAGTCAACGATGATAGATCGGTGCTACCAACTTGCTACCCGGGAGTTAATGTCGCACGCTGGTTAGCCGGTTGGCGTCTCTAAATCTTTGACCGAGACTATCCGACCCAGCGTCTTAGTGAAAGCGTCAGCATAAATTTTCAATGTCTTGGGGTATAGGCCTTTAGCTTTATTGACATGGCCAAGAATCAGTTTCTTCTCGAGGCCCGTCCGGTTCGATAGATCATGGTAGCTCCATCCACATTCTTTTCGGAACTTGTCTATGTTGCTCCCGATCACCGTGCGCTTCGGAGCTGGGGCGGGTTCGGGCTTCTCCCCAGGAGTGTGCCCTGCCTGCAGAAGTTGGTGAGGATCCTCCCGCTTTGCCACCGCGGTCTGCTGCTCGGCGACATACCGTCGTGCTTCCGATTTCCAAAACTCCATGCGCCCTATCAGACGGGAACGAAGCTCGGGTAAAAGCCCTTCCATTTCAAAACGCCAATTTTTAACTGTGTTTAACCATGCATTTGCATAATTTGCTAGCCATTGGTCATAGGTGGGAATTGCCTCATCGCTCCAAACAATCTGGATGCCGCGTTTTGCCCAAATGTCGTATTTGGCACAGGCGAGATAACTGACGCGAGCGAACACGAGCCGACGGGCTTCATCTTCGGTACAAGACCGAAATTCGCATGCAACGTCTATTCCTGCAGCATTGAGCACACATACTTCCTGTTCTGCACGACGCGACGCGGCTTTCCAGACCTGATGCCGAGGATCCTCCGGTCGAAAGGGATTTGTGCCGACTGGGTCTGGCAATTGGAAGCCATCCGCCAGTTTCAGTAGGTCTGGTAATTCTGCATTGCCGATGTCACAGCCCTGATCTGATGAGCGGTATTCAGCGGCAACTGCTTCGGCTTCTAGCTTGGAGCTCCAACGTGCCGCAAGTCGGTCCATTCTTCGCGACCATTCTCCGAGCGCACAGGAATTCAGCGGTTCACTTATCCGAGTCGCACGGATGGAAACCTCCCATTGCACTGTTCCTTTTCTGGTCGCGATTAGGGGGGTAATGGCCCTGTCGCGAACCGCTCGTATGAAGCCGGGCGAAACAGTGCGGCCTTGTTCCTTCCAGGCCTTGCAGTGGGCGGCGTAAACATCTGCTGCCCATTGTTCCGTCAGTTGCTCATGAAAATCAAATAATCGGGGCAGGTACCCGGCTGCATTGCCGCTCTGCGCCACTTCATACGCTATGCGACGCTCCTCTCCAGCGGCTCGCTTGTGCATCTTGTCCGCGATGGCGGAAATCTTGGGAGCTATAAGCCGCTGGTCAAGAACCTCCCACCGAAACGGTTCGTCGTTCTGAAGCATTTGTCACCTTCCGTGACCTTCCTGATTTTGCGAAGTGACCTGGGACGGGAAGGCGCCCCGCCTTATAGCCGCTTGGGAGCGACCCAGCAGCTATCCGGTTGTTTTGGCAATCTTAGCGTGGGGGTCGCCCAAGTGCGAACCGAAAAAAGCGTCACGTCTTGGGCGTCGCGAGATCAGGATGGGATTCGCTGCTTGGAAAGGGGTGAGGAATGCGAAGAGCGCCGCATAGACCTGGTGGGAGTTCAGATCCACCTGAGCGCTGGCGACGGCGCCCGCCACCTTCTCAAGGCTCAAGGGAAGCCGATTGTCGAGCGATTCCTGACAGCGCCGATGCTGGTGACACCCTGCAAGCTGGACGAGGCCATCGCGAAGAAGACGATCGCCACTGCTGCTGCATGACCGTAAAACCAACCGGCCCCGTTCCTCCAGCCGGGGCTCTTATTACTCCCTAACTCGAGTCGGAGACCTGTGACCCCGGTCACAGACGCCTAGCCATTCCGAGCCGCATCCTTGCATAACCTTTGGAGGGCGTCATGCCCCGATGCTCAGTGATGTTTGCCGTAATCGAGGATGGCCCAGGGACGTATCAGTGCTCCATCTGCGGCTTAAACGCGGCCACGTTGAAATGCACAGGGGCGCACGACGGCCCCTGCTGTCTCCAGTGTGGGTTCAATATGATTGCCGACCTGGCTCAACGGACCGTAGACCGCGGCATCAAGACAGCGGGATAGGATGTGTTGCTGACCGCCATGAGAGAATCAATGGCCACAAAAGTAAAGAGGAAAATCGACTATGGCCCCCAAAGTGATCGACATCGTCGGAGTATCCAACGAGAGCTTTGCCAAAGCCGCAGCGAATGCCATTGAGGAAGCATCGACGACCGTTCGCGGAATGAAGTGGGCGAGAGTCAGCGACCTGGAAATGGAGCTCGCGAGCAAGAAGATCGCCCAATATACACTTTGCCATTTACAACGGCGGGAGGGACAAATTTCACGTTTGATCCGAGTGCGTCGCGGCTACTATTCTGGTTGCTGTTGTACAGTTCATTCCCGAGATCGGTTGCACTGTAGGCATGCAGAATGGCCCTTGCAGGTTCGATAGTCCAAACAATGCCATTATTTGTGCCATTAGCGGATATGGTGGGCGTTGCTCCAGGATAACCAAAGGTTTCGGCGGATTTAGAAGTCGGACCTGACAGCAAACCGCTAGAAACAGCAAATGCCTTTACTTTGTCGTTTACTCCTGCGAAGTAGATCCTCCCGTTCCAATAGGCTGGGGTACTATAGTTGCAATCCGATGTGGTGGAATTACAGTCGGATACAGTCGATATGTGGACACCAATGGCGCCACGTAATTCTTGAATGATCTGGTCGCCGCTGCTGTTGAACTTGCCCATATTGTCGCGATTGATCACATAGATAGTCCCATTCTTGTCGCCGCCGACCATCTCGTGGGGGTATGTTCCAGATTGGGTCGGAAGGAGAATAGCAGTGTTGGAACCCAAATCTTGATCATTCGTATTAAACAATTCATGATTATTTACTTGACAAAAGCAGGCTGACACGCTACCATCCTACCCATGAAGGAAAAGGCTCACTTCTTCTTGGGCTTAGCGGTAGCGGATGCCCGCAAGTCCCGCCGTATGTCCTTCTTAATTGATGCCAGCAGCTTCCGCGTCGGTACCCGCTTCAACTGCTCCCGTTTCTGCTTCTCATCCATGAGAGGTGCCCTGTGACCCTTCTAGACATTCAAAACGTCTTCGATACTGACAGCAAATGCCGCGAGATTCTATGCCGTTTGCGCTGGCCCAATGGTCCGGAGTGCCCGCGCTGCAAATGTCCAGCGCTTGAGCTGGAGACGGAAAAGCAACTGTTCTACTGCAAGGATTGTGATTACCAATTCACTGTAACCGCTGGCACGATCTTCAACGACTCCCATCTGCCGCTTAACACGTGGTTCATGGCTGTGCTGCTGTTGGTAGAAGCACGCAAAGGGTTCTCCGCAAACCAGATGAAGCGCACGCTGGGGGTTAGTTACAAGACTGCTTGGTATCTCTGTCATCGTATCCGCGCTGCAATGGCACAGGCAGAGCATGTGATGCTTAGCGGAGTGGTCGAAATGGACGAAACCTATATCGGCGGTCGCACGCGTGGAATGGGACGCGGACCACATGGAAAAGGGAAACAGATTGTCGTTGCCATTCGGGAGCGCGGCGGCGACGTTCGTTTCTTCCGGGCCGAAGACGCTAAATCCGGTACCCTGGCCAAGTACATCGCCGATAACATCAGCAAGGACGTGGAATGCATCGTTACAGATGATTTCAAAGCCTACCCTGCGGCGGTCGCAGAGAATGGCTTCACCGAGAACCACTTCACTATCAACCATAGCTGGAAAGAGTACGTAAACGGCGAGATTCACACTAATACTGTGGAGAATGCATTCTCCCTTCTCAAGCGCGGCGTCATTGGAACGTGGCACAAGATCAGCGCAAAGCACCTTCCAGCATACCTCGCTGAGATGGAGTTTCGGTTTAACCGTCGCAAGCGTTCCGATTTGTTCTTGGACACCCTGCGGCATATGGTTACAGCCCAAACACTAACATTTGAAAAGCTCACGGCATAAATTAAGTGTCTTACTTTTCTTACTTTCTCCTAAACCATGTTGCGTCTGCTTTAAGCGTATCCGCAAATTGCTTCACATAATTGTCGAGCCTATCATCGGACATCCCAGTATCGGATAGCGCATTGGCAACCTCTGCTAGCGTGTGTTCTATCCTGCTAAACGCCGCCTCTATTCCCATTCCCGGTTGCAGATGAATATTTACGCCGCATCCAGTTTTCTCCATCAACAATCCATCAGTGCTGCCCCCACATCCGTCTACGTATCGCTTGGCTTGAAATACCATATAGGCTGCGATGTTAAATGCTTCCTGCAGGAAAAACTCTCGGCGCCGTACCAGCAACGGCGATAAGAAGCGCAGAACCGATGAATCTCCTATTCCTACGTAATCAAATCGCGGAACATCGCGCACAACATAGCCATCTGATTTGACTAGCCTGAATTCCTTATTCGGGATTACTATTCCGCACAACAAGTTTAGCTGTGTGGGCTCGTCTTTAAGGACGTCGAAAAATGTTAGTACCGTCTCGATGGTCTCTTGGATTCTGTCAGCAGTATGTGGTTCTGGCATATGACCCATTGACGCCTTAAATTTGCCCACAAATGATTTCATCAGGTCTGGGTTTCCCGAGAACGTCGCCGCAACCACTGATGCTTTGGAGTCATAGACGGGGTAAATCTTGCGTTCGTAATACTTGTGACTTTCGCGCCACGTTATCTGATCATCAGCACAAAGCATTACACCGTCAGCGCAAAGAAATCCTACGCCAACTGTCACCGAACACCTCCGGGGCCGCTCGGGGTGCCGTTGCAATCTCAGGTCGGGCGGCCTTAGCCGCAAGAATCCTCTAGTCATTGACTTTTGTCAAGTAAATAATCATGAAACAATTTGTGTGGAGTGAAATAATCCCTGACCAGAAGCGTGCTGCCGCTTGGTTTGAATTTGAGGTAAGTATTGCCCCCAATCGCCGACTGTATTGTCCCATGGCCCGTTTCCCGTATTGGCATAAACAACGGGGCAGAGAAGCGCACATCTCAAGTGAGGCAGGAGTTCGGTCTCAGATGCCGCGCTTCGTCGGCTATACCTTGTGATCGAGCAGTTTACCGAGATTCAATTTACGCAGTTCACTGGTAAAAGTCTCCAGTGTGGAGAGTGCGCGGCCAGCGTCACTGTCTGAATTAGGCAGCGCGCCATTGCGCTCTTTGAACCCCTTAACGGTGTCGCGCAGCCGCTCGACTTCATCGAGGGCTGCTTGAAGTTTCGCGTTTGTCATCTCGTGTTCCTTGCTCGTCGCCTAGATTTGCTCCCATGTACTATTTCGCGGAGTGCCGCCAATTCTCCTCGTATTCGGCGACCAGACCTTTGATGCGTTGTCTCTGTATTTCTAATTCGGGGTCATCCAAGGGATGAAGGATGGTCTCCTCGTTCGCCTGGTTGAGCCAAGTCTTGCAAGCCTGATACTCGCTCTCGTCCACAATGAAGTCGTTATCGAGCTTGGGTGGGGATTTCATTCCTATTCCAATACACAAAGTGACGCTATTATCTAGCAGTTTGTGCGCGTCAAGAACAACTGTCAACGCCGGGCGGCAGTTGCGGGGCGATGCAAAGAGACCAGAGGTTTGCACGCCTCGTTTAGGCCCATCGAGGTGGCAGCGGTGCCTGTAATGGTCGTTGCGCCGTTCTGCCATAGGGCAGCATGACAGAATCGGCCTGCCCGTGCCAGCGAAGAACTGGGTACGCTGCAGATCACAGTGCTGCCTTGCAAGGATCCCTGACCAACAGCACTCAGGAACGCCGCAGACTGGAGGACATCGGGTGGTCTGAAAGGGGGCCGCAAGAAACTTGCCAGCGGCCCCGAATTGGTGACTTTAAGAAGCAACAGCTATCCTGCTGCGTTTTTGGTTAGCAGATACTGGACGCGGCTCGCGGAGCCAGCCGTTCTCCACACACACGGTGTATAGGTCGAAGGAGGATGGTACTTCACCCATCAGGATTTGTTCGCTGCCCTGCTCGTCGTTGATAGAGAAGGCCAACTGGATGGGGTCGTTGGGATTGTTGGTCTTCGTGGCGTGCAGGAACTTTGCGTTCTCGCCGTACTGTGTTTCACGCTGTTGTTGTACTGGCATGATTATCCTCCGGTCACCAAGGCTAGTAAGAAACCTATGCTGGTTCAACGACCGATTCTTATGCAGGTACACAGGAGGTTTCCTGCCGCAATCTCTTTAGCAACCAGGCAGGGCACCGCGACCGGGCCGCGACCGCGAAGTCCAAGACGGAGAAACCTATGTCATCAAAACCCGGCTACAAAGAACCACGCAGTTTCAGCGCCGTCCTGCCGGAGCTGTCGAAGACGGCAAATACGACACCCGATATGAGGCGCTTCGCCTGCTTGCTTTGGATGTGCCGCGCTGGCCGGATTGCCGGAACCACGCCCTGCGGATATTGGCCCTTGACCGCAAAGGTCCCGCCAAGATGCGCCTCGCTGCCGTTCTCCAAGGAGGTGCGCTATGCCCTCCATCGATCAGACGTTCGCCCGAGGAGAGCACGTCTGCTACCGAGCACGCCTGCACTGGATCGTGCTCGTCGTCCCATTTGCTCTGGCTGTTGCGATCGGTGTTCCGGGCCTGCTCCTCATCGTGTTTTCCTGGGCTTTCTGGATGGACAATTTCGCCCTCCAATCTGCTCTTGTCAGCGGCATCGTGATGCTACAAGTGGCGGGTTGGGCCGTCCTTCTCGGCCTCTTGAATCGGGTGTCGGATGAGATCGCGGTCACCAACCGCCGCGTCGACTTTGCAGGAAGGCGGTGAGTAGCGGCCATTTATTTGCAACCCGCCGTTGTAACGGACAAAGCCCTTCTTCCTGAACCTGGTCATGAAGCTACTTACCCTTGAGCGGGTGGTGCCGACCATCTCCGCCAAGCTCGCTTGGCTCACCTTCAGAGGGCAGTCCGGCCTTGATTCCTGGATTACATGCCCAAGCAGCAACAGAACCCGCGCCAGGCGCCTTTCGCTGAAATTGAAGAACTGGTCCACTAGGTCTTCTTCGATTCGAAATCCGGGAAAGCAGATATTCAACAAACCGCGCCGCAAACCGCGCGTCGCGCACCAGGGTACCGACCATGCTCACCTTTGACAGTCGGTCGATAGTGGACTGCCCAATTGATCTCGCCGTGCAGATCCGTAGAGATCGCCCTCCCAGACAGCCTTCCCCAAAAAAGCTTCCCCGCTGCAGGAAGGCGATGATGGCTTTTTTGCGACGCGTGGAGACAGCCGTGAGCTTCACTGTGCCATCCTGGACGTAGTAGACAGCATCAGCCTATCCCCTTGCGAGAAGACGACCTCTTTGTCTCGGTACTGAAACAAGCGCGACGTGTATGTACGATTCAGCAAGCCGCCCGCGTGACGTTCGAACACGGACGACAAATCACACACCTGACCTCAAGGTGGCCACCGGAGGCGTTTCGAGGGCGCGAACAAGCCCGCTCAAGGCGGTTTCTGAAACCGATTCTATGGAATCTCGGGGGCGTAATCTTAGCTGCGGAATTGCTCAATCGTGCAGAACGACGTTGAGCAGCGAATTATGGACTTCCAGCCCGCCATTGTATTTGATGAAGCCCAACTTCCTGAACTTATTCATGAAAAAATTGACCCGGGAGCGGGTGGTCCCCACCATTTCCGCCAGCGTCTCCTGGCTGATCTTGGGAACCACACTCTCGGGCGCTCCTTCTTTCCCGAAACGGGCGAGCAGGAGAAGAATCCGAGCCAGTCGTTTCTCGCTGGAATTGAAAAGTTGATCCACCAAGTCCTCTTCGTAGCGGATGTTTCGCGCCAACAAATACCCTACGAACAGATCCGCAAACGCGTGTCCCCGGTGCAGCGCTCCGATTATCGCCCCCTTGTCGATTTTCAAAAGAGCGCAATCGGTGATCGCGGTTGCCGAACCCATGCGCAGAGGCTGGCCTGCCAGGCAACCTTCACCGAAAAAATCGCCGGGGTTCAAGATGGCGATCGTGGCTTCCTTGCCGCTGTCGGATACGACGCTCAGTTTCACCTTGCCTGCCTGAATGTAAAAAACCACACCGGCCTCATCCCCCTGAGCGAAGATTGTCTGTTTCTTTTGAAAAGGTATGATTTTTCGCCCCTGGCCGATGGTCGCAAGGAACTCCTTGGCATCGAAATCGCGCCTCTTTTTGGCCGTTTTTGCCACTCCCAGGCTCCTGTGACCGCTGTTCCTAGTTTATCAGCAACTACCATGGTCACTTTAAAAATATCTCTAAGTCTTTGATAATAAGGCGACAGATAAACTTGACGTTGGGACGTATCTGTGTATTGTACAGCACTGCCAAAACGAGGGAGCTGTACAATTGTGAACAGCTTCAAGGTCTCTGGAATGAGAGGATTGCAGGGCCGTGCGAGCTCGAGAGGAGGGCGGCCATGTCTGACACTTCCAGGCGGCAAATTCTCGTAGTGGATGACGAGCCCAGCATTCGAGAGAGCCTTGCCCTGTTGTTATCCCTGGTTGGATACGAAGTCGTTACTGCAAAGGACGGCTTTGATGCTCTCTTGCAGATAAAACGGTCGTTGCCCGACATCATAGTCTCCGACCTTAACATGCCGCAAATGTCCGGCTTTGAGTTTCTTTCGGTTGTCCGCCGGCGATTTCCTCAAATACCGGTTGTTGCCATGAGTGGCGCATACGGTGGGGACGGGGTGCCAGGCGGAATCATTGCCGACGCTTTCTATGCCAAAGGTCGGAGCCATCCGAAACACTGCTTAGGTCTGTGGCTGACCTGATTCAAACCTCTAAAAGGGATCATTTCTAATGTGGTCGCAAGGAGGCAGTTTTTAAGATGTGGTTCAACAGCGCCTCGTTAGATTCACTCCGTCTCGTACGGCCCAACAGTTTCTCTGGCTCCCCTG
>JAICWP010000032.1 GCA_025934735.1 Terriglobales bacterium | reverse complement strand
GGCAATCAGCTCTTCTTCAACTATCCGAACGAGACTGCATCCGGCAAGATTGTTCGAGGTGAAGCGTAATCGTCCAGCCGCGCCAGCATGGCCGGTGATGCTGCAATTCCGCGAGGCATTCGAACGGTTGGTGATAAATCGCCTTCTCACTAGTTGGTGTGTGCCTCAAGCGGTCACCGTAAGAAACCGCCCAGACAAGGGGGCGAAGAGAGGGTTTGCGGAGATGAAGAGCGGCGGTACCTCCGGACCGTTGCAGCTGGGGTAAACTGTCGTGTTTCCTATCATGCCTGCGCGACGCAATGTTTATGACGTCCTGATAGTCGGTTCCGGAGCCAGCGGCGGCTGGGTGGCGAAAGAAGTTGCCGAGCGCGGCCTCAGCGTGCTGATGCTGGAGGCGGGGCCGCCCCGGGTGCCAACCCGCGATTTCACCGAGCACGTCTGGCCCTACCAGCTCAAGTACCGTGGCTTTGGCGACCAGCAGCGCCTGCTGGAAAACCAGCCCGTGCAGCGCCTGTGCTACGCCTGCGACGAATACAGCCACCAGTTCTTCATCAACGACCACGAACACCCTTACACCTTTCCCGCCGACAAGCCCTTCATGTGGATTCGCGGACGGCAGGTGGGCGGCAAGACGTTCTGCTGGGCGCGCGAGAGTTACCGCTACAGCGACAATGAGTTCAAGGCCGCCAGCCGCGATGGCTACGGCGAAGACTGGCCTATTAGCTACAAGGAACTCGAGCCCTATTACGACCGGGTAGAGAACTTCATTGGGGTGAGCGGCTCGCGCGAAGGCCTGGCGCAATTTCCTGACGGCCAGTTCCTGCCGCCCATGGCGCTTTCCTGCGGGGCGGTGCAGGCGCAACAGGTGATCGGGTGGAAGTTCGGCTGGAGGGTAATGCCCGACCGCGTGGCCGTGCTCACCGTGCCCCATCGCGGGCGACCGGCTTGCCACTACTGCGATCAGTGCCAGCGAGGCTGCTTCACCGCTTCCTACTTCAATAGTCCTTCGGTGACGCTGCCGGCGGCGGCGCGCACCGGCAAGCTCACGCTGGTAAGCGATGCGGTAGTGAGCCATGTGCTCATGAACCGGCATGGCCAGGCTGAAGGCGTGCACTACATTGACCGCAGCACGCACCAGGGACGCGAGGCCTACGGGCGCGTGGTGGTGCTGGCGGCGGCGGCGCTGGAATCCACCCGCATCCTGCTCAACTCGCGCTCGCCGCAGTTCCCACATGGGGTGGGCAACCAGGAAGGCGTGCTCGGCCGTTACCTGATGGATCATTTCACCATCGAGGGAGGCGGCGGCATGATGCCCAGCCTGCGCTCCTCCAAACGCGAACCGGTGGGCCGTCCCTGCGGGTTCATCATTCCCAAGTACGCCAACGTGGGGACGAACCGCAATTCGAGTTTTCTGCGCGGCTACCGCTTCGACGGCGATGGCAGCCAGGAACTCTACGGCCACGCCTTTCTGCTGCCCGAATTCGGCGACGCCTGGCGGCAGCGCGTGCGCGCCGACATTCCCTATTACTTCGGCATCGGCGCCCAGGGCGAGTGCCTGCCGCGCAAGGACAACTACGTCACTCTGGATCCTCACAAAAAAGATGCGTGGGGCATTCCGGTGCTGCACATCGTTTCCAGCTACGGCGAGAACGAACACGCCATGGCCAAAGCAATGCGGGCGGACGTGAGCGCCGTGCTGGATGAGATGAAACTGAGCGAGGTCACCCCGCCCGGCGAGGCGCTCAGCGTTTTTGGCAAGAACATTCACGAGTGCGGTACCGCGCGCATGGGCAACGATCCCAGAACGAGCGTGGTGGACCGCAATTGCAGCGTGCACGGAGTCCGCAACCTGTTTGTGAGCGATGGCGCCGTGTTCGTGACGCAGGGCTGCTACGAGCCCACCCTGACCATCATGGCCATTTCAGCGCGGGTGGGGGAATACATTGCGGAAGCGTCGCGGCGAGGGGAAGTTTGAGCATGGATGATGACAAGGCGGTGGCGGAAGAGCCTCGGGATGGGTTGACCCGCCGCGAGTGGCTGCTGCGGCTGGGCGAGTTCACGGCGCTGGCGGGGGTGGCCGGACTGGCGCCGCGGATGGCGACCGCCCGCAGTTGGCTCGAGCAGCAGGCGGCAACCTCGCTGCCGCCCGGGCTGTACGAGCCCTCGCCCAAGCACCTGATTCATGCCCTGTCATCGCGGGCATTGCCGGTGATTCCGCCGGGCAGCGAGACCGATTACGTGCAGGCGCGGCAAGGTCCCTACGAGCCGCAGTTCTTTTCGCCCGAAGAATTTCGGGTAGTGAGCCGCGTGGTGGAGATCCTGCTGGGCAAGGTGGATTCGGCGGCGCTGGCTGAAAGCACAGAATGGGTGGACCTGCGCCTCCATAGCGCGGCCGGCGTCCGCCAGGCTGCCCGGCGCCTCGATCCGTTGCACCGCGCACTGGCGGTGGCTTACTACGGGGAAGCGCAGGTGGTCGAACTGGAGACCAGCGATTCCCAGGCCATCGTTCATGCCGGCCTGGGCGCGCTGGAAGAGCGTACGCAGGAAAAGCTGGGACGCCCCTTCCTGCAAGTTTCAGCTTCCGAACAGTCCGACGTGGTCCGCGAAATCAGCCAGGCGCCTCAGGAGACGCCGTTGCGCCGCTTCTACGACCTGCTGCGCCGCGAGGCTATTCGCGGGTACTACACTTCAAACTCCGGATTGAAAGAGCTGGATTACAAAGGCAACGCTTATTATAGCCAGTGTCCCGGATGCGAAACGAAACAGTCTTGAGATTTCGACATCTTGCGGAAAGTTTGGGAGAACTCCCTGGAGCCGCCCTAAAGCGTCCGGCCAAACGCGGGGTCCTTCGACTCCGCTGACCGGTTCGCAAGCGAACCGGCCTGCTGCGCTCAGGATGACAGTTCTGAAGTGTGTTGCAGGATGACGGGCTTGAAGTGGTTTGCAGGTGCTGGAGGAAGTTTGAAAATTGAAACTGCTGTTATGGAACTGCTGTTAAAAGAAGCAGCGGGTCCAGGACTCGCGTCCTGGCCCGCGCACTTCTTTCGGCCGAACAAACCTTGATTACTGCTGAGGGATGGTGGGTGCGGCAGCCGGCGTCTGGGCTTGCGGTGCAGGCGGCTGCGCGTTGGGTGCATTCACCATCTCCGATGAGCCCCCGATCTTGGTTCCGATCACTTCGCCGGAAACGATCAGCTCCACCCGGCGGTTGAGCTTGCGGCCCGCCGCCGAGTCGTTGGGCGCGACCGGATCGGACTCGCCCATTCCGCGCGCCACTACCGTGTTCAGGTCCACGCCCTTGTCCACCAGGTAGTCGCGCACCGTACCGGCGCGTTTTTCCGAAAGGATCTGGTTATAGGCCTCGCTGCCCGTGCTGTCGGTGTGGCCTTCAACTTCCAAACGCAGGTCGGGGTAAGCCAGAATGATGCCGGCAATCCGGGCCAGGCTCTCGCGGGCGCCGGACTTCAAGGCGTACTGGTTGGTGGAGAAAAGCACGTCCGGCATGCTGACCACCAGCCCGCGCGGCGTGTCCTTGGTTTCCAGCACCTGGTTGAGCTGGCTGAGCAGGCGCTGGCGAACTTCTTCTTTCTGCCGGATAGCCTCCTCGGCAGCCTGGCGGGCTTTTTCGGCGTCGGCCTGAGCCTGTTGCTGCGCGGCTAAGGCGGAGGCGCGGGCGGCTTCGGCCTGGGCGCGGGCGGCTTCTGCCTGCTGCCGCATCTGCTCGGCTTCCGCCTTATCCTTCTCTGCCGCAGCACGGTCGGCGTCCGCCTGCTGCCGCAATCGTTGCTGTTCCTCGGCTTCTGCCTTGGACTTGGCGGCGCGCTCGGCTTCCGCCTGGGCTTCGGCCTGAGCCTTGGCAGTCTTCTCCTGCAAGGCACGTTTTTCCGCTGCCACCCGCTCCTGCTCCTTGGTTTTCAGTGTGAGAACGCGGGCATCCTCCGCCATTTCGGTGGCGCCGCGAGCCACGGTGCCGATCGGGGTCAGCCCCTGCTTGCGTTTGAGATAGTCCTCGGCGCGGGCCAGGAAATCCTGAGCTTTGGCCATGCTGTCGCCGGCATACTGGTCAGCTCCGGCGGCCCTGGCGATAGCCAGCGCGTTGCGCGCTTCCAGCAATTCCAGCGGGGTGTTGGGCTTGGCATTGGTGGCCGGCAGGTCGGCAGCCTTCACGTCAATGGTGTACTGGCCGCCTTCCAGTGAGTCAAACTTGGCATCAATGGGTTCTTCCCAGCCCTTGGTCTCGTACTTGATCATGTTCTCCACCACCACTAGGTTGCTGGGATAGGTGACGGCGAAGTAAGGCTCCGCGGTCACAATCATGCCGAAGGCCTGCAGGTCGGTGGTGACGTCGAGCTTCGCCTTGCCATTGTCCAGCAGCACTTCGCCCAGATTGACCGGGCGGCCCTCGGGCGTGATCGCCCACAGCACGTAGGTGAGGTATTCAGGGCCGAATTTTGTAGCCGGCATCAGGCGCTCGAACTGCGCGTCAATCTGCAGGCGGCCGGACTTGCTGTCCACCTTGGCTTTGCCCTTGGCCAGCGGCATCAAATCGGTACCCTTGAAATCCACAGACGTGGAACCGCCGCGATGGCGGTAGTTGACCGCCTTGGTGGTGCGTGAGACCACGTTGACGCGGAACACCGGCGTCTCCTCCATGGGCTCAACCTTCATCGAATTCTGGCCCTGGGCCGTCTGGGCGCCGGTGGCCTGGGCAGCCGATGGTTGCCCGGAGTCCGGCTGCGGTTGCGCTGAGTCCTGTTGGGCCACGGCGCAAGCCGCCAACAACAACACGCTCATGAAAACGGGGAATCTCTTCATTGCTGTGCTCCTCATGTCACAAATCCAGCACCGGTGTGCCGGCCAGGGACAGATGTGGGCTAAATGGTTGGGTAAAGGTAACGGCTTTGAGGTTACCGCAAAAGATTACAAACGTAATGATGGATTCCACCCTGAATCTGCCCGATTAATGCCTTAGGCGCGGACGGCGCCCGGCCGGCTTGGTGCAGTGATCCCGCAAAATAAGTGTTCCGTTCCGGGGATGCCGCTTGTTTTCTCGGAACACGACATAGAACCCGGGTTTGCTTCCATATTCTGGAGATTGAACCGTTGTTATGGAATTTCATACGAAAATCTCCGCAACGACAGATTCCCACAGACTGTTATCGCTGTATCTGTTTGAAAGCAATAACAACTGATGGGTACTCTCAGTTGGCAGCCATGTTGCTGAACAGTAGTTCAAGTCTTTGACTGTTTAGCGGTTGGCAATTTTCTAAGTCTGGGCCCATTGAACTTCCCAAGGTTCTGGGGCCTCTCGTACGTGACTCAATTGAGGAAAGGTAGGTGGGAGGATGTACTCTCAACAAACGTTATGCTGCAAACTGGGCCGATTTAGCTGCTGGCTGCTGGCATTCGCAGGGCTTCTTCTTTTCAGCTTCCCGTTGCTGGCGCAGACGACGGTGAGTACAGGCAGCATCGTCGGCACGGTCACGGATCCCAGCGGCGCCGTGGTGAGCGGCGCGACTGTGTCCGTTGTCAACGTCGCTACCGGTCAGACGATCAGCACCAAGACCAATTCCTCCGGCGCATATACCTCTGGCGCGGTTGTCCCCGGCAACTACAAGGTTCAAATCGGAGCCAAGGGGTTCAGCAGCGTTAGCGTGCCTGTAACTGTGCAGGTTGGCAACACATCAACCGCTAATGCGAAATTGCAGGTGGGCCAGGAGAGCCAGGTGGTTGAAGTGCAGGCCTCCGAGGTCCAGGTCAATACCGAGCAGCCGACTGTGCAGGGCGTTTTGAACGCGCAGCAGATCGAAAACCTGCCGGTCAACGGCCGCAACTTTCTTGACCTGGCTCAGCTTGAGCCCGGCGTGCAGATCCAGGACGGGCAGAACTTCGATCCCACGAAAGCGGGCTACTCCTCGATTTCGTTCGGCGGCCGTTTCGGCCGCACCGCCCGTATTGAAGTAGATGGCGTGGATGTATCAGACGAGACGGTAGGTACCACAACCACCGATATTCCCGCCAGCGCCATTCAGGAATTTCAGATCAGCCAGTCCAGCCTGGATATGTCCAGCGAACTGACTTCCTCGGGCGCGGTCAATGTCACCACCCGCTCTGGGACCAACCAGTATCACGGGGAAGCCTTTGGCGGTTTCCGTGACAGTTCCACGGCCGCCAAACTGCCGGCGCCTCCGGGATTCGATGCCCCCTTCCAACGCAGCCAGTACGGCGGCCGCTTCGGCGGTCCCGTCATGAAGGATAAGTTGTTCTTCTTTGCGGACGGCGAGCGCACGGTACAACATTCTCAGGTTCCGGTTCCCATCTCCGATCCTTTTCAGCAGTTCTCCGGCACCTTCCCTGCTCCTTTTCGTAGTGGCAGTCTCCTGGGCAAGGTGGATTATCAGTTATCAAAGAATGCCCACGCGTTCTATCGCTACACCTACTACAAGAGCGTCCTGGGGGCGAATTTCGGTTACGGCTACTCGCTGTACGACACCTCGAACATTACCCGCGACCATGTTGTGGGAGTGGATTTCACCACCGGCAGCTTCACGCATGCGATCCGCTTCTCGTATCTGAAGTTCCAGAACCAGATCGTGGATGCCACCACCGGCAGTGCGACCTTGCCTTTTGCCAACACTGGCCTGGAAATCATCATGGGAAGCACCGGCTTGATTGCCGGGCCCAACCTGCTGGCTCCGCAGAGCACTCCGCAGAGCAATCACCAGCTCAGGTACGACGGCAGCAAACCGCTAGGCTCGCACATCATCCGCTTTGGAATTTCCTACAACCACATCCAGGGTGGCGGGTTTGCATCCTTTTTCAAGAATGCGCCCCTTATCATAGTCAACGGCGACAGTGGGGAAATTGCCGCCGCGGCCAGCGGCCCCTTCCCTGGAGGCTCGGCCAACCCCCTGAACTATCCTGCCGACAACATCATCATGGGCAAT
Source organism: Terriglobales bacterium (assembly GCA_025934735.1). Lineage (GTDB taxonomy): Bacteria > Acidobacteriota > Terriglobia > Terriglobales > Acidobacteriaceae > JAICWP01. The sequence continues at coordinate 33,933 of JAICWP010000032.1, read as the reverse complement.
GGGTTGGGATTTTCAACCACGCAGCCCTCTTTCCAGTTCCCGGCCGGTGGCTTGGGACCGGACAATCGCATCCTGACTTACCTGGGCGATTCATGGAAGATAAAGCCCAACTTCACGCTTACCTACGGCTTGCGCTACCAGCGGGATACCGGCCGTACCGACAGCCATCTGGCAGCCATTCCGGCTCTGAATCAGTTGTTCCCCGGCTTGGGCAATCCTGTCAAACAACCCAACACCAATCTGGCCCCGCAATTGGGTTTTGCCTGGGATCCAACGGGCGCGGGCAAGACCTCGATCCGCGGCGGTATCGGCTTGTTTTATGAGAACGCCATCTGGAACAATGTGCTGTTCGACGCTCCGGGGCGCGAAGCAACGGGCGCATTCCTGATTACCGCACCGCCTTGTGCGGCTCCCGGTCAAGCTTCGGGGTTGCCGGTTCCTGGCGGCCAACTTCTGGCTGGTCCCAGCGTTTGTGGCACCTCGGCTGGTCCACCCCTGATTGGGAATGCCGCCAGTGCGATAGTAGGGCTTCAGAAGCAGTGGCAGGCCATGACCCCGGTTGACCTCCAGGCTCCCAATCCTAACTACATCCAAACCCTCCTGACCCAGTGTCCGCAGGGCATCGGGTGTTTCTTCAACAGCAGCATCTCTAATTTTGATCCCAATTATCGCTCTCCCCGTTCGGTGCAGATGAACATCGGCATCCAGCGCGAGCTACGGCCGGGCATGGTGATCAGCGCGGATTACATTCGCAACGTCCAGACCCATTTCCTACTCGGTGTAGACGTGAACCACGCGGGCGATGTCCGTTACTTCAACAAGGGGGGCGCACAGGCGGCGATCGCCGACACGCTCACTGCTTGCGGAGTGGCTTCGATTCAGGCCGGCATCAATGCTCCTTGTCCCAATGCTAGTCCCATTACTGGAGCATTCGTGGACTCCCAGGGTAACCCACGTCCATTAGCGATTGCGGATTTCGCGGGCAATGGGCTAGGCTCCTCAGCCGACATGGGCGGTTCTAGTTGTCTTGTAGCGCTGGGACATCCCTGCGCGTTCGGTGGTCTCAACCCAGCTGCTCCGCCTCTGCCCTTCCTGGAGCCAATCGGGCGGTCGGTGTACAACGGTCTGCAGGTAAAGTGGACCGAGAATGTCAACCGGCCTTTCCGGGGAGTGCGCGCCCTGAACTTCCAGGTATCGTACGCTCTCTCCCGCTTTGAGAACTCCGGTGGTGCTGTGGGAGCTGGCCGCTCGGTGACGGCCAGCAGCGGCGATCAAGACTTCATCGTTCCCGCCATGGACAATTCGGCACCGAACCGCTTTTTCGGACCCTCCGTGCTGGACCGCACCCACCAAGTATCCTTTGGTGGCTACGCTCAGATGCCCGGCGGATTCGAATTCAGCCTCATTTCCCATTTCTATAGTCCGCTATCCACTACGCCCACGGTTTCCAATACCTTCATCGGCGCGGGCGAGATTTTCCGCACCGACTTTACCGGTGACGGAACCGCGCAAGACCCGCTTCCCGGGACGCATGTGGGCAGCTTCGATCGTGGAGTGAATGCCAGCAGCCTGAACAATCTGATCAACGCTTTCAATGGCACGGTCAACCAGGTCACCCCGGCGGGCCAGACGCTGATCAGCAGCGGCTTGTTTACCCTGGCACAAATGCAAGCGCTGGGTGCGACCATCAACGGTGGCGCTCCACTCGCCCTTGCTCCTGCGGGACAGGTTAACCTCGACTGGCTGCGTGCGTTCGACCTGACCTTGTCCTGGAACTACACCATTAAAGAGAGGCTGACGGTGCGCCCCAGCGTTGGCTTCTACAACCTGCTGAACTTTGCTAATTTCGACCTCCCGGGCAGCATGCTCTCCGGGGCTCTTAACGGAGGGACGGGTTCAATCAACGGCACCGACTATGCCGGCCACTTCACCAACCGGGCCGGCGCAGGTACTGGACTGAACTCGCAGGGCACCCCCCGTCAGATCGAATTCGGGTTGAAGGTGACCTTCTAAGCCGCTATCCGGCTCCAAACGCTGACCGCCAGTCTCGGAGGCAACTCCGGACTGGCGGTTTTATTTGAGCGTGTTCATTGCAGCCGCAGCGGCAAAAGAATCGTCAGGAAGCGGATGCGCCCTAGGCTCGCCAGCGGCCGGTGGCTATTGGTGCAGTTCGTTGCGCAATTGCTTCGCCAGCTTCTCGATTTTCTTGAGCCGGCTGGCCAGGTCTTTGGCCAGCAGCCCTTTCGCTGTCAGCTCAATGTCCGGGGGAATAGTCCGGGACAAACTGGCCAGTTCGTTGGCATTCCGCTGCATTTCTGCGAAGCTCGGCCGAGGCGCCTGACGCATGTGCGGAGCTGTTGCTTTTTCTAGTTCCTGCTCTTGCCTGTCGGCTTCACCGTAGCCTGGAGGAATGGCATAGCCCGGAGGGGGTGAGGAGCTTTGAGCCAGCGCCAAGCAACTCAGGAGAATTACGCAGGGAAGGCATACAAGGCTTTTCACAACGCACCTCGGGGTGGGTAATCTTATCTCTTTAGTTAACAGGAATCACAGAGGACTAACGGGCTGCGCTGCTCTTAAGCGGCCCTTAGGGGTGGTCCAGCATCTGGAGCCGCTGCGCCTCGGCTTCCTCATGCTTCGCCTTCGTTTCGTCACCCAGCGCGGTATAGACATTGCCCAGAAACTTGTGGGCGTCCGCCGACTGGGGCTGCAGTTGTACCGCTTTTTCCAGGTACGGCAAAGCCTGGTTCGCCTGATTCTGCATGGCAAGGAGGCGTCCCAGCAGCAGGTTGGCCCTGTAATTGTCCGGATTAAGTCGCAGCGCAGCCTGGTACTCCTTCATGGCATCGGCAGTCCGGTCGCTCTCTTCGTAAGCGGAACCTAGATAGAAATGCAGCTCGTCGGAATTCGGATCCTCGGCCAGCGCAGCCTGCATCTGTTTTGCGGATCCCTCCCAATCGCCCGTCTCGCCCAGCGCCGCTCCCAACTCATAGTGCGCCTCGACCGATTTTGGTGTGAGCTCGACTGCCTTCCGCAACCAGGGTAAAGCTTTGCCGTACTCTTCCAGACTGTTCCAGGCGCGGCCTAATTGCAGGTTGGCGAGGGCGATATCGGGCTCGGCCTGGAGCACCTGTTCAAGCAGCGGGATCGCTTCGCGGTAGTGCTGGTCATCAGCCTCGAGCAACGCCTTATGCAGCGCGTTTGAGATCCCAACCTTTTCTTTAGGATCGGCGCCCCTTTCATTTCCGCCCTTCTCCGGCTGGGTGGAAGCGTTGGCCACATAGCCCAAGGATTGCAACTGGGCGGCCTCTTTAGGAGTCATGGCAACTTGTGCCCCGCCGGCGCGGGTGGTTTTACGCCGGAAATCCTGCAACTGCGCGGCCATCGCGTGCGCCACGGCAGGGGCAGTTTTGACCAGGTTGCGCGCGTCCTGCGGATCGGCCGATTCGTCGTACAGTTCGGGGTGCGGAGCATCAATGTACAAGTACTTTCCCGCCCGCCAGGACCGCAAGGAACTCCAGCCGAAGGCGCGATGAGGGTAGTCAGTCTCGGCATATTCGGGGCGGTCGGAGCGGGGGGGAGTTGGGGGTGAGCTTGCGCTGGAACGGACGTCGGCATCGGTCGCCCTCATCAGCGGCAGCAAAGAGGCGCCCTGCATGGATGGCGGCGGAGCAATGCCGAGCTGCTGGAGGAGCGTGGGTGCTATATCCACCAAACCGACGCGGCTCTCAATCACTTGGTGAACCGTACGCGCGCCCGGTAGCTTAATAAGCAAGGGCACGTGCAGGGTATCGTCATAAAGAAACAGGCCGTGGCTCAGCTCACCGTGCTCCCCAAAAGCCTCTCCATGGTCGGCTACCACGACAAAGAGGGTCTGCTGGTAGAGGCCATTTTTGCGCAGAGCTGTCAGCAAGGTCCCCAGTGCAGAGTCCACGTAGGCAATTTCCCCGTCGTAGGGCGAGGCGGCGTAACGGGCGTTAAAGGGTGGCGGCGGGTCGTAGGGATCATGCGGGTCGTAGAAGTGCAGCCAAAGGAAAAAGGGCCCGCGTGGATGCCGGTTGAGCCACGCCATAGCGTGGTCAACAACCGCCATTCCTCGGCGTTCGATGCTGTGATAGCGATCCTCGCCGGGCCGACGAACGTGAAAGGGCGCATCGTAGGTGTCAAATCCGCGGTCAAATCCAGGGGCTGACGCACTCTTTGGATCCAGCACTTGCGATCCAACAAAGGCCGCGGTGTGATAGCCGTGCCGGTGCAGAATTTCGGGGAGGTAGGGCAGATCCTTGCCCAGTGGCGATCCCAGATCGCGCACCTGGTTGAACTGGGGATATGTTCCCGTCAGGATGGTTGCGTGCGAGGGCGTGGTCAGGGGAACTTGTGAGTAGGCGTGGGTAAATACCGCAGCCCGGCGCGCCACGGCGTCCAAGTTCGGCGTCAGCCCGCGATTCGAACCCAAGAAGCCGGCACGGTCAGCCCGCGTAGTGTCCAGCGTAATGAGGATTACATTGACCGGCTCTGCCAGGCTCGCTAGGGAACTGCCGGCCACGAGAAGCAGGAGTACCAACAATTTGGGTAAGAATGTGAGGACCCTAAGCTCCATCGAAACCCGCGAATCAAGCAATTTTACACTGCGTCGGGCCCTCTCGACTTATCAGCCCGCCCAGATTGGCGCGGAGTGGCGGCAACTTTTCATTCCCGCGGCAGAGAGTGCGGGCCATTTCGTCGCTTTTCGGGTCGTTACGCATTTTTGCGCTTGGTACATATTCGAAGATGTGTGAAATGAATCGCAAAATCGCGCTATAATTTTCCACCAGCGGAGGCAAGGCATGTCCCTGGGCGATCATCGGTTTGGCGGCGCATCCTACGTCACCCTGCAGGGCACCGGCTATCTGCTGGGCGGGCAGGGGAGCATGAAGGTCTCCTACTCCATTGACATGCAGCGCCGCCTCGAAGAACGCTCGCCGCTACCCCCGGTGCTGCGCTCGCAAGCCTGGGGAGTCATGGACGCCGACCATGCCGCCCTAGTCAGCGTGCCCGAATCGCAGAACCCGCGCCTGCGCCTGCAGGATGGGCGGGTGGTCAAGATCCGCTTCATTTCCGGCAACCACTTCGCCCTCCTGGGCGACCTCGATTAGGGGCGTTCCTACCAAAGGTACCTTGCCACAGGTGTACTCTTTTCCGGTTTTTCTGCCGCAAACCCATGCTAGACTAACGCCCACTTTGTGCCTTTCAGCTGCCTTCACCCAGGGGTAAGGGTGAGCGGCCTATCAGTTCCTCAGGAGATCCGAATGAAAAAGTTCCTGCCTTTGTGTGCTGCCATGTTGATTCTGCTGTCCAGCTTTGCGTTAGCCCAAGATGCTCAGGGCCAAAAGGGCAAGCCGGAACCGCCCTACCTGGGGGTTCACTGGGCGCGTGGCGTGCGTCCGCCTAACAATGCTTCCAGCTCTCCCGACATGACCTGGCATAGTGGCGCTATAATGCCCACCGCCGTCACCGCCAGCATCTTCTGGGGCACCAGCTGGACCACTACCAATTACAAAGTGACCGGCGTGGATAGCTGGTACAACGGCGTGGGTAGTTCTACGTATGCGGCCACCTGCGACGAGTACACGGGCACCAACGGCCAAGTGACCAGCACCATCTCCTACGGCGGTCACTTCGTGGACACCACCGCCGCCCCGAGCCGTGCTCCTAAAACTTCCGCCATTCTAGCGGAAGTCTGCAAGGTAATACCCAGCCCTGTATCCAATGGCTACTACGCCGTCTACGTGGACACACCCCGCGGCCATGCCGGTTATTGCGCCTGGCACAGCTACGGCACCTGTGGCGGCACACCGGTACAGTTTGCTTTCTTCTTCAACCTGGATAACGACCCGGGCTGCGACCCGCAGGACACGGTCACCGGCCACCCGCAGGGTTTGTCGGCCTTGGCCAACGTTTCCGGGCATGAGCTCTCGGAAGCGCGCACCGACCCGCGCGGAGCGGGCTGGTACGACAGTTCGGGAGCAGAGAACGGGGACAAGTGCGCCTGGACCTTCGGCAGCCGTGATCTCACCTTCAGCAACGGCACTATCTGGAAGATTCAGGGCAACTGGTCCAACCGGGCCTACAACGCCAGCACCGGTTATCCCAATTCCAGCGGACAGGATGGCTGCATTGACGGCGGGAATTTCAAATAGACGTCTTAGCCAATAAAAAGGGCGGGTCACTTTGACCCGCCCTTTGTTTTTCGCGCTGGATCCAACTAAGCCGCCTTGGCCTCCAGGTTAATGCGCTCGGACAGACCGTTTAAGATGCGGTCGGCTTCTTTTTCTTCGTCCAGGGTTTGCTGCAGCAACTGCGCCCAATCGCTATGGCCCAGCAGCCGGGCGTAGGTGCGAACCGTGCCGTAGCCCGCCATCTCATAGTGCTCCACCCGCTGAGCGGCGGAGATGATGGCGGCATCGCGCACTTCGGGTTCGGCGTCCTTTTTGATCATTTCCTCGCCTTCCTTGATCACGCCTTCCATGCCTTTGCACTTCTCATCGTCCCGGTCCACCTTGGGGAGTTGATCAAAAATCTGGTCCAGGCGGCGGACCTGACCCTCAGTTTCCTGCAAGTGCTGATCCAATGCGCGGCGCAGGTCGGGCGAGGAAGTCTTCTCCATCATCTTAGGCAAGGCCTTGATGATCATCTTCTCGGCGGAATAAAGGTCCTGCAGTTCGGTGATAAGCAGTTCGCGTAACGATTCCAGTTTCATGCTTCTCTCCTCCTGTCATGAAAAAATTGTGGATAGGGGACACGTCCGGGGCTAAAGATTAAGAAGTTCGTGAGCAAGGGGAGGTTGTCCTTTGTGGCTCACGACCGAGTTGCCGCACGGCTGCTGGTGCAAAGGAGCGAGCTGCGGAGGGGGAGCTACTCCTCCGACAAGATGTCGCCCAGAGTGGGCTTGTGCTTCTGCTCCGAGGGCTTTTTGCGTTGTGGGTCGCGCCGGGTGGGCGGCGGAGTGCCAATGTGTTCCCGGGCCGCCGCTTTCACGGCCTGCACCGCGCGAAATTTGCGACGTTTCTTTTTTGGCATGGGTTACGCCTTTCACCGGGCACCCTCCGGCGCTACCCGCAATTATGCAATAATCGAAAGCCATGGCACTCGATGAACGCGCTTTTTTTGATGAGAAGCTGGAGATGAAGCCGGCCACGTTGAACTGCCCTCATTGCCGCCAGGCTGGCGAGTACGAGCTGGGCTGGTTCGTGCGCACCAAGAAGGCGCAGATACCCCGCGGAGCCGATGAGCGTGACCGCGCCCGCTACGCCAAGCTGCGTTCCTACATGCTGCGCCGCGACGATATGACTGCCTGCAAGAACCCTCGTTGCCGCAAGCGCTTCGATATTTCCGGCATCCAGTCCGTGGTGTTCATGGAATAAACCGTCGTCTGCAATCCCTCATGTTGGCGCTATGACACCTCGGCGCCCTGGGCCATTACGGGAATTCATCAGGAACAATTCCAGCCCGGTGTTTCTCAAAAGCATCTCACGTAATTTATACTGACAAGTTTCCCCGGCCGCGCAGACGCAATATGCGCTGGGGTGCCTCCGCAGTGCAAGCTAAGTCGAGGTGAGCATTGAAGATCCTGGTCTGCATGAAGCAGGTGCCGCAGAAGGATGCGCCGCTCAAGCTGAACGAGTCCGGCACCTGGATTCGGGAAGACGTTTCCTACGAGGTCAACGAGCCCGACGCTTATGCCTTGGAAGAGGCGCTGCGGCAAAAGGAGAAACACGGCGGTGAAGTGGTGGTGATCACCGCCGGCCCGGCGCGCTCCCAGCAGGTGCTGCGCGAGGCGCTGGCCAAGGGTGCCGACCGTGCCATTCACCTGGAAGATCCTGCTTTTGTGGGCCTGGACGCCATCAACACTGCCCGCGCCTTTGCCGCCGCCATCAAAGATGAGAAGTTCGACCTGATCTTCACCGGGTTGCAGTCCGATGACTACGGCTATGCGCAGACCGGGGTAATCCTGGCCGAACTGCTGGGCTGGCCGCACGCCACCATCATCATGCAGATCGAAAAGGCGGATGGCGGTATCAGGGTGAAGCGCGAACTGGAGGCCGGTTACTTCCAGTTTGTGGACATGCCGCTGCCCGCGGTGCTGACCATTCAGTCCGGCATTAACAAACTGCGCTACGCCACGCTCATCGGCATCAAGCAGGCCAAGAACAAGCCGCTGCGCAAGGTAGCGCTGGCCGAGGTGCAGGATGCGCTTTCTCCCAACCTGCTCAAGCTTGAGCGCCTCTACGTGCCGCAAAAGACTAAAAATACCGAGGTGCTGCAGGGCAGTGCGGGCGAGATCGCAAAGAAATTGACCGAAAAGCTGCGCAACGAAGTGCGCGTGCTGTGAGGTCTTAGGGAGTGCGGACAAGGTTTAAGCAACGCGAGACAGCGGACATCCGCGTCAGCGCGGTACGAGGAGACTATGGGCTACTTTGTTAAGGGCTACAAAGACCGCGGCGACGAGGCCATGGATACGCAGCGATTTGGCGCCATCCTGCTCACCATCGGCTGGCAGATTATCGTTTTCGATTCCCTGGTCGGAGTATGGATTTGGGTGGGTTTCCGCGGCGGTTCCATGTTCTGGTTCTGGTGGGTAGTGGGAACCGGCATTGTAGCCCTGTTCCTGCTCTGGTTCGGCAACCACAAACGTGCCGTCGGGGAGCGCATGCTGGAAGAGACGGTGCGGCGATAGCGGCTCATCCGGGCGAGATGCGCCGCTCGCGGCGGTGTTGTGTTTTTGAAACTGGAGCAAGAAATCACTTTCTATGGCTGACACCATCCTGGTTGTAGTGGAGCAGCGCGAAGGCAAGCTGAACCGCGTCTCATGGGAGACGCTTACCGCGGGGCAGGCCATTGCCGCGCAGACGGGGTGGCCGCTGGAGGCCGCGGTGGTCGGCAGCAACATCGGCAGCATCGCGGGCGAGGTCGCGGGCAAGAAGGTGGGCAAAGTGTATGCAGTCGAGTCGGCCAAACTTGACCCCTACACGCCAGACGGTTTCGCGCACGCGCTGAAGCAGTTTCTGTCTGCCCGCAAGCCTCGGCTGGTGTTGATGCCGCATACCTATCAGGTGCGCGATTTTGCTCCCAAGCTGGCCACCGCTCTCGGCCGCGTGCTGATCAGCGACTGCGTCGGCTACAAGCATGAAGGCGGCCGGCTGCTGTTTACTCGCCAGATGTTCCAGGGCAAATTTGCCGCCGACGTTTCCTTCAGCGGAGAGCCTACCTGGTTCGTAACTTTCCAGAATGGCGCCTTCCGCGGTGACAAGGTGGAAGCCGGCGCTGCCGCCGCGCCGATCGAAACCGTGCAGGCCGATGTTCCCGACGGCGTGGTCCGGAACAAGCCGCACGAGACCTTCAAGGAAGCCAAGCAGGCGGTGGACCTCACGCAGGCCGAGATCATCGTGGCTGTGGGCCGCGGCATTAAGGAGCAGAAGAACATCGAACTGGCCAAGCAGCTTGCCGAGGCTCTGGGCGGCGAAATTGCCGCTTCCAGGCCCATCTGCGACGCCGGCTGGCTGCCCATGGACCGCCAGATAGGCTCTTCGGGTCAGACGGTTGCGCCTAAGCTTTACTTGGCTTTGGGTATCAGCGGCGCCATCCAGCACATTGTGGGCATGAAAGGTTCGCGTACCATCGTGGCCATCAACAAGGATGCCGAGGCGCCCATCTTCGAAATCGCCGACTACGCCGCGGTCGGCAACCTCTTTGAAATTGTTCCCCCGCTGATTGAGGAAGTGAAGAAGGCTAAGGGGGCGTGAGCGAAATGCTCATCTTCCGCCAACCTCTCCCTGGCATTGAACGCCCGCAAATGGAAGCCGACGTTGTGATCGTCGGCGGCGGGCCCGCGGGCATGGCCTGCGCCTTGCGACTGTCGCAGCTCATTGACGCGCACAACGCCTCCCATTCCGATGCCCAGCTCAGCAAGGAGAATATCTACGTGCTGGAGAAGGCGCGCGAAATCGGCCAGCACTGCCTTTCCGGCGCATTGCTGGACCCGCGCTCCATGCGTGAGCTGCTGCCCGGCTTTGAGAAAGAAGCGCCCATCGAGGCGGAAGTCAGCCGCGAAGCAGTTTACTTTCTTACGCGCGGCTCGCAATTCAAGCTGCCCGTCACGCCGCCGCCTCTGCGCGACCACGGCAATTACGTGATTTCGCTCAACCGTTTCGTGAAATGGCTCGGCGGAAAAGTGGAAGAAACGGGCATCACCGTATTCACTGGCTTTGCCGGCTCGGAACTGCTGGTGGAAGGCGAGCGCGTCATCGGGGTGCGCACCGACGACAAAGGCGTGGACAAGCAGAACCAGCCCAAATCCAATTTTGAGCCCGGCTATGACCTGAAGTCCAAGGTCGTCGTTCTGGCCGAGGGCACGCGGGGCTCGCTGACCAAGCAGCTTATCGGACGTTTTCAGTTGGACCGCGACCGCAATCCCCAGACCTACGGCCAAGGCGTGAAAGAATTGTGGGAAGTGCCCGCCGGGCGCATCGTCCCGGGGCAGGTTATATACACCATGGGCTGGCCGCTCACTTCCAAGGAATACGGCGGCGCCTGGGTGTACGGCGGCAAGGACAACATTGTTTCGCTGGGCTTCGTCACCGGACTGGACTACCCCGATCCCCGGCTCGATCCGCAGCGCGTGCTGCAGGAGTTCAAGCGCCATCCCCTCATCCGCAAGCTGCTGGAAGGCGGCAAGATGATCCGTTATGGCGCCAAGTCACTGCCCTATGGCGGGTGGTGGGCGGTCCCTCCAGTCAGCGGGAATGGCTGGATGATCCTGGGCGACTCCGCCGGGTTCCTCAACTCGCAGCGCCTCAAGGGCATTCACCTGGCCATCAAGAGCGGCATGCTCGCCGCTGAGACCGCATTCGACTGCCTGCTGAAAAACGATTTCTCCGCGCCGGCGCTTTCGTCCTACCAGCAGCGCGTGGAGAACAGCTGGATCAAAACCGAGCTGTGGAAGGTGCGCAACTTCCACCAAGGATTCGAACACGGCTTCTGGCACGGCATGGTTCACGCCGGACTGCAGCAGTTCACCGGTGGCCGCGGACTGCACGCCCGCTATGCCGCCAGTTCCGGCCACGCCCGAATGAAGAAGCTGGCGCAGTTGCCGCCCGATGGCGGCGACGAGGCTCATCTGCTGGACAATGCCAAAGGCGACGGCAAGCTTACCTTCGACAAGCTCACCGACCTCTACCACTCCGGCACCAAGCACGAGGAAGACCAGCCCGCTCACCTTGTGATTCACGATACCCAGATCTGCAATGTCCGGTGCGTGCAGGAGTATGGCAACCCCTGCCAGCATTTCTGCCCCGCCAATGTTTATGAGATGGTGGAAGCCGCAGATGTGTCCTCAGGCAAGCGCATCAGCCTGAATCCTTCCAACTGCGTGCACTGCAAAACGTGCGACATCATGGACCCCTACCAGATCATCACCTGGGTTCCGCCCGAAGGCGGCGGTGGGCCCAATTACGATGGGATGTGACGGCAAAACCTTTTCACCGCAGAGGCGCCGAGTTCGCCGAGAATTCTTCCAGGCTAGAACCTGTCCAACAGGACCATCACGGCGTCCTCAGCGAATCGGAGGACAAATTTCCTTGTATCGGAAGCACTCCCTCACATGGTCGTTCACCATGCCTACGGCCTGCATGAAGGCATAGCAGATGGTAGAACCCACAAATCGCAACCCCCGCTTTTGCAGTTCTTTGCTTAGGCGGTCGGAATCCGGGGTACGCGCCGGCACCTGCTTGGGTGAAGTGAGCGCCTGCTCCCGCTGCCCTGGAGCAAACTGCCAAAGAAAGGTGTCGAAGCTGCCGAACTCTTTCTGGATTGCGCGCACGGCGCGGGCATTCTGAATGGCGGATTCAACCTTCAAGCGATTGCGTACGATGCCCTCGTCCGGCCAGCAGTCGCTTCACTTTATTGCCGTCAAATCTGGCTACTTTCTGAACCTCAAAGTTGGCGAACGCGCGCCGGTAGTTCTCGCGTTTTTTTAGGATCGTGTCCCAGCTCAGGCCCGCCTGCGCGCCTTCCAGCACGATCATTTCGAACAGGTGGCGGTCATCGTGCGAGGGCACGCCCCACTCCTCGTCATGGTAGCGGATGGAAAGCGGGTTCTGCGCCCACCAGCAGCGTTTCAGTTCCATGATTGCGCTCGGTAGAAGGAAGTCGTCAGCGTGCTCGCACCCGCTGAACTGCTTGCGCCACCCCTAACAGAGCTGCGATCGCCAGCAGAAGCCAGAAGGCAACGGTATTGAAAGCCATAGCGTAGACGGATTCGTCCGTGCGGTACGTGACAAGCTGATTCTCTGCGATGTGCCCGAATCGCATCACGAGTGCCACAATAGTGCACGCTAATGCCAGCCAGAGCAACTTCATGATATTCCACGATAGCAGATCGCGGTTTCTCGGCGTCTTCCGCGTCTCGGCGGTGAAAATATGAACCCAGGCAACCTGGTTTGCCCGGTTGGATTATAATCTTGTAGTTGTTTCCGACCGCCGCTGCCTGTGGGCATACCCTGGCAGCGCCGGCGAGGCCCTTCTTAGCAACAAGAGGGCCGAGGGTGCTGGTGGAAACGCCCGCGCCTCCCGTGCTTCGCGAGGAGCGCTTGGAAAGGAAACGATCTCCGGGTTTGTCGTCCCGCCTCGTTCGCCTTTCCCTGCAGACCAGTTTGAGATCAGAGCGCGTGGCTGGCTAATTGCCAACTACTACTTGCTAATGGCTGTTCTTATTGACAAATTCGGGCGCGCTATTACCGACCTGCGCATCTCGGTGACGGACCGGTGCAATTACAAGTGTGTTTACTGCCGCACCGGAAATGACGGCGCCATTTACGCCGAGCTGCCGTGGGCCGACTACCTGCGGATGGCGCGCATCTTCACGGAGCTGGGCATCCGGAAGGTGCGCATCACCGGCGGCGAACCGCTGCTGCGCAAGGGCGTGGTGGAGTTCGTGCGCGAGTTGGCAAAACTGCGGACCCACGACGGCGAGCCGCTGGACTTGGCCATCACCACTAACGGCCACCTGCTGGCGGACCTGGCGCAACCGCTAAAGGATGCCGGCCTCAATCGCGTCACGGTCAGCATGGACGCCGTGGACCCGCAGACCTTCGCCCGCATTACCCGCGTGCCCAATGGATTCCAGGAGGTGCTGGCGGGTATTCGCGCCGCCAGCCGCGCTGGTCTTAAGCCGGTGAAGGTCAACTGCGTGCTCCTGCGCGGCTTCAATGACGACCAGATTCCCGCCTTCGGTCGCTTCGCCCGCGACGAAGATGTGGTGGTGCGCTTCATCGAATTCATGCCATTGGAAGAGGACCGCGTCTGGTCGCCGGAAATCGTGGTCCGTCTGGAGGAAATTCTCCAGCGCATGGCTGCGTTCCGCCCGATGGTGGAAATTCCGCGCCATCCCAGCGAGACGGCGCGCCGCTACTGTTTCGACGATGGTGTGGGCGAAATAGGCATTATCGCCCCCGTTTCCCATCCTTTCTGCGGCCACTGCAGCCGAGTGCGCCTCACCTCCGACGGCAAAATCCGGACCTGCCTGTTCTCCATTTGGGACCATGATCTTGCCGGAGTGATGCGCCGCGGCGCCACCAACGAGCAGTTGCGCGAATTCATTGTGGGTGTCATCGGACGGAAGGAAGCCCGCCACCACATTGGGGAGTCCGATTTCGTGGCTCCCTCGCGCACCATGGTCCACATCGGCGGCTGACTTCTCGTCGCGGATCAACCGCACGCGGGATGCTTCAGGCCTGAGCGCTTCAGCATAGGGGCATCTTCAGAGGGCCCCGCATTATCCGCGCAAATCAGCGACGATGAAATTCTGGCCGTCAAGCGTAAAATGACCCCACATGCGGTCGGTTGCCGCTCCATCCCCTGAATTAATCCGGCAGAGCCGTCGCCAACTCTCGCCGCGTTTGGCAATTCCCCTGCTGCTGACGATTACGGCCGCGGGCGCCGCGCTCCGCTTTCTTCATCTCGCAAACAAAAGCTTCTGGCTGGACGAAGGTGTGAGCGTTACGCTGGCCAAGCTTGACATCGCCAACCTGCTGCACATCCTCTGGCGGCGCGAAGCCAATATGGCCCTTTACTACGGCCTGCTGCGCGTCTGGCTCGATTTCGGCAGTGGCGACTACTTCGTCCGCGCTCTGTCGGCGCTGCTCTCAGTGGCCGCTATTCCGGTCATCTATCTGCTCGGCAAGCGCCTGTTCAGTTCCACCGCCGGCCTGCTCGCTGCGGCGCTCTTCAGCGTTCATGCCTGGCAGGTTCGTTATGCGCAGGAAGCTCGCAGCTACAGCCTGTACGTGCTGCTCACCGCGCTGTCGTCCCTGTTGTTTCTGGCTGCGGTTGAGGAACCCACGCGGCGGCGCTGGGCCGGCTACATCACTTTCAGCCTGCTGGCCATCTACAGTCATTTCTTTTCTGTGCTGGTGGTACTGGCGCAGTGGACGGCGTTTTATTTCCTGGAGGCGGATGAGCGGTTGCAGGCTGAATTTCGTCGCAGGCTGAAAATAATCGGGCTGCTGTTTCTTCCCCTGGCGGTGTTCATCGCGTCCCGCGGTACCGGGCCCCTCAGTTGGATAGCCCGGCCTGGTTTCGCGGAACTGCACCGCTTCGTGCTCGATCTGGCGGGCAATGGCGGCAATCCGCTGCTGATTCTCTACGTCGGTTGTTGCGTGGTTGCGCTTGCTTCAGGCGGATGGGCCCGCGGCCGGCACTTGTCTCTTGAATCATGGCCCAATCTTTTCCTGCTGAGCTGGTTGTTTGTACCGGTGGCAATCACGCTGGTATTTTCGCTGATCCGGCCGGTGTTCCTGCCGCGTTATCTGCTCACCTGCGTGGCCCCGCTGGTACTGCTGGCTTCCGCTGGGCTAGCGCGCCTACGTGCGCGCTGGCTGGCAACGATTGTGTTGGTCATCATGCTCGCGCTATCTGTGCGCGGCACCTGGGCGTACTACCGCGCCGACTTCGATCTCGCCAGGGAAGACTGGCGCGGCGCAACAGCATACATTTTGACGAACTCACACCCGGGCGACGGCATTCTTTTTCACTCCGCCCAGGCACGCATGCCGTTCGAATATTATGCTGCTGCGCAGGCGGAGCGCCGTGCTGTGCACGTTATCTTTCCCGCATACGGCGAAGCAGGCAGATTGTCTTACCTGGATTTTCTGGCCAACGCCAAAAACGCACCATTGCCGGGGATTCCCGGTCATTATGGGCGCGTCTGGCTAGTGCTGGCGCACAACCAGCTTAAGGATGGCGAAGCGGATTCCACCACCATGACAATCGAACAATATCTGGGAAGCAAGTACACACCTGCCGGCGTAAGCGATTTTTCCGGCAACCTTCAGGTGCGCCTCTACCTCGCGCGTTAGCGTAAAACTGAGGCTGTGTTATCTGGCCTAAACGCCCGCCAAGGGCTGAACGGGTTCTGGATGAGACCCGTTTTCCCGGTCCGCGATCCACTCCCACATGCGCTTGCCGCCCTGGTTCACTTCCGAGCGCGCTTCGCCATAAGCCACCAGGCGATTCAGCACCGTCGTGACCGAAGCCAGCGGATCCTTATGGTTGACCAGCACGGCCGCGAATCGCTCCTGCATTTGGGAGACGACTTCGCGCCCCGTAAGCGGGTTTTTGGACTCGATCAACACCGCACGACAGGCACGAGTAAATCCGGGCTGGCGGCCATTGGGCTTGCGATCCACCAGGGTCAGCAGTTCGTCATCCAGCACGTCGTCGCCGAACATGTTAGCCAACCCCACGATGGTCTGCTTTACCGTGCCTATGCGCTTCATAAGGTCGGCGCGTTGCTGCAGCAGAGCAAGTAATTCCTGATGGGCAGTGCGAAGCACTTCCTGCACGTATACCTCTCCGCCGCTTAAGCGGATGCTGGCATCCTGACTCGCAGCCATACAACCCCCTCTTTCACTGATGGCGCCTGTGCCTTCCCATGGCAACCTTAAAGCGCGTGCCTGGCTCTTTAGTCCCTATAGATACGCGGGGTGGCGGGGAACGGTTCGCAATATTTTGTAAAGACTTAACCCTGCCATCTTGAACGTTAGACTCGCACGGGGACAAAAGGTCACCGGAACAATGTGCGCCCGGTAACTCCCCTGCCTACCAGGGTGCTTCGCAGGACCCGGCGCACCAGTTCCGTGGTTATGCCATAAACGGCATGGGCGGCCAGCGCAGAAAGATGACTGGACAATGGGTAGTCCAGTGCCGGGCGCGAGAGCCCCAGGGCCGGCACTGCAGCTTCGTCCGCTGCCACCCAGAGCACGGCGGCAAAAGGCAGGCCGAACCCCTTGCTGATGCGCGGAGAAAATTCCGCGGCTGCTCCATATACACCGCCGCTGAGAGAGCCAAACGCATAATGCACAATAGGTCCGGCAACAGCTCTCTCCTGTCTTGTTAATCCCCGGCCCAGCGCCGCGCGGGCAAGGCGTGAGGCGACCTTCTGCGTGGCATCACCATCTTCTTCTCTCGCCGCCTGCTGCTGAGGTTTCACCTCCGACTGCTCGGCTGGTTTCTTTGTGGCCTGACTCAGCAGCGCTTGGAACTGGTTCATGGTCCAGGATCCCACCAGTCCGCCAACTGCTCCCGCAGCCGCCCCTTTGCCCCAACTCGGCCGCTCTTTGTGCAAGCTGCGAGATGTCATGGGTTTCTTCCTCCGTGGCCGACCTTCATTGCATTCTGGTAAGACGAAGGAAACCAAGCTCAAGGATCTGAAAAAGCTCGGGAATATTAGTTGCTTGACGAATGCAACTACATGGACTAGAGTCGGGCCATGCAGGATCTGCAACACTGGTCGCAAGAACTCGAACGCCTTTCCCGCCTGCTAGGCCGCGTGGGTCCGGATGAAGTGTGCTGCGAGGGCCTGACCACCCGGCAATGCGGCATTCTGCGCACTCTGTCGGCCGGCGAGGGCGCGCGCCTTTCAGACCTGGCCACCACTGCCGGCATCTCTCCCAGCGCCCTGACCCGTGTGTTGGAGAAGCTGGAAGCGCGGCAACTGGTGAAACGCGTCCGCGGCGCCGCCAAGGATGGACGCGCTGCCAGCGTGGCCATCACCCAGCATGGCCGGCAGGTGCGCGGAAAAATTGACCAGCTCATGCTAGAGCGCACCCGTACCATTCTCTCTGCGTTCCCCCCCGGCTTGCAGCCGCAGTTGCTGGCCGCCGTGCGCCTGCTTAACCAGGCGCTGGAGCCCGGCGGCTGCTGCCAGGTCCAGGGCGAGGGAGCGGATATGTCATTCACCTGCAGCCTTGACCGGCGCCCAACGCGCGCCGCAGAAAAGAGGAAGAACCATGGCCAACACTGAGTCCACCATCCTGGAGAGCGTGCGCCAGCACTACTCCGAAATAGCCGAAGGCAAACGGTGTGGTTGCGGCAGCGGCGATGTGGCCGATGTCGCCCGCATCATTGGATACTCCTCCGAAGAGCTCAAAGTCGCCGGCCAGGCGAATCTTGGCCTGGGATGCGGCAATCCCCTGGCCCTGGCCGCCATTGAGCCGGGGATGACCGTGCTTGACCTGGGTAGCGGCGCCGGTTTCGATGCTTTTCTGGCGTGGCGCAAAGTTGGCCCGCAGGGACAGGTGATTGGCGTAGATATGACCGACCCGATGCTGCAGTTGGCCCACAAGAATGCCGCCGAACTGGGCGCTACGAACGTCGAGTTCCGCAAAGGCTCGATCGAGACGCTTCCCGTGGACGACAGCTCCGTGGACCTGGTGATCAGCAACTGCGTCATTAACCTGAGCACCAATAAGCCTGCCGTGTTCCGCGAAATTTATCGCGTGCTCAAGCCCGGGGGCAGCTTCGCCGTGAGCGACCTGGTGCTGTTGCGGCCATTGCCAGCCGAAGTGACGCGCGATGTGGAAGCCTATGTGGGCTGCATCGCGGGCGCCAGCTTGCTCACCGATTACCTGAGCATGGCGATGGAAGCCGGGTTCGACGACCTGGCCATCCCGCAGATCACGGGCTCGAAAAAACTGGGCGAGGCCTATGGACTGGAGCTGTCGCAGCCCGGCGGCGGTTGCTGCGGCACTTCGCCGCTCGCGGAAGCGGCCCGGGCGGTGGTCTCCGCCAAGCTCCACGGGCGGAAACGTTAATTAGCCACAGAGACACTGAGACACGGCGAATGTCCTATTCCTTCTTCAGAACTCTATGTGCCGCTGTGTCTCCGCGGTTAACTAGCGCGGCCGTGTGCCGGCGAGCAGGAACTTCCCGTCTTCGCTTTTGGCGGCCAGTTCGATCATGAAGCCGCCATTTTCGATGAGCGGATAAAACGCATCTTCATCGTATTTGATGGAGCTGCTCATGAGAATCTCCTCGCCGGTCCGCAGGTGCAGGACCGACCCGGCCACTCGCACTTCCAAATCGTGCGCAGCGACAAAGAATTTAGTGACTTCGTGGACGCCGCCGCTGCCGCGCCGCAACTCGAAGTGCAGCTTGCCATCACGTTCGGTGAGGCCCATACCGGCCAGTGGCGCGAAAGCGAAACGGCGGTTGGTGGGATTGTCGTAACCCTGGAGCGTGGTGGCTTCATCGAATACTTCGCCGTCAAAAAGGGCGCGGTCACCCGTCCCCATGATTTCCCGCAGACGGGCGGGAAAATGCAGTGGGCCGAACGCGCCTAGAGTGTTGCCCAGCACGGCATAGATGGTTGCCGGGCCGCCCTGGCTGAGCGCCTGCAGGTGGGCATCGTCGGATACGTCGAATTTAACTCCGCGCCGCGAGCGCACCGTGGAGTCGACACCGGTCAGCGCCAACTCCAAAAGCGCCTGGCTGAAATCCGCGGCGACATAGTCGAGCGCCTTGTCCGCTTCGGCGTAGGCGCGCAGCAGAATGCGGTCTTTGCTGCCTTCGCCGCACCCCAGGCTGCACAGGCACTGCGCCTCCGGCCACATGCGCACGAAGCTGTTCGCGTTAGCACTCAGGACCTGCAGCGCGCGGTTGGAATTGCGATATTCCGCCGAGCGCGTGAGCTCCACCCAGGCCTGCACCGAAGGCGGCAGCCAGTAAAAGAATTTTTCGTCCAGAAAGCGGCGTCCGAAAGCCTGCTGCAACTGCTCCGCAATCTGGGATTCGCGCAGAAGCACGTCAATGGCCAGTTTCTGCCCGCTTTCCATATACTTGCAGATGCGCCCTCTCCGGTTGCGGTGCAAAAAAACTGCTCCGCGCGTGCTACTCTTTCTCGCTTTCTGCATCTAGTGACAGTGAGCCGCAATGCGCTCACAGGAGGATGTGATGAAGATTGTTGAAACCAGCGAAATCAGCCCCACCTGTCATGCCAACTTTAAACTGGTAGAGACCGCCGAAGTCAGCCCCACCTGCCATGCCGAATTCAAGCTGGTGGAAGCGGCTGAAGTCGCGCCCACCTGCCACTAGATTCCCGTATTGAGGCGCCTGCGGCGGGCGGCTGATATTGCTGGTAAGCACCCGCCGGCGGCCGCAGGCTTTTTCTTCTTTCTATGCCCACGATGGTGGAAGGCCGGCTCTCGGTCGGCGCTTTCTACAATCCGCACTTAGCGGAGTCGCTGCTGCAATCCGCCGGCGTGGTGGACCACTTGTCCATGGCCGATCCTCCAGCCCGCGACGATCTTGCATTTCCCTGCATTCGTGACCGCTTTCCCCTGCTGCTGCACGATTACCTGGGACAGCTTTCGGACCCGCTCAGCGAACCTGCGCTGGCGCGAGCGCGGAATTTGCAGGAGATGTATCGCGGCCCCTGGGTGGCCGAACATTTTCAGTGCCTGCACACCCAGGACGGCGGCCGCACTTTGGATTACGTTTTCCCCCCGCTTTACACGGAAGAGTTCCTGAGCCGCTTTGTGGCCAATGCCTGCGTGCTGCGCGACGCGGTGACGGCGCCCCTTGTGATGGAGAACATTCCTGGTTTCTTTGCGCTCGATTACGCGCAGATGACGGAAGCGGAATTCCTGCGGCGCTTTTTTGATCAGACCGGTTGCAGCCTGCTGCTCGACCTGCCGCACATCTGGCTGGCGGCGCATTACTCCGGACGCTCGCCCCGCGAATATCTGGCGGATTTCCCTCTGGACAAAGTGGTGGAGTTGCATGTGGCGGGAGTGGAACAGGACCGAGACCTGGAAGGGCCATGGATTGCGCCCACGCAGCCCACGCAGGAAATTCTCAACTTAGCGCTGTGGGTGGCCGAGCGCGCGCCCGGGCTGCGCGCCATTACCTTTGACGCCTTTGCACCCAGCCTAACCATGGACGTGCTCCTGCGTGCCGTGGAGGCCACGCGTTCCGCTTTTCAGGTGTGACCTGCAGAGTGGTGGCTCGGCATGAAGCAACCGATCACAATTCGCTCAGACCGTGACCTGCAGGACGCCTTGATCACTTATCTTTCCGACGCGGAGTTGCGCCGCACTGCCGCACACTCCCTGCCGCTCTCGCCGGAACAGGCACAGCGCGCAGGAAAATTTGCACGTTTCCTGGCACGCCGCTATTATCGCGACCGCCTGGCCCGCTCTTTCCGCTACTCCCGCCGCGTTGGCCCCGCCGCGGAGTCCATCGTGGATGCGCCGGAGTTCGATGCTTTCCTGAATGACTGCGCGCTTGGTTCCCTGGCCGCGGCAGAGCGCGTGGGCGAATTGGTAGTCAGTTTCCTGAACGGTTCCGCCGTTCCCGGGCCCGGGTGGAGCGACCTGCTGGAATACGAACGCGCGTTTTTCCTGCAAGCCGCTACCAGTGAAAACGGAACTGCATGCCAGGTTCCCCAGGCGGCTGCCAGCGCCCGGTGCCGCCGCTTCTCCTGGAAT
Organism: Terriglobales bacterium; assembly: GCA_025934735.1. Classification (GTDB taxonomy): domain Bacteria; phylum Acidobacteriota; class Terriglobia; order Terriglobales; family Acidobacteriaceae; genus JAICWP01. The sequence goes on along the minus strand of JAICWP010000032.1, from coordinate 13,135 downwards.
CTGCCGGATCTCTTGCTTCGTTTGAAAGCGGAAGAGGCTATCAACGACGACTTGCGCCAGGAGATCACGCTGCTCTTCTCGCGCACGCCACATGGCCGCATCTACGTGGTGGGGGTGGACGACACTATTGTCGCGGTTTTCCATGCGGTGGACGGCCAGAGCAATCCGGCCGCCATTGCCCAGGCGGTGTCGCTTCCCGCCTCCCGGGTAGAGCAGAGCCTGGCAGCGCTGGCGCAAATCGGCGCCGTGCTCACTTCGTCTGAAAAATAGGCCAAAACTTCTGGGGCTCGTCCTTGCGAGGCTTGGGGCAGGTGTGTAGGCTGACATGTAAGTTATGGAATCGACGGAGGTTAACGATCGCCACTCCCAAAACCATCCTGTGCGTGAGCGATGAGCCGGTGGTGCTGCACGTGCGCCAGTTGCTGTTGGAACATGAGGGCTACCGGGTGCTCACGGCGGCGGGCGAGGACGCTGCTGAAGAACTGCTGCGGGCCGAGAACATTGATCTTGTGCTGCTGGACTACAGCGCGGCGGAGGCGCGGCGGGTGGCCGCCGAAATTAGAAAAACGCATCCCAGCCCGCGTCTGGTGGCTATCTCTTTTAGTTCCAGTTTTCCGGCGGATCTAACCGGCCTGGTGGATGGGTGGGTAAGTAAAACGCGCAGTCCTGACGTGCTGTTGCGAAGGATCGAGCAACTGTTGCGCAAGAAGCGCGACTAATGTGTAGCTGCGCCTTAGGCAGATAGGCGGGAAGAATCGTGATCCCAAGCGGCCAGAACCGAATCCAGGAAGTCGCCGTCGTAGCCGACGTGCTCAAATTCGTCGGCTTGTGGGATGGACCGCAGAAATTCGAAGCCAGCACCGTTCCCACACGTGCGGCAGGTCGGGAAAAATTCACCTTCCCACAGGATGGCCTCATGAGTTGGACGGTGGCCCGCGTGGCTAACCCGGTAGAGCCCGGTTTGTTGAACCGTTTCTCCTGCTTTCATGGTCGCCTCTCCGATTGGGAGGCAGAGTACCTTCTTTGTACTCAGATAGGAATGGCACAGGGGTGCTAAGGTTTGCCGTATCAAGCGATTAAAGCGGACGAGTGTAGAGGCAAAGGGCTCAGCCACTTGGGCTTATAATGAACGTTTTACCTGGTGAGGGGGTTGCATGAGAGCAACGCGACGCAAGATTCTGCTGGCCCTGCTTTGTGGGCTCATGGTGTCTGGCGTAACCATCGGCTTGGACCTTTCCTTTGTCCGCTTCGACCACCTGCTCGCTCATCTGGTGATTGCCGGTTCCATCGCCGGCCTGCTGACCATCATTTTTACTCTGGCCCTGCAACTCAAGCAGGAAGAGCAGCACTATCTGTTTGCCGCCGAACGCGCCGCTGTTTTGGCTGAGGTGAACCACCACGTGCGCAACGCGGTTTTCCCCCTGTGCGTGGCGGTCAATCACTCCGGCAATCCTGAAGCTTCACGCCTGGTCACCGAGTGTGTGGAGCGCATTAACATGGCCCTGCGCGATGCCTCGGTGGATGCTAGCGTAGGCCGCTATTCCCGTACCCGTCCCGAAGCGAAAGTCCATAAGATCGCCGCCTAGGCGCTTTTAACAAAGCGACCAGGCCAGTGCGAGTGTGCTGACGGGTACTGCAATCCGTAGTTTGTAGAACTGATCGTCAGCACCAGGGGCACTGGCCCAGACACCTTCATTACCTGCGCTTCTTTTTGCCAGCATTGGCGGCGTTGGCAGCCTCTGCCGCAGCCTTTAGTTCCTGATTAGCCTGAGCGAGAAGCGCCCGGGCTTTTTCCGCGTGGTCTCGCATGTCGCCTCGGTTGTCTTTTTGCGCTCTCGCTATGTAGTCGTTAGCCTGAACGATAAGACGCTGTGCCTCGGCCAGGTTGGGATGGACCTTGGGGCTGATGTCCACCACTGGCCGCTGGGCCAAGCTGATGCCGCACAACAGCACCGCCGCGAGAATGGCGGTGGAAACGCGCATTTTTTTGGTCATGCTTTCTCCTCGAGGGGTAATACGCAAATTCGCAAAAGAGTCTATCACCCCAGATGGGCTATTCTGAGTACCCCGAATTCAGATGCCGAGCAGGCCCGCCCGGCTGTTTGTGGCCGCCGCCGGGCTCGAGCCGCTAGCGACGACGGCCGCGTGGGCTGAGGCGTTTTCGCCAACCGCCGGGAGTTCGCGGCGGCGCGTCCAAAAATATGCGGCGAAGGCTGCGCACGTCAGAGCCAGGGCGGCCCCGAATTCCGTGGTGAACCACGGGGTGCGGCCGGTATTGCGCATCAAGTTATCGAAGATGCCCTGCACAAAGAGATTATGGCTCGCATGGAGCAGCGCCGCCGGCCACAAGCTGCCCGACTTCAGCCTCATCCAGGCAAACACGAAGCTGATGGAAACCACCATTACGCTAAAGCAGCCCAGCGCGTACCACCGGTTTGTCCCGGAGTTATAGTCGGCGAATAGCAGCAGCGGACTGTGCCAGGCCGCCCAGATTACCCCGCTCAGCAAACTCAATTTTGTAAATGACATCTGCCTGGCCAGCTCGGGAACCAGGAAGCCACGCCAGCCAATCTCTTCGCCCAGCGCGTGCGCAAGGCTGGGAATCATGCCAGCAGTGGCGAGAAAGAAAATGTACAGCGCGAGCGAGCCCCAGGCGGGCATGCCCCGCAGCCCGAAACGCTGGGCCACCAGGCTGACGAACCCAGCATTCCAGCCGCCCAGCCGCGAGCCCCACACCGCGCTATAAGCGATGGCGGCATAGGCGAGCGGCACAAAATAGGCCGCAACCATGTATTTATTGTTCGGCCAGCGCCAGGCCATGGAGCGTACGCTTCGTCCCAACAATCGGCAGCTCACAACCGCTGCCAGCGCCGGACACCACATCAGCCCCACCACCATCAGGCCGAAGCCCATATCCAGGTGGCCCGACCAGATGATCAGTGCCCAAAACACCGCGCTGAATGCCAGCGTCAGCAGCAGGTAGAGGTAAGTGGCGTTCTTAGGAGTGTCGCGCATGGTTTTTTACTGCGGAGACCTGAGCACCTAGAAACTGAGAATCACTTCCCCGTCGTAAATGCCAGCGTGAGCAGCGTCTTCTGCTCCATCTCGTGCGCCTTGCCGGAGCCGGTGGCCGGGCTGGCGCTGCCAGAGCGCTTCACCGAGAGCACGTGCCGGTTGCCCGCCAGGCGGCGCAGTCGCGGCAGCACATACCACAGCGCGCCCATGTTGGCCGGCTCTTCCTGCACCCACAAGATGTCCTGCGCCGATTTGTGGCGCTCCAGTTCCGCCGCCAGCTCCGGCTCGGGAAAGGGGTAGAGCTGTTCCAAGAACACGATTGCGGCAGCGCTGTCCTTGCGGCGCTTGCGCTCCACCCGCAGCTCGTGGCCAATTTTGCCCGTGCACAGGATCAGGCGCTCGGCGTTCTGCACTTCCGTATCGGGCAGCACCGGCAGGAACCGCGGCCGGGATAGCTCGGTCACCGGCGAAGACGCGTCGGGATGCCGCAGCATGCTCTTGGGCGTGAACACCACCAGAGGCTTGCGCCACTTGCGCAGCGCCTGCCGCCGCAGCAGGTGGAAATACTGCCCCGCGGTGGAAGGCTGGCAAATCTGAAAGTTGTCGCGCGCCGCCAGCTGCAGGTAACGCTCAATGCGCGCGCTGGAGTGCTCCGGCCCCTGGCCTTCATGGCCGTGGGGCAGCAGCATCACCAGGCCTGAGAGCAGGCCCCACTTGTCTTCGCCCGAGCTGATGAATTGATCAATCACCACCTGGGCGCCGTTGGCGAAGTCGCCGAACTGCGCCTCCCATAAGACCAGCGTCTCCGGGTAATCGCGGCTGTAGCCGTATTCGAAGCCCAGCGGCCCCGCTTCCGACAGAGTCGAATTGTAGATTTCGAAACGTGCCTGTTCCGGGCTTACGTGGCACAAAGGGATGTAGCGGGTTTCGTTCTCCACATCCACCAGCACCGCGTGGCGCTGGTTGAAGGTGCCGCGCTGCGTGTCCTGCCCGCTCATACGAACCGGCGTGCCCTGCTTCAGCAGGGAAGCGAACGCCAGGGCTTCCGCCATGCCGTAATCCACCCCGCGCTTGCCCGCGCCCATTTCGGCGCGCTGCAACAGCAGGCGCTTGATCTTGGGATGGATGTGGAAGTCCGCCGGGTAGGTGGTGAGCTTTTCCGTGAGCGCTCCGATTTCCTCCGCGGCCAGCCCGGTCTCCACCTCGTATTCCGGCTTGTAGCGCCCGCCCTTGAAGTTGGCCCAGTAGTCGGGCATGCGCCGCAGGCTGGGCTTCTTGGTCAGACCCTTGGCTTCTTTCTGGCCCTGGTCGTACTCGGCGCGCACTTGCTCCGCCTGCGCTTTGGCGTCGGCGCCAATGTCCTCGGCGTAAATCTGCCACAGCGGCGGATGCTGTTCGATGGCCTTGTACAGCAGCGGCTGGGTGATGGTGGGATCGTCAATCTCGCTGTGCCCGTGGCGGCGGTAGCCGATGACATCAATAATCACGTCACTGCCGAACTGGTAGCGGTATTCTATCGCCATGCGCCCCACCCGCACTACTGCGTCCGGGTCTTCGCCATTCACGTGGAAGATAGGGATATCCTGGCGCCGCCCCAGTTCCGCGGAGAAGCGCGCGGTGTGCAGTTCGGGCGGGGTGGTGGTAAAGCCGATCAGATTATTGACGACGATGTGGATGGCGCCGCCCACCGAATAGCCCTTCACGCCGGCGAAGTTCAGGGTCTCGGCCCAGATGCCCTGTCCGGCAAAAGCGGCGTCGCCGTGCATAACGATGGCGAGATAACGCGCTGCGCCATCCTTCCCGGCGCGAATTTGCTTGGCGCGCACCCGGCCCAGCGCCACCGGGTCTACCGCCTCTAGGTGGCTGGGATTGGAAACCAGGTGAATATTAATGTTACGCCCGTGCTCGGTGGTGTACACCCCGGTAGCGCCCATGTGGTACTTGACGTCACCGCTACCCAGCACGCTGCGCGGGTCAACGTCCTCGAAGTTGGCAAAGATTTCCGAAGGCGCCCGGCCCACGATGTGCGTGATGACGTTGAGCCGTCCGCGGTGGCTCATGCCCATTACGGCCTGCTCGGCTCCGTTTTCTGCAGCGGCGTCCAGAAGTTCGTCGAGCAGCGGGATCAGCACCGTGATTCCTTCCAGGGAGAAGCGCTTGCTGCCCAGGTACCGCGACTGCATCACCTGCTCAAACAGGTCGGCGCGAATCAGCCGCTCCAGGGTGTGCTGTTGGTCGGTGGCGGGCGCCGGCGACTCCATACGCTGCTCAATCCAGCGCCGCCTCTCGGGGTCGGAGATGTGCGCGAATTCGGCTCCGATGCTGCCGCAGTAGAACCTGCTGACCTCCTGCGCCGTCGGCCCGCTCAGCCGCAGTTCGGGATGCGGCCGCGGCCGAAAGAGCCCCAGCGGATCCAGATCGGCCTGGAGGTACCCCCAGCGCCGGAACGCCTCAAAAACTCGTTCCCGCTCAGCATCTTGCGCCGGGGCCAGCTCGGCCGGCTGCGGCGCGGTCTCTAGCTCGACATTCGCCTCTGCCATAAGTCCTTAGTTTACAAGATGAGAAAACCAGAAGGCAGGACTCAGGAGACAGCGGCCCTTTTGTGAATGTTCAATGGGTTGCTCGTACGTTCATCCCTGGGGAACTTGATCTTGCTCTGGAGAGTTACGGAAAAGGTAAAGCGCGGAGCTTGGGGGAGTTCCGCGCCTGCGCATTGGTAAGGAGGTTTAGCGGGCGAAGGTGCCGACGAAGGCGCTGCGCTTGTCGTGGAGTTCCCAGGACTCGCCCAGGTCGCCGCCCTGGTACCTGTCCGTCATGGCCACCACCGGCATAGCATGCGCGGTTTCGGTGAGCGGCGGGTAATAGGTGTGCTCATTTCCGCAGAAATGATCCTTGTCATTGAGGCCGCGGGTCTGCACGGTCACAAAGCTGCCGGCGCGCAAGAAGGCGGCGCCGTGGTGCTCATGGTCGCGCAATACCGCGAAGTCCACCGGCGCGGCGACCACGCGTTCCACATTGGCCAGCAGCTTGCCGCCCATGTGACGGGCAAAGGCGCTGAGCGCGGCCTGCTGCTGCGGAGTGGCTGCATCATCCACAATCAGGATGGCCTTGGCGGGATAGGGATCGGCATAGGGATCGCCCAGGGTAGCGTTGGCGCGCACCACCGCCACGACGCTGTGGCCAGCCAGGCTGACATTGTTCCAGGCGCCGCGCTGCACGTGCCATGCCAGGATAGCTTCCTGGCCGTTCAGGCCGACTTCGCCGTTGGCGAAGCAGGGCCCGGTCCAAACATCGGCGCTGCGGGTTTCAATGTAATCGCCGCTGATCTGGTCGGCGGCCACGGCGCTGCCCGCCAGCACCAGCATGGAAATTGCAAGCATTGCAAATAGACGAGATTTCATGGGCTACTCCTCACCCCTGAGGTGTTCTATCTATTTTCCGCCAAAGAGAGGCGAAAGGGAAGGGCGGGCTGGGGTTTGTAAATGCATTATGCCAATCGTATGAGGCGTCTTCCTGAGTGAGCGCGAACGGCGCCTTAGGAGGTGAGCCGACCGAAGAAGCTATATTTTTCGCGTTGAAGTTGGCGCACTACACCCGAGATCCCTCGGGCCTGCAGGCCGCTAGGATGATGCCGGGCCTTTCTGAGCTGATCCGCGTGTTTCGCCGGCGAAGAAGGTGTTCGGGAAGGTAGCTGCCGGACAAGAAGCAGCGCGGAGTTGTATACTGCTCTGCCCACGGGAATCCAGGCGGCGCGCGCCGCCTAATTGTCAACGTTCCGCAACCAATCACAACCCTTCATCCCAGGCGGCCCCAAGCCGCTGGTTGCATACGTTAGCGGAGGCCAGTAATGGCTGATGATGACGAGAAAACTTCCTCCGGGGTTTCGCGAAGAGAATTCCTGAAAATTTCCGGCATTGCCGCGGCGGTGCCGCTGGTCGCGCCGCAGATGGTGGAAGCGGCGGGCGAAAAAGTGCCCGTCTACGGTCCCGGCAAAGCGCCGATGAGCTTCACCATTAACGGCAAAAGGTACAGCGCTCAATTGGAGCCGCGGGTCACGTTGCTGGACGCCCTGCGCGACCAGTTCGATCTCACCGGCTCCAAGCGGGTGTGCGACCGCGCCGAGTGCGGCGCCTGCACGGTGCTGCTGAACAACAAGCCGGTGTACGCCTGCACCGTGCTGGCCATCGAAGCCCAGCACCAGCCCATCACTACCATCGAGTCGCTCTCCCAGGGCGGCAAGCTGCACCCGATTCAGGCGGCTTTTGTGCAGCACGATGCGCAGCAATGCGGCTTCTGCACGCCGGGATTTGTGATGGCCTGCAAGTCATTTCTCGACCAGCACCCGCACGCCACCGAGGAGCAGATCCGCTACCACCTGAACGGCAACCTGTGCCGCTGCGGCACCTACAAGGGCATCCGCGAAGTGATCGCGCAGATGTCCGGCACGAAGGGAGCGTAAGCTCATGGCGGAATACAAATGGCCGGCGCCGGCGGAACGCACGCTGATTGGCAAGCGCATCTCGCGCGTAGACGGCGCGGTGAAGGTTTCCGGGCACGCCAAGTACAGCTACGACTACAACCCCAAAGGCCTGCTCTTCGGCAAGGTGTTGCGCTGTCCCCATGCTCACGCCCGCGTCACCAGCATTGATACCAGCGCGGCAGAAAAAATGGCGGGCATCAAAGCGGTGCAGATCGTGCAGAAGCCGGGCACCGAGGTCCTCTGGCAGGGGGACGACATTGTGGCTGTCGCCGCCGTGGACGAACCTACGGCCGAAGATGCCATTCGCGCCATCCAGGTGAAATACGAAGTCCTGCCGCACAACGTTTCGGATGCGGAACCTCCGGCCGGCGCAGGCGAGGGTCCCGCCGGACCGATGACCGAAGATGACCTGGAGAATGCTCTCGGCAACCAGGTGCCCGACGCGCAAGTCATCAGCGACTTGCAGAAACGCGGCGTGACCTTCCAGGTCACGGATGACATGACCAAGGAACTGAAAGGCTATGGCGTTTCCGACGCTGTGATTAACGCGCTCAAAGCCGCTGCTTACCATCCCGAAGCGGCCAGCCAGCCGCGCTCGCCTTATCAGAAGATGGCGGCACAAACGCAGGGTGATCCGGATAAGGGCTTCGCCTCTGCCGAGGTCACGTCGGAGGGAGTGTACGGCGCGCCCGTCATCACCCACTGTTGCCTGGAAACCCATGGTTCGGCGGCAGAATGGCCCAGCTCCGATCACCTGTTGGTGCATTGCTCCACGCAGGGCGTCTCCGGTCTTCCCGATCAGTACGCGCAAGCGCTCAAGATTCCCGCGGGCAATGTGCGCGCTCACCAGGATCACATCGGCGGCGGCTTCGGCAGCAAGTTTTCGCCCGACCGCTGGGGCATTGCCACGGCACAACTTTCTAAGAGCGCCGGGGGCAAGCCGGTGAAGTACATGCTGGAGCGCGATTCCGAGTTGATGACCGCAGGCGCGCGGCCCTCCGCCTACGCCCGGGTGAAAGTGGCCGCCAAGGGCGACGGCACGCTGGTGGCTTGGCAGTCGGACTCCTGGGGCACAGGCGGGCCGGCGGGCGCGGGTTCGCCGCCGCTGCCCTACGTTTTCGAAATACCCAACCAGCGAAAGCAGCACACGGCGGTGCGTACCAATCAGGGGCCGGCGCGCGCCTGGCGTGCTCCTAATCACCCGCAGGCCGCGGTCATTACCATGTGCGCGCTTGACGACCTGGCCCACAAGCTCAACATGGACCCGGTGGAATTCTTCGCCAAGAACCTGGACATGACCGGCCCGCGCGCTCCCATCTACAAGGAGGAGCTGCCGCTCGCCGCCGAACTGATGGGTTGGAAGCAGAAGTGGCACCCGCGCGGCGATAAGAGCGAGGGTCCGATTAAGCGGGGCGTGGGACTTTCCATGCACACCTGGGGCGGGCGCGGACATGCCAGCAACTGCCTCCTGAGCATCCATCCCGATGGCTCAGTGGACATCAAGATGGGCTCGCAGGACCTGGGCACGGGCACGCGGACCGCCATCCTGATCGTGGCCGCAGACTCACTGGGAATCCCGATGAACGCCATCACCCTGAACATCGGCGACACCATGTACCCGCCCGACGGCGGCTCCGGCGGCAGTACCACCATCGGCGGCGTCAGTTCGTCCACTCGCCGCGCCGCTCTCATGGCTCTCGACCAGTTGTTTGCCAAGGTGGCGCCGGCGCTCAAGGCTCAGCCGGCGGACCTGGAAGCCAGGGACGGCACGGTGCGGGTGAAAAGCGAGCCCAGCCGCAGCTTGAGCTGGAAGCAAGCCTGCGCCAAGCTGGGCGCCATGCCGCTTAGCGTGACCGGCAAGAATCCCGGGCCCGGCAACCTGATCAACAGCGGCGTCGGCGGCGTGGGCATGGCAGACGTTTCCGTGGACACAGAAACCGGCATCGTCAAAGTGAACAAGATGGTGGCGGTTCAGGACTGCGGCCTGGTCATCAACCTGAAGACGGCGGAGAGCCAGTGCTACGGCGCGCTCATCATGGGCATCAGCTACGCGCTCTATGAGGAGAAGGTGCTGGATCCAGTGACCGGGCGCATGCTGAATCCCAACATGGAGTTCTACCGCCTGGCGGGCCTGCGCGATATCCCCGAACTGATGGTGCACATGATGACCGACCCGCTTAATGAAAACCGGGGCGTGATCGGCCTGGGCGAGCCGCCGGTCATCTCTCCCGGCGCTGCGATTTCCAACGCGGTGGCCAATGCCATCGGCGTGCGCGTGCCCTTCCTGCCGCTCACCCCGGACCGGGTGCTGGCGGCGTTGGAACAGCAACAAAAGGCAGGTGCCTGATGCGAGCTTTCGAATACACCAGTCCGACAACGCGCCAGCAGGCGGTGGAGTTGCTGGCGGGCAGCTGGGATCAGTCCGCGGTGCTGGCCGGCGGCACTGACCTGCTCAGCCTGATGAAAGATGACGTGGTAGCGCCCAAGCGCGTGGTCAACATCAAGGACATACGCGAGCTGCACGGGGTGCGCTTTGGGCCGCGCGGAATGCAGATCGGCGCTCTGACATCGTTGGGAGAACTGGCCGACCACCCGTTGGTGCGGCAACACTATCCCGCGTTCGGAGACGCGGTGGTGGAGGCTGCCAGCCAGCAGATCCGCAATATGGCTACTCTCGGCGGCAATATCTGCCAGCGGCCGCGCTGCTGGTATTTCCGCTCCGGCTTTGGCCTCACGCCTAAAACTCCAGAAGGCAAGTCGCTGGTGGAAGAAGGTGACAACCGCTATCACGCCATTCTGGGCAATGATGGCGCGGCGCTGTTCGTCAGCCCCTCCAGCATTGTGCCGGCCATGATTGCGTATGGCGCGCGCATTCGCATCGCTGGACCGAAGGGTGCCCGCGAAGTGGCGCTGGAGAAATTCTTCGTCATTCCCAGGACGGAAAGCGAACGCGAGCACGACCTGCGGCCCAATGAGATCGTGACGGACGTCTTCCTGCCACCTCCGGCGGCGGGCAGGTACGCTCACTACGAAGTGCGGCAGAAGGAATCGTTCGATTGGCCGCTGGTGCTGGCTGCCGTCGCCCTGCAGATGAACGGGAACACGGTGCGCTCGGCGAAGGTGGTAATGGGCTACGTGGCGCCGGTGCCGTGGGTCTCTGAGGAAGCGGCGCAGGCGCTGGTAGGCAAAACCGTCACGGAGCAGACGGCCCAGGCGGCAGGCGAGGCCGCCGTCAGCCAGGCCAAGCCGCTGAGCCGTAACCGCTACAAAGTCCAGCTGGCGCGGGTGGCGGTGAAGCGTGCCATTCTGCAAGCGGCGCAGGGCAAGGCTGAGGGAGGCGCGGCATGATCAGCGAGCAGGAGCGGTTCAACACGGAGAATCCCAGCCTGTGCCCGGGGCTGCGCTGGAAGCGGCAGTTCTACGATTCCGAACCTGATCCCACGGTGCAGCGCTCCAATGACGGCAACTTCTGGTGCGTTTACACCCAGACCTGCATCGGCCCGGATGGCCGCATTGCCGAGCCGCACGCCTGCTCGTTTCCTCTGCGCAAGTGCCACGGTAGCGGGCAGTGTCGAGGCTAGTGGGAGGAACTCTTGCGCCATCGTACCCTCGCGCTTGTCGGCCTGATCTTGTTGATTCCGCCGCTGCTGTTTGCTGCGGGTGCAGGGAAAGTGGAATCCACTGGCCCGCTTACCGATCCGGCAGCCTCGGATGCACTGAAAAAGGCGCTGGAGCCAGCCGGCTACCGCGTTCTGCTCGATGACGGGAGCGAGTGGTGCAAAATCTGGCTGCGTGCCGGCGTGCCGGCCAGCGGCAAATCTGATGTAGAAGGCGCTCTTTTCCCCCAACTGGCTGAATCTACGCTGATTGGAGTTATCTTCTTTACCAAGCCGGCCACCGATTACCGTGGCCAGGAGGTGCAGCCGGGTCTGTACACGCTGCGCTACGAACTGCTGCCCAATGACGGGAACCACCTGGGAGTGGCCGATAACCGCGATTTTGCTCTGCTGGTGCGGGCGGCTGATGATCCCGACCCTGCCGCCACATTCGATTTCAAGCAACTGGTGGCGCTGAGCCGCAAAGCCACAGCCACGAATCATCCTGGGCCGCTGAACCTGGTGCAGCCCGCCTCTGACACCGCGCCTGCCGTCAGCAATGACGGCCAGGAGCATTGGGTATTTGCCAGTAAGCTGAAAATGGCGACCGGGGAGCCGCTGCTGATCGGGATTGTGGTGAAGGGAAAAGCCGCACAGTAGAGTCTCAAGTTGCAAGTTTCTAGTTTCCCGTGTCGCAGACAGTTGTGTTTCGCATCAGCAGCCATGGCGATTCGCAACAGCCTTCCTCCCTGCGGGTAATCCTCGCTATATGTGACACTTGTCAGATCCGCGCTGGGAAACTTGTTGAATGCTGCCTTTATCTCTGATGTGAATCGCAACAAATCGCCGTTGCATTTTTCTGCTCCAGAAATGAAACGCTGATCGCATTCAGTCTGCAACTTCTTCCGCGTCAGCAAGGTGCAGCCAACCGTGCACATCCTCCCCAGTTCGGCATTGCGATTGCCTTTATGAGAAGTGCCGAGCGGCGGTAAATAGCACCGCTGGCTACTGGAGGCGCACAATGACAGTCCTACTCGTAATCCTGACTTTTGCAGCATTGCTGCTGGTGGATCACTTTTATAGTCGCAAGCGTGTCCTGGTCATGCCCAGCCTCGAAGTCGCTCCTCCGCAGCGCGAAGTCCTTATGCCCGCGCGCTTGCAGCCTAGCCTGGTAGGTGGTTTCCAGGTGCCGGAGAACCTGCGCTATCACCCCGGCCACACCTGGGCACTCAATGAGAGCCCAAACCTGGTACGAGTGGGACTGGATGACTTCGCCGCCAAGCTGGCCGGCAAGGTCGAGCGCATCGCGTTGCCGCAGCGCGGGCAGTGGATCCGCCAGGGGCAGAAGATCTGGACCCTGCACCGCAACGGCAGCGCCGTGGACATGGTTTCGCCCATTGAGGGCAGCGTGGCCCAGATCAACGAAGCCGTGTTGCAGAATCCGGAATTGGCCATCCGGGATCCCTACGGCGAGGGTTGGGTGGTCACAGTGCAATCGCCCGATGCCAAGACCAATTTCCGCAATCTGCTGGGTGGAGCCCTGGCTCGCTGGTGGACAGAAGAGTCGGGCTCGCGCCTGCAGCGGCTCATGCCGTCGGCACTGGGCGCGTTGGCCCAGGACGGCGGCGTAGCCATGACCGATCTCACCAGCCATATGCCTGAGCAGGAGTGGCTGAAGGTAACGCGCGAGTTCTTTCTAACGTAACAGCGAATCAGGAGTGCAGGCTTCAGCCGCGCCAGGGCGCCGGGTCCAGGAACCTCCAGGCCAGGACACGGAACGCCAGGCGCGGCTGAATTTTGCGCACGCAAGCCGCATCTTCACAAACTTCATTGCAGGGCGGGGATTTGTAAAGTGTGATAACGCCTGTTCACGTCAACTGACAGTAACTTCGGTAACGGTTTTTAGGAGCAAGTTTTGTGATGTCATTCGTTCTACAGGTGTAAGAGAGCACGTATATGAACCGCTGTCTTGCGGTCTTCGCCGCGATTTCGGTGCTTGGCGTCTGTGGGTTCATTGCGTATGCGGTTCACACGAAATTAGGGG
>JAICWP010000035.1 GCA_025934735.1 Terriglobales bacterium | reverse complement strand
CTCGGCGGCTGCCCAGCACACGGTGAACAAGGCGGAGACCACCACGACGATCACATCCGATAATCCCGATCCCTCGGTGGTGGGGCAACCGGTGACGGTCGGCTACACTGTGGCGGTTAACGCACCCGGCAGCGGCACGCCCACCGGCAATGTGACGGTGAGCGATGGCACGGTGAGCTGCACAGCGCCGGTAGCAGCGGGGAGTTGCTCGCTGACCTTCACCAGTGCGGGAGCCAGGAGCCTGACGGCCACCTACGCCGGAGATAGCAACTTCAACAACAGCGCCTCTGCGGCGGTGTCCCATACGGTAGATAAGGCCAGTACTTCTACCGCACTCAGTTCCTCGGTGAATCCCTCGGTCTTCGGCCAATCCGTTACTTTCACGGCATCGGTGAACGTGCTGGCTCCGGGCGCCGGAACGCCAACTGGCACTGTGACCTTTATGGACGGGGCCAACACCCTGGCTGCGAATGTTGCCCTCAACGGGCTCCAGGCAACGTTTACCACTTCGGCGTTGTCGGTGGGCTCGCACAGCATCAGCGCAGTGTACAGTGGCGACAGCAACTTCAACACCAGCACCGGCAGCCTGACGGGCGGCGAAGTCGTAAACAAAGCAAACACTTCGACTCCCATGAGCTCGTCGGCGAACCCATCCCTCCTCAATCAGTTTGTGACGTTCACAGCAACTGTGAGCGTGACAGCTCCGGGGTCGGGTACACCAACCGGCAGCGTGACATTCATGGACGGCGCCAATACCCTGGCTGCGAATGTTGCCCTCAACGGGCTGCAGGCAACGTTTACCACTTCCTCGTTGCCCGTCGGCTCGCACAGCATCACGGCCGTGTACAGCGGCGACGGCAACTTCAACGGCAGCACTTCTGCCGCGCTTTCACAACTGGTGCAATACGAGCCTGCGGGAACTCTGTGCCTGGGCGCACCTGGCCATCAGATCCTCCAGCCCATCAATGCCGACGGTAGCAGCGTGTTCAAGCAGGGCAGCACAGTACCGGCTAAGTTCCGCGTCTGCGACGTGAATGGCACCTCCATCGGTACCGCAGGCGTGGTGTCCAGCTTCAGGTTGATCAGCATACAAAACGGAACAGTTGTCAGTACGGTTGACGAGAGCGTGGATTCAACCACCCCGGACAGCAGCTTCCGCTGGGATCCGACCAACATGCAATGGATCTTCAATATGAATACCAAAAGCCTGTCAGCAAACAAGACGTATGCTTACCTGATCACGCTCAATGATGGCACTATGATTGGACTGCAGTTCGGTTTGAAATGAATAGGACCTCTGCGCAACTCAGGGCGGGGAATGCACCCGCCCTATCTTGCCGCTCGCGGTCTCCGGTGTAGGCCGTAAGCGAAAGATGATGTGATTTCGCGCGCCCGCCCCCACTTGCATTCCCTCCATTCTGCCGGATAACCTGAGCTGTTCGCGGTAATACCCGAGGCTTGCGGTGACGAGCGCAGCCATAGCGAATTGTTCATGTCTGGCATGCATCCAACGCGCTGGTTCGCGGCAGCCCTTGTGTTGCTTACGGGCCTGGCGGTCGCGCCCATCCTGGCTCAGCCTGGCGGGACAGTAACCAATCTCTCCAATATTCCTGATGCCCAGAGCGTCATCTCCTATCTGAATCAGACGATCATGTGGTACCGCCAGCTCACGATTCAGCAGGAAGTGGCCAGTGAGCCGAGTGACATTGTATTTCTCAACCAGAACCGGCAATTGGCCGACCAGGTGGTCCGGATCTCCTTTGATTTCGCCCGGGCAGACGCCCAACTCCTCAGTCGAATTGGAGGCAAGGCTGGGCAGCCAAGCGTAGGAACTTCCAGCCCCTCCCGATACCAATCGTTGGTGGCGATGGCGGACAAAGCCGACCAGGAGGTCAAGGCAAGGCAGCAGGAGCTAGCCGGGATGCGAACGCAACTGGAGACAGCCAGCGGGCGCAGGCGCCGCACGTTGGCCTCGACCATCGCGGAAACGCAAAGCGAAGTTGACCTTCTGCAGGCCCGCCGGGATTCCCTGCGCAGCATGATTGAGTTTGTAAGCGGCCGCAACGTGGAGGGGATGACTTCCGGAAACCTGCAGACGGAGATTGAAGACCTGGCGCGCACCGTGCCGGCGGCAGCTACCGAGGCTAATAAGGCGGGCGCTCCCCAGTCGGTCACCGCGACCACTGCCAGTAACCGCAAGGCCGAACCCTCCGGGATTCTGGCGATCTTGACTGACCTGTTCGAGTTGCGGCGCAGAATTCACACGCTTGACCAAGGCCTGACGCAAACGGCCGCTCTGGTAAGTTCATCTAAAACGCTGCGCACTCCCCTCATCAACAGTTTGCGGGACCTCATCAAGAGTGGCGACCAACTTTCCAACCAACCGGATTCGCCGGATCCCACCGTGCTCGCCCAGCAGAAACAGCAACTGGACCAGCTAACAGCTCAATTCAAGCAGCTCTCGGCAGTAGTACTGCCGCTGGCCAAGCAGTCCGTTTTGCTCGATCTGTACACGCGCAGCCTGAGTAACTGGCGTGGAAGCGTGCATTCGCAATATGTGAGCCAATTGAAGAGCCTGGCGCTGCGCGTGGCGGTGCTAGCCATCATCCTGGGATTCGTTTTTGTCCTCTCCAGCGTGTGGCGAAAAGCTACCTTCCGCTATGTGCAGGACGTGCGGCGGAGGTACCAGTTCCTGCTGTTGCGGCGCTTTGTGGTCTGGTCGCTCATTGCCGTGATTGTCGCCGTAGCCTTTTCCAGTGAGTTGGGAACACTGGCCACTTTCGCCGGCCTGCTCACCGCGGGCATTGCCGTGGCGCTGCAGAATGTGATCCTCTCGGTGGCCGGTTACTTTTATCTGATCGGCAAATATGGTGTGCGGGTCGGAGACCGTGTCCAGGTTTCCGGCGTAACCGGTGAGGTGGTGGACATTGGCCTGGTGCGTTTGCACCTCATGGAAATAGGCAAAGAGGCCAACCCGACCGGCCGGATGGTTGTGTTTTCCAATTCCGTGGTGTTCCAGCCTAACGCTGGATTATTCAAGCAGATTCCCGGCACCCGCTTCGACTGGCATGAGATTACGCTCACGTTGGCGACGGAGAGCGATTATCACCAGGTGGAAGAACGCCTGACCAACGCGGTCGCGAAGGTGTTCGAGAATTATCGCGAGCGCATGGAGCGGCAACACCGCAGCATGGAGCAGAGCCTGGGCCCGCTGTCCCGCAACTCGCTGCATCCGGAGACCCGCCTGCGGCTAACCCAAGGAGGGCTCGAGGTGGTGATCCGCTATCCCGTGGAACTGGACGAAGCCAACAAGATCGACGATCGCATCGCGCGTGAAGTTCTCGACGCTATAAATCGCCCGCCCAAGCTCAAGCTGGTGGGTTCCGGCATGCCCAACATCCAGTCGGTGAGCGAAGCAAAGCCGGCGGGCGCATAACCGCTTTACCTTATGTTATGGGAACATCGGGTATTAGGCCAGCCACCTTAGTACCCGTAGGTTTAAGGCCCTATCATGTACTTTTAACCTTGACGTTTCCGTTGAGTAGGGTGGACTCTGTTATTAGCAGTCCTGGGGGCGTCGGTAGAGAAAGATCTTTCGGAGGCGCGATCTCATGGCAAGGCTAATACCGGAAGGGCAACAAGGTCTCCCGGATCCAGGCATTCACTTTGTGAACGAAGAGGTAAACAGCGCGGAAACGCGGCTACGCCGCAAAATGATTGTTAACCCGAAACGACGCATTACCCCCCTGGCGGTAATGGAGCAGTCCAACAAAGTTTCTACAGCTCTTCGAGTATCCCCGCCCATGAACCTTGCCTTCGCCGTGCTTTCCAGCGCCACTTTTGGCTGGCTGGTTCGCAACTGGCACGGGCGGTAAGCCAAAGGCGCAGACTGCCAGTCAGATGGCGGCAGACTGCGCCGTGCTTTTCAAAACCCTCGTTCGCTGACAATTACTGCTAAGGGAATCTCAACCGCGGCAAAGCTTAGCTGGAGGCCGGTTCCAGGGGCACGAGCGGCAAGTCCTGGTGTACTGCAAAAAGAGCGAGCTCCAGGCGGGTGGAGACACCGAGCTTATCGAAGATATTGCTCATGTGGTGTTTGACCGTATCTTCGCTGATGCCGTAGTGGGCGGCGATATCCTTGTTCGTATAACCTGCGACCACGGCCGATACCACCTCGAGCTCGCGTGGCGTAAGTCCAAATTTCTTTTGCTTGGGTGTGGCCGCGGGACTCAGCAGGCCACGCAGATATTCCACCAGATTGGAAATGATTTCACGTCCCACCCAGTAATGGCCGGCCATGACGGCGTGAATGCTGTTCAGGAGCAGCTGAGTGGCTGATTCTTTCAGGACAACGCCTCGGGCCCCCAGCTGCAGTGCTTCCACAATCTGTTCTTTCTCAACCGCGGCGGTCAGCAAAAGAATTCGCGTGGCTGTGCCGCTGCTTCCCAGTTCGCGGACGGCCTCCAGGCCCGGATGCCTGGGCATAGCCAGATCGAGCAGCAGCAAGTCAGGCTTGAGCTTCCTTGCCATAGCCACCGCTTCGGCGCCGTCGGAAGCCTCACCCACGACATGAAACCCCGGCTCCGTTTCCAGCAGGCGGCGCAAGCCGTCGCGGAAGATGGGATGGTCGTCGGCCAGCAGAATGCGCACGGGCTGTTGATGTTTATGCATAGGCGACGCGCTGCTTCTGGGGAATCATCACATCGAGGCGTGAACCGTGGCCAGGCACGGATTCTACCGTGAGCTCACCTTCGATGGAACGCACCCGCTCCCTGATCACCGCCGGACCTTTATGCTGGTCTTCCAGTTCAGTCTGCGAAAGACGCCCGGAGAATTCGAAACCACTGCCGTCGTCCTGAATAGCCAGATGATAGCTGCCCGGGACGGAGCGCAACTGAACTACGACGTGCTGAGCTCCGCTGTGCTTGCGAACGTTGACCAGCCCTTCTTGCACAATGCGGGCCAGTTCCCGGCAAGTCTTCGCGGGAAGGTCCACGCCAGCATCCTGGCAGATGAAACGGGTTGAGATGCCGGTCTCGCGCTGAAACTTGGATACGGCGTCCTGCAGGAATGCGACCAGCGTCTTGCCCTCAACCGCCAGAGGCTTCATCTGTTGCATGAGGTCGCGCAGTTTAAGTACTTCTTCCCGCAGCAGCTTTTGAATGCGGCCCAGCTCGGGGACAACCTGGTTAGGCTGTGCGCCAGCCCGGCGGCGCAGCACATCCACCTGCATCTCCACGCTAATCAGCGACTGCACGGCTCCATCGTGCAACTCCCGGGCCACGCGGGCACGTTCGATGGCGCCGGCGCGCTGGCGCAGACGAGCCAGCAAGTAAACGTTAGAAACTGCCGGCCCCACCTGCCGCACGAAATCCTGAAGAAAGCGTAACGCCTCTTCGCGGTCCGAGGGCAGGGTGGCGTCGAACAGGTAAAGACGTCCGGACCACTCGTCGGTGGTGGTGAGAGAAACGGCCACAACAGAATGGAACTGGCGGGCCGCGAGCAGCGGCGCAAGATAGTCAGTGGAAAGCTTGCGCAGGCGGGTACCGTCTTCAGCCACGGCCAGCAACCGCAAGCCATCGGGATTGCGAGCGGCAAACCAGGTGTGGGCAGATGCGGGAAACAGATAAGACTCGCGGTTGACCTCAGCCGGGGAAAGCCAGCGAAACTCGATGCCGCCGCCGCTAACGGACTTGGCAGCGCAGCCAGAAACGCGCGTGCTATGGGATTCCTCGATGGCCAGCAAAGCCTCTCCCGCGCCGAACAGATGGATTAGCTCCTGAAAGATCTGCTGCAAGCTGCCGGTGAGTCCGAAGTCAACGCGGGCCATCGCCAAAACGCGGCTCAGCAGCGCCTTTTCCGCGCGCAGTTGCTTCTCGTTTTCTGCCAGGTAGCCGATCAGCAGGCCCATGGTTAGGAGATAGGCCGCGCTCAGTAGCAGGCGGTTGAGTTCAGGATGGATGCGAAAAGCGGCGGGCAGGCTGACCCAGCGGGCCACCGCATTTTCCAACATAAGCAGAATGATGCTCGCTACGGAGGTGGCCAAGGTTTCCCACAATCCCCAGCGATAGGCCGCTTCGAGCAACACAAAAAGAAAGAACAGGAAGAATGGGCTGATGGCCTCCTTGGTGAACAGCGAGATAACCGTAGGCCAAACGATATCGGCGCCATGCACAAACAGGCGAAATGCCAGGGTGGGGCTGAGCCGAATGCGCGCCAGGAGCATGACCGCAAAGCTGTGAGCCAGGTAGAAAAACAGGAGCAGGTACACGAGCGGCGGATAATGGCCGGGCTCGACGGGCACGATGTAAATAGCTGCGAGAAATGAGGTCGCCAGGAAGAGGCGGGTGGTGGCCAGTACACGCTCCACCCGGCGCAATTCGCCAGGTGCCGTGGTGGTTTGCAGCCGCGATAGAAAACGGTGCGGGTCAGCGGTAAAGCGCAAATGATATCCCCGAATATCCGCTCAGAGTTAGAAACACATGGTACGGTCCGCGCCCCGAAAGAGCAATCAGCTTTCGCCCTTAATACGGCTATCGCAGCAGCGGGTCCAAGGGCTGGGAAACCCGCTAAACCGTTATCTGGCGAGGCTTTCGCGCAATGCGTCGCTTACGGACGTAATCTGCGCATCGGTGATTTCGGCGAAGACGGGCAAGGATAGGACCTCCGCGCTGGCACGCTCGGACTGCGGCAGGTCGCCTGGTTGGTAATGCAGCGATGCGTACGCGGGCTGGAGGTGAAGGGGAACAGGATAATAGATGGCAGTACTAATCCCGCGGGCACTTAACACCTTCTGCACCGCGTCGCGATGAGGTACCCGGATGGTGTACTGGTGGAAAACGTGGTCGCCCCAACCGCCTAGTTGCGGGGTAACGAGGCCGGCCACACCGCGCAGTTGTGAATCGTAAGCCGCGGCGTGGCTGCGCCGCTGCCGGTTCCACTCATCCAGATGGCGCAGCTTGACTCGCAAAACCGCGGATTGAATTTCGTCCAGGCGGCTGTTCCAGCCCACCTCCTGGCTCAGGTACTTGTGGGCGCTGCCATGGTCGCGCAGCGAACGGAGCCGCTGGGCAACAGCTTCCGAGTTGGTCACCACCATGCCGCCATCGCCCCAGGCGCCCAGGTTCTTGGTGGGATAAAAACTGATGCAGCCGGCATCAGCCATCGCGCCGGTGCGCTGGCCATGATAGGTCGCACCCAGCGCCTGGGCGTTGTCCTCAACCATGTGCAATTTGTGTTTCCGCGCCAGTTCCAGGAGAGGATTCATGTCCGCCGCCTGGCCGTAGAGATGGACGGGAATGATGGCACGCGTGCGCGGGCTGAGTTTTGCGGCCACACTTTCGGGATCGAGGGTGAAAGTAGAGAGCTGGATGTCAGCGAAGACGGGAGTGGCGCCCAGCAGACTTACGCATTCCGCGGTGGCGAAAAACGTAAAGGCGGGAACAATCACTTCGTCTCCCGGACCTACGCCAAGAGCTCGCAGGGAAAGCAGCAGCGCATCCGTGCCTGAGCCGACGCCAATGCCGAAGCGCGTGCCGCAGTAGGCCGCTATCTCCTGTTCCAGCGCTTGCAATTGCGGGCCGAAGATGAATTGCTGGGAGTCGAATACCGCCGCCAGAGCACTCTGGACTTCGTCGCGGATAGTTGCGTACTGCTCTTTCAAATCGAGCAGGGGCACGTTGTGGCGAATCTGCGGTTTGGTCTCAGTTTTCACAGGTATGGAGATGTTACAGCAGGGTCTTGCCTTCCATGGATTCGTGGCCGCCTACGCCGAGAAACTTCAAAATGGTGGGCGCCAGATCCAGCATGTTCACGTCATTGTGCACCGCGGGCCGGTTCATGAAGAAGATTCCGGGCACGGCATCAGGATCAATGATGTGGTCTCCGCTCCAGCGCCGAGTGTTGTCCTCGAACAGACTGGGGCTGAAGCCCCCGAGGGAACTGGCCCAGGAGACCCGGTATCCCGGACGAAAGTTGACCAGCAGGTCGGGAGCTTCGGCTGTATACGGACCGGAGTAGATCCGCTCCTTACGGGAGACGCTGCGAATGGCAGGCACTCGCAAATCCTGATCTGCCAGCTCGGCCAGACCCTGCTCGATGGCGCGGCGAACGCGCTCGGCTTCAGCGCCGTTTTCCTCCAGAATGCCGCCGGCCTCACGCCCTTTTACGTTCAAGTAGACCCCGCCTAGCCCCAACGCATAGGCGCGGGTTTGCGCCCAATCCACGTTGCGGAAGCCGTCCCCCAGGTCGGACGCAGGCTTGTTGCCGTTCTTTAGTGCGAGCAAGCCGTTCTGCCAAAGCCAGGTGTTGGTGTCAAATCCCCGGCGAAAAGAATTGAACCCATGGTCGGAAAGCACCACCAGCAGCGTGTTCTCATCCACCCGCTCGAGCGCTTTGCTTAGGACCCGGTCGCAGCGGCGGTAAAGCTGGGCTACCTGTTCGCCGAGCTCGGCAGAGCGGTCGCGCTCAAACATAGGGTGGGTGGGGTCAAGAAAACGCCAGAACATGTGCTGCAGGCGGTCAGGAGTGTCGAACAGGATGAAGAAGAAGCCTTCGGTAAAGCGCTCCAGTTCGTGGTTCATCATCTGTTCGCGCTCCTGGAACACGAGCTCGCATTGATTCGCGAACGCCTGCTCGTCAAAGCGGCCGTTATTGTGGCCGCTATGGTCCTCCGCCATGCCCAGGGTAGAGAACTGGCCAATGGAATCAGCCAGAGTTTGTGCGTAATTGGCGGGATGGGAAATAGGAAACAGAGGCGCGGCAGGATCGAAGTTCAAAGGCGAAGCGTAAAATTCAACCTGAGGAGCAAGCTGCCGGCAGTAAAAGCGCACCAGCGCGGTTACCGTTTGCAGCATGGAAACCTTGAATTTGAGCCGCATCCACGGGCTCCAGCACTTCTCGCGCACTTCGACCGGCGGGGCACCCGCCGTGCTCAGAACCAATTTTCCCGCGGTGCGGTCCACCTGGACGCGCAGTTCCGTGGTGAGGTCAGAGGGCGGATGTGCCCGAGTATTGCGCGGGCCGATAATCTGAGTGGCGATTTCGGATTCCTGCCCCAGGAAGCTCACCTGCTCGTGCTCCTGGGTCGGCGTGGAACGGTCCTGCGTATAAAAGGTTCCCGTGCCCTGGCCCCCACGCAGATCGGGAACACCCACGCCGGACAACATCTTCCCTTGCAGGGTTTCCGCTGGGAAAGTGCAGGGACAGCGCAGGACCACGCTGGGGATCCCCGCTTCGGAGAGGCGCTGCCAAATCGGCACACCTCGGCGCTTGCTGACCACGCGGGGCAGGGAAAACATATTTTTTGGCTTTTCGAAACGGCTAAGGGCGAGGTCAGGCTGGTAGGTCTGTGGATCCCGGCAAATGAAATCGAAAATCCCGTGCCCGCCGGGGTTGGTGCCGGTGGCAAAAGAGGACCAGGCGACTGGCGTCTGGGCGGGATAAGTGGTGTGCAGGCGCGTGTACCCGCCAGCATCGCGCAGGCGCGCCAGGTTGGGCAGTTCGTTGCGCTGGAGCATGCGATCCACAATGGTCGGCTCCAGGCCATCCAGCCCGATGACTATGACCTTGTTCTTCACTGGTCTATTGTCGTGGAAAGCAGGGGTGCGCTCAAGTCCGGAGAATGGGGCCCCACAATTACGTTTCAGGAGAACGTAGACTTCCGCCGCAAGCTTTTGAGAAGATTCCTATAAGAATCGTGAAAAAAACAGTAGCCGCTTTTTTAGCCGGCCTGCTAGTTGGGGCATGCGCCGCTTACCTTCTACTCCGGGGCGGCGAGCCGTTGCGTTTTGCTAGCGACCAAATTGCGCCTCAGCCGGCGCCCGTTTGCTACAGCTGTTTCTGGCAGGGCTACGATCCCAAGTTTCGCCACGAGTTGATTGATTTTTATAGCCAGTATCAGAGCTCTGATCCCCTGGTCATGGCCGATGTCCGCTACGTCGTGTGGCGGGCCAGCGACAACCCCAATTGCGACGTGCGGGCTGCCTACCGCGACCTGGCGGCGCGTGACCCCGATCTCTACCGCCGGCTCGCCGCCAGCGCCATTTTGGCCTTCAGCGGCCCGGAGTGCGGCCAATCAGGCACACGGGACATGCGGCGCGCCAGTTCTCTGGCCGGCAAGGCCGGGCTCAAGGCCGAGAGCGTCGTGCTTGATCACATGACGGATCGCGGCTACCAGCCCCAGTTCGGCGATGTGAATATCGCCACTTCCATTGTGGTGCCGCCTTCGGCGAAAACTCTGGTTCTGGGCGAAAATGCACTGCAAATCACGCCGGGAACGCGCATTGGCACGCAGGTGGACCGCGTAGGCCGTGACTGGCTGAGCTACCAGATGCGCTGGGATCTGACCGAAAAGCCGCTGCCTGTTTCCGCGATGCTTGATTACCACGAGGGTGCGCTGGTCAGGCGCATTGCCGGCTTCACTCCAGTTGAAGTCTATCCCTTGTTCGGAAGCGTCGTCGCCCAGCAGGGCGGGAAATGGTATGGGTTGGACGACACGGGCGTGTTCCGCTTTGAGATCCTGGGCGACAAGATGCAGTATCCCACCACACATGCCGCTGGCCGCTACGGCTGGATCGAGGATACCCACGGTATTTCCGCGCTCGTGCCCCAGGCGATTGAACGCCACGCGCAGGTTGTGGTGGGATGCGGCGATTCCGTGGGCAAAGCCAAGGCCGAGTTCTACCTGGCGCAGAAGGGTATCAACGTCCTCTTCCCAGGGGACCGCTATGAGGACTTGCTCCTCGGTTATCAGGCTCCCGGCGTGCTCCTGGGAACGGCTCCGGTCAGGAAAATCGGAAATAATGCAGTAATCGGCGGCCAGCCGGTGAAGTTTGCCCTTTCCGAGCCGATCGTGGTCGAAGATACGAAAGCCCTCTTCCCGGTGCAGTACTATGACGCGCCCGCCCGATACTTCCGCCGTCTCCATCAGTTTGTTCCACTCCATTTGGATTACGTAGAAGTGGACGCGCCCAACCAGATCGGCCGGGTGCTGGCGCGAGCTGGCCAGCGACGCGCAACGGCTGTGGCCGTACGGGTGGCTACCGAACCGGAATACAAGGACTTGAAGAGCTGGCTTCAGGCTTCTGCCCAGCACCGCGCCATTCTCTTCCATTCCGGGCTCTATCCCTACGCCCAGCCATTATTTTCGGAATTTCCCCAGCAAGTCACCTTCGGCGATCTGCACCCTCGTTTCGAATAAGGCATGGCACCAAAGTGGCGTGTGACATCAGTAACCTTACTGGCGCTTGCTTACTCCGATAATCTATTCTGTACCCAACCCCCAGAAGATTTTTAATCGAATCCTTCCGCTGCGGCAGCAAGATCGCCTTCCGGAAGTGACGGCGGTGTACTTGCTTCTGGAAAACATAACGCTTTTGGCATTTTGGCTGCTGGTCGCAGTTCTTTCCATTAATGCGGCTTTCCTGATGTTCATTCTTTACCGGCGCGGCTCCCGCCGGCGCTACTACAAGCGCAAGGATGCCTCCCGCCAGCAGTTTGCCTCGCTCGTGAACCATTTTCTGGAAGGTTCGCTGAAACTGGAAGATGCAGCCTACCAGTTGCGCCAGGCGCGCTCCCGGCCGGCCAAGGATGCGATCCAGGAATTACTGCTGGCAGGCAGCGACGATGGGAATGTAGCATGTGTCACAGAATTGCTGTTTGCGCTGGGACACGCTGACCGCTGGGCAAGGCTGGCCTTCGGCCGCAAACGCGCTGCCCAGTTGACTCGCTCCTCAGGGTTGAGCCAGAGTCGAGTTCTAGGGCTGAAGCTGCGAACACGAGGCCTGCGCCGCATCCGCCGCCGCAAACTTTTTTCCGTGAAACGTGCAGTGGCCGTGTACCACTTGAGCCGGCTGGCTCCGGGGCGTGCTCGCATATTCCTGGAGGAGGCCTTGCGCGACCCCGCGCAAGACGTTCGCCTGGCTGCGGTCCTGGGCCTGCGCGGTGACTCCGCCGCCATTCCTCTGCTGCTGGAGGAATTGCGCACTGCGGTTGAGGAGCACAATGACGTCTCTCTGCGTGCCATTCGCTCGGCTCTGGTCTGGCACGAAATGGCTGAACTGCAGCAGTTTGCTCCGGCTCTTACCCACGGAAATCCCCGTTACCGGTTCCTGGCGCTCGATACCGTTCGGCAGATTTGCGAACGCATCAGCAAGGAACGTCCGCTGCAGGCCGGGGATTTTCCCACCCAGCTGCGCCATCTCCTGCAGCATGAGGCGGCACAGGACAGTTCCGCGGATGTGCGTGCGCGCTGCGCCGCGGTAATCGCCTACTTCCACGACTCCTCCGCGGTCCCGGTGTTGCGCCAGTTGCTGCGCGACGAGAACGAGTTTGTCCGCCTGCACGCGGTGCGTTCTACTTGCCACACTGCGTACCAGGAGCTGATTCCCGAGGTGTCGGCCTGCCTCACCGATTCCCGCTGGCGGGTGCGCGAGGCCGCCGCCCGTACCTTGATGTCATTCGGCCATGCCGGCGTGGAGAACCTCTTCCGTGTTTTCCTGGATACCTCCGACCAGTACGCCGCCGAGCAGGTGGCTGACGAAATGCAGCGCAGCGGCGTGCTGAATGCACTGCTAGCCGAACTCAACTCGGGCACCAGTGTCGCCGTGTGCCGGGCGGTCTGCATGCGTTTAGTCGGACTTAACAAGACTTCCATCTTGAGCGATGCGGTAGCCTCCTCCGAACTGGCTCCTGCCCACCGCTTGTGGCTGATGGACGCCCTGAGCGCCCATCCCAGCCGGCATTTCCTGGATGTGCTGCGCGAACTGGCCAGGACGCGGGACGAACCCATCAGTACCCGGGCGGGGGCGCTTCTGCAGCGCCTTGCTCCGGCCGCTGCCACCCTGGAGGTTCGCCATGCATGAGTTCTTTCTCCGCTTCCTCGACTACACCAATACCGTCATCCTGATCTACTTTCTGGCCGCCAATTCCGTCTACACCGTGCTGATGTTCATCTCTTTGTACACGGTGAGCCTGCACGCCAAGTACGCTGCCCACAAGGGGTACACCGCGGTACTCGATTCGCCGGTGACCCCGCCGGTGGCATTGATCGTGCCGGCCCACAACGAGGAGCGGGTGATCGTGCAGACCGTTCTCTCTTTGCTGGCCCTGAACTACCCGGAAAAAGAGATCATCGTGGTGGACGACGGCTCCAACGACTCCACCCTTGACCGGCTGATCGAGCAATTTGAGCTGCAGCGCATGGACCTGATCTACCGCGAGCAGGTGAAGGCCACGACTCCTTTGGCTTTCTACAGCAGCAGCCAGCGGCCGGAATTGATCGTGGTTTCCAAGCCCAACGGCGGCAAAGCCGATGCGTTGAACGCCGGCATCAACCTGGCGCGCAGCCCCTATTTCTGCACCGTGGATGCGGACTCCATTATTGAACGGGACGCTCTGCTGCGGCTGATGACGCCCGTGGTGCAGTCGGCGGTGAATACCGTGGTCAGCGGGGGCATTGTGCGCATCGTCAACGGCTGCCGCCTGGAGCACGGGGAAGTTGTCGAAATTGACTTGCCCAAGCGCTGGCTGGAGCGCTGCCAGGTGGTGGAATACATACGAACCTTCATGTTCGGCCGTCCAGGATGGAATTCCATGGGCGCCACCTTCATCACTTCCGGCGCGTTCTGCTTGCTGCATCGGGAAACCGCGGTTCTGGTGGGCGGCTTCCGACGTGAATCGGTCACGGAGGACATTGACCTGGTGGCCAACCTGCATCGCTTCCTGCGCGATAAAGGCTGGAAATACAACATCGTGTTCAGCACCGACCCTATCTGCTGGACGGAAGCTCCGCACAGCGTGTCCATGCTGGCACGGCAGCGCCGCCGCTGGCAGCTCGGCCTGATGCAAACCGTCATGCGCGATAACGATATGATCTTTAACCCGCGCTTCGGTTCGCTGGGCATGTTCAGCATGCCCTTCCACGCCTACATCGAAGCCATCGGCTCGGTGGTGGAGGCGGCCGGAACCATTCTGATTCCGTTCTCATTTTTCATCGGGGCCATGCCGCTGGCTCTCTTCCTGCTGTTCGTTTTTCTGGCGGTCGGCTATGGCACCCTGCTGTCCGTGGGATCGGTGCTGCTGCATGAAACCACTTTGCGGCGTTATCCGAAGCTCAAGCACGTCCTGCTGCTGGTACTGTACGCCGTGATCGAGAACGTCGGGTACAAACAGATGGTGACGTTTTTCCGCGCCCAAGGCGTGCTGCGCTATTTCTTCGGCCGGCGCAAGTGGGAGTACGTGGTCCACACGGGCAAGGGAGCAACCGGCCGGGTGGCGGTGACGCATGAAGCTTAAGTATTGGCTCACCAACCGCGTAATACTGGGCATGCTCGCTTTCTTCGTGCTGGTGGGCCTCTGGGAGTTCCACTGGAAGCCGCAATACCGCCCCCTTTACCTGCAGGGCGTGAACTACTACCAGAATGGCCGGTATGGCCACGCTTTGGCGGAGTTTCAGCGCGCCTACCACATTTCGCCCAACTCGCTGGATGTGATCCTGATGATGGGTTGGGCGAACATGAAGTTGAAGCATTACGAGGAATCTCGCTTCTACTTCACGCGCGCCCTGCGCATTGACCCGCGCACCTGGGAGGCGCGGCTGGGCCTGAATTTTATTGCGCTGGAAACCGGACGCGGCCACGTCAACCGCGGTGAAGTGGAAGCTATCTTGCGGCGGACTCCTGATGATCCCGCCGCCCGCATTCTGCTGGCCGCTGCACTGACGCATGAAGGCAGGAATGAAGACGCGGTGGCCATTTACCGCAGTCTGATCAGCGATCCCGGCTACGGCCACGCTGCCCGCGTCGCGCTTGAGGAACTCACCGGCGTAGCCACCCCAGTGGGGGTCTCCTTCGCCCTGGCTCCGCCTATGCGGACGCCTGAGCTCTCCGTGCCTTTCCGGGCCGCCGATGGCGGATTCTGGCGGAAGCAGGGCAACAACTGGCAGCAGTACTACGCGAACGGAATTGACCTGGGCCCAGGTGCGCCCGGCTATTTCCCCGGCGCTCCGCCCGTGGAAAACAGTGTTTACGCCACCTGGATTTCCGATGTGCTCAAGGCCAACGCCAACGTGATCCGGGCTTACACATTGCTTCCTCCGGCTTTTTACGCGGCGTTCGAAAAAGCGGTCGGGTCGGGTGGGAAGCTGTCCCTCTTTCAGCAGATCTGGATTGGTGACCCGCCGCAGGGCAATCTTTATGACCGCGCGTTTTTGGAGCAAAGCCAGGCGGAAATTCGGTACGTGGTGGATGCAATCCATGGCCGCGGTGATGTGCCTCCCAAATACGCCCGCGGCAGCGGCCTGTACACGAATGACATTTCCGGGCAGGTAGCCGCGCTCCTGCTAGGCCGCGAACTGGAGCCCTCGGTGGTGCAGATCACCAACCAGCTCAACCCTGGGGAAAATGCCTACAGCGGCAAATACGTTTCCATTGCGGCCGCGAACGCCACCGAAACCTGGCTGGCGCAAATGCTGGATTACATGGTCAGTTACGAAACTGAAACTTATAACTGCCAGCATCCAGTCGCCATCGTGAACTGGCCGCCGCTCGATCCTTTGCACCATTCCACCGAGTCGTCGCTTGCCGAGGAAGTCCGCTGGCGCAACCAGCACGGCGAAAAGCTGGCGACACCCACCACGCCGGTGGATGACAACGATGTGGTCTCCATTGACGAAGCCAAATTCCGCCAGCAGCCCGCCTTTCAAGCCGGACTGTTCGCCTCCTACCATGTTTATCCCTATTATCCCGACTTCCTGCTCCAGGATCCGAAGTATCTGAGCGTGCGCGACAGCCAGGGTCCGAATCCGATGTATGGCTACCTTCGCGACCTGCACGCGCGCATTCCTTACCCGCTGGTGATCACGGAGTTTGGCATTCCGAGCTCCATCGGTATTTCTCACTTCCATCCCTATGGATGGCATCACGGTGGGCAGACGGAGGCACAGCAGGCCGCCGACCTGGTGCGCATGGCCCGCGCTATCCGCGAGGCAGGTTGCGCCGGCGGCATCGTCTTCGAGTTGATGGACGAGTGGTACAAGCAGAACTGGCTGACTACGCCCTTCGAGGTGCCAGCCGACCGTGCTCCCCTGTGGCTCAATGAGATGGACCCGGAAAAGCGCTATGGCCTGATCGGCTACCGCACAAAGAGATGGAAGCTATTTGCCGACGATGATGGCGCCTGGGCACGAGAACAAACTCTCTATCAAACGAAGGAAGCATCGCCGGCCCCAGGCGCGTTGCTTTCCCTGCAGGCCGCTGCCGATGAAGCTTTCCTGTACCTGCGCTTGCACCTGGCCTGTCCGGATTGTGCCGCCGGGAACGCCAGCAGCCGCATTTTCGATCAGAACGCATACGCAATTGCCATCAACACTCTGCCGTCTGCCACCGGTATCCGGCAACTGCCCTTTGCGAATCTCAACGTCACGACGGGCGCGAACTTTCTGCTTTATCTGGCCGCTCCCAACTACGGCCGGTTGTTGGTGGCTGATGATTACAACCCCTACCAGCTCTTTCGCCGACCCGGAGCGCCCGAGCAGAGGGACCTGGCACTGCGCAGCGACTTCCGGGCTGAGCTCCACGATAGCGGCCAGTTTATAGACATGGTGGTGGAAACCAACCGCGCCCGCTACGGCCGCGATGGCGCTTACTACCCCGGCCAGCGCTATAGCCGCAGCATCTTGCGGTACGGCAGCGGCAATCCCGGTGATTCCAACTACGACTCGCTGGCGGAGTGGTATCTCGATCCGTCCAACTCCGACATCCTGGTTCGCATTCCCTGGGGCAAGCTGCTGGTCACGGACCCCAGCAATCGCCAGGTGTGGGTAGGATTTGATCGTGGCCGCACGCAAACCGCGCGCACCTTGGGAATCCAGCTGAGCGCATTCGTGCTGCGGCGCAGCGGGCCCCCGGCGCAGCTTGCGGACACGACTTTGGTTTCCTCTTTCCCCCCGGTTATTGGCAGTGCGATTCAGAATCCGGAACAAATTACCTGGACGGCTTGGAACACGGTCAAAGCGGAACCCTATTTCAAAAAGGCGTACTATGCGATTCAGAAAGAATTTCAACCATCGAGCCGGGAGAGTTCGCAACGGCGCAGCGGGCCTGCTGATCTGCCTGCTGGCGCTCGCGGCCGCGGCCTCGGCCTCGTCGCTCAGCCCTGAAGGGCTGTTGCGGCAGGGTGATGAATTCGTCAAGGCCGGCAAGTTAAACCGGGCCCGGCAGGCATACCAGTCCGCCATTGCGGCTGGGGCGCGGCTCGACAAGGATTATCCCCGCACCCGCAATCTCGGCCTCTGTTATCTGCAGGGCACGCCTCGCGACCTCGCCAAGGCCGAAAAGTGGCTGCGGATCGCCGTGACCGCGCAGCCTGACGCCCAGGAAGCTCGCCTCTACCTGGCCCAATCGCTTGCCTGGAGCGGCAAACACGCCGCTGCCCTGGAGCAGTACCGCTTCCTCGGCCAGGCTCATCCGGATAACGGCGATTACGCCGTAGGCGAAGCGCTAGCTCTCTATGCGATGGACAAGAAGGATGAGGCGTTTACTCTGCTGCAGAGCTTTATTGACGCCCATGCCGCCGACCTCAACACGCGCCTGGAATATGCCCGGCTGCTGGCGTATTCGCGCCGTTTTACTGCCGCCATGGATCAATACCAGGTGGTCCTCAACGCCGATCCCAGCAATGCGGAGGCCATGGTGGGCATTGCCAAGCTGACCTCCTGGCAAAACGATCTGCCGCGCGCGCTGGAACTCTTCAACCGCATCCTGGCAAATAATCCCAACCTCTACGACGCGCAGGTGGGGAAGGCATTCACGCTGTTCTGGATGGGCAAGGACAACGAAGCGCGCCCGCTGTTCGAGCAGGCGGCGCGGCGCAATCCTGCCGACGCGGACGTGGCTCGCACCCTGAAGCTGCTGGGGACGGCCCAGCCGAGGCAAGCTCGCGTAGCCCCCGGGCCGCCCTCGACCCTGCCGCCGGCCCCTGCGCCGGTAACGCAGGCGGTTGTTCCCGCAGCTCAGCCGGCGCCCGCGGCCGCGTCTCAGGCATTGCCGGCGCCCACTGCGCCCGCTGTATCCCCTCTCCAGCAACAAGCTGAAACCGCGACCGCGCGCAAGGACTATCCCCAGGCTATCCAATGCTACCGGGAATTGTTGGGCGAACAGCCGCAGAACCGGGAATTCATGCTGCGCCTGGCCCGTGTACTTTCCTGGTCGAAGGATTACGCCGCTTCATTGGCGGAATACGATTCGCTGCTGCGCCTCAATCCCGCGGATCTTGGAGCACGGCTCGAGCGCGCCCGCGTGCTTTCCTGGGAGCGCAGTTTCGAACCTTCGATCGCGGAGTATCACCGTGTCTTGCAGGCGATGGAGGAGAATCCCGCGGTTGTCGGCGCGCCTGCCACTTCCGCCGAAGTGAAACTGGAACTGGCGCGCGTGCTTTCGTGGGCCGGCCGCTACCAGGAATCCCTAGCTCTGCTGAATGAGTTGAAGCCTCCCAGCCGCAAGCCGGAAGCCGCCGATCACCCGGTGCTGCTGGAACAAGCGCGTGTGCTCTCCTACCGCCACCAATACCCGCAAGCGATCCGCGCCTACGATCAGGCGATTGCATTGGATCCTCACGATTACGAAGCCAGAGTAGGAAAAGCGCAGACCATCTATTGGCAGGGACACTTGAGCGAGGCTGCCTCGCAGCTCCATTCCGTGCTGGCGGAGCAGCCCAACAATCCTGATGCCAGCTTCGTGCTGGCGGCGGTGGAGCACGGGCGCGGCAACAATGGCGCCGCTATCCGCCTGGTTCAGCAGGCGCCCGCCAACGATGACACCCGCCAGCTGAGGGACAGCATCTTGCTTGACCAGCGGCCGGTGCTGCGTTTCAGCTACGGCTTTCAGGACGACCGGGAAATTGATAGCTCAGGGCCGCAAACTACCATTAAGCCGCTGCGTTATACCACCGCTTTTGCCTTCAACATTTCTTCCGGCGTGCGCATGGAAGTGGAGAACACGGTCACGCACGTGCTCACCAGCAACCGGGTGCTTTCGCAGTTCGGCAGCGACGCCCTGGCCAATTCCACCCTGGCGCGGCTCAGCTTCCGCATCACTCCCTGGCTGCGTCTGACTGCCGGCGCGGGTGAAGCAACAACCGGAAGCGGGTCTTTTTTGGGGAGTAGCGCCCCGCGCCGCCAGAGTTTTATTTATGAGATTCATCCCGTCTTCAGCAGCGGCGGTTTTCGCCTTGATCTGAGCGCCACCCGCGGTGCGTTTCCCTATACGCCGCTGGCGGTGCACACTAATGTCGTGCAGATGCGGGAATCGGTGGTTCCCACCTATGAGTGGCGCCGTCGGTTGCGCATGGGCCTGGAATACTGGTACGCGCAATACAATTTGCGTACGCCCGATCCTGCGCGGCCCACGTTTGGCACCGCCGCTACCGGCGGCTCTGCCTTCCTCACGCCTATCCTGCACCACTCTGATCGCCTGACCGTGGAGGCCGGCCTGCGCTATGACAGCTTTGCCAATCAGGAGAGCGTGCTGGCCATTGACAATCCCGTGACCGGCCTCGGATCGGCAGGTTTTTTCACTCCGCGCTTGTACCAGCGCTATGCCGGAACAGGACTTGTCGCCTGGACGATGCAAAAGCACGTCGGCCTTGACGTCCACGGTACTTTTGGCCCGCAGCGCATTTTCGGCTTTCCTCAGCTCTCTCAGCCCCCGGCCAAATGGGGAACAACCGGAAGCGTGGGCTCGCAACTCACATTTCCCCTCGGCCGCTGGCAGCCTTTCTTCGCCTACGATTATTTCTCCACCAATACGCCCGCGGGACCGGCGCTGCCCCTGGGCAGCTACCGTTCGCACCTGTTCGTTACTGGACTGGCGGTGCGCTTTTAAGACAAACGTACGGAGCAGGCAGCGGGCTGACGCCGCACGGTCGCTTTGATGAACCGGCTGCGGCAATTGCAAAACTTTGCCTTTGCTGGCTAGTAACTTGCAACTCGTTATTAGGAGAATTGCGAGCGGAACTCAAGAATTACGCGGTTTCAGGAGCAATACGCTGTGGTATTCTCCAGCGAGTAGGCGTTGTTTCATTCTCTGGCGAACAGACGTGTCCATCTACGCAACTCAACCCCAACCACCCTCTCTCCTGGCACCGCGTGAGGCAGATTCGCTGGCCAAAACCGGCCTGCGTGCCATGCTGCTGTACGAACTAGCCACCAAGGTTCTCTACCTCAATGGCGAATTATCCACTCTGGACCTCTCCAACCATTTGCGGCTGAGCCTGGCAGTCGCCCAGGAAATTTTCTGGTTTCTGCGGCGGGAACAACTCTGTGAAGTGACCGGGATGGTCGGCAGCATCCACCGCCTGACCTGCAGCACAAAGGGGCGCGAGCGCGCCTTGCAACTGTTGGAAGTGAACCATTACGCGGGCCCGGCCCCGGTTTCGCTGGAGGACTATACGGCGCAGGTTCGCGCCCAGGCGGTTACCGGCAAAGATGTTACCCCGTCGGATATGACTCGCGCATTTGCCGACATGGTGCTCCAGCCGGACGTGCTTCCCAAACTGGGTGCGGCCATTCAATCGGGCCGCGCCATTTTTCTTTATGGCCCCACCGGAACCGGTAAGACCAGCGTGGCCGAGCGATTGGGAGAAGTGTTCGGCGAACATCAGGTGTGGATTCCACACGCGGTGGAGGTGGATGGCGATATCGTTTCCGTGTACGACCCGGTGGTGCACAGCGCCGTGGAAACGCCTCCTCCATCCGGGACAGACCGGCGCTGGGAATTGTGCCGCCGGCCCAAGCTGGTGGTGGGCGGCGAACTGATGATGGACATGCTCGACTTGGGGTTCAACGCAGCGACAAAGTTTTATAGCGCACCCGTGCAGATGAAGGCGAATAACGGGGTATTGATCATTGATGACTTTGGGCGCCAGCGCGTGCGCCCTACGGAGCTCCTGGATCGTTGGGTGGTTCCCCTGGACCGCAGGATTGATTTCCTCACCTTGAGGAGCGGGAAGAAGATCGAGGTACCGTTTGACGTCATGGTTGTATTCGCCACCAACCTCAATCCCGCCGAGGTGGTGGAAGCCGCCTTCCTGCGCCGCATCCAGACCAAAATCAAGCTGGATCCGGTAAGCAGGGAAGCGTTTCACGAGATTTTCCGGCGCGTGTGCGCCAAAAATCAATTGGAGTACCAGAGCAGCGTGGTTGATTCGGTAATTGCTGCCCTGGAAGAAGCGGGAGAACCGCTTCGTCCCTGCTATCCCCGCGACTTGATCAACCAGGTCTGCTGGGCGGCCAAATACGAATCGCAGACCCCGCGCCTCGATATTCCCAGCCTGCAGCGGGCGCTCTCCTCCTATTTCCTCGCGTGAGAAGCTTCGGGATATTCTGTTATCCAGTCCTTCTCGGTCTCAGGCTGCCAGCGAGCCAGCGTGCGGTGATGTGAGGGCCGAAGATCATGGATGTAGCAGTTTGGTTCATTAAGGGGGGTCTTCTTCTCCTCTGCCTTTATTTCATGGTGTACTTGATTGAGGCGCGCTGAGCGCGCGCTCCAGCGGAGGCATACTCAGGCGCATGTACTGTGTTCACGTGGTGGGAGCGCGGCCGAATTTCATGAAAGCGGCGGCGGTGGTGCGCGCCTTGGCGGAAAAGCCGGGTATGCGCCAGAGCCTGGTCCATACCGGGCAGCACTATGACCAGAACATGTCGGACGTGTTCTTTCGCGAATTGGAGATTCCGGAACCGGACTTCAACCTGGCGGTCGGCTCCGGAACTCACGCCATCCAGACCGGGCAGATCATGATGCGCTTCGAGCCGGTGGTGGAAAAGGTCCGGCCCGACTGGGTGCTGGTGTATGGCGACGTGAACTCCACAATCGCAGCCGCCCTGGTCTGCAGCAAGCTCCGGATACGCGTCGCCCATGTCGAGGCCGGCCTGCGTTCCTTCGATCGCGGCATGCCGGAGGAGATCAACCGTCTTTTGACCGACCAGATCGCAGACCTGCTGTTCACGCCCTCGGAAGACGGCAATCAGAACCTGCTGCGCGAAGGCGTGTCCGCCGAGCGCATCCGCCTGGTTGGCAATGTGATGATAGACACCCTGGTTCGGCTGTTGCCTAAAGCCGCGGCATCGCTGCCCGAGCGACTTCCTCCGCAGTATGGCCTGGTCACTTTGCATCGGCCATCCAATGTGGACGACCCGGAAATGCTGCGGCCGATTCTGCAGGTCCTGGGCGAGATCAGCCGCGAACTGCCCGTCATCTTTCCCGTTCATCCCCGTA
Organism: Terriglobales bacterium; assembly: GCA_025934735.1. Taxonomy (GTDB): domain Bacteria; phylum Acidobacteriota; class Terriglobia; order Terriglobales; family Acidobacteriaceae; genus JAICWP01. The sequence continues at coordinate 5,578 of JAICWP010000035.1, read as the reverse complement.
CCCGGCAGAGAATCGAGCAGTTGGGCTTCCGGGCCGGCGAGAATCTCCATTTCTGGCAGCCGCAATCTTACCTGCAATTCCTGGGGCTACAGCAGCGCGCTACGGTCGTCATTACCGATTCGGGAGGGATCCAGGAGGAGACCACCTTCCTGGGCGTGCCCTGCCTTACCCTCCGCGACAGCACGGAGCGCCCGATTACCGTGAGTGTGGGCACCAACGTTCTGCTGGGGCATGACTTGGAACGCCTGAGCAGCGAGGTCTGCGCCATTCTCGGCGGCCACAAAAAGCAGGGCGCTACCCCGCCTCTGTGGGACGGCCATGCCGCCGAGCGGATTGCAAATATCATTTCTGCCGGGTAATGACCGGGAGCTGACACTCGGGTAGAATAAAGCTCACCTCTGGCTAAACAGCGCTAGCGCGTGGTCTGGCCTCATCATGGCAAGGTCTACTCCTCCGTGTTTTGTTAGGCGGAAGCTGCCCGGCAGAACACCCTAAACGGGTGAAATTTAAGATGTTTGTAAGCCCTAGCGTCCCTGGATTGCCCGACCCCTCCAGCCCGGAGTTCTCCCCTCCGACCAAGGGACAATTGCGGACCGAAGCCTGGCGCTTCGTCATCGTCGGAATCATTAACACGGTTGTTGACCTGGGTGTCCTGAACGTCCTTATTCAACTGACCCACACGGGCGAAAAAGGCCTCCCGTTCATGCTGGTCAAGACCACTTCCTTCATGGTGGCGGTCATGAACAGCTATTTCCTGAATCGCAGCTGGACCTTCCGTGCCACCGGGAGGCAAAAGAGTCTGGTGCGCTCCGGAACTCAATTCGTCGCCGTAAGCTTAGTCGGCGCCGTGGTGAACGTGGGTACCGCCTCCTACATCGCCACCTTCGTTTCCCCTGCCATCGGCTTGGAAAAGCTCTGGCCCACAGCCGCCGCTCTAGTAGGCACAGCCTGCAGCTTCGTCTGGAATTTCATCGGTTACAAATACATCGTTTTTGCTTCTCGCCGTCAGGCCGCATATCAATAACCCGCCTGTGCACTGGCCGGCATGGCGTAAGGGAACGCAAGTGTATTCCCGACAAGCAACATCAACCCACAAGGCTAAAACATGCTTTCAGGAGAAACGCGAATGAAAAGATTGTTGCGGATAAATTGGCAATGGTTACTTGTTGCCATTCTTGCTGGCTGGCTTTTGCCCCAGGCTGCCCAGGCCCAGGCTCTACAGCTCAACCTTTCAGCCGGAGGACAAACCGTCCATGTTTTCCCCACCACGAAGGGGGCAGAAGCTCTGGCGACCGCGGGCACAAGCTCGGCCTCGGGCCTGCTCTATAACGGCGGACCTGTGATGCTCACAGCGAACACCTATGCCATTTTCTGGGTTCCGGTAACTCTGCAAAATGGCACCTCCACCAGCCTGCCCACGGGCTACCCCGCTATCCAGCTCAATATGCTCAAGGACTATCCCGGGCACGGCCTGGCCAGTAACAACACGCAGTATTATCAGGGGTCAACCACCAGGAAATACATTCAGGACACCGGAGGCTTGGCCGGCAGCTATGTGGATACCAGCCCTTATCCCGCGGGCGGTTGCTACAGCGCGTTTTTCGGCACGCACAATTGCCTTACGGATGCGCAACTCCAGGCGGAAATCAAGCGCGTCATGACATTGAAAGGATGGGGCGGGGGTTTGGGTAACATGTTCCTGCTCCTTACTTCACGTGGGGAAGCGTCTTGTTTTTCTTCCGGATGCTCCTACACATACTACTGTGCCTATCATGGCAGCTTTGTGAATGCGAAAGGGCAGACCGTCATCTATAGCGATCAGCCCTATCCGGCGCCTAGTGCGTGTTCGGCGACAGGGCAGAAGTCGCCCAATGGCAATCTAGCCGGCGATACGGAAGCCAGCATCGCCAGTCACGAACTGACCGAGGCCATCACCGACCCCTTGGGCACAGCCTGGTACGACGCTAACGGCAACGAAATTGGCGACCTGTGCGCCTACCAGTTTGGGTTTAGCGGCTGGGACGGAGGCGCCGCCAACCAGATGTGGAATGGACATTTTTATTTGTTGCAGATGGAGTACGACAACTACCTGGCCAGCTGCGAAAATGTTGGACCATGACTGGCCGCTCCGAGTGGAGAGCCGTCTGTTATTGCGCTGCGATAACCGCGGCCGAGGGAATATTGAGCAGACGGGAAATCTCGGGATAGAGGTGGGGACCGGCGGCAATGAGGCCGGGCAGCCACGGCTTGCGGCAATTGAACGCAACGGGAGAGCCGTCCAGATTTCGGACTACGCCGCCGGCCGCCTGCACCAGTGCGGTTCCCGCCGCTATGTCCCACTCATGCTTGGGGACAAGGGTCCAGGTGGCGTCGGCCAGTCCAGCCGCCACCAACGCTAGCTTGTAAGCCACCGAACCCACCGGGCGCAGCACCAGGGACCCATCCTGAAATTGCTTCCACTCCCCGCGCTTGAATTCGCTGCGGCTGCCCAGGACCAGAGCGCCGGGCAGTTCTCTGCGGGGACTGACCTGCACCGGCTTGCCATTCCTCTTGACGCCGTTGCTGCGCGAGCCCAGGAACGTTTCGCCAGTAGCGGGATTGAGGATGCCGCCCGCCAGAGCTTCGCCGTTCTGAACCCAGGCAATTGAAACACACCATTCCGGGATGCCTTGCACGAATTCCTTGGTTCCGTCCAGCGGATCAACCACCCATGCCGCAGGCTTGTTAAGGCGGGTCAGGTCATCAGCCGTCTCTTCAGAAAGCCAACCCTCACCCTCCCGCAGAAGCACTGTGCGCAGTGCGTCATCCAGGGCCCGATCGGCTTCCGTGACGGGGTCGTGCCCGGCTTTGTATTGCACATCCACTGCTCCCGGTGTGAAACGGCTCAGGACAGCAGCGGCGCGCTCCAGGGCGCCCTCGATACGGGCAAGTACGGCTGATTCAGAATGGGGCGTCAACAAATCTCCTTAGTATTCCTAAATGGCGCATAATGGACCGCAGAAGCAACCAACCAGGTCTCCTGCTGCATCTGGGGTGACCAGCAATGAACAGTATTCACTTACTTATGCTCGAGCAGTTGCGTCATCGCAGAGAACGGCTGCGTGTGTCGCTAGACCGGTTCGAGCACAGTCGCAAGCAGTTCGCGGAGCTGCTAAACGCGCTACGGCAACGCCACAATCCGCCCCGGGAGGATGCTCCCCGCATGTCCACAAAAGCTGAAACCCCGCCTGATCGTTGATCGCGGTACTACTACGCCGCATCCGAGTTGCCGCCGATATAACCTTCTCGTTCCAGATGCAGCAGGATTTCCTGTGCCGCTTCGTCGGGTGTGGTTTCCGTGGTGTTGATGACCACGTCCGCGTCGGCTGGCAAATCGTAGGGATCGGAAATCCCTGTGAATTGCTTTACCAGTCCGGCCCGCGCCTTGGCATAGAGTCCCTTGCGGTCGCGTTGCTCGCAGACCTCCAGCGGAGTGGCAATGTGCACCAGGATGAATCCACCGCCCGGCTCCACCATGTGGCGGACTTCCTTGCGCACGTTGTCAAAGGGTGCAATGGGGGCGCAGATCGCGATGCCGCCGTTCTTAGTGATCTCAGAAGCCACAAATCCGATGCGGCGAATGTTGATGTCGCGGTGCTCCTTGGAAAAGCCCAGCTCCGAGGAGAGATTCTTGCGCACCAGATCGCCGTCCAGCAGAGTAACCGGCCGGCCGCCCACTTCCAGGAATTTCACCATGAGCGCATTGGCCACGGTGGACTTGCCAGCACCAGAAAGCCCGGTGAAGAACACCGTGAAGCCTTGCTTGTGGCGCGGTGGGTGGCTGCGCCGCAGTTCCTTGGCTACTTCAGGGAAGGTGAACCAGCCGGGGATTTCGCGGCCATCCGCCAGGCGCCGGCGCAATTCCGTGCCGGAAATGCTCAGTGAGCGCATTCCCTCCGGCACTTCGCCTTCTGGGACGTACGTATCGAGGTCCTCCACATACACCATCATGTTAAACGGCAGCATGCCCATTCCCAGTTCGGCCTCGTGCTTGGCCAGCAGGTGCTGAGCGTCATAGGGCCCATAGAAGGGTTTTCCCGAGGAATCGCTGCCGGGGCCGGCGTGGTCGCGCCCCACAATCAAGTGCGAGCAGCCATGGTTCTTGCGGATGATGGCGTGCCACACGCATTCGCGCGGCCCGCCCATGCGCATTGCCAATCCCAATAGGGACAACTTGGCGGTGTTTTTGGGATAGTGCGGCAGAATGGATTGATAGCAGCGCACACGCGTGTAGTGGTCCACATCGCCGGGCTTCGTCATCCCGACCGAGGGATGAACCAGCAGGTTCGCTTCTACCCCCTTGGCGGCTCGCAGGGTCAGCTCAAAGTGAGCGCGATGCATGGGATTGCGGGTCTGGAAGGCAACGATGCGCTTCCAGCCCAGCCGGGCAAACTCCGCGCGCAGTTCAGCGGGCGTGAGCCGCAGGGAACGAAAATCGTAGTGCGTGGGGAGCTGTACGCCTTCCAGGCGGCCACTCACGTAATAGGGCTGTACCTTTCCGACCAGATAACCTACGCCGGGATGTTCGGGGTTGGTGGTGCCGAATACCGACTCTGCTTCCGATAGCAGATTGGGCTGCCATATCTCGGTGACGTGCAGCGCCGCCAGCATCACGCCTTCGGGATCACGTAATGCGATGCTCTGGCCGGACTTCAGCTGGCGGGCGAACTCTTCGTTGACATCCAGCATGATGGGCATGGGCCAGATGGTTCCATCCGCCAGGCGCATGTTGCTGCAAACAGACTCATAATCTTTCTGGCCCAGGAAACTGCGAAGCGGCGAGAAGCCGCCATTCATCAGCAGTTCCAGGTCGCACACCTGACGCGCCGTGAGATCCCAGGAGAGCCAGTCGCGCGATGCGGCACGCAGCTCCGCTTTCCGTTCCGCCGGAGCCATCAGGTCAACGAGCACGCCGCCATGGGGAGCGTTGAGATGGGAAGTGGTGTGAGTAGTTGCGGTATCAGTTGCGGACGGAACATGCGGTGTCAATTAAGCCTCCTCCAAATAAAAAATCATACCAAACTAGTGTGGGCCTTTGCCCCGCTTAGCCGGCGGAAGGCCTGCCTCCACACAGCCCATGCCTATTCCACGGTGACCGATTTGGCCAGATTGCGCGGCTGATCCACGTCGCAGCCGCGGCGCACGGCGATGTGGTAAGCCAGCAGCTGCAGGGGGACGATCTCGAGAATGGGGAGCAGCAGTTCCGGCGCCGGCGGAATCCACAGCACCTGGTCGGCAGCCTCGGCGATCTCTTCGTCGCCTTCCGTGGCGATGGCGATCACCCGCCCGGAGCGCGCCTTCACTTCCTTCAGGTTCGACAAGGTCTTCTCGTAGCGCACCATGGAGCCTGCGTCGGCGGGGTCGCGCGTGGCCAGAATCACCACCGGCAGGTTCTCATCAATCAGCGCGTTCGGCCCGTGCTTCATCTCCCCCGCCGGATAACCCTCGGCGTGGATGTAGGAAATCTCCTTCAGCTTGAGCGCCCCTTCGAGCGCGACCGGGTAGTGAATGCCGCGCCCCAGGAAGAGGAAGTCCTGCG
>JAICWP010000015.1 GCA_025934735.1 Terriglobales bacterium | reverse complement strand
GCAGATGTCCGACCTCGGCCGGGCCAAGAAAGTCACGGTGGACAAGGACAACACCACCATCGTGGAAGGCCGCGGCAAGCACTCGGAGATCGAAGGCCGGGTGAAGGAAATCCGTTCCCAGATTGACAAAACCACCAGCGACTACGACCGCGAGAAGCTGCAGGAGCGGCTGGCGAAACTGGTGGGCGGCGTGGCCGTCATTAAAGTTGGCGCCGCGACCGAAACCGAAATGAAGGAGAAGAAGGCCCGCGTTGAGGACGCGATGCATGCCACCCGCGCTGCGGTGGAGGAAGGCATCGTGCCCGGAGGCGGCGTGGCCCTGGCTCGCTGCATCAACGCGCTCGACAAGCTGAAGAGCGAGGGCGATGAGCAGATCGGCATCAACATCGTGAAGCGCGCCCTGGAAGAGCCGCTGCGCCAGATCGCCGGCAATGCCGGACAGGAAGGCGCCATCGTGCTGGGCAAGGTGCTGGAGGCCAAGGACAACAATTTTGGCTACAACGCCCAGAGCGATGAGTACGAGGACCTGGTGAAGGCCGGTGTGCTCGACCCCACCAAGGTGGTGCGCACCGCGCTGCAGAACGCCGGCTCCATCGCCGGCTTGATGCTGACCACCGAAGCCCTGGTAGCCGAGATTCCGGAAAAGAAGGAAGCTCAGATGGGCGGCGGCCACGGCCACGGCGGCGGCATGGGCGACATGTACTAATCACCACGAAACGTGTGGGCACGGGGCTTTGCCCCGTGCGGGGCTGGCGCAAGCCAGCCCTTTCTTTTTGCTCTTCGTGATGCGGGTGCCCCATATTTGGCCGCAAGGAACTCCGCCGATTTCGTTGCGAAGCTCTGGCGGCCAAATGTGGGGATGTCTCGCAAGCACCGTCACCGTCCGGGTGCCCCATTTGGCCGCAAGGGAACTCCGCCACTTTCATTACGAAAATTCGGCGGGCAAATGTGGGGATGTCCCTCCGGTAAAACGTGGCCTGGTGGAAAGGCCGGAAGATTGGAAATGGAGCAGCTTCCGCCATTACGCCACCGGGGAAGGTTGTGGCGTCGAGATCGAGTCGTTGTGGACGGCGCGACAACGGGAACGCTCAGTAAATATCCCACATTTGCCCGCGCCCAATTTGTAATACGCCCTGAGCCTTCTCGTGGGCGGGCAAATGTGGGGCACCCGCCTTTTCTTCTTACGCCAGGTATCCCAGCCCAATCAGCAGCACGGCTATGACGGACGCGAGGATGAACAGAGCCACTGCGGCCAATCCCACGCCCAGCAGCCTGAGGTTTTTCGGTCCGCCAAAGTAGCCGACGTCCAGCTTCTCCAACTCTCCGCCCTTGTTCCACCGGTTGCAGAATCGCAGGGAGTGGTCTTGCGCCACCAGCGCGTGTGCTCCGATCCGCAGGGGCAACTCTAGACCCGGTCTCATAAATATCCGTCAGAGGCTCCGTTGGGCCGGTTCGCTATCATGTGGGCGTGCGCATAGATCGGGTTCTGGTTGCGGGTTGTTTAGCGGTGCTGGCCGGATGTCACGTGGCCGATCGTTCAGGCAGTTGTGCGCCGATAGAGGGGGCGACGCGGGTCGTCATCCACATCGGACAAGGGCAGCTAGACCGCGTCGTCGCTGATTCGGGCCGCATTCTTCAGTTAGTTGCATTTGCGAACGCACGCCGGGACGTCGAGCAGCCTCGCTTCTACACTATGCCAGCACCAACGAAAACGGTTACCTTTTATAGAAATGATGAGTTTGTGTGTTCGATTGGTGAGGGTCCGAACTTCTTTTTCGTAAGCTGTCCCGGCTGGAAGGGCATCCGAGATGCCAAGCGTCCAGAAATTCAGGAGTTTGACCGGCTGATTGGTGTTTCGAAGTAGGTTGCTCCTCAGACGTTCCTGAGGAGGATGTGCAAACAGGCGAGGTGGACGAAGCCAAGGAAGTTTTCGATGTGGTATTCCCATCGAGTGACCAGTCGACGGAAATTGTGCATCCACGCGAAGAGCCTCTCCACTTTCCAGCGTCTGCGGTAGCGGCGCAGTTTGCGGGCATCCTGACTCCTGCTGCGGTTACGCCGGTTGGGCGCGATCATCTCGATGCCGTACTCCTCCTGGAGTCTGCGATCAAGCGGGCCTGAGCCGTAGGCCTGGTCGCCGATGAGCCGGAGGGGGAGGTCGTCGAGGAAGCTTCCGGCCAGAACGTACTCCACAAGCTGGCACTCGGCCGGCGAAGCGCTGTCGACAGATACGGCGAGAGGAAGACTGTTATCAGCGGCGACAGCGATGATTTTCGTACCCTTGCCGCGGCGCGTAGGCCCGACGGCGAAGCCCCTTTTTTGGCGCTCGCGAAAGTGGGATCGACGAACGCCTCTTCCAGATTTAGCTTTCCCCGCTCGTGCAGATGCCGAGCCAGAAGCTTCAGCGTCTGGACGGTTTTGAACGATGAGGAGGGAGGAGTCTATTTCGTTTTCCGATACCCGGGTGGGTGACGTGCGTTGTCAAGCCCCGTTCGGCTGGCGGTGCGTGCAAATGGCTGAATCTGGAACAAACATTGGCTGGCTTGAAGTGCGCAGAATAGACCTCGATTGTTGCATACTGGACTTGGATCTAAGAGTCAGGACTCAAGAGTCAGGGGAATCGGCAGCCCCACGCCGGCCTGATTGGTTGGACACCTTGGGAAGGCCGACCTAAGTTACTGGTTCCAAAGATTTTGCCGTAAAATCCTGCGAACAAAGAATTTAGCTGCCGCCCTAAAATCTTGATTCCAAAGATTTTGGGGAGGGAGGGGGGGTGGGGGTACCCTCGCACCACAACGTTCCCAAAGTGGAACATGCCCGATCTGTCGCTCCTGGCGTGTCGCGCTCGCCGAGCTACGATGGATGTACCCGAAAATGGTCCGTCGGGCTTGAATTCTGCCGGGCGCGCTCGCTGTCCATTCATCACCCGGAAAGGGGATCCGTCTACCGGGCGCTCCACCCGGCCGCGTCTGCCAAAAGCTGAGCCACCTTCGCCGCATTGGCTACGGCGGTTTGTTCTGTCTGCAGGAATTGCGCTGCCCTCTCGCTTGACGCACGCCAGTTTGCGCGATAATTGGCACAGGATGGCAAATCTTCGCTGGGTCACCCACAAGGGAAAGAAGGTCCTGCTGCTTGATTTCACCCAGCGGGCCGGCGTAGCCGTGGAGCAACTGGCGCGCGAGGTGCAGCAGGTCATCACCGCCCAGCCGCGCGCTTCCGTGCTGGTGCTGGCCGACTTCACCGGAGCGAAGTTTAGCGATGACGCCAGCAAGCAGATCGCAACTGCGGCCGCAGCTGACCGCCCGCATGTGCTCCGCACCGCCTGGGTAGGCACGGAAACCTTCCCCGAGGCGTGGTTTAACCGGATCCGCGATTACTCCCAGCGCGACATTCGCCGCTTTGCCACCCGCGAAGAGGCGCTCGAATTTCTAACCAGCGAGTAGCGGAGCACTCCTCCTCACTGGCCTGTACTCTCTGTTTCGATTTCTACACACCCCAACAAAACACTCGCCGGCCTACGGACAACCACCTACTACTCACAGTGTAAATTAAGTTCGTGAAAAGCCGCGCAAGGCAGCGTTTTTCCGGAAACGGGAAGCGGATGAAGGTGGTGCAACCCTGCTGGGCAACTTGCATCGGAATCTCGCAAAGGAGATATACCCCCATGCGTACACGGCTGGTTTTGATTCTGGTCCTCACCGTTATCAGCCTTGCCACACCTTCTCACGCACAATTCACCTACGCTGCGGTTAATGTGCCCGGCGCGGTAAGCACCCAGGCGCGGGGTATCAACTCCGGCGGGGAGGTGGTGGGCTTTTACAAGACCGCGGCGTGCGCGGACTCCAACATTCAGGTGCCGAACTGCCCCACGAAAGGTTTCAAACTGGTGAATGGCAGCTATATCAAGCTCATGGTGCCGGGCAGCGTCAGCACCGCCATCATGGGGGTGAACGATCTTGGTGACCTGGTGGGTTTCTACTCCAAGATGCAGACAGGATGCAGCCTGCCGGTGTCTCACGGTTTCATCTGGTATCACACCAACGTGGTGAAGACGATTGATGCGCCGGGTACGGCGGGCTGCCCCGCAAATTCTCCCGGAGGACCGGGTGGGCCGATCACCGTCGCCATGGGAATCAACAAGGCAGGTACGGTGGTGGGAGGCGTATGGGCCACGGGACAAGGTGGGACGTTCCCCGACCAAGGCTTTGTGTGGGTCAACGGAACGTTCAGCACCATGGACCCGGAGAACGCACCTGCGACCAACCCTTGCTGCTGGTCAGTGAATGGCATCGCCAACAGAGGGGTTATCACCGGCGAGGTGTTTCAAGCTGATTTCTTTATGGCCTGGTTGAAGGATGCCTCGGATGAGGATTTCTACCAGTACAGCGGGGGTGACACCGTTGGCACAGGCGTGGATTCCAACACCGATGTGGCTGGATATGGTACCGCGACCAGCGGCTTTTTCGCCAAGCACATCGAACTCAACGAGGGCGCCAACGATGCCACCGAAGTGCACCCCGGTTTCATACCGGTGCAGTTCCCTGGCGCCGGGCAGACCTTCCCCATGGGGATGAACGAGTTGCACTGGCTGGCTGGGGCGTATAACGATTCCACCGGTGTGACCCGGGGATTCATCGCCAAGCCGAACTTCTAGATCATCACCCCGAGGCGTGCGCCGGGTCACGGCGGCGACGTGCAAACCCGCTGACAATGGTGGTATGAGAGCCATTGCCGAAAGGGAAGAGCACGAAGCCGTCGCCCGGGGCCGCCACATTGAAGCAGAACTACTGTTTGAGGACCGCCATCCGGAACTGGCGTCCTATCTCTCCGAAATTGAAGGTACCTACGCGCGTTGCCAGCAGCGGCCGCCGGATGACCTGGAGAGCGCCTACCAGCACGTGCTGCACGAGTGCTCCTGGTGCTGCGAGGAATTCGAACAACTCAGAAGATTGAAGCAGACGTTTGTGGGCTAGATCACTCCCTGGCGCGGCTCGGTCGCGCTCGCACAAAACTCAACGATAAGATGCCGACAATACCTCGGCCACGGCGGGGCGGATGCCTTGGGAAAACAGCGCCGCGGAGCGCGGGTACACTTGCTGCCACCAGCGCTCATCGCCGGCTTTCTCCAGCTCGCGATGCACGTTGCGGCGCAGTTCTTCGTGGGCACGCAACATGAGCTCGTGGGTAAGCAGGGTGGCTTCGCGTCCGATATGCCGGGCCGGGGCGTCGGTTTGGATCTCCTGGAGGATTCTCTTGAAAACGTCGGCCAGGTCCTCCAGCTTGGCGGCGCGAGCACGGGCTGGCGGGTCTTCATAAATTTTGCGCAGCAGTTGGCCGTTCTCGCCAAACGCTTTGGCGAAACGGCGCAGGCCGGGGAAGTCCTCCTTGCCGAGAAAATTGCATAGGATAGTTTGCCGGCCGCGCCGGCCGCCACACTGCACGATGGCGGCGCGCGCCTCCTGAACATCACATTCGAAGCTGCGCTCCAGTTCCGGAATGTGCTTGCGTTCCGTCGCCTGGCCGATGGGCAATTCGAGCGCGGCCACACTCCGCCAGCGCTGCTGAAAGTCGCGCTCCCAGTCGGAGCCGGTTACACCTACCCAGCTGACCAGATAACTGGCGGGCACGGTGCGCTCTTCGAGCACCCAGTCGCAATCCACCGTGGTGAGCACATCCGCGGGGAAGAGGTCGCGGTGGAAGTCTCTGCCCAAGGTGGGGAGGTGCTGGAAAGAGGCAATAAGGCCATTATTCATGCTGAGCAGGCCGGGTTCGTGGAAGAGCACGGCGCGATCGGAAAGGCAGAAGTGGTGATCGTTCCGCACGCGAATGCGCTCGCGCGGGACCCCGCGCACGGCGGCGGCTCCGCCCAGCCAGCCCAGAGTGATGGAGAAATCGTGCAGGGCTTTGTCCTCCAGGGCTCCGCCAAAAACTACTTCGCGATCAGCGCGCAGAACTTTGCGCAAGGCGCCGCTGCCGGCGCGCCACATCCACAGCCGCTCCACGTGTAAATGCTCTTCCTGCAGATATTGAGCCACGCCACGGAAGACGGGGCTCTCGGTTTCAATGAGGTCGCAGAAGAAATTGCACTCCGGGGGAAAGTGGCGGGCGGCTTCCAGATCGGAGAGAGCGGTGAAAATGGGCTTCTCGCCGAGGTAGATGATGCGAGGATCGCGGTCCGCGGCAATCTGCACCAGATGGCCGTTATGGAAGATGGAAGGAGTGGCGTCGTAAATGACGACCCAGCAGTGCGGGTCGGCCATGCGCAGGCCCCAGAGAAAGGGGCGGGTGTGGTGAAATTCGGCGACAGCGTGCGGCGGTTGGCCCAGCAGGGCCGCCATTTCCTGCCATTGCGGGCGGCGGCGCTCCTCGGGCCGGGCTAAATTCAGGTCCACGGCCAGAAGCCGCTCGGGGTCAAAAAGCTTTTTGCCAAGGACGTGGTTAAGGTGATGAAGGGTGCGGATGCCGTTCATCCCCATGTATCCGACGGCGCCGAGCACGAGGAAGGCGATTTTCGGATTGCGCTCCGCCATGGGTCTGGTACGCAAGCCCAAGCTTAGCCCAGCGGGCGAAGGGGAGCCGCTGACCTGCATCACATGCGCGTGTGATGAGCCGCACTACCAGAGCGTGGCGCTGACCTGGTCCACCCAGGCGTACCAGGGGCTGCCGAACTGGTCGCTATCCTGCTGAAACTGGATGCCGGCATCGTCAACGTTGCTGGAACCGGTGGCATCCATCCAGACGTCAATTTTGGATTGCTGGCCATCCACGGACAAAGCCACAAAGTGCACCTTCTTCTGGTTCTGGTCGCGCTCGAAGTACCAGCTGATGGTATGCCACTGGTTGGGAGGGAAGTTATTGCACTTCAGCGAGGTGTTCTGCCATTTGTTGGCGGGACCGTTCCAGACGCCCCAATAGCCGCCGAGGTAATCGCATTGTGTGCCGAACATGTATTTGAAGCCGTTGGTGAAGAGGAAGGCATCAAACTCGGCTGCCTGGACCACGTAGTTGCCGGCGGAACTTCTGGTCTTGGGAGCGTTCCATAGGAAATGTGCGGTGTAGATGATGTGGTTGGCCCAGCTCTGCGGCCCGAAATGGTACCCGAAAACGTTGTCGGCCCACGGGACCCAGCCGCCAATGTAGGTTTCCATGCTGTTGCCGTCGAGCGAAGGGCTGGAGACGCCCTGCTTGAACCAGAAATTACCGCTGGGGCCGGTGCCGCTGGGATTGCCGGCACAGGCGCTGCAAGCGGACCAGCCGCGGCGCTCTTCGATTCTGTTCCAGGTTCTGGCGGAAGAAGGTGGGGCGGGAATGAGGCTGCCGGTGGTGAAGGCGGCATTGGAAGCGGTAATGTCTGTGGTGGCGGTAGCGGCAGCGTACGCTCCGGTGTTATCCCATACCCGCGCCAGCACCTGATGCTGGCCGGCGGTCATCTGGACGGTCTGGGTAAAAGTACTAGCCGAAGTGTTCTGCTGGACCACCAGATTGCCATCCAGGTAAAGAGCCCAGCCGGTGAGCGGATGGGGACCCAGCGCGGTAGCGGTGATGGTGGTGGGAGAAGAGGAACCCAGGGTTCCCAAGGCGACAGAGAGCGTGGTGGCCGTGATGGTCACCACGGCACTGGCACTGGCGGAATTTCCAGCGGTATTGGTAGCGGTAGCGGTGATGTGGTGCGCCCCGGCGCTCAGAGGGACAGAGGCGGTGATGGTAGGAGCCGAACTGGCCTGTTGCCAGGCCAGCGTGGAATCCACAAAGACCTGCCATTTGGCGATCGCGTAAGGAGAGCTGGCACTGGCAACCACACGAGCGGGCGAAGCAGGCCGCACCGGTTGCAGGCTGACCGAGATGTTGGCCGAAGATGCTGATGTGGAGGAGGGACGGAACCCGCCCGAGCCGCAGCCAAAAGCACCGATCAAAAATAACAGCAATAATCCGGTAACAGCAGAACGCACGCCCACCCTCCAGGGACTTCCAAAAATGGCTTAAATCCCGCCGGCAGCCGCCGTTACGGGATACGCTTAAACAGGAGCTACTAAGGTTGAAGTAGAAACTATTGTGGCTCTGGGCAGGAGCTTAGCGAATCAGTGTGACACCTGAGTAACTCTACGGTAAACCCCTAGTCAGGACTAAGACCGGTGAGGGCAATTCCGAGCATTTGGATCGGGACCGGCACGCCAAAATGCCATTTATCTAATTTGGAATGTGCAACTTAAATGGACAGGTTTAACGTGTCAGGCGCAGAGTTGTGGGATGGTAGGGTGCAACGGTCCTGCGACTAATCAGGGCGGCGAGGGAATTTACTTATGGCCCGCCGCCCGCGCAGGCATTGCCCAAGGTTGGCCGTCTTCAGCTTCCTGACAGATCTGCTCAAACAGAGGCTGCCAGATCTTCTCCACCGCCAAACCATAGAAGCGGGCCAGTTTGAACGCGGTAGCCAGAGTGGCCTCGCGTTCCTGCTCGTTTTCGATGGCATGGAGGGTGGAAATGGAGAGACCGGTACCCTCGGAGACCTGCTGCAGGGTCAGTCCACGTTGCGCGCGCAGCGTGCGCAGATGGTTCTGAATCTTGCGCGGGATACGACGGAAAGCAGTGGGGCTAGTTACCCCACTCAGGGCCGATGTGTTTGGGGGAATGGTTGACATAGCGCTCTCGGGAAGAAGCGATGCAATTCCCCTACCGTCCGCTCAGGCTAGGCAGATCAGCAACTTACGCGGAATTGGCGGCAGGTAATATGGATTTGTAAATTTTCTCGACTTGGGGAATATGAGAATTTGAAACCCTGCCGCTTTCGAATTTGCGAATAGGCTTCGCGCCAAAATGTTTTCACCGCAGGCACAGAGGGATCTCGGTGCTTGGAAACTGGTCAGCGCTTGGGCATCTGGATGACTTTGGCCATGGCGGGTGGAGTGCGGCGCCGGTTGAATTTGCTCAGAACCGAGGCGGCTACGGAGCGGATGGAGGTGACGGGACGCTTGAGCACCACCGCACCCTCGCTGCTGGCCGCCCAATCATCCCAGAAGGCGATGCGCTGGCCCGGAGATTCGCGGCGGATGCGCTGCACAAAACCAGTACCGGAGTTGGCATCCTTAGGCAGCCGAATGAGCACGAGGTCGTAGAAGTTGGGCAGCCACAGCCAGCGGGCTTCCATAGTGTCGCGGGCCCAGAAGACGTCATAACCGCGGTTGGTAAGATGCTCCGCCACGACGCTGCCGCGGTTAGGGTCATTGACCAGCAAAACCCGGGGACGGACGATTTGTGACGTGGGCAGGCTGGTGTCCACGAATCTTCTCCTGCGGGCATTCTGGCTTGAAGAGTTGCGCTGCGGGTACGAACGCCCTTACCTGGGGTGCAGAAAGTTTGCTACGCGATTCAGGGATTGTCAATGGCCCGAGGCCACTCCACATCGGTTGCAAGTGGAATCACATCCTGTCCGCCGCCGGTTCGAAGCGGCCATAGCGCAGGGCCAGCGTGGGCAGCACGAGCAGGTTCAGGGCGGTGGAAGTGGCGAGTCCACCCAGAATGATGATGGCCATCGGCCCTTCGATTTCGCGGCCGGGAGCGCCACTGCCGAGGGCCAGCGGCAACAAGCCGAGGCCGGTGACCAGCGCAGTCATGATGATGGGCGACAGCCGTTCCGAGGCGCCGCGCAGCGCAGTGGCCCAGTTCCACTCCATCCCTTCTTCCCGCACCAGGTGTTCGTAGTGGGAAATGAGCATGATGGAATTGCGCAGGGTAATGCCGAACAGGGTGACGAAGCCGACAAGCGAGCCGAGCGACAGGTTGCCGCCGGTAGCCAGCGCGATGAAGATGCCGCCCACCAGGGCGAAGGGCAAATTGGCCAGCACCAGCAGGAGGTTGCGGTAATTCTGCATCACGATGGAGAGCAGGAGGATGATGCCCAACCCGGCGAGCACAGAGTGCACTAGCAGGTCGCGCTGCGAGCGCGCCTGCTCTTCGGCAGTGCCGCTGAATTCAAGGTAGACGTTGGGGGGCAGCGCCAGGCGGGCGATGCGGCGGCGGGCCCTGGCTACAAAGCCGGCGATATCGCCGCCGGCAACATTGCACGTAACCGATTGGACCCGACGCGCGCCAATGTGCGCGACCATGTAGCGGCCTGAACTCTCATATACGTCGGCGAGCTGGCGCAGGGGCACGTAATTGCCCTGCGGGCTGCGGATGGGAAGAGAAGAAATGTCGGCGACAGATTGCCGCTGCTCGGGGTCCAGAATCACCGAAACCGGGAATACCTGGTTGCCCTCATAAATCTGGCCTACCTGTTCGCCGCCGAAAGCGGTGCGGACCACATCCAGAACCTGCAAGGAATCGAAGCCCCAGCGGGCCGCGTCGGCGGGGCGCAGCTGGACCATGACCTGCGGCATGCCCGGCGGCGACTGGATTTGGACCTCGCGCGCGCCCGGAATTCTGGCCAGCGCGCCGGCGACGCGTGAAGCCTGCCGATCAAGCTCGTCCAGGTCGGGGCCATAGATATTGACCACGACCGCGCCGGTGTAGCCAGAGAGAATCTCGTTAATACGTTCGGTGAGGAAGGTGTTAACCGAGAAGGCCGCGCCGGAGAAGGTGGCGAGCGTCTGGCGAATTTGGGCGAGGGCCGTGTCGGTTTGCGCCCCGGACAGCTCCCTGAGGTCAACTTCAAACTCGCTGCTGTGCGTGCCGGAAAAATCGTCGGACATCTCCGCCCGACCGGCGCGCTGGCCCACGTCACGCACGTAGGGAATTTTCAGAAGCGCCTGGCTGACCCGATCTCCCACGCGCATGGATTCGGCGAGCGAGGTACCGGGAACGGCGGTCATGTGGACAATGAAGTGACCTTCGCGCAGGCTGGGGAGGAACTCGCCGCCTAAAAATGGAATGGCGAGCACGGCCGCAAACACCAGAGCGGCAACCGCGCCCATCACCATGCCGGGGCGGTTTTCCACGCGGCCCAGCAGTCGCTCGTATCTGTCCTTCAGCCAGCGTACCAGGGGAGGATCGGCCTGGCGCAGTTGGCCGCGCGGCAGCAGCATCATCGAAAGCGCGGGCGTAACCGTCAGCGCCACAAGAAGCGAGGCGAGAATCGCCCAGATGTAGGTAACGCCCAGGGGCGAAAAGATGCGTCCGGCCACGCCGCTCATGGTGAGCACTGGCAGGAATACGAGGATGACGGAGAAGGTGGCGTACACCACGGCGCTGCGCACTTCGAGGGAGGCGTCGAGTACCACCTGGAACACGGACCGAGGTTGCGGCAGGCTGCGGTTCTCGCGCAGGCGGCGGTAGATGTTTTCCACGTCAATCACGGCGTCGTCCACGACTTCGCCAATGGCAATGGCCAGCCCGCCGAGGGTCATCGTGTTCAGCGTGTAGCCCTGGCGCTCAATAAGGATGGTGGCAGCCAGCAGGGAAAGAGGAATGGCGGTGCAGGAGATGGCGGCAGTGCGAAGATTGAACAGGAAGAGAAACAAGACGAGGAGCACCAGGATGCCGCCGACGACGAGTGAGGTGCGCAGGTTGCGCAGGGCGGTATCAATAAAGCGCGCCGGGCGAAAAAGGGTGGAATCGATTTGGATGCCCTGGTGCGCGAGCGCAGGGCGCAATGCGCGGAGGGCGAGGTCCAGGCCGCGAGTGACGTTCAAAGTGTTGGCGCCGTATTGGGCGGAGATCATCAGCATGACAGCGGGTTGGGCCATGATGGAGGCCGCGCCGAGGCGCGGCGCCGCGCCCACCGCGACGTGTGCCACATCACCCAGAGTGAGGTTGGCGCTTTGCTGCTGCAGCACGACGGAGTGCGCCAACTCTCCGGCGGTGGCCGCCTGGCCTTCCGACTGCAGGATGATGCGCTGGTTGGGAGTGGTGATGAAGCCTGCGCCGCGGATACCGCTGGCCTGCCTGGCGGCGGCCAGAACCTGGTCAACGCTGATGTCATGCTGGGTTAACTGCTGGGGATTGATCTGCACCTGGTACTGCTTTTCGTCTCCGCCAAAGACGGCGATCTTGGAAACCCCAGGCACCGCGAACAGGCGCAACTTCAGGGTCCAGTCGGCGACGGTTCGCAACTGCATGAGCGATTGCGTGCGAGAGGTCAGGCCAACTGCCATGACCACGCTCGTGGAAGTCGTGAGCGGCGCGATGGTGGGACTGATTCCTGCGGGGAGGGAGCCGGTGAGAGTGGAGAGGCGCTCGGCTATGACCTGCCGATTGAGATAGACATTCGTACTGGAGTTGAACAAGACCGTGACTACGGAAAGTCCCTGCACCGAGGCGGAGCGCACCGACTGCACTCCCGCCACACCGACCACGGCATTCTCGACAGGCTGCGTGACCAGCAACTCGACCTGCTCCGGCGCCAGGCCGGGGGCTTCGGTAGGAATCACCACTTCTGGCGGGGAAAATTCGGGGAAAACGTCGTAGTTGGCCTGCTGCAGCGAGTAGATGCCATAGCCAAGCAGGATGCAGGCGAGGGCCACTACAACGCCACGGTGGCGCAGCGACCAGCGAACGATGGCAGTGAGCATGGTTCGGCTAGTCCTCCTGCTGGATATGGCTGCGGAATTCTTCCGAAAGCAGTGCTTGGGCTCCCGCCGTCACCAGCTTCGTGGTGGGAGCAAACGTTTTGCCGGGCACAAAATAGCCGCCGCTAACGGGATTAGCCGTGGGTACCTCGCGGCGGGTAAAAGAGCTTGGGGAGGTTTGCTGGTAGGCCCAGGCTTTGCCTTGCCACCACACGATAGCGTCTTCCGGAACCACGGTCCCGGCCAGCGGGCGCCCTACCGGAATCAGAACAGATAAATTCATGTCGGCGGCCATCCCTGGCGCCCTGCTTGCTAAGTACAGGTAACTGATGCCCTGGATCTGCGGGTTGACCAGGGGCAGGGAAGATACGAGCCGTGCCGGGACCAGCTTGTTCGCAGGCAGAGTGAGGGATAGCTTTGCCGGCTTGGTGGCCGCTTCCCCGGGAGGGAGGATTACCTGGACCAGAAATGAGCGCTGCGCCAGCACCGCTTCCAAGGCCGGGGAATCTCCGCTGATCCAGTTGGTAACCACCGCCCCCCAGCGCTGCCGCACCGCGTCCAGTTGAAGCCTGGCATCCTGCTCATCCGCAGCGAACTGCGCCTGGGCGTTACGATAGGCCGCGTCAGTACTCTGCATGGCCTGCAGCGACATGTTCTGGTTTTGCTGGTACAAAGCCCTGGTGCGTTCGGCCTGGTTGCGGGCTAGGCTGAGATCTTGCTGGTCGCGTTGCAATTTTGCGCGCGCGGCCACGTAGCTGTCTCGGGCGGTCACCAGATCATTCACCGGCAGCAGCACCGCTGTGCCGCGCAGCTCGCTGCGCATGGAGGTCTGCGCGACGGGCGCAACCCGGATTCCCTCGCGGGCCTGGGCTTCTTCGTCGAGACGGATGACGGTTTGGCCATTTTGCACGACGACGCGGGAAGGCGCTTTGACAGCCTCATCCTCATCCTGGTCATCGGCATCCGGACGGTGCGCGGCGGTGAGGACCACCGCGATGGCGGAAACGGCCGCCAAGGCGATCAGCAGTGCGACCAGATACTTGACTGATTTGATCATGATGATCACTTCCTTGCCGCTGTTGTCAGCAGCGGCGACTGCGGCGATAGCGACTGGACGTCATCTGGTAAAAGCGGGCGCTGCACCGCATTTTCCAGTTCGCCCAGGGCTTGTTGCGCCTTAAGGAGCGCATTGAATTCGGCCAGGGATGTGATGGCGCTCTGGAGTTGGGCGCCGTTGAGGGCGAGGCGGTCGCCGGCACCGGCCTGGAGCGCGTTTTGGGCCGCCTGTTGTTGCCCCTGCGACTGCCCCAGAAGCCTCCGGGCCTGCTCCAGCTGCTGAAGCGCGGCGCTGTAGGCGGCCAGCGCCTGTTCGCTTTTCGCTATGCCAGCAGCCTGCACCGCGAGAAACTCCGCCGCCATCTGCTCCCGGCGAGCCTTGGCTTCCGCGATGGGACCCTGATTGCGATTCAAGATGGGCAAGGCCATCCCGAGCGCAACGGAAAACAGGTGCGTGCCTTCTTCGAAGGCATAGTCCGGACCGAGGTTGAAGTTGGGGTACTGGCGGGCGATTTCCAGTTGCAGTGCGGCTTCCGAGGCGGAGTACTCGGCGAGAGCGCGGCGTACGTCCAGGCGATTCAACACGGCATCTTCCTGGATGGCGGCAGGGGCGAGTGATGCCGTGGTGGGAGGCTGGTCGAATGCCGGCCAGGCGATATGGATTCCCTGCAGCGCCGCCGCGGGTACGCCAATGGCGGCGGCCAGCGCTGCCAGCGATTGCGCCGCCCGCCCCTCAGCCGCGCCCAGGGCCAGGAGAGCCTGGGTATGCTGAAGGCGCGCCAAATCCGCTTCCGGGCGGGAAATCATGCCTACGGCGAGCCGCTGCTCCAGCAGTTGGGTCCGCTCCGCGCGGCTGCGTTCCTCCGCTTGCAGCAAGGTAAGGCTGCGGCCGGCGGCGACGTACTCCAGAAGTGCGCTTCGCACCTGGGCGCGCACATTCCAGGCGGCGCCAGCCAAGTCCCATCGAGCGACGTCGGCCAGCCGTTCCGCCTGAGTGACGCGGTGGCGCCGCTTGCCCGCGGTTTCAAGCGGAAGAGAAAATCCGAAGCCGGCAATCCACGGGCTTTCGGGCGCTGTTTCACCGCCCATATCGGCACTTACGCCTGGGTTGGGCCTGGCGCCGGCGGTCACGATCGCCGCCTCGGCTTCAGAAACGCGCACGCGCGCAACCTGCAAGCCGGGGTTGAAATAGAAGGCGGCGAGCGTCAGCTCACGCAGGCCCCACGTGGGAAGCGGCCAGGTTGCCGGAGGAGGCAGGGCTTTCTCCACCATAAAAGACCGCAGGCCGGGATCAGCCAGGGTCCGAGCCTGCAGGGATGCGGCGGTTTCCACCGGGGAGAGGGGCGCGGGACGGTACTTCTGGAAGGCACAACCGGACAGGGCGCCGGCGGCGCATAACACAACGGCAATCTTGAGTGATGGCATGGTCCTCCACTGTGCAATTGGCACAGACGGGTGCGCACCCGAGCTCAGCAGGCGCTAAGCACAGCGGAGATTTCTAGATTCGTAAGGAGACAACGAGGGGAGGCGAAGGTCCGGTTGTGGAAATTTCTGGAAAAAGAACGGGCCAGAGGAGGCTGCGCAGCGGAAGGGGCAGGCCCTCGATGCGGCGGAGACTCCGGGCCAGGCAAGGCAGGCGTTTCGCAATTGCAAAAGCAAAACCGGCGCAGGCGGCGACCATGACCACGGCGTAATCCGCGTCCTTGCCAGTGCGCAGAGTGTGGTCCCAGCGGTCAAACAACTCGGTCACGTGGCCGGCCAACATGGCCCCCAGGGCAATCAACACCACGCAACGCAGGAGCCTGCTCATCATGGCGCGAGAATTCTAGACCTCCGCGAAGAATGTGGTCAAACCGGGCCTGGTGGCGGCTGAATACGGCAGCCGGTGAATCACCGCCGACGTGACTACTATCATCGCAGCATTTAACCGGGCATGTAGTGTGATGCTGTCGGCGAGGAGAAGGCCGCTCCCCTTTTGCGGCGGGGCTTTCCCCAAAAGGGAAAAAGGGATCGCCGTGCGCGATCCCTTTGGTTCTGAAGAGCAGTTTAGTTGATTACTGCACGATATCCACGCCGGCGTGAATAATGACGGTGGGGCGCCGAATGACGATGCGGTCGTCGTCATCGTGATAGTAGTAGTAGCGGCGGCCCTGATAGAGATAACTCCAGCAGCCGTACTTGCGGGCTTGTCCGGGGGGCAGTCCGCAATAATTCCATGACACTTTTCTGCCGCGCATCCATCCCGGAGGACGGTCGTCCCGGTGAAAGGAGCGGTATTCGTAGCTGCCGCGGCGCTCCCAGCGGGCGTCATCCCGATCGCCGCGGCGCTCGCGATAGGCGCGCCGCTGTTCATCGCGGTCGCCCCGCCGGCCGTGTTCGTCATCGCGGAAATGCTTGCCGTGGGGATTACCCCGATCCTTATCTTTGTCCCATCCATGATCGGCCATCAGACTGGGAGCGGCCACTCCCAATGCAGCCATAAGTGCCAGTACAGCCAACCAGCGTCTGCTCATAAGATCCGCCTTAGGCGCACGTAGTGCACCTTGCCAAGCTAGCATACCGTTAGCGGCATACCTGAGCACTGTTACGGAAGTATCGTCCGCGATGATGGACGGTAGGAAGAACGTGGCCCGCGCCTGGGGCTCTGTTCAGTTAATTTGAGGCGATCGTACCGTGACGGTTCTTGCGCCCCTCTGCGGCTGGGGCATGTTCCATGACCCACGGCTTACGCCGCGGCTACAGTCTTGCGCCGCTTCGCGGCCGAAGTGGGTGGCGCTGCGGCCGAAATCGGTACGCGGCGACGCAACTTGGTATATGAACGGCTCGACATACAATCACAACGACGACTTGCTTTACGAACTCCTTCAGATTACCCAAGCCACCAGCGCCACGGAGAGCTACACCTAGGATCCAATGCTCGCACCGGCAGCTCCCGGTAATAGGCTATCGTCGTTGGGTGTGCCGCAATATACATACAACTGGGTCGTGCCGGCATTCCACTTTGCGCCTATTCCAACCGGCCAGCGGGCACGCGCTGTGCATCAGTGCTAGCTATCAGCGGGCCCCGCCGTCCCGGCTCGATCCGCCACCAGACCACGGCTGCAACTCCCCACGCCGCCAGCAGCGGCGCCACCGCCAGCCAGCCGTGCAGGCCTGCCAGCGTGCCAAGGTTCCACGCCCCTCCTTGCTCATACACCTGCCCGTGTGTGAACCCCTGCAGGGTTACTCTCAGGGGGAAGGTCACGGCCTCAGAAATCATGGGGGTCGTAGTGGCCCCCGCGAGCGCCACTAACACTCCATAGCCGGCTATCGCGGCTAAAGCCACTTTCAAGGGTGGCCTGGCCCGCTGCCACACCGGCGCCACAAACAGGCAGGCGAAGGGCAACCCGGCAGAGAGATAGCGAGGTCCAAAAGACGCACCTGCCTGCCAATACAGGTAGGAAGCGTTGAACAAAATGTAATAAATGGCGATCCCCGCGCACACGCACAGGCTGAGGCGGGGCAAACCCACGCGCCACAGCTGGCGGAGTCCCAGCGGAGCCACCACCAGGATGGGCGCAAACAGCAGCAGGCCGCAACGCTTGCCGAACAGAAGCGCCAGCAGGGGACGCAACTTGGGGTAGGAAAGTCCCAACTCCCCCTGGCGCAGCGTCTCCTGGTAATTGACCACATATTCGTATCCCAGGCGGAAAGGCGAGCCAAACGCCGCTTTCTGGTAAATCAGCACTACGGCCAGGCACAGCCCGGCGGTGAGGCACAGCGCCGCACTGGGATACAGAAACGATCTTCTATGGGTCGCGGATCGCCAGCAGTAAACCAGCGCCATCACTGCGATCATGGCCGCGGGAACGGCAGCTGGATATTCGCTGACCACCGCCCAGCCCGCCATCAATCCCACTGCGCCCGCGAGCACAGTCCGCCTCTGCAGGCTGGCAGCCCGGCTCAGGAAGTCTGCCGCCGCAAAGGCCAGCACCAGGCAAGCTGAGGCCAGTGCGTGTCCCCAGAACTGGGTGGCGTAAATCCACATGGGAGTTCCCAGTCCAAAAACGACGACCGCAAAAAGCGCCGCACCTGGCGTCATTCCCCAGCTCAGCAGCACCACGAACAAGACTGCTGCCGCCAGAGCGATTGCCAGGGAGGAAGTGGAGACAGTGGCGAGGTACAGTTGCACGTTTGCGGCTTTCCACGGGTGCACGTGGAACCAGCGGGACACAGGTATGCCTGCGGCGGCGGCAGGCAGAGCCGCCAGCGACAATCCGGGTGCTTTATCGGAATAGTAATGGCCTTCGTAATAGGCTTTGTCGCCCGTGGTGTTCTGGTAGTGATCAATCGAAACCGTGTGCCGCTCCACCAGCGCTCGTGCCAAAGCGAAGTGGGAATCCTGGTTCCACCCTGTGCCCTGGTAAAAATATGCGTAGGAAAGGAACAGCACGGCAGCAATCAGCAGGCTTCGAAGCGGCAGCACAGGGCGCGAAGGCGGCGGAGAGGGCAGTGGTCGCATACGCCGGAGAATTGATTCAGCAGCTCATGGGGCGGCGTGGCCGCGATCTTGCGATTGTATTCCAAACACATTCTGCCGCGAAATCGGCCGGCTATTGTACCGGCAAGCATGCCGCATCTAATTCGGCGCCACAACGTGGGCGGAGCATTTCAATGGGAACTAAAGCACCGCTGCGGTGCTGGTGCCGGCGGCGGCGAATACGTTACCGGCCTCCGCCTCGGCGATGGGAAGGAACACTTGTACCACTTCCGCATCGAACTGGGTGCCGGAAGAGGCGCGCAGCCTTCGCGCCGCCTCTTCATGGCCCAGCCCCTTGCGGTAACAGCGGTGGGAAATCATGGCATCGTAGGCATCAATAACGCAAACAATGCGTGACACCAGCGGTATGTCCGCGCCCTTCAGATGAGCGGGGTAGCCGCTGCCGTCCACGCTTTCATGATGGTGCAGGGCGTAGAGGCTGGCTTGCTCCAGGCCGGGCAGCAGGCGCAGGATGGACCAGCTGTACTCGGGGTGCTTGTTCATCAGAGCCCGCTCTTCCGCGGTGAGGGGGCCCGGTTTTTTCAGAATCGCATCGGGAACGCCAACTTTCCCGATGTCGTGGAGCAGGGCCGCCACCTCCACCTGGTACATGTGCTCTTCCGGAATGTTCAGGGCGCGTGCCACGCGAATGGCCCACTCCGCCAGCCGCGTGCTGTGCACGCCAGTGTTGAGGTCCTTCAGGTCCAGCAACTGGTTGAAGGCGCACACCAGCGAGTTGCGGAACGCGGCCTGTTGTTCCTCCAGTTCCTTCAACCGCAGGCCCAGCGGGGCGTACAACTCGGCCGCCGAATTGGCCAGCCCCGCCAGGAGCCGCGCGTTCTCACCGGGTTGGACTATTGATGACAGAATTGCACCGCCGAGTAAGTGTCCAGCCGCCCGTATCCCAACTGCGGGTCGGAGATCCAGTCAGCTTTCTGCAGGCCGGAGGCTACCTTGGAAACCGTGCAGCCGCCGTTCTGGCCGAGCATCAGAGCCGCCGTTCCGGAGACGAAAGGCGCGCTGAAGGAGGTGCCCCAGCCCGCCGCGTACGTCCCCCAGGGATAAGTCGTGACTATGCCTTCTCCCGGCGCCGCGAGATCCACCGGCGGCGCACCAAAGTTGGTAAACACCGACTGTCCATCGTGGTTAGAGGTGGAAGCAACGTCCACCACGCCCGGCAGGGCGCCCGGATAGACCATAATCTGCTGGCCATCATTGCCCGCTGAAGCCACCGAAACTACCCCATTGCTGTTGGCGTACTTGATGGCATTGCCCAGTTCCTGCGAGTAGGTTGTGTAATCAAAGCTCATGCTCAGAACGCGGGCTCCATGCTTCACCGCGTAATAGATGGCCCGCAAAACGTCGGAGTCATAACCCGTACCGGCAGCAGTGAACGATTTCAGGGGCATGATTTTCGCTTGCGGGGCCACCAGGTGAACAATGCCGGCGGTCATGGTGCCGTGGCCAAAAGCCGCGTATTGGGAGCCATCGAGCACGGCCACGGTGCGCTGGTCGAGCACGGCCACGGTGCGCTGGTTTACTTCCGCGGTTTCTGCCTGGCTCAGGTCCGGCGAGGTGCTGACGTCGGAATTCTCGGATCCCCCGGTCATATTGCGGGTAAAGTCATAGCCGCTGACCAGCAGGTTTTTGAGCACCGGATTTGTCGGATCCACGCCGGTGTCAATGACCGCCACAATCACTCCCGCACCGGCGGTATTGAATGTGGACTGCGTCTGCGCCAACCGGATCAGCTGCGTTCCCGGCTGGTTGACATACCCGTGCCACACCGTGCCCCCGTAGTAAGAAGTTGGCGTCTCGTCCGTTAAATACGATGGCGCCGGCCCGGCGGTGGCATCCAGGGTTTTCACCTTCTGGTCAATCTCAACGTCCACGATTCCCAGCTGCAGATCCAGCCGCAACAAGCACGTGATGGGGCTGAGCAGGGGAGGGAAGCTGACCACAAACAACTGGCCATGGGGATCGCCGATGGCATCCACCACATTGCAGCCCAGCAATAGGCAGGTCAGGTTGATGCCCGAAAGGCCCAGCGAGTCACGCACAATGAGGCGCGTCTGCGCCGCCGCCGGGGCGGGAACAATCGTGACCAGCAGGAACGCCGCACACATCAGAATGCCGCCTGCCCAACTCCGTTTGCCGGTCGCCTTGTGCTCGAATGCTTCCATGGGTCCCTCTCCTGTGGTGCGCACGATTTTAGGAACTGTTGCAGTTTTCAGCTACTTACCGCTGTAATCGTTCCCGGTGCGTTCTCGTAATCTGTTTTGCTCACCAAAGTCACCTGCCCGGTCACATGCGCCGGTTGGCAAGGTGATACAAACTGTTCGGCCCGCATCCACCTCGATCGCCAGCTGCATTTCCGTCTCGGCCGCCACTTCCAGGTGAAACTCGCCAAAATTTGAAGTGGAGGTGCGCTGCAGCGGCTCTCCCTGTCGGTTAAGCAAGGCCACGGGCACCGACTCCGGAGCCAGGCGGAGGGTTCTGGCATCCAGCACCTGGCCAACAATGGATAAAGCCTTAGAATTCGCGTGCTTATCAATGCGCA
Organism: Terriglobales bacterium; assembly: GCA_025934735.1. Taxonomy (GTDB): domain Bacteria; phylum Acidobacteriota; class Terriglobia; order Terriglobales; family Acidobacteriaceae; genus JAICWP01. The sequence goes on along the minus strand of JAICWP010000015.1, from coordinate 100,734 downwards.
AGTCAATGGTTACCCCGTCCGCCTCATACACCATTTGCCTGGCCATGGCGCCGCCGGAGCGAATTCCGGCCGGCAGAGGCTGCGCAAAGCTGTCGAAAACCAGGCTGGCGGGAAAGTGCCCCGCAGGAGCCGTAATGTTTGCAGCGGCGAATTGCGCTTCTACCAGACGCACTGATTGCACGGGAGGCGTGTATTCTTCTTCCTTTACCGCAAGCTTCAGGAATGATTGCCAGAGGCTGGCGGCGCTGCAACATTCTGCGCATCCGCTGGCCAAATGTGACTCGATGGCTAACTTCGCTTCCGGCGTGCTGCTGCCGCGGACGAAGTCGGCCCAGGCGGGTTCTGCAATGTGTTCCACTCTTCTCTCCGGATGGGGATTTTGTGAAAGGCCGGAAATTGCCTGTTTCGGCTTTTCATTCATTAAGGGGAGGCAGAAAGCTGAAAAATATAGGGCGAAGCAAAAATCCGCTTAGTCCTTGCCCATCAACACAAAAGGCGCCCAGTAAAAGGGATGGGGATAGGTGCTTCTAAGTTCTTTCATAGCGTTTTGCAGGGCGACTGCCCTGGAACCGCCCTCCTGCAGGTGGTGATAGAAGGCGACCATAAAGTCGCGCGTGCTGGAGTCCTGCACGTCCCACAAGCTAAGTACCAGCGATTGCGCGCCTGCCTGGAGAAAGCCGCGCGCCAGCCCGATCAGTTCGTCTCCCGGGCTCACCACGTTCAGCCCGGTGGCGCAGCCGCTCAGCACGACAATTTCCGCCGGCAGCTTGAGCTGGTAAATGTCATACACGCTCAAATACGACGTTCCCAGGCGGACGGAGGAGAACATGGGGTTATCCTGGCGGAAGTAGCCATGGGTAGCAATGTGCACGCTGCGCGAGCGTGGCCCCAGGGTTCGCAGCGCGTCCTCGGTAGCGTCCGCTCCCAGCAGCAGTTGCGCATCCGGCAGCAGCGCGCTTACCGCCCTGGCCTCCTCTTCAATCGAGGGAGCCAGCTCATCCCGAATGCCCATTACCAGCGCACCACCGTCGCGATTGGCTTCCTTGCTCTTGCACATGGCATACACGCTGGCGCTGGGTGCATAGGAAATCGAGAACTGGTCAATCAGATAGCTCTGGCCGTCGTACAGCGCGTGGAACGGCACGTGATGCAGTTGTCCATGCGGCACAAACACCACGTGCTTCTGCAGCAGCAGAGGCCGCAGCGGCGCGACCAGTTCCTGGTACAGATCGTGGAGGTGCGCCTGGATAGAGTCGAACATGGGGCCTTTGAATTTCTCCACGTACTGGGGATCCAGGCGGAATTTGGAAAGTTGAAAGCGCAGCAACTGCAGCAGCTTGCGAACCCGGGGACGCAGGGTGATGGCGGCGAGATCGGAGGTCTCGCGGGTGACAACGCAAGCCAGCACGCGATCTTCAACAAAAAAGTATTCAACCAGCGCGGTGTCCTGCCCCAAAGCCGCGCGAATCTCCTCCAGGGAGGCTACGGCAGGAATGGCGAAGCCGGCCTGGTTGGCCTCCGCGATGGTGGCTTCCTGTAGGGCGTGCATCAGCTCGGCCTCGCGGTCCTGCGCCTGACGTTCCAACTTCTCAATGCGCTCGGGAGAGTGGTTCTCGGGCTGCAATTGTTCGCGCTCGATCAGGTTGTAGTACCAGTTCAGCTCCTCACGCAGGTTGCGGATGGAGCGCACCAGTTCGCTCTGGCCGGAGTCCTCCGTTGTGGACAGGCGCGCGGGCTGCGCCATCAACTCGAGCAGGCTGCGGGATTTTGCCTGTTCGATGTAGCCGAAAATTTCTTCGAAATTACCCCGGGTACGCAGGCAGATGTCCACCAGGTGCTCGTAAATTTCGTTTTTGTTACTGAAAAAGGCGATTTTCAGCTCCTCGCCCCGCAATTGCCCGCGAATTTTGTCGAGCGCCTGCCGCGCACCTTCGTAGGCGGCGAATGCCGCGGCATCGTCGCCGCGCGCCCGCTCCACCTCGCCCAGGAGAAATCCGGCCTGATACGCCAGCAGCGGCGACCCCCGCCCGTTCAGGCGCTCGATTCCCGCCAGGCAATGCTGGTGCGCCGCCGCTATTTCCTGCATGCGCAGCGCGATGCGGGCCAGCAGCAGCTCCGCTACCACCGCCTTCCCGCGTACGTTGGAACTAGCGAAGAACTCGCGTGCTTTTGACGCCATCTGCCGCGCCTCGAACAGCCTTCCTTCCTGCAGTAGTACCAGCGCCTGGTACAGGTCGAGCAGCGAAGGCCAGACCTGGTTCTTCTCCTGTATGAACTGTTGCTTGGCTTGCGCAAAAAGTTCCAGCGCTTCGAAGGGCTGGCCCTGCCGCCCAGCGGCAATTGCGCCGAAAGCCAGCGTCTTGGCGCTTTCATACCCCATGCCCAGTTGCTGGAACTGTTCATGGGCGGCGCGCGCCAAGTTCGCCGCCTCATTATTCAAATTGAGCTCGAGGTAAATTTCCGCCAGATCGAGGTTACAAAGCGCCAGTTGGTACTTGTCATCGGCCTTCTTCCCGCTGGCCATTGCCTCATGCAGCATCTGGATGGCGCGGCCATATTCGCCGCGCAGAAAATACAGGTAGGCGATGTTGTAATCCGCCTGCGCCACCAGGATGGGCATTTCCTTTTGCTGGCAATGGGTGCGCGCCAGGCGGTGGGTTTCCAGCGCCTTGGCAAATTCGTTCAGGCTGATGTAGCAGGTCGAAAGATTGCTGAGCACCGCCGCCAGACCCTCGGCATCATCGTGCTTTAGCAGTTCGTTATAAGCGCGCTCGTAGCAGTCGCGGGCCTCCGCGAAGCGATCCTGGCGGTGATAGATGTTGCCGGTATTGATGTCCAGGCGCGCCAGACGCAAAGAATCGCCCTGCTCGGCAAATATGGCGCGGGCGCGCTCCGCCGCTGCCAGGGCGCGGTCGTATTGCCCGAGCAACAGAAATGGCTGGATGGACCCGCTGAGAGTCCGGCCCAGTTCCACTCGGTTGCCGAGTTCCTGAAAGAGTCCGATGGCGCGTTCGTGCAAGTCCACCGCGGCAGCGTGCTGATCAATCGCGTACAGCGCATTCCCTTTGGAGCGCAGGCTGTGGGCCAGCGCCGCCTTGTCGCCCAAAGTTTCTGAAATCGCCACTGCCGCATCCGCCAGGCGCAGGGCGCTCACGGTGTCTACCCGCACCAACTGCCGCACGCGGTTGGAAAGTTCCCGCACGAGGGCCGGCTGCCAGAGACCATGGTTATCGGCAATGAACCGGCCACGCGCGCTCTCGTCCACAAGCGCCGAGAGTTGCGCAATCACTGCCTCAAGATCCGGGGCTGGGGACGTGCCGGCGCTCATTTGAATCCCAGCCTTTGCAGTTGCTTGCGGAGGTGGGCGAGGCAGCGCCCGCGAATGAAGCCAATCGACCCAAGTGCAGTGCCAAACTCCCGCGCGATTTCCTGGTATGGCCGGGCGGGGACTTCGTAGAACAACATGCGCACCAGGCGCTCGCATCGCGGCGATAGCAGCCGCAGTGAATCGCGCACTGTCTGTTCGCGTTGCCCTTCGATCAGAATATCTTCCAGAGTGAGCGCTCCGGGCTCAGCCTGGGCTTCCATGTCCTCGTCCAGCAGCGCGACTTGCCGCTGTCCGTCCGCCCGGCAACGCAGGCATTTGTGGTAGCACACCTGGATGAGCCACTTGGACAGCGCCTGCGGCTCGCGGATCCGGGGCAGGTCCACCAGCAGATCAAGAAACACTGCCTGGAAAATGTCAGGCGCCTCCTCGCGCAGCCCCATTTTGAGGGGGATGGAGTAAACCAGGTTCTTGTACTTCTGTAGCAGAGCGTCCCATGCCTTCTGGTTGCCGTTGCGGCACTCCGAAATCAGGCGCTCATCGTCCCACGGCAGAGATCGCGCGGGTTGGGTTACCAGGACCGGCATTTAGCGGGACCGTGCCATTTCCGCTCCTCGCCTGAGATAGAGCTGGTCAACATTCCACAGCGTGGTCGGCTCCAGCACCGCGGGATGAAAATTGCCCACTCCCGGCTTGGCAGCAACCAGCACGTCCGGCGTGGCCAAAAATACCATGGGCAAATTGGCGGCAATGATCTGCTGCACCTGGTCATAGAGCCGCTTGCGCCGCTTGTAATTCAGCGTGAGCATCTGCCGGTTCATTAGGCGGTCAAGCTCCGCTTCCCAGGCAGTGGCCGGGTGAGCCTCCCCCTGGTGCCACAGGTGAGTGCTGCCGTTGGAAACCCAGACGTTCATTTCCGCGTTGGGATCGGCATCGCCGCCGCCCAGACCGAGGATGGTAGCCTCGTAGTTGTAGTTCTGAAATACGCGCTGCAGCAGGGCCCGAAACTCCAGCGGTACCACGTTCACCTGCATACCCAATTTCGACAGATCATCCTGGATGATGGTGGCCATCTCCATGCGCTGCGAGTTCGAAGATGCCACGATGATGGAAAACTCGACCGGCTGCCCGCCGGGGTCCAGGAGGTTGCCGGTCGCGTTCCAGGAGAAGCCGGCCGATTTCAGCAGTTGCCGCGCGGAATCCACAGAGCGCTGCGGATGGGGAAGGGAAGCATCCACCCACAACTTGTTCCCCGGGCTCACGTTGCCCCACAGCGGCGTCCCCCGCCCTCCGTACGCCAGGCGCACAATTGACTCGCGGTCAATGGCGGCTGAAACCGCCTGCCGAAACCCCAAATCCCGGAACCACGCCTGCTTACGCTCGATTTCCGGCACGTGGCTCGAGTTCAGCTCATTCAGGTTGAACAGCAGAAAGTTGTATTCGGTGCTGGGCCCCAGGTCGTCAAGCTGCAAACCCCCACTTTGCCGCGCCAGCAGCGAATAGTTCTGCGCACTGAGCCGGTTGACCACGTCCGTTTCGCCGGCTTCGAACTGCATCAGCCGGGCATCTTCGTTTCCGGCGAACACGAACACCAGTTCGTCCAGGTACGGCAGGCGGCGCTTGGGCGCGTCTGCCTTCCAGTAATAGGGGTTACGCTCCAGAACCACGCGCTGGCCGGGCAGGTATTGCTTCAGCCGGAACGGGCCCAGGCCCACGATCTGGGAAGCCGGCGTGTTCAGCGACCATTGCTGCAGGAACTGTCCGTTGCGGTAGGGCTTGTCCAGAATGTGGCGAGGCAGAATCGCCAGGCTGTCGAAGAGTCGCTCAGCGGCAGCGTAGGGTCGCGTCAGGGTGAAACGCACTGTGTATGGGTCGAGTTTTGTAACCTGGATTGGCTTGCCATCCAGGATCAGCAGGTCGCGCTGCGGCGAAGCAATCTTCTCGTCGGTATAGACGGCCCAGGAAAAAATCACATCATCGGCATCGAAGGGCTGGCCATCGGAAAAGCGGATGCCGCGCCGCAGCTTGAGCGTGTAGGTGAGCCCGTCGGCGGAAACCTTCCAGGATTTCGCCAGCGCCGGCTCGCTCTGCTGGGTGGAGCGGTTGATGTGCACCAGGTCCGCCATCAGCCCGCCAATCACCTCGCGCGACACCGCGTCCTCAGCAGTGACCGGGTTCAGCGTCTTAGGCTCGGCGCGCAAGCCCACTACCAGCCGGCCGCCATACTGCCCGGCATCTTTGCAAACTTGTACTTCCTCTTTGGGTTGTAGGGGATCGGGACTGGGCGCCGCCAGGCAAAAAATGGCGAGCAGCTGCACCAGCAGGCAAAGGCGAGCTGTACGTAACAATGTGTGCCTTTCCCCACAGAACAGCCAGGCTAGATTGAAGAAGATTTTAGCGAGCGCTGGAGGGCTTCGGCTAGCCAGCCATACATTACGGAAGTAATCACCAAGGCAATCGCCGGTGCCAGCATCCACCAGTAGGAAACCAGAACGCTGTACTGCTGCAGAACCGCCAGCATGTTGCCCCAGCTCGGAACCGGCTCGCTGACGCCTAGGCCGAAGAATGACAGCGCCGCCTCTGCCGCCACGAACTGCGGCACCAGCAGAGCGGCCTGTGTGAGCAGCACTCCTGCGGTCATCGGAGCGATGTGGCGGCGTAATAAGTATGTGTCAGAAGCGCCGAAGCCGCGCGCCGCCAGCACATAGTTTCGTTCCCGAGCGCTCAGCACTACGCCGCGAACCAGGCGCATGGGGCGGGCCCAGCCTAGGGAGCCGATCACTCCTACCACCAGCAGGAACGTGGCGGCCCCGGTCAAGTGCAGGGGCAGCATGGCGCGCAAGACGAGAAGAAAATACAGCCAGGGGACCACCAGAAACAGTTCGGCGCCGCCCATCAGCAATTCGTCCGTCCATTTGCCGTAAAAGCCGGAGATCGTCCCGATCAGCATGGCCAGGACCAGCGAGACCAGCGTCGCCAGCAGGCCAGCCGCCAGCGAAATGCGTCCGCCGAACAGCAGGCGCGACCACACGTCGCGGCCATAGGCGTCGGTGCCCAGAATCGCAATGCGCCCCGGAGAAGGCACACCGAACAGGTGCACACTCCAGGGCATGCCGGCAAAGCTGTAGGTGCAGCCATGAACAAAGAAATGAACGGGATAGCAGGGCGCCGGCCCATCTACAACAGTCGATGCGCCACACGCGTAAGGCCGCAGGTGAAAGCCCTTCGGCCCGCGAAACTGCAGATGCGAGGGAGCGATATAGGGCAGCTCGCGCTGCTGTTCGGCGGGGTCGTAGGGCGCGAGAAAACCGGCGAGGAGAAATGCCAGGTGCCACAGCACCAACAGCACAGCGGGCACTAAAATGGAGCCTCTATCCCGCATCCGGGCTCCCGGTTCGTATGCGCGGATCGGCGGCCAGCAGCAGCAGATCCGCGGCGAAGTTCCCCACAATCATCATCGCCGCACCCAGCATGGCCGCGGCCACCACCACATCTAGATCTCGCGCCAAGGTGGCATCCAGGATCAACGGTCCCAGGCCCGGCCAGCCGGTAACCACCTCCACCAGCAGCGAGCCGCTCAGCAATGCCGCCAGCGATAGCCCGAAGAGGGAAATGGCTGGGTTGGCGGCTGCGGGAAGCACGTGCCGGAACAGGAGCCGTGCGCCTCCAATACCACATCCCCGCGCCGCTTCGACGAAGGGAGCGTGCAGCACCTCGGCCACACTGGCCCGCAGGTGGCGCACAATCACGGGCGTGCCCACCAATACCAGGATCACGACCGGCGCCAGCATGTGCCGCGCGATGTCGACGGCCTTGCCCCAGGCCGTCAGTTCATCGAACCCCACCGAGGTCATGCCCCCCACCGGCAGCGCGTGCGATCGCATGGCAAACGCCAGCAGGGCGAGCGCCAGCACAATTTCTGGAATCGAGATGAATAAGGAGGTGAGCGCGGAAACCCCGCGATCGAACCAGGAGCGTTCGTACGCTGCCGACCAGACTGCAAGCGGAATCGAAATCAGCCAGCACAACAGCATGGCGACGCCCCCAAGCAGCAACGTGTGCTTGGCTGGCGCCCACATCAGTTGCGCAACCGGGGTGTTATAAGCGATGGAGAATCCGAAATCGCCGCGCGCCACCGAGCGCGCCCAGCGCCCATAGCGGAGCGGCAGCGGTTCATCCAGCCCGTAACGTGCCTGTAGTGCTGCGATGGTCTGTGGCGAAATCTGCGGGTTCAGGCGTATTTCATCGAAGAAACTCCCGGGCGCCAGGCGCGTCAGCAGAAAACAGAGCACGGAGACGGCAAAGAGCAGAAGCACGGCGCGGGCCAGCCGGCGGGCGACGTAGCTTTTCATCGGCCTGCTCCCGCCGGCGCCAGTTGCCTGCCGCTCGCGGCAAGCAGTTTCCTGGTCTCTGCGTGCTGGGGCCTGGCCATGATTTGCGACGTCGGTCCCTCTTCCACCAACTGCCCTTCCGACATGACAGCGATCCGATCCGCCAGATGTCCGAGCAGGAAAAGGTCGTGCGATATGAAGAGGTAGGCAATGCCGTGCGCCGCCTGCACAGCCAGCAGCAGGTTGGCGATTTGAGCCCGCGTGGAAACGTCCAGCCCGGTCAGCGGTTCGTCCAAGACCAGCAGTTTGGGCTTGAGCACCAGGGCGCGGGCCAGGGTGAGCCGCTGGCGCTGTCCGCCACTGAAATCATGAGCGGCTCGTCCTGACCACTCCGCCGGCAAGCCGGCTTCCTGCATCGCCTGGCGTACCCGGCCGGCGCGTTCTTCAGCGGTTCCAATTCCCTGGATCAGCAGCGGCTCGGCAATGATGTCTGCCGCGGAGAAGCTTGGATTCATAGCGGTCGCCGCGTCCTGAAAAACCATCTGGATCGCAGGACGAAACGGGCGCAGCTCACGGAAACTTAAGGCCGCCAGGTTGTGACCATCAAATAGAATCTTGCCTTCATCCGGCCGCTCGATCCGGCCGATGCACCGTGCAACGGTGGACTTTCCGCATCCGGAACTTCCCGCCAGTCCCAGCGTGCTGCCGGCCTCGATGCTGAAGCTCACCCCCTTTACTGCCTGCACTCGCGCGCCGGGCTGCGTGAAGCTGCCGCGGCGGATGTATGTTTTGGCGAGTTCCTGCACCCGCAAAAGGGGTGGTGGCGTGGCCGGCGCCGATGGTTGGCTATTCATATTTAAAACAGCTAACCTGGCGATTGGCTTCCGGGGTGCTCGAGGCCGGCGGGGAAGCGGCGCACACCTTCATGCGCTCAGGACAGCGCGGCTCGAAGGCGCAGCCTCGCGGCAGTCGCGTGAGGTCCGGCGGCTCGCCCGTGATGACCGGCAGCAACTGCCGTGGCGTCCCCGCCGGCGCTCCGGAAAGACGCACCAAGCCCTGAGAATAGGGGTGCAACGGATGTCCAAACACCTGCTCGCGGCTGCCCTCCTCCACAATTTCGCCCGCGTACATCACGAGCATGCGGTCGGCCCACCCCGCAAACACAGCGGGATCGTGGCTGATGATTAGATACGCCATGTTGTGGAGCGCCCGCAGCTTCGCCAGCAATGCCAGAATTTCAACCTGCAGTGCGGAATCGAGCTTGCTGGTGGGCTCGTCCGCGATGACCAGCGACGGCCGGCAGCACAGGGCTTGCGCAATTCCAACCCGCTGCCGCTGCCCGCCGCTCAGTTGGTGCGGGTAAGCGGACGCCACCTCGGAGGGATGCTGAAAGCCAACCTCAGTCAACACCCCCTGCACGCGCTCAACCCGCTCGTGACGGTCCCGAGAGCCATGCGCCCGCAACACTTCCGCAATCTGCTGCCCCACTCGCATCACCGGGTTGAGCGCCAATGCCGGATCCTGCCAGATGATGGCAATCTCGGCGCCTCGCACTGCGCCAAGCTGCTTTTCGCTCATTTGCAGTAGATCCCTGCCGCGAAAGGTGATGGCGCCGCTCTCGTACCTCGCCTTAGCCGGCAGCATGCGGGCCAGCGACAACGCCAGCGTGCTTTTTCCTGAGCCGGACTCGCCTAATACGCCCAGCACTTCGCCCGCACCTATAGAGAAGGTGGCGTGCTTCACCGCCGGGACACTTTGCCCGGCAGCGGAATAGGACACACTCAAGTCTTTCACGCGGACCAGGTCGCTCGCGTGCGTCACGGGGGCAACTCCCGCCTCCTACTATCTCTCACGTTGCCGAATGAGCCAATTGATTATCCCGATTCGCAACTTGGGTGCTGAACTCCCTGCTCCTGAGCACGGAGGCAATCCGGCTCAAGTTTCCGTGCTCAGGGCCTAAGAGACAGCGGGCGCACCCGCTTGACGAGTTCATGCAGAAACCGGTCGGAATGCATAAATACCGCGAAGTGGCCCGCACCCTGGATGGGTAGAAACTCCTTGCGGGGCGCTTGCAGGGCCTTAAGGTAGTCGCGGGCAAGCGCTGTGGGAGAGGTGAAATCCTCAGCTCCTTGGAAGAAAAAAATCGGAGTAGAGAATTTCAGGCCGAGCTCTCTCGGCCCCGCCGAATGCGTCTGATCAACGAGTCGTTCAGCGCTGAACACCTCGCCGGCAGCGGAATCGTTGACGTCTTGCACGGAACAGCCGGGAGCAACCAGCGTGAGGCCCAGCGTCGAATCCAGGAATTGGTCCGCGCCTTCGAAGAAATTGGCCCATTTCCACTGTACGCGGTACCCCTGGCCGGAGGAGTACGGCGGTGGGCCGATCTTGGTCAATTCATCAATAGCGCGCTGATTAGCGACCGCTCGCGCTTTTTTGAGCAACGCATCGTAGGCGACAGCGTAGTTCCTGGTCTCGTCGGCCACTTGGCCTGTGCCTACGTAGGCGAAGAAGAGGTCAGGCCTCCTGCGCACCATCTCAAGGCCGACGATGGATCCGAAGGAATGGGCGACGAGGATGATCTTGTCCTTGCCTAGATGTTTGCGCAGGTATTCCGTGAGTTCAATGCCATCCTGCGCCATGCGGTCCACGGTGAGAGTCGGCGCAATTGCTGGGCCGCTTTTTTTCAACGTGCGGCCCGCGCCCCTCTGATCCCATTGCACCACCGTAAAGTGCTCTTCCCAGGGAGCGAACATCGCGAATGTCCAGCAACTGGTTACGTCGCCGGGGCCGCCGTGCAGGAACAGGAGCACGGGATTGGCGCGAGCCTGACCGCGAATCGTGACCCACTGCTCAATACCGCCGATGGGGACGAAGCTGGCTTCCTCAATGCCCCTTGCGGACCGAATCGCATACTGCTTTGCGTTGCGGGCCCGTAGAAACGAAACCAAAGCGTCGAACTTGCGATATTCGGGATCAAGCGCTGTGGGCTGCTGCGGATTCTTGGCAAACTGGCCGAGCGCCGCACCCCCCAGGCAGATGAGCACAAGACCACAAGCGAGCGCCGAACCTAGCATGCGTGTCATTCCCGAACAGTCAAGATTTGTTTCGTTAGTGCTGCTCTCCAGTTTGCCAAATGCGGCATCCGCTCGAAACCGACTTCGATTCCTGTTTCCGGTAATGCTTCGACGCGAATCCGCAAGCTGTGGCGCTTCGCAACGCCGCACAGGTAATTAGACGAGCACCAAGAGAATGGTTACGAATGCGAAGCTACCACGGTTCCACACATGTCGGGTCCAGGCTCAGGCGCGTGAGGGAGCCCGGCTCTAACAATGTGGGGAGATATCCATCGGCACAATGAACTCAAGTGGTCAATCCTCGCGCGGTGCGCCATAATATGCGGAACCCTTGGGGTAGGGGCTGGCCGCTAAGTGCCTGATATGGGTTCCCAAACACCAGAACCAGTCCGTCCCGGCGACGGTGAAGCTCAGCCTATTGATTCCATGCTGGGCAAGACAGTTTCCCACTACCGCGTCCTGCAGAAGCTCGGCGGCGGCGGTATGGGAGTGGTGTACCAGGCTCAGGATATGCGCCTGGGCCGGGGCGTCGCCCTCAAGTTCCTGCCCGAGGATAAGTCCGCTACCCAGAATGTTTTAGAACGCTTTCTGCAGGAGGCGCGGGCGGCCTCCTGCCTCAGCCATCCCAATGTCTGCACCGTGCACGACGTGGGCGAGTTCGATGGCCGGCCTTTTATTGTGATGGAATTGCTGGAAGGGCAGACGCTGAAGCACCGTCTGCAGGGCCTTCCTCTGCCCACCGAGGAAATTCTCGAACTGGCCACCCAGGGGGCTGAGGCTCTGGAATACGCGCACTCGCAGGGCGTCATTCACCGGGATATCAAGCCCGCCAATCTTTTTTTGACCCACCGCCAGCAGTTGAAGGTTCTGGATTTTGGCCTGGCGAAATTCACGGCTGTGCCCCGGCCGGTGGCCGAAGTGGTGGGCATGTCCGCCACGCTTAGCCACACCACGTCCCACCTCACCGGGCCCGGCGAGTTCGTTGGCACGGTCGCCTACATGTCGCCCGAGCAGGCACGCGGCATGCAACTCGACGCGCGCACCGACCTGTTTTCCTTTGGGGTGGTTCTTTACGAAATGGCTACCCGCACGCGCCCGTTCCAGGGGGACACCTCGGCGGTTATTTTCGAAGCCATCCTGAACCGCGCCCCGGTCTCGCCGGTGCGCCTCAATCCCCACCTGCCGGTCGAACTGGAGGATGTGATCAACCGTGCCCTGGCTAAGGATCGCGAGCAGCGCTACCAGTCGGCTGCCGAGATCGCCGCCGACCTGCGCCGGATTGCTTCCCACGGCACTTCGACCACCATGGCCGTGAGGCTGCCCGCGCCGCGTCCCGCAGTGAGCGGTGAGATCGTGCTCCTCTACAAGCGCAACGCCCACCCCGACGAGGAGATCCTGGGCTTAGCTGAAGAAGGCCTGCGGGCGCGCGGTTACGAGGTGTTCATTGACCGCCACCTGGTAGTGGGCATGGAATGGGCGCGGGAAATTGAGCAGCACATAAGCCGGGCTGAAGCCGTGGTCGTATTGCTCTCCGCAGCTTCGGTGCAAAGCGAGATGCTGGCCTACGAAATCCAGATTGCTCGCGAAGCCGCCCAGCGCCGCGATGGCAAGCCGCTCATTCTCCCCGTGCGCGTGAAGTTTGACGACCCTCTGCCCGAGTCCCTGGCCGGCATTCTGGATGGCATTCAGTGGGCCCGTTGGAATAGTCCCGAGGACGATGACGCACTGCTGGCGGAACTCAGCGCATCCCTGGGGCAGGCGGCTCGCCCGGCCTCGCACCCCGTCAAACTCGAGGCCGTGGGTGGGGCCGTACCCCTGGATTCCAGCTTCTACGTGGTTCGTCCGACGGACGAGGAGTTCTGCAGCGCCATTACCCGCAACGACAGCATCGTGCTGGTGAAAGGCGCGCGCCAGATGGGCAAGACCTCGCTGATGGCGCGCGGCCTGCAGGAAGCCCGCAAGGCTGGCTGTAAGGTGGTACTCACTGATTTTCAGAAGCTGAACACGGCCCACCTGCAGTCGGTGGACAAGTTTTTTCTTGCCCTCGCGGAAGCCATCGCCGATCAGCTCGATCTCAATGTCGAGCCTGACATCTGCAATCCGCGCCGCGGACCCAGCATGAACTTTGAGCGCTTCCTTCGCCGGGAAGTGCTGAAAACCCTCTCTTCCCGGCTCGTGTGGGGCATGGACGAGGTGGATCGCCTCTTCACTTGCAGCTTTGGCAGCGAAGTTTTCGGCCTGTTCCGCTCCTGGCACAACGAGCGTTCGCTCGATCCCACCGGCCCCTGGCAGAACCTGACCCTGGCCATCGCTTACGCCACGGAAGCCCACCTGTTCATCACCGACATGAACCAGTCGCCGTTCAACGTGGGCACCCGGCTGACCCTGTCTGATTTCACCCTGGAGCAGGTTTCCGAGCTCAACAATCGCTACGGTGCTCCCCTGAAGGATCCCCGGGAACTGATGCAGTTTTATGAATTGCTCGATGGGCAGCCCTACCTCACCCGCCGCGGGCTGCACGAGTTGGCCTCACGCAATCTGAGCTTCAGCGAATTTGAAGCTCAAGCGGCACGCGATGAGGGACCGTTCGGCGACCACCTGCGCCGCATTCTGGTTTCTCTCGCCCAGGACCAGACCCTTTGCGATGCCATGAAAGGCGTCCTCGCGGGCAGACCGCCTTCCAATCCGGAGTTGTTCTACCGGCTGCGCAGTTCGGGAGTAGTGACCGGCGAGTCGGTTCGTCTCATGCACCCGCGCTGCCGGCTGTATGAAATTTACCTCATGCGGCATCTCTTGTGATCAAGACCCAACCCACGTCCGCGGCGGAAGCCTTTTATGTGGTCGGCGGCACCCTGCGCCGTGACGCCGCTTCCTATGTGGCCCGTGAAGCCGACGAGCGCTTGTATAAGAGCCTGCTGCACGGCGAAATCTGCTATGTGCTTACCGCGCGCCAGATGGGTAAATCCTCGCTCATGGTGCGCACCGCAGCCCGCCTGCGCCAGCAGAACGCCTCCGTGGCCGTGCTCGACCTTACCGGTCTGGGCCAGAACCTCAACGCCGAGCAGTGGTACAACGGACTTTCCGAGCGCATTGGGCGGCAACTCGACCTGGAAGATGAAGTCGAGGACTGCTGGGCTCACAATCGCGGCCTTGGCCCCATGCAGCGCTGGATGCGCGTGCTCTCCGACGTCGTACTCCCTCATTGCGAAGGACCGGTCGCCATTTTTGTGGACGAGATTGACAGCGTGCGCAGCCTGCCCTTTTCCACCGACGAGTTTTTCGCCGGCATTCGTGAGCTCTACAACCGGCGCAGCGACGAGCCAGAACTGAACCGCCTCACATTCTGCCTGCTCGGCGTGGCCAGCCCTTCCGACCTGATTCGCGATACCCGCACTACGCCCTTCAATGTGGGCCGCCGCATCGAGCTTAGCGATTTCAGCGAGCGCGAAGCCGGGCCTCTTTCCCTGGGCCTGGGCCGCGAGCCTAAGCTTGGCTTGCAGCTTCTGCACCGCATTCTGTACTGGACCGGCGGCCACCCTTATCTAACGCAGCGCCTGTGCCTGGCCGTCGCTCAGAGCGAAGCTGGTTCCACGCGCGACGTGGACCGCATCTGCGACGAGCTGTTCCTTTCCCGCCGCGCCCGCGAGCGCGACGACAACCTGCTGTTCGTGCGGGAAAGAATGTTGCGCAGCGAGGTGGACACGCCTTCCTTGCTGACCCTGTATTCCAAGGTGCGACGCGGCGCCAAGGTGGCGGATGACCCTTCCGATCCGCTGGTCACCATTCTCCGCTTGTCCGGCATCTCCCGCGTGGAGGAAGGCAGGCTGAAGGTCCGCAACCGCATCTACGCCGAAGTTTTTGACGACGAGTGGGTGCGGTCCTGTCTGCCCGGCGCCGAACTTCGCCGCCAGCGCACCGCCTATCTGCGCGGGCTGAAGTTGGCCTCGGGAATCCTGGTGCCTCTTCTCCTGCTTACCGCCGGCTACGGCACGTATCTCTACCGGCTCAATCCCACCATTCCGCTCACCATCCGCAAATCCGGCACCGCGCTGGAGCCGCCAGCGTTCTGGGCTTCCTTCAACACCGCCACCGCGCCTGCTCCCGACACCGGCGGCCTGCTGGTCAGCGCCGGCGATTCCGGCGTCCGCATCCTCATCAATGGCCGGGAATATGGCAGCACCAGCAGGAGCGGCAACCTGCGGGTGCCCATCATGACTGCCGGGACCTACGACATCGCCGCCGGTAAGCCCGGCTTTCAGGGCGTGCAGCAGCGGGTGGAGATCCACAAAGATGCGGTCGCCACCGTCAGCTTCAAGCTGTTGCCCGTTTCGGTTCGCGGCGGCGTGTTTGGCACCATTACCGACTCTTCGGGCTCGCCCGTACCCGGCGCCACCATCATCTTGACCGGACCAGATGGCAAGAGCACCAGGGTCGCCGCCAACCAGGCCGGCCATTATGCCATGCAGAACTTGCTGGCGGAGAACTACACCATTTCCATTGAAGCGCCACGATTCAAATCGCTTACCGCTCCCGTGATCATTCATGCCAATCAGCTCTCGCTGCACGACGCTCAGCTGTCGGTGGATGGCGAAGCGCGGGATTGGGAGCAGGCGGCCAAATCCAGGGACGCCGCGCAGGTCAGCGCCTTCCTCTCGAAATACCCGTCGGGAGCGCACGCCGATATGGCAAGAAATCTGCTGGCGCAATTGCGATCCGAGGAGCGCGCCGCCTGGGCCCGGGCAAACAGCGCAAATCAGCTAAGTGCTTACCAGGATTTTTTGCGCCGCTATCCCGGCAGCGAGTACGCCGCCGCGGCCCGGAGCCAAATCGAAAAGCTCCAGGCCGAAGTTCGGCCCCGCCCCCCGGCTCCTGTTTCCGCTCCCCCTGCCGCTGCTGATGGCCAGGTTGTCCTCAGCGTGCTCGGGCAATACCAGAAGGCTTACCAGGATCGCCAGGTGGACGAGTTGGCCAGCATCTGGCCGGGCATGAGTTCGCGCCAGATCGGCAGCTTGCGTGAATTTTTTAAGGACGCTCAGCAGGTCAGCTTGACTTATGATCTGCTGGGCCAGCCGGAAATTAATCACGACCAGGCCACCATTCGTTTTACCCAGTGGTTGAACTACACCGTTCGCGGCAAGACCCAGAAGCCGGGTTCGGCCAATGTCGTCATGCGCCTGCGGAAATTGTCGTCTACACAAGGGACCCCGGGGAAATGGGTGATCGAGTCTATCCGGTGACGTGCACTCTTACGCTCTCGAGGGAAAAATGTCGAAAGCCCGCGTCGCGCGCCTGCTCGCCGTCTTGTTTGTTTCCGCAGCCGCATTTGCTCAGAGTCCTTGTCCCACCGCAACCCTGAACCCCAGCGCCACCTTTTCCGGCGACCTGGTCTGCCTGGTGCCTCAGGTCTACGGGCCGGGCGGGTTGGTGGGGACCAACAATGCCGGACCCATTAATCCCACCACCAGGTTTCATCATGAAGTGCACTTCCAGGCGTCCAGCGTGGAAAGCTTTTCGCCGCTCAATTCGGAAATCGGCGTCCAGCTCAGCCAGTTGCCCTTCGCCTCGCCCGCTTCCGGCTTCGTTTTCTCCTTCAATCCGTCGCTGGGCGTGGTGTCCCGCACCACCGAGAGCTTCGGCCCCATTCTGACCGAACGCGCCGATACCATCGGACGCCACAAGCTTTTCGTGGGAGTCAGCTACCAGTACTTCGATTTCGATAAGGTGGACGGCGTCGATTTACGAAACTTCGGCGCTGTATTCCATCACGAGCCCATCCCCGGCAACTTCGTTTTCGCGAATGACATTGTGACGACCAGCAACCGAGTTGACCTCAAAGTGCACCAGGTGACCGCAGTGGCTACGTTCGGCTTGACCAACCGACTGGACCTGTCAGTCGCGATCCCCATCGTGGATGTGCGCATGGGATTTTCCTCGGCCGCAGCCATCGTGAGTTTTGAGAGCCCTTGCTGCATCCACAACTTCGCTATTCCCAGCCCGTATCCCTCGCACGAGATGGTCCTGTCAAACAGTCAGGCGATTTTCTCCGACGCCAATTCCGCGTTGGGTATCGGCGATGTGGTGTTCCGCGGCAAATTCCAGGCAGTTAAAGGAGAAAAGGCGGGTCTGGCCTTCGGCATGGACGTGCACGCTCCCACCGGCGACGCGAAAAACTTTCTCGGTTCCGGTACCGCCGGCGTGCGTCCCTTTGCCACTTTTTCCTATGCGGCGAGGGTTTCTCCCCACGCCACTGTGGGCTATCTCTGGAACGGGCAGTCCATTCTCGCCGGCAATATCACTGCCGGAACCACAGCCCACCTGCCGGACGTGGTTACCTATTCCGCCGGTGCTGATGCCGGGCTCACCCGCCGCCTTACCCTGGCCGTGGACTTCATCGGCCAGAGTTTGCGCAAGGCCACTCAGATCAGATCTAGCAGCTTTGTGGACTTTCTCGGCACTTCGCATCCCAACATCGCTACTTCTACCGGGACCATTAACCAGGCCAGCGTGGCGGTGGGGGGCAAGGCCAATCTGGTGGGCAGGCTGGTTTTCAGCGCCGACGTGCTCTTCCGCGTCAACGATGCCGGCCTGCACTCCAAGCCCGTTCCCCTGGCCGGAATTTCCTACACGTTCTGAAGGACCCGTTGAGACCTTCTGCGAGGCGCGCTCGGCTGCTCAGGGCGCCTCCCGCGTCGAAGAGCCGCGTCACATCATGCTGTGATTCTTGTCACAGCCAAGCTGTGATTTAGTCGCTAGGCTTGTGTTTGTCGAGGCAACCTATGCTGGCACAAGTGGAAATCGAAAAGAACCAGCTCCGGCAGGAGCGGGAACAATCTGCCGCTGAGCGTCGCGAGCGCAACGCCCTGGCCATCGCCGAAGTCGTCGGCCGCCACCCCATCAAAGAGTTCGGAACGCCGTCTAACTTCCTAGTCCGCCCTCGCGACCGCAAACCAAACCAAAATTGAGGGCTAAGTACGGGCCGGGGGCGGACGCCATGCCCCACGGATTGGTTCATCCCCTTGCCATCACGCGATGTCTCTGTCGCTATCCTGGTACTCAGGCGGCACATCGTCTTCTGGTACTTCGCGGGTAGTCACTTCAGAGACATCTGGGGTTTTGCCCTCCTCGACCCCCTGAACGGCATCCGCCTCGAAAGCGTTCCCCTCCTCCACCAGTTCCTCCACGCTCTCCGAATCTGCGTCTGCGGCATCCGACAGTTGCTGAATGTCACCCGATTGTCCCGCTGAGTTTGGACCGAGTTCATCTTGTTTATGGTCAGGCATGTTCGCTCCTCCTGGTCTGTTCGCTATTCCTGCTTTAGATGCGCTGTTTATTGGTGGCCCTAGCTTAGTGCCGGAGCAGAAGGATACTCCATCAACAAAGAAGGGGATGCTCCCCGTATTTGCGATTTGTGCAAAGGGCGATTGAATATCGGTCCCAGACTCGCTGGGTTGGGGCGCCAATACGCTGAAAAACGTCCCATTCCGTTGATATCCGGGGACCCTCCGGACCCAAGTATCCCGGGCTCCTGTGCCGCAAAGTAGGGCCCTGCCCAGGTCACTCTGCTCAGCGCCAGACGGGCCCCATGCCTCCCCCGACGTGTTAGGATGAAAGGACAAAACCACCCAACATCGCTGATCCTGGGGCAGCGAAATCCTCCCGCTTTGGTATCACTTCCCGTTGCCGATGAAGCGAAGGAACCGAGGCTCTGATGCACTCGGGCAAGTTCGCCGCGGGCACCCACTACAGCTGAAGGTAAGAAGTAAATATGTCGAATAGCAAAACACCAAATGGGACCGCGTGGTCTGAAAACTTGACGCGCTTCGTGCAGGAGCTAGGGCGGAAGACAAACCAGGATAGCGACAGCTATTTAGGTGACAACCCGCTACTAACGCGGGAACATTTAAAGAAAACGAAACAGTGGGCAATTCTGGTTCTGCTCGCCGCCCTTATCGGCTGCGGCGGCGGTAGCTCTCAATCCAATACCCGCAATTCACCACCCCCGCCTCTTCCACCTTCCCAGGATAGCCTCACGGTCAACGTTACGGGCGACGGGAGTGTAACCTCCACTCCCGCCGGTATCGCTTGTCCTGGCACCTGCACGGCAAAGTTCGATTCAGGAACTAAGCTGTCCCTCTCCGCGACAGCTGCGTCTGGGTATGTCTTCTCAGGATATGCAGGAGCGTGCGCCCAAAGCACATGTCAGCTAACGTTGACGAGCAACCAGACCCTCGGTGCTAGTTTCACCCCGGCTCCTCCCCCGCCGCCTCCGCCACAGCCCCCGCCCCCGCCACCGCCTTCCACGCACACGCTACAGTCCTCCATCAACCACATCATTTTCATGATGCAGGAGAACCGCAGCTTTGACCATTACTTCAGCCATTTGCCCGAGTACTGGAGCAAGTACGGATTTCCGCAGGCCACGAACGGAACAAGCTTGGATGTGGAATCGAATAGCGATTCCAACCTAGATCCCAACGGAGTGGCGGTCCACCCATTCAAGCTGAACACGCAATGTCTGGAGAATCCCAGTCCCAGTTGGAACGAGAGCCACGCGGATTTTAACCATAATGACCCGGATGGTACTAAGGGCGGCACCTTTGCTGGCAACGGCTTCGTGCAAACTGCGGCCCACGAAGGGACGTACTACGACACCGTCGGCCATCGGGTTATGGGCTACTACGATGAAACCGTCCTCAACTATTACTATTTCATGGCGAGCACCTTTGGCACCGCAGACCACTTCTACTCGCCGAACTTGAGCCGCTCGCAACCGAACCGGGCCTACAGCTACGCCGCAACCAGCATGGGTCACGCCTATCAACTGGTTAGTGGCTCGGCTCAGCTAAGCTCGCTGACCATCCTTCAGGTGCTCGACCAGAACAATATTTCGTGGAAGATCTACGTTCACCCAACTCCCAGCGGCTGCGCTACAGTTCAGTGCCTGGACTCACAGAGCTACCTTAACCAGTTCACGTACAACCGGCATGTCCTAAGTGTAGAGCCAAACAATATTGCCCCCATCAGCCAGTACTTCACAGATCTTAAAAATGGAACACTGCCGCAAGTTGCTTTTATTGAACCTGCCTCTGAAATGGGTTGGGACGAACATCCCACCGGGGACCACAACGATCCGACCGTCAGCCCCATCCACATTCAGCCCGGCGCGAAGTATGTCTCCTCGCTGATTAATGCACTGATGGGGAGCAGTTCTTGGAAAGACTCGGTATTCATCCTCTCGTGGGACGAAGCCGGCGGCTTCTATGATCACGAGCAGCCTATGAGTGTTCCTAACCCGGACGGCATCAACCCAGTTGACCTGGGAATCTTTGGTGGGCGGGATATTTGTCAGGACAGCAATCTGAATCTAATCACGACTCCCATTTGCACGTTCCGGTTTAGCGGGTACCGGCTGCCGATGATCGTGGTGTCGCCGTTCACCAAGAACTTTGTGAGCCACACCCCGATGGATTACACGGCGGTCTTACGATTGATTGAAGCGCGATTCAACCTCTCGCCGCTGAATCATCGGGACGCGGCAATGCCTGATATGACAGAGTTCTTTGACTTCGCGGGAGCGCCCTGGGCCACTCCCCCCAGTAACGTGCCGGTGCAGCGCACGGATGCGCCCTGTTATCTTAGCTCGCTGCCCTGACGCCATTGCAGCTTGTACGGGATTAGAATTCGCGGTATTGGTAGCGGCGAGTGGGGCGCCGGGTATCGCGGTACACCGAACGAGAATCAACCAGCTTTGGCGCTGACCGTGTCCTTGCTGGCCATCTCTGCCACACGCATTAATTCCGGTAAAACATGCGATAGGCTGCTGCTCTCCGGTTGTCCGAGCGCGAAGTACAACGTGCGAAACAGTGGATATAGCTGCGCATAGACCTCTTGCGATTCCGCTTCAGGCATATAAATTTTGTGCGGCGGGCAAATTCTGGCCTGCGCTTCTTCCACCGTGGTAAAGGTTCCGACGGCGAGAAAGGCGAAAATTGCTGCACCAAGCCCCACGACGTTGGCTCCGGGAACCAGGACCGGCCGGCCGAGCACATTGGCATATACCTGGTTAAGTACAGAGTTCTTCTGCGGTATGCCGCCGGCATTGATTACCCGTTTCATATTCACGCCGTGCTCCAACATGCGGTCGAGAATGACGCGAGTGTGAAACGCCGTGCCCTCAATGGCGGCAAATAGTTCGTCCCGCGCCGAGCTTTGCAAATTCCAGCCCAGAGTGACGCCGCGCAGGTTAGGGTTGACTAGAACGGTGCGATCGCCATTGTCCCAGCTCATGCGCAGCAGTCCTGTCTGGCCCGCACGGTACTGATCCAGGCCTCGACCGAGCGTGTTCACGTCAGTCTGGGCGCGCAGCGCGATAGCGCTGAAAGCATCTCCGACGGCGGAGAGTCCCGCTTCAATACCCGTCCGCTGGGGGTGGACGCTGCCGTGCACGACCCCACAAACGCCAGGAACAAGATTCGGCGACTCCGTGATACCGATGATGCAGGTCGAGGTGCCGATCACGTTGACAATGTCATCCGTCTGGCAACCGGCGCCGATGGCATCCCAATGGGCATCGAAGGCCCCGACGGGAATGGGAATTCCCGGCTTCAATCCCAACTTTTGTGCCCACTCCGGGGATAAGCGGCCGGCGATTTGGTCGGAAGTGGCATACTGCCCGTCCAGTTTCTCCCGAACACCCGCGAGCAGGGGATCAACTGTGGTCAGGAACTCCTGAGGCGGAAGACCGCCCAGAGCCGGGTTCCACAGCCATTTATGCCCCATGGCACATACGCTGCGCTTCACTTTTCGGGCGTCACTTAGGCCGCAGAGCGTGGCCGCCACCATGTCGCAGTGTTCGAATGCGGAAACCAGTTCGGCACGCCGGGAAGGGTTATGACGCAGCCAATGCAGCAGCTTGGAGAAGCCCCACTCGGACGAGTAAATACCACCGCACCAGTTGATGACCTCCAGTCCCTCCCGCCGCGCTGCCTGGGTGATCTCGGCTGCCTCACCTTTAGCGCGGTGGTCGCACCAGAGATAGTATTCGCCCAGCGGCTGCAGACCCTTCCCCACTGGAATCACCGAAGATCCCGTCGTATCCAGCGCAATAGACTCGACCCGGCTGCCGGGAAGCCCAGCCTTGGCCAGCGCCGCGCGCATAGCTTCCACCAGAGCGCGCATGTGGTCATCGTGCGATTGGGTGGCGTATTCCGGATCGCTGCGCTGCCGGTGTAGGGGATACTCGGCGGTGGCGGATTCCAGCAGCCCACGCTCGCTGTCCACCAGGGAAACCCGCACGCTCAGCGTTCCGAAATCAACGCCCGCCACAATGGACATCAGCAGCCCCCATTCGGCCGGTTGTGCCAGTACATCTCCCAGCCCAGGTAGCGGGTAGCGGCTTCGTGGAGCGACGATGCCACTGTGGACAAATTGGCGGCAACGTGGTGTTCAAAACCCTGAGCGCAAATGTAGTGCAGTAGATTCTGCAGCTTCGGTATGCAGACTACACCGGCGCCGCCGAAGGTGTTCAGCGGGTCATCCGTGAAGCGCCCTTCGCCGAGGTACCCGCGAATCCTGCCGCCGGTATCATCGGTGGAGAAACGGGCGAAGCTCATTGGGCTCGGCCGCACTCTTCCCACACATGTTCCGAACGTGTTTTCCTTGCCCACCGTGCCGGCGATGATTTCCTGGAAATCCATCTTCACATCGGCGAAGAAATGTTTTGGCAGGTTAGAGCAGTGAAAGCAGACGGCCTTGTCGGGATCGGAACCGTAATTGTTGTTCCAGTCCAGCAGCGCGGAAGGCGTGGTCGAAGCCAGTTGCAGAGCGTGCATGCCCAGCACCCCGCAGATGTCCACTTCGCAGGCGCTCGACATCAGTTCGTTGCTCATCATGCTCATTACCGTGCAGGGCACTACGCCGAGGTTTTCCTCAATCGAAGTCCAACACTGGACAGCGCTGATCTGCAGGTCGGCCGCGTTCATCCACTGGTCAATCACAGCCGAGAGCTTCGCCATTTTCAGCAGGGCAGCGGCAGGCACACCGGATGTGGGAACATATTTCTGAATGGCAGCAAGCCTCTCCTGGGCCGCGTCGTCGTTATCCTTCATGCGCTGGATACGCCCCAGCACTTCCGACAGGTCAAGCGTCTCCACGCTGACGCCCTGTGACTCCAGGATTTTTTCGCTATAACGGACGGTGTTGAACGCGGCCGGACGAGCGCCGATGCTGCCGATGCGCAGGTTGGTCAATCCTTTTACCACGCGGCACACCGCGCCGAACCACTCCAGGTCTTTGTGAAATTCCTCCGAGTCGGGCGAGACTGTGTGCAGGGCGGTCAGCGAATAAGGAATGCCGTACTGGCGGAGGTTATTGCACACTGACATCTTGCCGCAGAAACTGTCTCTCCGAAACGCCACTGTCATTTTGGCGGGAGTGTCGGGCGTAGCCTGAATGAGTACCGGAATCCGAAGACCGGCAAGACGAAGTGTATCGGCAACTGCACGTTCATCGCCGAAGTTGGGCAGAGTAACGACGATGCCATCCAAGCGGTCGGCGTGCTCGCGAAACAAAGCGGCGCAACGTTTGGCTTCCTCGTGGGTTTCGACAGCGCCGTATTTGCTCTGCTGCGTATCCAGGGCGATTACATCCATGCCAGCCCGCGACAGGGCAGCGAGAATTTCCTCCCGGCCTGATTTCGCCAGATGGTCAGGGAAGAAGCCCCGGTTCCCAACGATGACGCCAATAGTCAGCTTTTTATCAGCATTCTGCATGTGTGTCTCCTCGGGGCGCGGGCGGCCTGCTTGGCTGCTTGTCTCCCGCCCGGGCTGGCGCGAAATGGTAGGAATAAAAGATGCCCAGCAGGAAAAGCAGCCCACCCCACCAGATGCTCGCGTGAAGGTTGAATAGGATAACCGGATGTTGCGGCGGGTTGGCCACTTCATACACTCCCGCTGCAAGGATCAGGCCGCCGTTCACCAGCAGCGAGAGGCCGATAAAGAACCAGATCGAGATGCGAGTACGCGAGAGCATCGCCTTTACCAGAAAATCACGTTAAGCGCCACAAACACGACCGCGATTACCACGGCCCAGAAGGCCGGGCGTTTATAAATGGCGACGTGCGCCTCCGAGGGCAGCGGCGTCACTCCGTATACCAGCCCGGTTAGTTCCGCCACCGCCGGCGGCTTGGTCAGGTAACTGACGATGACGGTTACCACCACGCACGCCATCCACGACCACAAGGCCCGGTACATGTCTTCCGCCATAAAGCGGGCATGCGGCGAAAGTGCCACATAGCGCAGAGCGCTGGGATCCATCTTCACCCACCCCCACATGCCGATGGATGACAGTGTTCCCAGCAGAAGTCCCCAGAACCCTCCCGCCGATGTGGTCCGCTTCCACAGCATTCCCAGGAGCACAGTCCCGAACAAGGGAGCGATGAAGGTGGCAAACAAGGCCTGCACGTAATCCATGATGCTGGCAAACTGCATCACCAGGTACGCCGTTCCCACGCTGATCAGAACTCCCAGAACGGTGCACCAACGCCCCATATCAACGTAGTGCTTGTCGCTGGCGTTCGTTCGAATGAGCGCCCGGTAGATGTCGTACGTCCATACTGTAGTAAAGGCGCTGACATTGCCGGCCATGCCAGACATGAATCCCGCCATCAGAGCGGTGATGCCCAACCCAAGCAGGCCGGGGCCGCAATAACGTGCCAGCATGAGCGGAAGGACCTCGTTGTAGCTATGGCCGCCGGTGGCCAGCGCCGCTGTTTCGCCCGTGAGTTTGAAGGGGAGAACCGCCAGCGCCAGCAATCCGGGCAATATGACGATGAACGGCACCATCATTTTGAAAGCGGCGCCAATAATGGGAGCCATCTTGGCGGCCCGCAGATCCTTGGCCGCAAGCACGCGTTGAACCACCAGGAAGTCGGTGGTCCAATATCCAAACGAGATTACCCAGCCCAGGCCAAAAACAATTCCCGTCCAGTGGATGCCCATGGGATTGTTGCTGAACGACCCGAGCGTGGACCACAGGTGAGTGAATTCCGCCGAGGCATTGTGCGCAATTCGTAGCTGCAGGGCGGTCCAGCCGCCAGCGTCGATCAGACCCAGAATGGGGACAAGCAGGGCGCCGGCCCAGATCAGCACAAACTGGAGCACCTCGTTGAAAATCGCCGAACGCAGCCCGCCCAGGGCTACATAAACCGCCACGGTAAGGGATGATACCCAGATACTGAAGTTAATATTCCATCCCAAAACCACTTTCATGACCAGCGCCATGGAGTACATGTTGATGCCGCTCATGAGCACCGTCATGAACGCGAAAGAAATGGCGGCCAGCGCGCGGCTAGGCTCTCCAAAACGCAATTTCAGGTATCCGGGAACAGAGTGCGTTTTGGAGATGTAGTAAAACGGCATCATTACCAGGCCGAGGAAGAGCATTGCCGGAATGGCGCCGATCCAATACCAGTGGGTAGCCAAAATGCCATACTGGTAGGCTGCCGCGGCCCACCCCATCAGTTCGAGCGAGCCCAGGTTGGCGGAGAGGAAGCTGAGCCCGGCAATCCACGCGCTCATTTCCCGGCCGGCGAGAAAGAAGTCTTCGCCCGTCTGGGTGCGGCCCTTGAGGTAGAGGCCGATCGCCAGCACCAGCGCGAAATAGAAGACAACAATAGCGATGTCAACCGGTGACAAGTGCACCAGGGTTGTCGCCGCGTAAACTGCCGTGAGGGCCCTCATGTGCAATTCTTGGATTGTCCGTAATACGCCTTGGTTCCGTGCTTGCGCAGGTAATGCTTGTCGTGCAAGTCTCGCCCAATGGGTTCCGCCGCGTGATTGATGGAGACGGTGAAGTAGGCCATGCGGGCCACCGCCTCCAGCATGACGGCGTTGTGAGCGGCTGACGCGGCGTCTCGTCCCCAGGTGAACGGACCGTGGCTGGCAACCAGAACGGCAGGTATGGCTTCGTAGTCTACTTCTTTAAAGGCGCGGACGATGCAATGTCCTGTGTTCTCCTCATAATAACGCGAAGCAATGTCTTCCGAGTTAAGCGCCTCGGTTACGGGCACTGCCCCGTGAAAGTAGTCGGCGTGGGTTGTGCCGAGGCAAGGGAGGCAACGGCGCGCCTGCGCCCATGCGGTGGCGTATTCCGAGTGAGTGTGCGCCACGCCCCCAATGCGGGGAAAAGCCTGGTAAAGCACGATGTGGGTGGGTAGGTCGGAAGACGGTCGCAGCTTGCCTTCCACTGTTTTACCCTGCAAATCGGAAATGACCAGATCCTCCGGTTTCATTTCGTCATAGCGTACGCCGCTGGGCTTGATTACCACCAACCCTTGTTCCCGGGCAATGCCGCTGGCATTCCCAAAGGTGTGCACGACCAGCCCCTGGCGGACCAGTTCCAGGTTAGCGTCCAGCACTTGTTTACGCAGGCTTGGTAGGAGCATGACGTTCCCAACATCCGGGCGGCTAAAGGCTAGGTCGAGCGCATGGCGCTGGTCAAGCGGGTAATGTAAGAAAACCCGGGTAGTTTTACTTACAATTTATGAATCGGGAATGGAGACCCGTAGATACCACCCTCAAGTTTGGCTGAGTTTTGGGGTGGGAGATGGGAATCGAAAGCCTGCCGATTCGTAGTTTCAAATACTTAGACGGAACGCAAGGGCCACAAACACGTCGAAAGCTCTTTAACACCGGCGGGTGTGCGGCGAACTCAGATGCAATGGAAAGGACACAACTTCGATGCAGCGCAGAGATTTTCTGAAAAGCAGTATTGCGTTGGCAGTGGCTGCTGAACTTGGAACCACCAAAGCGCAAGGGTTCGTTCCCGCTCACAACTGGGACAAATACGACTTTGGCTCTGGCCCTCCGGTGACCAACCGTCTCAATCAGGGGCCGTTTCCACAGTATCCACCCGAGGCGCTTATCCCCAATGATGACGTGGTCATGACCACGACTCCGTCAGAAGAAGTCGTGCCGAATTATGGCAAGGGACTGATCACATACATTACCGCCGACAGTGGCACAGAAGAGATTAAATCGGACAACATTCCCCAGGCCATCGAGGACTTGGTTCGATTTCCCCTGGGGCAACAGCTTTACATCCGACCGACGTGGCGAGAAGTCCAACCGCGACCTGGGCGGCTAGAGTTGCCGGATTACGTGAAGCTCGTTTTCGATCTCGCCAAAAAAAACAGCAAACGGGTCGGATTTCGCATTCAGATGAGCGCTCCCGACTATAAGCACCAGCCTGCGCTCCCGGACTTCGTTCTCGACAAAGTACCGACGGTAGACCTTATTCCTGATGAGAAAGACAAGAAGGCGGCAGCGCGCTTTATAGAAAATAAGTATTCACGTTATCAGCCCCGTTTTGATCATCCTTTCTTTCAGCAGGCATTCGGTGAACTGGTGGGCCTTTTAGCAGCGGAATTCAATGGTAACCCCGCGGTCGAGTTTGTCGACACCTTTCTCTACGGATTCTGGGGCGAGGGGCACACCTGGCCCTTCCTCAATACTCCTTTCCCCGATTACCAGACTGCGGAGAGGACTTGGGTCAAAATGATGGAAGTGCAGTTGGAGCACTTCACGAAGACGCCCTTAATGACCAATACCCAACCCGACTACAGTCGCGTCGGCAATTCCGAAGTCCTCGATCTTACGGTTCGCAGTTACAACTGGATTCGTAGCGACACCATCTTCATTGAAAACGAGCAGATCGAAACCCTTAGTAATCGTCCGCCGTGGATCGCCGCAGCGCTCGAGCAGGGGATCCCTGCGAAAAGTCCAGACTCGTTTCCCTTAGACGAAGGCCTATCACCGACAGAAAACATGATTGCGCACGTGATCGACGTGGGGGCAAACTTCTGGTCGCTTTGGAACTTTCACGCCATCAGCGCCAAGAATCTGCTGGCCTATTACCAGGCATTTCCCAAGTCGTTCGACCAGATCAATCGTCGAATTGGCTACCGCGTAAGGCCGTCAATGATCTGGAGCTACGAAGACGGCAGCTCTCTAGGACTTATAATCGCCTTCGCCAACGATGGCATCGCGGGTCTCCCAGGTGTGCTGCGAGTCACGGTGGAGAGCGAAGACGGCAAAGTTCTGAAGAGCGGAGGCTTGGATGCGGGCTATCCCTTGCCCGGAAAACTCCGGCAGGCACAATTTGTATTGCCGCAAGGAACAAAGTTTGCAGGCTTGAAACTCAGAGCGGACCTCGAGGTGAAAGGCATGCGTTACCCAGTGCAATGGGCTTGTCGCCAGAAGCTAAACGCCGATGGTTCACTCACTTTGCGTTCCAACCTGCATCATGGCTTTTGACGGTAAACAATGACAAAGGTTTTCTTCCATTTGTTACAGCCCTTCCCGCACAGAGGGTGGTGGGGCAGGTGCATAGAACGGCCCCACGAGCCTATAAAGTTTCAAGACTCAAGAAGCGTCGGAATCAGTCCTGCTGGCGTTGTCCTAGGATTCCGGGGGAAGGGGGGTAACCACGCGGTTAGAGGAAATTGCAGTTCGCCGTGGTTGCAGGTTTTGTGCTGCTGTTGACAAGCTGTCACTCTATTACCAAACAAGTCTTCTCAGTCTCCATGACTCCATCGAATGCCTCAGTCACTCAGATGGGACAAAGCTTCCAGTTTCAAGCGATGGCGGATGTAGGCGACAGGAATGCGCAAGGTACACAAAATGTAACCGATTCTGCAGCGAGGACATGCGCAAGGCCGCGTCTGCCGTGGTCCGCAAGGCCCTTTCCGCTAACCGATTGTTAGCGGATTGTGAGCCTAGCTAATTGGTTGAAAACTGGGGTGGGAGATGGGAATCGAACCCACAACGTCCGGAGCCACAGTCCGGTGCTCTGCCAGTTGAGCTACTCCCACCACGCTTGGGTAATTATAACAATGACTACGATTTCGCCCCGCTCAAGGACACGATTTTTGGGCGCCGCCAGACCGAACTCGCTATCGTCGAAGCCGCGCTGAGCTCTTCAAGATCTTGAACGGAAAAGGAGCCACATCACTGCCTGGTTGAGTCCCCCAAAAATGCTGGACCAAATAGTCGCGCAACTCGCGATCGAACACCTGCGTGTTCTGTCCTGCATCATAAGCCGCGGTGTTATAGGCCACGATGTAGGCGCGGCGTGATTCGGGATCCATGTAGAAATGGCTGATGAAACCGTTTTGTTCTCCCGCGTGCCCGATAAGTTGGTGTCGCCCGTCTCGCCGCACGAACACTCCCAGGCCCATGGAGTCCTTCTCGTCGGGGCCGTTGGCAGGATCACCCGGCGAAGCAACTGTCTTAAGCTGCGGTTGGAACATTTCCTGGAGTGAAGCCCGTTTCAGCACCTCATCGTAAATCGGTGTCCCGGCAGGCTCGCCCAGAAGAAACTTCAGGTATTTCACCATGTCAGATAACGGGGCGTTCAGGCCGCCATTGGAGACGGTTATTCCCGTGTCAAAGTCAAAGGGCAGCTCCGTCATTTTGCCACCCTTCAACTCATAGCTGGCGGAGCGGTACTTCAATAGATGATACGGCGCCTTATCGAAGTAGCTGTTGTACATCTGGAGCGGCTTGAGGACGTTCTTGTCCACATACACCTCGTAATCGTCGCCGCTCAGTCGCTCGATGATCTGCCCCAGAAACACGTAGCCCAAATTGGAGTAGCTGTAGTGCGCGCCGGGCGTGAACTCTACCTGGGTGTAAGGCAGCATGGCGACAATTTGCGACCAATGCGTCGGCTCAAAGGGGTACCAGCGCTGATCTCCGCTCCAGGGCCAGGTAGGGTTGCGGAAGCCGCTGCTGTGGGTAAGCAAGTGGCGAATAGTAATGGCAGTCACTGGTCCCCAGGCATCATGGACCGCGGCCAGTTCCGGAATGTATTTGACCACAGGATCGTCCAGCTTCAACCGGCCGTGATCGCGCAGTTGCATAATGGCGATCGCCGTAAAAGTCTTCGTGATCGAAGCCCAGTGAAAAGCTGTATTCTCGTCCACCGGTTGCCGGGTGCTGAGGCGGGCGTATCCATAGGAATCCTCAAAAACCATCTTGGCGCCGTCGAGCAGCACCAGGCGGCTGCCGACAATGCCGTTTCGCTTCAGGCCGGCTTCATAAAATGACTTCAGACTGCCCGTCTGTCCCAGTGCCCCGCCGGCGCACAGCAGTACGCCGCAAAGCAGCAACACAAATCCGCCATGCCTCAATGGTTTACCTCTGAAGAAATTCGGAAGTTCCGGCTCAGTTCCGGAGTATCGGGTAATGCGGCACCGTCTGTCCAGAGGGGTGGGAAGGGAATGGCTATTAGTGGCGAGCCGGCCGTGCGCTTGCCCGAGACCGGGAACCGAGCTGTGGCCTGAAAGCGAAAAGGGGGACTTAACAGCTGTCCCCCTTGCCCGATCCGTATTTGATTTCTTCGACGGCCAGCTTACTTGTTAAGTGAAGCCGTGGTGCGCGTTTGCGTCTTTTCTTGCGGCTTCGACTTCTTCGCCGTCGTGTGCTGCTTCACTGGCTTGCGAGTATTAGCGGCGTGCTGCTTGGGTGCCGTTTTCGCCACCTTGTGGGCGCTGGCAACCTTGTGAGCCTGCGATTTCTTGGCCGGAGACTTCCTCAGCTTGCTGACCTGCTCCGCATTCTTGTGGACATGCTTGCTGCTGGCCTGCTTTACCGGCTTTGGCTTGCTTTTTGCCGCGTCAACCGAGGCCTTTTTTGATTGCGACTGCCGGGCTTGAGGCTTAACGGAGTTTTTCTCGTTCTTGTGATGGCGCCAGAATGCCGCCTTGGCTAGCCGACTGTGATGTTCCTTCTGATCCTTGTTGTCCTTCTTGGCGGCAGTTCCGTCAACCCCGGCCAGGGCCACTGCGCTCAAAAGGGCCATACCAAGGCAAAGACTTAAAGTGGTTCTGACCGTTTTATTCATAACTCCCTCCAGTTCCGGGAGATTGTGCAGTGGACCGCCATGGCCTACAAGTAACGAAAGGGAATGGGTGTATCGGCACGTCCGCGCTCCACAAGAATGGCCGCGAGGCTGGCCTCCGATTGTGCAAAACCAGGCAAATAAAGGAGGTTTTGTGACCTCCTGCCCAATTTTTGGGCATTGACCTAAGTCTTGCTCCAGCTTACAGTCACGGTAACCTGGGGAGCCTAAGCGTGTCCCATTTTCCTGCCGTCCTGTGCATTGACGACAATGTCTTAGGCCTCGCCATCCGTAAGGCGATACTCGAATCGCGAGACTTCCGCGTCTTCACCGCAGAGAATGGTCCCGCCGGGCTGGAGATTGTCAGCCAGGAGCGGATTGACCTGGTCGTTCTTGATTTTCAGATGCCGGGAATGGACGGAGGCGAGGTTGCCAAAGAACTCCGTAGCCGCCACCCTGAGATTCCCATCCTTTTGTTCTCCGGTTTCCCCGGGCAAGTGCCCGAAGCGCTCATGGCGAGTGTGGACGGTTTCGTTTCCAAAGGCAGCCCACCCGACGTTCTCCTGAAGGAAGTGGCGCGGCTGACCACCCCAAAAAGTACTCCCGCGCAGGCTGAAGACGGCAGTGCGTCGAAGAGTCGCGTTAGGCGTTCCCACGGGCTCGCCAACTCCAAGCGACTGCTCAAGCGTTGCCGCCAGAAGCGCCGGCCCTAGCGCCTCCCAATCGCGCCTCCTCAGGGCTTCTTTACAACACTTAACATTTCCTTGACCAATTGTTACGTTCCGCCGCTGGCGTGTTTCATCCAATCGTGTGGCAAGAGCAAGAGATCGAGAGAAAACTGGAGGGCCATATGAAGCGCTTTAAATGGATATTGGCAGCCGCCGCACTGGCAATTGGGCTTACCGGTGGTTTGTTCGCACAGGACCAGGGCTGGGCCAGAGACCGCGACAATAACAACCGGACGGTCTATAGCCAGCGCCAGAGCCGCGATGATGACGGTGCCCGGAACAACGGCTATCGCAACGGCAGCTACTATCGTAACGATAACGATAGGAACTACCGCAGCCAGGACCGAGACCGTGATGGTGATGCGTACAGAACCCGCAATCGCGATCACCGGGACCGTGATTACCAGCGGCGGGACCGCGATGACCACGGCAGGGATGGCCGGTAGAGGCCTTTAATGGTAATCCGTGGAGCGAAGCCCCGCGCACTGACGTGCTCACGGGGGCACAATCAATGTGACCAGCCAACTCGGGCAGGGCTCGGTCTTCTATTTCACTCTTCGCGTGCCCACAGCTGCTTCTGCCGGTTGACCTTACGCCCGGCAACACGGGCTCGAGTGACTTCGTCTAAGTGCACTATGGGACGTGCAGTCTGGCGAAGTCTTATTTCGGTGGCTCTGTTTTTTTCGGCCATTCCAGGCCAAGCGGGGCAGCAGGTCCCCGCCAATCACTTGGTACAGCGGGTTATCGCCTACGAGTTGCAGGCCGAAGACCAGGATCACAGCCACTGGATGTTCCGCTTGCAGGAAACTCAGCCTGCCACCGGTACCCGAACTGAGGAGATCATCGAGACTCCCCAGGGCTGGGTACGGCGACTGTTGGCTATAAACGGTCGTCCGCTAACCACGCAGGAGCGGGCGAAAGACAATCAGCGTATTCAGAAGCTGCTTTCGGACCCCGATGAGCAGCGCAAGGATTGGCAGGCCATTCGCAATGATGTGAGCCAGGCGCAGGATCTCATGAAGATGCTGCCGGACGCCTTCCTCTACACTTACGCCGGCCGCAGCGGCGACCTGGTAAAGCTCAATTTCCGGCCGAACCCGAATTTTCATCCCAACTCGCGAAAAGCGGCGGTGTTCCACGATATGGTGGGCTCGCTCTGGCTCAATGTGTGGAAGCAGCGACTGGTCGAGATAAACGGCCACCTCAACCAGGAAGTAAAATTCGCCGCCGGCCTGCTCGGCCACCTTGATAAGGGGGGCACCTTCGAAGTGAAGCAAACCGAGTTTGCCCCCGGCTATTGGGATGTCACCTACATGAATGTCCAGATGAACGGCAAAGCGCTGTTCTTCAAAACTATCGCCGTGCATGAGAAAGACATTCGCTCCGACTACCAGCGGGTACCTGACCACCTGACCCTGGCGCAGGCGGCCAATCTGCTTAAAAAAGATAAAGATACGCTCGCCGCCCGACGCTAGCGGCTGGGCCCTCCTTCGACACACTCAGTTGAGCTGGCGAGTACAATGCTTGCCCATGGCGAAACGTGCACCTGCGCGGCGGCGTCCCCGCAAAGCTAAGCCCGGCACCAAGGGCCTGACCGCCGGGGAATGTCGCCTGGAAAAATTGGAAGGACCGGCGAGTTCTGCCTCGGACCTGGTGGAAAAGACTGGCGGCTGCGTCGTGGGCACATATAAAGAACCACTCGGCGCCCACCCTGTGCTGCTCGCGATTCTGCCCATCGGCGCCATCGAGCCCACTCCCTTTCAGCGCGACCTTTCCGACGCTCACCATAAGCGCCTTGCCGACGTCATTAACCGTACCGGGCGCTTTCTCGATCCTGTGATCGCCGTTGTCGCGCCCAACGGCGCTGGTTTCTGGACTCCCAATGGCCGCCATCGTCTGGAAGCGATGCGCCGCCTGGGCGCCAAATCCATTGCTGCTTTGATCGTTGCCGAGCCTGAGGTGGCCTGGCAGATCCTCGCTCTGAATACCGAAAAAGCGCACAACTTGAAAGAGAAGTCGTTGGAGGTGATTCGCATCTACCGCGGGCTGCTGGAAGACGATTCTTCGCGCCCGGAGTCGCAATTTGCCTTCTATTTGGACGAGGCCGCTTTCGTTACTTTGGGAGTGTGCTACGAGCGTCTGCGGCGATTCGGCGGGGGTGCTTATCACCCTATTCTTCGTCGGCTTGAAACGTTAAGCGATGAGCCGCTGCGCGCCGCCATCAAACTTCACGAGAAGCGTGCAGCCATGGTGCTCGACCTGGAGGAAAAAGTTTCCGCCGCGGTGAAAAAGCTCAAGGAGCGCGGCCTGGTCAGTCCCTATTTGCGTGCCTTTGTGGTGGCGCGCATCAATCCCTTGCGTTGGATCAAGGGCGAGCCGCCTCCGCTGGAGGAAGTTCTGAAGACCATGCGCGAGCGCGCGGCCAAGTTCAATACCGAGAAGATCAAGCCTCAGGATCTTGCCGGGGCTGCCGGTCCGCCTGACGAAGAACCGTAACGCGCAGTATCACTGTTCCGGTTTTTTCCAGATGCCGCGGTCGTGCATCAGCTTGATCTGGCGTTTGATCACTTTCTCGCGGTACTCGGCATGCTTCATGGGAGCGCGCTTGAGGTAGAGGTTCTTGGGATAGATAGGCTGCTCGTAAAGGATCTGGTAAAGCTCGGTGCGCAGGTCTTTGAGCCAGTTGTCCCACTGTGCCCGGGCCCGGTGATCACGCAGGGCTTCGATGTCCACCACTCCGGCAACATAAGTTGACCCTCCACCGTAGTCCTGCCGGCCTACGATCTGTCCCTTGTAGTTGATGATGAACGAATGGCCGCCAAAGGTGTCAATGGGCGTGGTCTCCTCGGGAAACAGGTAATAGGTGCCCATATTGGGAGCGATGATGTAGAAGTTGTTGTCCAGGGCGCGGGCGCGGCTCTGGATTTCGAAAATCTCGTTGCCGGTGGCGGGATGCGGATAAGAGGCCCGATACACCACCTCGGCGCCATTGAGGGCCAGCGCGCGAGCATTCTCGGGGTACGAGCCCTCGTTGGCCATCATGATGCCCAGGCGGCCAATGGCGGTATCGGCCACCGGCCAGAACGCGTCTAAGGTGCGCCCGTATTTTTCCACCCACCAGTCGTACACATCATGCGGGCAAACTGAGTGCTCCACCGGGAACAGCGGCGAGACCTTGTAGTGCTGCAGGATTACCTTGCCCTTAGGGTCAAGAATGAAGCCCACATTGAAATAACGGTCCTTCAGGTCGGGATGGCGCGCCTTGGCCTGGGCCATGATGAAGGCGTCATATTCGCGGGCGATCTTGCCCAGGTCCTCGGTTTCCTCTCCGGGAATATCAATGGCGCACTCGCGCGCAAATTTAACGTGGTCCAGGTCGAGCACCTCGTCATTGAAGGCTTGCAGCGCGCCTTCCGGAAAAGCGATCAGGCGCACGGGGAGGTCCAGGGCAGAGAGCCAGCTAGCGGCCTTCACCAGGTGCTTCAGGTGCTCCAGGTTGATCTTGATGTCTTTGCGGCGCCGGATTCCGCGTACCGAAGGGATGAGCCCCACTGCGGTATAAGGTTTCACCACGATTGGCAGCACCTCAATCTTATTACGCCGAACAGAAATTTACTCCAAGAGGAGCGCGGCTCCATCGCCTGCAACAACTTTTTGCAGTCTACCGAAGCTGAATCAATTCGCACTCAATCTCACGATGGCCTAGAACGTGAACCGCAGCGCCAGCTGCAGCTCCCTTGCCGGCGAAACAAACTTCGGCGAACCAAAGCTGGGGTTCGCCGGGCTGGAAATGTGATCGCCAAAGAACTGCGGCGCAGCGCCGATGAAGTCGGGCGCGCCATAAACGTGGTCTACATCCAGCACATTCGGCCGGTTGAAAAGGTTGAAGATCTCCAGGCTGGCTTCCGTCTTCACGCGCTCTGAGATAGGGAAAACGCGCTGCACGCGGAAGTCGGTATCGTAGTACGGATCGCCCCTGTAAGCATTGCGGGCGCTTATGCCCGTCCGGTCAGGGAAGGGGAAAATATCGCCGTTGCTGTCAAACCCCGTATTAATGGTGAAATAGCGCGCGCTTTGCAGGTTATTCAGCAGCGAAAACTTGAAATCGCGCACCAGGCGCGGCCACTGCTGGGGCGTATCCGTCAGCAGCGCCAGGGTAAAGCGGTTGCGAACATCGTTGTCACCCACCGCGCGGTCGTACTGCGGGAACAGATAGTTCTCCGGCGTGTTAGGCAAGTTGACGGTGGTGGAAATGTCAATGGACTTCGAATACGTGTAGTTAGCCAGTACATTGAAATGGTGCGAGAAAGTTTTTCGCAAAGTGGCGGTGCCGGCGTTGTAAATGGAGAACCCGATGGGCTTCACATAAAGCACGAAACCAAAGTTGGGGTCGGCGGGCCTGAAGCCTTGCTTGCAGCCTGAAGTTACCAGGGGATCGCAGCCCGGCAGCGGGAGCCCGTTGATGCTGGAATAGACCGGCAAGCGGTCGGCATGCATCCACTGGTAGCCGACGGAAGCGTACCAATCCTTGCCGATTTGATGTTCCACTTCCAGGCTGGCCTGTTCCGATAATGGCTGCGGGAATTTGCGTGCCGCGTAGCCGAGCGGCACCTGAACCAGGTTGCCGGGCGCGGGATAAGCTCCGGTTTTGACGAAATTCATGAACGTCTGGCGCAAGAAAACGGGGTCGGGGAGGCAGAGTCCAGGGGCAACACTGGTGCTGCACGCGCCCACCGCGCCGGAGGCGCCAAAGCCAATCAGGTTCTGGCTGGGATTGGCGAATTCCGGCAGCAGCGGCTGGTTCATGTAGCTGAATTCTGACGCCCCGATCCAGCTCACCATGATGTCGCTGTACACGAACGGGCCGGTGAACAGCCCCGCCCCTCCCCGCACCACCCCCTTGCCCCCGTTGAAGGAATAGGCAAATCCCACGCGTGGTTGCACGTTGCCGTAATTGGTGGGATGGAATGCGCCTTGAATCTTTACGTCGCTGGCGGAGGGCATCTTGTCCACGTCATAGCGCAGGCCGAAGTTAAAGCTAAGGTTGGGACGCGCCTTCCACTGGTCCTGCGCGTACATCGAATACATGGTGTGCAGGTAGTTGAGCGAGGTGGCGTTATTGAAGGTTTGCTGGCTGGGACCGGCGTAGAGACCGTTCTCGAAATTGGGATCGCGGCTGGGAATTTGCTGGCCGAAGAGCGAGCGTGGCTCGAGGAAAAGAAATGCTACCGGGCTGCCCGGCGGAAGGCCCTGGAAGGGGCCCACCCCGAAGAAGCTCTGCGGGGCGAAGATGGCGAACCCGGGGCTGAACAGCGTCACTTGCGTGCTGGTCCACACCGGCTGGAAGCTGCCCCCAAACTTGAAGGTGTGGCTGCCGCGGGTGTAGGTCAGGTTCTCGGCGGTCTGGAAGTGCTGCTCGCGGTAGAAGCGCACGCTGCCTACAAATCCGCCCGATGACATCAGGTCAGGGATCCCCAGTGCCGGCTCAAAGCCCAAACCCTTGGGCTGCAGGTTGAATGTGCGCTTGTTATATTGCGCCAGCGTTTCCGAGGTCAGATCGTGGCTGAACACGTGTATCAGGTTGCTGTACAGCGTCTGGTCGCGCACCGGATTATCGCGGTAGGAGGAAGGCAGGCCCTCTCCCGGCGCCGCACCGCGTACGTTCTGCTTGCGCGAATCGTTGAACAGATAGCTGACGTTCAGAAACGTGTTCTGGCTCAGCGTGTTATTGGTCTTGGCGATGAACTTGTCATAGTTGTCAATTTGCAAAAGCGAGCCCAGGTTTTCCGGTTGCAGCCCCAGCATTTGCTTCACCTGGTTGATGCTGGGCGTGCCCGGTCCCAGGCAGTTTGGGGTATCTACGCAATGCAGGATGAATGAGGAATAGAGGGGGGATTCAGCGCGCCGCTGTCCCTCATATCCGAGAAAGTAGAAGTTCTTGTCTTTGCGGATTGGCCCGCCAGCCTCCGCTCCAAACAGGTTTGACCGCAAGGTATTGAAACCAGGAGCGGAGAGCAGGTTCTTGGCGTTCAAATTGTTGTTGCGGAAGTACTCATAAGCTGACCCATGAATACTATTTGTGCCTGATTTGGTCACCGTGTTGACCACCGAGCCCAGGTTGCGGCCATTGTCGGCGGTGTAGGGGCTGTCCACCACGCGGAATTCCTGCACCCAGTCCTGCGAGGGGCTGACGCGCTGCACGCCGGAAATGCTGGTGGTGTAATCAATTCCGTCGAGCGCGAAAAACGAGCTGTGGCTTTCGCGGATGCCGCCAAAGCTCAGTTTAAGCACCGTTTCGGTGAACGGCGACTGCGAGCCCACGGCGGTGCTGCGGCCCACGTCCACGCCCGGCGTAAGCAGCACGAAATCGATGAAATCGCGGCCTGAAATAGGCAAGTCATTGATCTTCGGCGTGTCAATCACCTGGCTGACCTCCGATTGCTCCGTGTCAATGCCCTGCGCCGTTTCCTGCACCTCTACCTCTTGCTTCACGGTGATGCCCAGCGTAACGGTCAGCGAGGCCGTCTGGCCCACGGAAAGCGTTACCGGCATCTTCAGCGGCGAGAAGTTTTTGACCTCGGCGTTCAGTTGGTAACTGCCGGCGGGGAGCCCGGGGATAACCGAGAGTCCATGGGATTCGGTGACGTCAGAGCGCTGGGCTCCGGTTTGCGTGTTCTTAACCGTGACCGTGGCCCCGGGAATAACCGCCCCGGTCTGGTCCTGTACAGTGACTTTCAGTGTGGCCAGTTCCTGCGCGGCAACCAGGCAAGGCAATAGGACAATAACGGCGGCACCCAGCAGACGAAGCGATGTTCGGCGCATTTCTCCCCCTTCAGCGGTGATTCGGCTCGCAGCACCTTCCAAAATGTGTTGAAAACGACAATGAGAGGTCTCGAGACAATGCCGCTCCAGCTAGTACTTGCTAACTGAATCGCACCTCAGCACTCACCCCACGCGAATACTGAGTTCTTTTGACGGAAAAAGTTGCGAAAGCGGCTTATTCAACAACGGAGCAGAATCAAAGTCAAGAGCCTGAGCGGAAATTCGGACGGGTCAACATCTGAAAATGACCGTTCGTTGAAATTCACAACAGACGGTGTTTGCTTTTGCTGTAGCCGCTCTCGCTTTTAGACGGCCGCTGCCGCCATGCCATTGATAAGTTTTTCCGCTTCCTTGCCATCGAACCACCAGGGCGCGTAATCAGGCGGGTTATTGAAACCGTTGGCGATCTTGGACGCCAATCGGGGAATCTGGCTGGCAGCCCCCATCAATTGCAGGATCTGGGGCTCCGGCGGAACCAGCAGGGAATTGGTCCAGCGCGTTACCCACTGCGCGTACTTCCAGAATTGGTCGAAGGTTTCCTGCATCCACGCTGCATCAAACGGCTTATTGCCGCGGTCGAGAATGCATTGCATGTAGATTGCGGCGCCTTTGCTGGCGGTGTTTGATCCTTGCCCGGTAATGGGATCGTTGGTGCACACCACGTCAGCCATCCCCAGCGCCAGCTTCCCAGAAGGCAGCTTACAGATCGGTTTCCTTACCGTCGGGGCAAACCGGCCGGTCAGAATGCCGTTATTGTCGGTGAGTTCGATGTCGCGGCAGCGCTCGCCTTCGAGCGGCATCAAAGTGTCCAGGATCCACTTGCTCTTGGCCAGATGCTGCTCCGGCGTCTTCACATCCGCCCAGCAATCCATCGGCCCGCCCGGCACGCCCTCAAAGACCATAATCTCGCAGGCACCGGTGGTGGTCAGTGCGGGAAACACAAAGTACTCGCCCACCCCCGGAAGCAGGTTGAACGATACTGCGGTGAAAGGTTTCCGTGGCACCATGCCTTTCACGTAAGTAAGAGCCAGCGCGCGCATGGGCTGATCAAAGGGAGATTTCTCCGCGTCTCGCTCGAACATGCGGTTGATCTCGCCCTTGCCGGCGGCCACAATCACCAGGTCGTTGCTTTGGCTGTATTGGTCCACGTCCTTGGGACCGGCATCCTGAATCACCAGGTTGCCGCCGCGCTTTGCGAATTCCTTCAGCCATCCGGAAAACTTTACCCGCTGGTCCACGGACTGCCCGTAATGGTCCAGCTTCGACTCCCAGAACAGCGCCTTTGTGCGGTTAGGGCCGGGAATGGTGAAGGCGATGCCTTCGGTGATGGGACAATCCTTCTCCCAGAAGTTGATGGCCAGGTCGCGCTCGTTCTGCAGGGAACCGTGAAACATGAACTGGCTGGAGGTAACGCGCCCCTGAAAAATCTGCTCAGGCGTGCGGTTGGACACCAGCGTCACTTCATACTTGTGCTGAAGCAAGCCCAACCCCAGCTGTAATCCCGATTGTCCGCCGCCGATGATCGCGATTTTGCGCATGTGTTCGCTCCTGGTCGCTCTCCGGGTACTTTCTGGTACGGCTTCGCTGCCGTTGCAGGCTGCATACTATAACCCCAACCCTGCCGCAGCGGCAAAATGCGTCGCGGCAAGGGCGTTTGGCATACTTGTTCAGCCACGGAGCGGCGTGATACGGTTTGCCTTCCCAAAACCGGCAGTTAGCACGGAGCACAGCATGGATGGACTGAAAAGCAAAGTAAGCATCGTCACCGGCGGAGCAACCCTGATCGGGGCGGCCGTGGTGCGCGCGTTTCAGCGTGAAGGCGCCAAGGTCGTGATTGCCGACGTCAACGAACCTGGCGGCCAAGCTGTGGCCAAGGAATTGGGCAAGGATGTGCTTTTCGTCAAAACCGATCTGGCCGACGACGCCCAGATTGCCACCTGTGTTGAGCGTGCGGTTTCCACTTTCGGCGGCGTGGATTTTCTGGTTAACCTGGCCTGCGTTTATATAGACGACGCCCTCAACTCCACGCGCAAGGACTGGCTGGACAGCTACAACGTGAATGTGGTGGGCGGCGTGATGATGCTGAAAGCGGTGCGCTCCCACATGATCAAGCGCGGCGGCGGCGCGGTGGTGAACTTTGGCAGCATAAGCGCCAAGGTGGCGCAGACCGGTCGCTGGCTTTATCCCGTCACCAAGGCGGCCATCCTCCAGCTCACGCGCAATGAAGCCATGGACCTGGCCGGCGACAAGATTCGCGTGAACTCGGTGTCGCCGGGCTGGACCTGGTGCCGCCTGATGGATGACCTCACCCATGGTGACAAAGCCAAGACCAACCGGGTGGGCGGCCCCTTCCATTTGCTGGGCCGAGTGGGCGAACCGGAGGAAGTAGCGCAGGCGGTCTTGTTCCTCTGCTCTAGCCACGCGTCTTTTATTACCGGAACTGACTTGGCGGTGGACGGCGGCTATTCGGCGATGGGCCCGGAAATGGCGGCTCCTGCCATTCCCAAGCTGATGGAATAAACTCGTTCTTCAGCCATGAAGCGCATCGCCATTGTCGGGGCCGGGCAGTCGGGCTTGCAGCTTGCCCTGGGACTGTTGGGCGCCGGCTACGAAGTGACGCTTTACTCCGACCGCTCGGCTCAGGAAATCCGCGACGGCTATGTGATGTCCAGCCAATGCATGTTCGATTCGGCGCTGGAGATCGAGCGCAACCTCAACCTGAATTTCTGGGAAGAGGAATGTTCGAAGGTGGAGGGGATTGCTTTTGCTGTGCCCGACGGCGTGGGCGGCAAGAGCCTGGACTGGGCGGCACGGCTGGATGACTACGCGCAATCGGTGGACCAGCGTGTGAAGATTCCCCGCTGGATGTGCGAATTTGAACAACGTGGCGGCAAGTTGCAGGTTCAGGCTGCTGGCGTGGCCGAACTTGAGTCTTGCGCCCGGAGTCAAGACCTGGTGATTGTCGCCAGCGGCAAGGGTTCTCTCGCCGGCCTTTTCGAGCGCGATCCCAGCCGCTCGCCTTATGCTGAGCCGCAGCGCGTCCTGGCTCTCACTTACGTCCGCAACCTGCGGCCCCGCCGGCCCTATCCTGCCGTCTGCTTCAATCTGATCCCTAATGTTGGCGAATACTTCGTGTTTCCCGCGCTGACCACCTCCGGCGCCTGCGAAATCATGGTCTTCGAGGGCTTGCCCGGCAGCCCCATGGATTGCTGGGACGACGTAAAAAGTCCCGCCGAGCATCTCGCGCGCAGCAAGTGGATCCTGGAAACTTTTTTGCCTTGGGAGGCGGAGCGCTGCGCCGACCTCGAACTCACTGATGATCACGGCGTGCTGACTGGACGAGTGATTCCGGCGGTGCGCAAGCCCGTAGGGGTGCTTCCCTCAGGCCGGCCGGTGCTGGGCATGGCCGATGCCGTGGTGTTGAACGATCCCATTACCGGGCAGGGTTCCAACAATGCCGCACGCTGCGCCGAAATTTACCTGGAGAGCATCCTGGAGCGCGCTGCAAACTCCGCTGATGCAGCCTGGATGCAGCAGACGTTCGAACGTTATTGGACCGGCTACGCTCAGTGGGTGGTCAACTGGACCAACCTGCTGCTGAAGCCGCCGGGGCACGTGCTCAAGTTGCTGGACTGCGCTGGCAGGATCCAGGCGGTGGGCGCGGCGGTGGTCAACGGGTTTGATGATCCGCGCACGCTCTTTCCCTGGTTCATGGATTCCGCAGAAGCAGACAATTTCGTACGCCAGGAGGCCAAGGCGGTTGCCGATCGCATGGACCGGCGCGATTTCCGGCGCGCGCTCGGCCAGTTTGCCACCGGTGTGACGGTGGTGACCGCGCGCACCGCCGACGGCCGCAAAGTAGGCGTGACCGTCAACTCGTTCTCTTCCGTCTCACTCGACCCGCCACTAGTGTTGTGGAGCCTCTCGCGCCAGGCCCCCAGCTTCGTCGACTTCACCCACGCCAGTCACTTCGGGGTCAACGTGCTGGCCGCCAACCAGCACCACCTTTCGCGGCAATTTTCCACTCCGCTCCCCGACAAATTCTCTGGAGTAGAATTCGCCGAGGGCTCCGGCGGGGTGCCGCTGCTCAGCGGTGTGAACGCGCACTTCGTTTGCCGCAACGTGCGCCAGTACGACGGCGGCGACCACGTGATTTTTCTGGGCGAGGTGGAGGATTACAAGTATGCCGATGGCGAGCCGCTAGTGTTCCATTCCGGCCGCTACCGGCTGGCCACCCGGCATCCCGATATTCCGGAATAAATTCATTTCGCCGCGAGTTTGCGCAACTTGGCCTGTCCCAGGAGATGTTTCGCCACCAAAAGTCCGGAGGTTCCGTGCAAGCCGGGTCCGGGATGAGTGGAAGCTCCAATGTGGTACAAGCCGTGAACTGGCGTGCGGTGGTTGGCCACGCCGGCGAAAGGCCGCCACAGAAAAAACTGGTCGGGTGCGCAGGAGCCGCTGTAAGGATCGCCGCCAACCAGGTTGATATTGGAGGCTTCCAAGTCGGCGGGCGAGAGCACCACGCGTTTGCGAATGGAGCTTTCCAGGTTGGGGATCTGCCGCGCCAGCTTGGCCATGACCCGATCGGCGTAGCGCTCGCGCAGCGACTCCGTCCACGTGCCATCACTTGTGTCCAGCTGACCTGCAGCATCGCCTTTGGGATGGCTGGGCAGTTCCTGCAACTGCAGCCAGAATATCCAGCAGCCCTCGGGGGCGCGCGACGGGTCCACCGCCACGGGTTGGCCCACGACCACTGTGGGATCAGCGGGTATCAGTCCGCGTTCGGCCTCATTCACCGCACGAGAAACCCCATCCAGCCCGTCATTGACGTGGACAATGGCGGTTCGCAGAAAGCGCTGATCCCCATGCGGCCAGCGCGGCGGCTCGGAAAGCGCAAGATGGATCTGCATGTCGGCGCGTCCATAGCGGAATCGCTGGGCGCGATCCACAACCCAGTCGGGAAGAAACCTGCGCTCCAGCAACTGTGTGTAGAGTTGCTGCGGGGTCACGCTGCAAATCACCGCCTTGCGCACTTCTATCAGCTTGCCCCGAGAGCGCACACCGACAGCCCTCCCGTTCTTCACCTCCACGCGTTCCACGTGGGCGCCAGTCTCGAGCTGCCCCCCAGCATCGCGAATGAGGCGGACCAGGGCATCGGCCAGTTTTGCACCACCGCCGCGCGGCACCGGCATGCC
The DNA here is from genome assembly GCA_025934735.1 of Terriglobales bacterium. Taxonomy (GTDB): domain Bacteria; phylum Acidobacteriota; class Terriglobia; order Terriglobales; family Acidobacteriaceae; genus JAICWP01. The sequence continues at coordinate 57,360 of JAICWP010000015.1, read as the reverse complement.
TCCCAGCTGCAGGGCCACCGCAATGATTTTGTTCATCAGTCCGGAGCCGGCGCCCTCCGGCCCCAATCCCATGTGCAGTACCCATGGAGCCAGCAGGCCGTGCACAGCGGGAGCGCGAAATGTGGAAGTGAGCCAGTCGCGGCTGGTGCCCAGCAGTGCCGCGGAGAATTCCAGCGCGCCCCGGGTGCGCAGACGGCGAAAAGATTTCGCCGCGAGTTGCAGCCCGGCGCCGGACCAGAGCTCGGTGCCCAGCAGCCCAAAGGCGAGATCCGCGTTTTTTAGGAATTCATCAAGAGTCTGGGCCCACGCGGCTCCTTCAGCCGGCGCCAGGCGATCGAATTCCTGCACGTTGGCCGGCTGAGAAGTAGCAAGAAAAGCTGCACTGCCATCGGGCATTAAGGTAGCGGTGGGATACTCGGTATTGAGGTATTCCAGCCCGCGCTCCGCCAGGTCTTTCTTCAGCAGCCCGAACGCTTCCGAGCCTGCAAACAGCGGGTGCCAGGCGGAAAAGATGTCGTGCATGAACCCCGGCTCGGTTATCTCCGCGGTCCGAATCGCTCCGCCCAGCCAGGAACTACGCTCCAGCACACACACTTTCCACCCCGCCTTGGAAAGCAAGGCCGCGCCTACCAGCGAGTTGATGCCACTGCCGACAAAAATGGCGTCGTACATGTTGCTCGAACCTGGGGCAACAGTGTACGTGGGTTGTCAACCGCGTGCCGCTTTAGACGGCGCGACTGGCTGCATTGGACGCCTGGTTGCGTGAAGCTCGGAGAATTAGGGGAGGGCCGTGCGCGACGCAAAAAGGAACGGCGCGCGTTATGAATGTGGGGTAAGGATGGCACAACGCGCGCCTGCGTAAATTTATTCGAGCTTACCGGCACCTGCTGCAGCCCGTCAGTGACCTACGACACAATGCTTGAGTGACGTAGGTCACACTCGGGCGTTCGCCTGGCGGTTCCGGGTTTGCTCAAAAAAAGCAACAATCATCCTTTGCGCCAATACAGACGGCCCCCGACAAACTCAAGAGGAGCCGTCGCATCCTTCGGCGTTACTGATTCGAAAGCGGCGGTGGCGTGCAGCCGCTGAATCCCAGGATGACATTCGCCTGCGAGCCTCCGGGGTTTAGCATGATGTTGGTGCTCTGCACCTCAGCTTTCGAGCACACCTGCGTGGTTGTCGGCAGCGTCAACGCATCCACTATGTAGGTAGCGCCGGAAGACTGCGTGTAATTGATCGCAGACCCGAACACGCCAACCGCGGGGTTCACACCCGGCAAGCCGAATTCGAACGTGCACAGCGAGTTCGTACAGGTTGGAGCATCCGCGGTGGGCAGCGTAAATGTAGCCGACGGCAGGGGCGTAATAGAAGGAACTGTGACGAAAAATGGCGGGTTCACGCCATCGCTGACCTGCTCCAGCGCTGACACCAGCACATCCTCGCCCGAACCGATGGTTGTCACATTGCCGCTGATGATGGCGGCTCCGGTGTTGACAGTTTTCTCAGGGAACAGCGCCACATTGCCCATCACCGTTCCAGCCTGAATGCCGGTAACCACGGTAGCCGCGTAGACCACGCCTGATTTGCTGATCGCAACCGCTACCAGATCGTAGGTTCCCGCGGGAACTGGGCAGAGCGTGAAATTGCCGTTGGCATCCGCCATCGTGGACAGCAGCACCCGATCGGTGTTGTCCGAACGTTCTTCCAATGCCACCAGGACCGGGCCATCGATCGGCAGATTGTTGTTGCCTGCGTCCACGATCTTGCCATTGATAGCCGAATTGAGCGCCACCTCGCCTGCGTGCAGCACCGGCTTGAGCCGGTATTGCCCGTTGCCCTGGGCGATCACGGAGGCGCAGGAATTGAAGTCAATATCGAGGTCCTTGGTTTGGCCCGCGGCAATAGTGAAACTACCACCCGCTATCTGCCCGGACGGAATCTTGATGCCGTTCTTGTCTTCGCTGGATAGCAGCAAGGGAGAAAACGTGGTCAGGCTGCCGACCGTCGTTGCTACGCAGTTAAGGGGAGCGTTTGCCTGGCTTCCGCAGGCATTCGCGGCTTGCAGCTTCACGCTATGGTCGTTTGTGTCCGCCAGATTGATGCGAATCTGCTCGTAGCTGCCCGCTTGCAGTTCGGTCTTAGAACCAAGCTGCGCCAGAAAGCACTCGGTGCTGGGCTGATTCAGCAAGTTAATCTGCGTAGGCGTCAGACCGGGAGTCAGATCCACCCACTTCCCGGTGCTGCTGTTGTGAATTTGCACATCGGTGACCGTGATCCACACGCCGCTAAAAGGACCTGTGGGCGACGTGCAGGGCGCCGGATCGCTGATTACCGTATTCACCAATCCTGTCTGCGAACTGCTGCTGCCGCCGCTACTGCAGGCAGTCAGTACGGCAACACCTATGATCACAGGAATCAACAGAAGTGCTGCAACATGAGTGCGGTCCATTGACACCTCCGGAATGCGTCAGTCTTGTCCAGCTTTCCGACGATGTGGCGGTGGCACGCGACGGGGTGTCGCGATCTGACGCGCAGAACGGCGGCCAAATCTCGACCTCGCGCGTGCACCAGACATTGGCATCCCCCGCGAATGCGGCTCTGGAAGCGGCTTTCGCCAATGTCACTTATCGAAGATTGTACATTCCTGGATGCGGTACGGCTATAAGAAAAGAGGAAAATTTTGTGGGGCCGTCCCAAATCGGCATCCCGCTTCAATCCGCGGGCACTGGCTCCTGCGTTCTCGGTTCCCCGCGCTTGCGGCGGCCGGTGTATCCCGACCACTTGCGGTTCATCCAGTTCTGCACTTCGTCGAGATAGACGTAGTACACGGGCGTGATGTAAAGCGTGATGATCTGGGAGAAGATCAGCCCGCCCACTACCGCCAGTCCCAAGCCCTGCAACGAGCCCGTTCCCCAGCCCACCGCTACCGGCACCATGCCCATGAGCGCGGCCATGGTGGTCATCATGATGGGACGGAACCGAACCAGGGCGCCCTGGTAGATGGATTCCTCTGGCGTTTCGCCTTTTTCCCGCTCGTTCGCCAGCGCGAAGTCAATCATCATGATGGCGTTCTTCTTCACGATGCCGATCAGCATGATGATGCCGACGAAGGAATATAAGTTCAGCTCCTGGTGGAACACGATCAGCGTAAGGAGCGCTCCGACCGCCGCCGAGGGTAGTCCGGAAAGGATGGTCAGCGGATGGATGAAACTCTCATACAGAATGCCCAGAACGATGTAGATAACCAGAATGGCGGCCACCAGCAGCAGTCCGAGACCGCGGAAAGACTGTTGGAAGGCCTGCGCGGTACCCTGAAAACTGCGCTGTACCGTGGCCGGCAGCATGCTGTTGGCGACTTGCTCGACCGCCTTGGTGGCGTCGCCCAGCGACACGCCCGGCTTGAGGTTGAAGCTGAGCGTGACCGCCGGGAGCTGTCCCAGATGGTTGACGGTCAGCGGCCCCAGGTCAGGCACAACTTGAGCGACGGTGCTCAAGGGTATGAGCTTGCCGCCATTGGTCCTCACATACAGCATGGAGAGCGACTGGGGATTGTTCTGGTACGGAGAAGCCAGTTCCAGAATGACGTAGTACTCGTTACTGGGCGCGTAGATGGTGCTGACTTCGCGCTGCCCGAAGGCGGAGTAAAGGGCATCCGAAACCTGCTGCGCCGTCAGTCCCAGCGCGTACGCCTTATCCCGGTCCACCTTGATGTCCAGCTGCGGATTGTGGTTCTGCAGATTGCTGCTCACGTCCTGCAGCAGTGGAATTTTGCGCAGCGCCGCCTCCAGCTTGGGCGCGTCCGTGTACAGTTCCTTGATGTCCGGCGACTGCAGAGCGTACTGATACTGCGCGTTGGTAAGGCTGCCGCCTACGTTGATGGTCGGCGGGACCTGCAGAAACACAAACACGCCCGGAATGCTGGCGAATTTGCCGCGCAACTCCTGGATGACCTGATCGGCGCTGATCTGGTTGGCGCGGTCCTTTACATCCTTCAGGTGCATGAATACGCGGCCCTGGTTCACCGGGCTGCCGTAGAACGTCATGGTGTACTCGACGTTCGGATCAGCCTTCGTGATTTCGGCGATCTGCTGCATGTTCTGGCCCATCTGGTCGAAGCCGATGCCTTCCTGCGCCTGCACAAAACCGAAGAGCAGCCCGGTATCCTCGTTAGGGATGAAGCCTGTCCTCACGTTCTCATAAAGGAAAACCGTCAAACCGACGATCATGAAGCTGACCAGCAGAGTGGCCAACTTGTGGCGAAGCACTCTGGCCAGCGACCAGTCATAGAACTTCAGCGCGCCGTCGAACATGCGTTCGGTGGCGTTGTACATGGCGCCATGCCGCGTTTCCGAAGGCGGGCGCAGGAACCGGCTGCTCAGCATCGGGGTGAGGGTTAGCGACACTACGCCTGAAACCAGAATGGCGGCCGTGATCACCACGGCAAATTCGTGCAACAGCCGGCCGATAATGCCGCCCATGAAGAGGATGGGGATGAACACCGCGGCCAGCGACAGCGTCATGGACAGAATGGTGAACCCGATTTCACCGGATCCATCTAGAGCCGCCTGCAGCGGCGTTTTTCCCATCTCCATGTGGCGCACGATGTTTTCCAGCATTACGATGGCATCGTCCACCACGAAGCCCACCGATAGCGTGAGCGCCATTAGAGACAGGTTGTCCACCGTGTATCCCAGCGCGTACATCACGGAGAATGTGCCTACGATCGCGATGGGCAGCGCCAGGCTGGGAATAATGGTGGCGGAAGCGTTGCGCAAGAACAAAAAAATGACCAGCACCACCAGCACGATGGCCAGCAGCAGCGTGAACTTCACGTCGTTCACGCTCTTCCGGATGGACACAGATCGGTCGTAAAGCGTGGTGATCTTAATGGATTGCGGAATCTGCTGTTCCAGCCGCGGCAGCACCTGGTTGATGGCGTCGACAATATCTACGGTGTTAGTGCCCGGCTGTTTCTGAATAGCTAGGACTACGGCGCGCTGATTGTTGAGCGCGCCCTTAACATACTGATCCTCGGTGCCGTTTACCACGGTTGCCAGTTGGTCCAGGCGTACCGGAGCCCCATTGCGGTAAGCCACAATTAGCGGCTGAAATTGGGATGCATCCAGCAGTTGCCCATTGGACTGCAGCGTGTACGTCTTGCCAGGAGCGTAAATGCTGCCCACCGGAAGATTGGTGTTGCCAGCCTGGATGGCTTCCGCTACCTCGTTGATGCCGATTTGTTCCGCCGCCAGCTTGCTGGGGTCCACGTCCACCCGCACCGCGTACTTGGAGGCGCCGAAAACCTGCACTTGCGCCACGCCCGGAATCATGGAGAGCTGCTGGCCCATGGTGGTCTCGGCGGCTTCATCCACCTTGTAGATGGGCATGGCGGAAGAAGTCAGGGCCAGGTAGAGGATGGGCGACTCCGCCGGGTTCACCTTCTTAAAGGTCGGCGGAGAGGGCATGTTGGTGGGAAGCTGGCCTTCCGCCGCGGCGATGGCGGATTGTACATCCACCGCCGCTCCGTCCAGGTTGCGCGACAGATCAAACTGAATGGTGATGCTGGTCGACCCCAGTTGACTGGTGGAGGTCATTTGGGTGATGCCGGCGATGGTGGTGAACTGCCGTTCCAGAGGTGTGGCGACCGAGGACGCCATCGTCTCCGGGCTCGCGCCAGGCAAGCCTGCGTTTACCTGTATGGTGGGAAAATCCACGTTCGGTAGGTCGCTGACCGGCAGAGCCAGATAGGCAAAAACGCCAAAAATCACAATCGCCACCATGACCAGGGTGGTCATGATGGGACGGCGAATGAACAGACCGGTCACTGCTGGTCTCCTGCCGCGGGGCCGTTGTCGGCCATCTGCTGGGGCCCTGGGGTCACCGGTACCGTGCGCACTACTTGCACTTTGCCGTTGGGGATCACCCGGTATTGCCCGTCTACGATCACGCGCTGGCCGGGCTGGATGCCCTTATCAATGACCGCCAGCTGGCGGTAAGTGCGGGAGGATGTAACCGGCTGCATAACCGCCGTGGTATCCGGCTGCACTACGTAAACGTATTTTCCACTCTCGCCGTTCTGCACCGCCGTGGCCGGCACCACAATGGCGTGCGGGTCCACTCCGGTCACCAGACGGACGTTGAAGAACTCCCCAGGCCAGAGTTTCCGGTCCTGGTTGCGAAAAGTTCCCATGAGCTTAATGGTGCCGGTGGTCTGGTCCACGCTATTGTCAATGAAGCTCAGCGTGCCCACTTCCGGCTGCGCCTGGTTGGGCACAAATGCCTGCACCTGCAACCCTCTTTGTGCCTTGGCCCGTACTGCGGGCAACTGCGCTTCCGGAATGTTGAAGGCCACATAGATGGGTGAGATCTGGTTGAGAGTGGTCAGCGCATTTGCATCGTTGGCCTTCACCAGATTGCCCAGGTTCACCAGAATGGCTCCCGCCCTTCCGCCGATGGGAGCGCGAATGTCGGTGTAGCCGAGGTTGACTCGCGCCGTTTCCACCGCAGCCTTATCGGCTTGCACCGCGGCCGTGTATGCCGCTGCTTGCGCCTCCTGGGCCTGCGCTTCCTGGGGTGCCAGAACGCCCGCTTTCAGAAGAGCGTCGTCGCGAGCCGCTTGCGTCCGGCTGTTGGCGGCCGTCGCCTCATCCTGCGCCAATTTGCCTTGCGCCTGGTCCAGCGCTGCCTGGAAGGGCCGCTTGTCCAGTTGAAACAAGAACTGCCCGGCGCGAACGTCATCGCCTTGCTTGAACAGCACGCGCTGGATCTGGCCATCCACCATGGACTTCACCTGCACCGCCCGGTAGGCCTGCGCATTTCCGATGGCGTTCAGTTGCAGCGGTATGGATGCTTGCTCAGCCACCGCCACCGTCACCGGAGCGGGGGGAAATGCCGGCCGTGCGCTCTTCTCCTGCGTTTTGCCTCCGCAAGCAATGAACAGCGACACAGCGGCCAATACAAGCGTTACAACCACAACATGGGTCACAGTTTTCATTATTTAGGCCGTAACAGCGTGTTTTCGACTCGAGACAGAAGCATTGCCAGCAACCTTGTTGGCGGGCTTGTGTCCATTCCCGCCTGTGCCAATCACCCCTCTTGCCGAACCATTGGAGCCCAGGCGTGACACAGGCCTGCCAGATCGAGCGGTGATTCCGTTCAGCCACATGTCCGCGAGTTGCTGCCCCAGGTGGCGGGAATCGTATTTTTGATGCCCAGTGCTACCAAAAAGTTCCTGAATCAGGTTCTGCGCGGCCACCATCCCCAGGAATGCGCGCGCCCCCACCACCGGATCAATCTCGCGCAGCCAGCCTCGCTCCACGCCTTGGCGAATGTAGCCGGACAAAAGACTCAACGGTCCTCTCAGGTAATTACGCAAGAGCTTTTCTGAGAGTTCGCCACCGCGAAGCGCGCTGAACAGCAGCAAACGCGTGAGACTAGCATCTTCCTTGCTCAGCTCTAAGAGCCTTTGCGCAATTTCCGGCAGCCTCTCGGTTGTGATTTGCGAGGAACGCGAATAGTGTTGAACCCGGCCAGGGTATTTTCGCCTGGCAATCTGCTCTGACACCGCCGCCCAATAGAGCTCATCCTTAGACGTAAAATGGCGGAAAATGATAGCTTCGTTCACTCCCGCCGAGGCTGCAATCTGCCGTGTTGTGGTGCCGTCAAACCCGTTCCGCGAAAACAAGTTTGTGGCGGCCGTGATGATCTGCTGCCGCCGTGTTTTCGCCGGGACCCGCATGTAATCACTTACTTACCATTCGATGTTCGCCACCTCAGCCCTGGTTCGTAAAAAAATGTAAATGTTGTGAACGTAAAGAAAGCTGCCGCGGGCTGGTTCCCGGGAGGGAATGCCCCAAAAGGCAAAAGCCGGGAGGCCTCTGTTGCCCAGGCCCGCTCCCGGCTTTGCTTACCTCAACTTGTGAGAAGGGCTTACGGTTGAGGAGTGCTCGCCGTGGGTGTGAGTGGTTGCGCCGACGCTTGCGGCATTGGGTTCGCTGCACCCGGTTCTGCCGCCCGTGCCAGGTGCGGAAACACCGGCGTCACTTCAAAGATCATCTTTTCCCGGGCTGAAGCCAGCGCCACTGATGGCGATTTCACCAGTTCCGCCTGATCGCTCCATGGGTCCACCTTGATTCGCCCGCCCAGAGGCAGCGCCGGCACCTGGTCCAGTTTGCTCATTTCCAGGTTAGGCGCTGTATTCATCAGGTCGGGCATCCGCAGTACCCGGTCCTTTGCCGCCAGAGGGTTCCCCAAGTGGGGCGTCAGCAGGGCTGAAAGTTCCGCCGAACGTGCCTGCAGCGCCTTCAGGAACAGTCCGGCACTTGCCAGCTTGGCTTTATAAGGAGAGTTCTGCAGCAGTTCCAAGGCTTTTTTATCCGCCGCCTGCTCCTGGTTGCTGTTGTGCGCAAAGCCCAGCTGCTGGTACGTGTACTGGTCGGAATACAGCATGCGATCCACGAAGGCGAATTTGGTGTCCGTCTGATGTCCCAGCACGATGTGCCCCAGTTCATGGCTCAGCACCATGGCCAGGCTAGCCTCGTCGGGCAGCACATCCAGCAGCCCGCGGCTGATCACAATTGTGTGTCCCACATGAAAGGTTTCCAGCGGCTCGGTCAGCATCACCCGGCAATGCACGGGCCAGGGAAGATTGATATTGCTGGTGACCTCCAGGTTGTTGACCACCGTTTCCAGCACGGTATCTACCTGGCCGCGAGGCGCCAGCAGTCCCGCCTGCTGCAGTCGTTCCACCACATTGCTCTCGGCCTGCTGTTCCCACAGGCGCTGGCTCTGAACTGGCGTGGCATCCTGAGCCGCCGCGCTCTGGTCCTGCACATCTGGGGAGTCCACCGTCAGTTGCGTCAGCTCCGACTCGTGCGCCGCATGCTTCAGGTTATAGCCCCACAGCCGGGTTTGCGCCTTGAAGCTGGTTGCCCGCCCCATCCCGTAATGCACGTCCGTCTCTTCGCTGTACACATACGCGGGCAGCCACACCCCCGGCTGCAGGTTCAGGCGCCAGCTGTCGAAGTGGAAATAGTACTTGCCATTCCCGTTATTGGAATAGGTTCCGTTCAGGCGAACGATGTTGTAGCCCTGGTCTTCCACCCAGATTCGTCCGAGGAAGCGGCCGTCCCCCGTCTTCTTCTTTGGCTGCACGTCGAAAACCAGACAGCGCAGGTCGCCGAGAAATTCCCGGCGCACATAGAGGAAATCGTAATGTTCCCGGTCGAACTCATCCCGGTCGGCATAAATCATCCAGGCGAACCCCGCGGGGTTCAGCCGCAAGGAATAGGTTTCCGTCAGCGTTCCCAGGAACCGCTTCAGCCGCGAGGTGGTGCCGAGGTAGCTGCTTTCGTTCCCGTGCATCAGGTCCAGTCGCCCCAGGAAATACTTGTCAGCCACCGGCACCATGCCCAGGTCGGCATCGGGTTTCATGGCCTGAAAGTAGGTTTCCACCACCGGGCTGTAGTTGTCCAGGTTCTTCACCAGGGCTTGTTCGCGGGCCACAACTTGATCCACAACCTGGTCCATGGTCACGGTGGGCGCAGCCGTTTCGGATTTATCTTGGGCAAATACGCCGCAACTGCACGCCAGCACGGCGGCCATAATCCATTTTCCAACCTGCATGGTCATCCTCTTTCAGTACGCCAGCTCAAAAGCAACGTGGACCACGGCTGTGGAGTCAACCGCGTGCCCATTCTGCTGTGCCGGCATAAATCGAATCTGGCTGGCGGCGTTGACCGCAGCCTCGTCTAATCCATGGCCCAGGCCGCGAACCACTCGCAGCACGTGTGCTTGCCCGCTGGCCTCGAACAGCACCTGCACCAGAACCTCGCCCTGCAATCCCAATCGCTTCGCTTCTTCCGTGTAAACAGGTTTCGGCTTGGAGAGAACCTCGACCGGCTTGGCCGCCGGCGCGCTTACTGCGTGCGGTTGTGGTCCTGTGGCCGCCGTTGTCGCATCGCCGAAGCTACCGGCGTGGATGCTGCCTCGCCCATTACTGCGGCCATCCCCCCGGCCGGCTGCGGCTATGCCGTCGCCGAAGCCGGCGCTGGCTACGGTTCCTGGAACGCCCCGTGTCCCCTTCATCCCATTCCCGGTGCCCGTGCCTTGCGGTCTATCGAAGCTGCCCATGCTGGCCATTACCAGATTGCCTCGCCGGCTGCTCTGTGCAGGGACCCCGCGGGGATCTCCAAATCCACCTGTCTGCACCTTTTCTGCCGACCGCACGATGGTTGGCTGGGCCGAACTGCCGCCAAAACTTCCGGTATGCACAATGGCGGGCAGCGCTCCCCCTGGGCGTACCAGCGCCGGCTCCAGTTGCGGAGCGGCGAATACCACTTTGGGCGGCATCATCGCCGCCGCCGTTCTGGACTTAGCAACCTGCAGTCCCCGCGGGACGACCAGGCGCGCGCTCACGGCAGGCGCTGGAAGCAAACCCATCTTGAACGCGGGCCGCACCCGCTCAGGCGCCAGACTCTTTTCCACCAATGGGGTGTACGTCAAATGCTGCGTGACCACGGCCAGGCGCTCCGGATGCAGAACGCCGGCTTCCACTAGTATTAGGGCCATGACACCCTGCATCAGGAAACTGGCCGCCAGTGTGCGCCAGTTCACTTTGCGTTCCGGCAGTAATAGTTGGTCGAACGCCTCTGACATATCTGGTTTGCTCCAAGGGGAACCCAGGCCAGCGGAGTTCGCGCCGGAATAGGTAGGTTACTGTTGATGGTGCAAGGGTAAAAGTACCTGCGGTCTATGTACGAGGGTAATTGGGGCCGAATGACCCGTACCGTTGTGGTGGAATGTGGTTCAGGCGAGGCAGAGGAGTCTGGGAATGCAATGGTTGAAGTTGCCTCACACCTCTGTTTTCACCCGGCGCACCGGTTTGCGCGGGCTTTCCACAATGGCTCCGTGGGGAAAAAAGACAGAAAAACAGGTGCCGCTGTGGCCCGGGCGGACACTGCTGTGCACGTGGATGTTCCCTCCGTACTTCTGCACAATCCCATGGCTAACCCACAGTCCCAGGCCGGTTCCCTTTTCACCCTTGGTAGTGAAGAAGGGATCAAAGATGCTCTCCAGATGTTCGCGGCGAATGCCGTGGCCGTTATCTGCCACCGTCACGCGCACGCCACTCTGCCACGGGTGCCGCCAATCGCGCGACTGAAACACGTGCACTTTGATCTCGCCTCCCTCGGGAACGGCGTCTAGTGCATTTCCTACGAGGTTGGAGAGGACCTGCCGTACTTCTCCCGGTGAAGCGGTGATAAAGGCAGCACCTTCCAGCCGCTTCTCCAAGTTGATTCTGCGGTTTTGCAGCTTGTGTGTGTAAAGCTCCAGCAGCCCGTTCAGGAGTTCCACCACGTCCACCTCCACCGGGACCGTCGGTTCGCGATAAAAGGCGAGCGTCTGGCGGGCGATGCGCGCCACTCGCCCCACTTCTTCCTGGGCCATGCGCGCATAGCGGCGGGCTGCGGCGTCCAAGGAAGGATGGTTCTCCAGCAGGTAAAGCAGGTTGGTTACGCCTTCCAGAGGATTATTGATTTCATGGGCTATGGCTGCGGCCAGCCGCCCCGTCGTGGCCAGCTTCTCGGTGGCATGGAGCACGTCTTCCGTGCGCTTGCGTTCCGTGATGTCACGGGAATTGACCACCACTCCGGCGACGCCCGGTTCGTGCAGCAGATTGTTCCCCGTGGCTTCGAGGGTACGCCAGCTGCCATCGTTGTGCCGGAAGCGCAGTTCGATGGGAGTGATCGAGCCGGGAGTGGTCAAATGCCTCTGAAAAACTTCTATCACGCGCTGCCGGTCGTCGGGATGTATGAATGAAAAAGCGCTTTTCCCCACCAGCTCTTCCGGCTTATAACCCAGGATGCGCTCAATGGAAGGGCTCTCGTATCGTATGGTGCCGTCGGCCGCCAGAATGCTGATGATGTCGGAAGAATTCTGCACCAGCGAACGGAAGCGCAGTTCGCTTTCCTGCAAGGCCTGCCGGCTGCGCCGCAGCTCTTGCTCCGACTGCTTGCGCTCGGTAATGTCACGGGCGATGGTGGAGGCCCCGATAATCGTCCCGCTTTCCTCGCGAATGGGTGAGATAGTCAGCGAGACACTCAGCACGTCGCCATTCTTGGCCTGCCGCTTGGTCTCGTAGTGTTCGATTCGTTCGCCCCGGCGCAGCCGCTGCACGATATCCACCGTATCGTCCGGGTAGTTTGGCGGAAGCAAGAATGAAATATGCCGGCCGATCATGTCGGCGGCGGAGTATCCGTAGATTCGCTCCGCTCCTTTATTCCAGCTATGAATGATGCCATTCAAGTCCTTGCTCAAGATGGCATCATCGGAGGACTCCACAATGGCTGCGAGTTCGACTCTTGCCTGTGCTTCCGGGTGCCCTGCGGGGGAGGGCTGAGCTGGGCGTAAACCGTCCTTGGGCACGTCAGGCGGCTGTTTTCGGCCTTTGGCGGGAGCGCGCTTGGAGTTCCTCATGGAAAGCGTCCACGGCTGGGCTTAAACGGGAATTAGCTTACACCAAACACTCGCTTTGCACGCTGTGGAGTCCTGTGCAACTTCCGTCGTTTTTGCGCTTCCGCAGCAGCGTGCGGCCCCAGCACAGCGGTAACGTATTCTCAGTCTTCTTCCCGCTCAGTGATCCTCAACTGACAAGGCAGCCATCGCAGTAGCCGGGGTGTGCACACCAGTAAACATTTGCTTCTGGCGCTCACGAATGCTGGCTTCGGTGCCGCGCAGGAGAATTACGGTGAGCATCGGCAGGTAAATCCAGAGTACGGCCCAAGCTCCAACCTCGGCCCATGAGTGCGGCGTCAGGTACCAGCGCGTAATCCCCGCGCCCCAACTGAGGAAGACGGTAGCCATAATCTCCTGCCGGGTCTTGGGTATCAGCCAGAGTATAAAACTGTCGTAGAACCAGTGCTGCGGGGCCAGAGAACTGAGCAGGAAAAGGTGAGAGTCAGGATCGCGGCGCCGCCACACCGCCAGCAACAATGCCGGTCCGGGAAGGGCCAGCATGGGAACATAGTGCGTGTGTTGGCTGACGCCGGCCAGCCATCGCAGCGGCCAGTTCGGCATCAGGATCAGGCTGGCCGCCAGCAGCAGAACGCACCCGAGCAGGCCGCGTCGCGTGGGATAGGTCAGGACCACCACCGCGCCCAGTTGTGGCTTAGCGGTGGTGACTGGCAGCAGCCAGGGGAGAAGAGCGCTCGCCATTATTAGCGGCGCCCACTGCACGGTAATCATAGCCGCCCAATACGGGTAAGCGAGAAAAACCAGCAGACGGGTGTACCCCTTCCGGGTTAAGCCAAAGGCTAGGAGTGCTGAACTCCCACCAAAGAAGAGCCCGGCGGCGATTTCAGGCTTGACCCAGACGAAGGCTAGCCCAACAATGGCCGCTGGAAGAGGGTAGGATGGCATTCCGTGAAAGATGGTGTAAGGATCACGCCCAGCGAGCAACTCGCCAGCCTCACGCAGGGCATAATTGAAATCACACGCCCCCAGGCCCAGATGGCGCATGATCGCCCAGCAGAGTACTCCGCTGCAGATGCCGATAGCTCCGGAGACGGCGAGGCGGCGCCACATGGAAGTTGAGCTACTTTTAACATGGCTTCACCTCTGAGCGGGTTAACTTTCGGCGTGCTGGCCCCACGGGTCCCCCGCAAAGCTCCTCGAGGGGGCAACAGGGTGCCGCTTTCTGCGTGGCTCACGCCACGCCGCCCCCGTCATTTGCTGGGCGTAGCCATTTCCTTGCTGTTTGCAGCCAGCATGTGGTTTTACGTGCAAGGCGTGCTGATTCCTTACCAAAAAGCAGATGCAGTGCGCTACGGAAAGCCCCGCGGCAATCTTTCCGACCTTTATCCGCGCTGGTTGGGAGCACGGGAGTTGTTCCTCCACGGCCGCGATCCTTACAGTCAGCAAGTGACACGCGAAATTCAGGTTGGATACTACGGCAGGGCGCTGGATCCGGCACGTCCTAATGATCCCAAAGACCAGGCAGGCTTCGCCTACCCGGTGTACGTCGTTTTCCTGCTCGCCCCCTGCCTCCACCTGGATTTTTCTCTTGTGCGCAGCGCCTTCACCTGGTTGCTGGCCGGGCTGGTACTGGCCTCCACCCTGCTTTGGCTCAATGCCTTGGGCTGCCATCTTTCGCGCAGCGCCAAGCTTATGTTCCTGCTGCTGACGGTCGGCAGTTTTCCCGCAGCGCAAGCCATTAAGCTGCAGCAACTTACTATCCTGGTGGCCGCTTTGATTGCGGCCGCAGCGGCAGCCCTTACCGCCGGCTGGCTGGCATCGGCGGGCCTTCTGCTGGCACTTTCCACCATTAAGCCGCAGTTGGTGGTCCCGTTATTGATTTTTCTCTTCCTATGGGTCATCGGTGACTGGCGAAAGCGCTGGCCTTTGTTTCTGAGCTTTGTGCTCGCTATGGCCTGCTTGATCCTAGGGGGGGAGTTGCTCCAGCCCGGCTGGATTCCGAAGTTCATCTCCGCCCTAGTTGCCTATCGCCAATACGCAGGAGGCATTTCCATTCTGCAGGCGATGCTGACGCCATGGGGAGGCAGCATCGCAACCGCCCTGCTCTTGGGTCTCCTTATTTTGCTGGGATGGAAGTGGCGCCATGAACCAGCCGGGTCGTCGCGCTTTGGCCTGATGCTCTCGCTGAGCGTTGCGATGACCGTGCTTATCATTCCAGTCTGGTCGCCGTACAACCAGATCCTGTTGTTCCCGGGGTTGTTCTTCTTAGTTCGAAACTGGCGTGTTATCACGCGTTTTGGGACATTGCCGCGCTTGCTTTACCTGATGGTTGCCGCGCTGGTGATCTGGCCATGGGTAGCCACCCTAGATTTGAGCGCGCTGTGGTTTACCCGTCCCCCCGCGGTGGTCCAGGGCAGCGTGGCTCTACCGGTTGCCACATCGCTGCTCATCCCCTTTGGCGTCATGGCGCTTCTGGGGATTTATGCCTTGCGGCGCTGGGCCGGCCGGCTCAACCCGTGAATTCCGCCTTCTGTCTTGCTTTTAAGCGCACTCAGGGATTACGCTTTTCCCACCATAAGGTAGCAAGCCCGCCACCCCCGGGGTAACGCCCAGCGGGAAGCCTACCCCCCGGACAGACAAATATGGCTTTACACAGCGCCGCCACTCCTGCCATCGAACCTGGAACTGGAGCTTTTCCTACCCTGCTGCTGGTGCAGGGCAACGATACGCGCACCCTGATTTTGGATCATTCCCCCTTCACCGTTGGCCGAAAGATGGACAAGGACCTGGTCATTAGCGACCCCCGCGCCTCCCGTGACCACGCCGTCATCCTCTCGGAAAATGGCGAATTCTCGGTGGTTGACCAAGCCAGTAAGCACGGCACCTACGTCAACGGCGAGCGGGTGCAGCGGGTCAAGTTAAAGCCCAACGACCGCATCGAATTCGGCGCCCGCGACTCCGTGTACGCGGTCTTCCAGCCAGTCCAGGCTGGCACCAGCACTGCCCGCGAGTTCCTGAGCCAGATTTCCGATCTGCACATCACCACCCAGACCACCGACCTGGAGAAGCTGACCCTGTTCCTGGAGGCGGCACGCAAGCTCAACACCACCGGGGTGTTGGACGAAATTCTGCTCACGCTCATCGAATCCACGCTTCGTCTCACCGGGGCTGAGCGCGGCTATGTGTTCCTAGTCGACGGCCCAGGCAAACTGCGCCTGGCGGCGGGACGCAATTCCTCCGGCGCCGCCTTGCTGGACGATAAAACCATTTCTCATTCCATTCTGGACGATGCTATCAATTCCAATTCGGAGTTCGTGGTGTCGGATACCAGCCAGTCCAGCGATATGGCGGTACGCAATAGCGTGATTGCTTATGATTTGCGCACCGTGATCTGCATACCCTTGCGTCGCACCCAAGTACAGGCCGCCCGCGCCGCGGACACTGCCGCTCAGCCGGTGGTTCTGGGCGTACTCTACCTGGATGCCCGCTACACTTCCCGCAATCTTTCTGGCGTCGGTCACGACGTGATGCACGCCATCGCACGCGAAGCTGCCGCGCTGGTGGAAAACGCCCGCCTCGCCGAAGCGGAGGAAGCCAACCGCCGCTACGAGCAGCAGATGGCTATTGCGGCCACCATCCAGCAGGGATTGATGGCTGTCACCATCCCCGAAGTCTCTTTTGCGGCCCTGCGCGCCCGCAACATCTCCTGTAAGGAGATCGGCGGCGACTTTTTCGACGCCGTGCGTACCGGAGACGAATTGTCGGTCGTGATTGCCGATGTTTGCGGGAAGGGAATTACTGCGGCCCTGTTGGCTTCCACCCTTCAGGGAATGGTTTACTCACACCTGGTGGCGCGCATGCCGCTGCCTGAGATAGCCTCTGCCGTCAATCGCTTCTTCTGCCAGAAGCATATCGGCGAAAAGTACGCCACGGCAGTCATCGTGCGCCTGAATAGCAACGGTGAGCTGGAATACGTCAATTGCGGTCATGTGCCGCCGCTGCTCATCAGCAACGGCCAGGTCATGCGGCCGGAGGTTTCCAACGTGCCCGTTGGCCTGCTTGCCGACGCCGGCTACCAGGGCGGCGCCTGCAAGCTGGCCCGCGGCGACCGCCTGTTGCTGGTGACCGATGGTGTAACCGAGGCGGAGAATGCGCAAGGCGAATTCTTTGAAGACACGCGCCTGCAGGAGATTGCGGCCCACAGTTCCTTCGACCAGATCTTCGCCGCGGTGAACACCTTCTGCGCCGGCACCCCCCTGGCCGATGACTGCACCGTGGTCGAACTGCAGTTCACGGGTTAAGCACCTCAACACGGCACGCCGCGGCGGCCCGCGTGGCTCCAGCGGGCGCCGCCACCCCAGCACACTGGACACAGCTGATGAATTTCACTTTTCTGGACTGGTCAGCCATCGTCGCCTATCTGGTGATCACGCTGGCCATGGGCCTATATTTCCGGCGCCGCTCCGGGCGCAGCGTGGATGATTACTTTGTTTCCGGCCGCAATGTCAGTTGGTGGCTGGCCGGCACCTCCATGGTGGCTACTACCTTTGCGGCGGACACGCCCTTGGTGGTCACCGGCCTGGTATACAGCCAGGGGATTGCCGGCAACTGGCTGTGGTGGTGCCTGCTGCCCTCGGGCATGATGACCGTATTCCTCTTTGCGCGGCTGTGGCGCCGCTCGGGACTCCTCACCGACGTGCAGTTTGCGGAAATGCGCTACACCGGCAAGCCAGCGGCCTTTTTGCGCGGCTTCCGGGCCATCTACCTTGGCCTGCTCATGAACTGCCTGATCCTGGGCTGGGTGACCAAGGCGATGGTCACCATTGTCGGAATCACGCTAGGCGTGAGCCCGCACGCCGCCCTGGCCATCTGTATTTTCTTTCTCATCCCCTTTACGGGGTTCTACGTTTCCCTGGGCGGATTGTGGGGCGTGCTGTGGACCGACCTGTTCCAATTCGTGTTGAAGATGGCCATCGTAATTGCGGTGGCCTACTACGCAGTCGACGCGGTTGGGGGACTGGGCGCGCTGGTCAGCACGCTTCATCACCTGCGCACTACGGCCTCCTCCGGCGGAGCCGCGCCCGGGAATGCCCTTTCCTTTTTTCCGGATTTCTCCCGGCCCCTCAACTCCCAGGCGCTATGGCTGCTTCCTGGACTCACCTTCGTGGTTTACCTCGCGGTGCAGTGGTGGGCATTCTGGTATCCAGGCGCGGAGCCCGGCGGCGGCGGCTACATTGCGCAGCGCATCTTCAGCTCCAAGGATGAGCGCCACGGCCTGCTCTCGGTTTTGTGGTTCAACATCGCCCATTACGCCATTCGTCCCTGGCCCTGGATCATTGCCGCTCTGGCTGCCATCGTCCTCTATCCCCATCTTGATCATCCCGAAACCGGCTACATGCTGATCGTTAACAACCAGATGCCGCACGCGCTTAAGGGCGTGGTAGTGGCCGGTTTCATGGCGGCGTTTATGTCCACCATTGCCACCCAACTCAACTGGGGCGCTTCTTACCTGGTGGCCGACTTCTACCGCCGGTTCATTAAGCGCAACGGCTCAGAGAATCATTATGTGAACATTTCCCGTCTGGTTACGGTCCTGCTGGTGATTTGCTCCGGCTACGTGGCCGCGCAGTTGACTTCCATCAAGTCAGGCTGGGAAGTGGTGCTCGAAATAGGCGCCGGCACCGGTGGGGTTTACCTGCTGCGCTGGTACTGGTGGCGCATCAACGCGTGGAGCGAAATCTCCGCCATGGCGACTGCCCTGGCTGTGACCATCGCCCTGCGCTGGGCCGCTCCGTTTGTGGGACAGGGCCCGGTATTGTTCGCCAAAACCGCGATTACCACAACTGCTGTCACTACCGTGGTTTGGATTCTGGTTACGTTCCTGACCAAACCCGAGTCAGAAGAAGTGCTGCTTCGCTTCTATCGCAAGGCTCGGCCGGACGTGCGCGGCTGGAAACCGGTGGCGCTCAAAACCCCCGAGACTCCCGCCACCCGCGACCTGGGCCGTAACCTCGGTTCCTGGATCCTGGGCTGCGTGATGGTTTACGGCGCTCTGTTCGGCATCGGCTGGCTCACGCTCACTCCGCGATGGCTGGGAGCAGTGATGCTGGCGATTGCGGCCGTGGCCGCCATTTTGCTGTATCGCAACATCACCCATGGCGGCTGGGAAATGGAACCGGAGCCCGCCGAACCCGCAGGCCAGGTGCACGCCGCTTTGCCCCGCCACTGATTTCGTGCAAACAGAACAAATTTCATTCGCCTCCGACTTTGGACTGGCTTTGCTGCGTGTATCTGTGCCTCCAGGGCGGATCTGCGCGCAACCCTTCCAGTGCCATTGCTACTCTGAATAACTGTGTACCGGCCAATCCAGGACTATGCCATCATCGGCGACACCCACTCCGCCGCCCTGATCAGCTCGGACGGTTCGCTGGACTGGGCCTGCCTGCCCCACTTCAACAGCGGGGCGGTTTTCCTGCGTATTCTTGACGATGAAGAGGGCGGCTATTGTGCGGTGACTCCTGAGCAGTTGAAATCCCGCTCCCGCCGCTATCTGCCCGCCACCAATATTCTTGAGACCACTTTCACCACCGCTTCCGGTGTGCTGCAACTCACTGATTTCATGCCCCTGCGCAGGCGGCAAGAACCGACCCACACCGGCCAGGATGTGGACAGCGATCACCAGATTGTTCGCCTGCTGCGGTGCACATCCGGAACCGTGGAAGCGGACGTTGAAGTACACGCGACCTTTAATTTCGCCCGCGACCGGGCAAAAATTGAAAGCCGCAGTGGCGCTTTGGTTTTCCGCGGTAAACATGACGAATTGCACGTGCAGGGCGCTTTGTTTCAGGTTGCGGGAGGCGATAAGGCAAGGGCAAGAGTGCAATTGCACGCCGGGGAAGCCAGCTTTATTGGCCTTCGTCACGCCGCACCCAGGACTCCGATTGTTCCTATGGACTTGCCCCGGGCCGAGGCCCTGCTGGGCGAAACGCGCGAGTACTGGGAAACCTGGCTCCGGAGTTGCCATTACCGGGGGCCCTATCGCGATTCCGTCCTGCGCGCCGTACTCACTTCCAAGCTGCTTACCTTCGAGCCTTCGGGAGCCATTGTGGCCGCGCCTACCACCTCTCTGCCCGAGCAGATTGGCGGCGAGCGCAATTGGGACTACCGGTATACCTGGCTCCGCGACGCCAGCTATACACTGACCGCGCTCATGGTGCTCGGCTACTACGGCGAAGCCTGTGACTTTCTCCACTTCTTCCGCCGCACCTGTCCCAACCTCAACAAGTCGTTCCAGATCCTCTACGGTATTGACGGCGAACACGAGCAGCGAGAGGTCGAACTCAAGCACCTCCGGGGCTATCGTAATTCGCAACCGGTCCGTGTTGGCAATGCCGCCGCCACCCAGAAGCAGTTGGACGTTTACGGCGAACTGCTGCAGTGCATTTATCTCTATGTCACACACGAGGCGTTTGCCGCGCACCGCGAACCATTTATGGATGAACTCTGGGGCCTGGTGCGGCAGATTGCCGACCACGTGGCCCACGTATGGCGCCAGCCGGACAGCGGTTTGTGGGAAATGCGGGGCAAGCAGCGCCACTTCGTGGACTCCAAGGCGCTGTGCTGGGCCGCGCTCGACCGTGCCGTAAAGCTGGCCGATGTTATGCAGGGTAACGGCGATATTGCCCTGTGGCAGCGCGAGCGCGATGCCGTTTACGGCAGCATCATGCAGAATGGATTCAATCCCAAGGTTGGCGCATTTGTTCAGTCCTACGGCTCGGAAGACCTGGATGCTTCCGCTCTGCGCCTGCCCATCATAGGCCTGATCGGCGCTGGCGACCCGCGCATGCTTTCCACCATTCACAAAATTGAGCAGCGACTGGTGCGCAAGGGGCTGGTGTACCGCTACCGCGGGGTGGATGATGGTGTTTCCGGCGAGGAAAAGGGTACGTTCTCCATGTGCAGCTTCTGGTTGATTGACGCTTACATACTGCTCGGACGGCTGCGCGAAGCCGAAGATCTCTTCGAGCACGTGTTGTCATTTCAGAATGATGTCGGTTTGTATTCGGAAGAAATTGACCCGGACAATGGCGAGCAGCTGGGCAATTTCCCTCAGGCCTTCAGCCACATTTCGCTGATCAACTCCGCTGCCCGACTGGAAGCCGCCCGCGAGGGCCGCAAGCCCACGCCTCACGCCATCATCGAAGGCGGGTCGGGGCAGGCCGCTTGACCATTGACATCACTCCTCTCTTTCCGTTCCTTTCCGCTCGGACGCATCCCCGGCGTCGCCCACCCGAACAATGTGGTGTCTCTGCCACAAGCGATTGGTATCAGGGCACGTCTTTAGACGTGCCGAAGGATTCTTGCGAGAGTCCGGCTTCAGCCGCTGTGCGCAGAGACTGACAGCGGCTAAAGCCGGGGTCTTGGCGGGGCAGTGGGTCGGCATGGCTGAAGCCATTCCCTGACACGCATCGCTCCTGCGCACCGTCGCCGGCTTGAATGCTCAAGGTCAGAACTCATCAACCTTCAATCTTCAATCATTAATCTTCAATTCGCTATACTGCCCCTGAATGGCAGACCTGAAAACTACCATCGAGCATTTGTTCGCGATGGCCATGGGAGAGCACACGCAGGAGGCACGCCAGGCGTTCCTGGAATTTCGCGAGGCGTTGAGCCAGGGCCGTATTCGCGCCGCCGAAAAAAAAGGCGATCGCTGGGTGGTGAATGCCTGGGTGAAGCAGGGCATCCTGCTCGGCTTCCGCCTGGGCGAATTGCAGGAAACGGGAGAAGGCGGAGCTTTATCGTTCGTGGACAAGGACACTTTCCCGCTACGCCGCTTCCGGCCCGCCGACCGGGTGCGCGTGGTGCCCGGCGGCTCCTCCGTCCGCCAGGGCGCTTACGTGGCGCCGTCCGTCATCTGCATGCCGCCTATGTACATCAATGTAGGCGCCTACGTGGATGAAGGCACGCTGGTGGATTCGCATGCGCTGGTCGGCTCGTGCGCTCAGATTGGCAAGCGCGTCCACTTGAGCGCGGCCGCCCAGATCGGCGGCGTGCTGGAGCCGGTGAACGCCGCGCCCGTGGTGATTGAAGACGATGTGCTGGTGGGCGGCAACTGCGGCGTCTACGAGGGCACGTGGGTGCGGGCGCGCGCGGTGCTGGGCGCTGGCACTATCCTGACCCGCTCCACTCCGCTTTTTGACATTGTGCGGGGCGAGGTCTACCGGGCCAGCGCGGAGGCGCCCCTTACTGTGCCTGAAAATGCCGTGGTTGTGCCAGGCTCGCGTGCCATCGGCAAAGGCAAAGCGGCGGAGTGGAACTTGTCGCTTTACACCCCCGTAATCGTCAAATACCGTGATGAGCGCACCGATCGGGCCATTGAGCTGGAAGATTGGCTGCGGTGAGGCAGCAAGTAGCATTTAGCGACCGAACTTTCCGAACGTGACGGAGACGTTTAGAGGCTGAGTGTTAACAGCTGCTGATTAGGTGCTCTTTCGTCAAGCGGCAATCAAACAATCGTCAATTAACCTGCATCTCACTTCCTCATGGACGCCCTCGCGCCCTTGCTGCAGAAAACGCTGATCCTCATCGCGCACCCGGACGACGAAGCTGTGGGCTGCGGTGCCCTGCTGCAGCGCATGAGCGAGCCGGTGGTGGTCTTCGCTACCGACGGCGCCCCCCATGACCGCTATTTCTGGGAGAAGACCGGTTCCCGCGAAGCCTACGCCGATCTGCGCCGCCGCGAAGCCCGGACGGCGCTCGGCCAGGCAGGCGTGCGCCATATCGAATTCCTGAAAGCCGGCGAAGGTTACTTTACGGATCAGGAGCTGTTTCGCTGCCTGGGCGCGGCTCTGGAGAGCCTTTCTGCCCTGGTCCGTCGCCGCAGTCCCCAGGCCCTGCTCACGCTTGCTTACGAGGGCGGCCACCCGGACCACGACAGTTGCAGCTTCCTGACCTCTGTGTTGGCGCGAAAGTTTTCGCTGCCCGCCTGGGAGATGCCGCTCTATTTCCGCAGAACCGATGGCGCAGCCTTATGCCAGCAGTTTCGCTCCCTGAACGGTTCGGAAATCCCGCTGGAACCCACGCCGCAAGAGCAGAAAACGAAACATGAGGTGCTGGCCGCCTATGCTTCTCAGGGCGAGGTGCTGAAGCAGTTCAGCGCGGCAACCGAATGGTTCCGTCCACAGGCTGCTTACGACTACTCGCAGCCCCCGCATTCCGGAGTGCTGAACTACGAAGCCTGGGGCTGGCCCATCAAGGGCACGGAAGTCAGCGCCGCGTTCGCCAATTTCCTGCAATCGGCGGAACTTGCGCCCGCTTCACCATCATGACTTGCTTGCGCATCTTCTATATCGCTTACCCGCTGCTGCCGGTTTCGGAAGCCAGCGCCGGCGGCGCCGAGCAGATGCTGCGGGTCACCCAGTGCCAGATGGCGCAGCGCGGTCATAGCACCATGCTTGCCGCTTGCGACGGTTCCCAGGCGGCAGGCGAGTTGCTGCCCACAGGCCCCCCTCCTGAGCGGCCGGACGCTTTGCCCCAGCGCGATGCTGAACATAATCGAGCCATTCTGCAGTTTCTCGCCCGGCGCCAGCGAACTCACCGGCGGTTCCATCTTATTCACGACATGAGCGGCACCTTCTGGCCGCACGCTGCTGTATTGAGCCTTCCCGCGCTGGCGACTCTGCATCTGCCACGACCCTTCTACTCGCCGCAGATGTTTGAGAACATTCCTTTGAATGTCGGGTTCAGCTGTGTTTCGGAATCGCAAGCGCGTTCCTTCTCGGACTTTCCCCGCCTGTTCGGCGTAGTGCGAAATGGCATCGAAGTGGAACGATTTCCGTGGACTGCGCGCAAGCACTCCTATCTTTTGTGGCTCGGCCGCATCTGCCCGGAGAAGGGTCCTCATCTCGCCATTCAGGCTGCGCATTTGGCTGGCCTGCCGCTCATTCTTGCTGGACAGGTTTACCCCTTCAGCTATCACCAGCAATATTTTCAGCGCGAGATCGCGCCTCATTTAGACGATAAATTGCAGCGTGTGTGCTTCGCTGAAGCCCCCACCCCGGAGCAGAAGGTCCATCTTCTCAGCCATGCCCGGGCTCTGCTGATTCCCAGCCTGGCCGAGGAGACTAGTTCGCTTGTAGCCATGGAAGCCGCCGCCTGTGGCACTCCCGTCGTCGCGTTTCGGCGGGGGGCGCTACCCGAGGTGGTGCGCCATGGCGCAACCGGATTTCTGGTGGACTCGGTTGAGGAAATGGCCCAAGCGGTGGGGCATATCGGTGAAATTAACCCGGCAAGCTGCCGTCGCCATGCCGAGCAGAAGTTTTCTGCCGCTCGCATGGGGGACGGGTACGAGCAGCTCTATCTGCAAGTCTTGGGACAGGGCAGCGCACAAAAGGCCGCGTAAGTGCCATCCCTCTGCGGAATGCAAATCGCGTTGGTGATTGCTGACGCTGAGTGCGCTAGCTTTTCGCCATGCACTTGCACTCGCTGCGGATCAGGATGTTGGTCAGACTACGCGAGGTTTCCCGCGCCTCTTGCGTCGTGGTGTAAGGCCCGTGCCAGCGCGAGTGGGCTTCATCGCTGCCTGTGGGGCGGCCGGTACCGCTCCGGCAAATGCCGCACGTGGAACGGTGCAGAACTAGTTTGTGCGGTCCCGCCTGCCAGCTCTCATACAAGAAAAATGTTGGCGGTTCGGGTGGTGCCTGAAGCGCCGGCGCCTCTGATACGATGGCAGGCACTTCCTCAGCCACCGCTACCGATGCTGCCGGTTCGCTCTGGACCGCGGCAGTTCCATTGCCGCCACCGCTCTCGGGTGCAGCCGCCGGTACCTCCTCGACTGATTGAACATAGGTTTCTTCCGCCCCAGCTGTCGGTTCTCCAGTTTCGCCACCGTCTTGTGAGGCGGTTGCTGCTTCCAGCGGCGGCGCAGGTTCGGCCGCCACGGGCGGTTGGCCCGCGATCGCGGCTGCTGCCGCTGTTAACGGACGCGGGCGCCGCGCCGGCGCTGGCTCCGCCGGCCTCAATTCCAGTCCCACGCCAGTCATCACCTTCTCTAGCTTGGCGCGCGTATCTTCCTTCACGCGCACCAGCGGAAGGCGATAAACCTCGCGAATCCTGCCCATCATGGCCAGCGCCGCCTTCACCGGGATCGGATTTGATTCCAGGAAGTTGGCCTGCATCAGGGGCAGGTACTTACGGTGCAGCCGGCGCGCGGTGTCCCAGTCGTTGCCCAGCGCTGCCCGCGTCATCTCTGCCATCTCGCGCGGAATTTCATTGGACGCCACAGAAATAATTCCCGCCCCGCCCAGCGAAATGACGGGTAACGTCACCGCGTCATCCCCGGAAAAGACTAAAAAACTGCCAGGCACGGCATTGAATACTTCCACAATCTGCGTCAGATTGCCGCTGGCTTCTTTCACGCCGATGATGTTGCGGATGTGAGCCAG
Organism: Terriglobales bacterium; assembly: GCA_025934735.1. GTDB lineage: Bacteria > Acidobacteriota > Terriglobia > Terriglobales > Acidobacteriaceae > JAICWP01. The sequence goes on along the minus strand of JAICWP010000015.1, from coordinate 32,443 downwards.
TCGCGCCAGCGTGGCCGGCTCGATATTGGCGCCGGTTCGACCCGGCACGTTATAGAGGATGAGTGGTTTCTTGACCGCCTGCGCAATGGCGCGGAAGTGCTGGAACTGGCCTTCCTGCGTGGGCTTGTTGTAGTACGGCGACGCGGTCAGAATTGCGTCCACGCCCGCCCGATCGGAGAGCACGCGCGCCTTTTCAATGGCCTCGCGGGTGCAGTTGGAAGTTGCGCCGGCCACTATGGGCACACGCCCCGCCGCCACTTCCACCGTCAGTTCGATCACGCGCAGCCATTCCTTGCGCGAAAGCGTCGGCGTCTCTCCGGTGGTCCCGCAGGGAACAAGGAAGTCAATTCCCGATTCCACCTGCCAAGCGACTAGTTCGCGGAGCGCCGCTTCGTCCACCGCGCCATCGTGGCGAAAGGGCGTTACCAGTGCTGTGCCGCAGCCACGTAAATTCATAGCCTAATAGGATAAACCAAGCGGGAGGGGCTTGTTAAAGGGGATTCGGCGCTTACCGCAGCTCCCGCCAGATGTCGCGGAATTCGAAAAAGCCGCTGCGCCCGGCCAGCCACTCGGCCGCCCGCACCGCGCCTTCAGCAAAGCCGCGCCGTGATTTGGCGTCATGGGCCAAGCGGATGGTGTCATTGGGTGAATCCAGCACGATCTCGTGCAGTCCGACGGTTTCACCTTCACGCAGGGAAACAATTTCCGGTGCTTGGCCCCCAATTTCGCGCAGGATCTTCTGAATCACTGCCGCCGTGCCGGAGGGCGCATCTTTCTTCTGCGCATGGTGGCGCTCCATGATCTCGCCGTTGTAGCCGTGGTGCAGCGCCGCAGCCGCGGCACGGGCAATCTCAAAAAAGATGTTTACGCCGACGGAAAAATTGGAAGCAAAGAGCAGTCCGGTGCCGCTCTGGGCCACAATTTCCCGAATGTTGGGCAACTTTTCGTACCAGCCGGTCGTGCCCACTACGATGTTCTTGCGGGCGTGCGCGCAGGCGGCGATATTGTCGAGCACAGCCTCCGGAGTGGTGAAATCAATGACGACTGCCACATCGCGCAGCGCGTCCGTGGTGAGCCCGGCGGCGCCGTGGTTTTCGGCGCTGCCCAGTACCCGCACTTCGTGTCCGCGCTGGCGCGCCACTTCCGCCACCAGTGAGCCGGTCTTCCCGCGACCAAGAATGAGGAGGATCATTGTTGCAACGAAAGAATGTGCTGGCTAACTGCCTAGATTACTAGCTGACCGGCCGATCGCGGCAAGTCGGTTTAGCCAGCCAGTTCCTTACGCAAAGATTTCCGGATCGGGATCCGCGAAAAACGTGCCATGCAGCCGCCGCACCACGTCGGGCACGTCCTCTTCTTCTACGACGAAGGTCAGATTGATCTCCGAAGCGCCCTGGGAAATCATGCGTACATTGATGTCGCCCAGCGTGGTGAAAACCTTGGCTGCCACCCCCGGCGTGCCACGAATGTTGTCGCCCACCAAACAGACAATCGCCTTGCGCCCCTCGTATTTCACGTCCGCCAGCGTGGCAAGGTCGGCGGCAATGGCTGGAATCGACTCGTTCGAATCCACGGTGACGGACACGCTCACCTCCGAGGTCGAAACCACATCTACGGCGCAGCGGTGCCGGTCAAAAACCTCAAAGATGGCGCGCATGAATCCGTGCGCCATCAACATGCGCGTGGCCACAATGTCCACAATGGTGATGCGCTTCTTGGCGGCAATTGCCTTAAAGGTGCTGCGACACTGCGGGGCCTGCGCCGTGATGCGCGTCCCCTCGCACGTGGGATTACGCGAGTTCAGCACGTACACCGGGATGTTCTTCTGGATGGCGGGCAGCACCGTGGCCGGGTGCAGCACCTTGGCCCCAAAGTAGGCCAGTTCGGCGGCCTCTTCGAAGGAGAGGACCTTAATACGTTTCGCCTCCGGGCAGATGCCAGGATCGGTGGTCATCATTCCGTCGACATCGGTCCAGATCTCGATGCGCTCGGCACCCAAGGCCGCGCCTACAATGGCGGCGGAAAAATCCGATCCTCCGCGGCCGATGGTGGTCGTGATTCCTTCCGCAGTGGCCCCGATGAATCCGCCCATTACCGGCACCCGGCCCGCCTCCACCATTGGCTTCACCCGGCTGCGCAGCCGCTGGTTGGTTTCCTCCAGTAAGGGTACCGCGCGGGTGTGCGTGGCATCGGTCACGATGCACTGGCGCGCGTCCACCAGTTGAACCGCCATGCCGTGCGCGGAAAACGAAGCATGGACTAATTTGCTGGACAGCCGTTCCCCGAAGGAAACTACATGGTCGGAGGTGCGGGGCGTCAGCTCGCCCACGGCGGCGATGCCGCGCAGCAGTTCATCGAGGGCATCGCATTCGGCTTCCAGTTCGGAGTGGAATTGGGTGAAGAGGCCGGTACCGAGCAGTTCGCCGGCCGTGGTGTAGTGGCGCTCGCGCAGGCACCGCGAAAGCTCCAGCGCGCGGTGCCGGTCGCCGGCGCCGGCGGCGCGAGCCATGGCCAGCAGGCTGTCGGTGACTTTGGCCATGGCACTGACTACTAATACCGGCCGCTGTGCCAGCCGCCCGCGCACGATCTCGCCGGCGCGCTTTATGGCGGCGGCATTCTCCACAGACGTGCCGCCGAATTTCATTACCAGCATCGCGCCGTCCTCGGCTGCAATTTCGTTCCCAAGTTCATTTGGCGCGGATTAGTGCGGATGAGCGCCGACATTTTCTGGACTGATAAATCAGAACCACTCGTTAGCTGGGGCAAAAATGCGGATGGCCATAGTCCCAAGTCGAAGAAGAAGACAAAATCCGTTTTCATCAGCGTGTATCTGCGGTAGCGAAGTTGATTCAACCGTGGCAAGGAAGTGCAGCTAATCCAGGTATCCCTGCGCCTTGAGCAATTCGGCGTTCAGCAGCGCAGCTCCGGCGGCGCCGCGGATGGTGTTATGCGAAATGACGGTGAACTTCCACTCCAGCACGCCGCACGGCCGTAATCGCCCCACGCAAGCCGTCATGCCTGCTCCCCGGTCCACGTCGAACCGCGGCTGCGGCCGGTCCGAAGAGGGCAAATACTCCACCGGCCGTTCCGGTGCGCTGGGCAGCCTCAATTCCTGGGGAACCGCGCGGAATTGTTGCCAGGCTTCGATAATCTCCTCTCCGCCTGCTTTCTTCTTCAGTTTCACCGAGACTGACTCCGTATGCCCGTCCTCCACCGCTACTCGGTTGCACTGGGCGCTCATGGCGAATCCCGCCAGTTCGATGTGCCCATCCCGCACCTGGCCCAGCAGCTTGCGGGTTTCCTCCTCCATCTTTTCTTCTTCCTTGGCGATGTAGGGGATTACGTTTCCCAGAATGTCGAGCGATGCCACTCCGGGATAGCCGGCTCCGCTGACCGCCTGCATGGTGACGGCCATCACCTTCTCCAGCCCGAAATGCTGCTCTAATGGAGCCAGGGCCAGCACCAGGCCAATGGCGGAGCAGTTGGGATTGGTCACTACGAACCCGCCGCTCTGGCGCCGCCACGACTGGCACTCCAACACCTTCAGGTGTTCGGCATTGACTTCGGGAATGACCAAGGGGACATCCCTTTGCATGCGCAGCGCGCTGGAGTTGGAGATCACTGCATGCCCGGCAGCGGCAAAGCGTGGTTCCAGTTCGGCTGCGATGCTGGCGTCCAGCGCGGCAAAGATGATTTTGGGAGCGCCATCCGGGTTAGCAGATGATACGGGCAGAGCGGCAGCGCGCGACGGAATCGGCGTTTTCAGCCGCCAGCGCACCGCTTCTGCATAAGCTCGGCCTTCCGACCGCTCGGATGCGGCCAGCCACGCTACCTCGAACCACGGATGCCGCTCCAGCATCTGCAGGAAGCGCTGGCCCACGATACCGGTGGCACCGAGCACACCGACGGGAACTTTGTTTGGCTGCATGGAACTTTGCTTCGGATTTTACACCAGGCGGACGCTTGACCTTTGCCACGAAGGCAAAGCCGCCGCGCCTCAGGCCAGGGAGGTGACACATGCCTGAACTCCGCCAGAACCGTTTCACCAAGGAATGGGTCATCATCGCCACGGAGCGCGCCAAGCGTCCCAAGGATATGGTGGTGCTGCGCGCTCCCCGCAGCCTGCCCAGCTTCGATCCCAGGTGCCCTTTCTGCCCCGGTAATGAGAAGTCCACGCCGCCGGAAGTGCTGCGGGTGACCGCGCCCAATGACAGCCGCTGGCTGGTGCGCGTGGTGCCCAACAAGTTTGCGGCTCTGCAGCCCGAACTCACGCCCCGCCGGGTGGTGGAACGCTCTCATCGCACGGTGAACGGCTTCGGCGTTCACGAAGTAGTCATCGAGACTTCAGACCACTCCCAGATCACCCCCCTGATGCCGGATTCACAAGTGGCCAGCGTCTTTCGCGCCCTCAAGGCTCGCTGCACCGACCTTAGCCTCGATTCCCGCATCGCCAACATCATCATTTTCAAGAACCACGGCGTGGATGCCGGCACCAGCCTGGAACATCCCCATTCCCAGCTTATCGCCACGCCCGTCATCTCTTCCCAGGTGCGCAGCCGCCTGCACGAGGCCTTGCGCCACTACGACGATTTTGGCGAGTGCATGTTTTGTTCCGCTGTCGAGGAGGAACTGCAGGATAAAAGCCGTTTAGTGGTGGTCACCGACCGCTTTGTCGCGCTGGAGCCGTTTGCTTCCTTTACCCCGTTTTGTACCCACATATATCCCCGCCGCCACATGGCCAATTTTGCCGATATCAGTGGAGAGGAGATTACGGATCTGGCGCGCGTGCTGCGTCTGGTCCTAGCCAAGCTCTACTATGGCTTGCATGATCCCGACTTCAACTTCACCATTCGTTCCGCTCCCGCGGAATGTGCCGGCGTGAAGTACTACCACTGGTATCTCAGCATCATTCCCCGGCTGACGCGGGTGGCCGGTTTCGAACTAGGTTCGGGAATGTACATCAATACAGTACTGCCCGAAGCCGCGGCTGAATTCCTGCGCGAAGTGGATGTGGAATCCGCTGCTGCACCTGATAAACCGCAACTGGTCACGGCTGCGGCCTTCGAAAGTGGGAGCCGCGGATGAGCAATGCGGAGAAGCCGGGGCGTCGGCTGGCGCGTACAATGCAAGCTATGCGCCGTCCTCAATTTCAGGGTTGAATCCTCTGTTATCTGGTGGAGGGGTTCCTCTACTTGGCAGCCCGCGGCTTCGGTCGGGCATTTGCGAAGCTTCGCACCTGAAGCGAGGCGCTCTCCCAAGAACCTACCGCGCCAGCAACTCCCCGATTCTTTGCAGCAGCTCTTTTGGGCGTGCCGGCTTAGCCAGAATCTCGAAGCTGTACCCGCGGGAACTTGCCTGGGCCAGGAGTTCGGCGGCATCAGGCTGGCCCGAAAATAGCAGCACCTTGCAGTTGGGCGCGGATCGGCACGCTTGGATTGCCACCTCCACTCCATCCATCGCCGGCAGGATCACATCCAGCAGCACGGCGTCAGGAGCGCTTTTGCTGATTAGCCGGGCCGCTTCCTCTCCGTTGTGCGCCACCAGCGTGCGGTAGCCTGCGTTCTCCAGGATCATCCGCAAGGTGTCCGCCACCTTCGGTTCATCATCGGCGATGAGGATGGTCTTTTTGCTTTCTGCCATAGTAGCAGTCAGCCCGGTGGCGGGGTACACGCCTCCCAGGGGTACTCAAACATCCACAACTGTGACAGGGGAACAGAAGCAGAGTCACCTTTGGTGACAACCAGGAGTTGAAAGATTACCACAACTGAAAAAGCGTTGAAGAACCACAGGAGCAAGCCCGTGTAGCGGCTGGAATGGCCTAGCAACTCCGTTGCGGGAGTTTGCTTCCTAACCTAATGTGGCTCAGTAGGTTTGTCGGGGAGTCTGGCCGTCGGTTCTCGAACTCCAATTGTGTCCCGCGCATGCAGCGCTGACGCCAGAGTGCCGCGTCGTGCCTCGCCTGCCGCGTACTGCGTGCACTGCTTCGTCTCCAATGTTGATGAAGGCTCGCTCTGAATTTGACGAGCAGAAAGCAGGCGCCCAAGCATGGATGAGCGCGAACCCTACGCACTTTTTCGTGGCGTTTATAGCCGTGTAGCCCGGCAACTGGGCGTCGACCGTTCTTACGTCAGCCGAGTCGCGCGTGGCGAGCGCCGCTCGGAGGAAATTGAAAACGCTTTGCGCGGCGAACTGCGTCGCGTCGAGGCTGCCCTGAAGGCCATAGGCAGGAACCTTCCGGCCAGCAAACGCGGACGCAAACTCAGCGCATTAGTGGTGGACGATGAGCGCACCGTTGCCCACAGCATAGCCGATATCCTTTCCCTGCATGGCTTTGAAACCCGGGTCGCGTACGATGGCCGGCAGGCCATCCGCGAGGTCCTGGAGAACTGCCCTGACGCCATCATCACCGATGTCATGATGCCCCGGGTCAACGGCATCGAAGCCGCCAAGGCCATTCAGGAGATGTGCCCGGAGGCCCGGATCCTGCTTTTCTCCGGACAGGCAGCTACTTCTGATCTGCTGAAGACCGCCGAGGAGCAGGGCTATTCCTTCGAGGTGCTTCCCAAACCTGTCCATCCAGACGTATTACTAAGCAAACTCAACCAGTTGGATACCGCCGCTTTGTGAATGCCCAGGCAGGAACATCCATCCCCCACGTGCTCGGCTTTACCTGCATCTAACCTTGCCAGCTTTCCTGGAAAATCTGGGCTGCCAAGAGGATCTGTGGCTCTGCCCGTGCAACAGCTTTTTCCGTTCTTCCAGGGCTTTAAGGAGGATTCGTGCGCAAGACCGTATTGGTTGCGTTGTGTTTATTGGTCGCCGGGGCCGCCCATGGGCAGAAGAACGACATTGCCCTTACCGGCGGCGGTTATTTCAACGTTACCAGCCCCCTCAGCCTGGGTGTTGCTCCGGCGTTGGAAGGGACCTTCGCCCACCGTATCGCTTCCGTCCCTATGCTCGGCCTTTACGCTGAGCTCCCCGTCGCGGGGTCCTTCAGTTCCGATATTCCCACCGTCAGCGGTCTTACCCTCGTCCGCAGTTATACCTCTCTGTTCATTACCCCCGGAGTGCGGGTGCGTCTTGCCCCCTCGTTCCCCCTGTCCCCATACATTTCGGCGGGGCTGGGGTATGGCCGCTTCAACCGTCAGCTCTTCACTGGAGGTTCCACATCCGACAGCACTTTCGCGTTTGACATAGGAGGCGGCCTGGACCTGAAATTCCTTCCGTTTGTGGGATTGCGGGCCGAGGTGCGCGACTTCAACTCCGGCGGCGTTGGCCTCGAGACCCTGACCCTTGGGCGTCAAAATAACTTGTTTGTTACTGCGGGCATTGCCGTACGCTTTTGACCCAGGGTGTGGCCGCGGGGTACTCACCCGTCTCGGCGCCGCCTGCTTAAGCCGGTTTTCGGGCCAAAAGACTTTACAATGGCAAGCAGTCGCACAAACTGCAAAAATTTGTGGCGTCGTGAGCTGGCCCAACATCCAATTTGCAAGACCCCTGAGCGTAACCGAAACAGGCAATTTAGGAGTACATTAGAGAACACCTTTGCCGGTCCGGGTTCTTACCGGTTGGGAGTTGCTGGTCCGCTCAGGGTTGAGCTTGCTGGGGCCATTAGCCGGCTAGCGGGAGTTGGAAAGTATGAAGCACCGCATCATTGCCCTGATCACGGTTTGTCTGTTCTCCGCCAGCCTTTTTGCCGCCAACAAAAAGGACGAAGTGCCCAAGGAAGTCCAGGACGGCAGCCTGAACGATGTGTCCTCCATCGGCCATCGCAACGTGGGCTGCAACAAGGGTCTGGGCAACTGGTACAGCATTGACTCTCAGGTCAATATGGGGCGCCAGTACGCCCAGCAGGTGGAGTCCTCGGTCAAGCTGATCAAGGATCCCGTTATCGGCGAGTACATCAACCGTGTGGGCCAGAATCTGGTGCGCAACTCCGATTCCAAAGTGCCCTTCACCATCAAGGTAATTGATTCCGACCAGGTCAATGCTTTTGCCCTGCCCGGCGGATTTTTCTACGTCAATTCCGGTCTGATTCTGGCGGCCGATAATGAAGCTGAGCTGGCCGGCGTCATGGCCCACGAGATTGCCCACGTAGCTGCGTGCCATATCGCCCGCGAGCAGACTCGCGGCAACTTGGCGAACATTGCCTCCATTCCCCTGATCTTCGTGGGCGGCGGCATCGGTTATGCCGTGGAGAGCGCTGCCGGCCTGGCCCTGCCCGTCACCTTCATGAAGTTCTCCCGCGGCTTTGAGGCCGAGGCCGACTATCTCGGCGTGCAATACCTTTACAAGGCGGGGTACGATCCGCAGTCCTTCGCAGCTTTCTTCGAGAAGCTCGAGGCCTTGGAAAAAAAGAAGCCTGGCTTCCTTGATAAGGCTTTTGACAGCCATCCCCCCACCCCGGCGCGCGCCGCGCAAACCCAGAAAGAGATCGCGAAGATCCTGCCCGCGCGCGATGAATATGTGGTGGATACTTCTGAGTTCCAGGACGTGAAATCACGTCTGGCACGGCTCGAGAACCGGCGCAAGGTGGATAACCCGAACGGCAAGCCCGAGCCCAGCCTGCGCCGCACCCAGCAACCGGGCGACACTCCCGGCCCTACCGACGACGGCCGTCCTACGCTGAAGCGCACCGGCACCGACTCGCACTAGCAACGGAGACAGCTTGGCACCCGGGAACCGCTTACCTTCCCACCGTCTGAAACGGTTCGCCAGCGGGAATGAATGTTACCCGCACGGAGGGGAATAGAGATCTCAGCCAGCGCGCGCAGTACTCCATCCCCGCTTCTTCCGATACCTCATGGCCCAGCAGAATCAGCGCTTTCTGCCGGCCTTCTGCTGCCGCGTCCCGCGCGTATTCCACGGTCTCCCATTCTCGCGCTTCGCCCGCCACTAGCACCTGCACGTCATCGCGCTCCAGTTGCTTAATTTCCTTCGCCTCCCCCGAAGCTCCCGGCAAATAGGCAACATTGGTCACGCGCAGCAGAGGATCGCCCACTATGCGTATAGATCGCGAATTCAGCTTCGCTCGCAAATCGGCCGCCAGTTGTCCCACCGTGATCGGCGGCAAGGTGAACGCATTTTGCTCATAAGGCCGGCGGTATTTTTCCCATCCCACCGCCTGGGTGAATCCCTCAATGATCCCGTCCGGTTTGCGCCAGTGCCACTGGTCGTGAAACCGCCAAATGACCAGGTGGTGTTCGCGAATATAGGCCATCTTCTGCTCGAAAACCGGGTCGCCCTTGAGGAATCCCGTCTCGTCCAAGTGGTTATAAAAAGTGGGCTCATGGGTAATGATCAGGTTGGCGCCCGAGGCCACCGCCTCCTGCAGCACATCGTAAGTGTCCAGAAATGTAGTGGCGATGCCGGTCACCGGTGTTTCCGGATCCCCGGCCTTGAACGTATCCACCGTGTTCGGGTCTACCGGCGCGCCAATCTGCAGCTTGATCTTCTCGATTATTTGGCGCGCAGTGAGGGGCTTCTGTGCGTGCGCCGGCCAGGCGCTGATCATCACAGCCACCACGGCGAGCCGGACGCATCGTTCAAATAAGGAACACATGCTTGGCATTCTAGCCAAGGCGTATCAATTTCACGAATTTCATCCTGAACCGAGGGTGCGGAATTCAGACCCCAGCGAAGCATAGCCCTACTCAGCCCCAGTACTCACTGCCGGCACAGGGAAGGAACGCCAGCGCAAGGCTCCGTAACCTTTTCCCCCTCTCTCCAGTTAATCTCTATGGGGCAGGGAACACCTGCCTGGGGAGAAAGTTGAAGGCTGCCAAACAGGAAGCCGACGACGAACGGCTGCTCATCGAGGCGGCACAGCGAGATGCCAGCCGCTTTGCCGAGCTCTACAAGCGCAACTTCGAGCGCGTATACGCGTTCGTGGTTCGCCGCGTGCGCAACCGCGCTGAGGCTGAGGACGTCACTTCGGACGTGTTCCACCGCGCCTTGGCCAACCTGCACCGTTTTGAGTGGCGCGGCGTGCCTTTCGCCGCCTGGCTTTATCGCATGGCTGCCAACGCCATTGCCGATCGCCTGCAGCAGGCCGGCCGCGAAGCCGGGCTGCCCTCAGATGCCGATGCCATCGAGGACCCCGTCGCCCTGCGCCAACTGGAGGAACGCGCCACTCTGTTTCGTCTGGTCAACGAGCTGCCGCCGGACCAGCAGCGCGTCGTCAACATGCGTTTTGTGGAGCAAAAAAGCGTTCGCGAGATCGCGCACCAATTGCGCCGCAGCGAGGGCGCCATCAAGCAGCTGCAGTTTCGTGCCCTGGAAAACCTGCGGGCGCGCATGAGGAGGGCCCATGCCTAAGCGCTCCCTCAACCAGCAACTTGATCAGGCAGTCCAGGCCCTGCTCTCCCGTCCTGATTCGCTTCTGACCGCGGCCGAGCCCGAACTCGCGCCCCTGCTGAGCGTGGCCGCCGACTTGCGTGACCTGCCCAGGAAAGAATTCAGAGAGCAATTGAAATCCGATTTGCAAAGGAGCTCATCCATGGCCACTCAACCCAAGCCGCAAGCGGTCAGCTACATTCGCGAAGGCTTCCATACGATTACGCCCTACCTCATTGTGCCGGGGGCGGCCGAATTCCTCGAGTTTTTGAAAGCTGCGTTCGGAGCCAAAGAGCGCCTGCGCATCCCACGGCCCGGTACGGATTTGGTGATGCACGCCGAGGTGGATCTTGGCGGCTACATCATCGAGTTGGCCGACTCCAACCAGCAGTTCCCGGCCCGGCCAGCTGAACTCCACCTTTACGTCAGCGACGCTGACGCTACCTTTGCCCGTGCCGTCGCCGCCGGCGCCACTTCGGTGTTTGAGCCTGTGGATCAGCCTTATGGTGACCGTGAGGGCTACGTGAAGGATAAATTTGGCAACCAGTGGTACATTGCCACGCCTATCGGTTGGACGCCTCCCGCCGGAGGGCCACCTGCGGTGCAGCCTGTCCTGCATCCCCGCGGCGCTGACCAGTTAATGGAATTCCTGAAGGACGCGTTTGATGCGGAAATCCTAGGGGATGTTCCCCGGTCGCCCGAGGGCGCTGTCCTGCACGTCACCATGCGCATTGGCGACAACACGCTTGAAATCGGTGACGCCCATGGTCAGTTCCAGCCGGTCCCCTGCGCCCTCCACCTCTACGTGCCCGATTGTGACGCTCTTTACCAGCGCGCACTGCGCGCCGGCGCCACGTCCATAGAACCCCCAAACGACAAGCCTTACGGCGACCGCGAAGCCGGCGTGAAGGATGCTTCCGGTTTCACGTGGTACATCACCACCCACCTGCGCGACATCGCACTGCCTTTGCCCATCCGGCGGCTGGATTTCTTCACCATCCGCACTGCCAGCCTGGAGCGCGCCCGCCGCTTCTACGTGGAGACGCTGCAGTTCCCAGTGCTCGATGAGAACAAGGGAGAATACTTCCGCATTGCCGTGGCCGGCGTGCCGGTTTGTGTTGACTACGATGCGAACATCGCCGGGCAGCAACGCAACCAGATCGGCGTTGTCGTTTCGCACCTCGGTTTCACCCGCGAAGCGCTGCGTGGCCGGGGCATCCAATTCAGCGAAGGCCAGAGGGCGGATGAAACCTGGGTGGCCATCAAGGACCCCGATGGCCACGAGATCATCTTCGTCCAGGAGAAGTGAGCCGCTCCTGTACACTCAAGCGCGATGGTCAGCCTCACCATCGGCGCCACCGTTGCCGCGCTCATCTGGGCCTACCTGCTGCTCGGGCGCGGCCGTTTCTGGCGCATCGGAAAAATTACGGTGCGAACCGGCGCGGCCATCTTCCCGCGCCGTATAGCGGCCATCGTCCCCGCGCGCAACGAAGCCGCGGTCATTGCCCGGAGCATTGCTTCGCTGCTGGAAATATCCGGCGAGTACCTCCACATCTTTCTCCTGGACGACGCCAGCAGCGACGGCACCGCCCAGATTGCTCACCAGGCCGCAGCATCGGCTGGCAAATCGGACTCGCTCACAACTCTGCAGAGCCGGCCTCTGCCTCCGGGCTGGTCGGGCAAGCTTTGGGCCGTAAGCCAGGGCGTCGAGGCCGCTAACAGTTTCGCTCCCGATTTCCTTTTGCTCAGCGACGCCGATATTGTCCACTCCGCTGCCGCCATCCCATCCCTGGTTGCCATAGCCGAGCGCGGCCATGACCTGGTTTCCTTCATGGTCAAACTGCACTGCCGCAGTTTTGCCGAGAAGCTGCTGATCCCGGCTTTCGTGTTCTTTTTCTTCATGCTTTATCCCCCGGAATGGATTCGGGATCCCCAGCGTACTGCCGCGGGTGCTGCCGGCGGATGCCTGCTCATTCGCCCTGAAACTCTCTCCCGCGCCGGGGGTATTGCCGCTATTCGCGGCGAAATTATTGACGACTGCGCTCTGGCCCGCGCTGTCAAGCGCAGCGGCGGGAGAGTCTGGCTGGGTCTCACCGAGAACAGCGTGAGCATCCGCCCGTATGGCTCGTTTGCCGAAATCGGGCGCATGATTTCGCGCACCGCCTTCAACCAATTGCATCATTCCTTGCTGCTTCTGCTGGGAGCCGTCATCGGGCTCGCGGTCACGTATCTGCTTCCCCCGTCGTTGCTTTTCTCCCATCACCCCGTTCCGATCGTGTTGGGCGCTGTGGCCTGGGTGGGCATGACCGCTGCTTATCTGCCGATGATCCGCTTTTATCGGTTGAATCCTCTCTGGGCGCTCACTTTGCCGCTGGCTGCTCTCTTCTACACGGGGGCTACCCTCTACTCGGCCTTCCAGTTCTGGCTTGGCCGCGGCGGCGAATGGAAGGGAAGAGCCCAGGATCAAGCATCCCACTCTGCTCGAATCTCGCAATCATGATTAAAAGGCTTGGGACAGGGCTCGTTGCCGCCCCAATGGCACGACGAAGTGCACGTGTGGGGACGGGGCTCTGCCCCGTCCAGGGCTGGGTCGCAGACCCGCCTCGAGCAGTCATCGTTTACGATATCGGTGTGACTGGAGCCAAATCGTCCCGCCACATCGGCATGGCTCGCGCCCTCTCCAAACTGGGCTATTGCTCGCGTTCGCAAGCGTTCGCGCTGATTCGTGCCGGCCGGGTCACGCTGAACGGCGTTGTGCGCCGCAATCCGGAAACGCCGGTCAACCTGGAAGGAGACCGAATTCTAGTTGACGGACAGTCTCTGGCTGCTTCCGCTCACCTCTACCTCATGCTCAATAAGCCTCGCGGCGTGGTCACCACCGCTGCCGACGAAGAAGGCCGCCGCACGGTTTACGACTGCCTTCCCGCCGGCCTGCCCTGGCTCGCGCCGGTGGGGCGCCTCGACAAAGCCAGCGAGGGCCTCCTTCTATTGACCAACGATTCCGAATGGGCGGCGCGCATTCTTGCACCGGAAACTCACCTCGACAAGACTTACCACGTGCAGATTGGCGCGCTTCCCGACGCGCACTTGCTGCGAGCCATGGAGAAGGGAGTGACCACGGATGGCGACCTGCTCCGCGTGAAGCAGGCCGCTGTACTTCGCACCGGCCAGCGCAATGCCTGGCTGGAGATAGTTCTGGAGGAAGGCAAGAACCGCCACATCCGCCGCCTGCTCGCGGCGCTGGACGTGCAAGTCCTGCGCCTGGTGCGCGTGGCCATCGGTCCGCTTGCGCTGGGCGAACTCCCCAAGGGCAGCTCACGCGCTCTTCGGGTTGAAGAAAAGTGTGCTCTCGACCGTGCTCTACGTCGTCTCCACTCGAAATCCCGGAGACTGAAACTAGCGCCCGACTTTATCTAGCGCAGATACCATATCAGGCTGCGAGCACTACCGGCGCGGAGTAGGAACTAGCCAACACGCAGCACGTTTGCGCGCTTCAGGTACGTTTGCTGCCCACCAGGTTGCCGTTAGAACCAGCCTCCGCTGCCTTGGCCTGCGCCAGCGTTTCTTCTTCCTCAAATTCTATTTGCAGGGTTCGCGCCGTGGTCTCGATCGGCTCCAGTTCGGGAATTTCCGCCGCTGCCGACGCGGTCAGTTCGTTCAGCTTGCGCGCAGAGACCAGCACCCGTCCTTCCAGCGATCCGATCGCCTTGTTATAGCACTCCACTGCCTTGTCCAGGCCCTTGCCGGCATCTTCGAAATGCCGTGCCAGGCTGCGCACGCGCTCGTGCAGTTCCTTGCCCAGCGCGCTGATCTGCTGCGCGCTGCGCGCGATCCGTTCCTGTCCCCAGCCGTAAGCTACCGCCTTGAGCAGTGCGATCAGCGTGGTCGGAGACGCCGGAATCACCTTTTCGTAAACTCCGGATTCAATCAACGACGGATCCTGCTCCAGGGCGGCGCTGAAAAACGTTTCGCCAGGCAGAAACATGACCACGAACTCGGGCGTGTGCTCGAACTGTTCCCAGTACGCTTTCGACCCCAGCTTGACCATGTGGTCGCGCACCTGCCGCGCGTGGTCGGCCAGCTTGGCGCGCCGCACGTCCTCATCCTGCGCCTCCACGGCATCCAGATAAGCCGCCAGCGGTGTCTTGGCGTCCACTACAAGGTTCTTGCCTCCCGGCAGCTTCACAACCAGGTCTGGGCGCAGCCGCCCTTCCGGCGTGTTGACGGTGGCTTGTTCTTCGAAATCGCAGTAGGGCAGCATGCCAGCGATCTCCACGACGCGTCGCAGCTGGATTTCGCCCCAGCGCCCGCGCACGGAGGGCGCGCGCAGCGCCTGCACCAGCTTGCCTGTCTGGTCGCGCAGGCTCTCCTGGGTCTCGCGTAACGACGTTACCTGCTCGCTCAGCTGGCCGTAAGCCGTGCCCCGTTCCTTCTCCACTTGCCGTATGTGGGCGTCAAACTTCTCCAGCGTGTCTTTGATGGGCGAGACCAGCTCCGCCACCGCCTGCTCGCGTTTCTCCAGGTCTCCCTGGGCGCCCGCCTGAAACTTCTGCAAGCTCTCTCGCGCCAGCTGCAGGAAGGATTCGTTGTTCGATTTCAGCGCCTCCGCCGAAAGCGCCTTGAAAGCATTGCTCAGTTCATCCTTGGCTTGGCCCAGCAGGCGCAGCTTTTCCTCGGCGTTTTCGTGCGTGTGCTTCACATCTGACTCCAGCTGTGCAACCCGCTGCCGCAATTCGGTATTGGCAGCGGTTTGCGCCTTAAGCTCGCCGCTGCTCTCGGCGAACTGCTGCTCCACGTCGTGCAGCCTCTGCCGCAGTGCCGGGGCCTGCGAACGCGCCAGCAGCCAAGCCACGGCGCCTCCCAGCAGCGCAAAAACCATTGCCGTCAGTACCACCGAGCCCATACCATTCCTCCAGCGAGTATGGCAGGATTGTAGTATTGAACGTGAGGCGAAGAAAAGGGAAAAGTGTGGCTTGTATCTGACTACCTATGAAGAACTTGCTCGTTTTCCTCTGCGGAGTAGGGGTTTTCCTCAGCACCGCCGGCGGCCTCTTCGCTGCCGGCCGCTACGACCAGGCCGCTGAGCAGAAAATTTTCCAGCTCCTGAATCAGGCCCGCACCCAGCAGGGACTGCCCGCGCTGGAAAGCAACGCCCAGTTGCAGCAGGCCGCGCGCGCTCATTCCCAGCTCATGGCTTCACGCCAGAAACTCTCCCACCAGCTTCGTGACGAACCCGTGATGCGCGAGCGCCTGGCCATGACGGGTTTGCATTTTGACACCGACGGCGAAAATGTTGGCTTCAACCAGACCGCCGAAGGCGCCCACCAGGGATTCATGCATTCCCCTCCGCATCGCGCCAACATTCTCAATCCCGACTACAACGCAGTGGGCATCGGGATGGTGGAGCGCGGAGGCACTATCTGGGTGACGGAGGATTTTGCCCGCACTTTCGCCGAGTATTCCGCTTCCGGGGTGGAAGAAATCGTGGCCGGACGTATTTCCGAGATGCGCGGCCGCGCCGGATTGCCCAGCCTCAGCCGGCGTCTTGTTCCGTTACTCCGGCATGATGCCTGCACCATGGCGCATCACGATAAGCTCGATCCCCGCCTCGCTCTGCGCCTTCCCGGGGTTCGGGAAGCTGCCACATTCACCTCCACCGAGCCGCAGGTGCTTCCTCCCCAAGCCGCGGACCTCGCCAAGCGACGCAACGCGCAGGCCTTTACTGTCGGCGCCTGCTTCGCTCGCACCCGCAAGTATCCCGCCGGCGCCTACTGGGTCGTTCTGGTGACTTATTAAGTCATCGATTGGGTGGGAACGCGACCCCTCGCCGTCCAGGGTGGATCGAAAATTCTTTTCGCTATGCGCTTTGCCGCCTGTTTTACGAGGCGCTGGGCCGGAGTGGCCTGAGAATGTAGCCCCGGGCGTAAGCCCAGCAACCCAAGGTGCCATGAAGGTGAGCCCCAGCGGGGCGAAGGAAATGAATTTAGCGTGAAGCCTGCACTTGGGTAGCAGTGCGAACCGCCATCCGATGCGATTCCTGCAGCTTGTTTTTGATGTATTCTTCGCCGGCCTTCATCATCAGCTTCCACATTTCGTAGGCCCGGCCGTGCTCATTGAGGAATACGAGCGCATCGGGCGTGCTGAGCGACGTGCCCATTTCGCGAGCGAACTGCTGCAGGTGCGCCGCCGTCATCTCCGCCACCACTTTTTGACGCCAGCACTTCTTCAGTTCCGCCATTGCTGCCCTCCCACGATCTGAGCATCAGGATAGAGGCGATGTGCTTGCGCGGGCCATGGCTGTGGTCACAGGGTTGTGTGATGGCCATCACAAAGCTGCCGGTCGGGTGCTGGGATGCCCACATTGGCCCGGAGAGGAACCGCTTATGGCCTCGTGAACCTCGAGCTGCCAAATCTGGCTTGGTTCTGCATTTTCGTGCCGTGTGCATACTGAGCCCGATGGGGAGCAGACGCTGGTTGGGAGGACCGAAGCGCGTGTGCTAATCTGCAAGCCAGAAGCTTCATTTTCAGCGCTGTGCGCGGAGTTCTTGCGCAGCGTCCCATAGCATCGAGTGGAGAACAGCGACAACATCCGTTTCGGCACTGCGGGCTGGTCCTACAAGGACTGGGAGAGCATTGTCTATCCACCGGAAGTGCGCCTGCGCAAGCTGCATCCGCTCGACTACCTGCCCCAGTTCGTTGACGTGATCGAAATCAATACTTCGTTCTACGGCCACATCAAACCGGAACTGGCCAAGCTCTGGTGCAAGAAAGTGGAAGCGTCGAATCCCAATTTTGTTTTCACCGCCAAGTTGCACCGCTCGTTTACTCACTCACCTGTGGCCATAATCGAAGGCACCTCGGCCTCAACCATCAAACCCACCGACGAAGATGAGGTGCAGGCCAAGGAAGGCCTGGAGGCCCTAGCCTCGGAACACCGCCTGGGCGCATTGCTCATCCAGTTTCCGGTTTCGTTTAAGAACACGGACGAGAATCGCGAATACCTGGAATGGCTGTTGCGCCAGTTTATCGAGTACCCGCGCGTGGTCGAAGTCCGTCACTCCAGCTGGAACCGAGAAGAAACCCTGCGCTACTTCACCCAGAAGAATGTCGCCTTCTGCAACATTGACCAGCCCGTGCTCGGGCAATCGCTGGCGCCCACGCAGCACGTCACCTCCGAAATCGGCTACGTGCGCCTGCACGGCCGGAACTACGACCAGTGGTTCGATTGCGACAACCGCAACGACCGCTATAACTACCTGTACAGCGAAACCGAACTGGCAAGTTGGAAGGGGAAAGTTGAGAACATTGCCCGCCAGTCGCAGGTCACTTACGTGGTCGCCAACAACCACTTCCAGGGCAAGGCCGTGGTCAACGCCATCCAGATGAAGCACTTGATCACGGGGCGCCCGGTGCGGGTTCCCGAACTGCTGCTCAAGCGCTACCCTGAATTGCAAAAGGCGGCAACGGCGATTACAGCTGCCTGAGTAGGTGGATTTTGGTTAAGTGCTCGCCGGAGTTGCGAAGGTTTTGCGTCCTCGCTCATAGGCCGTGATATCCGGCTCGTGTTGCAGTGTAAGTCCAATGTCGTCCAGACCTTCCAGCAGAAACTTGCGCTTGAAATCATCAATTTCAAAGTGCGCCAGAAAGCCGGATTGATCCCGAACTTCCCGCTTTTCCAGGTCAACGGTGACGAAATAACCTTCAAATTGCGAAGCGTTCAGCAGCAGTTTTGCCACTTCCGGGTCGCTGAGCACAACCGGCAGCAGCCCGTTTTTTGTGCAATTGGTGGCAAAAATATCGGCAAAAGAGGGGGCAATTATTGCCCGAAATCCATAATCCTGCAGCGCCCAGGGGGCATGTTCCCGCGAAGAACCGCAACCAAAATTCCTTCCCGCCACCAGAACGCTCGCCCCGGCATAGCGCGGATGATTCAGGATGAATGACGGATCCGGCTTGCCATCAGCAAGATAGCGCCAGTCATAAAAGAGGAACTGACCGTAGCCGCTGCGCTCGATGCGTTTCAGGAACTGCTTGGGGATAATCTGGTCGGTATCCACGTTGGCCCGATTCAGCGGCGCCACTCTTCCCGTATGTAGTTGAAAAGCCTGCATATTAATCGCGGTACTCCCAGCTTCTTATATCCACGAAGTGCCCGGCAATAGCAGCTGCGGCCGCCATGGCAGGACTGACCAGGTGGGTGCGCCCCCGCGTGCCCTGGCGGCCTTCAAAGTTGCGGTTGCTGGTGGAAGCACAGCGCTCAAGTGGTTGCAGGATATCGGGATTCATACCCAGGCACATGGAGCAACCGGACTCGCGCCACTCGAAGCCGGCCTCGCGAAACACCTGGTCGAGTTTTTCCTGTTCGGCCGCCTGCTTCACGGCGTGGGAGCCGGGCACCACCATGGCAATGACCTTGGAACTCACTTTATGACCTTTGGCGACGCGCGCCGCCGCCCGCAGGTCCTCCAGGCGAGCGTTGGTGCAGGAGCCGATGAACACGCGGTTGACGGGGACTTCCTGGATAGGCGTCCCCGGGCGCAAGCCCATGTACTCCAGCGCACGAAGGGCTGCACTGCGTTCAACTTCGGAAGGGAAGCGTTGCGGATCGGGAACACGCTCTGTAACCGAGATGACCATGCCGGGGCTAGTGCCCCAGGTGACGGCAGGCGCCAGTGCGGCGGCATCAATTTCCACCACGCGGTCGAACTGCGCTCCGGGATCGCTGGGCAGAGTCTTCCAACAGGCCACCGCTTCGTTCCAGGCCGCGCCCTTGGGCGCAAAGCGGCGGCCGCGCAGATAGGCGAAGGTGGTTTCGTCGGGCGCCACCATGCCGGCGCGGGCGCCGGCTTCGATGCTCATATTGCAGAGCGTCATGCGGCCTTCCATGCTGAGCGCGCGCACCGCTTCCCCCGCGTATTCGATGACGTGCCCAGTGGCGCCATCGGTTGAGATGCTCCCAATAATTCCGAGCGCCAAGTCTTTCGCCGTCACCCCATTGGGGAGGGAACCGCGCACCAGGACTTGCAGCGTTTTCGGCCGCTGCTGGCGCAAGCACTGCGTGGCCAGTACGTGCTCGACTTCGGAAGTGCCGATTCCAAAGGCCAGGGCTCCGAATGCTCCGTGGGTGCTGGTGTGGCTGTCGCCGCAAACGAGCGTGATCCCCGGGCGTGTCAGGCCCAGTTCCGGGCCGATCACGTGCACAATGCCCTGCTCGGCGGAATCAATGTCGAAGAGGGGCACGCCAAAATCGCGGCAATTGCGGCGCAGTGCATTCACCTGCTGGGCGGCAATGGGATCGCGGATGATGCTCCGTTCCGCCGCCAGGGTGGGCACATTGTGGTCCACGGTGGCGAAAGTGAGGTCGGGGCGGCGCACGCGGCGACCTGCAAGGCGCAGTCCCTCGAACGCTTGCGGCGAGGTCACTTCATGCACCAGGTGAAGGTCAATGTAGAGCAGGGCGGGCTCGCCGGCAGGTTGGCAGACGACGTGGTCGTCCCAGATTTTTTCGAACAGAGTGCGCGGCCGGCTCATCTTTCCTCCAGCTTACACGGCGTGGTAGGCGTGGCGGCTGTCGAGAATGTCGGAGACCACCTTCTCCACCTGCATGCCCATTTGCACGGTCGAGACCAGGTCAATCCGAGAGCGCCCGCGGGCCAGGTCGGCAGTACGATATCCGGCCTCCAGCACCGAGTGAATGGCAAACTCCACGTCCCGCGATTCCTGCTCCAGGCCTGCGGAATAGCGCAGCAGCATGGCTGCCGAAGCGATGGCGCCCAGCGGGTTGGCGATGCCGCGCCCTGCAATGTCAGGCGCCGAGCCATGCACCGGTTCAAACAGGTTCACGGTGCCGCCGATGGTGCCGGAGGCCAGCATGCCCAGCGAGCCGGTGATGACGGCGGATTCGTCAGAAAGAATGTCGCCGAACAGGTTTTCTGTCAGGATAACGTCGAAGCGCCGGGGATCGTTCACCAGGTGCATGGCGCAGGAGTCAACGTACATGTGCTCCAGTTTGACCTCGGGATACTCGCGGGCCACGCGGCTTACGACCTTGCGCCAGAGCTGGGAAACCTCCAGCACGTTGGCTTTATCGACGGAAGTAAGCTTACGGCGTCGTCGGCGCGCCTCGCGGAAGCCCACATGGGCAATACGCTCGATCTCCTCAACTGAGTAGCGCATCGTGTTGAAGGCGCTGGTGCCCTCTTCACTAAAACCGCGGTCCTCGCTGAAGTAGAGGCCGCCCAGCAATTCGCGGACAACCAGGATATCGGCCCCCTCGGTGGCCGCAGGTTGCAGCGGAGAACAATCGGCAATCGACTTGTAGGAAACGGCGGGGCGCAGGTTCGCGTAGCCACCCAGAGCCATGCGCAACTGCAGCAGGCCGGATTCGGGCCGCAGGTGACGCGGCAGTTCATCGAAATCGGGGCCGCCGACGGCGCCCAGCAGCACCGCGTTGCTCTGCAGGCAGGCGTCCAGCGTGTCGGGAGGGAGGGGGCTGCCGCTGGCGCGGTAAGCCGCGCCTCCAAAGCGCTTTTCCTGGAATTGGAAGTCGTGCCCGGCAAATTCGGCCACAGTTTGCAATACGCGCACGGCTTCAGCCGTGACCTCGGGGCCGACGCCGTCACCAGGGAGAACTGTGATTCTGAGTTTCATTGGGCCTGTCTACCCAGCACTTTCGTCCTGGGCTTTCCTATATCGCCCCTGCGGGGCTGAAGCAAATTGGTGACCGCCAGAACACAGCGGCTAAAGCCGGAGTCTCTGAACAGTCGCGTGCGGCACGCCGGAAAACGTGCCCTGATACGGATCTCAGTTGGCGAAGGCGGCGCGTGCCCCGGGACCGGCAGCCGGCTTGGGCTCGCGACGAGAGCGCGGCAACAACGCGATCAGATCCTGGTCGTAAATGCTTTTCTTGCGGTCGGCCAGCGCGGTGAAAGCCTGGTAAACCGAGTCCAGTTCAGCGCCAGAGAGCGCGAATCCCAGTTCGGTGTAGCGCCGCGCCAGCGCATGACGCCCGGAATGTTTGCCCAGCACAATGCGGTTGCCGGGCGCGCCCACCGACTCGGGGGTCATGATCTCGTAGCACAGCGGATTACTGAGCACGCCGTGCTGGTGAATGCCAGCTTCATGGGCGAAGGCGTTGGCGCCTACAATGGCCTTGTTGGGCTGCGGGGCAAAGGAAATGGTGCGGCCCAGCAACTGGCTGGCGTTGTACAGTTCGGCCGTGTTGATTCCGGTTTCGTATTGCAGGCGGTCAGGGCGCACCCGCGTAGCCATCACGATCTCTTCCAAGGCGGCGTTGCCGGCGCGCTCGCCGATGCCGTTGATGGTGCACTCCACCTGGCGCGCGCCTGCTTCGAGAGCCGCCAGCGTGTTGGCCACCGCCATGCCCAAGTCATTGTGGCAGTGCACAGAAATGATTACATTCTCGATGCCGCGCACACGCTGGCGAATGGCGTGGATGATGGCGCGATACTCTTCCGGTACGGTGTAGCCCACGGTATCCGGAATATTGATGGTGGTGGCGCCGGCATCTACCGCGGCCTGCACTGCCTGGCAAAGGAAGTCCAATTCCGAGCGGGTAGCGTCCTCGGGCGAGAACTCAACGTCATTGCACAGGGTGCGGGCATAAGCCACGGAAGTGGAAATCTGGCGA
Organism: Terriglobales bacterium; assembly: GCA_025934735.1. Lineage (GTDB taxonomy): Bacteria > Acidobacteriota > Terriglobia > Terriglobales > Acidobacteriaceae > JAICWP01. The sequence continues at coordinate 10,458 of JAICWP010000015.1, read as the reverse complement.
AGGCATTCCTCGCGCGTAATCTTCAGCTTGAACTGCAGATGGATGTCGGAGGTGGCGAGGAAAATGTGGATGCGGGGGCGCTCGGCATAAACCAGAGCTTCCCAGGCGCGCGCGATGTCTTCCTGCTTGGCGCGAGCCAAGCCGGCAATAATGGGACGCCGCACCTCCCGCGCTACCGCCCGGACTGCCTCAAAATCGCCTTCCGAGGCGATGGGGAAGCCGGCTTCGATCACGTCCACGCCCAGTCGGTCCAACTGGCGGGCCAGACGCAGCTTCTCGGGCACGGTCATGCTGCAGCCCGGGGCCTGTTCGCCGTCACGCAGCGTGGTGTCGAAGACCGTCACGCGGGAACTGGTCATTGCGTCCTCCTCGCAGGATTCCCAGGTATTTCAAAGGAAAATCAGCGATAAATCAAGCTTATAATTCTTTGCATTATCATAAGCCTGATTTATACTATCGCCCTAAACGCTGGCCGCGGTAAGTCTGGGTAATGGAGCGAGCATGGAACTTTTTCAGCTGGAAACCTTCCTGGCGGTGGCCGAGGAGAAGAGTTTTTCCCGGGCGGCCAAGCGCCTGCACCGCACCCAGCCCGCGGTGAGTCAGATGATCCGTAATCTGGAGGAGGAACTTGGAGAGCTGCTGCTGGACCGGTCATCACGCGATGGCACCCTGACGGACTCGGGCAAATTGCTTCACGAATACGCCCAGGAGTTGCTGAACCTGCGCAATGAAGCACGCCTCTCACTGGTCGAGTTGCGGCAACTGCAGAAGGGCAAGCTGACCATTGCCGCCAACGAGTACACCTCGCTCTACCTGCTACAGGTGCTGCACGAGTTCCGGCGGATACATCCCATGATCCGCATCGCTATCCAGCGGTCGCTGGCCAGCAAGGTGCCGCAGCAGTTGCAGGAGCACGCCGCCGAACTGGGCACCGTGTCGTTCCGGCCAGAAGACCCGCAACTGCGCTCGCTGGTGGTGTACCGCGACGAACTGGCCTTTGTGGTGCCACCCACGCACCCGCTGGCCACGGCTTCCAATGTCAGCATCCGGCAACTGGGGGCGGAGACATTCGTCGCCCACAATGTGCCTTCGCCGTACCGCGCCAAGGTGCTGCAGGCTTTCGCTCGGCACAAGACGCCGTTGCACATGGAAGTGGAAATGCCCACCATCGAAAGCATCAAGAAATTCGTGGCCATGGGAAATGGGGTGGCGCTGGTGCCGGGGCTGACGGTGCAAGATGAGATTGCGCGCGGCGACCTGGTGCGAGTGCCGGTGAGCGAAATAAATTTCGAGCGGCGCCTGCGCATTGTCTATCGCCGCCACGCGACGCTCTCCCACGCGGCGCAGGCGTTTTTGAAAGTGGTGGAAGCGCTGAGCAACACCCGCCAGGGGCGATACCTGTTTCAGGTGGAGCACTGAAGGGTAGCATTTAGCATTCAGATTCTCTCATGCAGGCCCCGCGGTCAGGGCGAGTCGCTGCAACCAATGTGTCAGGGCGACCAGCGCGGCCTCGCTCATGCTGGTAAACCGGATGCCGGCATTTCCTTGGCGGTCCGACCAGGCGATTTCGCCGCGAGCCTGGATGGAGGTGGCGTCTTCCGGCAAGCGGAAGCGCACATGTACGATCTCATCTTCTTCCATGGGATCGCCCACATGCAGGCCCACCCCACCCAGGCTCACGTTAAACGCTTCCGCCCTCCGGTCGAGCACCTGTCCAAAACTGAGGAAGACAGGCAGCCGCACCGGATAACGCTTGCGGCGCTGGCCGCCGGCCAGCGACTGTGCCGCCCGGCGTAATTCGAAGCGCGCCCGGTCGGGCGGAAGCGGTTTGGCGGCCACAAATTGCGCGCCCATATCAACCGCATCGGCCGCGCTCGTCTCACCATTGGTGATCGCGAGCACGACCGAGCTCTTGTTGGGACGCGACGCATGCGCCGCCCGCAGCAGGCCGGTTCCCTGGTAAAGGTCATCGCAATCAATCGCCACCACGTCAAACCGTCGCTCCTCCAAGGCAGCCAATCCCGATTTGACGTTATCGCGGAACTCCACCGTCGCGTCCATCTCAGTGAGAACGCGGCGGAAGACCTCCTCAATCAGCAGATCGTGCGTGATCACCAAGTACTCCATACCTGCACCGATAACGATACTAGGCGGACTTCGGAGCAGGCGCAATTGACGGCTGTAACCGAACACGGTGACGGAAGGTTGAGAAGATGGTCTTGCTTGCCTCGGACATTCTCGCCCGGCGATCTAAATTGGGAACGGGTGCTGAAGTGGGCTGATGGCCGGAGATGGGTCGGCACAGGAAACTGAGAATCTATTTCTTCTTCCGCGGTTCCAAACCCGCAGCTTCCGCGGCGAGGCGCGCCATGGAGGACCAGTCCAGGTCGGCCATGCCGCGGGCCATGCCGCTGAGAGCGCGGTCGCGCAGGACACTGGCGAAAGGCATGGGTACGGCCGCTTTCTCCGCCGCAGCCAGGGCGAGGCGCACATCCTTTAACCCTAACGCCAGGCGGAAGCCGGCGGGCTCAAAATTCTCGTCCGCGATGTGCTGACCATAGATCTTGTACACGGGAGCAGGGAAGATGGACTCCGTCATCATTTCCACGAACGCGGAGGCCTGGATACCGTGCTTGCGTGCCAGAGCGACGGCTTCGCCGAGACCTTCGATGACACAGGCCACCATGAAATTTCCCGCCACTTTGACCACGTTGGCCGCAGAAGGCTGCTCGCCCACCACGAAGGTCCTCTGGCCGATGGCATCGAACAGCGGCTGGCAGCGCTCCACGGCGGATTTGGCCCCAGCTGCCACTACGAACAGCTTGCTTTCAGCGGCTGCTCCGGGACGGCCGAATACAGGAGCAGAAATGTACTGCTGCCCGCGTTGCGCGTGAGCGGCGGTCAGCCTCTCAGCAAAATCCACGCTGATGGTGCTAAGCGAAAGGTGGACCGCGCCGGGCGACAGGGCGTCCAGCACCCCGCCTGAACCGAAAACCACCTGCTCGACTGCGCTGTCATCGGCCAGCATGGTCATGGCTACTTCCGCCTGTGCCGCCGCTTCGCCGGCGCTGGCAGTGATCCGCGCGCCCCCCTTGCTGAGTTCTTCGGCGCGGCTGCGCGTGCGGTTATAAGCAATCACCTCGTGGCCGGCCGCCAGCAAATTGCGCGCGATCGGCTCTCCCATGTTGCCCAACCCGATGAATGCGACCTTCATTGCGTTCCTCTCTTGCGGGGGAAGCTCGGCCAGGACATCGGCTGGATGTCTGGCCGGCTCTGTTGAATGATGAAGCCGAAAGAATAAACTACGAGTGAGCGGCGTGAAACCCTGCGACAGGTGCCGCAGAGGTCACGCTGCCGTGGTTTCGCCGCCGAGGAGGGTGAGCACCTCGCCGGTGATATAGCTGGAATCCGCCGCCGATGCGAAGAACACGAAGGCGGGAGCGACCTCTTCCGGCTGGGCGGGGCGCTCCATCGGCGCTTTCTCGCCGTGCTTGGCGGCCTTTTGCGGCGGTTGGTCCACGATGTTGAGTGGCGTCCACACCGGACCCGGCGCCACGCAATTTACGCGGATGCGGCGCTCCACCAGGTTTTGCGCCAGCGACTTGGTGAAGGCGTGAATGGCGCCTTTTGTGGAGGCGTAATCGAGCAGCTGTTTGCTGCCACGCAGGCCGGTAATGGAACCGCAGTTCACGATGGCGCTGCCTGGCCGCAAGTAGGGCAGTGCGGCCTTTGCCATGTGGAAATAGCCATAGATGTTGGTGCGGAAGGTGCGGTCCCACTGCTCTTCGCTGATTTCCTCCAGTCCTTCCTGGTGCTGCTGGAAGGCGGCGTTGTTGACCAGAATGTCAAGCTTGCCAAATTCCTCCACTGTGGTCTCCACCGCTTCGCGGCAGAAATCCGGATCAGTGACATCTCCGGGCAGCAGCAAGGCCTGGCGGCCCTCTTGCTGGACCGCTCGCCGGGTCTCCTCGGCATCGCTCTGCTCCTCGCGCAAGTAAACAAGGGCCACATCGGCGCCCTCACGCGCGTAGAGCACAGCCACGGCACGCCCGATTCCCGAGTCTCCGCCGGTAATCAGCGCCACCTTGTCCTTCAGCTTCTCTGATCCCTTGTAGAGAGGCGCCTGGTACTCCGGCCGGGGCTGCACCTTCGACTCCAGCCCGGGCCGCTCTTGGTGCTGCGGCGGAAATGGCGGGCGGGGCTGCTGTTGCCGCTCTGCGCGTTCCTGCGCGGAAGGGAACTGGTGAACTTTGGCGCCATCTTTACGCGAGGTCTGTTTCCGTGAGCTGTTCTTGCCTGCCATCGTCGAGCTCCTTCGCCGCGGTCTCTAGCCATAGATGCGTGCGCTCCGGTCCCATGCTGTCAGAGCCTGTGCATTCAGCTCGGGAGTTTTGCCTTTGCACAAAACTCGCGAATGGCACAGAGCATCGTAGGGTGAAAGTAGCGAAGGAGAGTCCCACCTCATGAGTTCCCAGCTTATTGACATCCCCGCTCTGAAAGCCCGCCGAAACGTTAACCAGAGAAAAAGAGCACCCAAAGCGCTGCGCATTCCGCTGATCGCGGGAGGAGCCACCCTGGCGGCGCTGGGTATCATTCGCCGCTCCCCGCTGGGCATCGCCATGGCGGCAGGCGGAGGGCTGCTGGTTTACCGCGGCATCACCGCCAAGGGCGGCTGGTCGTCCAGCCTCATTTATGTGCGCAAAGCAGTGAGCATTGATAAGCCGCCGGAGGAGTTGTACCGCTTCTGGCACAACTTCGAAGAACTGCCGCGTTTCATGCGCCACCTGCGGTCCGTGCGCAGCACCGGCCGGGGACTGCAGTGGGTCAGCGCCGGACCTCTGGGGAAGAGCTTTAGCTGGGATGCCGAAATCGTCGAAGATCGAGAGAACGAGCTCATCTCCTGGCGCTCTTTGCCCGGCTCGCAGATTGAAAACCAAGGGTCGGTGCGCTTCCAGAGTGCTCCGGAGGGCAGGGGCACGGAGGTGCGGGTGGAGCTCATGTACCAGCCGCCCGCGGGCAAGCTGGGAGCTGCTTTCGCCATGCTCTTCGGAGAAGAACCCGAGCAGCAGATTCGCGAAGATATGCGCCGCTTCAAGGAGCTGATGGAGGCCGGCGAAATCGCCACTACCGATGGGCAGCCTCACGGCCGCCGCTCCAAAATCACGACCATGCTGAAGTCGGCGAGCGGTTACGGCCGCACGGACGAACAAATGGGCGCGCAGCGCGTGGTCAGCTGACGCGTGTCCTTCAATCCCAAGTTCCGGAGACGAGAGATATGAAAGCACTGTGCTGGTATGGCAAGGAAGATGTACGGGTTGAGACCGTGCCCGACCCGAAAATTCTTAACCCTCATGACGCCATCATCGAAATTACCCGGACCGCGATTTGCGGCTCCGACCTCCATCTCTACGACGGCTTCATCCCCACTATGGAGGCCGGCGACATCCTGGGCCACGAATTCATGGGCGAGGTGGTGGACACCGGCAGCGAGGTCAAAAACCTGAAGCGTGGCGATAAAGTGGTGGTGCCGTTTACCATCGCCTGCGGGCAGTGCTTCTTCTGCAAACGCGGCTTGTGGTCGGCCTGCGACAACACCAATCCCAATGCCTGGATGATGGAGAAACTGTACGGTTACAGTGGCTCCGGCCTGTTCGGCTATTCGCACCTGATGGGCGGCTATGCCGGGGGCCAGGCGCAGTACGTGCGCGTGCCCTTCGCCGATGTAGGCCCGCTGAAAATTCCCGATGGCGTTCCTGACGACAAAGTGCTTTTCCTCTCCGACATTTTCCCCACCGGCTACATGGCGGCGGAGAATTGCGAGATCAAGCCGGGCGACGTGGTTGCCATCTGGGGATGCGGTCCGGTTGGGCAGTTCGCCATCCGCAGCGCGAAGCTGCTCGGAGCGGCCAGAGTGATTGCTATTGACCGTATTCCCGAGCGCCTGCAGCTGGCGGAGCGTGGCGGCGCCGAAACGCTGGACTATTCCCGATGCGACGATGTGGTGGAAGAACTGAAATTCCGCACCGGCGGCCGCGGTCCGGACGCCTGCATTGATGCTGTGGGTCTGGAAGCGCATGCCATGACGCCCAGCGGCATCTATGATGAGATTGAAACCCGGCTGTTTCTGGAAACGGACCGTCCCATGGTGTTGCGCCAAGCCATCCAGGCGTGCCGCAAGGGTGGAATCGTCTCCATTCCCGGGGTTTATGCCGGCATTCTTAACAAGCTCAATTTTGGCGCGGCCTTTGGCAAGGGCCTGACCTTCAAGATGGGTCAGACCCACATGCACAAATACATGAAGCCGTTATTGCAGAAAATCATGGATGGCGCCATTGATCCCAGCGAGGTCATCAGCCATCGAGTGGCTCTGCGCGATGCACCCCGCATGTACAAAGTGTTTCGCGACAAGCAGGACCACTGCACCAAGGTGGTGCTTGATCCCAAGGCGGCGTAAGAATCTAGCCCCGGGTAAGCCCAGGGAACACAGAACGGGAACAGGCTGAGCCCGGGGCGAGAGGGATTCACGCGCCGTTTGCAGCGCCGGAGAACTCCCCATACGCCTTCTGATAGGCGCGCTGATCGCGCTCGGAGAAGGTCACGATCTCAATAAGAGTGACCGCGTTCGGTTGTTCGCGGATGAACTCCTGAATCGTCCGCAGCGCAATCCGGCTGGCCTCCTCGATGGGGTAACCGAAAGCGCCGGTTGAGATGGATGGAAAGGCGATGCTCTTGCACCCGTGCTGGGCAGCGAGAGCAAGGGAATGGCGATAGCAGGCGGCCAGCAGTTCGGCCTCGTGTCCCTCTTCCATTCCGTAAACGGGTCCCACCGTGTGGATCACATGTTTGGCTGGCAGGTGATAGCCGCCCGTGATTCTTGCTTCGCCGGGCCGGCACCCGCCCAAACTCCTGCATTCCCGTAGCAGTTCTGGCCCGGCCGCACGATGAATGGCGCCGTCCACGCCGCCTCCTCCCAGCAGAGTCTGGTTGGCGGCGTTCACGATGGCATCCACAGGCCGTTTGGTAATGTCGCCGCGGACTATTCTTATTTGAGTCATGCGCGCTAGTCCGTTTTAAAAAGTCTAGACCAGATTCCTCGCGGACTGAAGCCGCCTCGGAGTGGCATGAGACGGGCGGTCGCGACGGCGCGGCTGAAGCCGCGCCCTTTCAAAAATCATTTTGAAGGTATTGGCTCGTTAGCGCGGTTGCATAGCTGCGCCCCTGTGCTCCAGTGCTTGGGCCACCATGTCCACGATGGCGCGGCCGATAGGAATGGAGGCCGTCGCGGCGGGCGAAGGCACATTGCACACGTGCAGCATGTTCTCGCTCTGCAGGAAATAAAAATCGTCCACCAGCGTGCCGTCGCGCCGCACCGCCTGGGCGCGAACCCCGGCGCCCCCGGGCCGCAGGTCTTCTCTTCTGATTTCCGGCAGCAGCTTTTGCAAGGCTTGGGTGAACACCTGCTTGCTGAAGGAGCGATAGAACTCATCCAGGCCGGTGCGCCACTGCTTCATGCTCATGCGCCAGAAGCCGGGGAAGGCGAGCATGGTGAGAATGTCGGCGGCATCGGTGTCGCTGCGGCGATAGCCTTCGCGGCTGAAGGCCAGCACCGCGTTGGGGCCGGCTTCCACTCCGCCGTGCACCTGGCGAGTGAAGTGCACTCCCAGAAAGGGCAGCCCCGGGTCCGGCACGGGATAAATAAGGCCGCGCACCAGGTTTTGCCGCGCGGGCGCGAGTTCGTAATACTCGCCCCGAAAGGGAATGATGATGACCTGGGGCCGCTCTCCCGCCATGCGCACTATGCGGTCGCTGTAGAGGCCGGCGCAGTTGATGACGAACATGGCGGCGAAGCTTCCGCGCGTGCTTTCCACCACGGTTTCCCGGCCACGGCGAACCATTCCTGTGACCCTGGAGCCGGTGAACAGTTGCCCGCCATTGCGGCTCACGATCTCGGCATATTTCCGGCATACTGCCGCGTAGTCGGTAATACCCGTACTGGGCACATGGAGGGCGCGAATGCCCGCGCTGTGCGGCTCCAGTTCGCACAATTGTTCCGGCCCCAGTTCCCGGACCCCTTGCAGCCCGTTCGCTAAGCCGCGGCGATGCAGTTCCTGCAAACGCGGCAGTTCCGCTTCGCTGGTGGCCACAATTAGTTTGCCGCAGATCTCATGCGGAATTCCGTGCTGGCGGCAGAACTCCACCATGGCCGCCGCGCCTTGCACGCACAACCGCGCCTTCAGCGAGCCCGGTTTGTAGTAGATGCCGGAATGGATGACGCCGCTGTTGTGGCCGCTTTGGTGCTGGGCTACCTGGGTTTCCTTTTCCAGTACTGCCAGGCGGAGCTGGGGAAAACGGCGGCTGGCCTCCAGGGCCGCGGATAAGCCCACAATCCCACCGCCGATCACCAGAATGTCGAAGTTGTGTTGCGGCATAGGGATCCAGCTGGCGATTATGGCAGAAGGCGCAGGCTGAACCTTATTGCACCATCAGAGTCAGGTCAATCGCCTGGCTCACAGCACCCGACGTGCCTGTAACCGTCAGCGTATACGTTCCAGCCGGCGTGGCGGTGTTGGGCGGGGGCACGATCGGAGACGATGAACTTGCTCCGCCGCCACCGCAGCTGCACAGCAATACGCCCAGCAATAATGGTGTGAGAGCGAAGGCAAGCCTGGTGCGCCGCCTCTGTCTAACGATGCCGGCAAAAAACAAGCTTCCCATGGGCAGCAACATCGCCAGCCAGAGCCCACGGTTGCTCGCGGGAATTGCAGCGATTACCGTGCTGGTAACCACCTTGAGCATCACCGCGCTGCCGCCAGAGCCAGGGATTACGCGCGAAGAGTTGAAGGATGAGGTGGTGTTCGGTGGCAGCCCTGTGCAGGTCAGGGTAATGGGACTGTTGAAGGCGCCCCCCTGGGGCGAAATTTGCAGAGTGTAAGTTGCCGTGCCTCCTTGTTGAACCGCAACCGTCCTCTGCGAAGCACTCATCATGAACCCGGAAATCACGGTGAGCGTCAGATAAGCCGTGCGCGTCGGACTACCGTTCTGGTCCTTGGCCTCAACCGCCACAGTGTAGGTGCCGGCCGTAGCCGTCAGCGGCACAGTAAGCGTCAGAGTGGCACCACCTGTGGTGGCATTTGTCAGGTAAACCGCAGTCGGGCTGACGCTGCAATCCATGCCGGCCAGCGGGCTGGCGCCACAACTCACGGTCACGATCCCGCTGTAATTGTGGACGGCGGTTACGGTGAGGTGGGCCGTTACTCTATCCCCTGGGCTGGCGTTAAGGGTTTTGGGATCGAGCTGTGGAACATAGTCTGGCTCATTTTTCACAGTTAGCAGCAAACTCTGGGTCTTCGGCGCCGGCGCCCCTGCAGTGGTGGCGGAAATACTTACGGCCTGAGCGCTGGTATTGGGCGTGCTTTCCAGAGTCGAAATAAACATGCTGACCGCGCTGGAGCCAGCAGCGGAGAAAGAGATCACGTTCGAAGGAAAAAAGTTGCAGGTAGCACCCGTGGGCAATCCGCCGCAGCTGAGGATGACACTGCCGATAAACGATCCTTCGGCCTGAACCATCAGGTTCAGTGAATTGGTGTTGGATCCGCTGTTGACGGCGAACGAAGGCTCGGCTGGTGTTCCGGGCGCGAACTTGAGGTCGAAATCCACCACCCGCAGAGTGGCCGCCGCACGGTGCACCGTGGCATTGGCATCGCTTCCGGTGGCCTTGAGATTGAAGCTGAGGTCGGCGACGCTACCATGCCGGACAGTGACTGCGGAGGGCCGGCCTGCGGGCGTGGGAATGACCGTCTCCCCAGTGCACGCGTCGGGCAGGGTGGTGGCTTCACAGGAGACCGTGACCGGGCTGTTATAGCCGTAGAGTGCCGTCAATTTGCCCGTGAAACTGCCGTCCTGGTCGGGGAACAAGGTCAGCAAAGGATAATCCAGAGACAGGGTGTAATCAGGAGAGGGCGAGGAGAGTATCAGTTCCCAGGCGCCGCGGCCATAGGTCGCCGCGCGCAGCACTTTCAGCGTTTCGGATTTAAACATTGTCAGTTGCGTGACCGGAACATTGGGCAGCGTGCCACCCACGGTGGCGTCCAGTTCTTGCCAGGTCACATTACCTGCACCGGTGATCTGGGCAGAGAACACGCCCAGGTCGGTGCCGGCGTAAAGCAGTTGACGGTTGTCCGGGTCAGTCAGCAATGAATTCAGAGGTGCATCGGGCAGGTCGCCGGAAAGGTCGGTCCAGCTCAGGCCAGCATCGGTGGTCCTCCATACGTGCGGAACTCCAAAGCCCATGCCGCCGGCGTAGACGGTTTTGCCCGTGCGATCGGCAGCATCAAGGACGAGGCTGGAAATGGGATAGCCGGTTTCGGCGGGCGTCGCGTCATACCAGGCGTCGGGACCAGCGCTGGCATCGGTGGTCACAAACATTCTGCCCGCGACCGTGCCGGCGTAGATGACCGG
>JAICWP010000030.1 GCA_025934735.1 Terriglobales bacterium | reverse complement strand
TCCGCCTGCCGCCGCGAGTCCGCCAAGGTTGCTCATATTCATCGCCTGGTCGTAAATCTGGTTGTAGAACTGATTGGCGTTGTTGGCCATGCCGCCCGCCTGAAGGCCCATCCCGCCCAGACCGGACAGACGGTTGAACGTGTTCGCCTGGGTCTGGTAGAAGTTCCCGGCGTTGGTCTGGTAATTCTGCAATGCGCGGTTGTACACGTTCTGGTATTCGTTGGAGCCGAAAGTCTGGCCGTAATCGGTGAGCGCCTTGAGGGTGTTGCCGCTGAGCAAATCGCCTCTCGCGGCTGCTGAGTTGTCAATCGCGTCGGTCCCTAATTGCAAACGGGCTTGATAGCCGGGATCGTTCTGGTAATTGAGGCCGGTGGGAGCCTGAAAAGAGCCGTAGCCCTGAAGCAGGCCCTGTCCCGGGGTTTTCAGCAGGCCGGCGAGTGTCTGAAAGCCTTGCTGGCCGCCCTGAATATAGGGCTTGAGCCGTCCCAGCTCCTGGCCCATCATCTGCTGGCCCACGCCGATGAGTTGATTACTGTTTTGGCCGAAAACTCCTGCCTCTGTGGCTGCGGCCTGTTTGGCGGCGCTGGATCCCATGAATCCGCCGAGCAGGTCGCCTATCATTCCGATGCCGGCGCCGATTGCGGGTGCAAATGCTGCCATATTAGTTGGCCCCCTTCGCAATCGCCGGCAGGTCGCCGCGGATCATCCTGTCCTGCAGGTAGAGCAGTGCTTCCGCTTCCGCCAGCCGCTGGCGCAAGAGCGCGTTTTCCTCGCGTAATTCCTGGAGCTCGTGTTCCATTTTTAGTATCCTCTCCGTGATTTCGCCATCTGGCGATTCAGTTCGCGGCGGTAAGCCTGTACGTCGCCATCCTTCAGCGCCTGGTCCAGCGGGTCGGCGGCTTTTTGCAGCTTGCCTCCAATTTCCGTGGGCGGCGGGGGCGCTGAGGTGACCGGTTTCTCTTTCACTTCGGCCGCCTGCTTCATCCCGAAGCGCGAGTAGAACGACTTGGATTGCGCCAGGCGCTCGGCTTTGGCCGCCGCTCGCACCGCTTTCACGATGGCTTCGGCTGAGTCTGCGTTCTCCAGCGCCATTGCACTCTTGGGATCGCTGAGGAGTGAGTGAACCACCGCCGCCCGGAGTTCGGGCGCTACTTCGTTGGCGAGAACTGCAGCCATCGTCACGTTGACGGCGGCTAGACGGTCGCTTTCTGGATTCATGAAGCGGTCCAGCGTCTCACTGACGCGGGCGAAGTGCTCCTCACCCTTCTCTGTCGCCGTTTTCAGGATGCGCTCATAGTCGTTCGCGGGCTCCGGGGCGGGCTTCTCCTCCACTGCCTGCTTGGCCGTGCCCTGCAACTCCTCGCGGGTGGCCTGCAACAGCTTTTCAATTTGTTCCGCGTTCGCATCCTCGAACTCCTTTACCAAGCTGGGATGCTCGGAAATCGCCTCCCACAGCGTCTCCCCGTCCTCCGCCTTGGACAGGGCCTCGGTCACTTCGGGCCGGGAGCGAACGGATTGGCGAAGGGCTTCTTCGTTTTGTTTCTGGAATTGCTCGATGCGCAAGTCGGGGTTAAGCCGGGCTTCGCGTTCAGCCTTCTGTTTGGCTAGCTCCTCGCGCCGGCTGGCCTCCAGGTATTTCTTGGCATCAATGCTCGTTTGTTCCGCCTTCTTGGCGGGATCGCGGTGGTCGTAACCTTCTTTTTCTGAGACCAGCGCCTCTTTCGGCCAACCGTGGTCGGGCTGGGCGGGTTCCGCTGCCGGCGGGGCCTGCGGCCGTTCAATAACTGTGCTTGTCTGTTCCATTTAGTCTGCCTTTCTGAAATATTTTCCGCAGTTGTTCGCGGTAGTGGAATTCCCGCAATTCGCTGCGCAGCCGATTGTTTTCCGCTATCAGCGCCTCACACTGTTCGCGTGCCTGGTAGCGTTCGGCAATCAGTTCCTTGATGCGTCCCTCTGCGCCCTTCTTCCGGGGTACGGCTTCGGCTTGGGCAGTTTCGGTCATGGCAAATTTGCGGTGGCGTCCGTAAAGCCCGCATTCAGATATTCGAAATATGCGTTTTGGTCGCTGGCCACGACCTGAGTGCCGTCCGACGCCCGCACCAGCCCGCGAGGGAACGTGCTCTTGCTCAAAACAACGCCTGTCAAATCCACGTAGCCCAGCCTTTCCAGCCTCACCTGATCCAGGGCCGTCTGCGCCACTGCTCGCGCTCCACCATTCAGAGCCAGCGTTCGCGGGAACTGGAGAAGCTGGTTGCCCCACACTTGCCGGGGGCCAGACGCGAGACTACTCACGCCCGAGGGGTTCCCCTGCTGGGGGCCGCCGTGGGCGAAGCGGTTTTCGTACTTCGGATCCACGAGGCCGCTGGGTAGCAAGGACGCGGTGAGCCCGGGAATTTGGTCGTTGTCGAGGAAGTAGCCCATTAGCTCGTGGGAAGCCCGTTGGCCGCGACCAGGGCGACAACCTGGGCGTAGTTCGCGCCAAAGTTGTAGGCGCTGGAGCCGGCTGCGGTCTGGCCAAAGTTGTTTGTCTGCGCGGCCTGCAGCATGTTCGTAAGCGCGGCGATCAGCGCGTTCCGGGTGCCAGAATCGAGGATCGTAGTTGCCATGGTTATTTCCTTTCCTGATTAACGAAATTGACAAGGCGGCGACTGTCGCCTGCCAGGTGACGCTCGTAGTGGGCCCGCTCGTGGGTCGAAGCCACGGCAATCCGTTCTGTCAGCTGGTGGTAGTGCGAATAATCGAACTGCGGGAACGGCTCTAGGCCAAAACCATCAGCGCGCGCCTGGGTTAGCTCTGCCTGATTGGCAACGGGCTGAAAGCGGCCATCTTCGTGGTAAACAAGTCGCGGAAATCCGCCGTCAGTGCGCAGGCCAGCCGTATCAGTCACCTGTTTGGGCGGGTTATTGATGTCGAACATGCGGCGCGTCCTTTCACTTTCAATCAGTGGGTCCGGGCCGAACTGCCAATCACGCGGGCCTGCCATGGAATTCATGACCACTCGCCCGCGCTCCTGCAGGTTGCGCTGGGCGGCAGCATCGTCGGCAACTGAGTGCGTACCGGCCCGCCGAGACTCAGCGAGCCACTGCCGTTCGTCTTCAGTCATTGGATAGTCTCCAGTCCTTTCCTCAAAATTCGTTTCCACCACGGCTGCGCGAGTTCGGCCAGCCTGGCTAAGATTTGCGCTTGCTGCTCTGAGACCTGCTCCAACAGCGCCAAAATGCGGGTTTCGCCAGGGAGTTGGTGCCACCCGCTCGCCAGGGCTGCGTTTTCCTCTGCCGCATCCTTGACCACGAAAACGCGGCCCTGATCGCCATAGAGGTGTCTCGGATAATGCAACAGTTCGCTCACTGGCTTTCCTGCTCCATTTCCGGCCCTGAGGCCCGCTCTATTTCCTGCTGGCGGCATTCTGCGAACCAAGCGTTGATTTCTGCTTCCACATCCCTGCCGATTGACTCCAGGCGCAGTTCGGCGTAGATGCGCGAAACATTCTCGGCTATTCGTGTTTCAAACAACTCCGGGGAAGATTGTTCGCCAGGATGCCCCGCTAAGCCCGTTTGCGGGCGTTCTGGCGCGTCCGCAGGGCTCAGGTGGGCCTCTGGGGTCATCACCTGGCGCATTAACTCGGCAAACTGCTCGGGCCCGTTCATTCGCTCACCGCCGCCGCTTGTGAAATCGGCTGCTCGCATCCAGACGGCACGGCAGGATTGCGCAGGGCGTTCCACTCCGCGAATAAGTGCTTGCGAATCGCCTCCAGCTGCGCGTCCGAGGCTTTCTGGTGCTCGCTGAAGATCAGCCACACAGTAGAGCGGTTGATCCCCGTGCCCTGGGCCACATCCAACAAGCTCATGCGCATGCGCTTTCTCAGCCGGTCCAGGGCGTGCAGCAGGAAGTCGTAAGTCCCGGCATCCATGGTTGTAATTTCGCCTACCGCACAGTGATCCGTGAACGGAGAAAAATCGCGGCGGAATAATTTCCGGCTTGTTACACAGGTTGCGGTCTGCATTCCGCCGCCAGAACGTAGCCGGGCGGGCCCCGATTTGCTCCTGGCGTAGCAAGTGGGTAGCAAGCAGCAGAGAGCAGCGAATCAACATGCTGTGTTATCAGCTACTTGAATCGTGCGGGCTTCTGGCTATTAACCGCATGGTCGCTCGGGAAGCTATCACCTCGGGCCCTATGCTTTACGCGAAACCTCGCCTGTCCCGAGATTGAAAGAAAGGCTTCAGCTCGCGGTACTTGCATTGCCGCTACGCTGTTTGCGCTTCACAATTACGCGTCGGGAGCGTTACGCGTTCGCGGGGTATGTGCAGGCGCAGCGAAAGAAGTTTCCGGGGTGTCCAGCGTGGGGCGCGTTGCCGGTGCCTTTGCATGTCGGGCAGTTGGGGTCGGGTGCCGCTTCGGGCGGGCTTTCCTCGAACTGTTGCTGCACCACGCGGCGTACTTTCGAGCGGAAGTCACTTTGCCGATCTTCCGCCGCCACTCTGTCAAAGGCGCTCTCTCGCTTGCCATTCTTGCCGTTTTCCTTGAGGGGGAAAACGTCTTGCCAGCTGTTACGGGTGGATTGGTCGAGTATTGCGCCTACGTCCTCCCCTTCCTCGCGCAGTTTGCCGAGTTCCTTCACGATGAGTTGAATTGCCCGCGGTGTGAGCGGTTTGCGCTTTTGGGTCCGCATTTCCACGAATCCAGCCCACGCCTCAGTAGGAACCCACCCAGGCAAAGCGACCGCGTTAGCGGGAGCAGGTGCCTTTGCTTTTGACTTTGGTTTGGGTGTGGTTGGGTTGGGTTGGGTGGTGGGCATTGCTGTTAGCATGCTCGGCGCAGTGCTTGTAGCATGATTGCCGCGCCCATCGCGCCTTTCCCAGCGAGCATTCGCAGCATGTCTGGCCTTTTCGATGCGTTCACCGCGTTGGCAGACCCAAGGTTGCCAGTAGGCCCAGTCATGGATGCGGAAAGAGCCCGCTTCGCCGTCAAGAAATCTGACTTCAGAGAGCCCATCCGCAAAAGCACCGGTTTCGCCGTGCCATTTGGCGGCCAGTTCGATTTCCTCCGCGTCGAGTCCAGCGAGGTCGCCATCGGGCCGGTTTGCTGCGGTCCAGAGAATCAGGCAGACCAGCGACCAGCCGGCCGCATCCTGCAAGCGGCGCAGCAGCTTAAGCGTTTTCGGGTGCTCGGGCAGCGAGCACGATACGCGGGCGTCGTCAGCCATCAGAAGGGAATATCCTCGTCGGTGATCATGGTGGAATCTGCTCCGTTGGTCCGCGGCGACCTGCGCTCGGTGAGCACCCGGGTGAGCGCGCGCACGGCGACCGTCAGATCGTCAATGCTTTGCTTGAGCGCGGCCGTGCGGCCGGGGCGCCGGTTGCTCGCCGCAGACATCGAAGTGGACTTGGGTGCTGCCCGGCACCATCGGAATGTTTTTGCCCTTCGGGCTTTTCGCCCATTCCACGGGATTGCTGCACTCGCGGCAGGGAGCCAATTCGGGACCGGATGAGAATTTCCAGCCGTCACGTTCCATTTGCTCTCGGCTTGTGTACTGTTTGTAGGCCATTAACGCACCGTCCGCGCTTCGAGCCAGGCATCCAGGTCGGCCACCATGTAAAAAACTTTCCGCCCGATTTTGACGTACGGGAGGTCATAGCGTTTATTGGAACGCCAGGTGGGAAGCGTGCTGTGGGATACCCCGAGGTAATCCGCCGCCGCGTCGCTATCCAGCTTGCGGGGGAGGCGCTGAATCGGTGTTTCAGTAGTCATGTTCTGTCGCTCCTGAGTGAATCTGGAGCAACAGTATCGAACGGCGTAGAGGTATGTCAGCGGAGATTAAACGACCTGGGATTTATCTCCGGAAGCGCGCCATCCTGGAGTGTAGGCATCGAGGAGCCGTTCAAGTTTCTCCCTTTGCTTGCGGAATTTTTCTGAGCACTCATGGCCCATTTCGTGCGGCCGGGTTTGTTCGCCACGAATGTGGGGAGGGCCGGACCTGTCACAGAGAACATCTGCAATTTCAGTGTCCGATTTACCGTCGAGACTCATCTGCAGCACCGTGATCGTTGTGGTCGCCACGGGCGCGCCCCTTTCCGCCTTTGACGCTTTTTCCGCTACTCCGCGCAGCTCACGATAGGAAAAGCCCCCCACCCGCAGGTATATGTCGCCAATCTGGTCAATCTGATCTGCGCCAGCCGCTGGCCTTCTCCCTATTACCAGCTTTCTGAGGTAAGCCAAGTCTTCGCGCAGCGCAGGCCGCTGCATGTCCAACTGGGATAGCCCATCCGCGCCGGCAACAGCCGCTTCCTCCATACGATTCCAGCATGCAGCCCAAGCCCGCACCACGATAATGTGAAGCGGGCGGTTTGACGCCTCAAGACGCCTTTCCAGCCGAGCAAGCAGCGGCCTCTCCACCTTGCCGCTCTCCAGGATCAGTTTGGCAGTCCGTTCCAGCTGTTCACGTTCAGTCATTTCCCGCCCTCCAGCAATGCTTGTGCGCCCGCCGCCAGCATCATGGTGTCCACCGCCTTGGTAACGCTGGCGCGTACCGGGTCCAGGTTCAGCCGGGCATAGATTTGCGTTGCCGCCAGGCTCTTGTGTCCCAGCGATTCCCCGATAATGGGCAGGCTGGTGCCGGCACAGGCTTGGTAGGCGCCGAAGGTGCGGCGCAGATCATGCAAGCGCAGGTCCGTCAGACTCGGCACCGGTTTGGATTTCTTGAAGTCCTCAGACGTTTTGCCACGATTGGCCTTGAGCCATTCCTTCTCTTCGATCTCGCGGCCACGGGCCAGAATGCGCTTCCAGGCCGTCTTCGGCTCCATCAGATGGCCGCTCTCGCCAGAACCAGGGAATACCCATTCGCCCTTCGATTTCGCCTGGCGCCTTTCGAGGATGCCGAGCGCTGGCTCGGTCAGCGGCACCGTAACCTCTTCCCCGTTCTTCGTTCGGGGGATCACCCAAGTCGCCCGCTCAAAATTGATTTCCTCCCAGCGCATAGCCTGCACATTGCCGCGACGGGCGCCGGTGACCAGGCTCATGAGGATGTAATCGCGGACAGTTTCGTTTTCCTCTTCTGCCAGCGATTTAAAGAACAGAGGCAGTTCGTCGGGCTGTAGAAAGCGCTTGCGCTTTTTCTCGGGGAAGGCGCGAACATCTTCCGCCGGATTCTCGCCCTGCCAATTCCAGCGTTCCTTCGCCTGGTTAAACATGCTGCAAAGCAGTTCGATGGCGCGGTTGGCCGCGTACTTGCCGTGAGTGCGACCCAGGTGGGCGTGATGCCGGACCACATCGCTATGCGTGATGGTGGAAAGCTTGCGCAGCTGCCAGCCGCTCAGGTGTAGCTCGTACATGCCCTCGATTTTGTCGGCGGTGCGCTTGTGCTTCGCGTATTCCTCCCAGTAGCGAGTCCAGAGAGTGCCAAGCGTATCCTCCGCGCGAACCGTGCGCTTGTTGGCGGCCGGATTCCCACCACTGGCAATGGCGCTATTCATCTCTTCGGCCTTGCCACGTGCCTGCTCAATGCTCAGGTCGGGATAAACTCCAATGTTGATGCGTTCCGGCTTTCCGTTCACCTTTCGGTACAGCACAAACGTCTTACGCCCCGCAGGGCTCACCGCCAGCGCCAGGCCGCGCACCTTCGTGTCGTAGTAGTAGGCGCGTTGCTCACCCTTCGGCGGTAGCAAGGTGTCCAGAGTTTTCTTGATGAAGTTGAACCTTTTGCGCGAAGCCAGAGGGTTGGACTTTGCTACCGGCTTGCTACCTTTGGTAGCAAAATCGAGCACTTTCGGTGCATTTTCAGCAATCATGGCAAGCCCAGAATAGGCTTTAAGTTATTGCTGTGTCAAGGATAATCTATGTACGTCTAAGAGTAGCAAGATATTGGGTTTACGGCTACGAACCAGAAGGTCGGGAGTTCGAATCTCTCAGGGCGCGCCATTATTTTTTGAGATCCTTCGCTGCGCTCAGGATTTCGGCAGCAGGCTTCCGCTGCGTTCACGCCTGCTAATCGCCTCAAGTTCGAATTTCTCAGGGAGCGCCATCCTCGTTCCGCTAGCATTCCCAGGCCGTAGCTAGCCTGCGGCGCTGAAATTCTCTACGCCTTTACCCTCCCCCAAGGCGTTGCTGTTGGGGAAGAAGATCGAAACAATCGTTCCGCTGCGGCCCGGGGTCACGCGGCTGCGCAGCCGAATGGTGCCGCCATTTTTTGCCACCAGAGAGCGCGTAACCCATAGGCCCAGCCCCGTGCCCACGTCTTGCTTCGTAGTCCAGAAGGGGTCGAATATTTTCTGCTGATCGGACGGCTGAATGCCGCATCCCGAATCGGCCACAGTAATGCGGATCCCCTGGCGGCGGCTCTCGCCGTGATCCCTGGCTTGCGATAATTTCAGCGCCAGCCGTCCGCCCGACGGCAAGGCATCAATGGCGTTAGCGACAACATTCGAAAGAATCTGCCGCAGCTCTCCCGCTGAAGCCAGCATTCGCGCTGGTGCGAGCCTCTTTTCCACCACGATGCGCTTCCTCTTCAGCTTCGCCTCATACAGGTATAGAACCTCCTCGCATACTTCGGCCACATTCACCAGGCTGGGCTTGCCGGTGTCGCGATAGAAGCCCAGGGTTTGCTGGGCAATGTGCGTGATCCTCTTCAGCTCGCTGTCGGCCTGATCCAGATAATCATGGGCTTGATGATCGGGCGCCGTCCTGGCCAGGTACAGCAGATTGGTGACGGCTTCCAGCGGGTTGTTGATTTCGTGGGCCACGGTGGCGGCCAGGCGCCCGGCAGCCGCCAGCTTTTCCGCCTGCCGAAAGGACTGCTCGGCGCGCTTGCGCTCGGTGACGATCTCGGAAAAAAGAATGATGCCGCCAATAGCGCCATCGGCCCGCCGCCAGGGCTGCATTTCCCAACGCACATAATCCTCATTGCCATCCGGCCAGCGCATCTCGTCTTCCGCCCCTCGCTCCACCGCTCCGCCCAGGCAACGCGACTGCGCCAATCTCCAGGTTTCCGGCCTCGCCGGCAGGACCTCGTCCTGCGATTTGCCTTCGATGTTGCGATTTTGAATTTTGTAAGCAGTGCACCAGCTGCGGCTGACAGCCACGTAGCGCAGCTGATCGTCGAGCATGGCGATGGGCAACGGCGCATATTCCACAAACTGGCGTAGCAAGCTTTCGCTGGCCTGCAGGGCTTCCAGAGCCCGCGATCTGCGATTGGCAATGCGGGCAATCACCAGCGAACAGATGATGAACCAGCCCAAGCCAATGAAGTCTTGTCCCCGGAAATACCAGCCGTAGCGCGGGCCAAAAACAAAGTAATCGAGGCTGAAGGAGGTCAGCAACGTGGCCACCAGCGCCGGCCCCGCGCCTCCGAACCAGGCAGCCAGGGCCACGGCCAGCAGGAAGACTGGAGTCTCCGCCGAAGGGCGGAAGGGCGCTAACGCAACGGTTAAGGTTAGAGCCGCAGCCGAAAACACCACCGCAGCGCCGTAACGCAAATACCACGGCCGGCGGCGGGCGTTGACCAGGGCTTTTATCGCTGCTGAGGTGCTCATGGAGATGGCCGCCGTTCGGAGCGAGGCTGCGAGTTTACACCGGATCGGCGCTTGAGCAGAAGGGGCGTCGAGGCGCTTGCCCTGGGGCGATTGCAGAGCTATATTCTGCCTCGTCGAACTGGAGGATTTTTATGGCCACGGCCCCTGCCGATGTGTTTCGCCTGCCCCAGCAGCCCGCCTTTGCAAATGCAGAAGAGGAGCGGCGCCACCGCAAGCAGCGCCTGGCCGCGGCCTTCCGCCTGTTCGCCGCCTACGGATTCGACGAAGGCGTGGCCGGACACATTACCGCGCGCGATCCGGAGCGCCTCGACCACTTCTGGGTGAATCCCTTCGGCGTTCACTTCGGGCAGATTCGCGCCTCCGACCTGATCCTGGTCAACCACCATGGCGAGGTGGTTGAGGGCAAGTATTCCGTGAACGCGGCCGCGTTTGCCATTCACTCGCGTGTGCATGCCGCCCGGCCAGATGTGGTGGCGGCGGCGCATTCCCATTCTCTCTACGGCAGGACCTGGTCCACCCTGGGCCGCCTGCTCGAGCCGCTCACTCAGGACGCCTGCGCGTTTTATGAGGACCACGGGCTGTTCGCCGACTTTACCGGCGTGGTTTATGAAACCTCCGAAGGCGAGCGCATCGCTCAGGCGCTGGGCAATTACAAGGCGGTGATCCTGCGCAACCACGGCTTGCTCACGGTGGGGCAGACGGTGGAGGAAGCGGCCTGGTGGTTTATTACGATGGAGCGCAGCTGTCACTCGCAGTTGCTGGCCGAAGCCGCCGGCACGCCCGTGAAAATTGACCCCGCCCATGCCCGCGCCACTCGTGAATTGCTGGGCAACCACCAGGCAGGATGGTTTCAATTCCAGCCGTTATGGGCGCGGATTACGCGCGAGCAACCAGACCTGCTGGAGTAGCCTGTGAAGCGCGAGACGCCGAGTTCACCCAGAACTTCGGGTTGACCGCGAAGCGATAACAGTCTGCTCCTGAACCTGGGTGGTTGCAGGTTGTGAAAACTGGTCGCCAGCTTCTGGATTCGGCTCACCGCGCAAAGCACGGCGCAGTTGGGGCGCATCCACCTCGCCTTCCCAGCGGCTCACCGCCAGGGTTGCCACCCCGTTGCCAATCACATTCGCCAGGGCGCGGCACTCGCTCATCAGCTTGTCTACTCCCAGCAGCAGAGCCAGTGACGCCAGAGGAATCTGTGGGACCACGCTGAGCATGGCCGCCACTTTAACGAAAACCCCGCCGGGCACACCGGCGCCCCCGGTCGAAGCCACTAAAGAAACCAGCAGGATGCGCATCTCCTGGCCGAAGGTAAAGTGAACACTATTGGCCTGAGCCAGGAAGAACACCGCGAGAGTCATGTAGATGTTCGCGCCCGCATTGTTGAAGCTGTATCCCATGGGAAACACCAGGCCCACCGTAGAATCGGCCGAGCCCAGATTCCGCAACTTGCGGATCATGTCGGGAATCACGGTTTCCGACGAACTGGTGCCCACTACGATCATCAATTCGTCCTTAATGTAAGCAAGAAAACGGAACAGAGAAAATCCCGAAAGCCGGGCGATGATTCCCAAAACCAGCACGACGAACAGGATGGCCACCGCATAGAACGCTACTACCAGTTTGGCCAGGCTCGAGAGCGATGCCAGATCGTACGCCCCCACCGTGAAGGCCATGGCGCCGAACGCCCCGATGGGCGCCAGCCGGACAATGATGCGCACGATGCCAAAAAATACTTTGGTGGCTAGCTCGACCGCTTCTCCCGCGCGCTTGCCGGCCTCTCCCATGCGCGCCATGGCGAACCCGCACAGCACCGCCACCAGCACTATGGGCAGGACACTCACATGCACGAAGGCGCCGACAAAAGTTTGAGGAATGAGTTCCAGCAGCCAGCTGTCGAAACCCGGAGTCCCGGCATGGACCGCAAAGTGGGCCGCCTGGTGCGCGCTGAGCGAGCCCGTGAGAAGGCTCAAACCGCTGCCGGCATGGCTAATCTGCGCCGCCAGCATGCCCATGATCAACGTAATGGCCGAAACCGCCGCAAAGTAGGCAAGCGTCTTGAGCCCCAGCCGCCCCAATTTCTTCATATCGGTCATGGAAGCGATACCCTGCACCAGGATCCCGAAGATCAGAGGGCCGATCATCATCTGTATGAGGGAAATGAAGGCGTCGCCCAGGGGCTTCAGGGCCACGCCAGCTTTGGGGAAGAAATGTCCGACGGCGATGCCCAGAACGATGCCGATCATCGTCTGGGCGTAGAGGCCGGTGTACCAGGGACGCCGTTTCACGGCTGCGCTTTTGCGGCTTGCTTTTCGGCCAGCACGGTCGCCAGTTCACCCTTTTTGGTCTTCAGGGTCATCAGCCAGCGCTGCCCTCCGGAGATGAAACCGATCCAGTAGCCGATCTCCACCAGTTGCGGCTCGGTGAACTCGGCGTGCAGCCGCTCCCACAGGGCATCATCCGCCTGCTCGGGATTCCAGATGATGGTATCGGCATAAGCCAGGGCCAGCTTTTCCCGCGGCGTGAAGCGTTCGGACTCCTGGTAGCGCTTTACCTCCGACATCCGGTCTTCTTTGGATCGCGCAGCCTGCGCGATTCCCTGGTGCGATCAATAACTGCACGACATGCTGAGGGCGATGTAAGCCCGCAGCAACTCCTTCAAGTCCCACTCCACGGTTCCCTTGCCGCGCTTGAACAGCATGTCGAAGGTCATAGTGAAAGAGCGCATAACATCAGGCTGGTGGGCTCGAATGGCCTGGTTCTCGGGCCCGGGCCGCCCCACGCGAATGGAATCCTCGAGCCATTGCCGGGCTTGCGGATCGGAGATCTCTTCCGGAGTCAAATAGCTGATGCGTGCCATGCCGGTTGATCACCTCGGGTCTGGAAAAAGCAGCCGGTATTATGGTATTACCGCTGCTCGGCTAACCTACCCTGCCCTCCCGCCCCTGTCAAGACGGCTGCGGACCAGGAGGTCATCAGCTATCTTCCGAGTTGGAGCGCGGAGAGCGCTCAGCTGGCGGACAGCAAGTGCGAAATCGTTTCCAGCAGGGCTGACATTTCTGTAGGTTTTTCCAGCAGGCCATCGGCGCCGTGGGCCGCCCACTCCTGCTGGGGAACGGGATAGGCCGTGAGCAAGAGCGTGGCGGGTTTATACGGTTGTTGCAAGGCTGACTTGACTACGTCAAACCCCGCGCCTTCCGTTTCCATTTTGAGGTCTGTGATCACCAGGTCGAACTTGTTGCCCGCCAGCTTCTCTTTGGCTTCGCGCGCGGAGCCGGCACTGGTCACCTGGAATCCGTTCCTCTGCAGGATGGCGGTGAGCGTCATCACGATAGATCGCTCATCGTCCACCAGCAGGATGCGAGCAGTCATCTTCTCTTCGATGCTAGTTGCGCTCTTGATCACGAACTCACAAACCTATTTATACAGGCAACAGCCTGCGCCTCAAACCCGTCGTATCTACGATGATAGACGCAGTTCAGCAAACCGCTCGTCTGCTATCTCCCGAGCTCTACCGGCGGGGACGCATCCTGCTGGCTCCGCCCTCGGCCCACAGTTCCTGCTGGCGTGTGTTCGGCGGCGGTTTGAGCGCCGAGGTGCATGAGCACGAAGAGGACGACGTCTGTTCCTACGTTCTTAAGGGACCCGATGGAAAAACCCTGCGCCAGGGAGTCACCGACAATCTGGCCTCGGCGCTGCGCGTGGCTGCGGATCTGCTGTACGACCTCTCCGATGGGGACTATCAGGCCGTCGCCTGAGCACCTTGTCCCTTTTCCCAGTTCGTGATCGCCACCTGTGTTAGGCCGGTCTGTGACCGAGAAAAATTGCCCTTCTGCGGCTGTAATCTGTTATCTTTCCGGCTACTATCTTTCCCCCTGTGGGAGGGTGACTCATGGCCGAACAGCAAAGCGGAAGCCGCCAGACTTTCATGTGGGTCCTGGCCGTCGTCTTGGTGCTCGTGGCGGCGTTCCTCTATTTACGCAAGTAGGCTATCCAGCAGACACCGGGCCAGCAGCGTCCCTCGACGAATCGGGAACGATTCGATTCGCGGCGGTTTCAGCCTTGCAGAGTAAGCGTTCTCGGGTCCTGCTGAGTGTTCCCTTTCCCTCGTCCGGTTAGGCAGCAAGTCGCCTCTGCACTTCGCGTCCCCGAGCACGGCAGGATACTGTCCCTGTCGAACAGTGTGGTGAAGAACTCGACTTTCCATGCTCCCGCCCAAAACCCAAGCCACCATCAGGCAGAATCTCCGATCCCGTAGAAAAATAGATAAATCACTGAGCCCACCAGCACGCCGCGAGCAAGAAGCGGGCGCGGTCGGTTTCCATCGGATTCGGCAGGCTATAGAGCCAGGCCCGGTTGTGAGCTGCGTCACAAACGAGCGTGATGGCGGCGATAGACCGGGAGAGGCAGTGGGCCCATAATCGTGCTAGTTGAAAATGATTTTCAATTTCAAAAAGCCGCCCGCTTCCCTTCTTCCCCGCCAGCTTGCCGACCTCGCTCCCGGGCAGAGTGCCCTTATTTCCGAGTTGACCCTGCCTGCGGCCACCGCCGAGCCCCTCATGGACCTGGGCCTGGTAGCCGGATCGCGAGTGCTGGCGGTGCGCCGCGCTCCGGGCGGTGATCCCGTGGTCTACCGCGTGGACGGAGCTGAAATCGCCCTGCGCCGCGAAACCACGTGCCACATTTCCATTTTGCGCATCGAGACGGACGCGGAGACCTGCTCATGACCACTCTCACCGCCGACGCGCCGGAGCTAATGTGCGGCTTGTCCGAAACTGCGCGCAAAGGGATTCGCACGCTCGCCCTGGTGGGTCCGCCCAACAGTGGCAAGTCCACGCTCTTTAATAATCTGACCGGGATGAGGCAAAAGGTGGCAAATTTCCCCGGTGTGACCGTGGAGCAGCGCGCCGGCCGCTTACGCGGAGGCCACGGCGAAACCGTTACCGTGCTCGACCTGCCGGGAATCCACAGCCTGTCTCCGCACTCGGAAGACGAGCGCGTTGCCGCCGACGTGCTTCACGGGTGCATGCCGGGTACGGCTCAGCCTGACGCCATTGCGCTCATCCTGGACGCCACTCACCTGAACCGCCACCTGGTGCTCGCGGCGAGGATCATCGCCCTGGGGCTGCCCACCGTGGTTCTGCTCAACATGGCGGACTCTCTGCGCCAGCAGCACGGCGATGTGGACCTGGTGGCGCTGGCCGGGCAGCTGGGCACGCCCGTAGCCCTGATCAGCGCAGCCCGGGGAGAAGGTTTGTCCACGGTGCGGAACTTTGTGAATTCGGTGGGCGCTCCGCCCGCGCCCGCCGAGTTGCCGGTCTTGCAGGATGTAAGCCACTGCCGCGAGTGGGCAGCGCGCGTGGCAATCCGCGCTGCCTACCGCCGGCCCCTGCCTCCGGCCTGGTCGCAGCGCCTGGACGCCATCTTCCTGCACCGCTACTGCGGCCCTGCCATTTTTCTCGCCATTGTTGTCGGCGCGTTTCAGGCGATCTTTCGCCTAGGACAGCCCCTTTCCAACCTGCTGCAGGATGTTTTGCTGGCATCGGCACAGCCGCTGGCGGCGCACATTCCCGCCGGCATCGTGCGCTCGCTGCTGCTGGACGGCGCCTGGAAGGGAATGACCTCGGTCCTGGTCTTCCTGCCGCAGATTCTTCTCTTGTTCCTGCTGATCGGCGTGCTCGAGGATTCCGGCTACCTGGCGCGAGCGGCCGTTATCACCGACCGCAGCATGGCCAAGCTGGGGCTGAACGGGAAAGCCTTCATACCTCTGCTCTCTGCTTATGCCTGTGCCGTGCCTGCCATTATGGCCACGCGCACTATTGAGAACAAGCGCGACCGCATGGCCACCATCCTGATCGCGCCACTGATGACCTGCTCCGCACGTTTGCCGGTTTACACAATGATCATTGCCGCCTTCGTGCCCGACCGGCCGCTGGCCGGCATCTTTCTGGGAACGCGTGCGGCCGCCATGCTCGGGCTCTACATTGTGGGATTTCTCGCCGCGGTGGCCACCGCTCGCCTGTTGAAATCGTCGGTGCTCAAATCCCACAGCAGCCCGTTTGTAATGGAACTGCCCACTTATCGCTGGCCGACCCTGCGCTCGCTGGGCCTGCGCCTGGCGGACCGTTCCTGGGCCTTTGTCTCGCGGGTAGGAACCGTGGTGCTGGCGGTATCGCTGGGCTTAGCCCTGCTCATCAATCTGCCCGCTCATCCCGGGCAGGCTGGCCTGCAGAAAAGCGTGCTGGCCCGCGTCGGACAAACCATGGAGCCGGTCATCGCTCCCCTGGGCTTTAACTGGAAGATTGGCGTCGGCCTGCTCACTTCCATTGCCGCGCGCGAGGTGATCGTAGGCACGCTCGGCACTCTCTATGGGATGGATCCGGGCACCCACGCCATGACCCTGCAAGGCGCCCTGCATGCGGATCTCTCTCCCGGAGGGGCGGTGGCTCTGCTGCTCTTCTTTGCTTTTGCCCTGCAGTGCACTTCCACCTTGGCCGTGGTGCGCCGGGAAACCAACAGCTGGAAATGGCCGCTGCTGCAGTTTTCCTACATGGCGGCCCTGGCCTATGGTTCGGCCCTGCTGGCCAATCAGATCGTCCAACACCTGTAGGCCGCCCTACTGCTCGAATTCGCACGCTTCGTCCCAGGAACGGACACCGGAGCTCATGCGCTTCCGGGATAGTCAATGTAAAGTCCTTGAGAGCGAATACCTTAGTTCCTGCCCCCTGGAAATTGACGTGCTCCGAACCAGGCTGCTTCACACGAGGTGTGCTATGCCCAAGATGCAGCGCATGCGCCAACCAATCTCGGGGCCAGTCGAGCCGGAGACCCTCCAAACCCTGCGGGACCAGGGATGGACTCTGGTGGCCATGGAATGGGAGCGTGAAGTGACACAGGAGGAAGCTGCGGCCGCCGCGGAAGTGCCCTTCGGTTTGCAGGTGGCCAGCGGCGCCCTGCATGAGAACACCGCGGAGACGACGGCCCTGGTGGACATGCTGGAGTTGATGATTGACGAAGGCCCGTACTGGCGAATTGCAGAAGAATTGAACCGGCGCGGCCACCGCACCCGGCGGGGCACAAAATGGGGCCCGGTTTCTGTCTTCGAGATGCTGCCGCGGCTGATCGAGCTCGCGCCTCGCATCTTTTCCAGCGCCGAGTGGCAACGGCGCAGGCAGGCGCCCACCAAAGCAGTCTAAGTTCTGCGAATCAAGTCTTTCGTGACGGCGCTCTGGCACTGCAACTCTGCCATAGCGCCGGCCATATTCCACGGCTATAATTCCCACCCAATTTGTCGTTCCGGCTGGCTCTGCCCATGCCGCCGACGGCAAAAAGGCTCGCCTTATCCGTACTCTTGCTCGTGGAGGTTCCATGAAGTCCACCATAATGTCATCCCCGCTGCTGCTCACCTGCATGGTGGAGCGGGCGGGCAAGCTCTTCCCCGACGTGGAAATTGTGTCGGCAGGTCCCGACGGCTCCGTGCACCGCTACACCTACCGCGACCTGTACGGGCGCTCGCGTCAGCTCTCGGCCGCCTTGCAGCGCGCGAACATCGCCAGGGGCGACCGCGTGGCTACCCTGATGTGGAACGAGCATCAGCACCTGGAAGCCTACTTCGGCGTGCCCGCTGTAGGAGCCGTGGTGCATACCCTGAACCTGCGCCTGCACCCGGACGAGATCGCCTACATCGTGAACCACGCCGAGGACCGGTTCCTGATTGTGGATGACGTGCTGCTGGACGTGTTCGAGCAGGTTCGTCCTAGCGTCAAGTTTGAGCGCATCTTCGTGATTGACCACGGCAGCGGCCATCTGCCGCCGGGCTGCGAATCCTACGAAAGCTTTCTCGCCGAGGCGGGCGGAGAGCCCGAATACCCTGAGCTGGCCGAGAATGATGCCGCTGCCATGTGCTACACCTCGGGCACCACCGGTAGCCCCAAGGGCGTGGTGTACTCCCATCGCGCCCTGGCGCTTCATTCGTTCTCAATCTCTCTGCCGGATCAGCTGGGCATCAGCTGCTATGACACGGTTTTGCCCGCCATGTCCATGTTCCACGCCAACGCCTGGGGATTTCCCTACGCCGCCACCATGAACGGCTGCAAGCAGGTTCTGCCCGGGCGCAACCTGCAGCCCGAAGCCTTGCTTGACCTGCTGCAGAACGAGCGCGTCACCCTGACCGGAGGAGTGCCCACCATTTGGCTGGCGGTGCTGAACGCGCTCGATTGCCATCCTGGCCGCTGGACGCTGGCACCGGGCCTGCGCGTCGTGGTGGCAGGCTCGGCCGCGCCCGAATCCATGTTCCGCCGCTTCGACAAACTAGGTGTGCGCGTGATTCAACCCTGGGGCATGACGGAGACCAGTCCCCTGGCCACCACCTGCAACCTTAAGCCGCACATGCACGGTTGGTCCGAAGACGAGCGTTACGCCCTGCGTGCCAAACAGGGCCTGCCTTCGCCGTTTATCGAGGTGCGCTCGGTCGGTGACGATGTCGAAGTGCCTTGGGACGGCCAAACCGCCGGCGAATTGCAGATCCGCGGGCCGTGGGTAGCGAACAGCTATTACCGCCTCGACCAGAGCGATAAGTGGACGCCCGATGGCTGGCTGCGCACCGGCGACGTGGCCACGATTGATGCGGAAGGCTACGTAAAACTCACCGACCGGGTCAAGGACCTGATCAAGTCCGGCGGCGAGTGGATCAGCTCGGTGGACCTGGAAAACGCCCTGGTGGCGCATGAAGCCATCAAGGAAGCGGCGGTGATTGCGGTTCCGCACTCCAAATGGCAGGAGCGGCCGCTGGCCGTGGTGGTTCTGAAAGATGGCCTGAAAGTGGATGCCTGCGCACTGCGCGCTTTCCTGGAGCAGCGCTTCGCCCGTTGGCAGGTGCCAGACGCTTTTGTCTTCGTCGGCGAGCTCCCCCACACTTCCACGGGAAAACTGCTGAAAAGCAAGCTGCGGCAGGAATTCAAGGATTGGCCCTGGGAGGAGCAAGTACTACCAACCGTGTCGGGAGTCTGAAGGTCGTAAGTCGTTAACTCCAGGTTCACCGCGCGAACAGCCGGGCCAACACTCCCTTACCCTTAGCGGCGGGAAGGCTGAGGTTTTCCAGGATGGGTTCGATTTCCGCTTCCGCCAAAGGCTGAGCGTCCTGGCGTAGCCGGATCATTTCCTGAAAGCCGGTAAAGCGGTCCAGGCAGTTGAAGCAGTCACGGATGTGCTCCTCGGCCAATTCCCGCTCCCGCCACGAAATCTGCCCATTGATGATGTTGTTAAAAGTCTTGAGCGCAACACACCGCTCGGAAACGGACTTTTCTGCCTCTTCCATCAAGACCCGCGCGGAGATGCTGAAGGCGTCGGCCGTAGTCGCGGGCAACAGCTGTTTCAGCCGCTCATCGGCAATGCGCTTCACCTGTTCCGCGGTGTGCTCGGCGTCGCGCATCATGCGCGCGATCTGCGGCGCGGTGTACCCTTTGATGAACAGCCACAGCATCTCTCGTTCCGTGACCGGCAGGTCCTTCACGATCTCCCGCACCTGATCGAGGGAAAGCTGGGGCACGGGAACCCGCTCCGTCTCGCGGCCGTATTGGAAAAGCAGCTGGCGGAACGCCATCAGGAACTCGCGCTCGTTGGCGAAGCTGACGTTACGGAACCACTCGTTCTGGTTGGCCCGGGCGCGCTTGAATATGGAGCGGACATGTGTATCCATCTCCGGCGACAACGTGGGGAAATACTGTTGGAGAAGGGTTCTAACCAGCGGAGCATAGTCCCGGACAAACTCATACCAGCCCTGGCGCTCGCCTCGGGCGCAGTCCTCTTTCATCAGAAAAACAGTTCTTATGGCCATGGAAGAAATATCCCGGCATCTCGACCGGATATTACAGGATACTAAAACTCGTCTCTATTCCGCGGGCGCGTGGACGCGAGCGGCATCGAGTGCGAGCGGACGCTGGATGACCATCTCAATGCTGGTGCCGGGCTGCAGGCGCACATCGGGTCCGCGGCTAAGCATGGCGATAGCCAGGCCGGCGGCGCCCCCAATCCCCCCGCCGATGAGCGCGCCTTTGCCGCTGCCGGTTGTGGCAGCCCCGATCACCGCGCCGGTGGCCGCCGTGCCGGCGGCCGTCTTCACCTTTTCGCCTTTGTTCCCTTCTCCCTGTATGGCGCCTTCGTGGCCTTTGACTTTCTCATGCTCGGCTCCGGGAACGTTTTCTACCCCAGCGGGCATTACCACCGTGTATCCGTTGGGGAATACCAGGCTGGTGAAGTGCATGAGGATTTCGGCCTTACCTTTGACCCGGCCGGGCCGCTGCACACGGTCAATCACACCCTGCACGTAGGTGCCGGCAGGAACCAACAACCGCCCGCCAATCGCAACGGGAAAGCTGGTGGACGCGTACACCGGATCGCCCTGGCGCGCATTCTTGGTCGAGATTGCCTGCACCAATGACAGCGGAATCTTGGTTCCGGCGGGAATCGTCAACTTGCTGCCGGTACGCTGCTCGGCGCTTGCGCTCGGGTTGTCGGATGGCGAAGCGCTGGAGGCAGCCTGGGTGTTGGCCTGGCCCAGAGCGGCACATAACAAAACAAAAGTGAGGATACGCACAAATACCTCCGCCCGTACGCTTCCAGTATAGAACCCGGCGGGAGAGAGGAAGTATCGGTGTAAAACCGATTCACCACGGAGGCACGGAGATACAGAGAAGACGTACGGGCGTCGTAAGGATAGCGAATCTACAGAAACTCATGAGAGCGGAACCGGTTGATGGCTCGCGAATCAACCCGCGAAGTTCGAAGGGCCTGCATCTGCTCCGCACGACCAGTGCCGCACCGTGTCTGCAATTACCCGATTACACAACTACTCAATCAGACAATTACTCAATAACCCCCGCGTCCTCAGCCTTAAGGTCTTGCTTACGGTTTCGCGCTGGGCGGCGCTTTCGGTGGCTGCAGACCGGCGGGAGACCAGGTGTCCACAATCAGCTTGGCCATGTGCGCAATCAACTGTTCGGCCTCATTTTCCGCGATCCAGGTCTGGTCCTTGTTGTCATAAGTGAAGGCGGAAATTACGATTGGACCAGCTTTGCTATAGACCAGCGCTACATCATTGCGCACATCGTCGAGGTCGCCGATCTTATCGGCAATGGCGGAACCTTGGTCCGAAGTGTCAATCGTCTCCAGATAGTGCGGAATCATGTTGCGGTACTGCTGGTTGCGCATGATCTCGATCATCTGCCGGCACAGCCCGGGATCGTTGATGCCATTCCAGTTGGCCGGCGCATGTGACGGCGGCTTGGCCCCGGCGGCGCAACCCTCGATGCTTTCCATCACTTCCGCCATCTCTCGTGCCGTGGTCTTTCCCAGCCCAAATTTCTGCTGGTCCGGCGGCATGATGCCCTCAGCCGGCTTGAATACTTTCTTGTAAAGGTAGGTATCCTTCAATCCCATGGACGTGATGCGCGCGTTGACGGGGGCAATCCCGATCTCATCAATAATCATGTTGGTGGCGGTGTTGTCGCTCAGGTCCATCATGAGCACCACCGTGTCATAGAGGGTCAATGGCAAGCCGGGCTGCAACTGGGCCAAAATCCCGGAGCCCGGCACCTGGTTATCCTTGGTCAGCACCAGCTTGTCCTGCAGGCTGCGCTTCCCTGCCGCCACTTGGGCGAATGTCTCTACCATGATGGGGAGCTTGATCACGGAAGCGGTGGCCACGGGCTGATCGGGGTGCAGCGCAACCGTTTCGCCGGTTTGCATGTTGATGGCGTACAGGCCAACTTTGCCGTGGAAGTGCGCCGCCATCTTGTTGAGCTGCTTCTGCAGATCGGCCGCCCAAGCGTTTGTGGCCAGCAGGATAAAAACCAGGACCTGTTTCATCTGATCTCCAGCGCGGCAAGTGAGCCTTGCGCCGCCCTGCACTCTCGATGTGGAGTCATGCTGAGGTGCTCCAGCCCCGAAAGCCTGCCCTGAGCTTGTCGAAGGGCATACCGCGTCCCACGCAGCCAACTTACGCGATCTGGCTCCGCGCCTGCCGCCGCTCGCGCATTACATTGCCCATGAACTGCGATTGCAGTTTCTGGGCGCACAGTTCGCCGCAAACCGGCATGGCGCCCTCCTGCAGAGCGACGTGATCCTCCCAGGCACACATGGAAAGCACAGGAAATCGTTCGTCACGGTAGCTCAGCCACATCAGCCACCACTGCTCTCCCGTGTGCCGCAGTACGCCGCAGTTGGGCCCGGCACAACGCTGAACCGGATTCACTTGGGACCGCTCGCTGGTTTCGCTCACCCGGCCTCCTATTTGTAGATCAGGTATTTCTGCCGCATGTCCTGGAATTTGCTGAGCTGCTCCTGCCAATCCTGGGCAATACGCCGCGGATCAGCGCCGGCCACGATGGCGTCAAACGCGGCCTTGTTTTTCAGCAGCTCAGGCATGCGATGCATATCATAAGCTGTGCCGTAGAGTTTGTGCAGCGCCGAAGCCAGCTCCACGCCCATTTCCGGCCCATCGAGCACGCTGCGGTCCAGCAGCACGATGTTGATCCCATGGCAAAGCTGGTGGGCGTAAATGCTGGAGTCCGGGGTGAAATCCACCGGCACAAAGCGCACGCCCTGAATTTGCCGCGTGTTGAGATAGTCGGCCAGTTCGCGCGATTTGATCCAGGGCGCTCCCAGCAGCTCAAACGGCGTATCCGTGCCCCGCCCCACCGAAACGTTTGTGCCTTCCACCAGCCCCACCCCGGGGTAGAGCGTGGCCTCGGTCAGGCTGCGCAGGTTAGGCGAAGGGTTGATCCAAGGCAGCGAGGTGGAGTCATACCAGTCGCCCCGCATCCAGCCCTGCATAGGAACGACCGTGAGCTTGGCATGGATGTTGAGCTCGGAGTTGAACATCTGCGCCAGTTCGCCCATGGTCATGCCATGGCGCACCGGCTCCTGAAAATAATTGACGAAGCTGGCCGAACCCGGATCGGAAACCGGACCCTGCACGACGGACCCGGTAATGGGATTGGGACGGTCCAGCACCACCATTTCGACGCCGGCCTTGGCCGCCGCCTCCAGGAAATAGCCCATGCTGGTTTCGAAGGTGTAGTAGCGCGCGCCCGCATTCTGCAAGTCAATGAATACGGCATCCAGGGTCTTAAGAATGTCCAATGAGGGCCGGCGCTGATCGTCCGTGGCGCCATAAACGCTGTATACCGGAATCTTGGTGGCCGCATCCACAGTGTTGCCGATGGCGGTGGTGTCCAGGCTGCCGGTGACCCCGTGCTCGGGGCTGAAAATCGCCACCAGCGAGACGCCGGGCGCCTTGGCGAGCACGTCAATGGTGCGCTGCCCTTGCGCGTCCACGCCGGTTTGGTTGGTCAGCAGGCCGATGCGCTTCTGCGTGCCCTTGCTCTGGAACACATCCAGGGCGAAGTTACCGGCTTCCAGCACGTCAATACCGCTCTTGGCGTCACCTTCGCGCACCTGCACGTTGCGCGCCGCCGCATCCGCCTCGTTGTAGCCGGTCAGCCGCGCCAGGCGCAGCTGCTCTTTTTCCGAAACAGTCAGGTGCAACGAGGCGGCTACCGCGGTGGCCACCTTGGAGCGCAGCGGAACCGCCGTGCCCATGCCGCGGGGGTGCACGCCGTTGGCCAGAATGATGATGTAAGTCTGCGTGATGGGATCAATCCACACTGAGGTGCCGGTGAACCCGGTGTGCCCGAAGGAGCCCACGGGCAGCAACTCGCCGCGGTTGGTGGAAAATGGTGTGTCAATGTCCCATCCCAGGCCACGTACGTCGGTGGCATTGGGCGGCTGCTGCGGCGTGCTCATTTTTTCGATGGTCAGCGGCGAAAGCAGCTTGCCATTGAGCAGCGCCTGGCAGTACTTGCTGAGGTCGTCGGCGGTGGAGAACAGGCCCGCGTGTCCGGCGACGCCGCCCATGCGCCGTGCGGTGGGATCATGGACCACGCCCCGCAGCATCACATTGTTTTCGTCGTACTGCGTGGGAGCGATGTTGTGGACCCACGAGTGCGGCGGCAGGAAGCGCGTGTGCGTCATCTTCAAGGGCTTGAAGATGTGCTCTTCGGCGTAATCATTCAGCGAGGCGCCACTGACGCGTTCCACCAGGGCTCCCAGCGTGATGAAATTGATATCGCTGTAGACAAAGCGCGCTCCCGGCGGGTTAAGCGGCTTCTCCTGAAATGCCAGATTGTAGGCCGTGTCCTTGCCCTGCCAGGGCTGCGTCAGGTCCAGGTCCGGGGCCAGCCCGGAATAATGCACCAGCAACTGCCGCACCGTGATGTCCTGCTTGCCGTTGGCTCCGAACTCGGGGATGTAGCGCACCACCGGATCGTTGAGCCGGATTTTACCTTCTTCCATCAGTTGCATCACGCAGGGCGTGGTGGCGATCACCTTGGTGAGCGAGGCCAGGTCGAAGATGGTGTCTACGGTCATGCGCTCGCGCCCCGGTTCCAGGGAACGCATGCCAAACGCCTTACGATAGATCACGTGCCCGTGGTGCCCGA
Source organism: Terriglobales bacterium (assembly GCA_025934735.1). Classification (GTDB taxonomy): domain Bacteria; phylum Acidobacteriota; class Terriglobia; order Terriglobales; family Acidobacteriaceae; genus JAICWP01. Next base: position 24,147 of record JAICWP010000030.1, on the reverse strand, counting down.
TGAGCACCACCGCTCCCGGTACCTGGTGCTGGGCAATAGCGTCACGCAGGATGGCGTCCACCTGCGGCAGCGAAACGGCCGCCTTCTTGCTGGCTTTGGCGGCTGCTAAAGGGCCAGCGGTAATAACGCAGAGAACAATGGCGAGATAGGAGCGCAACAACCTAGGGTTCAATTTCACAGCGGTTCAATAGTGGAAAACGGAGTACCTGCGCACTTTACACAACCCCAGCCCAGTTCTCAAGTAACCAGCCGGACAGCGGCCATCGGGACAACTCAGGCGGGGTCGGTGTGCAGAGTTGGAATGAAATCAATGACGAGAAAGGCAAAGGACGCAGTCCGGTGTCGCTTAACGGCCAGCGACTCTGCGTAACGGCAGCTACCTCGCCAATGCTTTCGTAGGAGCGGGCCGCGGCACGACCGACCGCCATTCCAGGATGACGCTCGGCAGGAAGGCAGCGAGCGCGATTGACGTCCATACGACAATCTCGATCCCGACGAAGCCGCTGCGCAGGATCGGGGGAATGGGAATCAATAGACGCGCGACGGTGAAGACCATGGCAAATGGGTAGCCGCGGATCATCCAGCGCCGGTGTTGCTGGACGTTGCCCATGCGGATGCAGTAGAGCGCGACTCCAGTACAGAACATCCAGCCGAATGCCTGCACAGCAGAGGCCGCCGCGAGCGAAGGCGTATCGACCCGCGCTGCCAGAGGAATCGCGATGGGGGCACCAATCATCACACTCACCACGTATATGTACCCCATGACGCGATGCACGCGCAGGTAGCGGCTGCGCAGCCAATTCGAGAACTGGAAGGCGCCCATCACCAGCGCCAGGCTGGCAAAGATCGCGTGTGGAATGAGAAACAGCGTTCCCGGCGCAAAATGCCGCGCGATCTCCGACGAAGGGTCGAATATCTTTGCGTTTTTCATGTAGGTGACGAACGCGGTAAGCGCAAAGAAAATCACGAACAGGACCAGCTTCGACTGCGATCCAGAGCGCGCACGCGTCACCGGCGCGGCAGCAGCAGTGGACATGCTTCACCTCCCTCTTCGGCGGTGAGAATAACGCAGAATCCGCGATGGCGACAACCCGTACAGGCAATAATTCTTCACTAGTGACCCTTTCCGCCGAACGGAGGCGGCGTTCACTGCCTGAACTCCTCTTTTCACCAGCACGGCCGCAAGGCTCCTCTCTCGCAATCACGCTCTCCCCGACCCCCGACCCCCGACCAACGGCATCGCTTTTGCTTCCTTCACCACACTTTGCTATAAGCGTGCTACATCGCCTCAAGCCACCTTGCCTCCTAATGCCCACAGTTCGCCGCTGCTGCCCCAGGCCGACTATAGCGGGCAGGACGAACGTTTTGCCCGTGCATTCGGCGTTTTGCAACAAGCAATCGAGAACCGCGCTTTCCCTGGGTGCGCCGTTGCCATCCTGCATCGTGGCCGGCTGGCAGCACTGAAAGGCCTGGGCCACTTCACCTACGAGCCCAATTCCCCCGCGGTACAGGCGGACACCATCTTCGACCTGGCCTCGGTCTCCAAGGTCGTGGCCACCACGCCCATGGCCATGCTGCTCTACGAGCGCGGACAGCTCGATTTGGAAGCGCCGGTCACTTCCCTGCTGCCCGAATTCGCCGGTGACGACCCGCGCCGCGACCAGATAACCGTGCGCATGCTGCTGGCACACTCTTCCGGCCTGCCCGCCTACGAACGCCTGTTCGAGCGAGCACGCAGCCGCGAGGATTTGCTCCACGCAGCCCTCGCCATCCCTTTAACCGCCGACCCAGGCACGCGCGCCGAATACAGCGATATTGGCTTCATCATCCTGGGCGAGCTGCTCTCCCGCCTCTCCGATGAGCCGCTCGACCGCTTCGGCCAGCGCGAGGTCTTCGGCCCCTTGGGCATGGCGCGTACCTGCTTCTGCCCGCCTCCCACATGGCGAGCGCAAATCCCGCCGACGGTGGACGACCGCGCCTTCCGCCATTGCGTGGTGCAAGGCGAGGTACACGACGAGAACGCCAGCGTCATGAGCGGCGTCTCCGGCCACGCCGGAGTTTTTTCGCCGGCCGCGGACGTAGCGCTCTTCGCCCATGCCATGCTGAACGGTGGCCGTCCTATCCTGCGCCCGGAAACGGTGGCGCTGTTCGCCCGGCGCCAGCCCTCGCCCCCCGGCACCTCCTGCGCCCTGGGCTGGGACACGCCCTCCCAGCCTTCGCAATCGGGACGCTATTTGTCACAATCTGCTTTCGGCCACCTGGGCTACACTGGGACTTCCTTATGGATCGATCCGGAACTTCACCTCGCGATTACGCTGCTGACCAACCGAACTTGGCCGGACCACAGCAGCCGGGCGATCAAGCAGGTGCGTCCCGCCTTTCACGACGCGGTGGTAGAAGCCCTGCCATGACTGACAGCACCGCCCGCATCCGCCGTAGCGCCTGGCGCGTTGCCGTCCTGGTCATCGTCACGGTCGCCGTACTGGGTTATCTATCTGACCTGCTCGTGCTCTCCTTTCACCCCCAGCCCTTATTCGCCATAGTGGATGCCATCGTGCTCGGCGTGCTCTCCGGAACTATCGCCTGGGTGTACCAGCGCCGGCAGAACCGCTACCTGGCCCAGCGGCTGGAAGTCATCGCCGACATGAACCACCACGTCCGCAACGACCTGCAGGTAATCCAGTATTCGGCTTATATGACCAAGGATAAGGAACACATTCAGCGCATCGAACAGTCGTTGGGCCGCATTGACTGGGCACTACGCGAGGTACTCACCGGCAAGCAGTTGCGGTCCGGTACAGAGCGCGGAACCAAGGAATGAAGCGCCCTACCAGCAAGCTTTCCCATCTGGGCACCGAAGGCCGCAACCTCTCCGCTGCGCGGCTGGACACCAGCTCTTCGTTGGAGATTGCCCGCCTCATCAACACGGAAGACACCAAGGTCGCCCAAGCGGTCGGGCGAGCTTTGCCTCAGATTGCCCGGGCCATTGACCTGATCGCAGCAGCCCTGGAGCGCGGCGGGCGCCTGATTTACGTGGGCGCGGGCACCAGCGGCCGCATTGCCGCCCTGGATGCCGCTGAATGCCCTCCCACCTTCAACACTGACCCGCGCATGGTGCAGTTTGTGATGGCCGGCGGCCAAAAGGCCCTGGGCGCCGCAGTTGAGGCCAACGAGGATTCCCGCGCTCTCGGCCGGCGCGACATGGCCGCAAAAAAGCCTGGCAAAAACGATGTGGTGGTGGGCATCGCCGCCAGCGGGCGCACTCCCTATACCATTGCCGCCGTGCAATACGCCCGACAGCATGGCGCCAAGACCGTAGCCGTGGTCTGCAATCGCAACTCGGCGCTGGGCAAGGCTGCCCACCTTGCCATCGTGGTGGAGGTGGGGCCCGAGGTCGTGGCCGGCTCCAGCCGGATGAAGGCAGGAACAGCGCAAAAAATGGTGTTGAACATGCTTTCCACCGGCGCCATGGCCCGGCTTGGCTACGTGTACGGCAACCTGATGGTCAATGTGCATCTGAAGAACCGCAAGCTAGTGCAGCGTGGCATCTCTATCCTGGAAACCGCTGCCGCCGTAGATGAGCAGAGTGCCCGCCGTGCCTTGGGGTTGGCGGGCAATCGCGTGCCGGTCGCGCTGGTCATGCTGGAGGCAGGAGTCAGCCGGACCCAGGCGGAAAGTTATCTGCGCTCCGCCAAGGGTCATGTCCGGAAGGCCATTGCCAGCGCCCTCAGTCATCGCACTAACGGTCGGGGAACTAGGTAAATTTCCTGATCGCCACCTTCATACTTGTGGCTACAATGAGGTCGGAATCCCGGAAACCTACACCCGGAAAATTGACATGGGGCTTATTTAACCGTGGATAAATTCGTCGTGCGCGGCGGGAATCCGCTGCTCGGAACCATCCGCGTCAGCGGTGCGAAAAACGCAGCCTTGCCTGCCATGGCCGCCGCTCTGCTGACCGAAGAGCCTGTCATCCTGGAGAACATTCCCCAGGTGCAGGACATTGAGACCACTCGCAAGCTGCTGGCCGCCATGGGAGCGGAGGTGGAACTGGGCTATGGGCGCGCTCATCATCGCACCACGCTCTGCTGCCGCGACTTGATTGCTCCGGAAGCCTCCTACGAACTGGTCAAGACCATGCGCGCCTCCACTCTGGTGCTGGGGCCGCTGGTGGCCCGCATGGGACGCGCCCGCGTTTCCCTGCCCGGCGGCTGCGCCATTGGCGCACGGCCCATTGACCTGCACATCAAGGGGCTGGAGAAACTGGGCGCCACCATCGAGCAGGAACACGGCTACGTGCTGGCCCATGCCAAGCGCCTGCGCGGCGGCGAAATCTTCTTCGACAAGATCACGGTCACCGGCACTGAAGATCTGCTCATGGCGGCTTGCCTGGCGGAAGGCGAAACACTGATGCACAATTGCGCTCGCGAGCCCGAGGTGGCCGATCTCGCTGCCCTGCTCAACAAGATGGGCGCCAAAATCGAAGGCGCCGGCACCGCCACTATTCGCATTCAGGGAGTGGAGAAACTGCATGGCGCCCGGCACCGCATTATTCCTGACCGCATCGAGGCCGGCACCTTTATTATTGCCGCCGTGCTCACCGGCGGCGACCTCAATGTAGCCGGCTGCGAGCCGCGTCATCTCCAGGCTTTGCTGCAGAAACTGGAAGACGTGGGCGTCAAGCTGATGCCCGCGGTGGATGCGGTGCGCGTGATCGGCAATGGGGAGCTCAAGGCCTCCGACATCATCACCGAAGAATACCCCGGCTTCCCCACCGACATGCAGGCGCAGTACATGGCATTAGCCACCCAAGCCAGCGGAAGCTCGGTGATTACAGAGAACATCTTCGAGAACCGCTTCATGCACGCCCAGGAGTTGGTGCGCATGGGCGCCGACATCAAGGTGGAGGGGCGGCGTGCCATCGTGCGCGGAAAAACCCCGCTGAGCGCCGCCGCGGTACAGGCCTCCGACCTGCGCGCCTCGGCTTCGCTGGTATTAGCGGCGCTGGTGGCGGACGGTGAGACCATCATTGACCGCGTTTACCACATTGACCGCGGTTACGAACGCATCGAGGAGAAGCTGCGCGGGGTGGGCGCGCAGATGCGGAGGATCGGCCAGTTGTTCCCTAAACGGGCCGCCGCCACCGTGGCGACGGTCTAAGCAGTACGCCTCACTTCACCTTCTTTTCAAGAATTCTTTTCAAGAATTGCGAGTAACTCGCCGCTGCCAGCTCGGCAAGTTGTGCTATGAACCAGCGTCTTTGCGCTTCAGCGACGCTTGCCCGTCCAGACCGGCGGGTTGATAGGTCTGCTGCACTCGCATCCGGTTCATTACCGCGCGTAGGATATAAGCACTTACGGTGCGGCGTTCCAGTTGGGCGGCTTCCCGGATACGCGCCGCTTCCGTTTCCGTGCAGCGGATCAGTATTGCTGTCCGTTTCTCGGTGGTTTCCTTCTTCATCTGCTCGCCATCTACACTCTTCATTGGCCCAAATCACTCCTGCAACAACTTCCTCACATTTTCCCTGCCTGGAACCGGGAAGTGAGCCCCCGGCCGCCCCTAAGTAGTCGTACCACGGGCCGCTGCGGGAATCTATCAGGCAAGGGGAGAAAAAAACAGGCAGCTGTCAGGCGTTACCTGACCTACCGCCGCGTGCAATGAGCCCGGTGGCGCTCTTACAACTTCACATCGCTGATCTGAAGGATGGGCTGGGCATTGGTGTAGCGGGGAATGTCGGCCATGATTTCCTGCGCATGCGGGCCAAAGCTGGATTGGAAGGCTTCCACTGAATCAAACACCAGATGTCCCATGGCCACATAAGCGGGCGACGTTCCCGGCCGTTCGCCGCAAATACCGTGCTCTACACTTACGCTTTTCAGAGCCGATCCCAGCAATCGTTGCACCAGGGGGATGTGGCGGTCGCAGTAATAGCCGATGTCGAACCGGGTGGATTTACCGTTGGGGTAAAACACGCTGACCTTCACCATCGTCACGCCTCCGGTCAAACCAAGACGGCGGCATGAGTATACGCCTCGCCTCATACCCGCCGTCGGCGTCCCCACCACGCCCTGATGAACGTGATGGGGCATCGCCGGCTGTCACGAAGGGGTTTCACCTTCGCGCATGCGCAAAGAATTAAAGAATTGTAGTGAAGTCGGCCCTTCCCTGCCACCATGGCGCGGAAGTCAGCGGCAGCGTGTTACGCCGCCTGCGGCAACTCCATTCGTGGGTCGGCGATGAGGAAGTGCGTGTCTATGAAGCGCTCGTAATCAGCCGAGTGCTGACGCCGATCGCTACGGTCGTTGTACACCCAATAAACTTTAGCGCCCTCGATCCGCGTGACTGCCTTGCGGATGCCGGCCCGATCTTTCACGACTACTCCTGGCTGCAAATAATCGTACATAAGCCCGCCTATTCAGTGTGGCAGTAGGATTTCACCCATTCGGCCGGTCGCAGTACCATGCGGTTTTCCAACCACGCCGCCACCGGAGTTTGCAACACGAGGTGTTGCAGAATGTCTTGCGCGGACAACTCTGTCCAGTCCTTCTGCTGGTGCTCGATTCTCTCCAGCTTGCTTCCGCGGATACGGTAGAAAGCAAAGCTGCCGTCCAGGCATTCCACCGCCAGCCCCACGCTGGAGGGCAGGCTGCGTAGTTCGCGGCAGATGGAGGAGAGTTGCCTCATGTTTCCTCATTGCTGGTGCCTGGTACGGATTTTCTTCTTTGTCGCTAGACTTACCCATTTCGTCTGTTCGATGCGGGGTGCCTGCCTAAAGGGGTTGCCTGCCCATATCAACTGATATCACAAGTAATCCTGATTTCCGCAATCCGCAGAGTAGCCGCAGCCTGGCGGCGGCAAATTGCCCATTTTTCTAGGTATGCTGCGATAGGTGAGTTGCTCGCTAGGGTGCCAGAATGGGGCGTTGCACGCGCTTAATTGCGTTGGACGCCGCTTATTAGGTGTGGTTCTGTTTTCAATCCGTGATGCTCCCGGCAAACAGTGCAACCCAGGCGTGCCAACAAGAAAGCCGCGCTTTTAGGCGCGGCTTCTTCATAATGTGCGTTCGATCGCCTGTAGCCGACCGGCTTAGTGCCGCCGCCGGCCCCCGCCACCACCTCCACGACCTCCGCGGCCGTTATGGCCCCGGCCCCCGCGCCCGCGGTCGCCACCGCTAGGACGCCCTTCCCGTCCGCCACTCGGCCTGGCTTCTGAGTGGGGCGCCTCATGATGCGCCTCAACCCGGTTGAAGTTGGGCTCGTGCTCTTCGGTGGTTTCCGGATACTCGCCACCGCCTTCAATGGTCATGGTGCCAGCGGCTTGCTCCTCCGGCGCCTCGGCGGCCCCTCCACCCATCTTCGCCCGCTGCTCCTTGAGGATTGCCTTGCGCGACAGCCGGATGCGGTTGCCCTCTATGGACAGCACCTTCACCAGCACCTGGTCGCCTTCCTTCAATTCGTCGCGGATGTCCTTGATGCGATGCTCAGCGACCTCACTGATGTGCAGCAGGCCATCCGTTCCCGGGATGATCTCGACGAACGCGCCAAAATCCGCCAGCCGCGAAACCTTGCCCAGGTAGGTCTTCCCCACTTCCGCTGTGGCGGTCAGTTCGCCGATAATCTGCAGCGCCTTGGCCGCTGAGGCCTGGTCGCTGGAAGCCACGTTGACCCGCCCCGAATCCTCCACATCAATTTTGACCCCGGTCTGCTCGATAATGCTGCGGATCATCTTGCCGCCCGGCCCGATCAGGTCGCGGATCTTATCCACCGGAATCTGCAGGGTGTAGAAGCGCGGGGCGTAGGTGGAAACCTTGGAGCGCGCTTCCGGCAAGGCCTCGTTCATTTTGTCGAGGATGAACATGCGGCCGCGCTGCGCTTGCGCCAGGGCCTCCGCCATGATTGCCGAGGTGATGCCGCTGACCTTGATGTCCATCTGCAGCGCGGTAATGCCCTCGCGGGTGCCCGCTACTTTGAAGTCCATATCGCCGTAGTGGTCTTCGGCGCCGGCGATGTCGGTGAGGATGGCGTAGTCGTTATCCTCCTTTATGAGGCCCATGGCAATGCCGGCCACCGGCGAGGTCAGCGGCACGCCCGCATCCATCAGCGATAGCGAGGCCCCGCAAACCGTGGCCATGGAGGAGGAACCGTTGGATTCCAGAATGTCGGAAACCACGCGCATGGCGTATGGCCAGTCCGTCTCCGACGGCAGCATGGCACTGACCGCGCGCTCCGCCAGGGCGCCGTGGCCGATTTCCCGCCGCCCCGCGCCCCGCAGGAACGCTACCTCGCCCACTGAGAATGGCGGGAAGTTGTAGTGCAGCATGAAGCGCTTCTTGGCTTCGCCTTCGAAAACCTCCAGGCGCTGCATGTCTTCGGAGGTGCCTAGAGTAGTGGTAACCAGCGCCTGGGTTTCGCCGCGGGTGAAAATGGCCGATCCATGAGTGCGCGGAAGAACCCCAACCTCAATGGAAATGGGGCGGATTTCGTCAAAGGCCCGCCCATCCGGACGCCGCTTCTTGGCGATCACCTGGTCGCGGAAAATCCGTTCGCGGACAAGCTCGTAGTACTTGGCCAGCTTTTCCCGGCCTTCCGTATCCTCTTCCGGCAGGGCTTCCACTAATTCCTTCCTGTAAGCCTTTACTAGGTCGTGGCTTTCCGCCTTGGGATGCTTTTTCGTATCGAGCGCGTCCGACAGCCGCGATTCAATCTTCTTGCGCAGCTGTTTGTAGTAGGACTCGTCAACCTCGGGTGCCGTAAAGGCCCGCTTGGGTCTGCCCACGCGCTCCCGCAGCTGGTTGATGGCGGCGCAGATTTTCTTGATCTCGCTGTGGCCGAACTCAATGGCGTCCACGATGGTCTGTTCTTGAACCTGGCTCCCGCCGGCTTCGATCATCACGATGCCTTCGGTAGTCCCCACCACCATCAGGCGCAGTAGCCCGCTCCGCATTTCCTCGTAATTGGGATTGATCACGAACTGCCCATTGACCAGCCCCACCCGCACGGCACCCACTGGGCCCTCGAACGGGATATCGGAAAGCGTTAACGCGCAAGAGGCCCCGTTGATGGCCAGCACGTCGGGATCGTTTTCGGTATCCGCCGAAAGCACAAAGGAGATGACCTGGGTTTCGTTGCGGAATCCATCGGGGAACAGCGGCCGGATGGGCCGGTCAATCTGACGGCTGGTCAGAATTTCGCGCTCGCTGGGCCGCCCTTCCCGCTTGATAAAGCCGCCGGGAATGCGTCCGCCGGCGTAGGTGTATTCCCGGTAATCCACCGTAAGTGGAAAGAAATCAATTCCTAACCGCGGCTCCTGATTGGCCACCGCGGTGGCCAGCACCATGTTATCTCCGGAGCGCACCACCGCCGATCCGTGGGCCTGCTTGGCCAGCCTGCCGGTTTCAAATGTAAGTTGTTTGCCGCCGCTAAGTTCTACTGTGACTTCTTGTGTCATGCTTCATCCTTCCAGGAATTCTGAGACGAGGCCGTACGGACACGGCAAGGCCGAGGAGGGTAGTTCCAATGTGGCCGATTCGACGCAACTGGTGGACGTGCCCCGGACTCGCCCGTTCAGGTGAACTGAGGCCGGCGCCCGGCGGACCCGCCCTGCGGGTATCCCGTAGACACAACTACTTGCGAATGCCGAGTTTCTGAATGACGGTCTGGTATCGCTCGGAGTCGTATTTCTTCAGGTAGTCCAGCAAGCGCCGCCGCTTGCTGACCAGCATGAGCAGACCGCGCCTGGAAGCGTGGTCTTTCTTGTGCGTCTTAAAGTGTTCCGTCAGCTGACCAATTCGCTCGCTCAATAATGCGATCTGGACCTCCGGGCTCCCGGTGTCCGTGGCATGCGTGCCATACTGGTCAATGAGGGTTTTCTTCTGCTCTCGGGCTAGCACTGAACCTGCCGCACTCCTGTCTTCTCGTCTTTATTGTAACCAGTTACGAGACTAACACGCTGCCAGCTTTAGTGTAAAGGCAAGCTACTGCTGGAGAACTTAATTTCATCAGCTCACATCTAATGGGAGATAATAGGAGCGCCGCCCCGTCGCTGGCTTTGTTGCAGCGTTATGATAACCACCTTTTGTCCCCATTGTGGAAGAGAAAACCCGTTCGATAATCAGTTCTGCGGGAAGTGTGGCACCGCCCTGCTCCAGCCCAAACCGGAGGAGCCGGTGGCTGCCGCACGAAATAACGGCTCGGAGCCCCCTCCCACCGACGCGGAACCTGAGTTTGAACCCGAACGGACCATTCATGGCCCTTCCTTTTTGGGACTGAGCGATGAACCCGACCTGAGCAGCAGCTACCTGTTGGATGACGAACCTTCCACCAGCCATTGGGGCCTGTATTTGTTCCTTGTGCTTCTGGCGGCTGTGGGTGGACTGGTGTGGCTGCAGGCGGGCCATGGCGGCCTGAGCCGCGCCCGCTTGGCCCAACTAGTTCAGCAGGCGCGCGCCCGAATCGGCCAGGAGAAGCAGGAGGCAGCCGCGGTCGCTCCTAATGCCAATCCCGGCGCCTCCGAGAACAGTAACGCGCCAACTCCGCCGCCCGCGGCCACAGGTTCAGTTGCTGGTCCCGGGTCTGCGGTGGCTCCGCCCCCCAGCCCTGCGCAAATTCAGAGTGCAGCGGCCAAGCAGAACGCTCCTCCTCCCGCCGCGCTTAAGGAGACGGCAGCGGTAGCCAAACCGCCCAGCCCCGCGGCCAAAACCCGAACGCGTCGCGCGGAAACCGCGCCGGCTGCGCCTTCCCTTGACGCGCAGAACGCGCTGCTGCTCGCTGATGCGCAAAAATACCTCAACGGTGCCGGTGCGCCGCAGAGCTGCGACCGCGCCCTCAGCTATTTGCGCCAGGCTTCCGATAACCGCAGCGTTCAGGCCAAGAGCACCTTAGGCGGCCTTTACGCCACCGGCCACTGTGTGCCCCTGGATCGGGCCATCGCCTACCGCTGGTTTGCGCTCGCCCTGCGCCAGCAGCCTAATAACTCCTATATCTCGCATGATCTGGAGATGTTGTGGAATCAGATGACGGCCCAGGAAAAGCAGCTGGCTATTCGCATGACTCAGTAACGCCAGTTGCAAGTTTCAGATTTCTGCGTCAGGCCTGCAGCTTGGGCCTGCAGCATTCCCTCACTCGAAACTTGAAACTGGAAATCTGAAGCCTTAAAGTCCAACCTGCTCGCACCTTTCCTAGTGGCACTGAATCAAAGTCTATTAAAGGAGAACTCATGATGGAACACGCCACTTTCGCAGCAGGTTGTTTCTGGGGAGTAGAGACTTCCTTCCGTGCCTTGCCGGGAGTTGCGGATGCGGCGGTGGGCTATACCGGCGGCAGTCTGGCCAATCCCACCTACCAGGATGTGTGTACGGACCGCACCGGCCACGCCGAAGCCATCCAAATCACCTTTGATCCCAGCAAAATTTCCTATGACCAACTACTCGACCATTTCTGGCAGATGCACGATCCCACCACGCCCAACCGCCAGGGTCCTGATTTCGGCACGCAGTATCGTTCTGCCATTTTCTTCCACACTCCCGAACAGGAGAAGGCGGCCCGGGCTTCCCGTGAGCGCTGGCAGGCGCGTTTCCGCCAGCCGATTGTTACCGAGATTGTGCCTGCCACAACCTTTTATCGAGCTGAGGAATACCACCAGCGTTATTTGGAGAAGAAGGGGCTAAGCAGCTGCCATTTGTGAGTCAACCGTCCCCAGCAAATCCACAGTTCGCAACGATTCCCCGCGGAATACCCGCTAAGCGCCTGAATTCTCGCCGCTTACGCTTTCGTAATCGCTTGTCCCCTCGCTGGTAATCACTTGGCGAATGCTCGCTTTGCAGTTGGACGAACGTAATGTTTACCTTACGGCTCCCCGGTCCCATAGTTACACGCGTGGGCAGTGAACGAGCTTCGTTCTCTGGCCGCCTAGAGGAGGACGACGCAATGCAAACAATGTTCGGCTTGGAAGTTCTGTTCGCCAGCGTGGTCTGCATGACGACAGCCCTGACCTTCGTGGAAGTTCGGCGGCTGCGTAAAAAGCTGAAATAAGATCTTGCCGGCGGCGCTCCTTCCGGTTCGGGCTGAGCTGCCCAGGAGTCAACCGCCTGCGACGCTTTTGTAAGCCTCCCCCTCTTAAAACTTTTGCACGGAGGATAACAATGGTGAATCTGATTCGCAGTATGTGGTTGAACGATGAAGGTCAGGATATTGCCGAATACGCGGTGATGCTGGCCGTCATCCTGGTCATCGTGGTTGGCACCATCCGGCTGATTGGCTCCAACGCCAACACCGTGTTTTCCGAGACTGCCAGCTCCATCAGCTAACGACAAGAAAGTCTCGGCTTTTCTCCGCAAGTGCTGAGCGGGTACGGCGCCAGCCCTCCTGGCAGCCTGCCCGCTCCATTTTTTTGATTATTTTCTTTCCGCCGTGCCCAGCCCCTGGCGCAGGTCGCGCCCGGTCATGTCCTTGGGCTGCTCAATTCCAAGCAGGGATAGCATCGTCGGCGAAATGTCGCGCAGCGACCCATCAGAGCGCAGCGCAAATTTCTTCTCTTCGCCACTCACCAAAATCAACGGCACGGGATTGGTGGTGTGGGCGGTGTGCGGGCCTCCGGTGGCCAGATCAATCATCAGCTCCGCGTTGCCGTGGTCCGCGGTGACAATCATGGCTCCGCCCCGCTGCCGCACCGCGCGCTCGATCTCCGCCAGGCAGGCGTCCACGGTTTCCACGGCTTTCACTGTCGGCTCAATTTGTCCGGAGTGTCCCACCATGTCCGCGTTGGCGAAGTTCACAATCATCACATCGAAGGCGCCTTTCTCCACCGCCTTCACCACTTCGCCGGCGATGCCTTGGGCGCTCATCTCCGGCTTCAGGTCGTAGGTGGCCACTTTGGGCGAGGGCACCAGAACGCGCTCTTCGCCGGCAAAAGGCTGCTCCACCCCTCCATTGAAGAAATACGTGACGTGCGCGTACTTCTCTGTTTCCGCCACCCGCAGGTTGCGCAGGTTCAGGTTGGCCATGACGTTGGCGAGAATGTTGCTGAGCGGTTCCGGCGGCAGCACCACCGGCAAAGCGAACTGTTTGTCGTAGCGCGTCATGCACACGTAGTGCAGGTTCTTAGGCACGCGCTCCCGCGGGATTTCCGCATCCAGGCCCGCGGCGTCGGGAAGATCGCTTCCGCCCTGTGCATTCAGCCCGCTGTTGCGCGCCAAGGCCCGGGTGATCTGCCGGGCCCGGTCGGCGCGGAAATTGAAGCAGATGCAGGCGTCCTCGTCGCGAATGGTGGCCAGCGGCTCGCCCCGGTTATCGGTGCAAACAAAAGGCACGATGAACTCGTCCGTCACGCCCTTGTTGTAGGAGTCCTTCACGCCTTGCACCGCGTCCACGTAGCGCGCGGCCTCGCCATTGCCCTGCACCATGACGTTGAACGCCTTAGCAATGCGCGGCCATCGCCGGTCACGGTCCATGGCGTAGTAACGCCCGCTCACGCTGGCAATCTTGCCCGAGTTGTACTCGCGCATTCTCTGCTGCAATTGCTCGAGATATCCAGCGCCGCTGGTCGGCAGGGTGTCGCGGCCATCCATGAACGCGTGCACAAATACGCGGTCCACGCCGCTCTGCTTGGCCATTTTCAGCAGCGCGCAGAGGTGGTTCTGGTGGGAGTGCACTCCGCCGTCGGAAAGCAGCCCAAACAGGTGCAGTCGCCGCCCGGCGCTGCGCGCATGCTTCATCGCGCCCAGCAGCGTGGGGTCGGAAAAGAATTCCCCGTTCTGGATCATCAGGTCCAGCCGGGTAATGTCCATGTGCACGATGCGCCCGGCGCCCATGTTGAGGTGGCCGACTTCGCTGTTGCCCATCTGCCCCTCGGGCAACCCGACAAAGCGCCCGCTGGTGTGGATAAGCGTGTTGGGATATTCGCGCAGCAGCCGGTCGTAGGTGGGCTTGCGCGCCAGCGCGATGGCGTTGGCTTTCGTTTCTGCGCGGTATCCCCAGCCGTCGAGGATGACCAGAATGAGAGGTTTAGGTCTATTCGGCATTCCTATTCACCAATACCATTTTCACCACGGAGACACAGAGACACAGAGAAACCGAATGCGGATCAGCCCCGGAGGGCAGCATGGTAAAGCCCAGGACGGGAGTCCTGGGTCGGCGTCCCATACAGTAGGCGCGAGTCCCGGAGGAACCCCCAATCGATATTGTAAACAGCCAACTTATTGATTCTACAGCATTCAACTTCCTGAACATCCGCAACTCCCGCACGCTAATGCCCATAAAATGCCCGCGAACAAAGGGGCCTGTTTGAGTCAGCGAGCCGCACGGATCATCCCCACGCAAGTGGGGAGAACACCGTGGCCATTCCTCAATACGCGAGTGAAGCAGGGACCATCCCCACGACAGTGGGGAGAACGACATGCAGAACACCAAGGAGAACAAGCAGGCCGGACCATCCCCACATCGTGGGGAGAACATGCCGACCTCTCCGCCGATAACCTCAAGAACCGGACCATCCCCACACGCGTGGGGAGAACGCGAAGGGAGGGCTGGGGTAATCGTTGAAGCCCGGACCATCCCCACACGCGTGGGGAGAACTGGCCGATTTCTTCGGTAATGGCACCTTTGTCCGGACCATCCCCACGTGCGTGGGGAGTTTGCCGTCATCACAGGAAACGGCTCCGCACAAAACGTCACCATCCCCACGTGCGTGGGGAGTTTGCCTCTGCGGTCGGAAAACCAGATTCAGTTCGGACCATCCCCACACAGGTGGGGAGAAGGCAGGGCAGGATTTCCCCGTACCCTATGCGAACGGACCATCCCCACTAGCGTGGGGAAGACGCGTAGCATGAGTGCCACCTGAAAGTAAACCATCCCACACCCATGGGGAAGACGCAACCTTCGTTTCGACCACCGGCTAGAATCCCGGACTATCCCCACGCACGTGGGGAGAACGCCTCTTTCCAACCGGTGGACCCGAACTGGCACGGACCATCCCTACGTTGGTGGGGAGAATGCCATTTCCCACGTGACTGGCGAGAACTGCGATTTCGAGCCAAGGAAAGAAACCACCTCATTTCGTCTTGGGCGCCGACGATCTGAGGCATTTCTCTAGAGCTTCTTGTATCCGACGCAGCATGAATACGTCCTCGCGGTTGTATTCTAATAGCGCTTTCAAGAGGTTCTCGTCTCTTGTTGCTTCGTATTTTTTCCAGGTGATGGCTGCCCAGTCGCCGTTTCTCCTAGGCAGATTTCGTTTCAGTCTCAGTGACCGCTCGATTGCCTTTTGGCCTCCCCACAATCCATGCCGCCAGCAAAGTGGACACAGATCGAGATGTTGGAAGTCTCTATCTAGCACGACCCCAAGCTGCGAGGCTATCACTGGAAAATCAAATCCGGTGGAGAGTTTGAATCGATCGGGTATCGAACGGCCATTAAACGTTACAATTAGGTCCGTTCCATTGAGCGCGTTCAGCAGTGCGTGTTTTGAAATATTCTCGCAGACGAGTTGGAGGAAGACGTCTTTAGTTCGGTCAACGACCCGCACGCCAATTACAGTGATGCGGTGATTCGCGTGATCTTTGAACAACCGCTTGTCGCTAAAGCGGCCAGTATAGTCAGTTTCAATGTCAAGGTAGGCAATCGTCACGTAGCTTCCCTCCCACCGCCTCCAATTAGTTCTACGACTGGCGATTGCTCGCACGTCCGCTTACATCAGTTTCTCAATGGGCAGTCATGCATCCTGTGTGAACCTCTTGCGTACTGTAGCGCCGAACCGCCGAACTGTCTATTTTGGTCCCCGTCGACCCAATCCTTGGTAATATTGGACCCGTGCCTGCACCAAAAATCAGAAATGGAATGTCGAGGGTGACGACGGCGGGCGATGTTGTGCGGTACGAGGATTGTTGGGCGAAGACGGCCAAGGATGGGAAGCCCGGGATCGGTGTCCGCGATCACTGCCTGAACGTCGGCTGCATGGCTGAAGCGCTTCTGCGCTTGGTATCGCCGCAACTCCTGAAACTAATCCCAGCCGGTGCCGCATCTCTCGCTGCCCTTCACGACATCGGCAAAGTGTCGCCCGGATTTCAAGTGAAGAGCGAGGCATGGTTGGTGGAGAGGGCCTTAAGGGCTCGGGCGCTGACGGAAGGTTGGGGCATGCGGGTTTCTGACCACGCCAAGATCAGTCAATTCACGGTTCAGGGTCTACTCCGCAGGACCGAGCTTTGCCGATGGGCAGCGGCTGTTGGTGCACATCACGGAAAGATTAAAGGGGAACGGGTGCATTTGTCCGAACCATGGGAACAAGAACGCGTCCGCTTGGCACAAGCCCTCGTCAATGAATTTGGGCCTTTACCCGATCAGCCGCCGGGTGGAGCAATAAACTGGTTCATGGCTGGGCTCATTACGGTGGCGGACTGGATCGGTTCAGACGAGACGCATTTCCCGCAACATGTCTGCTGGGATATGCAAGAGCGACGTAGGCGGGCACCCATTGTGCTAAACATGCTCAATTGGAGGTCCGTCCGCATGAGGCAACTGGACGGATTCGCTTCCCTGTTTCCGGAAATTCCTCAGGCAAACACCGTCCAGACTGCATCCGTGCAGATGATCCGTGAGCCCGGCGTGTACATCATCGAAGCGCCGATGGGCTATGGGAAGACTGAAGCAGCACTGGCGGCGGCATATCAACTCATGAGTGCTGGGAAAGCGACAGGGCTCTATTTTGCTTTGCCGACACAAGTGACCAGCAACCGGGTTCATCTGCGAGTAGAGCCATTCGTTCGGCGGATTTGCCTAGATGCAGCGGAGGTACGGCTGGCTCACAGCGCGTCTTGGCTGGTGGAGACGGAGCCGCCGCCGAGGCTATACCCGGCCAGCCCAGATGCTGAAGCACAGGAGCATGTGCGTGCCGGTCGCTCCTGGTTCGCGTCAGCTAAAAGATCACTGCTCGCGGCATTTGGCGTTGGCACTATTGACCAAGCCTTGCTCGGTATCGTGGCAGCTAAGCATTTTTTTGTCCGTCAGTTCGGCCTTGCCGGTAAGGTGGTGATCCTGGACGAAGTGCATACCTACGATCTTTACACCGGCACGCTCATTGGCGAGCTAGTAAAACGGCTGCGCGAGTTGCAGTGCTCGATCATCATCTTGTCCGCCACGCTGACGGGGAAGCGGCGGCGCGAGTTGCTCGGATTGGATGATACGCAGCCAATTAGCTCGGCATACCCGCTGGTTTCGACTGCAGCCGCCTCAATCATCGAAGACGGGTGCACGCCGCCGCCTCCGAAGACGATTAGGATAAGCAACTCCTCTCGCTCTTTCTCACCTGAAGCCGCCATGGAACATGCGTGCCATGGCGAATGTGTGCTCTGGATTCGCAACACTGTAGATGAGGCGCAGGAGACCTATCGGGCACTTCGGAGCAGCAATTTCCAAGGGGGGCCAAGCATCGCGCTGCTCCACTCGCGTTTTCCCTTTTTTCGCCGCGAACAACTTGAGGACGACTGGATGAACCGACTCGGGAAAGACTCCAGAAAGCGTCCGGAGGGCTGCGTCTTGGTCGCAACCCAGGTGGCGGAACAGAGCGTGGATATCGATGCCGATCTGCTAATTACGGACCTAGCCCCCACCGATATGCTGCTCCAACGGCTCGGCCGGTTATGGAGGCACAACCGGCACACACGTCCGTGTTCCCAGCCAGAAATTTGGATTCAGATGCCTGAGATAGATGAGGGCGGCCTGCGTGATGCAAGCGAGAAGGAACTCCGCAAGGCTTTGGGTAAAAGCGCACGTATTTATGCGCCGTACGTCCTTTTGCGCTCGCTCCAGCAGTGGCGCGGCAAGGAGGCAATCACTCTACCGGGCGAAATCCGCCCGATCCTCGAGGCGACCTATGCCGAGCCAATTGCCGACGAACCGCCTGGGTGGAAGGAACTTCATCGACAATTGGAGAAGCAAAAGGCCAAAATGGCCCAGCAAGCGCTGAATGCGACAAACATCTGGAACAACCCGCCCTTGCCCGACGAAGAAGGCGTTCAGACCCGCTTGAGCTCATATCCGACGGCACAGGTGGTTCTAGCAACTGCTGTCACGCCGCTCGACTCGCATTCCGCACGTGTTTCCCTGCTCGACGGCACTATAATCACGGCGCATGACCGTGACCGTGAGTGGAACTTTAAGGCCGTCAAAGCGATTTATCGCAATCTCGTGCGTATACCGCGCTGGGCAGTTGCGGCCGGTCTCTCGCACGTCCCGGGTTGGTTGGCCAATCAGGTTGAACAGCCAACCGCTCTTGGACTGCTGCAGCGAGATGGCAAGATTGGCTGGCTAGGGCAGGGGCAGCAAACCGGACTCTCCTATCAGGCCGACCAGGGTGTCATCATCGACAACGGAGGTGTGGCGCGCTCACCTTACCAGGAGCCCGATGAACCTTACGACTGACGCGTGGATACCAGTTATTTGGAATGACGGCAAACCGGGAAGTCTCAGTTTGCGTGAGGCGTTCGAGCACGGTGCGAACGTTCGCGAGTTGGCGGTCCGCCCGCATGAACGCATCGCCCTGATGCGACTGCTGATTTGCATCGGGCAGGCAGCACTCGATGGCCCCCCTGATTATGATGACTGGAAGGTGTGCCGGGAACGCATAGTGCCGTCAGCCATTGATTACTTGGCCCGTTGGCAGCGCACGTTCGAGTTGTTCGGTAGGGGTCAGCGGTTCTTGCAGGTCGCCAAGCTAAGTGCGAGCAAACCGAACGCAGAGGGCGACGAAGGGAGCTCAACAAGCAAGCTCGATATCGCGTTGGCCACGGGCAACAATACGACACTGTTTGATAATTCGGGCGGCTCGGAACGCGCCTTCGCCTCGGGCGAACTCGCATTAATGCTAATAACTTTCCAGTGCTTTTCGCCCAGTGGTCGCATTGGCGTGGGATTGTGGAATGGGAAGGAAACACTCGGAGCTGGGTCGAGCGAGCATGCTCCTTGTTTGTCTGGCGGGATGTTACATGCGCTGCTCCGGGGCGACAATCTGCTCGCCACGCTCCACAAAAACCTCATCACCAAACAGCAGGTCGAAAACTTTTTAGGCGCTAACTCCTGGGGCAGACCGATCTGGGAATCGATGCCCCAGGCGCTGGATGATGCCGAATCGGTGCAGAATTCAACTCGAACCTATGTGGGAAGACTTGTTCCGCTGGCTCGCGCCATCTGGCTCAGTGAAGATGGCAGGAGCCTCATTCTCGCGAATGGATTGGAGTATGAGACCGATGCCGATGGTTGGCGCGAGCCCTCGGCTACGATTGTCACTAGGCAGCAGAACGGACAACCGACGCGTGTTGTGTTGGCGGCATCCCTCGAAAAGGCCATGTGGCGTGAACTACACTCGTTGACTGTCAGAGCTGTCGGCGAGAAGCCCGGCGGCCCTGCCGCGATGCAGAACATCTCCGACCGAGAGGCGGCTTTTGATCTTTGGACGGGCGGCCTTGTGGCGAAACGAGCCAAACCGGTAGACACGGTTGAGTCCGTGTTCCACGTTCCAGCCGCAATGCTGGAGGAAACAAGCCAGATGGCTTACGAACGCGGTGTGCGACTGGCCGAGACTACGGAGTTTCGTGTGAGGCGAGCCATCTCGGTCTATCACAAGGAACTAGGTGACCATCTTGACCGGCCCGAAATGAAGAGCCGTCGGGAGCAAATCCAGGGGAAGGCCGCCGCACAGTTTTGGACTGAAATGGAGCTTTGCGTGCCGTACCTGCTAGAAGCCGCCGCTACTCCCGCAAGCTTAGGCTTGAAACACTTGTGGCAGAACACCGCCTGGGGCAAGTCGGTATGGAGAGCCGCCCGCCGCGCGTATGAGCACGCCTGCGCCCACGAGACACCCCGCCAGATGCGTGCGTATGCGCTAGGCCTCAATGCATTATTCGCCGTTCCGGCCGGACAAGCTGAGGATGAAAACGAAGAGGTGGCTGAAACATGAGCGCCGATCGACCAGATCCGCAGGAAGCCGCCGTACGCTTGCTGGCCTATCTGCGACGTCTCAAGAGCGACCGGGGCGCAATGGCCGATCTGCGCTGCGCGCTGACTCCGGCCAAATTGCCCCGTGCTTGGCAGTGGCTCGGGCACGTCGGAGGAATTGGCAATCGCCGGATGGAAACAGTCGCTGGCCTATTCGCTTACCATCCTGACGAAACCCAGACCGGTAGTCTCGGAATGACTTGCCGCCGCCTTAGCACCGAGAACAACAGCTTCGATGGCCGGTTCCGGCGATTGCTCTCCTGCGACCGACATGAGATTTGCGAGCGATTGCGTCCAGTTATCCTCGCTGCCAAGGCCAGAGCGATACCGGTCAACTACGAGCGGTTATTCATCGATCTTTGTTACTGGAGCCATAACGTGAAAGCATGCTGGGCGCGTGAATATTGGGGCGTTGTCGAGGATTCGGTGGCCGCACTATGACACATCTCACCCAAGTCACCATAGATTTTGCCACCGCTGCACGATTGCCCTTACGAGATTGTTACGACTGGCATCAGGCAGTCTGGAAGTCCTTTCCCGGACACGACGGTAAACAACGCGATTTTCTGACCCGCCTCGACCGATGCCGCGAGGGCTTTCGCCTGCTGATCGTCTCTCCCGTGCTGCCGGTGCGGCCCGACTGGTGCCCGGCTGATCCAGAAAGCTGGAAAACAAGAGCGATTCCCGATACATATTTCACCCGCCGCCAATATGTTTTTCAGCTCTGTGCAAACCCGACGAAGAAAGTAACCAGGCTGAAACCCGACGGCAGTCCGACGAAGAACGGAAAGCGCATCCCTTTGCGCACCCGGGATGAACTGGTTGCCTGGATTATCCGCAAAGGCGAGCACGGTGGGTTTTCCCTAGATGAAGAAAGACTGCGTATCTTTTCGCGTGGCCGCGAGTACTTTGAGAAAAATGGCATATCAGGGCTGCACAGCGCGGTAGAGTTTCAGGGCGGGTTGACAGTGACCAACGCGGCAAAATTTCAGCAAACATTCACGCGCGGTATCGGCTCAGCAAAGGCATTCGGCTTCGGGTTGCTGATGATTGCGCCAATTTCATGAGGAACAAACAAAAAGGAGCATGCATGAAACTTGTAGAGCTGCATATCCTGCAGTCATTCCCTGTTTCGTGTTTAAACCGTGATGATGTCGGTGCACCCAAAACCGCTATTTTCGGTGGCACAACTCGCGCCCGCATCTCCAGCCAGTGTCTGAAGCGAGCGATTCGCGAACAAGCGCAAAAGCTCTCACCAAACCTATTTGCCGGCAACCGGAGCCGCCTGATTATCGAGCCGTTGGCCGATGCGCTGAAGAAGCACGGTGTGGCATCGGCAAGGACCACCGAGATCGCCAAGACTGTGGGCGACCATCTGGCTACCTTGGACCCGGCAGCAGAAAAAAAAGGTGAACTCAAAGTTAAGACTCTGATGTTCCTCTCACCGGCCGAGGTGGATGCTCTTGCCAAAGAACTGGCCCAGATTGTAAAGAAGGACCCCAAGCCGAAAGAGTTGCAGAACGGTGTCGCTAAAGCGTGCAAGTCGGCCGCGCTCAAAGATGCCGCCGACATTGCCATCTTTGGGCGGATGGTCGCCAGCGATCACTCGCTGACCTTGGAGGGGGCGGGGCTGTTTAGCCATGCATTGTCCACCCATAAAGCCGACAATGACATTGATTTTTTCTCGGCAGTGGATGACCTCCAACCAGAGGAACAAGCTGGCGCGGGGATGACTGGCACGCTGGAGTTCACCTCGGCTACCTACTATCGTTATGTCGCTCTGAATCTCGATCTCTTGGCTGATGCCGCTCACTTGGGTGCGTTGTCCTCCGAGGAACGCAAGACGGTGATAGACACCTTTATGCGCGCGGCAGTTCTGGCGGTTCCGGGCGCACGAAAAAACTCGATGAATGCCCACACGTTACCCGGCTATGTGCTTGGCATTGTGAAAGAGCAAGGCCAACCACTGCAGTTGGTAAATGCCTTTGAGAATCCGGTTCGCCCCAAGAACGGGCTGATGGAAGCCTCCATTGCGGCGCTAAAGGAGCATCACAAACAGTTGAAGGAGACCTGGAGC
This sequence comes from Terriglobales bacterium, assembly GCA_025934735.1. GTDB lineage: Bacteria > Acidobacteriota > Terriglobia > Terriglobales > Acidobacteriaceae > JAICWP01. The sequence goes on along the minus strand of JAICWP010000030.1, from coordinate 2,088 downwards.
ATCAAGCCGTCCCTGGAAATCGCCATACCAGATAAGCCGCTCGACCAATTCTGCAGGGAGATACTTAGCCATGTCTGATACGGCGTATGTGGCGCTGCTGTTGGATGGCCCACTGCAATCGTGGGGGTTCGCCAGTCGTTTTCAGCGTCGTACCACGGCGTTACACCCGACCAAGAGCGGCATTGTCGGCTTAATCGCTGCTGCCATGGGCTTGGCCAAAGGCTCGGTTGAAGAGCGCGCTATGCTTCAGCAACTAGCGACGCTTAGGATGAGCAGTATCGCCATCCCGCGCGAGGCCCCCGGTTCTGACGAACCGCCGCCTGTCACTCGCCTTGATGATTACCACACGGTGCTCAACACTCGCCGCGCAAGTGGCGTCCCTAGCAAAGATGCTGTTGTAACCCACCGTCAGTACCTGCTTGACGCCCGTTTTGGAATAATTCTGACAGGTGACCGACTCGTTCTGGAGCGTGCCGCCACGGCGCTCCAGAATCCGATATGGGGTGTTTGGTTCGGTCGTAAGAGTTGCATCCCGGCGGAGCCAATCTTTCGTGGGTTGTTCAATACGGAACTCGAAGCTCAACGAGAGCTAATTGCCAATAAATCGGTTGACGACTTCACCACTGTAACCGAAGTTACAGAATTCGCTGAAGGCACGGATTCGATTAGCGATCAGCCACTCAGCTTCGGCGATGGCAGCAGCAGCGGTCCCATCGGACGTCGATTTGCCGTCCGCCGCATCGCCCTGAAACCCGGGCACGCGACAGTTGTAAGCTAGCATCGCCTTGCCATGCCCATATTCGAGAAACCACCGTTAGAGACTTTGACACCGGCGAAGGATAGGTGGACACCCATTTACCTCGAACACGGGCGACTGGAAGTGGATGATTCCAGCATTAAGTGGATCGGTGCGGACCGTCTTGTGTACCGTCTGCCAGTCGCTACGCTGTCAGCAGTATTGCTAGGGCCAGGTACGACGGTCACACACGCGGCCATGAAAGCCTGCGCCGATTCCAATACTCCCGTCTGCTGGATTGGCCAAGATGGGATGCGGTTCTATGCGTTTGGGATCACCCCCAATAACAACAACTCAATGCCACGCAAACACGCAGCCGCTTGGGCCGACAAGAAGAGGCGTGCCGATATAGCCCGCCGCATGTTTGTCCGACGATTTCCCGGTGTAGATGTACAGGCGTATTCCGTTACGGAGTTGCGCGGCATGGAAGGTCTGCGCGTGCGCGCCAAGTATGCTGAGCTTGGCCAGCAGTACGGCGTTACATGGAAGGGACGCAATTACGACAAGTCAAATTGGAATTTGGCCGACAATATCAACCGTGCGCTGTCTGTTGCCAACGCCAGCCTCTATGCCTTGTGCGCCGCAGTGCTCTGCTCCCTAGGTTACCTGCCGTCCCTGGGTTTCATTCACGAAGGTGGTACGCTGCCCTTCATTTACGATGTAGCTGATCTCTACAAGGAGTTCATCACCTTCCCAGCGGCTTTCCAGGCCATCAGTCAAAATCCCGATGACAACGGAGAAGTGGTTCGCACGCTGCTCAAGGAACGAGTGGAACACGAAAAGCTGCTACAAAGAATTCCGAAGGACTTGGAGGAATTATTCCTGTGACAGTCATAGTCGCTCACGATACGCCCGATGCCATTCGCGGAATGCTGAAACGCTGGTTTATCGAGCCGCGCCCTAATGTCTTTGTGGGTACGCTCAACCGCCGCACGCATGAGAAAACAGTCGAGTACATCAGACGCAATGCGTTCGGCGTCGGACTTCTGATCGTGAGCAGCTATCCAAATTGTCAAGGATACAAGATCGAAACTATTGGCCCAACCGAGCGTAAGGGTGTTGAGGTCAGCGGGCTGTGGATGGTGGCCGAGAAATGGAACGAGGAGAGCCGGACTGGGCCAACGGACGACTTTTTCTCCGCAGATTTCAGCTAAGTCTTTTAAAAGCCAGAGTTCTCCCCACGCGCGTGGGGATGGTCCGATTCCGGGCCGCACCGCCATTCCGGCCGGCACGTTCTCCCCACGCGCGTGGGGATGGTCCGCTAGAACATCCTCCACATAATCCTTGAGTAT
>JAICWP010000044.1 GCA_025934735.1 Terriglobales bacterium | reverse complement strand
TAAAGCAGATGCTCTCGGGGAAGTCAGGTGAGATACAGGTTCATTTCGTTCGCAATGATCACCAAGAGACTGCTACGGCGCTGGTGGTTGGAGAATCGCTGAAACACTGATCGAGAGCACACTCCAATTGGCATGAAATCGGCCATATCGTAAGTTACGGTTGCGCTCTGCCCCGAAAAGGGTGCAGGACTTGTAACCTCGATAGGGTTCCCTGGCCTGGTTTGCCAGCGTCGCAGGGTTTTCCCCTGCGGGATAGCTTTGACGTCGGCTCACCCTGGGGCTGCTTCTCTGTAGGGCGCGAAACTTGGTCGACCTCACCGTATGGCTTTACGCTGGTATTCGACCTTGAAACAATAGAGGCATTCAAAGCCACAGCCCTGAAATTTCAAAACTTGGCCGACGCCGACCGCTGGGTGGAACTTCGGGACTGCCTCTCGGAATGGACCAAGAAGAAGTGGCTATGGGCAGACGATGGGCGTCCCGGCATGCTTTCCGAATTGACTGCTTTGTCTGAGCGACTGGCGGGAGAGCTTCCAGCGGGTACGGCAGCACTCGACATCCATCAAGACACCAAGGGCATTGGAACCATCGTCGAATTGAAACCGGCAAATCCAGCCTCTGCCAGCTGCGGGGTTTTCGCTGATGAATTTGTGTTCTTCGGCTTTCGTTTTGGGGAATTTTCGCGATGGGAATTACAGTTTGACCGACGCTATCGCGACGGAGAGAAGGACATCATTGCGGAGGTTGAAGAGATGGCGAGGGCTGTTATCGCGGGTCAGTGTGAAATGAACCGTGGACTATTCTGGGTCGTGGGTAGGATTCACGTCAGCGGCTACACGTACACAAAAATAACGGATGTGCCCTTGTTTTCGGTTTTTCCGTTCGGCAAGCGCCGCTACGCTCCCTACGTACCCCGCCAGGGCGAGTAGGCCGTAATTGGCGTGAAATCGCCATATCACTTTTCATTCGGCCGAGCAGGTGCCAGGGGTCTCAACTTTTTGGATTGCTGATACCAATCCGCGTCTATCCGCGCTGATCCGCGGCCGGGAAGTTTTGCCCTCTGTGCCTCTGTTTTGAATTGCATCACTCTGACGGCGAGTCCAATGGCACCAGGCGCTTGTTGCGCACCAGGAACTTTTTGCCGCGCCAGGTGATAGTGTGGCCGAAGAAGCTGCCTACCCACACGACTACTGAGACCAGTTCGCGTAACGGCACCAGCCACAGGTCGCGCACGATTTGCGAATCGTGCAGCACGCCTACGCCGACCACCAACGCGGTGATCAGGCGCATAAAGACGGCGCCCCCCAGCAGGCCCCAAGCCCACGGCGCTCCTCGGGAGAACATCACGGCCAGAACGGCCCAGGCAAACCCATACGTGAAAACTAGCCCTATATAGCCCCAGTGGCGGGAATCGCGGGTGCTGCGTCCCCAGCGCATCTGGTGCTCCAGAAACTGAGAGAACGTGTAATCGGGCACGTAGGTTTCCACCACCAGGTCGGCGAGCACCACGGTTTGGCCGGCGCGAGCCACCCGGTAACCCAACTCGAAGTCGTCAGCCAGATACTCGAGCAGAGAGGCGAAGCCGCCAATGGCGCTCAGCGCCTCTCGGCTTACCGCCAGTGTGGATCCGAGGGCGAAGTGCATGCCGCCTTCGATTTGGCGTGCGGCCAGAACCCCCGCCATGAACTCTCCGCTGATGCCCAGGGCTTCCAGGCGAGAGCCCAGGGTGTGGCCTGCGACGCCGCGATAGAAGCTGGTGACCAAACCTACCTCGGGGTGGCGGAAGTGGCCCATGATGCGCCGCAGGTAGTCCGGAGGAACGTGGATATCGCTGTCGTTGACCAGCAGATAGGGATTGCGCGCCAGCAGCTCCATTTGGATCAGGTTGCTCACCTTGGTGTTGGGGCCGAGGTGTTGCGCGCACACCGCCAGCTGGATGGAAATGTTGGGAAACTCATGCTGCAGGCGTTCGACATCGGCGACCACCGGATCATGCGGGTCATCCACGCCGAAGATAATTTCAAAACTGGGATAATCCTGCAGGCAGTGGCTGCGAAAACACTCGTAGATGTGCGGGTCGGTTCCGCGCAGCGGCTTCAGGATGCTCACCGCGGGAGTAAAAGGCTCGCCGCCGCCGGAAAAATTCGCCACCGGGCGCCGCAGGTGCAGGTAGGCGCGCGCACTCCAGATGCACAGCAGATAAAAGCCGATGCCGCAGGCGGCCAGCGCACCAGCAAGGATCTGAAGGACGAAGAGGATTCGCATCAGGCTCGCTATTCGTAGCGCAACGACTCAATGGGGTCCAGATTGGCAGCCTTCCACGCCGGGTAAATGCCGAACAGCAGGCCCTCGGCGGCCGCCGAACCGAAGCCGAAGCTGGTCCAGAACACCGACATTCGCGCCGGCAGCGACGACCAGATCGCGGGTATGGCGTAGGTGATCGCCGCACCTACCCCCACGCCAAGCAACCCGCCCATCGCGGTCAGGGTAATAGCTTCCAGCGTGAACTGCAAAAGGATGTCGCGGCGGCGAGCGCCGACGGCCTTGCGCACACCGATCTCGCGAGTGCGCTCAGTTACCGAAACCAGCATGATGTTCATCACGCCTACGCCGCCCACCAGCAGGCCCACGCTGGATACCGCAAACATGAAGATGAATACCGCCCCGGTGATCTCGTTCCAGACGTCTGAAAGCGAGTCCTGGGTGAAGATGGCGAAGTTGTCCGGCTTGTCGTTGGGCACGTGCCGGCGCCGGCGCAGCAACTCGCGCATTTCGTCCATGGCTTTGGGCATGTCCTCGTGCGAGGTAGCCTTCACCGAAATCCAGTGCGCCTTCTGCTCCGGGTGCAGCTTGCGGAAGGTGGTGAGGGGAAACAGAATTTTGTTGTCTTCCGGATTCTCACCGCCGGCGAATACCGTCTTCTGCGGCTCGGCCACGCCCACCACCTGAAATGACTGGCCTTCAACCTGCAGTTCCTTGCCCACGGCGTTTCCGGCAGGGAACAGCGTATCCGCGGTGTGCGAGCCGAGCACAATGACGGGCGCATGGCGGGCGTCATCCACCTCGCTGAACCAGCGCCCCGACTGCATCTGCAGATCGTAAACGTCTTTGACGGCGGCAGTATCGCCCTCCAGGATCACGTTCTTGGCCTTGCGCCCCTGGTATTTCACTTGATAAGTGCCGGCGCCGAACTCGGGCATGAAGTAGCGCACCCCCGCGGTGACAGCCTTGATGTGCGGCAGGACCTTCATGGCTTCGGCATCCTCGAAAGTCAGCTCTTTGCGGGTGCGCATTTCCTCCGTGGGGCGTCCGAAGGTGAACACTTCCATATGGAATGCGAAGATGATGTTGGAGCCCATGGAGCCAATCACGCCGCGCACGTTGTCGTTCAGGCCACGCACGATCGAGGAAATGCCGATGACCACGGCGACGCCGATTACGATGCCCAGCACCGTCAGTGATGAGCGCAGCTTATTGACCCGGAGCGTGTCCAGGGCCATGCGCACGATTTCGGTGTAGTCACTGCGCCGCATTTAGAAGACCAGTTTCAAAGTTTCAAGTTTCAAAGTTTAAAAACCAAAATCCACCGCCGAGACGCCGAGCACGCAGAGGATCTAAGTCAACCCTCTGAACTTCAAGTGTCCTGCAATTCGGTAGAGCTGTTCCGATCTTCCCGATTCTTAGCGCATTGACCTCGGCACTCTTTGGGTCTCGGCGGTTGATCTAGGTTTTCACAATTCGAACCGCAAGGCCGCGATGGGATCGAGTCGGGCCGCGCGCCGCGCCGGATACACCCCAAAGAAAATGCCCACGCTGGCTGAAACCAGCAGTCCCGCCAGCACCGCCCATAGCTTAATACTGGAAGGCATGCCCACTAAGAACGTGATTACCTTGGCGAGGGTCGCGCCCAGCACGACGCCAATGAAGCCGCCCACCAGAGACATGGTGGCTGATTCAATCAAGAACTGCAGCAGCACGTCCTGCCGCCGCGCTCCCATGGCCTTGCGAATGCCCACCTCGCGCGTGCGTTCCGTGACCGAAACCAGCATGATGTTCATGATCACGATGCCGCCCACTACGAGCGAGATAGCGGCTATGGCCACCATCGCAATGAAGAAGGTACCGCTCAGGTTCGCCCAAATGCTCAGGAAGTTTTGGTTATCCTCCACGGCAAAGCTGTCGGGCTGTCCGGGCATGTCGTGACGGCGGGCACGCAAGATGGCGCGCGCCTCGTCCATAGCCGAATCGAGCGCCGCGCCCACACCCGCCGCTTTGGCGGAAATGCGAATACTGGTGTGGTAGCCATATTTCCGCAGCCAGGTGGTGACCGGAATGATGACGTAGTTGTCGCGGCTCTGACCCAGGGTTTTGCCCTCTTTTTCGCCCACCCCGATCACCAGGAAGGGCTTGCCATCTACGCGGATTTCCTTGTTGATTGGATCCACGCCGGGCAACAGCTTCTCCACAATGTCGTTGCCCACGATGGCCACCGCCGCCCCGCGGTCGAGGTCGTTTTCGTTCAACATGCGTCCCGCCACCAGGTTGAGGTCCATGATGGGCGCCATGGAGGGGGTTAAGCCGCGTACCCAGGTATCGGTGCTCGACTGCTCGGCATAGCGCACGTGCCCGTTGCCATTGAAGGTGGTGGCGCCCACGTACAGGCAGTGCTTGCAACCCTCCAGCACCGCCCGGTAGTCGTCGAGGGTCAAGTCCTTGCGTTTGTTCTGTTCCAGATACTGATCAATATTGGTGATCACGCCGCTGGTCTTGCCGGTGATGAAGACATCCGCACCCAAGCGAAAGATGCGCTCGGCCACGTAGCCATTGATGCCGCTCACGAACGTGACCACGGCAATCACCGCCGCCACCCCGATCACCACCCCCAGCAGGGTAAGCACGGAGCGCAGCTTGTTCGCCCACAGAGACTGCAGGGCGATGCGCATCGCTTCGCTGGGATTCATGGCTGAGTGGAGTCTATCAAAGGAAGCGCCACGCGGCAGCGCAGCCGCAGTGGGTCAGGTGCCAGCTTTCCGCCCGTAAGTCTTGGACCTCCGCGCTGGCGTGGAATCACCGGCTTGAGCCGGCATACACACGCCCCAAAACTTCTGGCGTTCGCGCCGCAGCCTGACCCTGTGCTGGGTCATCTAATAAG